>NZ_JBWKNL010000001.1:0-1082150 GCF_059415545.1 Allobosea sp. GW821-FHT10B12
AACACCACCAGCGCCGGAACGCCGACCTGGCGCGCCAGCAGGATGTGCTCGCGGGTCTGCGGCATCGGGCCGTCGGCCGCCGACACCACCAAGATCGCGCCGTCCATCTGCGCCGCGCCGGTGATCATGTTCTTCACATAGTCGGCGTGGCCGGGGCAGTCGACGTGAGCGTAGTGGCGGGCCGGGGTCTCGTACTCGACGTGCGCCGTCGAGATCGTGATGCCGCGCGCCTTCTCTTCCGGCGCCTTGTCGATCTGGTCATACGCCGTGAACGACGCGCCGCCAGACTCAGCCAGAACCTTCGTGATCGCAGCCGTCAAAGACGTCTTGCCATGGTCGACGTGACCAATCGTACCAATGTTGCAGTGCGGCTTCGTCCGAGCAAACTTCTCTTTGGCCATGACACCTTGTTCCTGACAGCGCCCCGCTAGGGCCGGAAAACGCGGTCGCATTAGGCGGTTTTGGGGCGCGATGCAAGGTTTGGCGCCGCGCCAGTCCGGCCGCGCCCTGCCTGGACCCGTCAGTGCTCGCGCAGACGCCGCAGCAGGACCGCCAGAAAGCCCTGGGGCTCTTCGATATGCGGGATGTGGCCGACATCGGCGATGACGTCGAAGGAGGAGTTCGGCAGGAGCCGGTGCAGGCGTTCGCCCTGCGCCAGCGGCGTGACCCCGTCCTTCTCGCCCCAGATGATCGCGGTCGGCAGGCTGAGCGCGCGATAGCGCGCCGGCTCGACGCTGAACGAGATGCGGTCCGGTAGCAGCAGCTCCGGCAGCCAGGCGCCATAGGCCGGCGTCGTTCCGGCGCGGCGATAAGGCTGCGACAGCACGTTGACGATCGCCTCGCTCGCCGCCTCGTGGCGGTGCAGCATCATGACGAGCAGCCGGTGCGTCAGCAGCGGGTTGGTGACGATCCCGGCCGAGAGCGCCTCGGTCACGACCGGCAGCCGCAGCAGGGTCTCCAGCACCGGATTGGCCGGTTGAACGGGAGCGCCATCCTCGGGCAGGCCGAGTGCACCAGAGACGATCGCCAGGCCCTTGAGCCGCTCCGGGTAGCGCATCGCCATCTCGACCACCGGCCCGGCGCCGAAGGAATGGCCGACGAGCACGACGTTGCGCAGCTCCATCGCCGCGATCAGCTCGGAGAGGCGGCGCGCCTGCTCGGCGCGCGAATAGTTGCTCTTCGGATCGCGCAGCGAATAGCCGAACGGCGGCAGGTCGACCGCGATCGCCCTGTAGCCGGCCTGCCCGAGCTTGTCGGCGATATCGAGCCAGAAGCCGCTCCAGGCGGCGGTGCCCGGCACCAGCACGACCGGGCGGCCGCCCTGCGGCCCACGTTGCTGCAAGAATATCTGGCCACCCGAGATCGCGACGAGGCGGCCATCGGCCGGCGGCGTGACGCTGGAATTGGCCTCGCGCCAGGCCGCGCCGATCCGGAAGCCGGCGAGAACGAGTACGGCGACCACGAGGACGGTCACGACGGTTCGCAGTGTCAGTCTGATGAAGCGTCGCATAGGTCCCGATCCGAGGGCGTCCGGCATCGATGGCAAAGCTGCGCGTCAGGTCCCCGCTCGCTTGAGCAGCCAGTCGCTGAACTGCGGCTGCAGCAGCGTCAGCATGCGCACCATCGGATCCTGATGGAACATGCCGCGCGGGCCGCCCAGATCGATCCAGTACGCTCCGCCCACGCCGAGTTGCCCGATCGGAGCCGAGCGCAGCAGGCTCTGCCCGGACTTCGCGTCGACGATCTCGAAGCTGACGCCGATGCTGTTCCGATCGCCTTCCGCGCCGACGGCGAGCTGCTTGAAGAACCTTGCCCAATAGGGCGGGATATACACCGCGATCAGCGTGGCGATGACCTTGACCGGACGCGTGCCCTTCAGCTCCTGCGTCAGTGGCTCCGCAAAGACATGCCTGACGCGCTGGTCGAATTCACGCGACAGGAACGCCTTGAACTCGGCATCCGGAGGCATGACCACCTCCTTGGGCGGCGCGCCTGGGTTCTCGGTGTCGGGCTGCGGAGCGACGACCCCCTTCGACTTGAGGAAGTCGTCCTTCATCGAGAGCCAAACGCCTTTGACCTCGGGATCGACCCGTCCCTCGATCCCGGCGAATTTGAAGCCCTGGACCAGCTCCAGGGATAGGCCGTGTTGCTGCTGGGTCGGCGCGCAACCGGCAAGCAGCGTCGCCCCGCCCCCAACGAAAAGCGCACGTCGTGTGATCATCGTCAGGCTCGGCTGGGTATTGGCTGTCGGAGAGGTTCGCCGGGAAATCGGCAATCTGGCCATGACATACACGGCCCGCTCTTACAACCAGACCGCGCAAACGGCCCACAGCAGGTAGCTGCCATGATCAGCGAACTGGGAAACTGACCGCCCGAGTGCTCGGCTACCCCTTAGCGAACTGGCTCCAGCCCGCCGGGTCCGAGGCGGAACAGCATCCGGCTGACCGGGTAATCGTCCTTCATCGCGGCGATCGCACGCAGGGCCGCCACGGCTTTCGGGTCGTCGCCATCACCGAAGGCGAGCACGCTGCGCCCCGGCATGGCGATCACGACGGTCTTCGGCAGGTCGGGAATGTCCTTCCAGGGGTTCGGCAGCAGAAGCAGCGAGACGTTGTAGTCGGGCGGCGTGAAGTCGAAGGCCCGGAAGAGCCCGTGGTCATGGATCTCGAAGGTCTTGGCGCGCCGTTCGAGATTGGCGAGCGCCGCCTCGAACACCTGCGCATCGCTCATGCCATAGCGCCGCCCCTCCCCGACCGAGACGAAGCGGGTGATGCGCGGCAGATCCTGCGCCGGCACGACGATGACATCCCCGGCGAGCGGCAAATGCAGCAGCTTGCCGTCGGGTACGCCCTGCTTGCGGGCGAGCGCCGCGAACTCCTCAACATAGGAGCGGTTCTTGAGGACGGGCAGCAGCGCATCGCGGAAGCGTGCGATCTCCGCCGAAGCGGGCTTGCTCGGATCGCCGCTGGCTGCGACCCGGTCGAGCTTCTGCAAGAGGCTGTCGAAGCCCCGCTGCTTTCGGAACGCATCGGGCTCGGCGTTGAGCTGGGCCGACAGTCTCGCCAAGCCGAAGCGCATCTCGGTGCCGCCGGCCATGACGACGAAGTCGCCGGCATCGACACGTGCACCGCTGACGCCGGCGCGTCCGCGGCTGGCCGCCTGCAGCAGTTCCGCCAATTCGGTCTCGCTGATCGGGCGGGCCTCGTTCAACCGTGCCCGATCCAACGCCCCCGCAGGTGCAATCAACCCCGCCAGGCACAGCAATG
Organism: Allobosea sp. GW821-FHT10B12; assembly: GCF_059415545.1. Taxonomy (NCBI): domain Bacteria; kingdom Pseudomonadati; phylum Pseudomonadota; class Alphaproteobacteria; order Hyphomicrobiales; family Alloboseaceae; genus Allobosea; species Allobosea sp. GW821-FHT10B12. The sequence continues at coordinate 3,267 of NZ_JBWKNL010000001.1, forward strand.
CCAGCAGGAACGCACGCAACGCGCTGCCCATGACGCCCCCAACCCACACGCCACAAGCGATGCTTGCACACAACCTGAGCGAGAGCAATGACGTTACGACACCCGCTCAGGAAGAGACTGGCGCACGGGGCCGGCCGCGGCTTAAGAGAGCTCTCCTACTCGTTCAGGATCATCCCATGACCGAACCCAAGCCCGGCCCGCGCATCGCCATCACCTATTGCAGCATGTGCAACTGGCTGCTCCGCTCCGCCTGGATGGCGCAGGAGCTGCTTCAGACCTTCGGCCAGGATCTCGGCGAGGTCGTGCTGATCCCGCGCACCGGCGGCATCTTCCAGATCCACTATGACGGCGACATGATCTGGGACCGCACCGTCGATGGCGGCTTCCCCGATGTGAAGCAGCTCAAGCAGCGCGTGCGCGACCGGCTCGACCCCGAGCGCGATCTCGGCCATCTCGACGACCACAAGAAGAAGCTCGTGCAGGACTGATCGGCCCTGCATCTGGTATAGACCCGGAGGTCTTCTCGAAAGTCGCTCCAGCGAGTCGGCTGGCGGTGTTTTCGAGAACCGGAGCGCAGCGGACATTGGTCCGTGAGCACCGGAAGCGCAGAAAACGCCGTCAGACGGCCGCTGGAGTAGAGTTCGGGACGGCCTCAGATGCCGCCGCCGCAATCGCCGGCGAGGATCTGGTCCATCGAGCGCGAGGGCTCGGCGCAGCCGGCCTCGCCGACCACCTTGGCCGGCACGCCGGCGACCGTGGTGTTGCGCGGCACCGCCGCGAGCACGACCGAGCCGGCCGCCACACGAGCACATTGCCCGACCTCGATGTTCCCGAGGATCTTGGCGCCGGCGCCGATCAGCACGCCCTTGCGAATCTTCGGATGGCGGTCGCCGCCCTGCTTGCCGGTGCCGCCCAGCGTCACGTCCTGAAGCATCGAGACATTGTCCTCGATCACCGTGGTCTCGCCGACGACGAGGCCCGTGGCATGGTCGAGGAAGACGCCCTTGCCGATCTTCGCGGCCGGGTTGATGTCGGTCTGGAACACCTCGGAGGAGCGGCTCTGCAGGTAGAGCGCGAAGTCGCGCCGGTCCTGCCGCCACAGCCAGTTCGCCAGGCGATGCGTCTGCAGCGCGTGGAAGCCCTTGAAATAGAGCACCGGCTCGATCAGCCGGTAGCAGGCGGGGTCGCGGTCGAGCACGGCGAGAACGTCGGCGCGGATGCCCTGCCCGATCTCCGGATCGGCCTCGATCGCCTCGTCGAAGGCCTGCGCGATCAATTCGGCCGGCACGGCGCCATGGCCGAGCCGCGCGGCGATGCGATGGCCCACCGCCGCCTCGAAGCTCGGCTGGTTCGTGACCGTCGCCAGGATGAAGCTCGCCATCGCCGGCTCGCTCGCGATCGCCAGCTCCGCCTCGTTGCGCAGACGCGCCCAGACCGGGTCGAGCCGGTCGAGGCCGGTGGCGGGATCGCGGATCTCGATATTCGGGCGCCCGGATGGCATGGCGTTCTCCACTGCGGTTCGCTCGTAGATCAATCTGGCGCGATCAGCGCGCGCCAGAGCACGTGGTGCCGCCTTCTAGCTGAATCAAGCTGGGAAGAACAAGAATCGATTTGCGAGATAATAGTCGCAAGCCATTGCCGTAGAATAATATTCTACTTGAGGAGATTATTATTCTACGGCCGGCGCGCCAAGAACTCGACGACTGCCTGCTTGTGCGTACGGTCGCCGACCGCGAGATTATGATCCCGCCCCTCGATGGCAAAGCTTTCCGCGCCGGGGATCAACGCCGCCAGCTCCGGCCCGGAGCCGGAGACGTCGTCCCTAGTGCCGACGCTGACCAAAGTCGGCACCGCGATCCGGCCAACCTCTGCCTTGCTCAGCGTCTGGCGCGTACCACGAATGCACGCGGCGAGGGCCCGCAGGTCGCTGCCGGTGTTCTCGGCGAAGGCGCGGAACATGCGCTGCATCGGGTCGGTCAGGTCGGCGAGTGAAGGCGCCTCCATCGCGTCGGCGATCCCCAGCGGCAGGCCCACGCCCTCGACCAGATGGATTCCGAGCCCGCCGAGCAGCAGCGAGCGCACGCGCTCGGGATGAGCGAGCGTCAGGTGCGAGGAAATGCGCGCGCCCATCGAATAGCCCATGATGTCGGCACGCTCGATCGAGAGATGGTCCATCAGCCGGCGGGCATCCTCGGCCATGATGTTCGAGTGATAGGCCTCGGGGTCGTAGAGCTTCTGGCTGCGGCCATGGCCGCGATTGTCGTAGAGCACGACGCGCCGGCCGGCATGGGTCAGCGTCTTGGTCCACTGGGTGTTGACCCAGTTCACCGCATGGCTCGAGCCAAAGCCATGGATCAGCACGATCGGATCGCCGGAGCCCTCGCCGGTTGGGGCGAGGTCGAGATAGGCGATGGACACGCCATCGGAATCGAATGTCTGCATCGGCCCTGCCGCCAGCTGCTTGATCTGAGGGCTGGTCTGCCATGCCCGCGCGGCTTTGGGTAGCATCCTCTCACATGGGCGATGGTCGTCCCGGGCGACCGGTGTCGCTGGAACCTCGCCCGTCATTCCGGGGCAGGCCGCAGGCCTGAGCCCGGAACCCAGAACCGATGCGTGTGCTCATCGAAGCGTGGCGATCGGACAGCCTTTCCGGATACGGCATCGGTTCTGGGTTCCGGGCTCGCTGCTACGCAGCGCCCGGGAATGACTCGCGCAAGTTGATGAGGGCTGAGGAGAAGCTTCCACGCCCCTTTCCGCAGCGCATCGAGCCGCTTATGACGAGACCATGAGCGAGCAAGCCCAATCCTCGGCCGGCGGCCGTATCGAACTGGTCGATCTGGCCCGCGGCATCGCGTTGCTCGCGATGTTCGTCTACCACTTCGCCTACGATCTCTCCTTCTTCAAGCTGATCCGGGTCGACGTCGTCAGCGATCCGGCCTGGCGCGCCTTCGCCCGGCTGATCGCCGGTTCCTTCCTGGCGATCGTCGGCTTCAGCCTGGTCCTCGCGACACAAAAGGGCTTCGATCGCGGCAATTATCTGCGCCGGGTCGCCCTGATCGCCTGCGCCGCGGTCCTCGTCACCTCCGCCACCTGGTTCGCGCTGCCGGACGTCTTCATCTTCTTCGGCATCCTGCACCATATCGCGCTTGCGAGCGTGCTGGCCCTGCCCTTCCTGTTCCTGCCGACTGCCGTGATCGCGCTCACGGCGGCCGTCGTCTTCGCCCTGCCCTTCATCCTGGGCCACGATGTCTTCACGCAGGACTGGCTCGCTTTCCTCGGCTTCGGCCCCTGGCCGCTCACCGCCGATTTCGTGCCGGTCTTCCCCTGGTTCGGCTGCGTGCTCGCCGGCATGGCGCTGGCGCGGATCGCTCTGCCGAAAGCGCGGGGCAGCAGCTGGGCGAATTGGCAGGCGAGTTCAGCCCCGGCCAGGCTCGTCGTCTTCGGCGGCCGCAACAGCCTCTTCGTCTATCTCGTCCACCAGCCGCTCTTCATCGGCGCGCTGTTCCTGTTCATGCAGGCGACCGGGCATATGGCCGCGAAACTGCCGGACGCCGAGGCCGCGCCGTTCCTGACCGCCTGCCAGCGTTCCTGCACCGGAAACGGCTCGCCCAGGGAGCTCTGCGAGCGCGTCTGCTCCTGCTCGATGGACGGGCTCAAGCAGGCCAATCTCTGGGTGAAGGTGACCGCCGACGCCTTGAGCCCGGCGGAAATCGAGCGCGCTCGCGAGATCGGCCAGAGCTGCGCCCGCCAACCCTGACCGGCTCGCGGCATGCAGCGGCGACAGGTCACGGCAGCATCGGGATCGATCTGTCGCGCGCACGCTGGCGCGGCCCGCGGCGAACGATTATGGTGCCGCCGAATTTGCAAGGACGAGAACCATGGCCGATCACGGCACCCCGCATTTCCACAATGATCCCGGCGTCGCCGTGATCCATGTCGGCGCGCGCGAGTTCATGTGCATCGGCGCCAAGCCGCCGTTCGACCACCCGCATGTCTTCCTCGACATGGGCTCGGACGACGAGATCGTCTGCCCCTATTGCTCGACGCTGTTCAAATACGAGCCGTCGGTCGGCCATGGCCATTGCAAGCCGGCCGAGTGCGAATACCACGACACCGCCGCCAAGGCGGCGTGAGGCACATCCCGCCGGGGGCGCGGCGGGGCTGACCAGATGGCCACTCTCCCGATCCTCATCGCGGGCGCCGGCATCGGCGGCTTGACCGCCGCGATCGCGCTCGCCCGCCGCGGCATCCCCGTCGCCATCGCCGAGAAGCGCACCCGCTTCGACGAGGCCGGCGCCGGCATCCAGGTCTCGCCCAATGCCGGGCGCGTGCTCGAATCGCTCGATCTCGGCCTGGCCTTGCGCCGCGCCGCGATTCGCCCCGAAGCGCTGGCGATCGGCCATTGGGGCGGCGGGAAGCCCTTGCTCGCCATGCCTTTCGCCCCACCGGTCGAGGGCGCGACGCCCTCGCGCTCGCTGAAGCGGGCCGACCTGCACCAGTTGTTGCTCGATTCGGCCAGGACCCTGCCGAACATCCGCTGGATCATCGGCCGCGGCCTCGTCGATGCGCATGAGACCGGGGAAGGCGTCACCGTCACGCTCGGCAGCGAGAGCGGCGGCACGGAGATGGTCGACGCCATGGCCCTGATCGGCGCCGACGGCCTCTGGTCGCGCGCCCGCGCCCTCGTCGGCGATGCGGGCGAGCCCGGCTTCACCGGCTGGGAGGCCTGGCGCTCGCTGATCCCGGCGGAAGGCCTGCCGGAAGCGCTGCGTCGCCCGGCGGTGGCGCTGCATCTCGGCTCGGCCCGCCATGCGGTGCATTATCCCGTTTCCGGCGGCAAGGAGATCAATCTCGTCCTGATCCGTGCTGCGCGCGAGGCGCGTCCCGGCTGGTCGCGCGAGGGCGAGGCCTCGCAACTGACCGAGATCGCCGGCAATGCCGGTCCCGGCCTGCGTGAACTGATCGAGCGCGCCCCGAACTGGCGGATCTGGTCGCTCTACGACCGTGCGCCCGCCCGGATGGCGAAGGGCCGCATCGCCCTGCTCGGCGACGCCGCCCACCCGATCCTGCCCTTCCTCGCCCAGGGTGCGGCGCTCGCGATCGAGGACGCGGCCGTTCTGGCGCATGAGCTCGCGACGCGGCTAGGGAGCGAGGGAACGGCTTCCGTACCGGCGGCGCTGGCGGCCTATGCCAAGGCGCGCGGCGAGCGCGCGGCGCGGGTCCAGCAGGCCAGCCGCAAGAACGGCGAGGCCTATCACCTCGGCCGCCCCTGGAGCTTCGCCCGCGACTTCGCCATGCGCCGCATGGGTCCCGACGGTATGCGCAAGCGCCATGCCTGGATCTATGACTGGCGCGCGCCGTCCTGACGAAATCGTCATCGCCTGGGCTCGCGCGATCTCGTCAACGCCGCATTCGCTTCCTAGATTGTCAGCGGGTGACACGAAACGAAACGAGCCAATGATCCGTATCGACCTCAACAACGCCGCCAGCGCCAGGCTGGTCCGCTTGCCGCGCTGGGCGAGCTGGCTTGTCATGGCCGGTGCCTTTGTCGTCGGCGTACTGCTCTTCCTGGTCGCGGCCAGCCTGGCCCTGATCCTCGTGCCGCTGGTCATCGCCGGCGGCGCCTTCGCCGCCTGGCAGATGCGCCGCCGCATGCGCGCTGCCGGCATCGATCCGCAGAACCCGTTCGAGCGCCGGCAGCCCGAGACCGCCCGCGGCGAGATCGTCGACGCCGAGTACCGGGTGATCGAGCCCGGCGAGCGACGCTAGATTTAGGCGTCGGCGCGGGCCGCGAGTTCGGCCCTCAACCGGGCATTCTCCGCTTCCAGCTCTTCCAGCCGCTGTCGTACCGGCGCGAGCGCCGGCGCCAGTTCGGCCTCGCTGAAGCGCGGCGTGATGTGCTGCGGGCAGTTCCAGTCAAAGGCCTCGACCTTGATGGTCATGCCACGCTCCGGCATGGCGCGATAGCCCGGCACGATCAGGCGCTGTGCCAGCTCCGGCTCAGCCGCCAGGTCATGGAACTGCGCCCGGCCGAAGATCTTCAAGCGTGCCCGGTGGCCGTAATCCATCAGGAACAGGCAGAGCCGGTCATCGGCGGTGAGATTGCCGAGGCTTAAGTATTGCCGGTTGCCGCGCAGATCGGCGAAGCCGAGCGTCGTCTCGTCGAGCACGCGCAGGAAGCCCTGCGGCCCGCCGCGATGCTGCAGATAGGGCCAGCCAGTTTCCGACACGCTCGCCAGATAGAAGGAATCGCGCGCCGCGATGAAGCCGGCCTCGGCCTCGCCGAGGCGGTCATTGTGCGGCTCGCCCTCTTCCTGCCTGGCATAGGAGCGCCGGCTGCCTTGCGCCTCCTGCGCCGCCTTCACGGCCGGTGTCGTCGCGATCTCGAGGAAACGGTGGGTCATCTGGTGCCTCCGCCCCACGAGATGACCATTTCACTCTCGACTCGCAATTACTGCGGTCGGCAGTTCAGAATTCCAATTGACGCAACAATCTCCACTACGCCGACAGCCGCACCAGCACGCTCCCCGCCGCCGCACAGACGGCCAGAACCGGGACCATGCCGAGCTTGAAGCGCAGCAGCGCAATCATTGCCAACGCTGCCAGCAGCGCGGCCCGCCAATCGAGCGAGGCAAGCGCCGGCAAGTCCGGCGAAAGAGGGCCGAGGACGAACGACTCGACCGTCCTGAACAGCACATGCAGGCCGAACCAGAGCGCGAGATTGGCGATGACACCGACGACCGCAGCGGTGATCGCGGTCAGCGCCGCCGACAGCGCCTTGTTGCCGCGCAGCGCCTCGATATAGGGCGCTCCCAGGAAGATCCAGAGGAAGCAGGGTGCGAAGGTGACCCAGACCGTCAGCAGGCCGCCGAGGCTGCCGGCGAGGAGCGGATCGAGCCCGCCATGGCCGCGCCAGGCGGCGAGGAAACCGGTGAACTGCAGCACCAGGATCAGCGGTCCCGGCGTCGTCTCGGCGAGACCGAGCCCGTCGACCATCTCGCCGGCGACCAGCCAGCCATAGGTCTCGACCGCGGCCTGCGCGACGTAAGCCAGCACAGCATAGGCACCGCCGAAGGTGACGACCGCCATGGCGCTGAAGAAGGCGCCGATCTGGGTGAAGACGTTGCCGCCGCCGAGCAGCGCCCAGAGCAGCACGATCGGCCCGAGCCAAAGCGGCAGCCAGACCGCCAGCACCTTGAGTGCCCTCCTCGCCGAAGGCTCGGCATGGGTGAGCTCGCCGCGCTCGAACATCAGGTCGACCACGCCCTTGAACTCCGGCGCGCCCTCCTTGCCGGCATGGCCGCCACCGCCGAACAAAGCGGGCGCCCGGCGATGACCGAGCCAGCCGATGATCCCGGCGCAGAGGATCACCAGCGGGAACGGCGCCTTGAACAGGAAGAGCGCGAGGAAGGCGGCGACCGCGATCGCGACCATCGCCCGGTTCTTCAGCGCCCGCCGGCTGATCCGCAAGCCCGCCTCGACGACGATGGCGAGCACCGCCGCCTTGATGCCGAAGAAGACCGCATCGACCAGCGGCACCTGGCGGTAGAGCACGTAGAGCAAGGAGAGGCCCCACATCACCAGCGCGCCCGGCAGGATGAAGAGCAGGCCGGCGATCAGCCCGCCGATCGTCCGGTGCATCAGCCAGCCGATATAGGTGGCGAGCTGCTGCGCCTCGGGCCCCGGCAGCAGCATGCAGTAGTTGAGCGCATGCAGGAACCGGCGCTCGCCGATCCAGCGGCGCTCGTCGACCAGTTCCTTGTGCATCAGGGCGATCTGCCCGGCCGGCCCGCCGAAGGAGAGCAGGCCGATCTTGAGCCAGACCCGCGTCGCCTCAGCGAGCGTCGGCGTGGCGGGGGCGGCCATCGCCGCCCCTTCATTCGTCACAGTCGTCATCGCCTGGTCCTCAGATCTTTCCCGGCGCGGACGGCCAGTTATGGGTTTCCTCGGTCGCATCCCGGCACCAGCGATAGAAGGCGTCGTAGAGCAGCATGCCGGCCTCGAGCTGTGCCAGATCGTCGCGATACATCCGTGACAGGCCGAGCGAGGCGGCGAGGAAGCCGGCCGCCTGCGGCGCGAGGTCGAGCCGCGACGTATCCGCCGCCCTGACGATGGTGGCGAGCTGGTCGAGCGCCGGCGAGGCCAGCCCGAACTCCTCGATCATCGTATCGAAGCTGCAGCGCTCACCACGATGGCTCCAGAACACGTCGTCGATGTCGAACGGCGTGGCGCCGAAGCGGTCGGCGACCGCCGCCACCTCCGAAGCCGAGACGAACAGGAAGACGGCGCTGCGGTCGACGAAGCGGCGGATCAGCCAGGGACAGGCAATGCGGTCGACCTTGGGCCGCGCCCGCGTCACCCAGAGCGTGCGCCCGGCGGTGTCGCGCTTCGGCAGCTTGCCGGTCTCGACCAGCAGCCCGCCCGCCTCACGCCAGGCCTCGAAGCCGCCGGCGAGGTTCTCCGCCTCGACGCCCTCGTGGCGCAGCCAGGCGGCGACGCCCTCGCTGAGCTTCTGGCCGCGTTGGCAGATGACGACGACCTTGCGGCCGGAATAGGCGCCGGCCCAGTCGGCAACGTCGCTATGGCTGCGCCGTTCGCTCGCCGGCAGCAGGCGCGGATCGGCGGCGACATCCTCGTCGATGCGGACATCGACCAGGGTCGGCGCATCGGGCAGGCCGACGAGCCGGGACAATTGCGCAGGTGTGATCTGGATGTTGGAAGACATGAGCGTCCATCCTTGCACGAAGGAGAGTGGACGCGATCCTTGGGCTGACGCCTCACGGGGCGGTCGCGATGGGCCCCTGCACTTATCTTACATCAGTTGGCTTGAGCGGCGTCAAAAGCTTTTTCCGTAAGCGCAACGGACGGAACATGCGCGGGATCCCCTCTCCCGGATGGGAGAGGGGTAGGGGTGAGGGACCGCCGCTGATTATCAGGGCGAAGCGGCTGCCGGAGCGTCTTCTGCGGATAGGGCAGGCCCTCATCCCTGCCCTTCTCCCACACGGGAGAAGGGTTCCCCGCGCCCTTCATCAGCCGTGAGAGCTTCTTCAATCCACCCGGCTGACCAGCAGCTTGTCGATCCGCCTGCCGTCGAGATCGACCACCTCGAAGCGCCAATGGCCCTTCTGGAAGCTCTCGCCGACATTGGGCAGCCGGTTCATCTCGGCCAGCACGAAGCCGGCGACGGTCTGGTAGTCGGCATCGCGCGGCACATGGATGCCGAGCTCGTGCGAGAACTCGTCGACCTGCATCCAGCCGGCGACCAGGAAGGAGCCGTCGGCGCGGGTGACGATCGCCGGTTCCTCCTCATCCTCGTCCTGGAAGACGCCGGTGATCGCCTCGAGCACGTCGCTCGAGGTGATGATGCCCTCGAAATGACCGTATTCGTCGAAGACCAGCGCCATATGGACATGGGTGGCGCGGAGCGCCCGCAGCACCTCGAGCGCACCGGTGGTGTCGAGCACGACCGGCGCCTCGCGCACCAGGCTGCGCAATTCGACCTTGTCGTCGGCGAGCGCCTCGAACAGGTCCTTCATCTCGATGATGCCGATGATCGAATCGGCCTCGCCATCCTGTACCGGCAGGCGGTTGCGCCGGGTCGCCCGGATTTGCCCGCGGATCTCGTCGAGCGTATCGGAGAGGTCGATCACCTCGACTTCGCGGCGTGGCGTCATCAGCGCCCGCGCCGAGCGGTCGGCGAGGCGCATCACGCCCGAGATCATCTCGCGCTCGTCGCGCTCCAGCACGCCGGCATTCTCGGCCTCGGCGATGATGGTGCGGACCTCCTCCTCGGTGACCGTTTCCTCCGATTCGCCCTTCTGGCCGAGCAGCGCCAGCACCAGCTTGCCCGACGCGTCCAGCAGCCAGACCAGCGGCGAGGCGACCTTGGCCAGCACGACCATCGCCGGCGCGACGCGCGCAGCGACACGCTCGGCATCGCGCAAGGCGATCTGCTTCGGCACCAGCTCGCCGATGATCAGCGAGAGATAGGTGATTAGGACGACGACGCTGCCGACGCCGAGCGCATCGGCGACGGCATTCGAGAAGCCATGGGTGCCGAGCCATTCGGACAGGCGCGCGCCGAGCGTCGCGCCGGAAAAGGCGCCGGAGAGCACGCCGACCAGCGTGATGCCGATCTGTACTGTCGAGAGGAAACGCCCCGGATTCTCGGCGAGCCGGATCGCCTTCGCGGCCCCTTTGCTGCCTTGATCGCTGAGGACTTTCAGCCGTGCCGGGCGGGAGGAGACGACCGCGAGTTCCGACATGGCAAGCACACCGTTGATGACGGTGAGGACGACGACGACCAGGATCTCCGTTAACAAAACCAGCTCGGGGGCTGCAGGACCGCGCTCGCTATCGGCCTGCTTCTTTGCCGCTTATAACGCATTGACGGCCGAACGCGATGGGAGAAGACGATGACCCAGGACGATCCCCGGCAGCTTGCTCCGGCGACGCAGCGCAACCGCGAGCCGATCCTCGCCGTGCTGCGTGAGGTCCTGCCGGCGCGGGGCCTGGTCCTCGAAGTTGCCAGCGGCTCGGGCGAGCATGCCATTCATTTCGCCGGCGCGTTCCCGAACCTGACCTTTCAGCCCAGCGACCCCGACCCGGCCGCGCTCGCCAGCATCGACGCCTGGGCCGGCGAGAGCGCCCTGCCCAATCTGCGCCTCGCCATCCGCCTCGATGCGACCGCGCCGCGCTGGCCTGTCGCTGAGGCCGATGCGATCCTGTGCATCAACATGGTCCATATCTCGCCCTGGGCGGCGACCGAGGGGCTGATCCGGCAGGCGGCGCAGCTCCTGCCGGCGGGCCGGCCGCTCTATCTCTATGGCCCCTATCGCCAGAACGGCGTGCCGCTCGCAGCGAGCAATGCCGTCTTCGACGACAGCCTGCGCCGGCGCAATCCGAAATGGGGGCTGCGCGAACTCGAGGCCGTCACGGAGCTCGCCAGGGCCGCGGGCTTCGCCGAGCCTGAGGTGACGGCGATGCCGGCGAACAATCTCAGCGTGGTGTTCCGGAAGCGCTAGGCGTGCGGCTTGGACAGGCACGCGCCTTCCCTTCTCCCCTTGCGGGAGAAGGTGGCCCGCAGGGCCGGATGAGGGGTCGCTCAGGTCTTGAAAGCTTCGGAAAGCGTCGCGGAATCCTGATAATCAGCGTCGCGAGCCCCCTCACCCTAGCCCTCTCCCGCAAGAGGAGAGGGGATCGGTTGCGCCCTTAACCCCCGTCGCAGCTGGTCTCCTGCGTCGCGCAGATGCGGTCGACCCAGGCGCGCAAGCGGCCGGCTTCAGCTCCTGCCTTCGCGGCCGGAGCGACGGTGAGCCCGGACAGCACCTCGCTGCCCGCCGGCAGGCCATAGTCGACCAGCACCCATTTGCCGCTGCAGCCGATGAGGCGGCCATTCTGGACGAAGGCGTCGCCATCGAAGCTCATGCCGTCCTGGCCGGAAAGGACCGCCAGCGCCTTGGAATCCGGGCGTTGCCGGCCGATGGCGGCCTGCGACTTCACCGTCAGCTTGCGCCCGCTCACCCACCCTGAGCCCTTGAACATCGGCCGTGGCGGCGCGTCGGTCAGCGTCTCGTTGTCGCGCGCCTTGGCGATCCTGAACCAGCCATTGGCACCGGCCGAGACCTCGACCTCGACCATGGCGCGCACCGGTGGATCGTCGCTGCTGAGCTTCACCGGCGGCAGCGTGCCAACCACCTTGTTGCTGGTGCCAGGGCCGGCGCGGACATTGAGCCCCTCCGGGTCGCTCTCGTTGACGAAGGCGCCGAAGGAACAGGCGACCTGCCCGGCCGGCGCCGGCGCCACGCCCTCCGACTGCGCCCGCACGGCCGGAGCGGCGAGCAGCAGCGCCGCCATCAAGCCGGCGGCGAGGGCGTCACGAGGCGGCATTGACCAGCACATAGTAGAAGGCATTGGGCTTGCCGACCGCCTTGAGGAAGGTCGGATAGCGGTTCTTGGGAACGGTCTGGCAACCGGCCGACCAGGTATTGGGCTCGAGCACATTGTCCGCCCCGCCGCGGTGGATATACATGCTCGTCCCCGCCCCTTTCGGGTCGATCCGGCTCTTGTCGTCCTGGGTGAAGCGGCCATCGCCGTCGGTGTCGCGCTCGGCCACCTGCGTGGTCTTCACCTGGAAGGCGCGGTCACCGAGGAAGCCGCCCTTCTTCTCGAAATACTGGTAGGTGCCCTCGGTCAGGCGGCCGGCATCCTTGATGCCGTCCTTGTTGATGTCGACGCCGTCGGCCTTCTTGAACGCTACGCCCTTGTAGCGCTTGTCGCCGCTGCCGGCGCGCTGCGAATACTGCGCGCCCGGCTCGGTGCAGATCGGGAAGCTCGTGAGCTCGCGGAAACGCCCGGTCCGGCGCATCACCACGACGAGGTCGTCATAGGAGCCCTTGCCGCGGTGGGCGATCGTGCTGCTCTCCTTGCGCAGCGCCAGCAGGACGAGGCGGCCGAAGCGCAGATCGAAGCGGGCCTCGGTCGAGCCGAAGCGCCAGAAGATCGCCGAATAGGCATCGAAGGCCTGCTTCGGCGTGCGGAACTGCGGCCGGTCGGCGGAGGGGCGACGAAAGCGGGAGTCGAGGATCTCGCCATAGAAGCCGCTCCACTCGCGCAAGCCGCGCAGCCGCGCCTCGGCGGCCGGGCTGAGATTGACCTCGACGACGCGCCAGAAGAAGTCCTGCAGGCCGGGCGGGATCGCCGCGACGTTGTCGCGCCATTGCGAGAAGGCGATGACGCGATCCTGGCGCAGGCAGCGGTCGAACTGCCGGGCGAAATGGCCGAAATCCAGCTCGGCGAGGTCGGGGCGGCGGGCGCTCATGCCTTGCCACCCGATCGTTGGAATGGGTGCATCGAACCCTCCACCGCTGTCCTGTCGGAACGACCATAAGGCAACGCCGCCCGAAGGTCAGGCGGCGAGCAACCGGTCCATCAGCAGCTTGCGGAGGTCTGAGGGCTTTTCGCTAAAGCATTTTCGAGCGAAGTGGACACCGGTTCGCGTGAAGAAAATGCGATAAACCAGAGACTCAGAGCACCATAGGCAGCACGAAGAAGCCGCCGACGATGATCACGGCCAGCGCCAGCGCCGTCATCGGCAGGTGCTTCTCGATGAAGATGCGGATGTCGTCGCCGTAATAACGCAGCGCCACCGCGATCATCGCGAAGAAGGTGACGCGTGAGATCACCATGCCGACCGTGAACTTCCAGATGTCGAAATGCAGGAAGCCGGACATGATCGTGACGATCTTGAACGGGATCGGGGTCAGGCCCTTGGTCAGCAGCACCCAGAACCAGTAGTCCTGCGAGGTGTGGATCAGGTGGGCCGCCTTCTCCTGCAGGCCGTAGATGCCGATCAGCCAGGCGCCGAGCGATTCATAGAGCAGCGCGCCGATCGCATAGCCGAGATAGCCGCCGGTGACTGCACCGAGCGAGCAGACGCCGGCATAGAACCAGGCGCGATCGGGCCTTGCGATGCACATCGGGATCAGGAGCGGGATCGGCGGCAGCGGGCTCACCGAGCTTTCGACGAAGGTGATGGCGAAGAGCAGCCAGGGCGCAGCGGGGTGGGACGCGTAGGAAACGCACCAGTCGTAAGCACGCTTGAGCATGAAGGGGAAACCGTTCCTGGGTTCTCGCGCCGGTTGCAGGGCTGCCCTGCGTCCTATGCATTAATTCAATTGGCGCGATCAGGCCACTAATCTCTTGGGCTAGAGTCAATATGACGACAGGTTCGTGGCGGTCAGGAGGCGTCCCGGTCGCCACGATGCAATGGCGCCCTCACGCGCGCTTCATGCCGGGCTGCCCGGCCTCGACGACAAAGCTCGCCCGGGTCGAGACCGCCGCGCCTGGCACCGTGATCTTGTCGAGAACGCGGTACTCCGCCTGCCAGCGTTCTTTCGACAGGCTGTGGCGCATGTAGCCGCGCTGGTTGTTGAAGAAGCCGATATGCGGGTTCTTCTTCAGGATCACCTCTCCGGCCTTCGTCATGTCGGCGCCATCGCCGCCCGAGGTGATCGAGGTCGCGACGAATTCGACGCCCAGCGTCTTCGACCTCGGATCGTCGAAATCGGCCTTGAGCTCGCCGGCCCAGTTCTGATGGATGTCGCCGGTCAGCACCACGGCATTGCCGATACGGGCGCTCTCCAGCGTGTCGAACAGCCGCTTGCGGGCGGCGACCGCTCCATCCCATTTGTCCATGCTGTAGCCGACCTTTTCCGGGGCCGGATCACGGTCGTGGCGCATCATCATCACCTGCTGCGCCAATACGTTCCAGGTTGCCTTGGAGCCACGCAGCCCCTCGCCGAGCCAGGCCTCCTGCTTCTCGCCGAGCATGGTGTTCTCCGGCTTCAACGCATCGGCGCAGGCCGCATGCGAACCATCGCCGCAGGGCTGGTCGCTGCGGAACTGGCGCGTGTCGAGCACGTCCAGTTGGGCGAGGTCGCCATAGTGGAAGCGGCGATAGGCCTGGATCCACGGCCCGTTCGGCAGCGAGGTCCGGCGCAGTGGCATGTGCTCGTACCAGGCCTGGAAGCCGGCCGCCCGGCGCAGCGCGAAGATCTCGGGCGGAATGTTCTCCTCCGAGACCATCCCGGCGAAGTTGTTGTCGACCTCGTGGTCGTCGAAGGAGACGATCCAGGGCGCCGAGGCATGGGCGAGCTGGAGGTCGGGATCCATCTTGTAGATGGCATAGCGCTGGCGATAGTCGGCGAGCGCGTAGATCTCGTCGGGCTCGCCCGGCATCACTCGCGCCACCGGCAGCGGCCGCTCGTTCGGCCTGACCATCCGGTACTCGTAGATGTAATCACCATAGTGGAAGACGAAGTCGAAGCGCTCCTCGGCGACATGGCGGAAGGCGCTGAAGAAGCCGTCCTCGTAGCGCTGGCAGCCGAGCACGCCGAAACTGACGCGCTGGGCGCTTGCCCCCGCTGCCGGCAGCGTCCGGGCGCGGCCGATCATGGTGCGCTCGCCCCCGCAGCTGAAGCGGTAGAAATAGTCGCGGTTCGGCTCGAGCCCGGCGATCTCGACATGGACCGCATGCCCGAGCTCCGGCCGGGCCAGCGCCGTGCCGCGCTGCACGCTCCCGCGCATATTGGCTTCGGTCGCGATCTCGTAGGCGACCTCGACCGCCTTCATCGGCATGCCGCCATTGCGGGCGAGCGGCAGCGGCGCGAGCTTGGTCCAGATCACGAAACCATCGGCGGACGGATCGCCCGAGGCGATGCCGAGGCCGAACGGATAGGCGGCGAAGACCGGATTGGCCCAGCCGCGCTGGTCGATGACGCCGCCGCCGGTCAGCAGCAGCCCGGAGGCCGCGAGCCCGGTCAGGAATCGCCGCCGCGACGGCGTGCCGGCCTCGGTCAGGAAATCATCGACGCTGAACTGACCGAAGGCGTTGCGGCGGAACATGGCAGGGCTCCAGGCTCATTGCCTGGAACCATACCAAGTTTCGCCTGACGCGCACGTGACAGGAGCGGCTCAGGCGAGCCGCTCCAATGCCTCCGCGATCTTGAGCTTGCGCGCCTCGGCCGCCGCCTTGCGCTCGCGGTTCTCCTCGACGATCTCCTCCGGCGCGCGCGCCATGAAGTCGGGATTGCCGAGCTTGCGCTCGACCGCGAGGATGTCCTGGTCGAGCTTGCCGAGCTCCTTGGTCAGGCGCGCCCGCTCGGCGTCGAGATCGATGATCCCCGCCAGCGGCAGCGCCGCGACCTCGCCGCGCACGATCATCTGCGCCGACTGGCCGGGAGCCTGCTCAGCGAACTCGATCGCGGAGAGCCGCGCCAGGCGCTCGATCATCGGCGCCCAGGCCTCGACTGCGGCCCTGGTTGCAGCGCTCGCCTTGACCAGCACCAGCGGCACCTGCGTCCCGCCCGGCACATTGGTCTCGGAGCGGATCGAGCGGATGTCGGAGATGAGATCGACGACGAAGCCGATCTCGGCCTCGGCCTTCTCGTCGACGAGTGCGGAGAGCTCCGGCCAGCGCGTCAGGCAGACGAGGCCCGCCTCCCCGGCCGGCACGGCGCGGGGTGCGCCGGCATTGGCCTTCTGGGCCCAGAGCTCTTCGGTCAGGAACGGCATGAACGGGTGCAGCAGCTGGCAGATCAGGTCGATGACATGCGCGACCGTCGCCTGCGTTTCCGCCCTTGCCGCCGTGCCGGCCGCATCAAGTTCCTCGGCCTGCAGCACCGGCTTCGACAGTTCGAGATACCAGTCGCAGAACTGGCCCCAGACGAAGCGATAGGCTGAGTCCGCCGCCTCGTTGAACTTGAAGCTCTCGATGCCGGCCGCGACCGCTTCAGTCGTGCGCGCCGCTTCCGACAGGATCCAGCGGTTGAGCGGCAGCGTGACCGCCGCCGGATCGAAGCCCTCCGCCCGCAGGCAGCCATTGATCTCGGCGAAGCGCGCCGCGTTCCAGATCTTGGTCGCGAAGTTGCGGTTGCCCTCGACGCGCGAGGTCGCGAGCTTGATGTCGCGTCCCTGCGCCGCCATCGCCGCCAGCGTGAAGCGCAGCGCATCCGCCCCGTATTTGTCGATGAGGACGAGCGGGTCGATGACGTTGCCCTTGGACTTCGACATCTTCGCGCCCTTCTCGTCGCGAACGATGGCGTGGATGTAGACGTCCTTGAACGGCACCTCGTCCATGAAGTTGAGGCCCATCATCATCATCCGGGCGACCCAGAAGAAGATGATGTCGAAGGCGGTGACCAGCGTTGCGGTCGGGTAGTAGCGCTTGAGCTCGGCCGTCTCTTCCGGCCAGCCCAGCGTCGAGAACGGCCACAAAGCGGAGGAGAACCAGGTGTCGAGCACGTCCTCGTCGCGCTTGAGCTCGACCGCCCCGCCGTAATGGGCGAGCGCCAGCGCCTGCGCGCCGGCCTCCGATTCAGCCACGAAGCACTCGCCGTCCGGCCCGTACCAGGCCGGGATCTGATGGCCCCACCAGAGCTGGCGCGAAACGCACCAGGGCTCGATGTTCTCGAGCCAGTCATTGTAGGTCTTGGTCCAGCTTTCCGGCGTGATCTTCGTCTTGCCGTCCTTGACCGCCGCGAGCGCGCGCTGCGCCAGCGGCTGGACGTCGACATACCATTGGTCGGTCAGCCAGGGCTCGATCACCACGTCCGAACGGTCGCCATGCGGCACGGTGTGGGTGTTCGGCTCGACCTTGCGCAGCAAGCCGCGCGCCGCCATCAGGCCGACCACCGCCTTGCGCGCGGAAAAGCGATCGAGCCCGTCGAGCGTCAGCGTCTCGGCCTCGGGCGCAGCACCCTCCAGGAAGTCGGCATTGTCCTGAATCAGGATGCGAGCTTCGCCGTCCAGGATATTGACAACCCTCAGCGAATTGCGCTTGCCGACATCGAAGTCGTTGAAGTCGTGCGCCGGGGTGATCTTGACCGCGCCGGTGCCTTTTTCCGGATCGGCATAGTCGTCGCCGAAGATCGGGATGACGCGGCCGACCAGCGGCAGAACCGCGTTCCGGCCGATCAGCCCCTTGAGTTTGTCGTTCTCCGGATGCACCGCGACACCGGTGTCGCCCAGCATCGTCTCCGGCCGGGTGGTCGCGACGGTGATGTAGGTCGAAGCGTTCTCGGGATCGTAGGTGGCGCCTTCGATCGGGTAGTCGAAATAATAGAGATGCCCGTTCGGGTCCTTGGCCAGCGCCTTCTCCAGCTTGCCGGCGTCGAACGCCTCCTCGCCGCCACCATGCCATTTGAACGTGCCGGTCTTCTCGACCTGGATGACCTCGAGGTCGGAGATCGCGGTCTGGAATTTCGGGTCCCAGTTCACCAGCCGCTTGGCGCGATAGACCAGCCCCTGCCTGTGCAGGCCGACGAAGACCTTGAGGACGGCGGCCGAGAGCCCCTCGTCCATGGTGAAGCGTTCGCGCGACCAGTCGCAGGAGGCGCCGAGGCGCTTGAGCTGGTTGACGATCGTCCCGCCCGACTCTTCCTTCCACTTCCAGACCTCGGCCAGGAAGGCTTCGCGGCCCATGGTCCGGCGGTCGGTCTTGTTCTCGGCCGCGAGCTTGCGCTCGACCACCATCTGCGTCGCGATGCCGGCATGGTCGGTGCCGGGCTGCCAGAGCACGTCCTTGCCGCGCAGGCGCTCGAAGCGGCAGAGCACGTCCTGCAGCATGTTGTTGAGCGCATGGCCCATATGCAGCGAGCCGGTGACGTTCGGCGGCGGGATCACGATGCAATAGGGCTCGGCCCCCGGCGCGGCTCCGCGCCCCGCCTTGAAGGCATCCGCCTCCTCCCAGGCCTTGCTGATGCGCGCCTCGACGGCCGCCGGCTCGAATGTCTTGTCCATCATCGCTCTGCTCGAACGCCAAACGGCCGGGGAACCTGCCCCGGCCGCGAAAAACGAAAGCCAAAAGGTCTGCGGCCTTAAGAGCGCATGCGACGGCCCCGCGTCAACGCTTTCGACGCAAGGACCACCCCGCCGGCTGAGAGTGCTTGAGAATTCGCTGGCACGTGACGGATGGCGCGGCGGTCGAGAACCGGAGCGGAGCGGACTGATGTCCGTGAGCACCGGAAGCGCAGACGGCCGTGTTAGCCGGCCGCGCCAGTCAAATTCGCAAGCGCTCTCAGGCCGCGTTCGACTCCAGGAACCACAGCGCCTTGTCGAGCGTCCGCGAATAGCCGGTGAAGATGTCGGCGGTGTCGGCATCGCCTGCCTCGTCGGCAGAATCGATCGCCGCCCGGACCGACTTGGCGGCCTCGGCATAGCGCTCGATCAGCTCGGCGAGGTGGTCCTTCACCGCGACGATGTCGGTCGGATAGGCCTTGAGCTTGCTCGCGCCGGCGACGACCTGGACCGTGCCGAGCGCGATGCCGCCGAGCTGCGCCACCCGCTCCGCCACCGTGTCGACATGGGTGTCGAGCTCGCCGCGGAAGCCGTCGAGCATCTCGTGGATGGCGATGAAGCCGGGGCCCTTCAGGTTCCAGTGCGCCTGCTTGGTGACGAGCGCGAGATCGATGCCATCGGCGAGCCGCGCATTGAGCAGCTCGATCATCGCCGTCTTGGTGTTGGACTTCAGGTCGTTGCGGGACTTGAACTTGGCCATGGCAAACCTCGCGCCTCGTGGAAAGCGAGCTTACCAGCAATGCCGGCAATTCGGCGACCGCCGCAAACGGAACCTCGGCTACGCTTCGGCCGTTGGGTGAGGAACCGCGAAAGGAACCGCCCGATGACCCGGAAGACCGACCAGGACCGCGCCTGGGAGCTGATCGACGAGATCGGCCTGTGCATGCTCGTCAGCCATGACGGCAATGGCGACCAGCTGCGTGCCCGCCCGATGAGCGCCCATGCCCGTCGCGACGAGGATGCGATCTACTTCCTCACCGACCTGCGTGCCCACAAGGATGACGAGATCGAGATCAACGAGAATGTCTGCCTCTGCTTCGGCGACAATGGCTCGTACAAATACGTCTCGATCAGCGGCACCGCCAACCTGCTCGACGATCGCGGCCGCATCGCCGAGCTCTGGTCGATGGCCGCGCGTGCTTTCTGGGAGAGCAAGGATGATCCCAACATCCGCGTCCTCAAGGTGCGGCCCACCTTGGCCGAGTTCTGGGACAGTCCCGGCAAGATCGTGACCTCGGTCAAGATGGCGGCCGCGGCCGTCACCGGTTCACGGCCGGACCTCGGCAGCAACCGCAAAGTCCTGCTCTGATCGGGAGAAAGCGATGAGACTTCTCGTCCACCTCGTCGGCGCCTGGGTCGCCTCGGAGGCGGCGTCGGGCCGCTATCCCCGGCCCCTGTCGCTCGGCATGCAGCTCCTGGTCTCGCGCCTCGGGCCGCAGACCGCCCTGATGGCGCTCGCCGGCTATGCGATCCAGAGCCTGAACGAAGGCGGGGCGTTCGGGCCGCGCCCGGCACCTGCCCGGAAACGGCGGCGCTGACGCCTCAGCGCCGTCCGCCGCGGGCGACGCGCTCGATCTCGGCCCGGACCAGCCGCTCGACCATGGTCGGCAGGTTGTCGTCGAGCCAGGTCTTGAGCATCGGCTTCAGCATGTCCTTGACCAAATCCTCCAGCGTGCGCGCATTGTTGCTGAGCACGGTGTTGGCGAGCGCGCCGAAGGCGCTCTGCACGGCGGCGCCGGTCTGGTCAGAGATCAACGCCGCCATATCCATCGGCGGCGCGGGCTGCGGCTGGATCGGGGGCGGCACGAAGGCCAGCGGCTGAGGCGGTTCGGGTTCCGGCTCCGGCTGGGCCATGGCTTGCGGCTCGACGAAGTCGACGTCGTCCGACGGCGCCTCGACGATCGCAGCCGGCTCTTCCTCGATGCGCTCGGCCTCGGCGCCGAGGTCGAGCACGTCGTCTTCGATCGGCTCAGGCTCAGGCTCGGGTTCCGGCTCGGGCTGCAGCGCCAGGGCAACCGGCTCCGGAGCAGCCTCCTCGGGCGGCGCAGCGGGCTTCTCGTCATCGGCGATGATCCGCCGGATGGAGGCGAGGATTTCCTCCATCGAAGGTTCATTGGCCTTGGGCTGCGCGCTCATGCTGATTCCGGTCACTCGACTCAAGGGCCGCCTATGGAATCAGTGCGCCCCGCTGATGAGTATTTCACCGGGAAACCAACAGGCAAGGCGGCCTTGCGGCCGCCCACAGGAGAAATCCGGAGTGTTGCGCCGGTGCTGCGCTACGCCGGCAGAGTCGGACGGCTCAGCGCCCGTCCGGCGTCTGCGTGCCCCAGAGCAGGCCCTTGACCTGATCATAGTGCTTGCGGGAGTCGTAACGCTCGGCCTTGAGCCTCAGCGTATCGGCCGAAAGCTTGCCAACCGCCGAGAGAACCGCATAGGACGCGACGACGCGGTCACGCTGCGCCGTGACCAGACTCGAACGCGCGCTGACCAGCTCCTGCTGGGCGTTCAGCACGTCGAGCGTGGTACGCTGGCCGACCTTGGCTTCCTCGCGCACGCCGGCGAGCGCGGTCTCGGCTGCCTGGACCTGTGCCTGCGCCGAGACGATCTGCGCCTTGGCCGCATCATGCGCGCCCCAGGCCGAGACGACGGCGGCGCGAACCGTGTCGCGCGAGGTGTCGACCTCGATCCGGCGCTGTCCGGCCGTCTCCTTGGCCTGGCGGGTACGCGAATAGACCTGCCCGCCCTCGTAGATCGGGATGGTCAGAGTCGCGACCGCGGTGGCCGAGGTGCGGTTGTCGCCGAAGAACTGGTTGTCGTAGCGCTGCTGCACCGTGCCGCGCACACCGAGGACCGGATACAGGTCGGCCTCGGTGACCTTGACCTGCAATTCCGCCGCATCGACGCCGTGCAACCCGGCGATGATGGCAGGGTGCCCCTGCAGCGCAATGTTGAGCGCGGCCGGCAGCGACTTCGGCAGCAGGTTCTCGACTGGGCGGCCCGGAGCGAGATTCTTGGGCTCGATGCCGACGTTCTGGCGGAAGCGCGCGATCGAGGTCTTGAGATTGGACTCCGCCAGGATCGCCTGCGACTGCGCCGAGGACAGGCGCGCCTCGGCCTGCGCCACGTCGGTGCGCGTCACTTCGCCGACCTGAAATCGGTCCTTGGTCTGGCGCAGCTGCTCCTCCAGCACCTCGACGTTGTTGCGGTTGAGGTTGAGGATCGCAGTGTCGCGCAGCACGTTCATATAGGACGTCGCCGCGTCGAGCAGCACGTTCTGCTCGGTATTGAGCAAGGTGGCGCGGGCGCCGAGCACCTGCGATTCGGCCTGGCTGACGGAGCTGCGGGTCTTGCCGCCGTCGAAGATGTTCTGGTCGATCTGGAGGCCGCCGCCGCGCGGGTTGGTCCGCGAGAGGCTGCGATTATGCGCGGTGCCGGTGCCCTGCGCGTTGAACGGGGTGTCGCTCTCGGTGATGCTGGCGCCGATATCGGCGGAGGCGGTGATGCGCGGGCGATAGCCGGACAGTGCCTGCGGCACGTTCTCGTTGGTGGCGCGCACTGCGGCGCGCTGCGCGTTCAGCGTCGGATTGGCCGAGTAGGCTCGCCCCAGCGCCGCGTCCATCGTCTGCGCCAGCGCCGGTGAGCCCATGACGGCTCCCAGCATGCCGGCCATCACCAGACGGCTTGCGGTCTTCTTCAAGGTCGGTCGCGTTACAATCACTGGACGCCTCTTGTGCGGACTCTAGTCACGCCCAGGCATCGCCCCAGCCTCGGCACTCGATTTAAAATCATAAGCTTTGCAGCTCTCCACGCCAATGATGCGAGAGGAACTGGCCGCTTTTCAATTCGCAACTGCCGCAAAAATGCGACACTCCCGCCGGGATTAGTACCGACGACCTACGCCTTCTGGGGAAAACCGGCCCGAGGGCGGCTTGACTCACAGGGCAAACACCTCCGCCTTGCGGAATTCGCGCAGCACGGGCGCCGCCGCATCGAAGACCGGCCGGCCGGAAAGCGATTCGCCCGCCTTGCGGTAGAGGATGACGCGAGCCGAACGCCCGACGCCCTCGATCACGACGAGCCGCCCGCCCTGGCGGACATGGCGGAACAGGGACTCCGGCTGGACCTCGCAAGCGCCGCTGACCAGCACCGCATCGAACTGCCGGCGCTCCGGCAGGCTCGCGACCAGCTCGGCGGCCGCGACGCCTGGCTGGGCGAAAGCGGTGCGGGCCAGCGCCAGCGCGGCCTCGTCCGGCTCGAGCAACGTTGTCTCAGCCCCCATCGCCGCCATCAGTGCCGCGCCATAGCCCGAGCCACCGCCATATTCGAGAGCTTCCTCGCCCTGCTGCAGCTCGAGCACCTGGATCATGCGTGCCGTCACCATCGGCGCCGGCAGGGCCCGGCCCGTGCCCGGCAATGGCTCCTGTCGGTCGAGATAGGCCAGATGGGACAATTCGCCCGGCAGGAACGCCTCGCGCGGCACCGCATCGGCCGCGGCGAGCACGGCGCGATCGGTCACGTCATAGGTGCGCAACTGGCAATCGACCATCATGCGCCGCAGTTCGGCGAAGCTGCTCATGCTCAAAATCTCCGAAGGAAGACACCCGGACGGGTGCCTCGACCCTGCCCGCGGGTTTTGGGCGAGGCGGCCGCAAAAGGCAAGCCGTCGCGACGATCACTCGCCGGACCGGTGCTGGCGATGGACCGGATCGGGCCAGCCAACGGAACGGGCATCCAGATATCGGCGAGCAATGGGCCGACGGCAGCCCCCTGGCGAACTTGCGGCTGGCAAGGCGCGTGCAGCGGCCGGGCGCAGAACCCAGGCTAGTTGCTGTTCTTGCGCGGCAGCCGAACGAGGTCCCACCGCACCTTCACACCGGCCGTCACCTCCGCTCCGCCCTGGATGGCGCCGTCATTCGTGTCCCACTGGAGGCCGACCTTGCCACCGACATACAGTTCCGCCAGATCCTTGTTCAACTGCACGCTGGCTTCGGCCTCGAGTGCGATCGCCGCCCCGAACGCATCTTCGCGGATTTTCGCTTCGACCACCGGGCTGAAACCAGCGGAGAGCGGCCCTCCTTCGATCTTGGAGTTGGTGTATTTGCCGGCCACGGAACCTTCCCAGATCCAGCTTGAGCCTCCTTCTGCCCCGACCGGGTGGCTGAATTCCAGTTGGCCCCCGACTTCGCATCCTTTCCAGCGCACGGCGGTGCCCTCGATCGTCATGATGCTGAACGATCTGCCCCCTTCCGGCTCGTCCTCCTTCAACCGGAACCATGGCCGAAACTCATGTTTGAAACCCCGGCCAACCAATGCTTCGACGCTTACCCCCTCCGGTTCCTCATCCCTGTCCCCGGCGCCGGTCGCCAGCAGACCGGCAGTGGTAGGCGGCCGGAAGCTCGGCGCCATCTGCGCCAGGAGGCGTGGCGTCGAGGCCGCACTGCGCAGATATGACCGGCCGCGCGCCGTGCCGCGCAACAGGCCCTGTCCTGCGAGCGTCGCCTTGAAGGCGATGTACGGGAAGAGCAGGTACAGGGTCACCGGCCCGACGACGCCATCGGCCTTGGCGCCGTTGAGGCGTTGAAACTCGCAGACCATCGCCTTGGTCTTGGGGCCGAAGACATTGTCCACCGCCAGCCTGGCCATGGGCGGCCGCGTCAGCCGGTTGTTGGGCAGCAGCATGCACTGATTGAGCGCATCCTGCACCCGCCCGACATCCGGACCATTCGAACCGACGCGGAGAAGCTTCACGGCATCCCCCTGCGCTCAACGAGAGCCGGGCGAATGCTACAGCGCGGCGCAGCGCAATGCCAACGAATCACGCACGCATGACGTGCACCGCGAAAGCATGACCTGCGGACGAAGAAGGAGGCGGGGCCTCTTCCGAAACCCTCCCCGACGGTTGCGCGGCAAAGCTTCGTGCCCCCTTTAGCTCAGGCCGGCCGCCGGCGCCCCTTCAGGACCTCATCGGCCTCGAGCAACGTCTCGAAAGCATAGACGAACTTGTCGTCGAGGGTGTCGCCATACCAGATCTCCGGCACGATGGTGCGGAAGCGGCTGTCGAGCAGGTCGGCGAGGGCCTCGGTGTCCTTCATCCACTCCAGCATGTCGGCATAGAGGTTGAAGTTGCTCGGCGTCGGGAAGCGGGCGACGAGGTCCTCGAAGCCCTGCTTCACCAAGGCCGGATCGCAGAGCGTGTCCTCGAGCTCATGCTCGCCGACCTCGGTGTTGGCCGCCTGGATCAGGGCGTAGAAGCCGTAGCCGAAGCGGTCCTTGGTCAGTTCGGCGGCACGTCGGGCGAAGACCTCGAGGTCATGCGCATCGCGGCCAAGCCAGCGCGGCATGATCATCCGGGCGAAGTTGCGGCACAGGTCGATATTGTAGCGGTCGAGCCCCCAGGCGGCCTCGAACCGGCGCTGGTACTCGCTGAACGAGCCGGTCTCGGCGCCGCGCCGGAAATCGCTGGCGCGCCAGGCGAAGTCCGCAGGGTCGGGCTGGCTGTCCAGCACCGCATCCGCCTGCCGGAGGAATTTGTCGAACTGCTCCCCCTGGTCCAGGTTGACGTCGGCGGCGCAGGCCGTGCCGCGCCAGGCATAGGCCGTGACCCGCAGCGCATCCGCATAGGTCGCAGCCGAGAAGGCCGAAGGCTCGCGCTTGAAATAGGTGGCGAAACTGTCGAGCAGCGCTTCATGCCGCGGCCCGGCATCGTCGCTGTCGGGAATCGCCATGAACGCGTCGAGGAACCAGTCCCTGATCAGCGCATAGCGCGGCTTGCCGTTCTCGGCGAGATCGCCTTGCACCCGGGCCGCCTCGAAGGCGGCGCGATAGGCTGCGAAATCACGCTCCCGCCAGGCCCGGCGCATCGCATCGCGCTCGCCATAGAGGCGCGGGATCTCGTCGTGCAGGAAGATCGAGCCGATCCCGTAGTCCTTCAGCAGGATTTCGTACTGGGTGAGTTCCACGGCTGGCTCGGACGCAGACCGCCCGCCCAGCACCTTGCGCACGCTGCGGACCAGATCTTTCCATCCCATCTCGTCCCCCCGTCCGCCCGCGCGACATATGGCCGCTTCGCGCCCGATTGCGCCGCCTTGCGCGTGTCAGCGCCGCTTTCGTTCCCATTTGCATCCTCATCAGCGGTTGCTGCGGCGAGAACGACGAGCCGAGTTGCGCGTTCAGCTGGACAGCGACGAATGAGGTGAAATGCACTTTCCATCAGGACGACACGAGCTGAGGGCCGCCTTCAAGCGGATCGAGGCCGAGCTCCCTCCCCGGCTCGCCAGGGCGATGCGCTGGCTCCGCCATCGCGATTCCCGTCTGATCAGGATCCCGGCCGGGCTGGCGCTCATCCTCGGCGGCCTCTTCTCGTTCCTGCCGATTCTCGGCGTCTGGATGCTGCCGCTGGGCCTGATGCTGCTGGCAGCCGACGTGCCGCCGCTCCGGCGGCCGATGGCGCGGTTCGCACAGTGGTGCCTCGGGCTGATCGAACGCTTCAGGCGCCGCCGCTCGGGTTGAGCGATTTGAGCTGCCGCGCGCCTTCACCCCCGGCAGGCGATCTGCTCGGCAGTCAGCGATATCAGCGCATGAGAAAGAAGGTGGAGGCCTCGCCCGGAATCGAACCGGGGTGCAAGGATTTGCAGTCCTCTGCGTAACCACTCCGCCACGAGGCCATCCGGGAGCGACGCCGAAGCGCGCTCCACGGCGGGCGTATAACCACATGCCGCAGCGCGCCGCAACCGAAACTCTGCCGGCATTGTGAATTGACCATGGGGCAGACCGGCTGCCCACGATTTTCTCCGGCCCGATGCCAGCAAAAGGCTTGCGCCTTGCCGGCAGCGTCGCTATACGCCGCCCACCGATCCCGGATAGCTCAGCGGTAGAGCAATCGACTGTTAATCGATTGGTCGCAGGTTCGAATCCTGCTCCGGGAGCCAACAGTTTCAAGGGCTTGAGCGACGACCGCTTGGGCCCTTTCTGCTTTCCGGAGACGGAATGTTGCAGCGGGACACGCAAAGGACGACGCTGCGGCTTTTCGGGCTGGAGCTTTCCATGCGCCGCTGGGCTGCGCTGATCGGCTGGGCTGCCGTCGCCGTCGTCGTGTTCGCGACGCTGTCACCGATCGGCGCCCGCCCGCATATTTCCCATATGGGGCCGCAGCTCGAGCGCTTCATCGCTTATCTGGTCGCCGCGGCGGCTCTCGCCACCGCCTATCCCGCTCGCAAGGGCGTGATTCTCACCTGCATCGTCGTCGGCGCCGCCGGGCTCGAACTCGCCCAGCATTTCGAGGCGAGCCGGCACGCCCGCATCCTCGATGCGCTCGTCAAGATCATGGGCGGCGTCAGCGGGCTTGCGGTGGCAGCGCTGTTGGAGCGTCTCGGCCCGAAGCGCGTCGCCGCTCCCGTGATGGTGCGGCGCCAGGATTGAGCCACCTGCCCACCGATTCCCCTCTGCCCCGCTATGCTGCCGGCTGCACGCTGGCGAAGGCCTCCGCGATCCGCTGCGGCGCCGTCGGGCGGGCATACATGCGTTCGAGATAGCGCTGCAGATGCGGGAAGCCGTCGAGCAGCCCGTCTTCGTTCGCCCAATCCATCAGATAGGCGGTGACACAGTCTGCCGCCCCCATCCGGTCGCCGACGATGAAGTCGCGCCCCACCATATGGGCTTCCAGCACCGCCGCCATGCGCCTGAACTCCTCGCTGGCGAGCGTGATGTCCTGCGGCAGCCGCTGCTCCTCCGGGTAGAGGAAGCTGTGCTTGGTGATGCGCCAGAGCGGCTGCTCCAGCTCGGTCATCGCGAACAGGATCCAGCGATAGGCCTGCGCCCGCTCGTCGAGATCGTCAGGCAGCAGGCGCTTCTCCGGAAACTTCTCGGACAAATAGAGGATGATCGCCGCCGACTCGGGCAGGACATTGTCGCCATCGACCAGGACCGGCAGCTTGCCCGCCGGGTTGATCTTGAGGAATGCCGGCGTCTGCGCCTCACCGCCGAGCAGGTCGACATGGATATAGTCGAACGGAATGCCGAGCTCGTTCAGCCCCCACAACGCCCGCAAGGTCCGCGTCGGTCCGAATCCGTAGAGCTTCATCATCGCTTCCTCCCATACATACCAATTGGTTTGTATTGACACCTCTCCGGCTGACAGCCTGTGTCAGCAATCTCCGTCGCGACCTGCCGCAGCGCCATGATCGCGCCACCGTCGCACCTAGATTCGCCAGTCCCCGAACGGCGCGACCGCCCTCCGCTGCAGCTTGCGCCCGTCCCTGGAGAACCGATCCGATGCTCGCCCGTTCCGCGCTCGTGACGCCGCTGCTGTTGATTCTCGCCAGCCCCATCCTCGCCCAGACCGCAACGACGGCCACTCCGGCCGCTTCGGAACCGACCGCGGCGGGTAAGGCACCCGATGCCTGTCGCCTGTTGCCGCAGGCCGATCTGGAAGCGCTCTTCCCCGGCCGCCCGATCACCGCCAAGGGCCCGACGCTGAGCCCGATCAGCCGCGGCCCGCAATACGCCGAGAGCTGCATGTATTCGGTGAAGCTGCCGAGCCCTACCTCGAAGATGGACCATGCCCGCTTCGCCTCGGTCACGGTGATCCGCTGGGACGGCGTCGCCAAGGGCCGCGAAACCCCGGCCCAGGCCTTCGCCTCGATCAAGGGTACCCGCGAGAAGGTCGCGAGCGATCCGAAGATCACCCTCAAGCTCGAGCAGCTCTCCGGCATCGGCGACGAGGCCTTCCAGGAGACCAATTCGTCCAGCGTCGTGATCCGCGCCCGCAAGGATGATCTGATCTACGCCGTCTCGCTCGATCTCTATTCCGAGCAGACCGCGCCGAACGCACTCGCTCTGGCAAAGCAGGCGGCGGCGCGCTGGCAGGGTGGAGCCGGCATGGTCGACGCACCGACGCAGGTGGCGACCAACAGCGCCGTGACCGTGCCGGCGGACACCCGCCCCTCCTCCGTCGCCCCGGTCGAGCAGTGGCCGGACGCCTGCGCGCTGCTGACGCCCACAGACGTCAAGGCCGCCTTCCCCGGCATGACCATCAGCGATCCGCGCAAGCTGATGGGCAAGATCACCCATGAGAGCCGCGAGAACCGGCAGGAGGCCTTGCCGAACCCGATCGGCTGCCAGTTCGACGCCAAACGCACCGTCGAGAAGGACGGCAAGCGCACGGTCGAGCTCAACCAGATCCAGGTCAGCGTCCGCAACGTCGCCGCCAATGAGGACCTGTCGAAGCGCTGGTTCCAGAGCGCGATCAAGGTCTCCGAGGCCAAGACGCCGGTCGAAGGGCTGGGCGACGAGGCGGCGCTCGACATCATGAACCGCATCCATATCCGCAAAGGGCTGGTGACGGTCGATGTCCGCGTCTCCGGCGGCGAGCGCGATCAGGCGCTACACGCTGAGGCCAAGGCGCGCGTCGGCGAGCTCGCGAAGATCGTCGCGGCGCGGCTGAAATAGCGTGCGGTCGCGGCGCCGCTGCTGATAGGGAGAGCCCGATCAGCAGAAGGCTACGCCCATGACCGAACGTTTCACCGAGACCCTCCGCCAGGCCAGCCAGCCGGCCTGGTCGCAATCCGTCGGCCACCGCTTCGTCCGCGAACTGCTCGATGGCTCGGTCTCCAACGCGGTCATGGCCCGCTACCTGATCCAGGACCATCGCTTCCTCGACAGCTTCCTGACCCTGCTCGGCGCCGCGCTCGCCGGCGCCGACAGCTTCGAGGCCCGCATCCGCTTCGGCCGCTTCATCGGCATGGTCAGCGGCGAGGAGAACACCTATTTCCTGCGCTCCTTCGCGGCGCTCGGCGTCAGCGAGCAGGACCGCGCTACGCCTCCCGACAGCAAGGCCACCGCCGGCTTCAAGGCGATCATGCGCGAAGCCGCCGCGACGCGCTCTTACGCCGCCGCCCTCTCCGTGCTGGTCGTGGCCGAATGGCTCTATCTCGACTGGGCCCAGCAGGTGTCAGAGCCGCTGCCGGCGAACTTCGTCCATGCCGAATGGATCACCCTGCACGACAATCCCGACTTCCGCGACTTCGTCGACTTCCTACGAAGCGAGCTCGACCGTGTCGGCCCAAGCGAGACGCAGACGAGTCGGGACTTCTTCCTGCGTACCGTCGCGCTGGAGAAGGCCTTCTTCGACTCGGCCTATGACGAAGCCTGAGCGGCGCGCTGCGGCCTGAGGCAGGCGTGACAGGCGCAAGCCTTTCTGCCACAAGCACAATCGAGAGACGGGGGCGTTCGCCGGAAGGCGAGCTGAGAAGCACCCTTCGAACCTGAACCAGATCATGCTGGCGGAGGGAGTCGCTCGGGGCAGCCTCGTCAGTGCTCATCCCCGTGCCCGCCTTCCACCGGAAAGGCGAGCTTTGACGACGCAGGACAGGATAGAGCGCAGTTCGGCCGCAGCGGGGCTGATGATGGCCGCGCTCGCTCCAGCCCTGCGGACGATTCTCGTCCTGCTCCTGGCCTGGCAAAGCGCGATCTGGCTGTTCCAGCCACCGCGCTACATCCTGCCCTCGCCGCTCGACGTGGCGCTGGCCTTCCAGCGCCAGCCCGGCTTCCTCTTCAGCCACAGCCTCACCACCATCGCCGAGATGGCGCTCGGCTTCGTGCTCGGCTCGTTGTTCGGCGCGCTGACCGCGCTCGCGATCGTGGCGCTGCCGCGACTCGGTCGCCTCATCTGGCCGGTCCTGCTGGTCCTGCAATCCTTCCCGGTCTTCGTCATCGCGCCGCTGCTGGTGGTCTGGTTCGGCTTCGGCATGGGCTCGAAGGTGATCATGGCGACGATCATCATCTTCTTCCCGGTCGCCTCCGCCTTCACCGACGGCCTGCGCCGGACCGATCCCGAGCTGATCGACGCCACCGCCCTGACCACGGCGACGCATTGGCAGACGCTGCGTTATGTCCGCCTGCCGCTGGCGATGCCGAGCTTGCTCACCGGCCTGCGGGTCGCGGCTCCGCTGGCGCCGCTCGGCGCGGTGATCGGCGAATGGGTCGGCGCCTCCGCCGGGCTCGGCTTCGTCATGGTCCAGGCCAATGCCCGCATGCAGACCGACACGGTCTTCGCCGCGATGACGGTCCTCGCCGTGCTCAGCCTCGTCCTGCGCCATCTCGTCGATGCGCTCGGCCCGCGCCTCCTCCCCTGGGCGAGCGAGCCGTGACGCCACTTCGCTTCAAGCCGATCACGCAGAAGGATTTCGCCTGATGACGCTCCGCGCCCTGACCAGACGCACTCTCCTCGCCACCGGCCTCGTCTTGGCCGCCGGCCTCGCCAGCCCGGCGCGCGCCGCCGACAAGCTGACGGTGATGCTCGAATGGTTCGTCAATCCGGACCACGCGCCGCTCGTCGTCGCGCAGCAACTCGGTCTATTTAGGGAGGCCGGGCTCGAAGTCACCATGGTGCCGCCCTCCGACCCCTCCGCCGTGCCGCGCCTCGTCGCCGCCGGCCAGGCCGATATCGGCATCCACTACCAGCCCAATCTCTATCTCGACCACGCCGCCGGCATCCCGATCGTCCGCGTCGGCACGCTGGTCGAGACCCCGCTCAACAGCGTCATCGTCAAGGCCGACGGGCCGATCAAGAGCCTCGCCGACCTCAAGGGCAAGACCATCGGCTACGCCGTCTCGGGCACGGAGACCACCTTGCTCGGCCAGATGCTGGCCAAGGCCGGGCTCAAGCTCGACGACGTCAAGCTGGTCAACGTCAACTTCGCGCTCTCGGCCGCGCTGATCGGCGGCAAGGTCGACGCCACCATCGGCGGCTATCGCAATTTCGAGCTGACGCAGCTCAAGCTCGAAGGCCACCCCGGCACGGCCTTCTATCCCGAGGAGCACGGCGTCCCGGCCTATGACGAGCTGATCCTGATCACCCGCCGCGACGCCCTCGCTGACAACCGCCTGCCGCGCTTCCTCGACGCCATCGAGAAGGCGGCGCTCTATTTGACCAACCATCCACAGGAAGCCTGGAAGCTCTTCATCGCGGCCCATCCCGATCTCGACGACGCCCTCAACCGCCAGGCCTGGATCGACACCCTGCCGCGCTTCGCCAAGCGCCCGCGCGCCCTTGACCAGCGCCGCTATGAGCGCTTCGGCGCCTTCCTCGTCGAGCGCGGCCTGATCCAGAAGGCTCCGGCCCTCGCCGAGATCGCGGGCGAGGTGAAGTAACCAGCGGATCGCGGCGGCAGCCCGCCTGCCGCCGCCAATCCCGCGTCCACATCAGGGCGGACCTGTGCCGGCGGCTCTGGGTTGTCAGCCGGGCATGGTGCTATGAGCCGGCTCCGCAGCCATCGGGCGAGCCCTCGCCCGGATTCGCAGCTGCGCCCGGCGAAATCATCCGCATGAACGTCAGCAAGCCGATCGCCTCCACCCGCCGCGCCGACCTGCCGGTGCTGTTCGCGCTCAGCGCGACGCATCTGCTTAACGACATGATCCAGTCGCTGATCCCGGCGATCTACCCGATCATCAAGACGGCTTACGCGCTGGATTTCGGCCAGATCGGCCTGATCACGCTGACCTTCCAGATTACCGCCTCGCTGCTGCAACCGGTCGTCGGCCATTACACCGACAAGAACCCGATGCCCTATTCGATGGTCGTCGGCATGGGCTGCACGCTGACCGGGCTGATCGGCCTCGCCTATGCCGGCAGCTACGCGCTGCTCTTGATCTCGGCGGCCTGCGTCGGGCTGGGCTCCTCTATCTTCCATCCCGAGGCGACCCGCATGGCTCGCAACGCCTCGGGCGGCCAGCAGGGGCTGGCGCAGGGCATCTTCCAGGTCGGCGGCCAGAGCGGCGGCGCGCTCGGCCCGCTGCTCGCCGCCTTCATCATCGTGCCGCGCGGCCAGACCAGCGTCGCCTGGTTCTCGGCCGCGGCGCTGCTCGCCATGGTCCTGATGGTCTGGACGGCGCGCCGCTATGCCAGCCTGAGCAAGGCTGCGGCCGCCGCTCCGAAGCCCGTAAAGGTCGAAGCTGCCGCACCTGCCATCCCCGCGCATACCAAAGGCCAGATCGCCTTCGCGATCACCATCCTGGTGATCCTGCTGTTCTCGAAGAACGCCTATTCGTCGAGCTTCAGCTCCTATTACACCTTCTACCTGATCGGGAAGTTCGGCATCTCGGTGCAGGGTTCGCAGCTGATGCTGTTCCTGTTCCTCGCGGCCGCCGCCGTCGGGGCGCTCGCCGGCGGCATCATCGGCGACAGGGTCGGCCGCAACCGCATTCTCTGGTTCTCGATCCTCGGCGCCCTGCCCTTCTCGCTGCTGCTGCCCTTCGCCGACCTGTTCTGGACCGGCGTGCTGACGGTGGTGATCAACCTGATCATGGCGAGCTCCTTCGCCGCGATCCTGATCTACGCGATGGAGCTGATGCCGGGCCGGATCGGCTTGATCGGCGGCCTGTTCTACGGCCTGTCCTTCGGCCTCGGCGGGCTTGCGGCGGCGATCCTCGGCGAAGTCGCCGACTGGATCGGCATCGAAGCGGTCTACCGCCTCTGCGCCTTCCTGCCGGCGATCGGCCTGCTCGCCTGGTTCCTGCCGAAGGTAGAGCATCGGCGGGGGTAGCAGCCGCTACCTTCATCTGCCGAACCGAGAAAGAGCAAGGCCGCCAGCGCTTGTCCCGCCAGAACCAAGCGCCTGCTTTCGACCCATAGCGCTCATACGCCACTGGCGGGACCTCAAAAGGCGCGTTAGCAGTCCACAGCAACAGCGCCGGGCCATCGCTATGAATTCGAACTTCGCCAACCTTGGCGCAGCCCTTTTCCTCGCCGTCGTCTGGGGCCTATCAATTCCAATCACAAAGCTCGGCTTATTGACCCTGCCGCCGCTGACGCTGACCGGCCTGCGCTTTCTGATCGCGGTGCCGCTGATGTTTGTCTTCATCGTCGGTAAGCAGGGCCTTCCGCTGCGCGCGATACCGCGCGTCGCGGCACTCGGCGTCCTCGGCATTGGCATCGGCCAAGTCGCCCAGACCTTCGGGGTTCTCAGTACGTCCGCGTCGGTGGCGACGACCATCTCGGCGGCGATCCCGGTGTTCGTCGTGGTGTTCGCGTCGCTACGATTGAAGCAGCCCGTATCGGCGCTTCAGGCGCTGGGCCTTGCTATCGCTTTCGTCGGCATCGCCTTGGTCGCCTGGGGGCGGGGCGACGCCTCTTCGTCCGCTACGCAGACGAGCCTATGGGGAGCCGCGCTGGTCCTGCTGTCCACCTTAACGATCGCCTTCTACTACGTTTGGAGCGTCGAGCTCACGGAGCAGTATGGGACTGCCCCGGTGGCCGCTTGGAGCACCCTGTTTGGCTTCCTCGCGCTGTCGCCATGGGCGGCTTGGGAAATGCTCCACACGCCTTTCACGACTACCGCGATCGGCGTCGCGACCGCGGTCTATCTCGGCGTCATGGTCACTGTGCTGGGACTGTTCCTGTGGCTCCACCTGCTGCGTGTTCTGCCAGCCCGCGTGGCGGCCAGCATCCAATATCTTCAGCCGATCATCGGAGTCGGGGCGGCCGCACTGATGTTTGGAGACAACCTCGGGCCGCTGTTCATCGCGGGCGTCGCCTGCGTGCTGGTCGGATTGGCGCTGACGGTTACGAGCGCGAAGAAGCCTGAATGAGTCGGCTTCTTCCCTTAGACCTCCGAGGCATTTTCGCCCGCTTCCCACCCGTCTCGGGCATTATCGGTCAAATTTGGCGAGTGGGGAATTTGGTTATCGCTGCCTCTGGCAGCGACCGGTTCGGGCAAAACAGCATATCCAAGCGGTTGGATTTATAACGACCCCGGCACGGCGGGTGACCGCCGAGCCAGTTCAAGCATTCGGCAAACGGCAAGCTTGCGTGGGTTATCGCGACTTACCGGTGCAACAGACGAATCTGACGCCTGCTACGATGCAGGCTGCGCCTCCGGGATCTTCCACGTGCCGTTCAGGAACACGGCGCGAGGACGGTAGAGCCGGAATGTGTAGTTCCACCCCTGCGTGATCGGCAGGCAATTCGCAATCTTGCCGTCACAGCCGCCGAACTGGATATCGATCGCGCCATCAGCACCCTTCTTGCCGGTGATGCTGTTGACCGAATAGGCGTCGTAGTCGTTCTTCTGGAAGAAGCCCTTGTCGTTGTAGACGCTGATCGACCAGAACGCATCGACGGGGACATCGTTGAGCCTGAGCTTGTAGACTGTCTTGCCGTCGTTTTTGGCCGGGGTGAACGAAGGGTAGGATGCGTCCTTGTCGGGGTTGCCGCCCCAGCCGGCGGCCGTGCCGATCAGATGCATGACCGGATCGACCTTTCCTTTCGGGCCGAACGCGTTGGTGAAGCTGCCTGACGCGGCGGAGAGCGCTTCGAGCGCGTCACGAATCTTCTTCTGCTGAGCCAGGTCCCAGTTCGGGGCCTCGAACTTGCCGACCGACTTCTGCTCCACCTTCAACGCATCCTGCAGGGCGTGGACCTGCGCGAGGTCCTTGCTGTCGTTGGGATCGACCAGGATACGGACCGCGACGAACACATAGCGGGTCCCGACCTTGTCCCTGGTGAGCGTCGTGCGGCCCGGCTTGTAGACCACCATCGGGGTGTAGTGGTCTTCGCTAATGACCTGCATCGAGACGAAGCGCTTGCCGGCATCGGGAAGGGTGATGGCCACCGGACCGGCGTCGAGGTCGAAGAGCGCCTGGGAATAGAGCGTATCCCGGTTCATCCGGACTACGGGCTGATTATCGATCGGCGTCGGCGTCCTGCTATGGGCGAACTTGCCGAGGGCGCCAGCGTCGGCCGTCTTGCGCATATAGAAATCGCTCTCGGCTCGCTTGAAGTTGCCGACATTGACCGGAACCGATTGTGCGGACGCCGCGCACGGCGCGAGAGCCAGGAAACTCAGGCTGTAGATCGAAATCATTCGCATTGAACGGTACCTCATTGCTGTCATTGATCGATGTGCTCGTCGTTACCGAACGGACAGCGCAGCAGCCTCCACGGCACATTCGGAGGCCGGGAGTACCTGCTTCGCCTTGGCGGCCTTTACTTCCGCTGTCGCGGCCTTGAGGTCGGCGAGGAAGATAGCATTAGTCTGCAGCCGCGCGACGGTCGCCGCGCCCATGATCCGGCCGGCATCGACATCGCTCTGCCAATGCGCGTCGCAGATCACGCGGCTCTGCCCGAATTCGATGCCGCGCCTCAGCAGTGCATCCGCGCGCTCGGGGTTGATCTGCGCGAAGACGAGCGCCCAGCCCCAGCCCGCAGCCGTGTGCCCTGAAGGGTAGGAGCCGTCACCGCGCAGAATGGCCTCCTGATCGGCCCGGCAGGTCGCCTCGTTGTGAACCACGAAGGGGCGGACCCGGTTGTACTTGGTCTTCACACCATAGGTTGAGAGGCCGAAATCCGAGAGCATCTTCTGCGTCATCGCATAGAGGCGTGGGGTCTGCTCGCTATCGATCCTGACACCCATCGCGCACGAGAAATTGTCGGCCGCCTGCGGAAAGGCGAGATCGGCATCGGCACGGGCGAGCTTCCAACGCGCGGTGTTTCGCAGGGGGATTGTCGCCTTGCGCGCCTCTTCGTCCCGGGCCAGCGCAGCCGAGCCCGCCTCGGGCGGCGGGCCGAGCAGGACCAGGCTGTTCGGCAGGTCCGACCGCTTGAGGTAGCCTGGCGCGATCTTGAAATGCGGATCGGTAACTTGAGGCTGCGCTTCGGCCGATTGCGCAAAGCCCTGCCCGCAGAGCGCGAGCAGCATCGACACGGAGACGCCCGCGGCCCGAACCGTATTCCCAGTCATCGACATTCCCATCCCTTTCGACCTCCGCTGAACTCATGAAGGCCCCGGTCAGAACCGGTATGTCGCGGCAACGGCAGGCCCGTGCTGGGTCACGTCGTACGAAAAGCCGCCATCGCGATAATCGACATGGAGGGCCCGATAGCCGGCTTTCAGCGTCAGGTTTTCGCTCCAGGCGTAGTTGACGCTGCCCAGGCCCTGCCAAGTCAGGCGCGAGCCAGCGCCGAAGCCGCCGATGTCACCCGCCACCGTCAAGCTCCACGGACCGCCGAGCGTCACGCCGAGCCGGGCGCCGACAATCGGATCGGCCCACATCTCGGATTCGCGATGATCGATGCGAAGATCGGCGAGACCGGGCAGGATCTCGAGCTTGGTGTCGAGGTTCCAGAACCGGACGCCGCCGCCGACATCGAGCGCAAGCACGGTGTCCTCATAGACCCGGTAAAAGACGGAGCCCTGAACGGTCGTGCTCTGCGAGCGCAGCTTCAGCGCCGAAAAGAAGGAGCCGGGCAGATTGCCGCCGGTCGTCACCTGCGAGAACTGCCCGTCGACCAGGACGCTCCAGCGCTCGATGCGCATCTCGGCAGATGCCATCAGCGCGCCGTTGAGTTCCTTGAGCACGTCGCGGAAGCGCAGATGGATATCCGCGGCCGGCAGCGGCGGCAGCGTTCCGCTCCTGCCATCGATCGCGGTCGCCCAGACATAGCTGGTCACCGAAAAGCTCGGTCCCGACGCGAGGACGGGAGCCGGCGGCGCGGCGGGCTGCCGGAGATCGGATGCCCAGACCGACCCGCACAAGGAAGCCACCATCGAGCCGATGGCGAGATTGCGCGCCGTTGCGCCTGACATCGTTGCTCGTCTCCCGCCTTGCATGCCCTGTCGGCACCTGCGCGAGCGCTCCAGCTCAGCAGCACGCGATCGCGGCCCAGCGGCCGGCGACTATCGTCGTGAGCATTTCGTGCATGGGCCGCCTGCTCGTCTTGCCATTTCACGCCAATCGCGACCGGCTATTCTTCCTCCTCGCCGGTCGCGAACCCTCCGGGATTCGGCCTTGTGAAAAGCGCCAACGCGGTGATCGCGGCGAGGTCCGATGGCTGATATCCCCCTGACGCGCGGCCAGTTCCTGCTGCCCTTCGTCAGCATTCTCGACGATATCGGCGCCCCGACGGAGACGCTTCTGGAGCAGTCCCGGCTGCCATCATCCTTGGCCGAGAAAAGCGATCTCTATTTGCCGCTCCTGCCGGCGCTGCGCTTCGTCGAGACCGCCCAAAGAACCCAGGGTATCGAAGATTTTGGCTTCCTCGCCGCCCAGCGGCTGCATTTCTCCCATATGAGGGAAGAGACACGCGCCCTGATCGCGCATTCCCCGACGCTGCTCGTCGCGCTCCGGCACGCCTGCCATTGGGCGTCGCGCGAAGACACCATTCTGAGCATGTGGATCGAGCATGACGCGGACCAGGTGCGGGTCTGCAGCAGGCTTGCCGGGACTGGGCTCCTGCATCTGAAATACGCGCAATGGATCCAGAACATCTTCTCGATCTACATCGTCCGGCAATTCGCAGGGCCCGGCTGGATGCCAACGGCGATCGCCTTTGAATCGTCCTATGCGCCGAGCCCGGCGACGCGATCCTGCTGGCCGAATGTGCGGTTTCTATCGGGCCAGCATGCCGCCTGGATCAGCCTGCCGATCGCGCTCCTCAGCCTCCCCAACCGTTCGGTCGCGACGTTTGCGCCACCGCGGAACCAGGAGGATGACCCTTCCGCCTACGACATCGTCGAACTGCTCAAGCTGATGCTGCCGGCCTATCTCGACGAGGGAACAACGGCGCTTGCCGACGTCGCCGAGATCGCAGGCGTCAGCACGCGGACGCTTCAGCGCAAGCTCGCTTTGATCGGCCTGTCCTATTCGGACATCCTCGACACGGTCAGATACGAGAATGCGAGCCGGCTGCTGCGCGACACCGATTGCAGGATCATCGATGTCGCCTTTTCCTCCGGCTACACCGACCCAGCACATTTCAGCCGCGCCTTCCGACGGATGACAGGCGTCGCGCCCCGCCAGTTTCGCGAGCAGTCGCGGCCCGGTTGAATGCGTTTCGCCTCGCGCGACCAAACGCCCTGCTCACTGCTTGAGCCAAGATGGGCGGGACCGCTTTCGACAATGCCGAGTGTTCGCTGGCGCCACAGCCCCTTGAGAGCATGGTGCGGACGGCGGGGATCGAACCCGCATGCCGTTTCCGGCGAGGCATTTTAAGTCCTCCTAGGTATCTCATATCTATATGAAATTGTTAGTTATTTTTTGTGTTAATTTGTGCTTGTGCTAATTCTTGTGCTAGCAAAGCGCGCGTTGATGCCTCGCCGACCAAGCCTAATTTTGTTGAAATGGAGGGAACGGTATCGTTGGCTCAATGACGGCCAAACTCTTCGCGGACACCCTACCAAAAGCTCGCCTGCCCCGCCAGAGTTTGTCGGACATTTTGACTAACCGCGTTGCAATCGTGCCTCAGAGCTTCGAAAAGCCGCCTTCTCAAGGCAGGGCTGCCCTTTGCAGCCCGATGTCCAGCCCCAAAAAGCGGGGAGCGCCGTCAAGGCCGATTGGGCGGCAACCGCCGACCAATCGCTCGCCTTGGCCTTGACGGCGCGGGGCGGCAGCCCCTTTTCGAATGCATTATCAGTGGCCTTACACTGCGAACGCCCTCATGCGGTGTGCGTACATGCGCGACATCATCTAGCTGTATGACGTAATCCTATGGCCGACTCGTTATCACCGACAGAACGAAGCGAGCGGATGAGCCTTATCCGCGGCAAGGACACCCGTCCCGAGCTGGCTGTTCGGCGGATCGTTCACCGGCTCGGTTACCGCTTCCGGCTTCACCGCCGCGACCTGCCGGGAAAGCCGGACATTGTGCTTCCGCGGCACCATGCCGTGATATTCGTGCACGGTTGTTTCTGGCATCAACACCCCGATCCAGCCTGCCGTCTTGCCAGGCAACCCAAGACCCGCATTGACTTCTGGCAAGCGAAATTCGTGGCGAATCAGTCGCGAGACCTGCATGCAATTTCAGCGTTAGAAGCTAATGGCTGGCGCGTTCTGGTTGTCTGGCAGTGCGAATTAAGAGATAAAGAACAATTAGAGAACAAACTACGGGAATTTCTAACGGACCGATGATGCGCGCAATCGAACTCTTCGCCGGTGCCGGCGGCCTTGGAATCGGCGTGAGCCAGGCGGGCTTCAAGCCCGAGGCCGTCGTGGAATGGGACCGCTGGTGCTGCGACACAATCCGCGAGAACCAGGCCCGCGGCGTACCTGCGGTCGCGAATTGGCCGACGCCCACCGAGGGCGACGTCAAGAAGGTCAATTTCGAGAAATACGAGGGCAAGATTCAGCTGGTGACGGGCGGGCCGCCCTGCCAGCCGTTCTCGCTTGGCGGCAAGCATCGCGCCCAGGACGATTCCCGCGACATGTGGCCGGAAGCCGTTCGCGTCGTCCGCGAATCCAAGCCCGAGGCGTTCATCTTCGAGAACGTGAAGGGCCTGACCCGCGCGAGCTTCGCGAGCTATCTGGCCTACATCGAGCTACAGCTGACCTATCCCGAGCTAGTCCGCTGCGGCGACCAGACCTGGGAAGACCACCTGGGTCGTCTGGAGCGCCATCACACCAGCCGTCGCCGCGGCGACGCCGGGCTGACCTACCAGGTGGTGCATCGCGTGCTCAACGCCGCCAACTACGGCGTGCCGCAGAAGCGCGAGCGCGTCGTGTTCGTGGGGTTCCGCCGCGGTCTCGGCATCGAGTGGTCGTTCCCGAAAGAGACGCACTCCAAGGAAGCGCTGCTTTGGGACAAAGGCGCCGCGGGCACCTATTGGGAGCGGCACCGGGTCGCGAGGAAGGACCGCGTCCTGACGACCAAGGGGGCGCCCATCCTGCTGCCCTGGCGCACGGTGCGCGACGCGATCGGCGACTTGCCCGATCCGGAGTTCCGCCCGCGCCAGGCCGCGGAGATCTCGAACCATCGGTTCCAGGGCGGCGCCCGCTCCTATCCCGGCCACACCGGCAGTCCGATGGACGAACCCGCCAAGACGCTGAAGGCTGGCGTGCATGGCGTGCCGGGCGGCGAGAACATGGTGGTCCGGCCGGACGGTAGCCTGCGCTATTTCAGCGTCCGCGAGAGCGCCCGCCTGCAGACCTTCCCGGACGATTTCGTGTTCCATGGCTCCTGGTCGGAGGCCATGCGCCAGCTCGGCAACGCCGTGCCGGTGGATCTCGCTAGCATCATCGCCAGTCATGTGCGCACGCATCTGGTCGCGGCCTCCGGAGCTACCCGCCAGAAATGAGCAAATCTCCCCCTTCCGCGACCAATCTGCTGGTCGCCAAACTTCGTCAGGACTTGTCGGACATCGTTGCCCAGGCAAGGGCGACCGAGCTCAACCCGCGTAGCCGCAGCAAACTGAACTCCGAGATAGAGCGCGCGGCGGGCGAACTAACCGCGCTTCTCGCGGAGCTTGATCCGATCAAGCGTCCGAAGGACGTTTTCGATCCGGGCAATCCCCG
The DNA here is from genome assembly GCF_059415545.1 of Allobosea sp. GW821-FHT10B12. Lineage (NCBI taxonomy): Bacteria > Pseudomonadati > Pseudomonadota > Alphaproteobacteria > Hyphomicrobiales > Alloboseaceae > Allobosea > Allobosea sp. GW821-FHT10B12. Next base: position 43,905 of record NZ_JBWKNL010000001.1, read on the forward strand.
CACCATTGGCTTTTTCATCGCGCTGGCGATGACCGCGCAGCCACGCCATCCGTTGGATGCATTCGAGCCACGTTACGGTTCGGGTATCTACGCCTTGTATTACACGGGCGATTTCGCACCTTACGCGCCCATCAGCAAGACCGAGACCCCGATCTACGTCGGGCAGGCAGCGCCTGGCTCGCACGATGCCCGCACGCCGGTCGAACAAGGCGCCCGTCTTGCTGCTCGGCTCAACGAGCACCGGAAGACCATTCTGAAAGCGTCGGAATCTCTCGATATCGCCGATTTCGAGTGTCGCGCGCTGGCCGTTCAGACAGGATGGGAAACCCCGGCCGAGGACTATCTGATCCGGCTGTTCAAACCGATTTGGAACAAGGAAACGAAGATCGTCCAAGGCTTCGGCAAGCACGGCGACGCGCCGACGACCAGGACCAACCGTGTCTCATCCTGGGACGTGCTGCATCAAGGCCGCGCGGCGGCCGGGCATGGGGTGAACCCGGTCCAGAAGGAGCTGGCGACGTTGCACACCGAGCTGGCCGAGCATTTTGTCAAAGTCCCCTCTTTCGGAACGCTAGAAGAGGTCATGAGTGGCTTCATTGATGGCTTGCGACAGTCCTAGGCAAAGACTCGATCGGCGCCATACAGCCTATTTCAAGATGAATAACAATAAAGGAAAGAAGGCGTATCATGGCTGATTATCAAGTTAAGATTGAGAATTGCAACAGCATTGATTGCGCCGATATAATCCTTAAGAAGGGCAGCCTAAACATTAAATACGGCCCCAATGGGCTAGGTAAGAGCACTATCGCCAAGGCGATAGTAAGTCAGGCTCGTAATGACGGCAGTTTGGCAGAGCTGGCCCCATTTAAGGGGCGCGGTAAAGCTGGATCCGGTCAGCCTAAAGTAACCGGTATTGAGGGTATCAATTCGGCCCTCGTCTTCGACGAAGAGTATGTAAATCAATTTGCTTTCCAGCAGGACGAGGTAGTTAAAAATAGCTTCGACATATTCATTAAGACCCCTGAATATTCTAAGACAATGCTCGAAATAGAGCAGCTCTTTGCCGGTATCAAAAAGGCATTCGCTGATGACGTGGAGATCGAGCAAACTACAAAAGACTTGAAAGAATTGCGTGACGCTTTCGGGAAAACGAATGCTGATGGGTCGATTCCCAAGTCGAGCAAGATGCTAAAAGCTTATGGCTCCGGCAACAAGATTGAAAATATACCGGAAACGCTCAAGCCTTTTGAATCGTTCATCAAAAGCCCGGACCCCTCGAAATGGATTGGGTGGCAGATCAAGGGCAATGAGTTCCTTAAACTGGGTGATACCTGCCCATATTGCTCAACGAGCTTGCCGGAGGGGCCCCAGAAAGACATCCCCCTCGCCGTCGCCAAGGAATACGACGCTACAGCCATCGGGCATCTAAATACGCTTAAAGCGGTTATCGAGCGGCTTGGGAAGTATTTCAGCGCAAAATGCCAGGAAAATCTCGAAAAGATTACGAAGGCGAAGCTTGAGTTGACGGCGCCAGAGAAGAGTTTTTTGAGTGGGCTAAAGAATGATATTGATTCTCTTATCATAATGCTCGAAGGGCTCCGCAATATTTCCTTCTTTTCTCTTCGTGATGTCGAGAAAATTGCCGACAAAATCCAGCTTCTGAAAATTGATCTCGGAATGACCGAGAAGTTAGATTCGGCTGAAACTCGCAAAGTTACCGATCCCATCAATGTGCAGCTGGAAGAACTCATAAAACAGGTCGGCGTTCTTCAGGGCAGTATCAATAAGCACAAAGCAAGAATCAAAAAGGCTATTGAAGAAAATCAAGAATGCATAAACAGCTTCCTTAGATCAGCAGGTTATAAATATACGGTCGTCATCATAAGCGAGCCCGATTCGTATAAAATGAAGCTCCTTCACAGGGATCTGGCTGACCACATCGATACAGCATCAAAACATCTAAGCTATGGTGAGAAGAATGCGTTTGCTCTCGTTCTCTTCATGCACCAAGTGATAAGCGAGAATCCGGATATAATCATTTTGGACGATCCGATTTCATCTTTCGACAAAAACAAGAAATTTGCGATCCTTTATGAGCTATTCAAGGGCAAGGCCAGCCTTAGAGATCGCACTACCCTGATGCTCACTCATGACATTGAGCCAGCGATCGATGTGATCAAGAGCACGGCGAAGGTTTTTGAAGGGTCTCATCCCTCCGCGACTTTCCTCTCGTCGCGTGCGGGGGTAGTGACCGAAGTACCGATCAAATCGAATGATATCCATACGTTCGCAAAGATTTGCACCGAGATCGTCAATGCTCCCGGAGACAATCTGATCAAGTCGATTTATCTGAGGCGGTTTTACGAGATAATGGATAATGCGGGCCTCGAATATAATCTTCTGGCAAGCCTATTCAAGAAGCGGGCCCTCCCGACCATTCAGTCAGCTACAGAGAACCGCGACATGACAGCGGCAGAGAAGCTGACGGCCGAAACAGAAATCAAGAAACGTATTCCCGATTTTGATTACGACGCATTGGTAGGGGTCGTAAACGATGATGCCGCAATGAAGCTTAAGTTTGCCGCAACGAATGTCGGGTACGAAAAAATTCAGCTTTTCCGTATCATTCGAGGAAAGCACGAGGACAACGTCATCACGAAGTTCATAAATGAGTCGTATCACATCGAGAATGAGTACGTGATGCAGCTCAATCCGCACAAATTTGAGAGCGTGCCGGAGTATGTCGCTGAGGAATGCATCAGGTTACTTGATTCGGCCTGACTTGACGCTGGGTTTATTCTAAACGTGACGGGTCGCGACGGCGTCCCATCTTATGCTTATGCATAATCGCGATCCTGTTTGCTTCCAATGGTTTAGTTTATGGAAAGGACACTTGCAGGACGCTGCATTGACTAATCTCGCGCCCCTTTTATGAGTGTAGCTCAATTATTCGCGCGGCAGAGGATAAAAGCGGCTGGCGATTGCCTGAGCATTCCGCTCAACCATGGCGTCGTGAACGAATTTCCGCTTCGACACGCGGCGGATGCATGGTAGGCCAGATTCGTCATAGGTCTCCAATCTGGTCAGAAACTCCTCACCAAAATCGATGTAAACGGGACATTTGGCGTCCAGCCAAGTTCGCCGTGGCCGGACCCAGTCATATTGATGGTGGCCTCGGTATGCTTGATTTACCTGATCCTCGATTTCATGGATGCCGTGAATCCAACCAGAACGCAGGGTGGCCTTTGTGATCAGAGGGTTCTCTAGCAGGCCCTCAGATAGCCTGAAGAACAGGCCTCTCGCCGCTCCTTGCATAGGGCGAGTGGCCTTTGACCAAACGAGATCCTGCGCCAGGGGCGAAGCAGGGTCGGGAAGCAGGTGATAGATGTCGAAATTGTCGCGAAATACGCTGCCGTCGATGATCCAGACCAGATTTCCATAGAAGGCTTCGCAGGAGAGTCGTTCAGCGTCCGACATCGCCGAGTGCTGGACCTCGATCACGATGCCGGTTGGCGTTTTGATGTCGGCCCGATGAATTTCCCCGTCCGGTGCGACGTGACAAATCTCGCGGCATTCCTCCGGGAACAGGCTTTTCCAGGCGCGATGCCAGGGCGTTTCGTTTTCCCACCATGGGTCACAATTCCGGCGCCCGGTATGTGCCCAATGATGCATGACGCGCGGCCCGCATTTGGCGACCATTCTTGATCCGCAGGTCGGGCATTGCCCCGAACCGCCAGCAAAGGCTTCAAGCCGCTGATGATCGACCAAGGCGTACTGCATGAAAAACCCTACTCGAATGCCTCGTCGTGCTCGCGTTCGCGTTTCTCCTCCCACTCGCGCTGCTGTCGGACAACATCTTTGAGCTTCTCATAGGCCTCCCTTGCCAGAGGCCGGAGCCCCATCTTGCCATCGCTGTCGAGATCCAAGAGTAATTCCGCGCGCTTCTCGATAATCGCAGCGCGCGACCCGCTCCAGCTGTTGGGCTCGAACCTGGCGATAAAACGTTCCAGGACAGCAGCCCTGTTTGGCGCTGCATGCAAAATTTCAAGGGCCACCGGCGTCCACGTCGGCTTTTCCTCGTCAGAGGCGGCGGTCATGTAAGGAACGTATGCAGCCACTCGTTCAAACCTGATGTCAGGGTCCTTTTGGCACCACGCCATCAGCGCTGGTGTAGGGATTTTGCTGAAGATTCCCATGGGGCGATCTTCGTCCTCAAATGGATCACTCCATTGCCGTCGAGAGCGGGACGGCTTCAGAAGAGCTGCGTCAAGGCAGGCCTCCGGCTGGAGTGCAAATACAGTCGATAGGAAGTCATTGAAATCATAAGGTGAAACATAACGCCCAATCGACGACTTTCGGTACTCTCGGACAATATTGCGAGCCGCAGCAGGGCCAGAGCGACCTTTGAGGCAGACGGAGGCGATTTTTGCTAAGTCGTAATCCAGTTTATTTTCGTCGTCGGTGAAACGCACCAGTGCAAGAAGCGACAGGCCGACCTTGAGAATATGATGCGACCAAGGCCTTGTTTCTCTGTCATCTCGGTGGAAGTACATGCCGAGAATGTCGATTGCCACCAGATGCCCCTCTTCCCTACCGGCTAACGTGCCGAGTAGTTTCGCAAGCATTTCCGGATCAGCATTTTCGGTCACGCGGCCATACATCAGGCATCGATACTGCCAGACCGACGCCAGTCCGGTTTCCAGAGCAAGCTGCAACCGAGCCATCCCGGCGATATCAAGGCCTGCTGCCACCTGGATCGGCGGGAAAAATGGGCCAAGCACATCATCCGTGACGGCATCATCCAGCAGCTTTGTCGCTAGTGCTGGCGATTTTTGTTTGACCCCTTCTATGAAGCCCAGCATCGCCTGCGGGTTTCGATCAGGTTCGGCAACTTGAGCTACTGCTTGCCTGAGCGATTGCCACATTGCTTCCGGATCGGGGGCTCCAAGCCCCATGCCTCGCCCGAAAACACCTAGATAGGCGCCACTCCCGGAGGCAACGACCGACAGCAGCTCCGCGAAAAGCGCCTCATCTCCAGCGACCTGTTGCCCATATTCTTCCGCCAGAGCATCGACTTTGTCGCGCGCCGCCGAATAGTCCTTCTCTTTGCCGATTTCCAGCTCGATCAGGTCGATTGCCATATGGCTCTGGCAAAAGACAACTGCTTTGACCCTCTCGCTCAGGTTCGACGGGGCAAGCTTGCGCTCCAATGCCTTTAGCTGTTCGAGTTTCTTCTTTTTGTTCTGCTTGTCGGCAAAGCGGATAGACCGGCGAACAGAAATCCACGCATCTTGCCAATATTCCTTGGCCGAGGCCGCATCGACGAGGCGATCCACGGCTTCGGGGACGTTCGCATCCGTACAAAGTCCCGGTAAAAGGGGCGCGAGTTCGATACGCAGGTCTTTGGCGGAGGATCCGGCGTCACTGAGCAGATCGACCGCGAGGTCGATCGATCGCGAGAACCATTCCTCTATCTGGGCTGCAGTACGGGGTTCATACCCCAGATCTCTCGCGAGATTGCCGAAGTCAGCGATGAGACGTGGCGAGAAATGGCCTGTTTTCAGCATCATCGCCAGGAGTTTAGCACCCATGGCCAGCTCACGGTTATCGGGAGACCTGAGCAGTGCGCGAATCTTGGAGACGCGCTGGTCAACGGTTGCATGTGTTCGCGAGGACCGCGCCTGGAAGAGAGCACGAAGCACGCCGATTGAGCTGTCATGGTTCTCATTCGGCTTCTCAACCTTCGCGAAGGTGACGAGGACATCCACACATCGACCGAAGAGCGCTGCATCATACGCTATGTGATGAACGAGATTGAGGACATCATGCCGCCGGGAACCCCTCTCATCCAGCAGCGCGCTTTTCTCTCCAGCAGCCAAAGAGCGCTCAATAGCCTGCAATGCTGCCTCAGGAGCCAAAGAGGCAACATTGGTCAGCATCGTCATGCCAAGCTCGTTCAGCGCATCGATATCGCCCAGAAAGCCGCCCCGGCCGAGCCAGCGCCCTGCCAGTGCCACAGCCTCGGCGCTGTCGTGAAGATACCCGAGCCGCCGTGAGAACGACCGGGCGAGACGCTCCGAACCCTCGGTCACGAGCCGGGCCTCGATCGGAGCAATCGGCAACTGCTTCAAGGCAGATTTCGCCAGCCGATTGCCAATGGCGTGCGGCAGCACCGCCCGCCATTGGCCACGCTGTTGCACGAGGTCACGCCCCTTGAGCGTCGCCACATGCCGGTAAAGTTCCTCCGGTGACTGGCCGATCAGAGCCGCTAGCAGCGGCAATTCAGCCTGATCGCCATCGCGTATTTCGGCATCGAACGAATAAACCAGCGAGCAAACCTCTGCCGCAGCCAGCAGGCGGGGGTCATGCTCGTTCCGTTGCTGGAAGAGGCGCTTGAAAAGCTCTGCATCATTCAAACGGCTCAGCGACTCGCCGGGCTTGTAGGTGCGGGCTAGAGCCAGAGCAATCCTCGCATTGCCACCGGAAATGTCCGAACGTGCAATAGCGGCGGCATCAAGCGGAGGCAGCTCGGGTACGTGTAGCCGAATGAGCCGTTCGATCAGGTCGGCTGACGCCGCCTCGATCTTGACGGTCTCGCTTCCTTCGGGCTCGTCGTCGCGGATATCGTATTCGACGGTGAGCACGCTGACGAGGCTTCCCGCCGCCCGGCACTGCTCGGTCAGGCGGCGATGGAGGTCTGACGGGCAATTGTCGACCACAACGACAGTCGGCCGCTTTTGAGCGACCAATTGGCCTACCAAGGCCGTGGGCAGCGGATCGGGGCTATCCGCCATGTCGGCATATACAACCGCCGAGCGGTCTAGCGGGTTTTCTCCGATGCCCTCAAACAATGCCTGTACAAACCGCGTCTTGCCGACACCGGATAAGCCTACCAATCGCACGGACTTCCGAGGTTTCCTCAGAATATCTCGGACGTGCTTCAGGCCCTCGAGAGCGGTTAGCGTTTGCGAGCGGTTGCCACTGACAACCAGACGAACCCTTTCATCCGAGAGATACGGCGCTTCGTCCCCCTCTGGGGCAACAGCCCACTGGCCGTACGATTGCCAGCCGGACATTGGGCGCCCGGCCTTTGCCCTGATCCAGGGGATGAGGCCTGGATGCTCCGTGAGCCAGGTCACAAGGCGGCGGCGGTCATAGAAGTCCACTGCAAGAGAAGAACCGTTGGCGACGCCCGCCACAGCCTGGCGCATTGCGTCCCTACGCAGCGTCAGGGCCGCGTCGGTTACCGATGCCCCGGAGCTTACGATCACATAGGCGCCGGATCGATCGACAAGCTCCTTGATAGATGGCCGCAGAATACCCTCTGGAGCCATTTCATCTCGGATGGCGGCTGGCGGAAGATCGGGCTTTTTGACCTGGTAGCCGGTATTCTGTGATGGAACGAAGCCATTCAAAGCACCATCGGCTTCGACACGAACATCGATACCGCCATCTGCGGCGTCCTGATGTCCAGACCACGTCACCCCCGAAGGGGATAGGCCGCTCGCCCTAACGGTTGCCTCGCAGAGCCTCCCTACAAGCTCCCGCAGGACGTCATCCTGCAACGCAGCGATATCTTCAGGCGTAATGTCCAGCATAGTTGAATAGTATCACCCGGTGCGAATACGACATCTGAAATAGGCATGCGGAAGCGTCTTTTCCCGCGAATTTTGTGCGAAACGCGCGCACTTAGCCATCTGCCTCGGTCGAAAACTCCGAAAACGAACGGCGGAGGCAGCGTCCGAGAGCTTACTGCCGCTTCAGTGCCGAGGACCACATCCGCCTCGCGAAACCACGCTCCTCGGCACCGGACACATCTGCGTAAACCGCAGTGGTCCGTAGCGACGCATGGCCAAGCCATTTTTGAACGAGGGTGGCTGGAACCAATGCCTGGAGTGCGGCGACGGCGAAGCCGTGGCGCAGCCCTTTCGGCATCGCGGCCGATGGGGTTACGGAGGCGGCAGCCATCAGGCCTTTAACCTGACGCCAGCCCGTCTGTCGGCACCATGGCCATAGACGGCGGTCTGCCTGCTCAACTGAGACCTGGCGAAGCCGCAAGCGGAAATGTCGATCGAGCGCTCTGACGAGTTCAGGCGGCAGCAGCACCTCGCGGACGATCCCTCTCCTGCGTCGCTTCAGCGTCACAATGGCGATCATTCCCCGGTCCAGGTCTATGCTCGCCGCCGAAAGCGCGAGAACCTCCGATATCCGCGCGCCCGACCAAGCGAGCACCAGACAGAACAGCCTGGCGCTTTCGGGCATCGTCGCGGCCGTTACAATGAAGCGCCCTCGCTCAGCCGATGTCAGGTACTTGCGCCCGCCATGGACGCCATAGAGCGGAGAGGCGTCGCGTTTCGAGGCTTGCACGCTTCGACCTCGCGCTGGCGCAACCTTATTGCTCATAGTGTTGCGCATGCGGAAAACGCCGATTTGGTACGGCATCTCAGATGAACGCGTGATGAATCGCAGGCCAAGAATCTCTCTATAGCCAATCAAACCTCCAATTCTATAGGGAATGTACCACTATGAGCAATAATGTTGCACCGAATTCCACTTCCGGGGGTAACATATGGCCAATCAATCGGACGACAACGAGAAGCGTTACCTGACCCTTGGCAGCACTGGTGCCGCAATCTGTTTCCTGGCGGGCCTCGCCGCCGCCCTACTGGCGGCATCCTCCGCAAACGCGCAGACGCTCGAAGAAGCCGTGCTGGTGCTCTACGACCCGGTCAACACCAACCAGTGGGACTTTGCCAACGGCACGTTCCGACGCGATCTCAACAAGCGTTTCACCAATCCGAACAGCGAAGACTGGTGGACGATTTCGGTAAAGAACTGCATCGTCACGACGACGCGTCATGAAACCTACCCGAAAAATCCGGACTACAATTACGCTTGGATCAACACGCTTGACCTGAATCGCGTCATCGGCCTGGCCGACCCATCCCTAGAAAGCCCCATCCGCGACGGCAGCCGCTCCATGACAACCCGGCTCAGAATCGCAAAGGGCGCTTCCTGTTCCAGCCCCACGGCCAAGGACGGCGCCAACACGCGCATTCCCGCCAAAACTACCGAATGCCATAACAATGATGTGGCTCATTTCGGCCCCGGCGGATTCACGCATAACGCCTCCGAGGCTTATGCCAGGACCGAAAAGGCCCTGGCCTTCATCCGGCAGAACTTCTGCAAGGGTAGAGAATTCTAAAACCGCGAAAGGCCGATCCCACATCGGCCCTTCCACCAATCCCCGGCCGGGTACGCTCCGGTCGAAGGCCTATCGTGGCGCCGGACGCGGCGACGTCAGTGTGGAATACATCAACGAGCAGAAGTAGAAATCCGAGGGTTAAGCCGCACGGTCGGCATCGAAGCTGGGGGAAGCATGTTGGCTAGGACTATCGGCCGGGCGGCAGCCGTCGCCGGATTCATCCTGTCGAGCGCCGCAGCATGGGCGGCAGGCTGGGAGCCTGCCGCCGGTGACCAGAAAAACGCCGCACAGGGCTGCGCAGTCATGCCTGGCGACGAATATGTCTGCACATTCCTGCGCTGCGACGCCAAAGGCAGCATGAACTTCTACGCTGCGGCGCCGGGACCGGACATCACAGGCAATGTGGTGATGGACATCGACGGGCAAAGATTCCCGATGACTTTCCGGGCTCCCGGTTCGCCGCAGTTGGCGTACACGAACAGGGCTGTTGCCCTTCCGCCGGGCTTCCTCACCGCCATGAAGACCGGCAAGGTCATGAAAATACGGGATGCGGGGCTGAAGGCAGGATACGATACGATCCCGCTGCGCAACGCTGATCGGGAAATCGGCCGTATCGAGAAAATCTGCGGCATCGAGGCAACGGCCGCGCCATCTGCGCCTCCTGTTGCCCAGGCGCAAGCCTCAGCCCCCCCTGCTGGTACCGACGCGCTGCGGCAGGGCGTCGCCCAGGGGGCCGCATTCTGCAAGGCGCACCTGGCTTCGGCTCCCGCTGACCTGAAACTCGGCGAGGTCGAGGAGTTCTGTACCTGCATGGGCGTGCATGAGTTCGCCATGTCGGAAATGACAGACGAGGCCAAGGCCTCGCTCCGGCCGCGCCAGCAGCAGATGTGCGTCGAGATCGTCCGCAAGCCGGGGCAGGCCTCCGCCCCGGCACCGGGCCAGGCAGCGGCGCCCGCAACTCCCCCCTCTCCGCCGCCGCAGACGCCAGTAGGCGCGCCCGTCGCGGCTGCGGCTCCCCCAGGCGAGAAAATCGAGCAGTGGACCATCAACACCAACGTCACCGGAGCGCCGGTCGCCTATGCCCGCGCGACGGATTCGCAGTCCGTGGTAGCGTTCATGATGTATTGCCGGGCCAAGGACGCCATCGGCTTTCGGGTGAAATTCAAGCCCGGCTTCAGCGAGAAGGAAATCAGTTTTCCGATGGGCGGGTGGGATGTTGGCTTCATTCTCGACCGCAACGGCCTGGCCACACCGGCCGCCTGGGAGAATTTCGTCAAAAATTGGCTCGATCTAGAGAAGCATACGCCGCCCGAGGTCCGCAAACGGCCCGACTACTCCGGAGTCATGGACTTTACGGCTCAAAGCCGCATCGTCGGCAAGATCAACCTGGACGGCCTCACTGAAACCCGCGAGCGGCTGCGCAGCCTGTGCGCCGACGCCATCGCCAAGGGCGCCCCAGCCGGAAACTATCTCACCACGGGCCTAGCCGCCTTCGATCCCGAGGTACTTGTCGGCTCGGCGCCGAACGGCACGCCCGCCAGCGTCGCGGTCGTTGCTCCTCGCGCCTCGGCAGAACCGGCCCAACCGGTGGCCCGGCGGCCCGGTGCGCTGCCATTCGAGGGCACCTGGCGGCTGCGTGCCGAGGAAGCCTGCGGCTCCAACATGGGCATGACGATCACCAAAAACTCTATCATCCAGGGTGCGCCGGGCAATGTTTCCGTCTCGAAAATCATCGCCGTAAAACGCGTCAGCGAGATGGCCTATCGCGTCACCATCCAAGATGCCGAAAGCCCACGCTCTGGCCGTCCGGCCCGCGCTACCGTCCATATAGGGATCGAGAACGGCGAGGCCATCACCGGCGATGGACCGATATTCGACGGGCACTCCGTGGAATATTTGCGCTGTCCGGACCGGATTCCTCCCGGAGCGACGGTAACGGCACCGAGCGCCCCGGCTGGCGCACCGAAGGCTGCTCCCCGCTGCAACGTCTCGGAAGCGCAGATCGAGGCTCAATTCACCCGAGAATCCACTGCCCTCAGGGAGCGGGTCAAAGCCGAGTTCATGGGCACCGGCAATCTGTCGAACCGAACAGCCTGCGCCAACATGCGCCGGATGAACGCGTTCCATCAGGACGTCATCAAGCGGGTCAATACCTGCGAGGCCTTGCCAAGCCGCAACAAGATCATCGCCGCGCATCGGGGCTATATCGCCAAGAACAACGATTCCATTCGCCGCAACAACTGGTGCGGATAGAACCCCGCGTTCCCGAAATCCGCACGACGGGCGTGCAGCCTATCAGTTCCTCAGGCTGCACACCTGTAGGCGCTTTCTGGCGGTGTCGTAGAAGAATGCGCCCTCATCTGCCGCCGTGGCGCAGGAACTTGTCGCGCCGGAGAACTTGACGACATTGGTGGCCACCTTCGAGCCGCTGACGGTGCCGGTGGCACTCACCCCCGGCCCGACATAGCCGAGGCTGGGATGCACATAGGAGGCGACGGCCCCGAATTGCGTGATGCTGACGATGCCGGTGGCGCTGTTCATCACCACGGCCGAGGTCCCGGAGGTGATGCGGTCGCCCTGCGCGGTGGTGGCGCTGGCCATGATTTGCTGGAGCGTCAGACCCCCGACCGTGATGCTGGTCGTGGAAACCGTCCCGGCGACACCGAGCATGCTGCTGGCGTTAGTCCAGGTGAGGCCCGCCGAGGCATCGAAGGCGCCGGAGGTGTTGTACTGAAGCTGGCCGGTACTACCCGCAGCCGTGGTGCTACCGCCCGACAGGGGGTTGTTCCAGCCGTTGCTGGTGCCGTTGAACTGGCAGAAGGTGACCGCGACGTTTTTGGGGCGGGTTTCCCCCGAAACAGGCGCCTCGGACACGTCGGTCATTGCAAGTCTGACGTTTTCGTTTGGTTCAGCAGGCGCGCTGGCCCGCAAGCGGTTCGCGCCAGTTACAACCCTGCTTCCAGCGATGGGGGTATTGCTTCCATCAAGCCACCCATAGAACTGACCACCGTCGAAGCCCATTGAGGTGTGGTGCTTGTGACTAGCAAGTAAATCTGCCTGGATCGTCCCCGGCGCCCGGGTACCAGCCGGGTCATTCCCCGCGCCGTTGTCGATCCCGCGCAGGAACCGGCCGCGCGCGGCGGTGTATTCACTCCAGCCGGTCGGACAGGTGGTGGAGGCGAACGCCGAAATCGTCCCCGCCGGAATCCCTACCCCCATGGGCTGCCAGCCTGAGCCGGTGCAAAGCTCCAGCGTCGTCGTCGGGCTGTTGTAGCGGATTGTTCCGGCGGCGGTGCTGTTGCAGGCGGTGACCGCCGTGGGGCTGGCCAGTTGAAGTGAGGCACCCGCATAGATGCTGGTGGCCGAGATCGCGCCGGTGGTGGACACCCCCGGCCCGACATAGCCGAGGCTTGGGTGGACATAGGATGCGACGGCCCCGAATTGCGTGATGCTGACGATGCCGGTGGCGCTGTTCACCACCACGGCCGACGTGCCGGATACAATGCGGTCGATCGCTCCGCCGCTGGCGATGGTGCTAAGGCTCTCCCAAGCCGAGCCGTTCCGGCAGAAGCTGAAATCGCCGCCCGTGTAACGGATGGCGCCGGTGCGGTCAGCGTCACAGGCCTCGCCACCGTTGGCTAGGCGCATTGTACCAGCGGTATGCAGGCTCGTGCTGGGTGCGCTCATTCCGATACCGACCCGGCCGTTACCTGCAATACGCACCGCTTCGGTGGAGCTGGTCTCAAATATGATAGGCGCCCCCGAAGCCTGCGTACTAAAACGATAGCCCCCCGCCACTCCAGTGCCCGCCAAGAATTGCATGTAAGGGACGCCATTATTATTCGCGATATCCCAGACGCCGTAGACGTTAGACAATCCGGTTGATAATTCGTATCGAGCTACCACCGACCCAGATATCGAATCATTATTCAGCCTAGCTCTGAGTATTCCATTTTGGGAACCCTGCATTTGGAGCAGTAAATTACTATTCGTTGGCTTGATACCAATCCCGACCTGGCTAGAACTGGTAACATAAACCCCTCGATCGCAGATCAAGTCGGTGCCATCCGTAGCGCAAACCGTGTCCGTCACCGTGCGCGGTACGCCGGGTGCGCTCATGGAAACTGTCGCGAAATCCACCGGCGTCGGCAGGGCATGCGCGGCGCCACCCATCAGGGCGAGCACGGCGGCGAGGACGATCGAGCGCATGGCATGAGCATGCCCGTAACGTATTAAAACGTCAGGGGCTTTGCTGTTTTTTCTGGCACCGTCGATGGCGGATTTACAACAATTCGAAGCGCCCGGCGTGCCTCCTCGCCGTCGAAGGCTGCCGCCCGTTCAGGCAGCAGACCTCCGAAAAGCCGGGTTCTCGGCAGCATGGCTTGGAAACGCGGTCCTTCGACCGCATAGGGTTTCCAAGACGAGCGCGCCTGTCCAGGCTCACCGAAGGTGGCCCCGTCATGGACGGGGCACTTGATTCAGCGCGAGGGCGGCACTGGCCGCCCGGTGATATTGATGGTCAAGTTCCATGCCGAGGAACCGCCGTCCGACGTTCCTCGCAGCCAGCAGAGACGATCCGGACCCGGCGAACGGGTCGAGCACCAGCCCGCCGTCTGGCGCAAACGCCCGGACCAGCGACTCCAGTACCGCCACCGGCTTTTGGGTCGGGTGGAGCTTGTTACCGGTGTAGATCCAGTCGAAAACATCCGGCAGCACCGTGTCCGGCAGCGCAGCGTTGCCCTTGGCGAGCAGGAACGCCTGCTCGTGCTGGTGTGCGAGGTAGCGCCGCGATGACGCGTAGCGTTTGCGGAACACGATATGTCCGACAACCCGGAACCCGGCTGATTTCCAGGCGGACATGAAGATGTCGATGCTGTTCCAGCCGTAGAAGCTGATGCAGAAGCTGCCGTCCTTCAGGACGCGGTACATTTCCGCGAATGCGGGCTCGACCCAGCGGCTGTTGTCGTCGTTGACGATACGGCGCCCACTTCGGTCGCGGTAGCGAACCAAATAGGGCGGGTCGGTCAGGATCATGTCCACCGACTCGTCCGGCAGGCGCCGCATCAGTTTGATGCAGTCGCCGTGCTGGAGGGTGCCGAAGGCGGCGCTCATCGCGCCGCCTCCTGTTCGGCTTTCGCTTTGCGGATCACCAGGCGTCCGGTGATGGGCATCGCGACGAGCTGGAGGTTGAACCCCTCGCCGTCCTCGTGCGCCCAGGCGCTGCCGATTTTCGTCCAGAACGAGGTTTGGCCTTCGCCCTCGACGACATAGACGAAATGGCTCGGGCGGGTGGTTTTGGTTGTGCGTTTCATTGTGAGGTCTCCCGTTGTTGTCCGGCCCCGTCATTGCGGCCGGTCGGGAGTTTTTGGGCGACGGGGCCCTGAGCTTTTGGGCGCCCCCGCGTCACCGGCCACACGGGAGCGTCAGCGAATGGAGCGGGCAGCCGATTGACCGGGGCAGGACTTGGCGCATCTCCCGATCGACTCCGGCCGCGACGGGACCGCCTACGGAGAGACCTCAAAACGCACCCCACCCTCCCCGAGCCTCCGACCACATGTCGAGGCCAAAAACCTGGTCTGGACGGTGCCCTGAGCCATCGGGGACGGGTTCGACCACGCTGCGCGGAACTGCCCCGCGCGCGGCTGAACCAGAGGCCAACATCCGAACAGGGACGGGGTTGCGGGGCTGGCCCCGCTGGGCTGCCCGAAAAGGCGGCCCTGGCTGAGGGGTCGGGGAGCCGGCCGGAGGCTCCCCGCGACCGTCGCGAGGTTCAATACCGTGGCGCGGTCGTCGCAGGGCAGAAGGTTCGGCCCTGTCACTGTCGGCCATTCGCTGACAGTGACAGGGCAACGTGCAGACCTCGTCAGATCAGGTGAACCAATCCAGCGCTGATGCAACGATAAAGTCTTTACAACTATAAGTTGTAAAGACTAGTATCACCCGACAAGTGCCGCACGTCCGGTCTGTCGATATTCATCCGAACCATCTCGGTCACAGTACGCTGTGGCGACAACCTTGGAGATCCATCCATGAAACACAGTGAAACCATATCTACCGCCACCGCGCGGTACCCTCCCGGCTGCGTCGACCCCACGGGCACGGCACCGGGTGAACCCACATGGGACAACCATCAAGGAGTCGTAGCTCGCGAACTAATCTGATTCACCTTCGCCCTTCGGCGATCACCTTATGGAGGCCGACGCGCCGAATGCGCGCATGATGCGAACATAGCTTTCGGGCCGTCAGCGTGATCCGTCACGCCTTCCCGCCGTCCTTCGGGACCGGGATGGGCCACAAACACTCACCAAACCTAACGACCTCGCCATTTGAACAGCCTCGAGTTCTCGATCAGGCAGCTTACGCACCACAACCGGGACGGAAGCTTTGCAACGCAGACCAACCGGCATCGGGGTCTGTTCGCGATGGCGGGGCAGCTTTACGATCTCGGCTACGAGCTGAAGGCGATCCAGAATCTCAAGCCGCGCCATGTTGAGGCGCTGGTCGCCCTCTGGAAGCAGGACGCCATCAGCGACGAGACCATCCGCAACCGGCTCGGCTGGTTACGCTGGGCGGCGACGCACAGCGGCAAGCCCGGCCTGATCCCCAAGGACAACGCCGCGTTCGGCCTACGGGAACGCACGCCCTACCAGGGCAACAAGGCGCGCCGCGCCGATGCCGAAACCCTCGCCAAGGTATCCGATCCGGGCATCCGCCTAGCCCTGCGGCTGCAAGCCGCTTTCGGCCTGCGCCGGGAGGAAGCCCTGAAGTTTCGGTCCAGCTACGCCGACAAAGGCGACCGCCTGGTGCTTAAGGCGAGCTGGTGCAAGGGCGGACGCCCGCGCGAAATTCCGGTCACGCATCCGCGCCAGCGCGAACTTCTCGATGAAATCGCCCACACCACCCACGGCGGGTCACTGATCCCGTCCGACAAGACGTTCGTCGCCCATTTACAGACCTACAAGGCCATGACCCGCGCCGCCGGTCTCGGCCAAGCCCACGGGCTGCGGCATGCCTATTCGCAGTGGCGATATCGCGTACTGGCGGGCTGGGAATGCCCGGCCAACGGCGGCGCAGCCGCCGAGGCCATGACCGCCCTTGAGCGGAAAATCGACAAGCGCGCCCGCCTTCAGATCAGCCGCGAGCTGGGCCACGGCCGAATCGACGTTACCGATACCTATCTCGGTCGCAGGTGGGCAGGCGGGCGTTACAGAAAAGCCTCCGCATGACCTGGGGCCAGCGACTGCTGCGCATCGCCGAGCACGCGGTGGAAGAGCTGGCCCGCCAAGAGTTTTCCGCACAGCGCATCCTCGATCTCGCCTACGAGGCTGCCGCGCAGGGCTACCGGCAGGTGTCCATCGAGCCGTCACGCCCCGTCGATCTCCGGCAGACCGAAACGTTCAGGGAGACCTCCGCCCAACTCCTGAAGCAGCGGCTCAAGCTCGACTGGAGCATCCGTTCCGACCGCTCGGGCCGGAATATCTATCCGGTCCTCACGATCAGTTGGGAGTTTGCCGATTCCGCTGGCATGCCGTTCACCTACCGGCGATGACGGTCACGTTCCGGCTCGTCGCGATCCTGCTGCGGTTCCGGCTGCTCCCGAAGCCAGTCCAACCGGTCATCAGCGCTTTCCCGCTCCAAGGCGACGGCAGGCTCGACGGGAGTACGGTCCTGCAACCAATCCAAGCGGTCCTCCTGGGGAGCAAGCCGGTACGCGAGAGCGTCCCTGCCCGAGACCTCGATCCGCGCCTGCCGCAACGCGGCCTCCTCGGCCGCGTGCCGATCGCCGGTAGGGGCCTCTGGTTCGCGGGGTGCGGGGCCGTGCATGTCATCCAGCATGCGATCTTCGGCCTGTTCCAGCTCGATGGCAGGGACCGGGTTGCCGTTCGGGTCGG
Source organism: Allobosea sp. GW821-FHT10B12 (assembly GCF_059415545.1). Classification (NCBI taxonomy): domain Bacteria; kingdom Pseudomonadati; phylum Pseudomonadota; class Alphaproteobacteria; order Hyphomicrobiales; family Alloboseaceae; genus Allobosea; species Allobosea sp. GW821-FHT10B12. The sequence goes on from NZ_JBWKNL010000001.1 coordinate 61,002, forward strand.
GCACCGGCAGCAAGCGCTCCTGCTCGGCCACATGGTCGCGCCATTTATCCGCCAGGCGTCGATCTTCGGCGGCTTCCTCTCGAGCGATGGCAAACTCCGTTTCGCAGCGGAGCACCACCTCTTCCACTCGATCCCATTCGAGTGTACCGGAAGGCAATTCCGATTGCCGTAGCTCCTGCAGGGTTGCCTTCAACTCCGCCCATGCCGAGGCCCGTTCGCGCTCCTCAGGACGCGGGTTTTCCGGCTGGCGCTCGCCCGCGCCGAAACAGCGCCGATCCACCTCGCGCCAGAACGCCCGAAACTCGTCACGTTCGGCCGGAGAGAGACCTCCCGGCGCCTCCCGGCTTTCCGGCGGCCAGTCCGCACGTGCCGCCAGCAACGCAAAACGTTCGCGCGTGTCCCCTTCGGCCAGCAGTTCCCGCCGCGCCTCCAGAATGTCGTGCTGAACCGGTCCCATGCGCTGCGCCTCCCTGCGCTGCTCGCGTCTGGCCTTGGGGTCCGGGCCGCGATGCTGGCCCGGTGTCTTGGCTATGCCGCGCGCGGCATAGCTGCGTGCGTCCAGAGTAACCGCCGATCCCACCTTAGCGAGGGCCGCATTGGCGATCCGCTCCCACCGCGCCCGCGCATCCCGCACGAAGGCGAGGCCATCGGCCTCGCGGAGTTTCGGCCCGAAGCCGTCGCCGATGATCGCCCGCGTCGTGAGCATCAAATGGGTGTGCGGGTTGTGGGCGGTGTCATCGTCATGGATGGCGAGATCCACCACATGACCACGATCCGTATAGGCGTCGGCCATCTCGCGGGCGACCTCCAGCCACATCGGCCTCGGAAGGGCGCGCGGGATGGAGAACTCGATCTCCTTTGCGAGACGCGCATCGGCTCGCTTTTCGGCAGCCTCCACCGCGTTCCAGAGCGCGGCCCGGTCGCCCATCCATGCCGGGGCTCCGATAGGCAGCCTGATCTCGGCATAACGGACATCACGCCTGCCGCCGAAAGCGCTCTCGGCTTCCTCCTGCTCATTGGGAAGCGTCTCACCGGCGCGATAGGCCGCGCTGGCAACCGCGCTGCGCCCGTCCCGGCGCGAGAGGTTTTTTACGTGCAGATGGTACACCCGCCCCCGCCGTCCGAATTGCCCCGGCTCCGCGAGGGGGCACGGGGTTTCCAAAGGGGCTCTGCCCCTTGGCGCACTCGCCGTTTCCGTCCAACGCGGCACGCGTTGGTCCCGGAAACGAGCAGCTTTGCCTCGACGCTCGCGAATGCGTACGCGTCGGGCAATGCGTAAGTGCGCTGTTACATCTGACCCAGCTTGATCTTTTTTCGTGCCTTTGCAAGTGTTTGCAACTGGGGGATGAGAGCATGACCAAGGGTCCGTTCGATTTTTCGGGTATGTCTCAACTTGGAGGCGGGCTAAGCACCGCCACCGTCGTCAAAACGACACTCAAGCTGACCCGTGATTGGAAGGCCAAGAAGGCCTATGAGGCGACCCTAGAGAAGTTTGATCATGAGACTGCCGAGGCTGTCGCTGCGGCAGTCCGCGCCGGTCGTCGGCCCGACGCGATCCTGGAGCGCGCGGCCCGCCGGAAAGAGGAGCAGGAGGAGCGGGCAACGCTGTTGGCCTCGCCGCCTCCCCTGCACGGCTCGGCGCGCTGGGCGCAGCCGCCCGACCTCGGGACGGCGCTCCGCGACCGCAGCGCGTTCGACGACCCGCGCTCGATCCTGCTCGGCACAGTGCCGCGTGAAGGCGACACCGGCGCCGAGGGCTACCTGCATTGGGACGGCGACGGCCATCTGATGACGCTCGCGCCGACGCGAACGGGGAAGTCCGTCACGACAATCGTGCCGAACCTGCTCCGCTATAAGGGCTCCTGCGTGGTGCTCGACCCGAAAGGCGAGCTGTACGCGCTGACCTCGAAGTGGCGATCATCGCTCGGCCCGATTTACCGGATTGCGCCGTTTGATGACGGCACCAATCCCGAGAAGGCGGGATACCCCCGGCATGGGTTCAATCCCCTCGCCCATATCCGCTCCCAGGCCGATGCACGGGCGCTGGCGGAGCTGATGTTCCCGCGCGATCCTCGCGCCCAGGCGTTCTTCAACAACGACGCGGTGACGTTCCTCACGGCCATTCTGCTGTTCGTTCTCACCGCCGCACCGCCCCATCGCCGGAACATCGGCACGCTCCGGCAGATGACTGCCAAGCCTACGGAGGTGTTCAGGCGCGAGGTGGTCCACCGCATGCAGCAGTCGCCGCACCTGGCCGTCAGCGAGGCGGCGAACAACGTGCTGGGCAAATCCCTCGGCGTCGGCCTTCCCAATCTCAGGGATACCCTGAACAGCGAGCTGGGCTTATGGAGCGACCCGGCGCTGGTGCGCGCCACGGACGTCAACGACGTCGATTTCGCCCAACTGAAGGATCAGACCGCGACGGTCTACCTCACGGTTCCGTTTGCCCTCATGAAGCCCTATGCGCCGTTCCTGAAAGTCGTACTCCGGGCTGCGCTGGACGCCATGCTGCAGAATCCGAAGGTTCCCGACATCCCGGTCCTGTTCGTCCTGGATGAGTTCCTGTCGCTGGGGCCGTTCCAGGAGTTCCGGGATGCCATCCGCACCCATGCGGGCGCGGGGGTCCGCCTCTGGTTCTTCCTGCAAGACCTCGGCACCTTGCAGGAGTCCTATCCCGGCACCGGCTGGTGGCCGTTCTTCAACTGCTCGGTGAAGCAGTATTTTGGGACGGATGATGTCTTCACGAGCGAGATGATTGGTCGGGATATCGGCAGCCAGACCGTCGCCCACCGCTCCGTCAGCAACTCGGCCAACATGTCGGCCAACATCGGCGCCGATGGCGGATCGACCGGATTGAACCTGTCCTCGGGGGAGAGCGTCAACTTGTACGGTCGGCCCCTGCTCACCCCGGATGAGGTGATGGCCGAGCTGTCGCCGTGGCTCCCGGATAAGACCCGCCGCGCCATCGTGAAAATGCGGGAGCCGGGCCGCCCGGTCAGGACACGGCTGGTTCCCTACGACCAAAGCGCGCGCTGCATGGAACGCATCGGCGCCTACATTCCCTAACGGCCAGAGCGGATAGCATTCATGAGCAGTTTGCCGCAGGTTATTGATTACAAAAGACTCCGAAACTCGACATTCCCGACCTGGGCCGGTCTCGTCGGCGGCAGCTGGCTGGGGCTGGCCTGGAGCGGCCTCGTCACCCTGCCGGTAGGTGTCGGCGCCGTCATCTGGGGCGGATCAGCATTTGGAGGATTTCTCGCAGTGCCGCTATGGGGCACGGTCTGGGGCCTGGCGGGTCTCAGCCGAGCACGCGAGTCCGGCGTCAAAACCAACGGCGTGACCCTGCTCGGGCCAGATCATCCGCTTACGCAGATCACCCATCGCCTGTGTGACCGCATGGGCATGCAGGCAAAACCGTGGGTCGGGACCATGGCGGAAGCCAACGCGTACGCAATCGGCTCCAAACCTGAAAAGTCGTTGGTGGTCATCGGAACGCCGCTGCTCGACCGCCTCACCCCCATGGAGCTGGCCGCCATCATCGGCCACGAGCTGGGACACATCGCCAACAACGACATGCGGCGCATGGGCTTCGCCCGCTCATTCCAGAATGCCCTGGTGTGGTTCCTGATGGCCGAGCGGTTCAAGGCGTTCGGCCGCTGGGTGCTGACCTGGGGCTCGGAGTTGGCGGTCCTCCGGCTATCCCGTAAACGGGAGTATTGGGCCGATGCCATCGGCGCGGCGCTGACCACCAAGGAGGCCATGATCGGCGCGCTGGAGAAGATCCATGCGACCGAGGAAGAGCTGGACTATTTCGAGCGCCAGCACGCCCGCATCATGTTCAGGGGCTTTGCCGGAACATCGATGCTCTCGACCCATCCGACCTGTGACGAGCGGGTCGCGGCGGTTCGCGATGAGGTCTACCTGCGGCGTTTGCCGCTTCTCACAAGAGACGCTTTCCAGCACCCAACGACGGAAGCTGTCGCGTCGTCCTCCCCGGCCTCGGCAAGCCCGGCAGCAAGCGATCTGGCATACTAAAAAATCGACGCCTGGGCGCCATCCGTGCCGAGATTCAGAATGATTCGAGGTTTTCGCCGCCAGCGCGCCGAATATCGATGCAATCTGTGCAGAGCCTAAGCGAAGGCACTCCCGGCATTGCTTCGCCACTGTTCAACAAACGATAGTCGCTGGCGGGGTCCCCACATGACGAGCAAATATCGACAGAACCCATACGTTCAATCCACATGCGGGCGAGATGGCCAAGCCTGGGTTCGACGCGATCGACGATCGAAAACCACTGTTCGGAATGCGGTGTGATGCGCTCAAGGTGTAGTTCCACATCGTCGGGAAAGTGGCGCTTTAGCCAGGCAAGCGCGACGTCACCTCGGAGCTGATCGTTGCGCACCAATCGCTCATAGAGATCAACAAGCTGCGCGGTGGTGCGTCGTCTTTGGGCCTGTAGTGCCGCCTGATAGTGTATCAGATTGACTGCGAAACGTGAGCCGCCAGTATAGAATTCGCTGATTGTGCTGATGCAATAAGCCCGAAAGTCCTCGATTGTCGAGTCGTCCGTAATCGTCTCCATCTCGTTGAGATCATAGTGCCAAGGGTTGATCGCAAAATTATATTTCCATAGATCGAGATAACCGGAATCCCGGTAAACTTGCGCAATCAGGTCATCCCACTCCGGGTGCTGTTGCACGAGACGGTCCAGATCGGTGAAATTCTCCACTGAGCGGTCCAGCTTTCGTGCGGCATCAAGCACGACATTTTGGGCCTCTTGCGTCGCGGCAATGGGATTTGGTCGCGCCTCCCATGCGGCCAGTTCAGCCTCGGAAACGAACTCGGTCATGTCGGCGAGTTCGACTAGCAGGGTACTGAGCCGGAGCTCTTCCGGAGTGCAGTAATCAGGGTCAGGCACGAGGTCCACGCCACTGCTTGCGAAGGCGCGGGCAACAAGCCTTGAGCAGAAAAGCTGCCGCGTCCGGGGCTTTGGACCGCCAAGAACTGATCGCGCCGCTTCAATCTTCGAATACCGCGTACCGATCTCGGCCCTGGCAAAATCGATGATGGTGCCCAACCGAACACCGCTTAGCGGCTGGCGAAGCCGAAGAACAACGACTGTGTCCTCCGGCCCATAAAGCTCGCGCTGAATATTGTGGGCTTGGACGCCAAAGTCGGTGGAGTCGATGGTCGAGCCGTGCTGCACGCAGATCATCGCATGTGACACAATTCCTTTGCTTGCCCGACGGACCAGCTTGCTGGTCATTCCGGTGGTGGCTGTGAACACGATATCGCCCGGCCGAAGGAGGTCGACCTTGATACGCCGCATAGGCCGGGCTGTGATCATGCAGGCGTATATCTCCTTCTTGGCGGTGTAACGCTCAGATTCGTAGATCATTCCTCCGGAAAGAGGATCGCCTCATAATCCTGGGCACCATGGAGAACGTGAAGCACCTCCACGGCGTCTCCGCCGATCCGGTAGAAAATCAGGTAGTTACCGTAAACGCGTCGGCGCACGCCGGACGCTTCCCAATCCGGTAAAAGCGGAAAGGCTCGGGGCATGTTCCCGAGCCGCTGGCAGCGGTCATACAACTCCGCGACGAAGGTCTCCGCGCGGGCCGGACTGTCCTGCCGGATGGCCTGTCCGATGCGGATGAGGTCAGCGAGCGCCGCCTCGGTGACGACGACCCGCACTATTCGGCGCTTTCCTCGGACAGCTTCAATTCTGCCCGGAGGCGTCGGAAGGCTTCATCGACCGGCATGGCGCGCCCTGCCTCGGCGTCGGCGATTCCACGGGCAAGCGCGGCGTCGAGCGCCTTCAGCTTCGCGGCACGCTCGCTTTCCTTGAGATAGCGCTCGCGCACGAGGTCGCGGACATATTCGCTATTGGATGCAAACGCCCCCCGCTTGGCCTCGTCACGAACGAACTGTTCGAGTTCCGGGGTGAGCGTCAGCGTCATTTGGCCTTGTGGCTTCATAACTAGCCCTCCTTAATTTCTTAAAGTGTCCCACAACCTGAGAGAAGTGTAAAACACTTTCGATATATGGAGCCCGACACAAGCCTGGCTGCCGCCAGACTGACAGGGATTCCGGCAGATTGGTCCCTGGATGTGCTGATTTCTGGAAAATTTGGTGCGGGCGGGGGGAATCGAACCCCCACGGGCCGAAGGCCCTACGGATTTTCTTACCACTACGGCTTTCGCCGCCGTCCCGAGGGACGTTTGGGGTCTGGACTATCCCTTCACCGTAGCTTTCGCCTTAGGTGCTGCCCGTCTAGTCTCTACACCTTCCCCCGAACCTTTCGGTTTGGGGGCTTGGCTCGGGATTGCCATTTGACAGGGTTCCCCGAGTTTGGGCAGTTCTACATCCGGGATTTCCCCCGGAGCACTCAATCGCTTAAGTCCGATGCGTCTACCAATTTCGCCACGCCCGCGTGACGATTCCCTGTATAGCGGCGCAGAGGTCTCCGGCCAAGCGAAATCGCCCAAATAATAACACTAAAGTATATCGACCGATAACTTATCGAAACTTATCCAACGGCGCCAACATACTGGCATCTTCATGCTGGTTAGCGCTATTGCGGCGTTCACCGCGTTTAACTCATGACCGGCTTCCCGGTCGTTAGTCGTAGCCGTCTCAGTGCTCTCCAGTTCTGGAGCGCGACCGCCAGGGCTGTTCGTGACGGGCAGAGCCCCTTCCCCGCGTACCGGACCTCTCAGTCCGCCAATTCCGGGCTCAGCACCTTCGCTGCGGCCTTTTTTGAGGGTTTCTTCCTCATGATGTTCAGGCTCTCAGCGTCGATGCTGTTGGCGATGTGCGAGGCATAGTATTTTTCGATCATCTCGACGCTCGTCCGGCAATTTTTGGCGACCTGCCAGACGTTAGCCCCCTCCATGATGCGCAAGCAGATATAGGTATGGCGAAGGCTGTAGGAGGACCGCCGCTGGCCTTCGCGGTCGAACTTCATGCCCTCCTCTTCCAGGATGGTGTTGAACAGCTCGTTATGCGTCTGCGGGAAAATCGGGTCCGTGGGCTTGGGGCTGTTCCGCTTGCGAAGGCGCTGAAACGGGAACACGGCTGACGGCATACTCTTGCAGTAGCCGACCCCGCGTTTACCGCGAACTTCGATCACCAGGATGTTTTCGCCCGTTGCGGCATCCTTGGTGACAGTGACATCGCGATATTCCAGGCGGTAAGCCTCATCCGGCCTCAGGCCGGTGTTCGCCATGAACAACACGAAATCGTGCAACTGCTCATAGTGCCACTTATACCGGTTGTTCTTCGGGTTCTGGATGCGAGCGCGGGTCGCCTGATAGAGTTTCTTATACTCCTCGGGGGAGAACCAGGCCCGGTGGCTGATCTTTGAGGGCGCCCGGAACGGATCGGACAAGTCCGGCAGACTGTCCAGCCAGCGGTGCCGCACAGCCGTTTTCAGGATCTGACGCAGCAGGACGATTTCCTGGTGAAGGGTGTTCCTCGCGAGGATCGCTCCGCGAGCGGCTTTCGACTGCTCGGCCCGATGCAGCCGGTATTCCTGCACCACGCCAGGGCTGATTTCCTTCAACCGCAGTTTTCCGAAGAACGGGGTCAGGTGCAGCCGCAAGCGTCGGCGGTTGTGTTCGACGTAAAGGGGATTGCGCACGCCTTCGGCCCGAACCTCAATCTCGCGCATGAGCTGATTGGAGGCGTCCGTAAAACTCTTCCCGGTCGGCGGCCCTGAGCCGCGCTCCGCAAGCACGCTGCGCGGTACACCCTCCGATCGCTTTCCTACCAGCGTGAGAAACCAGTCTTCGGCCACGTCCTTGGCTTGGGCCAGGCTCTCTTGCCGGGTGCTCGCTCGGGCCTGCTTGCCGTCGATGGAAGCGGAACAGTGCCAGGTGGCTCCGCTGCGCCGGTAAACCTGAACTTTGCCTCCCAGGATTGTATGCCGTTCCACCGGTCAGCCTCCTGTTTTTGTGCTAGCGATGTGCTAGCGTTTTTGGGTCCTTACTCTCCCTTCATAATGCCATAAGTAGCTGCAAAATCAACATAAATTATCATGGAACCGGCAAAGCGTTATGCTTTTAAGTGCCTTGCGTCTACCAGTTTCGCCACGTCCGCGCGGCGAGACTGGTTAGCGATAGGAGCGCCCGGCGACAAGCGCCGGTTGCTCAGCTGTCCTCAGCGCCGATGCGCCGGCTTGTACCATTCGACGCCGTCGGGATCGACATAGAGCCCGGGCGCGACATCGGAGCCGATCTTCTTCTGCTCCATCGGCACGCGCACCGTGTCGTCGCGGTCGCCACGGCGGATATAGGGGCCACTCGCCTGCTGGCTGTGCTGGCCGCGCCCGCCGCCATCGCCGCCGCCCATCACCGCCCGGCGACCGGCGACCTTGTCGTCGAGCGCCGCGACCTGGCGCGCCGAGAAGGCGACCTTGGCCGTGCCCTCGATGATCGGCAGCGCCTTGCCGGAAGCCCCCTCGCCGGTGACGCGGATGCCGACGAAACGCGGCACATAGGTGGCGCCGCCACCGCCGCGCGCCAGCGCGTCCCAGCCGCCGGTGGTCGAGACCTGGGCGCCGCAGCGCTTATGGGCCCGCTCGCAGGCGCTGCGCGAGGCATAGCGCGGCGCCTTCTGCTCGAATTCGGCGCGGGCGTTGCGGTAGGCGTGCTCGCATTGCTCGGCCGAGAGCTTGCCGGCCTCGATGCATTCGTCGCGGCGGACATAGGTCTGGCCGGTCGCCTGGGCGGCGAGATCGGCAGGCGTCAGGGCGATCCCGGCGACGGCGAAGGCGGCCACGCGGACGAAAGCGAGGGGAAGAAGCGTGATCATGCGGCTTCCCTGATCATGCGATTGTGGCGTCACAGCAGCGGCCTCATCGTGATGGCGAGCTCGCGCGTGCCACCATAATCGATTTTGCCGTTGCCGAGCACCGGAATCGAGCCGGTGACCAGGATCGCCTTGGGCAGCCATAATTCCGGGAAACCCTGGCGCTTGGCCTCGTCCTGCAGCGCTTTCTTCTCGGCATCGGGCTTTTCGGTGACGAGGACGAGCTGCTCGCCCTTGCGCACATCCGGCAGCGCCACGACCACGTGATTGTGACCGGGCCAGAGCCCCGCGATCATCGATTCGACCGCCGCCAGCGAGACCATCTCGCCGCCGAGCTTGGCGAAGCGCCGCGCCCGGCCCTTGATCGTGATGAAGCCGTCATCGATCGCAACGATGTCGCCGGTGTCGTGCCAGCCGCCCTCCGGCGGCACGATCGCGCCGGGATTGTCGGCGTTGAGATAGCCGAGCATCACGTTCGGCCCTTTGACGCAGAGCTTGCCACCTTCGTGGATGCCCTCGACCGGTTCGAGCTTCGCCGTGATGCCGGGCAGGAGCCGCCCGACGCTGCCCTCCTTTGTCGCGACCGGCGTATTGCAGGCCAGTACCGGCGAGCATTCGGTGCAGCCATAGCCTTCGAGGATGGTGGTGCCATAGGGCTGCCACATCCGCCGCGTCTCCGGCTTCACCCGCTCGGCCCCGGCGACGACATAGCGGACGCTCTTGAGATCGCCCTCATCGGCAGCGCGGGCATAGCCCTGAAGGAAGGTGTCGGTGGCGAACAGGAAGGTCGCGCCCGTCTCGCCGATCAGCTTCGGCACCTGCTTGTAGTGCAGCGGGCTCGGATAGAGCACGACCTTCATGCCATGGGTCAGCGGCATCAGCAGCGCCGCCGTCAGCCCGAAGGAGTGGAAGGCCGGCAGCGGGTTCATGACGATGTCGCGCTCGGAGAGGAAGCCGGCGGCGAGCTCGAAGATCTGGCGGGCGTTGGAGACGAGGTTGGCATGGCTCAGCACCACGCCCTTCGGCTTGCCCTCGGTGCCCGAGGTGAAGAGCACGACGGCCGGATCGTCGGGCCGTGCGGCATGGCGGCGAAGGGCCAGCCCGGGCGCTAGCGAGGCGAGCGCGCCGAGCGCCTTGTCGAGGCTGGTCAAGTCCTTGCGGATATCTTCGAGGTAGATCACCCGCCGTCCGGGAGCGAGCGCGTCAATGATGTCGTCGAGCTTGGCCTGGTCGATGAAGCGCCGCGAGGTGACGATGGTCGAGATCGGCCCGATCTCGCAGGCGGCGGTGAGGTTCTTCAGCCCGGCGGTGAAGTTGAGCAGCGCCGGCACGCGGCCATAGGCCGAGAGCCCGAACAGCGTCACCGCCATGCCCTGCACGTTCGGCAGCATCAGCCCGACCGTCTCGCCGGGCCTGGTCAGCGCCGCGAGCTTGCGGCCGAGCACCAGCGCGCCCAGTACCAGGCTGCCATAGCTGAGCGGCTTGCGTTCCGGATCCTCCAGCGCGACTCTGGCTCTGCCATGCTTGCCGGCGGCGGCCAGCAGCGCCTGGAACAAGGTCGCCCGGGCGGCTTCGGCGTCGAAGGGTTGTGCCGGCAGTTCGATCGCGGCCATTCGGCTCGTGCTCCAAGGCAGTTTCTCTCCACAGCAGAACCTAGCTGGCCGGTGCATGGTTGCAATGCGCCCGGCGCGGCAAGCGTGCTGCATCGCAACGAAAAGCGCTGGTGAATCACTCGCGGTTCAACAATCTCGCAACAGGTTCGCAGCAATCGCCGAAATGTGACGAAGAAGCCGTTCATCACGTCGTGCTGTCGTCATTGAGATCGGGCAGGCTTATCACTATCTCCGGTTGCGGAGCTGGGGATTGCAGCCGTGCCGACCATTTCGAAACAGATCATAGCCGGTGCTGCGCTCGCAGCGGCCTCGATTGCCGTCGCCTCGCCGGCTAGCGCCGCGGGCTTCTGGGAAACATTGTTCGGCGTCCCGCAGCGCCGGGCCGTCGCGCCCATGCCGGAGAGCGTGCCGCTGCACATGACCGTGCGGCCCAAGCGCAAGAAGGCCCCGACGACGCTCGATGCCGGCAAGGACGGGCCGAAGCCGAAGCTCGTCAAGCCGATGGAATATGCCAGCGACCCGTTCTGGTATCTCAAGGACGAGACGCTGAAGAAGGGCGACATCATCGTGCTGAAGGACCGCGTCGTCGTCTTTGACGGCGGCGCCCGCGCCTATGCCAACTTCGCCAGCTTCCAGTCGAGCCCGCTGCTGTCGGCCAAGGCCAAGAGCCAGCTCAAATACCTGGTCTCGACCCCGCGGGACAATTACACGGTCTGGGAGCCGGTCCAGTCGATCTCGGACCGCAACACCAGCGCCTCGGCCGAGCTCTCGGAGCGCACGCGCTAAAGCAATTCCAGCAGAAGTGCGCAGCGGTTCTGCGTCCGGAATTGCGGCCCAAGCAAAGGCTTTATAACGAGACGAGCCGGCACCGGCGCCATCCCATTCCGGTCGCATTGATACCTTCGAACGGTCAGACCAGCGCCAGAGGCTGACCGGATTTCGCCTCTAGCGTCATCTCGCATCGGGTGTTCGCCCCTCCCTCCAGCAATGGAAAGGAGCCAATGATGCGTCAGTTCGCCAGAGTCATAGGCCTGTCCTTTGCGCTGCTCACCGTCCCTGCCGCGGCGCAGGACCTGTCGCCTTCACTCCCCATCCCTGAGAACCCCGGCCTGCAGGATCCCACCGCGATCCGCAATGCCATCGTGATCGAGCGCCGCTCGCTGCCGCCGCGATTGCGCGTGCAGGTCGACAGCGCCGTCGCGCAGACCAGCCCCGACGATCTGCAGCAGCTCAGGCGATCGATCGAGACCATCCCCGCTGCCACCAGGGCCTTGCAGGCCAGGGGCATGAACTCGGCCGCGATCATCGCAGTCGCGCTCGACGAGGACGGCGATCTGACCCTGATCGCCGAGGAGAGCATCTGAGAAGCCAGACCGACTTGGGGAGTGCCGGCCGGCAGGCCGAGCGCTTCCACGGGCAGTCCGGCGCTCCTGCCCCGACCAAGCGTAGCGCCGCGAGAGCCGGATCCGATCGGATTGGCACAATCTGATCGGTGAATCCGTCTCTCACTCGCAATGAAAGGACCGATCATGAAGCTGACTGAAGCAAGCATCGACACCGCCCTGCACCAGCTCGACGCCCAGGCGATTCCGGAGAACCACCCCGCCACCGTCCAGCTCGGCGAGCTGTTCGGCGAGCACACCTTCTTTCTCGACGCCGGCGGCCTGACCATCATCGAGCCGGTCAAGACGGATGGGGCAGCCGAGGCGATGGGCCGCGTGGTCAAGCTCGCCAGATGGGGCGACGAGACGCGCCGGAATCTCGCGCCGCACGAGCCGGAATACACCGACATCATGGTCACGCTCGACCGGGCGGCATAAGCTCGCCGATACCTCCTCCGTCATGGTCGGGCTTGTCCCGACCATCCACGTCTTCACCCTTCGAGAGCAGCGTTCAAGACGTGGATGCTCGCCACAAGGGCGAGCATGACGGCGTGCGATTCACCCGAACGCCCCGATCTCGTGCTGGATCGCGCCGGAGATCTCGCGCAGCAGCGCAAAGCACTCGCGCATCGGCTCGACCACGTCGCGATGCAGGGCGGCATAGGCGCCGCCTTCGCGGGGGCCCGGCGGCTCGCCGAAATCGAGCCCGAGCGCCGGATCGGGATTGAGCGGGAAGATTTCGCCGAGCAGCGCGAGCGCCCCGGTCATGTCGAGCCGCAGGATACGCTCGAGCAAGAGCTCCCGCGTCACCCCGGCATGCGGCCGGAAATCCGGGATATGCGTCGCCGACAGCCAGATCCGGTGCAGCAGCGCAAGGCGCAGCGTATGCAGCGCCACCAGCCGGACCGGCATCGCTGGCGGCTCGCCCGCCGCCTCCTTCAGCTTCAGCCGGTCGGAGGCGAAGCGCCAGAACAGCCGCCGCAGCGCAGGCGCCAGGTCGAGCTGCGCCAGCGCGTCTGCGACGGCGAGCAGTTCGTCGCGCCGGCCTTCCTTCTCGGTGCGCCGGGCCCGGTCGAACCAGGAGCCGGCATCGAGCGTGTCGAGATAGGCGCGCAGAACGTCGAGATCGCTGTTCGCCATGGCATGGGCCGCCAGCCGGTAGGCCCGGCCGAAACGGTCCGAACCGTCGCGCATCGTGGCGAACAGCTCCGGCGCCCGCGCCGCCGCCTGGCCGATGCCATGCACGCTGTTCGCCAGCCAGCCGAGCTGCTGCAAGATGGCGTTGTTCGGGATGGCGCGGAGTTCCCGCGGATGGCGGATCACCGTCGGCCCGCCGGCATCGCTCTGCCGCGCCGCCGGGCGCGAGCCGGTCTTGTCGAGTAGGGAGGGGCCGAAGGTGCCGATCAGCGCCGCATAGCCGGGATCGTCGACGAGATGGGTCATCTCCTCGCGCACGGTCTGGAAGAACTCGGTGGCGAAGTCCGGCTCGGCGTAGATCGGATCGTCGTCGCCACCGGCGGCCTCGGCGAAGACGGCCTCTCCGATGCGCGCCACCGTCGCCCCGGCAAGCCCTTTGGTGCCGAACAGCAGGTAGCCGTCGCTGCCCTGGAAGCTGGTTTCGCGCGTGACCTTGACGCCGGCCTTGGCGAAGGCCCGCCGCGGCCATTCCGGATCGAGATAGGCCAGCCGGTCGGCGAGGCTGTCGGGATGAGCGCCGCGCCCGGCCGACTCGCCATGGGTGTCGAAGATGACGAGCTCGACCTCGGTCAGCCCGTAGCGCTGCAGCAATTCGAGGATGCGGCTGCGCAGCCGCTCGACCCAGAAGGTCGCCGCGACCTGGCCGATATAGCGGCCGGAATCGGAATAGCCGAACTGGACGCAGAGCCGGCCATGGCGCTTGAGATAGTCGCGCCAATGCGGGCTGCGCAGCGCCTCGTCGATGATGCGCGGCCCCTGCTCCAGCGCATCCGAGGTCTCGAACAGCGGCGAGATCTCGACCAGGTCGGCGATGCCGAAACGCTTGGCGAGGTAAAGCGCCGAGAGCAGCGTATAGCCCGTCTCGGTCTCGGCGATCAGGAAGCGCACCGGCCGCGAGCCGTCGACATGCTTCACGATCTGCGCGACCATCATCATCATCCGCGCCGCCGAGGCGCGCTCGACCGCGAGCGCCCCGAAATCGACCGGCGTCGGCTTCGCCTTGGCCAGCGCCTGGTTGACGGCAGCGAGGAAGGCGCGCCGCTGCGCCGGCTGGGCCGGTTCCTCGTCGAGCGAAATGACGCCGCGCATCGCGTTGTGCAGCTGCGACGCGTTCAGCCGGAAATGCGGCAGCGCGATCGAGACGCCATGGGCGATCACGCCGGCCCGCGCCAATACCAGCGCTTCCGCCGTCGCCTCGTCCTCGGCCAGCACGATCGCCTTATCGAGCGCCGCCAGCAGCTTCGAGGCCTCCGGCAGGGCCGCCTCGCGCTCGCCGACCAGCGCTAGCGAGAAGGCCTGCAGCGCCGCGATCTCCGGCTTGCTGTTCAGGGGCGGACAAAGGGCAAGCTGGCGTTCGACCGCCGCATGCGCGCCTTCGAGCAGCGCCCTCACCTGCGCCGTCGCCGGCGCCTCCGGCAGCTTCTCGAGCAGGCGGAAGAACTGGCCGCGCTTCGATTCCAGCCGGTAGCGCAGCGTGTCCCACCAGCCGATATCGGTGCGCCCGTCGGTGTCGCAACCGACCCAGGAGGCGAGCTGCAGGGCGCGCGGCTTGAGCTCGCGCCAGCGCTGCGGCCAGCGCGCCCGCGCCTCGGCCAGGAAGGCCGAGTTCAGCCGGTCGATCGCGTCGCGGGCGTTGCGCACCGAGAAGCGCGCCTGCTCGAACTCGTCCTGAAGGGTGATCGCCGCATCCGGCCGGAAGGAGAGATCGGCCGCCCTCAGCGCCGCCGCTTCGCCCTCGTTCGAGGCGAGCTCGGCCAGCGCATGCGCCACCGCCCGGCTCATTCCGAAGGTCGGATGCGCGGTGAAGACGGCGGCGAAGCGCACCCGTGCGAGCGCCGCACCATAGGCCTCGAAGGGTTGCGCCGACCCGCTCGCCTCCTCGGCGACGCGACGCGCCAGCGCGGCATAGGCCTCGTTCTCGTCGCGCTCCAGTCCGACATAGGAAGCGACGCGCGCCGCCCGGTCGGCGAGCGCGGCGCGGCCGAGCTGGCGGATCAGCGCCGCAGTGTCCTGCAGCGTCACCTCGCCGCGATCCATCTTGCGGGTCAGCCAGAGCGTGACGCGCAGCACCGGATTGCCGAACGGGTCCTCGCGCGCATCCGAGCGCGCCTGCACGATCGCCGCCGACAATTCGTTCGCCAGCGCCAATGGCGACAATTCCTCCACACCCGCCACGCCGCTCTCCGCTTTTTTCAATCGTTTGATGAGGCGGCCGGCAGGTGAGCAGGATTCAGACTTTGCTGCAACTGCGAAAAGCGATGCCGCTCCGCAGCAAGAACTCACGCTTCGGGGACAGCGAACGGCCCGCCCTGCCCAGGCGGGCCGAACCTCGGCTAACCTCACGCCGCCCGCAGCACCTTGACCACCGCGCAATGCTCCTCTTCGCCGAAGCCGGCGGCAATGCCGCGCTGGAAGATGGCGGCAGCGAAACGCGGCCAGTCCGCGCCGATCTTCAGGTCGGCGGAGAGTTCGACCAGCCGGGCGATATCCGTTCCCGCCGTGCGCAGCGTGCTCTCGGGCTTTTCGAAGCGGCCCGCGGCGATCGCCTTGCCCATATGGCTGAGATCCTGCCCGAGCGAGGGGCTGAGCGAGGCCATCATCGCGCCGAATGCATCGGCCGAAACCCCTTCCGCCTCGCAGATCGCCGCGCCATGGCTGAAGCCGATCCAGTGCCCGGCGAGATAGGCCAGCGCCGCATTGAACAGCACCAGCGCCTGGCCGATCTCGACGCCGACATGGCTCACTCCGGCCAGCGCCCCCAGCAGAGGCTGCGCCTCGGCGAACACGGCCACCGGTCCCGCGACGACGATCGCCGCCTCCGGCCCGCCGATCTGCCGCGGCCAGGCGGCGATGGCGCCGTCGAGATAGCGCGCCCCGGCTGCCTGCATCCGGGCCTCGAGCGCCCGCGCCTGCTTCGGAATGCCGGAGGTCAGCTGCACGACAAGCTTGCCGCCCAGCGCCCCGGAGACGCCATCGGCGCCAAGAACGGCGGACGTCGCCGCATAGTCGGAGACGCAAATCACGATAACCGGGCTGGCGCGGACGGCCGCTGCCGGGCTCGCCGCCAGGACGGCGCCGCGCTCCTGCAGGGGAATGGCCTTCGCAGTGCTGCGGTTCCACACCGTCACGCGCTTGCCGGCCTTCAGGAAGGCGCCGGCCAGCGCCGCCCCCATTTCACCGAGGCCGATGACGCTTACATCACTCATGATCTCATCCTCATAGTCATGGCGCAGGGACGCGCCCATGGCTAGGGAAGATAAGAAATATATCGATAGTTCAAGTACTTACAAAAATGTAAGCGACAGCGGGGCCCTGCAATGGCGAAGCCTGAATTGTTCGATTGCGGCCTCGGGCCGGCCTTGAAGGTGATCGCCGGCAAATGGCGGCCGACGATCATCTGGACGCTGCATGCCGGCCCCGTCCGCTTCGGCGCGCTGCGCCGGCGCATCGGCGGCATCAGCGAGAAGATCCTGTTCGAGGAGCTGCGCGCGCTGGAGCAGGCCGGCATCGTCCAGCGCCGGAGCTACGAGGGGCGCACCGCTCGGGTCGAATACTCGCTGACACCGGCCGGCGCCGAGCTCAACGGCGCGGTCCACGCCCTGGCGGAATGGGGCTCGCGCCACTTCGCCGCGGCGCAAGCCGCCTGCCTGCAGGCGCCGTGGGCGCAGGGCGAGAGCGAAGCCGCCATATGAGTGCCAAGCGTTCTCCGAGACAAATATCGCGCCAAAATTGCAACAGGGTGGCGCGAAGCTTGGCGAGGTTGCAGGAGGTGCTTGCCGGCAGCAGCCGTCTCCTGTCTTGAGCAATGCGATGCCGGCGCCTTTTCCAGGTTTTCCCATGCTCGTCCGCACTGCTGCTGTCGTTTCCCTCGCTGCCCTGCTCGGCGGCTGTCTCAATGCCGCCGGCCACAAGGCACCGCCGCCGGGCGCCGAAGAACTGCTCCGGCAGATCGCACAGGACGAGCCGAAGGTCCGCAAGCTGGTCGCCTTCGGCCTGGCCGAGACGCCCCAGCTCAAGGGAGTCCTGACCGGGCGGCCCCATCTGACCAGCGCCACGATTGCCGGCCCCCAGCTCCACCAGGATCCGATCACGCCGTACTGGGCGATCCTCTATTGCGTCGAGGCGGAGACAACCGGCTTCTTCTCGAAATTTGCCATGCACGTCGCCGTCAGCAAGACGCCCAATGGTTGGCGCGGCAGCGCGACCAAGGAGAAGCTCGGCATCGTCTGCACGCAGCCGAAGCGTCCCTTCCCCGAGCTGGTGACGCGCGCCAACGAACTCGCCGACGCCCAGGCCCCGAAGCCGTAGCATCGGGCCGGCCCGCTCCGAACATGAGGACGGGCCCGCCAGCCCTTACAATTACCCTGTCCATGGCCATATTGGGGGCAACCCGGAGAAAGCCATGGACACGACCGTGCGGTGCAACCTCTCCGGCAACTGGGGCGTCTCCGACCTGCTCGAACGCCAGATCTGCTCGATCATTCGCGATCCGCACGGCAGTTGCTGGATCATCCTTTCCCAGGATCAGATTGCGCGCCTGAGCGACATCCGGAAGGGGCCGTTCCTGTCGGTGGAAGCAGCCATGACGGCGATCGAGAAAAACCTCCACGGACCCTGCCGTCATCATAGGGCAACTGTTCCGCAGAACTATTTTCCGTAAGGTCCTCGCAGCCGCGAAGTAGAAAAGCCCGTCTGTTCAACTTCATTTGGCCACATTGCCCGGATAGAAAGAGCAGGCAGGCGAAGAATGCCCGGCTGGCTCCTCTGATTGGAACCGGCGCCGCGCCTCCACCCTACCGTCGAAAACTGAATGCTGCCCCTGGCAGCACCATCGTCGCACGCAAGCGTGCCCGGCGATGTCACCACAAGACCGCACGGCCTCGGCCGGGCGGCAAACGGATATAAATGCAAGAATCAATCGAACTGAAGTCACCCGAGACCGGGCGTGTCGCCACTGCGATCGCCAATACGCTTCCGCCGAAATCCGCCCCTGACTGGAAGCCGCAGCCCTGCGGCCTCAGCCGCCAGGAGTTGCGGCGCATCGTCAAGAAGATGCTGGGATGAGGAGGCTGGACATGTCCACATACCAACCCAGAACCACTGCCTTCGACAATCGCTTTACCCGCGCGGGCTCACGCGCCGACGCTGCGCAGCCGAGGCGGGGCTCGACCGCGCAGGCGAGCTATGAGCGCTATCTCGCCTTGGCCAAGGCCAAGGCCCTCGCCGGCGACCGGGTCGAGGCCGAGCGCTACTATCAATATGCCGAGCACTACCATCGCCTGATCAGCGGCTCGGCCGCCTGAGGCCCCGTCCCGCCTTTCCAGCGCAGGGGATCGTCACGTGACGTAAGCCCTGGCCAGCGCGATCTCGGCGCGCAGCGCCTCCGCCAGCCCGGTCTGCCCGAGACGCTCCATCTCGCCAGCCGCATGCTCGCGCTCATCGATTTCCGCCAGGATCGCGGCCCACACCTCGGAGCTGCCCAGCAGCAGCCGCTCGACCTCGGCCGAGCCGCTGCGGAAATCATGCTGGGCCACCGCCCCCTGCTCGGCCCTCGCCGGCGGCGCCTCGGCATTGTCGATCGCTGCGACTAGCGCCCGGATCAGTTTCGCCTCGCCAGCGCGCCCGCTCTTCATCGCAACGCGCAGATCGGCTCGCAATCGGGTTTTCATCTCGGCGCCCGCGTCGATTTGCGCGGCGGCTCCTTCTGTCGTCATGACCTCTATTGATCCCTTATATTCCCTATAGTAGGAATTTAAGGGAACAATAAGGAACATTCAATGTCGGATGGACTCGTCACTGTCGAGCAGGCGGCCGCAGAGCTGAACCTCCACCCCAAGACCGTGCTCCGCTACATCCGCGAAGGACGACTGCCGGCGACGCGGGTCGGAAAATCCTATCGGATCGCCCGCTCGCGGCTGGACGCCTTCGCCGGCCTCGCCAGCGGCAGGTCCGAGGCAGCGGCGACCGCCCGCGCGACCTGCATCCTCGATATCCGCGACGTCTCAGTCGAGCGGGCCGAGCGCATCGCGACCTTCCTGCATGCCGTGGCGCTGACCGGCGATGCCGATACCCCGCCTTTGCACCTCGATACGGTGTTCGACCCGCAGAAGAGGAGCCTCAAGGTCGTGCTGATCGGCGATCCGGCTGATGTCGGGCGCCTCCTCGAGATGCTGCAGATGCAGATCGGGAACCGGCCATGAGCGACCCCGTCTATGGGAGCGCCGACACCGCGGCGGCGGTCGAGGCGCATTACCGGCGCGTGCTCGCGAAGTGGCCGGTCCCGAGCACGCAGCTCAATCTGCCGACACGCCAGGGCCCGACCTTCGTCGTCGCCTGCGGACCGGAAGACGCGCCTCCCGTCGTGCTGCTCCACGGCTCGCAGGCCAATTCTGCCGCCTGGCTGCTCGATGTCGCGCTCTGGTCGACGAAGTTCCGGCTCTACGCGGTCGACATGATCGGCGAGCCCGGCCTCAGCGCCAGGGTCAGGCCTGAGCTGTCCGGGGAGGCCCACGCCCTCTGGCTCGACGACGTCTTCGCCAGCCTTGGGCTGTCGCAGGCGGCGCTCGTCGGCATGTCCCTGGGCGGCTGGCTGGCGCTCGACTATGCGAGCAGGCGGCCCGGCTTCGCCGAAGCGCTCGCCCTGATCGGCCCGGCCGGCATCGGCCGGCAGAAGAACTTCCTGCTGAAGGCGCTGCCGCTGCTGCTGCTCGGCGGCTGGGGCAAACGCAAGGCGCGCGAGCTGGTGCTGGGCCCCTTCCCGAAGGTGCTGCCGGAGGCGGTGCGCCCGCTCGCCGAGCTGATGGAGGAGATCGGCCGGGCTGTGCGCCCGCGCATCGTCAGCATTCCCCGGCTGACGGACGCCGAGCTCGCCGGCCTCGGCGTGCCGATCCTGGCGATCCTCGGCGGGCGGGACGTCCTGCTCGATTCACAGGATACGCTGGCAAGACTGCAACGCGCCGCCCCGCAGGCCGAGATCTGCTTCCTCGCGGACGGCTACCATTTCCTGCCGGACCAGGCGTCGCGCGTCATGGCGTTCCTGGAGCGGAGCGCCCTTCCTGCGGGAGGCTGACATGGGTTGAGAACCGCGCCGCAGAACCCCTCTCCTGGAAGGAGAGGGGCAGGGGTGCCGCGCCGGCAAAACCATCCCTGGCAGCAAAGCTTCCCCCTCCCCGTCATGGTCGGGCTTGTCCCGACCATCCACGTCTTCGTTCTTCGAGAGCGGTGTTCAAGACGTGGATGCTCGCCACAAGGGCGAGCATGACGGTCGAGCCGACGGGGACAAATCCCCAATCAATCCCCGCCCCTGAAACCTGCTTTATGCTTCTCCCTGTCCGCCCGAACCGAGGGGGCTTCGCGAGGCGTCGAGAGGCCGGCGGGAGAGCGGTGTCCGCGGCGAAAGAGCTTCGCAAGCTCGAAGGAGCTCAGCTCCGCAGAAGTGCGATCCACTTCTGCGACCGGAGCCTGCTCCTTCCACCACGGAGGGGTTTTCGTCGATGGGAGAGGCCCTCCCAGTCCTGCCGGACGTAACCAGACGGCGAGAGCACCATACGAGAACCGCGCGCGGGGTTCGGGCAGTGGCCAGTGGCGCTGCCTCGACAATTCGACATCGACATTCGGCACGCAGCCGTCGACTGCGACACCGCCCGACCCCGCGCCCTCCCTCGGATGGCGTTTTTCGCAAACCCCGCGGTGGAAGCCGGCGGGAACCGCAACCGTGAACACAAAGCGGGTCCGCCCGGGCCATGATGACCGAGTCGCGGCGCAATGATGTATGCGGCCGGGCTTGCCAAGCTGGGGGGCCATGCATCGCACGCAATCGCGGATGCTTGGCAAGGTTCACACCGCAACCTAAAGAAGATTATCGAGTCGCCCGACAACCGGAACGTTTCCCGGCTTCGGATACCGAGCAGAAGCGAGAGATCGAATGCCCGTCATCTCGTGAGAAAATCGGACAAGACCAAAGAGGGAGCAGGCGAAGCTCTATATTGCCGGCAAAGTTATGTCTATCAGCCCTAAAAATGCGAAAACTTCTACTTCCTGCCCGTTTCTTTAGTTTCCTCCCTGTACAGATACGCACAGGAACCTGACCATGAAGAAATGGGACATCCTTATCGGCGTACCGTCATACGACAGGAAATTATATATCGAGACATCGAAGTCTATTACCGGCACCATCGTCGAGCTCGTCAACGTCAAGGCGAAGGCTGCACTTTTTGCGGTGAGCGGCTGCGCCCTGATCACCCATGCACGCAACGCGATCGTCGCCGAATTCCTCGCGCGCAAGGAAAAGACCCATCTGCTGTTCGTCGACGCCGACATGGAATGGCAGCCACACACCGTCCTGCGCATGCTGAAGGCGAACGTACCCTTCGCCGCCGCCCCTTATGCCAAGAAGCGCTACAGCAGCTCGGCGGCGCTTCGGGCCCAGCCGAAGAATTTCGACATGCTCCAGGCCGCATCGCTGGAATGGAACCTGGAGTTCCACGACCGGGACGTCCTGAGCGGAAAGCGGGAAATCCCCGGCGTCCGCGGCGGCTTCGCCAGGGTCGTGCGCGTCGGCGCGGGGCTCATGCTGCTGCGGCGCGACATGCTCGAGACCATGGCCTCGAAATACGCCGAGACCGAATACAAATGGGATGGCCGGAGCGACAACATCTCGCCGAAGGCGCGCTATTTCGGCCTTTTCGACCTGATGAAGGACCCCGATGGCGTGATCCTGGGCGAGGACTACGCCTTCTGCGACCGCTGGGTGAATGGCTGCGACGGCGAGATCTGGTGCGACATCGACGCCAGGCTCGGCCATCATGGCCATCACCGCTATTCAGGCGCCCTCGCGGAGAGCCTGCGCCTGCGCGGCCGCTTCACCGACGGCGTTGGAACCGACTGAAGCCGGCCGGATGACGGGATCGGCAAACGCAGTACGATCTGTGTCGCCTTCCGTGACGCCGGCTGGCGTCCCCCTGGTCCCGAGAGCCGATGAGACGAAGCAGCCAGACCCGCCTGCCCGCGCCCTATCTCAGGCGCATCTGGCTCGACCGCGACGCTGTCCCGGACCCTGAGGCCTATCCCTGGTGCCTGCCCTTCCTGCGCGAGGCGTTCGAGCTCTCCTTCGACCGGCCGATCACCATCATCGTCGGCGAGAACGGCACCGGAAAATCGACGCTGCTCGAAGGCATCGCCGTCCTCGCCGGCTATGACGAGGCCGGCAGCGGCAAGGGCTACCGCCCGGTCGATCATGCCCAGGCCGTCGAGGCCATGGGCGGCGCGCTCGCCCGCTCGCTCAAAGCGAGCTGGCTGCCCAAGGTCACCGATGGCTGGTTCTTCCGGGCCGAGAGCTTCTTCTCGGTGGCGCGCTATCTCGATGGCGCGGCCCGCGCTGCCGGCTATGCCCCGCCCGATTTCCTCTCCCATTCGCATGGCGAGGGTTTTTTGCGCTTCTTCGAGGAGCGCTGCCAGCGCCGCGGCATCTTCATCTTCGACGAGCCGGAATCGGCGCTGTCGCCGGCCCGCCAGATCGAGTTCCTCAAGCTGCTGCGCCACATGGACCGGCTCGGCCAGTGCCAGGTGATCATGGCGACCCACGCCCCGATCCTGATGGCCTATCCCGGCGCCCGCCTGCTGGCCCTGAGCAAACACGGGCTCGATCCGGTGACCATCGAGCAAACCCAGCATTTCCGCCTCATCCGGGAATTCTGCGCGGACCCGGCGACGTTTGTGGAGACGATGATGGAGGAGTGAGGGGTTAGCGGCGCTGACTACGAATAACGCTACTCATCAGCACTTGTATTTTCATCTTTTGAATCAGTTGGCTTTTGTCGCCGCGGCCAAGGTAAACGCGCCGCAGCTCGATACTCGTACTTATCTGATATATATTTCTGCATCTGCTCGCGCAGGAGGTTCATTTTAAGCTTGGTTTCCAGCTCAAATTTCTCATCGGGCGAGAGATCCAATGAGGAGGCAGAAGCTGTCGAGACATCTTTGGCAATTATACTAATAGCAGATAGATTCAATCTTTGATTGTTAGCGTCAACAATTTCATTAATAAACCTTTTGATAAATACACCACACACCTGAAGTATGGTTATAGATACGATAACAAACGGCATTCTTGTTAAGAATATTGTCCATACATCCACTTCTCCAGTTTTATATACCTGCGTTAGATCAGTTGAGTTTTTATAAAGATTGTATGTAACGTACAAAATAATCGCCATTGGCAGGGCAGAAAGAAATATATAAGATAAAATACTGCGCTTTGCCTCTTGAACAAATCCACTAATTTCACTCGGAAACAAGCGAAGCTCTTCTATAAGTTTAGATCTCTCATTTTTTCTGTCATTTAGCTCAGACTCTTCAACTCTCCGTTCTGATCGAAGATTTTCGAGCTTACTTTTAAGGTCATCTGACGCAGAAATAAGCTCGTCTTTCCGTTTTATATTTTGAGATATCTCAGCTTTTAGTGTATCAAACTGAGCATTAGCCTGTCCTATATCCTTGTCGAGTTGACTGCTTTCTGCTTTAAGTTCATTTACGTACGCTTCGGCGGCACTCTCCTTTTCAGATGCCGATTTTTCTCGCTCGACAATTGAAGCGAGACGCGCTTGGAGATCTGCTTTGTCGCGCGAAATTTGGCCCGTCTCCTCTTCCAATTGAGCAAACTCAGCTGGTGTATACCCGGTTACAATCACGCTTGAAATAAGTTGATTGGTAAAAATGGTAAATCTGACATCAGGACGAAAGCGAAACCCGCTTACGAAGCGGCCTACCCCTAATAAAAATCTTCCGTCCGAAAAATTTGATTTTAACTCCGTTGTTTTTCCGGATACATGAATAAGCTCCAAAGTTACCGCGTTCCAATCATCATACCCAGATGCAATTATCTGTATAGATTGAACATAAACATTCTCGGAAAAATCAAACTCGAACCACCTCTGTTTAGCTTCGAAAGCAAAATCTTGCTTTGAATTATTAATCAACGCGGTCGTCTTATTGTTCTTTTTCGAAAAGAGGGAGACTGGGATGATTTCAGGCCGCAACACTGCCTCTTGAGCTACCTCGTTCATCATACCCCCCAGAATTCGATCAAATCATAACCCAACGGAAGTTGTACGACGGCGCAATGTGTCTTTGAAGCGCGAACAATGACAAGAGACGAGCGCTCCACAAAATACTTCATTTCTGTGAAATCTCGTGAGGTATGATTCCTTGATACGCACAGCTTAAGGCGGAAAACATGCTAACGTTGAGGGATTCGGCTAAGACTGTCAGGATTCCGCCTTGCCCAGCTCCCTCTCCCCCGCCCGCCTCCAGGCCGCCGTCGATTTCGCGCAGGCGCACGATTCCCCCTGGCCGCGCAGCATGTTCTATCCGGACGGCGCCTATGTCGGGAATCGCGAATGGGACGAGAAGGGTCCGTGGACTGAGATCGTCGGGCCGGTCGAGTCGCGCGGCGGGCCGGCCGGCGTCGTGCTCAGGGGCGGCAAGGTCGTCGCCGAATGGGGCGATGTCGAGCGCGCCGACATGACCTTCTCGATCGCCAAGAGCTATCTCTCGGTGCTGGCGGGGCTTGCCGTCGGCGACGGGCTGATCGCCGATATCGACGAGCCCGTGGGCAAGAGCGTCGACGGCCCGCATTTTTCCAGCCCGCATAATGCCAGGATCACCTGGCGCCATCTGCTCAACATGAACAGCGAATGGCAGGGCGAGATCTTCGGCAAGTCCGACCAGGTCGACCATTTCAGGCAGATCGGCATCGGCGCCGACAACAGCCGCAAGGGCCAGCGCCGCGAATTGCGCGAGCCCGGCAGCCTCTACGAATACAACGACGTCCGGGTGAACGCGCTCGGCTATGCGCTGCTGCGCCGCTTCCGGAAGCCGCTTCCCGAGGTGCTGCGCGAGCGGATCATGGACAAGGTCGGCGCCTCGCAAGGCTGGCGCTGGGAGGGCTACGAGACCTCCTGGGTCGAGATCGACGGGCAGCTTATGCAGTCGGTCCCCGGCGGCGGCCATTGGGGCGGCGGCCTCTTCATCAGCGCCCGCGACCATGCCCGCTTCGGCCAGCTCATCGCACAGAAGGGTGTCTGGGAGGGGCGCGAGCTGATCCCGGCCTCCTGGATCGAGCAATCGGTCGTGCCCTCGCCGACCCTGCCGAATTACGGCCTCCTCTGGTGGCTGAACCGCGGCCCCACCGCCAATCCCAAGCTGCCGGCGAGCGCCTTCAGCGCGCAAGGAGCGGGCAACAACCTGATCTGGATCGATCCCGAGCACGAACTCGTCGCGGTGCTGCGCTGGATCGACAAGGCCGCGATCGACGGCTTCCTGGAGCGGCTGGTGGCGGCGGTCGACTAGCTCGCGCGCCCTTCAGTAGGGCGGCTCCTGATGGACGAGCTTGCCGTCGATCAGCAGGCGCTTGATCGCCGCCTGTCCGGAGCTCGACACGGCGGCGACGATCTCCAGCCGCTTGCGCTCGGTCGTCTCGATGGCGCGGCCGGTGCCCTGCGGCACGAAATAGCTTTCGAGCCCGTAGGTGACGCGGATGGCGCGGCGGCCGGCATTGCAGTCGGGATCGCCGTCGGCATTGGTGACGCAGGCGCCGGCCGAGGCGACCTTGCCCTCGAGCACGGTCTCGCCGGCTCCGGCCGCCGGGCGGGCGAGGTAGACGCCCTTCGCCTCGGCGAGGCCGTCGGGACCGGGCGCGACCCGGACGAAGACCGGCTGATTGCGCTCGAACGTCTTGTCGCCGTCGATCTTGGAGAGATCGAGCGTGCTGATCTTGTAGTTCAGGATGACATAGTCGCCGCGGAACAGGTCGCGCGGGTCGAGCGGTGCCGTCGCCAGCCGGACCTCGGTGCCCGAGCGCAGGATGCCGGCACGCGATTCGACCAGGGCCAGGGTCAGCCCGCAGAGCAGGACGATGGCGGCGAGCCCGCGCCAGAGCGGCGAGATGCGGTGAAGCAGCGCGTCGGGGGACGGCAGGCGGATCATGGCGCGGCCTCCGCCTGCCTGCTGAATCTGGCGAGGAGCCGGCGCATGCTGGCGGCGAGGCCGATCAGGAGCGCGCCACCGACCAGGAAGAACAGCGACTGGTCGAGCAAGGTGCCGATGGTCTGGCCGAGCAGGGCGAAGACCGCGATGATGAACAGCGCCGAGCCGGCGATGCTGACCCGGCGCACGCCGCCGCCGGAGCCGGCGACGACGATGGCGATCGCGACCGCCAGGATCAGCGCCGCGACGACGATCTTGCCGACGATGCTGACGGCGCTGCCGCTCCAGAACAGCACCGGCACCAGCAGGGACATGAAGAGCGCGACCGCCAGCGGCCAGGCGAAACGCCGTTCCCGCCCGAGCAGGCCGAGCCCGACCAGCGCCGGCACCGCCAGGCCATAGGCGAAATAGTTCTGCCAGAGAGCTGTGCCGGGCAGCGCCTCGCTTTTGTCGAGGATGCGGACGAGCTCGACATTGAGCGTGAGGATCAGGCCGATCAGCCCCCAGGGCAGGAAGGCGGTGATGAGGCCCGGTCCGCCGCGATCGACCGCGAGCGCGCCGAGCGCGACGAACAGCGCAGACACCGCCAGCCCGTAGGCGAGCAGGCCGTAATCGAAGCGGAAGAGCGTGTACTGGCCCGGCAGGGTCGCGAACCAGCCGAGCAGGATCAGCGCGGCGAGATGATGGACGAGGCGGTTGTGCCGGGTCGCGGCGAGCCAGAGCGCCGGCAGGAACGGAATCCAGAACAGGAGATGGGCGCCCGCCTCGCGCTCGTCCCAGCGGCCGCCGCCCCAGGCCGCGATACCGACGAGGGCAATCACCAGCGCCCCGCTGGAGCGCAGCAGGAAGGCGACGATCAGCGCGCCGATCGCGACCAGCAGCGCCCCGCCCGGCCAGTCGGTCGGCAGATGGTACATCTGGCCGACGAGTGCGACGCCGGCGGCGAAGATCAGCGTGCCGCAGGTCGCGGCAGCGTCGGCGCCGTTGGTCGAGCCGCGGCTCTCCAGCCGGGCCGAGATGCCGAGCGCGGTCGCGACCGCGAGCAGCACCATGACGAGCTTGGCGATCCGGGGGATCTCCTCCCAGTTCGCCGCGACGAAGGCGGAGACGCTGGAGGCGATCAGCAGGCCGCCGAACAGGCCGAGCAGGGCCGGCAGCTTGAAGCCGCCACCCTCCTGCGCCAGCGAGCGGCGGATGCCGGCGGCGCTCTCGGCGCTGACCAGCCCCTCCCCAACCCAACGAACCAGATCGGCCTCAAGCCGTTTGCGATAGGAACCCGTCAGCATGCCGGCCTATTTGGCACGGGCTGACGGGTTTTGGCGAGATGGCGCGTCAGGCCGCTTTGGCCTTCCGCTTCCGGGCGAGATCGGGCGGCGTCGCCTCCTCGGTCAGCGCCGCGATCACGGCATCGAGGCTCATCACCGTCTGGGCCTGGCTGCCGAGGCGGCGCACGGTCACGGTCTTCTCCTCGGCCTCGCGCTTGCCGACGGCGAGGATCACCGGGACCTTGGCCAGCGAGTGCTCGCGCACCTTGTAGCTGATCTTCTCGTTGCGCAGGTCGGCGCGGGCGCGCAGACCGGCCGAGAGCAGCGCCATGGTGACTTCCTCGCCATAGCCGTCAGCTTCCGAGGTGATCGGGCAGACGACGACCTGCTCCGGCGCCAGCCAGAGCGGGAAATGCCCGGCATGGTGCTCGATCAGGATGCCGACGAAGCGCTCCAGCGAGCCGCAGATGGCGCGGTGGACCATGACCGGCTGCTTCTTCTCGCCGTCCGAGCCGATATAGAAGGCGCCGAAGCGCTCGGGCAGGTTGAAGTCGACCTGCGTCGTGCCGCACTGCCAGTCGCGGCCAATGGCGTCGCGCAGGACATATTCGAACTTCGGCCCGTAGAAGGCGCCCTCGCCCGGATTGATCTCGGTTTTGATCCGGTTGCCGGACTGCTTCGCGATCCTCTCCAGCACATTGGTCATGACGTCCTCGGCATGATCCCAGACCGCGTCGGAGCCGACGCGCTTCTCAGGCCGGGTCGAGAGCTTGATCACGAGCTCCTCGGTGAAGCCGAAATCCTCGTAGACCGAGAGGATCAGGTCATTGATCGCCATGCATTCGGCGGCGAGCTGCTCCTCGGTGCAGAAGATGTGGGCGTCGTCCTGGGTGAAGCCGCGCACGCGCATCAGCCCGTGCAGCGCGCCCGAGGGCTCGTAACGATGGACATTGCCGAATTCGGCCAGCCGGATCGGCAGGTCGCGATAGCTCTTCAGCCCGTGCTTGAAGATCTGGACATGGCCCGGGCAGTTCATCGGCTTGAGCGCGAAGACCTTGTGGTCGCGCTCCTGGTCGTTCGGGTTCTCGAAGGCCGAGGCCGACTTCACCGCGAACATGTTGTCCTGGTACCAGCCCCAGTGCCCCGAGGTCTCCCAGAGCGACTTGTCGAGCACCTGCGGGGCGTTGACCTCCTCATAATCGGCGGCGAGGCGCCGGCGCATATAGGTCAGCACCTCCTGGAACAGCCGCCAGCCCTTGGAGTGCCAGAAGACGACGCCCGGCCCCTCCTCCTGGAAGTGGAACAGGTCCATCTCGCGGCCGAGCCGGCGATGGTCGCGCTTCTCGGCTTCCTCGAGCTGCTTGAGATAGGCGTCGAGCTCCTCCTGCCGGGCGAAGGCCGTGCCGTAGATGCGGGTCAGCATCGCGTTGTTGCTGTCGCCGCGCCAATAGGCGCCGGCCGTCTTCATCAGCTTGAAGGCGTTGCCGACCTTGCCGACCGAGGTCATGTGCGGGCCGCGGCAGAGATCGATCCAGTCGCCCTGCGCATACATCTTCAGCGTCTGGTCGGCGGGAATCGCATCGACCAGCTCGACCTTGTAGGCCTCACCCTTGTTGGCGAAGAAGTCCTTGGCCTTGTCGCGGCTCCAGACCTCCTTGGTGAAGGGTTTGTCGCGCGCGATGATCTCGCGCATCTTCTTCTCGATCGCCGGGAAGTCCTCCGGAGTGAAGGGCTCGTTGCGGGCGAAATCGTAGAAGAAGCCGTTCTCGATGACCGGGCCGATCGTCACCTGCGTGCCGGGGAACAGCTCCTGCACCGCTTCGGCGAGGACGTGCGCGGTGTCGTGCCGGATCAGCTCCAGCGCGCGCGGGTCCTCGCGGTTGAGGAATTCGATCTTCGCGTCGGCGGTGATCGGATCGCCGAGGTCGACGACCACGCCGTCGAGCGCCATCGCGACGGTGCGCTTCAGCAGAGAGGGGGAAATGCCGCCGGCAAGCTCCTTGCCGGTGATGCCGGAAGGAAATTCGCGCTGCGCGCCATCGGGAAATGTCAGGGAGATCGTCATCGATCGGCTCCTGCTCACTCGGGGATACAAGGCCCCGTAAGCCAAGGCCGGCTGCCTTTGAGAGGCGCGGCCGGCAGCCGGATCGGCGCGCGCCGGCACGGCCTATACGAGACCGGCTGCGCAGGCAATCAGAAGCGGCGCACATCACGCCCTCAGCGATTGCAACCGGGGCGGGATTGACGGTAGGTTACGCAATCGACTTCCGATCCTCTCAGTCGGTTCGATCGCCATGCAGCCAGCGATGTCACCGGACGCCGCGGCGCCCGTCCTGCGAGACGTGGATTCGTGGCCGTTCAACTGGATCGGCGACCTGCTGCGGGTCATCTATGCCTGCCGCGTCGCCGCGATCTCCGTCCTCCTCGGCTATCTCTTGCTGACGCAGGTTCCGCAGGCGCGCGACCTCTTCCTGGTCTTCCAGGGACCGGCTTTCGGGCCGGGGACGGAGCACCCCCGCTTCTGGGAGATGCTGTTCCGCTGGCTGGTCTATTTCGTCATCCATATCATCGCCTGGAGCAGCGCCGTCCAGGCCTCCGCCGAGCACCTGCTCGGCGAAAGCGCCTGGTTGATCGGCCCGTCCCGCGAGCTGACCCCGCGCGACATGGCGATCTACGATCGTCGCTTCCGCGCCTTCGTGGTCGTCGTGCCCTATGCGCTCGCCCTCCTGACCTTCTTCGCGGTCTGGTGCGGCTATGAGGCGGCGCTGGCCGATCTGCCTGGCGCCGGCGACGATTCCCTGGCCTTGTCGGCCGGCATTCTCCGCAGCGGCTCGGCCGGCTTCTATGTCGCCCTCGGCTGCGGCATCGCCGCCCATCTCTTTCTCTGGGGCCGCAATATCCGGCAGATCGCCAAGACCGAGGCGCATTTCCGCGAGAAGAAGACGGCGCAGGGAGAAGGCGGGAGCAGCTGGCGCGAGGCGGTGAGCCTGCACGCCGCCGTCTGGCTCGCGCTCGGCCTGTTGATGCTCGGGGCCGTCGCCGCCTTCGGCGATCGCCTGCTGGCTGTCGTCTCCGGCATCTATCTCGTGCCGATCCTGCTCGGTGCCTGGATTCCAGTCTTCACGCAGATCGGCATGGCGAGCCAGAGGACGCGTTTTCCCTTCACCGTGCTGCTGCTGGTCGCCTGGCTGCTTGCCGCCAATTCCTGCGGCCATTCGAATCTCGTCTCGCGCGCCAGGCAGGAGCCGCAGCCGGCCATGGAATTCGGCGAGGCCGTCGCGGCCTGGAAACAGGCGAACTGCGTGGCCAGCGACACCTGTCCGCGCCCGGTCCTGGTGACGATTGCGGGCGGCGCCTCGCGCGCCGCCTTCTTCGCCGCGACGATCCTCGGCGAGCTCCTCGACAACCCCTGCCGGCAGCCCGGCCGCGCCTGCGAAGGGCCCGACGCCACCCTGCCTCTGTTGGGGAAGCGGGTCTTCGCGATCTCGGGGGTGTCCGGCGGCTCGCTCGGCGCGATCCAGGCCGTGGCCGCCATGA
Source organism: Allobosea sp. GW821-FHT10B12 (assembly GCF_059415545.1). Lineage (NCBI taxonomy): Bacteria > Pseudomonadati > Pseudomonadota > Alphaproteobacteria > Hyphomicrobiales > Alloboseaceae > Allobosea > Allobosea sp. GW821-FHT10B12. The sequence continues at coordinate 91,794 of NZ_JBWKNL010000001.1, forward strand.
GCGATGCGCGCCGCGATCCGAAGGACACCACGCTGCTCCCGCCCTGCATCGACAAGAGCCCGGCGCATTTCTTCAAGACACCGAACGAAAGCAAATGGCGCGACTGCCTGCAGGTGCTCGCCGGCGAGGACTTCCTCTCGCCGACCGTGCTCGCTCTGGTGACGAGCGAGCCATTCCTGTTCCTGGAGCCGATGCTCGGCCGGTTCTGGCCGAACGGCCATTTCCTCGATCGCGCCGCCATCCTCGAGAACAGTTGGATCAACCACTACCAGGACAACGTCGTCGCCCCGGCGCAGGGCGCGCAAACCATGCCGGCGCGCGGCGACCTCGCCCAATCGTTCAGCCGGTTCGGCCAGAGCACGCGCAAGGCAGGCAACTGGCTCCCGCTCCTCGTCCTCAATGCGACTTCGGAGGAAACCGGCAAGCGCGTTCTTGCCAGCCAGCTCGCCAACCAGCTGGACCCCGCCACCCAGATCAGGCTCGACCGGCCGACATTGTTCGTCGACGCCTTCGAAGCGTCGCGCTTCCTCGGCGAACTGACCTCGCCGAGGCCGAATTGCACCATCGCCCGCGGCAACGGCCTCGACCTCACCCTCGCCAGCGCAGCGCTGAACAGTGCGCGCTTCCCGATCGTCTCGCCGGCCGGCCGCTTCGCCGATGGCTGCGACGTCACGCTCCGGGCGGTCGATGGCGGCTATTTCGAGAATGACGGGGCGACGACGACGGCCGAGATCGCCGACGCGCTGAAACGCTTCGGCCTTGCGCCCGTCGTGCTCCACATCGCCAATGATCCGGTCGACCTGATCGCCGACCCGGAGCGCGACCAGCGCCCGCCTCCGCGCGAGGACTCGCTGGCGCCACTGCTGATGGCGCCGGTGAACACGGTGCTGTCGACCCGCGGCGCGCGTGGGTCCTATGCCCTCGCCGCGCTGGCAGGCGTGGTCGGCAAGGACAATGTCGCCGACTTCCTCGTTTTCGGCGAACCCTCAGCTCCGACCGGGGACAAGTTCGCCATCGTCGACAGGCTGACGGGCTTCGAATACGTGCCGCCCGAGATCGAACCCCCGAAATGCTTCGAGCGGACCAGCCCGACGACCGAGCTCGCCGCCGGAGCGAAAGCCCCGAGCGAGGGAGCGCCGCCTCCCGCCGTTCCGAGCCGGGTGACGGTGCTGAAGGAGGTGTCGATGAGCTGGTGGCTGTCGAAGCCGGTTCAGGAATACCTCGACCGGCAGACCTATCACCGGCGCAACTGCCAGTCGCTGCTCAAGGCCCGGATGTGGCTCAACGCGCCGCTCTCCGCCCCCGAGCAAAGAACCATCGCCGAGCAGCCCGCGAGCGCGCCGGTCAAGATGCCGGACCGTTGACGCCGCGCCAGCGGCCATAGGCCCAGGGCTTGTACCAGGCGCCTTGCGGCGGCAATTCCTCGCAGACCAGGTCGATGCCGGAGGTGCCGAGCGGCGTGCAGCGGCAGATGCGGGCAAAGCCGACCCAGCCCCCGGCCCAGAGACCGTGCCGCTGGATCGCCTCGTCGGTGTATTCCGAGCAGGACGGCCAGTGCCGGCACTGCCGGCCGATCAGCATGGAGAGGCTGAGCTGGTAGCCGCGGATCAAAAAATGCGCGCCCCGACGCGGAGCGAGCACGAGACCGCGTCGCCACGAAAGGCTTTTTTCAGCATGTTTAGGCAAGTATGACTCAGGCGAACCTCGCCGCCCCCTCTCACCCATCTTCATCGCCCCCGCCAATTCTGCCCTCCCCAGCCCCGGTCATGATGCGCGCTCGTCTCTTCGCCACCGCCACCGCCCTCTGCGGACCGCTTCTCGCGCTCGCCCTGGCCATGCCGGCGGCAGCACAGCAGAGACCCTATCTGATCTGGCTCGACGCCGGCAAAATCGACGTCGCCAAGGTGATGGGCCTGCCGCCTGCACAGAACTCGCCCGAACATCGCGCCGAGTTCGAGAAGGTCCTCGCCATCTCCGCAGCCCGCACGCCGGAGCGCGAGAAGCAGGCGATCGCCGACCAGTACCAGACGCTCAACGCCTTCCTGAACGGCATCGACCACGCCTATGTCGAAGGCACCCATCGCGAGACGCGCCTCCTCATGCGCGAAGCGCAGATCGAGCTCGCGATCCTGCTGAAGAGCGTCAACCGCCTGACCAGCCGCATTCGCCCGTTCCAGATGTGGAACAAGGTCCGGGTCAAGCCCTGCCCCGGCGGACGGCCGGAAGGCACCTCCTTCCCCTCGGCCCATGCCGCGACGGCGGCGCTCTATGCCACGCTGCTCTCCGAAGCCGTGCCCGAGCTCGCCGACAAGTTCGAGGAGCGGGTCAAGAGCTATGGCGAAAGCCGCCTCGTCTGCGGCTTCCACTATCCGACCGATCTGGAGGCCGGCGACAAGATCGGCCGCGTCGTCGCCAAGGCGCTGCTCGCCGAGAAGGCGTTCAGGGTCCGCTTCGACGAGACGCGGGTCGAGACGCGGCAGGCATTCGGGCTGAAATAACGCTCAGCCCGCGACCGCCTCGCGCCGCTTCGCCTCGATCTGGCCGATCGCGTCGACCACCGCGTCGAAGGTCAGCATGGTCGAGGCGTGCCGGGCCTTGAAGTCGCGGACCGGCACGAGCACCGACAGATCCGCCCACTTGCCCGCGGGCGGCTCCGCGCTTTCCTTCAGGATCGCCCGCGCCTGCTCGCGCACCTGCCGCAGTTCGGCAGCGGTCGAGCCGATGACATGGCGCGCCATGATCGAGGACGAGGCCTGGCCGAGCGCGCAGGCGCGGACATCATGGCCGAAGCCGGTGACGACATCCTGGTCCATGGTCAGGTCGATGGTGACCGTCGAGCCGCACAGGCGCGAATGAGCCGTCGCCGTCGCATCGGGCGCCGGCAGGCGCTCGAGCAGCGGGATGTTTCCTGCCAATTCCAGGATTCGCTTATTGTAGACGTCGTTCAGCATGGGTTGCCCCGCCGGGTCTGGAGTTGCCGGCTTTCGCAACCAATATAGAGTGCCGGCACGCTCTTAGGGAGAGCGCGTCATTCGCTGGACGAGCGGGCGAACTTGTCTGACCTGCCGGTCGTGAGGCCGGCGCAACCGAAACGGGAGGCTCCACATGGATAATGTGGTTAAGTCCTTGTCCGTAGAGCGGGCACGTAGCCCCTCCGCAGACAAGTTCATCATCACCCAGCCGACACAAGAGCAGGCCGAGGAGGCCGTGCGCACGCTGATCCGCTGGGCCGGCGACGATCCGTCGCGGGAAGGCCTGCTCGATACGCCCCAGCGCGTCGCCAAGGCCTATCGCGAGTTCTACAGGGGCTATCGCGAGGATGCGCATGACATGCTCGAGCGCGTCTTCGAGGAGGTCGACGGCTACAAGGACATGGTCCTCGTCCGCGACATCCCGTTCTATTCGCATTGCGAGCACCACATGGTGCCCTTCGTCGGCAAGGTCCATATCGGCTACTATCCGAACGGTGGCGTGGTCGGCCTCTCGAAGCTCGCCCGCGTCGTCGATGTCTATGCCCGCCGATTGCAGACGCAGGAGACGATGACGGCGCAGATCGCCAAGGCGATCGAACGGACGCTGAAACCCGGCGGCGTCGCCGTCCTCGTCGAGGCCGAGCACATGTGCATGTCGATGCGCGGCGTGCAGAAGCAGGGCTCGTCGACGATGACGACCCAGTACACCGGTCGCTTCCGCGATCCTGCCGAACAGGTGCGCTTCTTCACCATGGTGAAGTCGCCGGCGCTGTGATCCACCCAAGAGGTGCGTCATGCTCGGGCTTGCCCCGAGCATCTCGGAAACCAGCCCCCTCTGGTCCTGGGATTCCCGGGTCGGCGCTCTGCGCCGCCCGAGAATGACGGCAAGCCTTCCGCGCCCTATATGGCAGCGTGCCAATCCTTCAGGATCCCGACATGACCGCCTTCCCCACCCTGTCCAGCAAGGCCGAGATCGAGGAAGGCGCCGTGCTCGCGCCCAAGTTCGATCGCGACGGGCTCGTCACCTGCGTCACCACCGACGCTGCGACCGGCGAGGTGCTGATGGTCGCGCATATGAACGCCGAATCGCTGCGCCGGAGCATCGAGACCGGTGAGGCCTGGTACTGGTCGCGCTCCCGTCAGGCGCTCTGGCGCAAGGGCGAGACCTCCGGCCAGCTCCAGAGCATCGTCGAGATGCGGGTCGACTGCGACCAGGACGCCATCTGGATCAAGGTCAATGTCGGCGGCGACGGCGGCTGCTGCCATACCGGCCGCCATAGCTGCTTCTATCGGGTTAAGCCGGTCGGGACCGCAGCCGACGGGCCATTGGCCTTCTGAACCGGGGATGCCTGCTTCGTTGGCAATCCTTTCACCAAGCTTTCATGTTTCCTTCAAAAGCGACTGATAGCCGCCTAGGGTCCCGGCGCCGTTCATCTTTCGCTCATCGGCTCGCGTGATCCTGAATCCCCCGCGGAGGGATCGCGCCGATGAGACTGGAGAACATCGCCAGACGGGCCTTTGGATTGGGCGGCGGCGGAGCAGCGATGAACGATCTCGTTTCCGAACCCGCCCCGCGTCTCAGCCGGCCGAGGATCGGCCTGGCGCTCGGCGGCGGCGCCGCGCGCGGCTGGGCGCATATCGGCGTCCTCGATGTCCTGAGCGAGGCCGGCTATGCGCCTGAGGTGATCGCCGGCACCTCGATCGGTGCGGTGGTCGGCGGCTGCTACGCCGCGGGCAAGCTGGAACAGCTGCGCGAATTCGCGCTCGGCCTGACCAAGCGCCGCGTCGTCGGCCTGATGGATTTCCATCTCGGCGGAGCCGGACTGATCGCCGGCAGTCGGCTGAAGCGTCTGCTCGAGCGCGACCTCGCCGGCTTGCACATCAGCGACCTGAAGCAGACCTACGCCGCCGTCGCCACCGAGCTCGGCACCGGCCACGAGATCTGGCTGACGCGCGGCTCGCTGGTCGATGCGCTGCGCGCCTCCTATGCGCTGCCCGGCGTGTTCGACCCGGTGAAGCTCGGCGGTCGCTGGCTGATGGACGGGGCGCTGGTCAATCCGGTGCCGGTCACCGTGGCTCGCGCGCTCGGCGCCGACGTCGTGCTCTGCGTCAATCTGAACAGCGACATGACCGGCCGCGGCACGGTGATCCAGTCCTATGGCGCCGATGCCGATCCGGAACCTGCTCCGGAGCAACGCCCGGCCACCGGCTGGTTCGGCGGCATGCGCGAGCGCATGCGCGGCATCGTCGGCAAGGCCAATCACGATCAGCAGCCGGGACTCGCCGGCGTGATGGTCGACGCCTTCAACATCACTCAGGACCGGATTTCGCGCTCGCGCCTCGCCGGCGATCCGCCGGATGTGATGATCGGTCCCAAGCTCGGCCGCGTCGGCCTGTTCGACTTCCATCGTGCCGACGAGGCGATCGCCCTCGGCCGGCAGGCGGCCGAGCGCGCGCTGGACGAGATCGCGGCGATCGTCGCGGCCAACCACCTGCCGCTGAACTAGCGGCAGGTCGCGGCTCGGTGCCTCACGCCATCGCGATATAGTCGCGCATCGCCCGGCTCTCGGCCTCGATCTCGGCGACACGATGCTTGACCACGTCGCCGATCGAGACGATGCCGGCGATCCGGCCGCCATCGACCACCGGCACGTGCCGGAAGCGGCCCGAGGTCATGATTTCCATCAGATCGTCGACACTGGTGTCGGGCCGGCAGGTCACGACCTTGCCGGTCATCGCCCGCGACACCGGCGTCTCCAGCGCGGCGGCGCCGTCTGTACCCAGGGCCTTGATGATATCGCGTTCGGACAGGATGCCGAGCAGGTCGCCATCGGCCCCGGTCACGACCACGGCGCCGATCCGTCTCTCAGCCAGGGTCCGCGCTGCCTCGCCGAGCGTCCGGTGCGGCTGCACCGAGACCACTTCTCCCCCCTTGCTGCCGAGAATATGAGCGACGTTCATCGACTTCTCCTCCGACGATAGCGGCGCCGTTGGCCGGCGCACGTTTATGGGTTGCGACGAGAGCAGCGCCGGGGGCCAACGGACCATGACGTCCGCGGCGCGACGCCACGCTGGACTGAGTCCAATGTGAGCGAAGTCTGAGGCGACGGCAAGGCGATTGCGGGCCGAATCCTGCTCGCTGTGGTTGTGATCAGCGCCGGACCGGCCCGCGATCGAGCAACGGGAAAAGAATGAGCCCGGCGAGGAAGCCGCCGATATGCGCCTCCCAGGCGATGCTGGTCTCCTCGCCCATGATGGGGATCAGCCCGGCCCCGAACAGGATGTTGGTGATGAACCAGATCACCACGAAGAGCATCGCCCGCGAATTGCGCCAGAGGCCGCCGAGCGGCTCGGCCGGGATGGCGCGGACCACCTCGTCATGACCAAGTCCGCCGAAATGCACGCCGGGCGAGAAGACGAAGCGGATCGCCGCCGCCGTCGCGCCCGAGACACCGGCCGAGGCCCCGACCAGCGGCAGGACGTCGAGCTCGCGCGACCACCAGTGCAGCAAGGCGCCGGCGATGGTCGAGAGCGCCATCAGCAGCAGGAAGCGCACGCTCCCGAGCCGGCGCGCGACCGGGCTGCCGAAGGCCGCCAGCCAGACGACGTTCGAAATCAGGTGCAGCCAGGAGCCGTGCAGCAGCCCGTAGCTCAGCAGGGTCCAGGGCTGCCCGCCATCCGCCAGAAGCAGGCGCACGAGCTGCAGGCGCTGGACGAAATCGGGCGTGGCGGACGCTCCAAGCGCCTGCGACACCTCCTGCAATCGCTCCGGCGCGAACCACAGCGTCAACCGTGCCGGCACGAAGGCGAGCCAGGAAACCAGGAGGAAATCGTCCTGCGCGCTGAGCAGTTCGCGCGCGCCCTGGATCAACGCCAGCGCCGCGATCAGCCAGACGACGGCAGACGGCAGGTTGAACACCGGCTCGCGGCCGGAAGGACCATGGGGATCGTCTGGATTCACCGACATCAGGCCCTCACTGGCGCATCGGCCTATGGCAGGCAACAGAAAAGGGGAGAGCTGCTGCTCTCCCCTTTCCTCCCCGGCCGGTCACGCCCCCGCGCCCCCGCCTTTCCAGTGAGCCACGGGCGCTTGGCACGGGCTCGAATTCGACAGCGGATTTATGGGGCATTTTAGGCATCTTCCACAAGCTTAACCCTTGCTTAACCTTAACGCTCCCTGCCGCCTCGCCCTGTCCGGCTCGCGTGGCAAGACGGCATGCGTGCTGCGTCCTACCGATTCGCAAGGACCCGACAGTCCCCGCCTCGAACGAATGCGCTCCGATTTGACACGCCTTCGCACGATCAGGGACAGCGCAGACCGGACTGGACAAGAACATGAAGAACCCGAGCACCCGCCTGGTTTTCGACTACTGGGACACGCTGCGCGGCGAACGAAGCGCTCCCGAACGGGGCGAGATCGAGCCGGGCGCGCTGCGCCATGCGCTCGCCGACACCTTCGTGCTCGAGAACGAGCCGATCGGGCCGGTCTTCCGCCTGGCCGGGACGCGGCTCTGCGCCCTGTTCGGACGCGAGCTGCGGGGCCGTGCCTTCGCCGCGCTCTGGCCCGAGGTCGAGGCGCAAGGCGACATGCGCCGCCTCGTCCAGACGGTGATGGACGAGACCGCCGGTGCCGTCGCCGGGCTTTCGGCCCAGACCGAGAACGGCGCGAGCATCCACCTCGAACTGCTGCTGCTGCCGCTGCGCTACCGTGGCCGCACCCATGCCCGCATCCTCGGCGCGCTCTCGCCTGCCCTCTCGCCGGACTGGCTCGGCCTCGACACGCTCGCCTCGATGCGGATGATTTCGCTCAGGATGATCTGGCCCGATGGCCGCGCCTTGCGCCCCGCCGAATCGTCGGCCCAGGACAAGCGGCCGAAACTGATGCTTCTGCCGGGTGGCCGGATCTGAGGTTATACTAACCAGCTCTTAACCCGCAGGCCGCTAGCATGGCCCTGTTAGGAACAAGGTCTGCGATGCTGACGGCGCCCCAAAACCAAAGAACGGGCTCGGTCCCGGTCGAGCGCCGGCGCCATCAGCGTATGAAGGTCGTCCTGCTTGGGCGCTACATGCTGCCGAGCCGCATGGAATACCCCTGCCAGACCACCGACATCTCACCTGGCGGCCTGCATATGGTCGCACCGGCGAAGCCCGCGATCGGCGATCGCGTCATCGTCTATCTCGAACATCTCGGCCGCATCGAGGGGACTGCGGTACGCACCACCCCTGCTGGTTTCGCGATGACGATCACCGCGACCAGCCGCAAGCGCGAGAAGTTCACCGCGCAGCTGACCTGGCTCGCCAATCGCGACGAGCTCGGCCTGCCCGAGGACCGTCGCCACGAACGCATCGTGCCGCGCAACCCGCGCTGCATCCTGACGCTGGAGGACGGCAGCGAGCACGCCGTGCGGCTAATCGACTTCTCGCTGTCCGGAGCGGCCTTCGCCAGCGACTACCAGTTCGAAATGGGTGCGGCGGTCCGGCTCGGCGGTACTGCGGCCACGATCGTGCGGCGCTTCGACGGCGGTTACGCCGCGCAGTTCCGCATGCCGCTCTCGGCCGACGCGCTCGACGAGAACCTCGAGCTCTGAGCACAGGCTCGAGCGCTTTCTTCCCGTCGAACACCTGTCCCGGGTGAGCTGCAAGCGGCGGCCATGAGTGCAACCGGGTCGGCTCATCGCCAGCAGCCTCTTTGACAAAGCTCTCCGGCTGATTTCAGCGCGAGGCTGAAAACCCGTGCGGGCCTCCGGAATATCCGCGACGGATAGAGCGCGCGCAGAACCCCTCTCCCGAATGGGAGAGGAGCAGGGGTGAGGGACTGCCGCTAATTATCAGGGCGAAGCGGGAGCCGCGGCGCCTCCATCGGTTACGGCAAGCCCTCATCCCTGCCCTTGTCCCACACGGGAGAAGGGCTCCCCGCGCTCTTCATCCACGCTCAACGCCAGCCGTTCGGCCGAATGAGGCCTCGCGCCCATGGTTAAAGAACTGGATGGTTAAGGAAATCCATGGTTAAGGATTTCTGATACGAGCGCTGAAAATTCTTACCCTCGGTTTTATACCTGATTTTCTGTAAGTACTTTTGCATTCTATAGGCTCGATTTCAGTAAAATTGTCCGCTTTCATTTCAAGCGATCTCTACAGCCCAAGAGCATGGTCGTTCCCGGGACAGGAAAGGGGACGACATGTTTTCGAGTTTCCGGGGATTTCGCGGCCTGGCCGCTGTTACGATCATCACTCTTGCCGGCGTGACCGGCGCTCAGGCGCAGCAGAGCGCCAACCTGCCGGTCGCCAGCGCGCCGATCGTCGCCGGCGGTGACGCCCGTGCACCTTATGCCTGGACGGATTTCTGCAAGCGCAGCCCGAGCGAGTGCGCCGTCGACACCCGCGAAGCCGAGCAGGTCGAGCTGACGCCGAAGCTGTGGAAGCTGATCGTCGCGGCCAATCTCAAGGCCAATCGCGACATCGAGGCCATCACCGACCAGGACCATTGGGGCGTGGTCGACCGCTGGGACTTGCCCACCGACGGCAAGGGCGACTGCGAGGACTATGTCCTGCTGAAGCGCCAGCGCCTGGCCGAGGCCGGCCTGCCGCGCCGCGCCATGCGCGTCACCGTGGTGATCGACGAGGAGAATGCCGGCCACGCCGTGCTGATGATCCGCACCGACCGCGGCGATTTCATCCTCGACAACAAGCGCAATGCGATCCTGCCGTGGAGCCAGACCGGCTACACCTACGTCAAGCGTGAATCCCAGGCCCGTACCGGCTGGGCCTCGCTCGGCGGCCTCTCGACCTCGACGGTGGCATCGCTGCGCTGAACCAGACAACGCGCCGGGCGGGGACGAAACCCGGCGCGAATACCAGACCGGCGAAGTCTAGACGGGCTTCGCCACCAGACGACGAGTCCGGTCACGTCCCCACCCACCCGTCCCCGACCGGGCACGTCCAGGGCCGGCTCCTTCCCCGGGAGCCGGCCCGCTTCGTTTTCAGGAGTGACGAAACCGCGGCCCAGTGCGAAACGATCAATCGATCCGCTTCATGCTCTTGGCGAATAGCTTCCAGCGCTCGGAATAGCCGGCAGCCGTGGCGCGCAGGCCTGCAGCGGCCGCCTCGTCGAGCGTGCGGATCGCGCGGGCCGGCGAGCCGACGATCAGCGAATTGTCGGGAAATTCCTTGCCCTCGGTCACCAGCGCATTGGCGCCGACCAGGCAGTTCCGGCCGATCTTCACATGATTGAGCACGGTCGCGCCCATGCCGACCAGGCTGTTCTCGCCGATGATGCAGCCATGCAGGATGGCCCGGTGGCCGATGGTGCAGCCGGTGCCGACCTTGAGCGGCGCGCCCATGTCGGTATGGAGCACGCAGCCTTCCTGGAGGTTCGTGGCCTCACCGATCTCGATCCATTCATTGTCGCCGCGCAGAACGGCGCCGAACCAGATCCCGACATCCTTCGCCAGCCTGACGCGCCCGATCACATGGGCGTCGGGCGCAAGCCACCACTGCCCTTCCGGCGGCGTTTCGGGTGAGGTTCCGTCGAGTGAATAGAGCGGCATGACATCCTCCAGGACTTTTCAGCCCGAGGATTGCAGGGGCAGCGCCCTAGCCGTCAAGCCGCGCCGAGCACCATCAGCAGGTCGAGCACGACCCGGCCGCTGATCAGGCTCCAGAGCGCGGCGATCATGCTCGCCGCCATGACGAAGAAGAAAGGCCGCCCCTCGATCCGCCGGCCGCGCACGGTGTTGCGCAGGATCAGGAAGGGCGCGCTGAACACCACCACCGGCACGCTCGCCACCGCGCCGACGCCGCCGCCCTGCAGCAGCTCGAAGCCGGCGCGCTTGTGCGTGAACAATTCGAAGGCGCTCGCCAGCAGGCCGGCGAAAGCGAAACCGAGAACCAGCGATTTCAGGGCCTCGACGGCGGCGGGTTCGAGCGTCACGGGCGCAGCTTCCAGCAGATTGCTGGCAAACAATGGCCCAAGGTCGCTCGACGCGGAAGTAAAGCTTTAACCGATGGTTAACCACGCCGGCCCCGACATGGTTTACGGGGCGTTAAGACGGCTCTGGTTGAGTGTCCTGACAGAGCCGCGCGCCGGTCCAGGGACGAATCCGATGAGCCTCTACGCCGCGCCCGACCAGAACCAGCCGCTCACCAGCGCCACCGATGTCGCGGCACTGATCCGCAACCATCTGAAGCGCCGTCCCGCACCCGTCCTGCCACGCGGCGATCGGGTTCTGCTACAGCTTGCGGCGGCGATCGTCGTCCTCGGGCTCGGCGGCACCGGCCTTGCCCTGTTCGCCACCCGCTCCAACCCCGACGCCGGAACAGACTTGCAGCCGGCGAGGGTCGGCGACGTCGTGCTGGCGATCCCGGCGAACCTAACCGGCGCCGATGGCGAGGACGGGCGCCTGGTCGGCATGGCGCGCCTGCGCCTCGACTGGCCGGGCCTCGGCCCGGTCACGCCCGAGAGCGGCAGGCGGCTCCTGGTGACACTGAGCCCACCCGACAAGGTCAACGAGCCGGCGACGCAGTTGTCTACCTATGCCCGCTTCTTGACGCCGACAGTCTGGTCCAATCCGGGTGGGCTGGTGGTGCGCGGCTTCCGCAAGGGCTCGCCTTATGAGGGCGACGAGCTCTATGTCTCGGTGCCGGACGGACGCGGCTTTGCCGCGCGCTGCCCGGTCGAGACCGCCCAGAGCGGCCTCGACGAACCCTGCCGCGTGACCTTCCGCCACCGCGGCGTCGATGTGAACATCCGTTTCCCGCGCGCCATCGTCGCCGACTGGCAGGTGATGCTCGGCGGCGTGCGCCGCACCATCGACGGGCTGATGCGCTGAGGCTCTTGCCTCAGAGCCCGTTCCGACCAGATTGATTCAATCTGATCGGATCCGACTCAGTCCTCGAGATCGACGTCGAGGATCGCCATGGTGAAGTTGAACGAGCGATCGCCGTCCTCGTCGTCGACATGGATGATGCCGATGAACTCGTCGGCGAGATAGACCTCGGCCGAATCGGTCTTCTTCAGCCGCGCGCGCACGCTGATATTGTGGTTGGCGAAGGTCCGGCGCAGATACGCTTCGAGCTTGGCGAGTTCGGTCTTGTCCACGGTAACGATCCTTATGTGTTGCCCGGACGGATGCCACGCGTCGGCGGCGAGGGCAAGGACGAAGGCGATCTGACCAACAATGCATGGCTCCCGCGCTTTGCGGCGCTGACGCGGCGCCGTCAGCCGTGCCAAGCTTCGGCACCCGCCCTGCTCGACGATGGATTGCCCGATGAAGCCATGGCTGCCTGCCGCGCTCGACTATGTCGCAAGCTGGCTCGAATTCCAGCGCCGGTTCCATGATCAGCCCGGCTGCGCGGTTGCGATCGCCGATGGCGGCGAGATCGTGCTCGAGGCCGCCTTCGGCAGTGCCGACCTTGCGACCGGCGAGGCGCTGACGCCGCGTCACGGCTTCCGGATCGCCTCGCATTCGAAGAGCTTCACCGCCGCCGGTACCTTACGCCTCGTCGAACAAGGCCGCCTCCGGCTCGACGACAAGGCCGGCGCCCATGTCGACGGCCTGCATCCCGAGGTCGCGGCGGTGACGCTGACGCAGCTTCTCTCCAACAGCGCCGGGCTCCTGCGCGACGGCGTCGACTGCGGCCAGTTCTTCGACCGCAAGCCCTATCTGCGCAAGGACGAGCTGCTCGCCGACCTCGCCCGGCCGCCGGTCTTCCCCGCCTCGCAGCGCCTCAAATACTCCAATCACGGCTTCGGCCTGCTCGGCCTCGTCATCGAGGCGGTAACGGGCGAACCCTATGCCGACTGGATCGCCCGCGAGATCGTCGCGCCCGCCGGGCTGAAGGAGACCAGGCCCGACATCACGCTCTGGAACGGGCCGATGGCGAAGGGCCACAGCGGCACGCAGCCGCTCGGCCGGCGCGTGGTGATTCCGGCCGACAATCCGGGCAACGCCATGGTCTCGGCCGCCGGTTTCGTCGCGACCGCGGCCGACATCGCCCGCTACATCGCCCAGCTCTCGCCGAAGGCTGAAGCCAGCGTCCTGTCGGCGCTCAGCCGCCGCGAGATGACGCGCCGGCTCTGGCCCGACGCCGAGAGCAGCCTGGGGCGCCACTATGGTCTCGGCACCATCTCCGGTGGAGGTAACGGCTGGGACTGGGTCGGCCATTCCGGCGGCTTCCAGGGCTTCATCACCCGCACCGTCACCGTCCCAGAGCAGGGCCTCACCGTCTCGGTGCTGACCAACGCCATCGACGGCCTCGCCCATCCCTGGCTCGACGGCGTGATCCAGATCTTCAGGACCTTTGCCGAGCACGGCGCGCCGACGGCGGCGACGCTGCGCTGGCGCAAGCGCCTCTGGACGATCTGGGGCGCGGGAGATCTCGTCCCGGTCGGGGGCAAGGTGCTGATCGCCAATCCGGCGCTGTTCAACCCGTTCCTCGACGCCGGAGAGATCGTGCCGGAGGGCGAGGACCATGGCCGCATCGTCAAGGCCTCGGCCTTCGCCAGCCCAGGCGAGCCGGCGCGCCTCGTCCGCAACGCGGCGGGTGAGATCGAGGAGGCCTGGCTCGGGGCCGCGCAGGTGATCGGGGAAGAGGCGCTGAAGGCTGAGATGCTGGAGCGCTATGGCTGAAGAGCCGCAGCTCACCTTCTCCCCCTGCGGGAGAAGGTGGCCCGAAGGGCCGGATGAGGGGTCGCTCAGATCTGGAGAGTTTTCGAGAGAATCCGGCACTGAGCTAACGATCAGTGTCGTGCGACCCCTCACCCTAACCCTCTCCCGCAAGGGGAGAGGGGATGTGTCGCGCCCGAGAATGACGCCTGCCCGCCTCACCTCACATAGTGCAGCCTGCCGAACCGCCGGCGGAAGGCGGTGACGTCGCGGGCGATCGCCTCGTCGGGGCGCGCACCTGAGAGACCCTCGGCGATGAAGCCCGCGAGCTCCGGCATGTGCTCGGGCTTCATGCCGAAGCGGACGATCTCGGGCGTGCCGAGGCGGAGGCCATTGACGTCGTCCGCGACCTCCGCGATCGGCAGGCCGATGCCGCAGCTCAGAATGTTGACGGCGCGCAGCCGCTTCGCCGCCGCCTGCCCGCCACCATAGGGCGCCGCCTCGATCGCGAACTGGTGCGAGGTCGTCATGCCACGATCGCGCGCGAAGACCGGGACCTGCCGCTCCGTGAGAGCCTCGGCGAGCGCCTTCGCCGTCGCCGCCATCATCGCCGCGTAATCGCGGCCGAACTCCTGCCAGTCCATCATGGTGATCGCCAGCGCTGCCGACTTGGCCGCGTCGAAATTGGCGGTGAGACCAGGATAGGCGATGGCGTCGAGCTTCTCGGCAAGGCCGGCATCGTTGGTGACGATCAGGCCAGAGGGCGGGCCGCCCAGGCTCTTATAGGTGCTCATCGTCATGACGTGAGCGCCCTCCTCCAGCGGCTGCTGCCAGCCATGGCCGGCGATCATGCCGGAGAGATGGGCCGCGTCGAACAGCACGATCGCGCCGACCTCGTCGGCGATGGCGCGGATCTGCCGGATCGGATGCGGGAAGAGATTGAGGCTGCCGCCGATGCTGATCACCTTCGGCCGCAGCCGCCGCGCATCCTCGCGCAGCTTAGCAACATCGACGGTGTAGCCGTCGGCATCGATCGGGGCCGGATGAGTGACGACGCCATAGAGCCCGGCGGCGCCGGCGCCGTGATGGGTAACGTGGCCGCCGATCGCCGGCGACGGCGCGATCACCGCGTCGCCGGGCCGGGCCGCAGCCATGAAGACATAGAGATTGGCGATCGCGCCGGAGGGCACGCGGATCTCGGCGTAGCTTGCCCCGAAGACCTGCGCCGCGAGCTCAGCCGCCATCACCTCGATCTGCTCGATCGCCTCGAGGCCCATCTCGTATTTGTCGCCGGGATAGCCGAGCGAGGGCCTTGTGCCGAGTCCCTGCCCCAGCACAGCCTCGGCGCGCGGGTTCATCACATTGGTCGCAGGGTTGAGGTTGACGCAGTCGCGCTCGTGGATGGTGCGGTTCTCAGCGACGAGATCGGCGAGCCTGGCTTCACGCTCCGCTCGGTCCTGGCCGGCGACCTCGCCAGCGATCCGGAGCACATAGTCCTCGCTTGCCGCCGGCACCCAACCGCGCCGCGCCAGTTTCACCGTCATCGCCATCCCCGCAGAGTGTTGTTTCGTTCGGCCATTGCAGCGATTTGCCGGCGCGGATGCAAACCAGTTATCGTCGCGCCCAGGCCTAGAAAATCTAGGCCTGCAACCTCGTGCCGCCCATGCCCGTCAAACCGCCCCGCCCACCCTTGCCACCGCTCAATGCGCTGCGTGCCTTCGAGGCGGCGGCGCGGCTCGGCAGCTTCTCGAAGGCAGCCGAGGAGATCGGGGTGACGCAAGGCGCCATCGCCCAGCAGGTCCGCCATCTCGAAGCCTTCCTCGGGCTGACATTGTTCCGGCGGTTGCCGCAGGGCGTCGCGCTCACGGACGCCGCGCAGGACGCCCGGCCACGGCTCAGCGCCGCCTTCGATGCGCTGGCCCTCACCGTGCAAGAGCTCAAGGCAAGCCATGCCGGCCGGGCGCTCGCCATCGCCGCCCTGCCCTGCATCGCACAGCTCTGGCTGTCGCCGCGCCTGCCGGCGCTGCAACAGGCCTTCCCCGGCCTCGCCGTCTCGATCAGCGCGATGGAGGAGCCTCCGGCGGGCCGGCACGACAGTTTCGACCTGGCGCTGTTTTACCTCGCCAAATCGCCGGCCAATGCGCTGGCGCTCAGCGAGGATAGCCTGTTCCCGGTCTGCGCCCCGGCGCTCGCCCGCGCATTGCGGACTCCCGTCGACCTCGCTGGCCAGACCCTGCTGCATGATGCCGTCTGGCGCAGCGACTGGGAGCGCTGGTTGCGCTATGCCGGCGCCAACGGGGTCGATGCCGGCCGCGGACCGTCCTATTCGCTCTATGCGCTGGCGCTCGATGCCGCGCTCGGCGGCGCCGGTGTCCTGATCGGCCGCAGGAGCTTGGTTGCGCCCTACCTTGCGGACGGGCGGCTGGTTGCCCCCTTCGCAGATGAACTCAGGAGCGGCGATCGTCTGGCCATGCTGTTCCCGCCGGCCGGCAAGCCGCATCCGCGGCGCGGCGAGGTCATCGCCTGGCTGCAAGCCAATGCCTGATCCGGCCCGTTGGCCACCGGGTGCACGCCATGGCTGAAGGATGATGCAGCAGGAGCGGGCAAGTCGGTAGGGATCGCCTCCGCGATCTGTTACCTTGCGGAACTGGCGATCCTCCCGTGAAGCACACGCGGTGGCGCCGACGGCCAATATCGCAATTGACGGCATTTGCTCTGGACGAATGCCATGAAAGCTATCGGACCTTGTCTGATCGCGGGTGCTGCCGCGCTCGTGTCATCCTTGCCTCTCGAAGCCTCGGCACGCGACGAGACGATCGAGCGCCTGCGCCTCGGCTCGGGCTTCGAAATCGTCATCGGTGAGAGGCAACCCGATCCGGGAGGACGGCTGCTGGAAGCCCTTGCGATCTGGGTCGGCGCGAAGCTGGATCAGCCGGTGCCCAATTCATTGCCGAGGCTCGTCTTCAAGCCGGCTGGCCAAATCGCCGTGTTACGGTTCAAGCAATATGCGTCCGAAATGGTGCAGCAACAGGATCAGCCAAATATCATCTCGATCTACGATGCGCGCGAGAACACCATCTATCTGAGAGACACATGGAGCGGCGCGACGGCAGCGGATCTGTCTGTCCTGGTTCACGAACTGGTTCATCACTTTCAGGAAGTGCACCAGACAAAATTCGAATGCGACGCAGCGCGCGAGGCCAAGGCTTTTGAGCTGCAGGAGAAGTGGCTGAGACTATTCGGGGAATCACTGGAAACGGAATTCCAGATCGATCCGTTCACACTCCTGGTCAGGACATCCTGCGCGATGTGAGATCGGCGTTTCCACGCGTCGGAGGCGCCAAGACTTTCCGGGTCAAAGCCCAGCGCTGACAGAGTCATCCCTTGCGGAACGAACGTTGCCGAATCTCGATGAGGTCGAGGCGCCGGCGGCAGTCGGTCAAAAACGAAAAGGGGCGGCATTTCTGCCGCCCCTCTGAACGAATGTTCTGTCTGACGCCGATCAGCGCTTCGAGAACTGGAAGCTGCGGCGGGCCTTGGCCTTACCGAACTTCTTGCGCTCGACGACACGCGAGTCGCGGGTCAGGAAGCCTTCCTTCTTGAGCGGGCTGCGCAGCTCCGGCTCATAGAAGGTCAGGGCCTTGGAGATGCCGTGACGGACCGCGCCGGCCTGGCCGGAGAGGCCGCCGCCCTTGACCGTGACGACGACGTCGTACTGGGTCATGCGATCGACCAGCATCAGCGGCTGCTGCAGGATCAGGCGCAGCACCGGGCGGGCGAAGTAGACTTCCTGGTCACGGGTGTTGACCGTGATCTTGCCGGAGCCCGGCTTGATCCAGACGCGGGCGATGGCGTTCTTGCGCTTGCCGGTAGCATAGGCGCGGCCCTGCGCGTCGACCTTCTTGACGTGGACGGGAGCCTCGGGCTGGACGCCCTTGGCGACCTGGCCGAGCTGCTCGAGAGACTGGAGAACCTCGGCCATGGTCAGACCCTCGCGTTCTTGCGGTTGAGTGCCGCGACGTCGAGCGCCTCGGGCGACTGGGCGGCGTGCGGATGCTCGGCGCCCTTGTAGACACGCAGATTGCCGAGGATCTGGCGGAAGAGCGGGCCACGCGGCAGCATGCGCTCGACAGCCTTCTCGACGACGCGCTCCGGGAAACGGCCTTCGAGCAGGAACTTGGCGGAACGCTCCTTGATGCCACCCGGGAAGCCGGTGTGGTGGTAGTAGACCTTCTGGTCGCGCTTGCGACCGGTCAGCACCACCTTCTCGGCGTTGATGACGATGATGTTGTCGCCGCAGTCGACATGCGGGGTGTAGGCGGCCTTGTGCTTGCCGCGCAGACGCATCGCCACCAGGGAGGCGAGACGGCCGACGACGAGCCCGGAGGCGTCGATCACAACCCACTTCTTCTCGACATCGGCGGGCTTGAGCGAGATGGTCTTCATCGCGGCACCCTTCGGCTGCTTGAAAAAAGGACAAGCCGCCGGCAGGCCGGCGGCGGTGTGGGCGCTGGATAGGCGGCTACCTTAGCGATGTCAAGCGAAGATAATGCGCGACTTTGACAAAAAACGCATTGTTTTCAGAGGCGTGCGAGAAATGGTATCAGGATACCGCAATTATCTCTCGGCGGGGATCGAATAGGTCCCCGTCGCGTGGCAGACCATGTCGGCCTCGCCTTGCGAATAGAGGCAGACCTCGCCGACAGCGAGGCGCTTGCCGAGCTTGAGCAGCTTCGCTTCGCCGATCAGCGCCGCCTGCCCGGGCTTGCGCAGGAAGTTGTAGTTGAGGCTCGTCGTCACCGCGAGCCCGACCGGGCCGATCTGGGCGAGGATCGCGACGTAGAGCGCGAGATCGGCGAGCGCCATCATGGTCGGCCCCGAGATGGTGCCGCCCGGCCGCAGATGCTTCTCATGGTAGTCGCAGCGCATGCGAGCCGAGAGCGGTCCGACCTCCTCGACGACATAGGTGCGGCCGCCATAGTGGAGCTGCGGGAAGACCTGATCGAGATAGGCCTCGATCTCGGCGGCGCTCATGCGGATCGTCATCGTGCGGAAAACCGAGGGCTGATCGGACGTTAGTCCCCTTGCAGCACGGCACCCGGCTTCCGACAATAGGACAAACAGCGAAAGGCTGATCGCCATGAACGCCCATGCCAGAGCGCAGATCCTGCTGCGCGAGGATGCCGACGGCATCGCGACGCTGACCCTGAACCGGCCCGAAGCGCGCAACCCGCTGAGCGAGGCGATGCTGACCGCCCTGTCGGAGACGCTCGCCGCGATCGCAACCGACCGCAGTATCCGGGCGGTGGTGCTGGCCGCCGCCGGCCCGGTCTTCTCGGCCGGGCACGACCTCAAGGAGATGAGCGCGCGCCGGGCTGATCCCGACCGCGGCCGCGCCTATTTCGCCGATATCCTCGGGCGCTGCTCGGGCGTGATGCAGCAGATCACCGCCCTGCCCCAGCCGGTCATCGCCGCGGTCGAAGGCACGGCGACCGCCGCCGGCTGCCAGCTCGTCGCGACCTGCGATCTCGCCGTCGCCGGCGAAAGTGCGCGCTTCTGCACGCCGGGCGTCCATATCGGCCTGTTCTGCTCGACGCCGATGGTCGCGCTCTCGCGCAACCTGTCGGCCAAGCATGCGATGGAGATGCTCCTGCTCGGCGAGATGGTGCCGGCGCAGGAGGCCGCCCGCATGGGCCTGGTCAATCGCGTCGTTCCCGCCGGCGAGGCGCTGAGCGAGGCGAAGCGGCTTGCGGCGGTGATCGCCTCGAAATCGGCGGCGACAGTCAAGACCGGCAAGCGCGCCTTCTACGAGCAGCGCGAGATGGGGCTGAAAGCGGCCTATGACCACGCCTCGGCGGTGATGGTCGAGAACATGCTGGCGCGCGATGCCGAGGAAGGCATCGGCGCCTTCATGGAAAAGCGCCAGCCGGACTGGCGCCACAGCTGAAAGGGCGGACTCGCGTGACGAGCCCGCCATCGAGAGTGAACACCTACGCGCCTATGACCAAGCAGTCAGAGGCCGAAGAGCGGGATCGGTTCGTTTTCCATCCGCGCCGGCTCGGCTTCGGGCTTCGCAGCCCGCTGCGCCTGCTCGTCCGCCGGCAATTGCAGCACGGTCGCCATCTGGCCTTCCGAGAGGTTGGTCAGCAGCACGATCTGGCCATTGGGCAACTCGATCGCGTCGTGATGAGCGTAGGGCTTGTCGAGATCGACCTGGCGGAAGCGCGCCACCGTCGCCGCCAGCCGGCGATGCGGCAGGAAGCCGATCGCCCTGTCGCATTCGATCTCGGACGCAAAGGCCAGCTCCGTGCCGGGCAGGACGCAGACCGCGACACTCGGCTCGCCAGCGGCGCAGAAGCCTCTGGTGCTCGATCCGATGAAGCTGGTGGTCTTGAGGACGTCGCCGACTTTGGCAGGAGTCGACATCACATGGTGCAGACTGTAGTCGCACATGGCAGGCCCTCCTTACTGATGAAGAGCGGGATTTGCCCCTCCTCTTCAATGTGGGGAACGAGCTTGCCGACGCTATGTTCCTGGTATCGACGCGGCTTCGCCGTCGAATCAGAAAGACTAGGCAACTCATTTAATTCTCTGGGATTTTAGTTCCGTGAATCACGACGCTTATGATGATGCGCTGATTCGCCGCATCCTGCGCGAGGTGAAGAGCATCGCGCTGGTCGGCGCTTCCGCCAACGAGGCGCGGCCGAGCTGGATCGTCACCAAGTATTTGCTCGATCGCGGCTATGACGTGATCCCGGTCAATCCCGGGCTCGCCGGCCAGACGCTGCTCGGCAAGACCGTCTACGGCTCACTGAAGGACATCCCGCAGCCGATCGACATGGTCGAGATCTTTCGCAACTCGGAAGCCGCCGGGCCGATCACCGACGAGGCGCTCAGTCTCGAGCCGCTGCCCAAGGTGATCTGGATGCAGCTCTCGGTGCGCAATGACGAGGCCGCGGCCAAGGCCGAGGCCAAAGGCGTCACCGTGATCATGAATCGCTGCCCGAAGATCGAATATGGCCGGCTCTCCGGCGAGATCGGCTGGCAAGGCATCAATTCGCGCATCCTCTCGGCGAAGAAGCCGGTGCTCGCCGGCAAGGGTTTTCAGAAGCTGACGATCAACCGGCCGGGAACTTAAAGGCGCAAGAAGCCCCTTCCCCGCCGGCGGGCGATCGCTAATCTCGCCGCTCCCGCTTTGCGCCGGAGAAGGCCGATGCCCCCGATTGATCGCCGCACCGTCCTGCTCGCCGGGCTCGCCAGCGCGCTCGGCGCAGGCAGTGCCCGCGCCGCCTTCCCCGAACGGCCGATCCAGCTGGTCGTGCCCTTCGCCCCGGCCGGCGGTACCGACATCGCGGCGCGCCGGCTTGGCGAGACCCTGGCGCGGCAACTCGGCCAATCGGTGATCATCGACAACCGGCCGGGCGCCAACGGCATCGTCGCCGGGCAAGCCGTCGTCAAGGCGTCGGCCGACGGCCATACGCTCCTCGTCGCGACCGCGGCAAGCTTCGCCGCAGCACCTGCGCTCGGGCAGAAGCTACCCTATGACGTCGCGCACGATTTCGCCCCTGTCGCGATGCTCGGCCTGTTCCCGCTGGTGCTCAATGCCTCGCCGGCCCTGCCGGTCACGTCGCTCGCCGAGTTCCTCGCCTATGCGAAGCAGCGGCCGGGTCAGCTCAATTTCGCCTCGGCCGGGATCGGCGGCACCAATCATCTCGTCTTCGAGATGATCATGCAGGCGGCCGGCATCCGGCTGGCGCATGTGCCCTATCGCGGCGCCGGGCTCGCCGCGGCCGACCTGATGTCCGGCCAGGTCCATGTCATGATCGACAGCCTCGCCGCCAGCCTTGGCAACATCCAGGGCGGCAAGCTGAAGGCGCTCGCCGTCACCACCGAGGCGCGCCAGCCGCAGCTCCCTGACCTGCCGACGCTGAAGGAACAAGGCGTCGACGTCGTCTATCCCGGCTGGGCTTCGATCGTCGCGCCGGCGGGCATCGCGCCCGACACGCTGCGCGTCCTGAGCACCGCGATCAATGCGGCAATGGCCGATGCCGAGCTCGTCGCCCGCTATCGCGAGCTGGTGATCGAGCCTGTCGCCTGGAGCCCGCAGGAGACCGGCGCCTTCATGGCCCGCGACCGCGCGATCCTGACCGAGCTGGTGGCGAAGACCGGAATCAAGCTGACCGAGTAGGCGGAGGCAAGGGCATGCGCCGGGAGAGCACGACCTGCTGCATCGCCGGCGGCGGCCCGGCCGGGATGATGCTCGGCTTCCTGCTCGCGCGCGCCAGGGTCGAGGTGATCGTCCTGGAGAAGCACGCCGATTTCCTGCGCGATTTCCGCGGCGACACCATCCATCCCTCGACCATGGAGGTGATGCACGAGCTCGGCCTGCTGGAGGAGTTCCTGAGGCTGCCGCATGTCAGGGAGGACGACATCGTCGCCCGCTTCGGAACCGAGGACATCACCGTCGCCGACTTCAGCCATCTGCCGGTCAAGGCGCCGTTCATCGCCTTCATGCCGCAATGGGACTTCCTCGATTTCCTTGCCGATCGCGGCCGGGCCTATCCGAACTTCCGGCTGCTGATGCGGACCAAGGCGACCGGGCTGATCGAGGCGAACGGGCGCGTCGCAGGCTTGAAAGCAGAAGATCCGGACGGCCCGCTGGAGATTCGCGCCGACCTCGTCGTGGCGGCTGACGGGCGGCGTTCCGATGTCCGCGAGGCGGCCGGCTTTACCGTCACGGAACTCGGCGCGCCGATGGACGTGCTCTGGTTTCGCTTCAGCCGCCGCGCAGACGAGCCGGCGCAGGCCTTCGGCCAGGTCGCAGCCGGGCGCTTCTTCATCCGGCTCAATCGCGGCGACTACTGGCAATGCGCCTTCATCATCCCGAAGGGCTCGCTCGACAGATTGCACGCGGCCGGGCTCGACGCTTTCAAGGCCGGCCTTCTCGCGCTCGCGCCCGAGCTCGCCGACCGTACCGATGAGCTCGCCTCATGGGACGACATCAAGCTGCTCTCGGTCGCGGTCGACCGGCTGGAGCGCTGGTGGCGGCCGGGGCTGCTCTGCATCGGCGACGCCGCCCACGCCATGTCGCCGATCGGCGGCGTCGGCATCAACCTGGCGATCCAGGACGCAGTTGCGACCGCCAATCTGCTGGCCAAGCCGCTACGCGCAAAGCGCTTGACCGACGCCGATCTCGCCGCCGTGCAAAAGCGGCGCGAATGGCCGGCCAAGCTCACGCAGGCCGCCCAGGTCGCGATCCAGAACCGGGTGATCACGCCGTTGCTCGCGGCCGACAAGCCGATCGGCCCGCCCTGGCCGCTCCGGCTGCTGCAGCGCTTCCCGCTGCTGCGCCGCCTGCCGGCGCGCATGGTCGGCATGGGCGTGCGGCCGGAGCATGTCGGGCGAGAACTCCCGCCTGCCAGATAGGATGTCGAGATCGCGGCTCTCTCCAGCCCACGACCGCGCTATCCTGATCGAGCTGGTGGCGAGGACCGGGATCAAGCTGACCGAACAAATGGCCAGCCAGAGGTAATGCCTCAGGGCGGTGAAAGGCTGGTCGCGATCTTGAGTGCGAGCGCAGTCGCGCCATTGGGCCGAAACATCGAATTGAAGGCTGCCTTCTCCATCAGCTCGACCGCGCGCGGCATGCCCATTTCCGCGTAGAAGGCACGGATGCGGGTCGTGCCGCTTTCGCTCAGAATCGTCTGGCCGGTCTGTTTTTCGGTACGCCGGGCCGGATGGAAGCCGAGGCCCGACAGCGCGGTCGAGCCTTCGAAAACGCCTTCGCCGCCAATATAGTGGCGCCGGACGCCACCAGCGAAAATAAAGGTGCACGCGCTGGAACAGGCGGCGCTGCCGGCATCGACCGCAGTAGCCAGCCCAGCCTGGCGTACGAGCCGACCGATCGCGAAAGCCGGCAGGATGTAGCCACCCCCGCTCGACAGATAGAGCACGCGCAAGGGCTTCGCCCGCGGCCGCTCCAGGAATGCCTTGAAACGCTTGTCGTCATCCGTCTCGATCGAGCCGGTGAGCCAGGCGGTGTCGCCGCTTTCCGAAAGCCAGATCGCGCGGGCAGGCTGAGCGCCGCCGCACAAGGCGAGACACAATAGAAACCAGTATGCAAGGCGCCGCATTGCCATCCCCCGATGCAATGAGGCTGCCATGCCGCAATTGCCCGCCAGCGGCAACGGCTTGATTTGACGCCTCGTAGAGCGTTCGTTAAATCGAACGGGACCGTTTCACGATCAGAATTGTCAGGGAGCACGCCATGACCGACCGCGCACCGGGTTTCCACACGCTCGCCGTTCATGCCGGCGCCGCTCCCGACGCAGCCACCGGCGCGCGCGCCACGCCGATCTACCAGACGACCTCCTTCGTCTTCGACGATGTCGACCATGCCGCCTCGCTGTTCGGGCTGCAGGCCTTCGGCAACATCTATACCCGCATCGGCAACCCGACGAATGCGGTGCTGGAAGAGCGCGTCGCGGCGCTGGAGGGCGGCACGGCTGCGCTCGCGGTGGCCTCGGGTCACGCCGCCGAGTTCCTCTGCTTCCACGCGCTGCTGCAGCCGGGCGACGAGTTCGTCGCCGCCAGGAAGCTCTATGGCGGCTCGATCAACCAGTTCAACCATTCCTACAAGAACTTCGGTTGGAACGTGATCTGGGCCGATTCCGATGACCTGGACGCCTTCGCCGCGGCGGTGACGCCGAAGACCAAGGCGATCTTCGTCGAATCCATCGCCAATCCGGGTGGCGTCGTCGTCGACATCGCCGCCATCTCGAAGATCGCCAAGCAGCACAACATCCCGCTGATCGTCGACAACACGATGGCGAGCCCCTACCTCATTCGCCCCTTCGAGCACGGCGCCGACATCGTCGTGCATTCGGCGACAAAATTCCTCGGCGGCCATGGCAACTCGATTGGCGGCCTGATCGTCGACGGCGGCTCGTTCAACTGGACCGGCGACGAACGCTACCCGATGCTGTCCAAGCCGCGGCCGGAATATAACGGCATGGTGCTGGGCGAGACCTTCGGCAACTTCGCCTTCGCGATCGCGACCCGCGTGCTCGGCCTGCGCGACATGGGCCCGGCGCTCTCGCCCTTCAACGCCTTCATGATCCTGACCGGCATCGAGACGCTGCCGCTGCGCATGCAGCGCCATTGCGACAATGCCCTGAAGGTCGCGACGCACCTGTCGAAGCATCCGGCGATCGAGTGGGTCAGCTATCCCGGGCTGGCCGGCGACAAATATCACGAGCTCGCCAAGCGCTATTCGCCCAAGGGCGCCGGCGCGGTGTTCACGCTCGGCCTCAAGGGCGGCTACGACGCCGGCGTCCAGCTGGTCTCGAAACTGCAGCTGTTCTCGCACCTCGCCAATATCGGCGATACGCGCTCGCTGGTGATCCACCCGGCCTCGACCACGCATCGCCAGCTCTCGGACGCGCAGAAGACGGCGTCAGGCGCCGGCCCGGAGGTGGTGCGCCTGTCGATCGGCATCGAGGATACCGAGGACCTGATCGCCGATCTCGATCAGGCGCTGGCCTGATCGAGCTCCTCGCGGATGCGGCGGGCGGTTGCCTGCTGCTCCTCGACGGGCGGGCGCGGGCAATCGCGATAGGTCACGACCTCTTCGGCGATATAGCGCCGGGAGGTCACGTCGTCCGAGCGCACCATCGGGATGAGATGGGCGTGGGCATGAGCGATATCGTTGCCCGTGAACATGAAGGCGACCTTCGGCACGCCGTAGATCCGCTTCAGCACCTTGGCCAGGCGCTGGCCGAGCTGGATCGTCTCGGCTGCGAGCTCGGGCGACAGCTCCTCGAAATAGGGATGGTGCGCGCGGCACGATCTGGACATGGCCAGGCCGCACCGGCGCGATGTCGAGGAAGGCGACGAGGTTCTGCGTCTCGGCGACGCGATGCGACGGGACCTTTCCGGCCGTGATCGCGCAGAACAGACAGCCGTCAGGCCGCATGCCTCTCTCCCTGCTGCGTGCGCGTCAGATGCACCACGCCCATCGCCAAGACGGTGAAGCCGAGCGCCTGATGGGCGAGCCCGGCCCAGAGCGGCACGACCAAAAGCAGCGTCACGATGCCCAAGGCAGATTGCGCGAGCACGAGCCCGGCGATGGCAGTAGCGCGCTTGGCAGCGCCCGAACCCGGCGCGGCGCGGCGCAGGCTAAGCACCTGCCAGAGCGCGAAGGCGAACAGGATGTAGGCGCCGATGCGGTGGTTGAACTGCACCAGCGCGACATTGTCGACGAAGTTCTCCCAGAATGGCGTGCCGGCGAAGAGGGTCGCGGACGACGGCACCAGCACGCCATCCATCAATGGCCAGGTGTTGAAGGTGAAGCCGGCCTTGGAACCGGCGACGAGCCCGCCGAGCGCGATCTGAACGAAGAGCAGGAAGAGCAGGAGCCAGGCGCCCGCCCTGCCCTGCATCGGCTCGGTCCGCCGCAGCGGCGTCAGCCAGGTGGCGAAGGCGATGACGCTGGCGAAGAAGAAGCCAGCGAAGGTCAGGTGCAGCGTCAGCTTGACCGGGGCGACCGCGATCATTCCGGGCTCCAGTCCCGAGGCGACCATGATCCAGCCGATCGTGCCCTGCAGGCCGAGCAGCAGGCCCATGCCGAACAGGATCGCCGTCTCAGGCCACGGCATCGACCGCCGCAGCAGCACGACGAGGAAGCCGGCGAGGTAGAGCAGACCGATGAAGCGGCCGAGCTGGCGGTGGCCCCATTCCCACCAGTAGATGAACTTGAAATCGGCGAGCTCCATGCCGGAGTTCAGCAGCTGGTATTGCGGGCTGAGGCGATACTTCTCGAATTCGAGCGCCCAGGCAGCGTCGGAGAGGGGCGGGATCGCGCCGGTGACGGGGCGCCATTCGGTGATCGAGAGGCCGGAGCCGGTCAATCGCGTCGCCCCCCCGACCACGACCATGACGAAGACGAGGAAGGCGACGGCCCAGAGCCAGCGGCGGATGCCGGCATGGCTTGCTGCGGCCGGAACGGCAGGCTGATCGAGCGCGATCGTCACGGCGGCGGGACCTCGGGTCGCAGGCGGCAGAGTTGATTGCGCTTCACAAGCGCGGCGGCGGGTGACAGATAGTCCGCCCTCGATTCCTGAACAACGCCCGCAATGCCGCAGCCGGACCGAAGATCGCCATGAGACAGACCCATCGCAAGCTCATCGGCACGGTCGTGATGATCGTCTTCGTCTGCGTCTACGCGCTCGTCGCCATGGCGTTGGCACAGGGGCGGATCACCGAAGCCTCGAAACCGGTGCAGACCGTCGCCTATATCGTGCTCGGGCTGATCTGGGTGCTGCCGCTGCTGCCACTGATCCGGTGGATGGAGCGCAAGGACGAGGTCTGAGGCAGCCGAGCCGGACGACGCCCCCATGCGCCCCGCGTCGACCGCCCTGCCCCACCCACCCTTGCCGGCGCCCCCACCCGCGCGCATAAGCCGCCTCGCTCCCGCAAGGCCTTAAAGCCAGTGTCCCCAGCCGCGCCTGCCTCCCCCCGTCTCGCCGTCGGCTTTGCCTGCGGCATCCTTTCAGCCGTGATCTGGGGGGTACAGGCGGTGATCTCGCGGCAATCGGTGGCCGACGGGCTCTCGGCCGGCGACGTCACGATCCTGCGCTTCCTCGCCGCCTCGCTGGTGCTGCTGCCTTTCGCGCTGAAGCGATTGAAGCCCTTCCCGGTCGGCAAGCTCGGCTGGAAGAGAGCGCTGATCCTCACCGCCATCGTCGGCCCGAGCTACAGCCTGATCCTGGTCGGCGGCGCGCATTTCGCCCCGGCCCTGCACTCCTCGGTGATCTCGCCCGGGCTAATCCCGGTCGCGACCGCGCTGCTCGCGGTCCTCGTCCTCGGTGATCGGATCAGCCCGCTCAGGGTGATCGGGCTCGGCATCATCGTCGCCGGGATCGTGGTGTTCTCCTTCGAGGCGATAGCCAACACGCCGACCCGCGCGGGCGCCTGGATCGGCGACCTCCTCTTCGTGCTGATCGCCCTGCTCTGGTCGGTGTTCGGCCTGCTCGCAAGGCGCTGGGGGGCGGACGCGGTCGAGGTCACCATGGCGACCTGTCTGCTCTCGGTGCCGCTCCTGCCGCTGCTGGCGCTGGTGCAGCCGGTCAACCTGCTGCAGGTGCCGCTTTCGGCCGTCGCGCTGCAGGCGCTCTATCAGGGCGTCCTCGTCGGCGCCGTCGCGCTCTTCCTCTATACGGAAGCCGTCGCGATCCTTGGCGCGGCGCGCGCTGCCCTGTTCCTGCCGCTGGTGCCTGTCGTCACGGCGCTGTCGGGCGCCGCCTTCCTCGGTGAGAGCGCCTCGCCACTGGAGATCGTCGGCATGCTGCTCGCGGTCACCGGCATGCTGGTGGCGCTCAAGGCGCCGAGCCACGCCTGACGCCCACTCAGCCCTTGTGGTCCTTGGCGATCGGCTCGACATAGGACAGGCCCATGTCCCAGGGGAAATAGATCCAGGTGTCCTGGCTGACCTCGGTGACGAAGGTGTCGACCACCGGCACGCCGGCCGGCTTGGCGTAGACCGTGGCGAAATGCGCGTTGGGCAGCATCTCGCGCACGACGCGGGCGGTCTTGCCAGTGTCGGTCAGGTCGTCGACGACGAGCACGCCCTTGCCCTTGCCGTCGCCGATGGCGCGGATCGAGGGGGCGATCTCCTTCATCACCTTGAGCTCCGACTGGTTCTTGTAGTCGTGATAGCTCGCGACGCAGACGGTCTCGATCATGCGCAGACCGAGCTCGCGGCAGATGATTGCCGCCGGCACCAGCCCACCGCGCGTGATGCAGACCATCGCCTCGAACGGCCCGGCATCGGCGAGACGCCAGGCGAGCGCGCGGGCGTCGCGGTGGAACTGATCCCAGGAAACGGGGAAGGCCTTGTTGGAAGAGGGCTCGGCCATGGCTGGTCCTGCGGCAGGCTGAAAAAGAGCCTTTCCGCAAAGCGCATCCTGCCGCCGCTGGCAAGAGCCTCGTGGCCACAATCCCCGCCGCAGCGGACCGATTCAGGAACGATCGCGCCAGGCAGCGGTTGCTCCAGCGACAGGAACAGCACGCGGAGCCATGCCATGCTCATCGCCGTCCAGATCCTCGCAATCCTGCTCGCCGCCCTCTCGATGACGGCCGCGCTCGGCCATGCGCTGGAAATGCCAGGCAAGCTCCGGCTGGCGCAGGAGCACTATCTCGCGATCCAGCCGATCTACTATCCGGGCTTCACCATCGGCGGTGGGCTCGGCGAGATCGGCACGATCATCGTGAGCGCCGCGCTCGCGCTGATGCTGCCGCCCGGCAGCACCGCTTCAGGCCTCGCCTGGGCCGCCTGCGCCAGCGCGCTCATGGTCCAGGCGCTCTATTGGCTGCTAGTCCATCCGGTGAACAAGTTCTGGCTCAAGGACTCGGAGGTCGATGCCGCCAGCAAGGGCTTCTTCGCCATCGGCGCCGGCGATCAGGCCGGCGCCGACTGGAGAGCGCTGCGCGATCGCTGGGAACGCGGACACGCGATCCGCGCCGTCTTCGCGACGCTCGCCCTGGTGCTGATCGCGGCGTCAGCCGCGATCAGCTGACCGATCAGAACTCGGCCCAGCCGTCGTCGCCCCGGCCACCAGCCACCTTAACCCGTGGGAGCGGAGCGGGCCTGGCGGGCGCGGCTGCAGTCTTCATCGCCGGCAGGACCGAGCGCAGATCCGCCGCCAGTCGCGCGGGCTGGTCGCTGCCGCCGAGTCGGAAGGCTCCGACCAGTACTGCCAGCGCCTGCGTCTCGGCCTGCAGATCGCGTGACAGCTTCGAGCTGGAATCCGCCATCAGCGAGTTCTGCTGCGTCATCTCGTCCATATGGGCGACGGTCTTGGCCATTTCCTCGACGCCATTGGCCTGCTCGGTCGCCGCGCTCGAGATTTCGGCGATGGTGCCGGCGACACGGTTGGCCGCATCGACGATCTCCTCAAGCGTACGGCCGGCATCCTTGACCAATTGGACGCCGGAGCGGACCTGCTCGCTCGAATTGGCGATCAGCGATTTGATGCCGTTGGCGGATTCGCTGGAGCGGCCGGCGAGTGCCCGCACCTCCGAGGCGACGACTGCAAAGCCGCGCCCGGCATCGCCGGCACGCGCCGCCTCGACCGCGGCGTTGAGCGCGAGCAGGTTGGTCTGGAACGAGATCTCGTCGATCATCGAGATGATGTCGGCGATCGAGGTCGAGGCCTGTTCGATCCGGCCCATCGCCGCGACCGCATCGCTGACGATCGCCCCGCCGCGCGACGCCACGGTCTTGGCCTCGTCGCCGAGCGCCGCCGCCTGACGGGAATTGCCGGCACTGGTCTTGATCGAGGCCGCGAGTTCCTCGGTCGTTGCCGCGGTCTCCTGCAGACTCGAGGCCTGAGCCTCGGCGCGCTCGGCGAGCTCGACGCTCTCACCCGCCATCTTGTCGGCAGCTGCGCCGACCTTGCCGGAGATCGCGCCGACAGCGCCGATCACCTCGGCCATCGTCTCGATCAACTCGTTGATGCCGCCGCAGAGGACCGCGACCTCGCCCTCCTTGCCGGCCATGTCGATCCGGCTGGTGAGGTCCTTGTCCTTGGCCCGGCCGATAACCGCTTGCGCCTCGCCGACCGCCTTGGCGAGCTGGCGCGCCGCTTTCTGCTCGGTGATGTCGGTGGCGTATTTCACCACCTTGGTCGGCCGGCCCTTGGCATCCATGATCGGATTGTAGCTCGCCTGGATCCAGACTTCACAGCCGCCCTTGCCGAAGCGCTGGTACTGGCCGGAATCATATTCGCCGCGGCCGAGCTTCTCCCAGAACGAGCGGTACTCCGCCGAGCTGCGATAAGAGGCGTCGCAGAACATGCCGTGGTGCTTGCCCTTGATCTCGTCGAGCGAATAGCCCGTGACCGCGAGGAAGTTCTCGTTGGCGTCAAGGATATGGCCATCGAGCGTGAACTCGATCACCGCCATCGCCTTGCGGATCGCCGCGACCTGCCCGGCCATGTCGGCTTCGCGATTCTTCTGGTCGGTGATCACCGTCGCGAACTTGATGACCTTGACCGGCTTGCCTCCCCTGTCGAGGACCGGGTTGTAGCTCGCCTCGATCCAGAACTCGCTGCCGTCGGCGGCGACACGCAGGAACTGTCGCGCGTCGTACTCACCCTGCCGCAGCCGCTCCCAGAACGCCTTGTACTCGGCGCTCGCGGCCTCCTCCTTCGTCACGAACATGCTGTGATGGCGCCCCCGCACCTGCTCCAGCGTGTAGCCGACGGTCTTCAGGAAGTTCTCGTTGGCATCCAGGATGGTGCCGTCGAGCTTGAAACTGATCACCGCCATGGCGCGGTTCAGCGCCATCATCTCGCCTTCCAGCTCGCGGCGCGAAACGCCGCCCCCAAATGGATTTAGCCGCATGCCCCGTCCCCCGCATTCAGCCCCACGCGGACTCCTGGTCCGCAAGATCAGAATGGATGAGAATGGTTTATGACCCGCTAAGCCGAAGATCGAACGAAAGTTTAAACTGCTACCTCGGCAACATCGAACTAAAAAATTTTCGGCAAACATTCCAACGATCGCCGAGCAATCGCGTCGAATCGAAGCAAATACATCTCAGTTTACACTCAATCTAATCTTATTATAGTTCGCGCCAGCAAAGGGTGAGTCTCATTCTTTCCCTCGGGTCATCAGCGAATTGCTCAGAATCTTGAACTGGCTAAACTTTGAACGGCGTTAGAAATCTAAACATTACCAATCATAGGTTGCATATACTAAAAACACACCCTATAAGTCCAGGCGTCGCCGCTCTTCCTCCACCATCGCCTGCACCGCGGCAGTCGCCATCATCAGCTTCTCCGGATCGCGCGAGCGAATGACGATGTTGGTGTCCGGTCCCGTTTCCGACCAGAACGGGTAGGAGCCGATCGAGCAATCGGGATGGGCTTTCGCGATCTCGGCGAGCGGCGTGCCGATATCGCCTTCGCGCAGGCCCGCCCTCACCGTTTCCGACAGGATCCTGGCGCCGGTCTTCAGCGCCGGCGCGACGACGTCGAGCATGGCCTGCATGATCGCCGGCACGCCGGCCATGACATGGACGTTGCCGATCTTGAACCCCGGCGCCTTCGACACTGAATTGGCGATCAGGTCGGCTCCCTCCGGGATGCGCGCCATCCGCATCCTGGCCTCGTTGAGCTGATCCGCAGGGAAACGCTCGAGCAGCATGTCGACCGCACGCTGGTCGTAGCCGATCGGCACGCCGAAGGCCGCGGCGACCGCATCGGCGGTGATGTCGTCATGGGTCGGGCCGATGCCGCCGGTGGTGAAGACGTAGCTGTAGCGCGAGCGCAGCGCGTTCAGCGCCGAGACGATCTCGTCGGTCAAATCGGGCACAACCCGGACCTCACGCAGCTCGATGCCGATATTGGTCAGGTATTCGGCGATGTAGCCGATGTTCTTGTCCTTGGTCCGGCCGGAGAGGATCTCATCGCCGATCACCAGGATCGCGGCGGTGACCACCGGCTGGAAGGCGGGCGCTGGCGCTGCCGTCATGGGCACGTCCCTGCTGTTGGAAAAAGCCGCATGCTTGCCCCGATACGCGAGCGAGCTAAGCCGCTTGTGCGCAATTGCTCAAGCGGCGCGCCAGTCAGGGCCGCCATGCGCATGCGGCGGGCGCATCACGAGTTCGTGCGCTCGTAGACGAGGTTGAGCCGGGTCTGGGCGATCAGCTTGTAGCCCTTGCTCTCCAGCAGGGCCGGCAGGTCGGCCTGCCAGCGCCCGCGAGAATCCTCGACGATGACGAAGCCGGGCCAGAGCGCCTCTGGCGCATCACGCAGGAAAGGTTCGAGGATCAGATCCTCGGCGCCCTCGACATCGAGCTTGATCGCGTCGATCCGCTCATAGCCTTCGCTCTGCACCAGCGCGAGCAGGGTCGTCGCCGGCACTCGTACCGAATTGGCGTTGCTGGAGCGCAGGATGCGCACACTCGATTCGCCCTTGTTGGCGGGATCGAGGAACAGCGTCAACTCGCCCGGCTTGTCGGCGAGCGCGCAGGCGATCGCCTTGACCGTGCCGAACGGGTTCTGGGCGATATTGTAGGTCAGGCGCGCGAAGATCTCGGGCTGCGGCTCGACCGCAAGGATGCGCGCGCCCCGGCCGGCCCGAGCCGCGACGAAGAGCGAATAGGCGCCGATATTCGCGCCAACATCGATGAAGCTGAAACCCTCGCGGATCCGCGAGGCCAACAGTTCGCGCTCTTGGGCGTCGAAATATTGCGGCGTGAACAGCACCCGCTTCTCGCAGACATTGCCCTCGGGATAGAGCCGCATCTGCGCGCCGAGCGCCTCGATGTCCACGGGCTGGCCCTTGAGCCGGTTGAGCCCGAGGCGACGCAGCGCGAACGCGACCTTGCGGCCGAGGAAGGAGCCGGAGGCGCAGCGCGTCCAGCCGATGATGCGGGCGATGCTGCCCCGCGGCGCGAAGGTGCCGAAAGGCTGGTCCTCGGCCGGTCTGATCTCGTTGAATGCCATGGGCGCGCTGTACACCTCAAGCGCCGATGGCGCCAGAGCCGGATCGCAGCCGGGGCAGCGCAAAGGCGATGTCAGGCGGCATCGCTCGCCGCCGAAGTGCAATCGGCATGCAGCGGGCAGAGGCTGCCGCAATCGGCGACGCCGGCCAGGAGATAGCGCAGGCAGCAGAGCTTGCGGCGCCTGACCGGCTCCCCCTGCTCCATCGGATAGCGCACTGCCTCGTGCATCAGATTGCACTGGCCGGAGGGTTCCAACCGCCGCTCCAGCCGCAGGCGCGCTCGCGCGAGGGCCTGCGGCTCGGCGAGATCGGCGGGCAGCTGCTGCAGCGTCCATTCGAAGATCTGCGCCGCATTGACCCAGAGCAGCCGCGGCGAGACCCGGAACTGCCTGGTCAACAGCGCGATCAGCGGCGCGACATGGCCCTCGAACAGGCGCGCGAAAGGATCGCCGTCGGTGGATCGAGAAGCACCTTCGTCGGAGATCACGATCGCGCTCGTCAGTCCGGCCTCCTGCGGCACGATCGCGATCCGGTCGAGTTCCAGCGGCAGGTCGCGCTCGCCGAGCAGGATCGCAACGGTCGCCGGGATGACCAGCGCGCCGAAATGCCATTGCGACCACATCGAGACCAGCGCACGCCGGTCGCTGTCCGGATAGAGCGCGGCGAAGCGCTCCATCAGTCGGTCGGCCGCGCCTGCCAGAAGCTCCTGCCCGGAGACCGTCTCGCCGGCTCCGCCTGGTAGCACGAGCTTGTCCCGGTACCAGGCCAGCGCCTCCGGAAAGCGGGAAGCGAAGGATGGCAGCGGCCGGGTCTCGCTCATCCGAGCGCCGCCTGCTCCTGCGCCGCTGGCTGCTGCGGAGTCGCCGACCACCCGCCAAGCAGCGCCGCCAGAGGCGCGGCGACCAGGGCGGCAACGGCAGCGAGACCGAAGCAGACGCCGTAACCGAAATGCTGGGAGACCCAGCCGGCACCGATGCCGCCGGCCATGCTGACGAGCCCGTCCATGCATTGCAGGAGGGTGAAGTCAACACCGGCCTGGCGCGGATCGGACAGCGCCATGAAGCGGGCATAAAGCGCGACGAAGCCGAGCGCCATGATGCCGGAGGAGCTGGCCAGCGCCAGCGCGAGCACGAACGGCTGCGGCAGGCCGCGCCAGGCGGCGAAGGCGAGCCCGGCGAGCGAAATCGTCTGCAGCAGCAGCGCCAGCACGAGCACGCTGCGCGCGCCGAGAGCCCGCACCAGCGCGCCGCCGAGCAGCGCGCAGGCGAAGCCGACGGCAAGGCCGCCAATGCCGTTGACCAGCCCGATCGACTCAAGATCGAGCCCGCTGTCGACCAGATAGGCGCCGAGCATGGCGACACCCCATTTCTGCGCCGGCACATAGATCGCGGCGAGCGAGAGGCCGGCGCGCATCTCCGGCCGCTTCAGCGCCTGCTTCAGCGCGGGCTGGTGTGTCCGCCGTGCCGGCGCGGCCGGAGCCGGCGAGAGCAGGAAAGGCAGCGCCAGCACGACAAGCAGCCCGGCCATGGCGATGGTAGCGAATTGCCAGTCGAGCCGCGCCACCAGGACGAGGAACAGGCCCGAGCCGAGCGCCGAGCCGAGATAGGCGCCGCCAACCTGGGCGGCATTGCCCCAGCCATGATGGGCCTGAGCCAAGGTCTCGACCGCATGGCCGTCGCAGGCGATGTCGCCGGTCGAGGCGGAGAACGCGATCAGCACGAAGACACTGATCAAGGGGACGAACGCGACCGGCCCGATCAGGCCTACCGCGATGAGCCCCGCCGCCGAGACCATGGTCGTCGCCAGCACGATCGTGCGCGAACGCGCCGGACCGGTGCCCGGCAAACGGTAGCGCTCGATCGCCGGCGCCCACAAAAACTTCAGCGCCCAGGGCAGCACCGCGAGATAGGTCAGGCCGATCTGGTCGAGCGGCAGACCGCGCTCGCGCAGCACGCTGGGCAGGGCGATGAAGGTCAGCCCGCCGATGATGCTCTGGCCGACATAGAGACCACCGATAGCGAGGACGATCGCCGCCGGCGACAGCATGAGCGCCCTCACCAGCGATAGCGCAGGCTGGCGATGACCTTGCGTCCCTCGTCGAAATAGCAATAGCCGGCGGTGCAGGTCTGCTGGACCTCGTTCAGGAGGTTGGTGGCGTTGACCTGCAGCCGCATGCCCTTGAGCTGCGGGCTGAGGTTTTCGAGGTCGTAGCGGATCGAGCCGTCGACAAAGGTGCGCGCCTTGTTGTCGATCACCGGCCGGCCGAGATTGTCGCCGAGGCTGGAGCCGACATAGCGCACGCCGCCGCCGATCCCGAGCCCGCGCACCGGCCCGTCCTGCACGGTGTAGTCGAGCCAGAGCGAAGCCATGTGGTAGGGGATGCTGGAGAGGCGGTTGCCGACGGTCTCCTCGGTCAGCTTCTTGATGCGGGCGTCATTGTAGGAATACGACGCCTGCAGGCTCAGCCCGTTCGCCAGCGAGGCGACGCCCTCGATCTCGAAGCCGCTGGAGCGCAGGTCGAGCTGGACCTGGCGGTTGAGGCCGTCGACGACCTCGTAGACCACGCCATTGTCCTGGCGAATGTTGAACACCGCAGCGCGCAGCGAGGCATTATAGCCCGGCAGGTCGTATTTCACGCCGAGCTCGGCCTGCTTGCCGCTCGTCGGCTGGGCGACGCCGCCATTCAGCACCGTGCCGGGATTGGGTACGAAGGAGGTGCCGTAGCTGACATAGGGCGCGAGCCCGAAATCGGTGACGTAGCTCAGCGCGGCGCGGCCAGTGAACTTGCCGTCGGTGCGCTTGCTTTCGGTAGGCACGGCGCCGGCGGCGCCAGCCTCGAATTTGCTGTCGACCCAGTCATTGCGGACGCCGGCGGTGAGACGCCAGCCGCCCCATTTCATCTGGTCCTGCAGATAGACGCCGGTCGTGGTCAGCGTCTGCTCGGTCCGCCACAGGAAGGCCGGGTTGTAACCGAGCGGCACGCCGCCAAAGGCCTCCTTGTTCTTGTAATGCAAACGGCTGACATCGACGCCGGCGAGCAGGGTATGGTCGACCGCGCCGGTCCGGACCTTCGCCTCCAGCGAGGTGTCGACCGAGAAGCCGGCAGTGTTCTCGCGGGTCAGGCCCGAGCCGAAATAGACATATTGCTGGTTGTTGCCGAGCTGCTGGTAGCGCGCCCGCTGGCGCAGCGTGAAGACCTCGTCGAACTTGTGCTCGAACTCGTAGCCGATGCGGGCCTGCTGCTGGCGGAAATCATTGTAGCGCTTGTCGCCGACATAGACCTTGGTCGCGCCCAGCGTCTTCGACAGGACATTGCCCTGGCGGTCGATATAGGGACCATACTGGTTGAGATAGGCCGCCGTGCCGCCGGTGGTCGAATCCATGTACTCGCCGAGCACGGTGAGCTTGGTCGCCTCGTTCGGCTTCCAGGTCAGCGCCGGCGCGATGAAGATGCGGTCGTCCTTCATCGCGCTGATGTCGGTCTTGGCGTCGCGGACGAGGCCGGTCAGGCGGTAGAGCAGCGTCCCCTCCGGATTGGCCGGGCCGGAGATGTCGAAATTGAACTGCTTGCGGCCGAAGGAGCCGCCCTGGACCTCGATCTCGCGGAACGGCGTTTCGGTCGGCCGCTTCGAGATCAGGTCGACGATGCCGGCGCTGGTGCTGGCGCCGTAGATCGCCGAAGCCGGGCCGCGCAGCACGCTGATCGCCTCAAGTCCATAGGGTTCGAGCCGCATCAGCCCGTTCGGGCTGCCGATCTGGCGCAGGCCGTCGCGGAAGACGGCGTTGTGGGTGACGTCGATGCCACGGATGGTGAAGGCGTCATAACGCGGGTCGAAACCATAGGTGCCGATGCGCGCGCCCGGCGTATAGGCCAGCGCCTCCAAGAGGTTCTGCGGCTTGCGTTGTTCGAGCTGCGTCTGCGTCACCGTCGAGATCGACATCGGCGTCTCGAGCAGCGCCGTGTCTGTCTTGCTGGCGCTGCGGCCGGAGGTCGCGACATAGCCATTGGCGGTGAAGACGCCCTTCTCGCCGCTGCCCTGCCCCTCGACGACGATCGTATCGAGCTGGATCTGCCGTGCACTCTCAGCCTGCGCGAAGGCCGCGGCTGGAGCGAGGAAGAGAGCCGACGAGGCCAGAAGCGCTGAACGAAGAGTCATGACAAGGCAGTTCCGGAGATGAAATCACCGGACCGGGTATCAATATTGTTAGATGACGGTCAACGAAAACTTGTTTTTAATTATTCAAAACTGAGAAATGGCACAACGTACCAAAGAATAATTGGAAAATGATACATTAATATACAATGCTAATTCCTTCTACACTCGACGTTCGGCAAACTCACCGTTGAAGTCAGGACCGGCCGTCAGCATGCGAAGGACAAAGCTCCTGGCGCCCGTATGTCATCTCACCCTCCGCACCAGCGCCGGATTTTTTTGAAGCTGCGCGAACCATTCGCGGCAGAGCGTCCCTCTTTCGGGTATTCAACCCGGAGACGCACATCATGATCTACCGAAAGAACCTGCCCCGCTGGGAACGTCTGATGCGCCTCGGTGCGGCGCTGGGCCTGGGTCTTTGCGCCGTTCTGTTCCGCGACGGCACGCTCGGCCTCGTTTTTGCAGCCGGCGCGGTCATCACCGCGCTGACCTCGGCCTTCGGCTTCTGCCCGATGTGCGCCATGGTCGGGCGCCGTCTGCCCGGCGATGGCGGGGCCGGTCAGTGAGCGGCCTGCTGGCGCTGCCGCACGATCTCGTCGAGCGCGCCCGCGCCGGCGATCCTCGCGCACTGGAGACCATGCTGGCGCTCTGCCGCACCGACATCACGCGCTACGCCCGCCGTCATTGCGAGGCCGAGGATGTCGAGGAGGCGGTCCAGGACGCTCTCTGGATTCTGTATCGCCGGCTCGGCGGCCTCCGAAGCGCCGCCGCCCTCGCCGGCTGGCTGCTCCAGATCATCCGCCGGACCTGCCTCGCCCTACTCAGACGGCGGCATCGTCATCTGCCGATCGAGGACGCACCGGCTGCGGCCCTGCGCGACGGCGGAGCCAGCGACCTCGAATTGCGCCTCGCCATCACCGGCATCATCGCTGGACTGCCGCAAAGCTATCGCGAGGTGCTCCTGCTGAAGGATGTCCAGGGCCTCTCCGCCGACGAGGCGGCGAACACGCTGGGCATCTCGCCGGAGGCGGCGCGCAGCCGCCTGCACCGGGCGCGAGCGCTGGTACGCGCCGCGCTGACGGAGCAGGCTGGCCCTGGCCGAAAGGCGGTGCCGGCATGAGCTTCGGCAACGCCTCGATCACGATCCATCTGCTGCGTGGAGTGCTCGGAATTCTCGCGCTGCTGCTCGCAGCCTGGAGCTACAAATGGCTCGGCCTGTTCTCCTTGCTGCTTCTGCCGGTCGCGCTGTGGGCGCTGAAGGGCTGCCCCCTCTGCTGGGCGATCGGCCTGTTCGAGACGCTCATCGCAAGAAAAACCAAGCATGAAACCGGTGAAGGCGAGGGTAAAGCGACAACGTGCCAGTGCCCCGATGCTTGCGCGCCCCGCCAAACCCAATAGATAAGGAGGTCAAGGAGCGGCCTTAAGGAATGACCCTGAACGACTCGATCTCACGCGCGAGGCGCGACCCCGCCATCAAGCTGCACGGCCCCGAAGCCTTCGCGGCGATGCGCAAGGCCGGGCAGCTCACCGCGCGCGGCCTCGACATGCTCGCCGGCGAGGTCAAGCCCGGTGTCACCACCCAGCGCCTCGACGACCTCGCCTTCCAGTTCGCCATGGACAACGGCGCCTATCCGGCGACTTTGTTCTATCGCGGCTACACCAAGTCGATCTGCACCTCGATCAACCATGTCGTCTGTCACGGCATCCCCGACGACAAGCCGATGCGCGAGGGCGACATCGTCAACATCGACTACACGCTGATCGTCGATGGCTGGCATGGCGATTCCAGCCGGATGTTCGCGGTCGGGGACATCCCGCGCAAGGCCGAGCGGCTGGTCGAGATCACCTATGAGAGCCTGCTGCGCGGCATCCGCGCGGTGCGGCCCGGCGCGACCACCGGCGATATCGGCTTCGCCATCCAGCGCTATGCCGAGGGCGAGCGCTGCTCGGTGGTACGCGACTTCTGCGGCCACGGCCTCGGCCAGGTCTTCCACGATGCGCCGAACATCCTGCACTACGGCAGCCCCGGCGAGGGCGTCGAGCTCAAGCCCGGCATGCTCTTCACCATCGAGCCGATGATCAATCTCGGCAAGGCGAGCGTGAAGGTGCTCTCCGACGGCTGGACGGCGGTGACACGCGACCGCTCGCTCTCGGCCCAGTTCGAGCACACGATCGGCGTGACCGATACCGGCTGCGAGATCTTCACGCTCTCGCCCGCCGGCCTCGACAACCCGCTCGCGCCGCGCACATGAAGAACGGCGGCAACGGCAAATCAGCCCCGTTTGCCGCCGCCCCGGACGACGCCCAGCCACATCATCTCGGCCACCGTGAGCGCTTGCGCCAGCGGTTCCTCGACGCCGGCGATGCCGCCCTGCCCGATTACGAACTGCTCGAGCTGCTGCTCTTCCGCTCGATCCCGCAGCGCGACGTCAAGCCGCTCGCCAAGCAGCTGATCCAGCATTTCGGCTCCTTCGCCGAGGTGATCGGCGCGCCGGTCTCGCGCCTGACGGAGGTCAAGGGCATCGGCGAGAGCGTCGCGCTCGATCTCAAGATCGTCGAGGCGGCGCTGAAGCGGACCATGAAAGGCCAGGTCGCCAAGAAGCCGGTGCTCTCCTCCTGGTCCTCGGTGATCGACTATTGCCGCCTCGCCATGGCCTTCGCCGAGCGCGAGCAGTTCCGCATCCTCTTCCTCGACAAGAAGAACGCACTGATCGCCGACGAGGTGCAGCAGACCGGCACCGTCGACCACACCCCGGTCTATCCGCGCGAGGTTATGCGCCGGGCGCTCGAGCTATCCGCGACCGCCCTGATACTGGTGCACAACCATCCCTCCGGCGACCCGACCCCGTCCGGCGCCGACATGCGCATGACCCGCGAGCTGGTCGACATCGCCAAGCCCCTCGGCATCGCGATCCACGACCACATCATCGTCGGCCGCGACGGCCATGCCAGCTTCAAGGGCCTGGGACTGATCTGAACGCAGCCATCGTGAGCGCAGCGCGCCAGCGTCTACGCGGACGTTGCTGCGCATTCGCGTGCCTGCTCGCACAGCCATGTGCAGAGGTGTCGAGGCGCCGGCCGAGTGTCATCGGCACGCACCAGCGCAAAGTGCCATGCCGGCCCGCTCAGGACGCACGGGAACGGCGCGATCAGCTGGCCTTCGGCCAGAAGCGGCCGAAACAGCGAAGGCGACAGCAGCGCGACGCCCGCCCCCACGACCGCTGCATTGGCGTCCAGCTCATGCGTCGGATAGTCGACGGCGACAAATCGTAGACGCTTCGGCGCTCCGCATCGAGCTTCGGCAAACCAGCGCTCCCAATCTGGATGCGGCAGGAGCTCGAAATCGGCCAGCTCTTCGGGCGACGACAATGTCCGTCCGCCAAGCAGCGAGGGCGCCAGCATTGGCGTCGCGTCGACCGGAACCAGCGGAAACTCCTGCAGCCCGCGCCAGCCGCCGCGGCCTGTCCTTATGGCGACATCGAATGCATGCGGGTCGCGCAGTTCCGACGAAACGTCGAGCTCGACCAGGCCGGTGCCGGATGCCGGATAGCGTGCCAGCCGCGGCGCCAGCCAGCGCGATGCGAATGTCGGCGGCGCCGTCAGCCGCACCGGCGGGATCGTGGCACGAAACTCATCGACAGCCCCGGCGATACCGGCCAGCGCTTCGCGGACCCGGCTCGCCAGAACCGATGCGGCGGCGGTTGGGACAACCCGCCGCCCGGAGCGCACGAAGAGCGCCTGATCGAGCTCGGCCTCAAGCGTACGAATGCGCAGGCTGACGGCTGCCGGCGTCAAGAACAAGCGTTCGGCCGCCCGCGCGAAACTGCCGGCCGAGACGCATGCTTCCAGGACTCGCAGCGATTCCAGCGACGGCCTCATGATCAGTTTCTCTTGTGGTGATGACAAGCAAAGCGCGTTTTGAGGAGAAGGCAGGCCTCCCTACCGTCGCGCGATCGAGAGGAGACGTGCCTTGCCCCTGCAATCGCGCCCATTGTTCACACTTTTGCTCTCACTGCATCCAACGCTCGACCTGGGGCTGACACCGGCCGGCGGCCGACGCGTTTTCGCGGTTTCGGGCGGCAGTTTCGAAGGAGAACGCCTGAGGGGGACGGTGTCGCCGCTGATCGGCTCCGATCTCCTTCTCGCCCGCACCGACGGCACCTTTCAGCAGGATGTCAGGCTCCTCCTCGTCGCCGACGATGGCGCCCTGATCCTGATGACCTATCGTGGCGTCAGGCGAGCCTCACCGGCCGTTGACAAGCGTCTGGCCCGCGGCGAGACGATACACCCCTCCGCATACTATCTTCGCACGACACCCATTTTCGAGACATCGGCGCCGGAGCATGCCTGGCTGAACGGCATCGTCGCCGTCGCCAAGGGAGCCCGCCGTCCGGATGGCGTCGAATACGACGTGTTCGAGATTCTCTGATTGCGGAGTAGCACAACGCGGCAAGCCGCGGTTCAGGCCCGAGTTGCAGCCCGGATCGCGCCCGGCGACTCCCCCAAGGTCCGCCGCATCGCGCGGGCCAGTGCCGAGCCCGAGTCGAAGCCGGTGCGCCAGGCGACCTCGCCGACAGGAAGCGTCGTCTCGGCAAGCAGGCGACGCGCGGCCTCAATGCGCTGACCGTTGCGATAATCACCGATCGACATGCCGGTGAACTGCCGGAACAACCGCGTCGCCTGCCGCCGCGACAGGCCGAAGGCGTCGGCGAGCTCGTCGAGTGGCATCTCCTCGTGCAAGCGCTCGTCTATGGCCGAGCGCATCTCAGCGACGAGCGCGCTGCCATGGTCATCACTGCTCGCGCTGGAAAGCGGCTCGCTTTGCTCGATGCGGGCCAAAGTCGCGATGAGCAGGGCTGCGGCCAGATGGTCCTGTGCAGCGTTGGGCACGACATCGGCAGCATCCGAGCAGCACAGGCGAAGCAGCGTCCGCATCAGCGGCGTCGCCGCGAACATGGATGGCCGCTTGATACGGCGTTCGAGCGGACGCGACGGCGCAAACTGCGCGAGCGCCGCTTCCGTCAGATAGAGCGCCACATGATTGCTCGCGTGGCGGAGCGCCTGCGACTCATGCGCCTGCATTGTCGGGACGACGACGAACCGATCCTCGCTGAGCCACGTCACCGACCGACGCGTTTCGTCTCGAAAGGCGATCGTGCCGCGGGCGGGCACCAGGATCATCGCGCAGTCGTGCCAATGCCACTGCGTTCGATAGTGCAGGCCGCCGCCGGTCACGACGGCGCGCTGCTCGCTCGCATCGAGAAGACGCGGCGGCGGCGCCGAATGCCGGATGTGCTCGAAGGATCGAAGCATGCGGTGCTACCCTAGCACATTCCGAGAAAAACCCTGGGCTCGTTAAGCCGCTCTGGCCCGCTGGGTCGCACGATATGGCCCGTTGGGACGCGCAGGATTCAGCCCAGGCCGGCAAGCTCCGCCCATGATACCAGAGCCCTTCACCACCCTGCGCTATGCCGAACAGGTCTTCACGGTCAACGTGTTCGGCAACGGACCCGGCGGCGGCAACCCCGCGCCCATCGTCGTCGATGCCCGTCAGCTCGATGGCGAGGCGATGCGCCAGGTCGCTGCCCGGCACGGCCATGAGAGCGCCTTCGTCCTGCCCGGGAGCGACGGCTGCGACTACGAGTTCCGCTTCTTCGTGCCGAACCACGAAATGGAGATGTGCGGCCATGCCACGCTCGGCACGGTCTGGCTGCTCGACCACCTCGGGGAGCTGCCCAGGCGCACCGTCTCGATCGCGACCCTGTCGGGACCGGTTCAGGCCCGCGTCGAGAACGGCCAGGCGAGCGTGAGCCAGCCTCGAGGGCGATCCACCGACATCGACGCCCCCGGCGCCGTGCTCGACGTGCTCGGCCTGCGCCCGTCCGACTTGCTGGACTACCCGGTGGTCAACGCCGCAACCAGTCGCGTCAAGACGCTGGTCCCACTGCGTTCGGTCGAGATCCTGAACGGCCTTCAGCCCGATTTCGCCCGGATCGAAGCCCTCTGCGATGCGATCGGCTCAACCGGGCTTTATCCGTTCGCTCCCGTCGATGCGGACGCAGGCGTCTTCTCGGCCCGGCAGTTCCCGCGCTCCTCCGGCTATCAGGAAGACGCGGCAACCGGCATCGCCGCCGCCGCGCTGGCCTGGAGCGCCTGGGATCTCGGCCTGACATCGAAGCCTCGCGTCATCGTCCGCCAGGGCGAGGCGATGGGACGGCCGTCGCAGATCACGGTCGAGCCAGAGGACGACCGGTGCTGGCTCTCCGGCCAGGCCGAACTCATGGGGGAGACGCCGCTATGAACCGCCGCCTGTTCCTTGCTGGCCTTGCCGCCCTGACGGTTGACAAGAGCTTCGCCCAGCAGGCTGCAGCATCCTGGCCGACCAAGCCGATCCGTTTCATCGTGCCCTACGCGGCCGGCGGCCCGACCGATGTCGCGGCGCGCATCCTCGCCGAGACGCTGTCCCAGCGCCTGCCTCAGCATGTCGTTGTCGAGAACATCACTGGAGCAGGCACAGTCGTCGGCACCACCAGGGCCGCCGCTGCGAAGGATGGCCACAGCTTCCTGATCGCGACGGTCGCGCATGCCGTGAACGCCGTGCTCTACGCCAATCTGACCTTCGATCCGGTCAAGGATTTCCGGAGCGTGGCCCTGATGGGCACTGTCTCGCAGATCGTGCTGGTCAGGAAAAATTTCGCCGGAAACTCGCTCGCCGATCTTCTGGCGGCAGCACGAGCCAAGCCGGGAGGCCTGACCTATGGCTCGGCCGGCATCGGCTCGGCTCAGCATCTCGCCGCCGAGCTGCTGGCGAACCTGGCGCAGGTCAAACTCGTCCACGTCCCCTATCGCGGCGCCGGGCCGGCCGTCACCGACCTGATCGGCGGCCAGCTCGACCTCGTGATCGACAGCGCCGCGACCGCGCTCACGCAGGTCAAGGGCGGCGCCTTGCGTGCACTGGCGGTGACGACGAAGGAGCGGCTGCCCGCCTTGCCGGAGCTGCCGACCGTGGCCGAAACCCTGCCGGGCTACGAGGCCTACACCTGGAACGCAGTGCTTGCACCGACCGGCACCTCGCCCGAAATCCTCGCCGCGATGAACAGGATCACCAACGCCGCCTTGGCCGATCCCGCCCTGATCCGGCGCTTCGAGGAGATCGGCATCTCGGTCGCCAGGAACTCGACGCCTGAGGCAACGGACGCTTTCATCGCCGCCGAGATGGCGAAATGGCAGCCGCTCCTGCGCAGCGCCGGGATTGCGCCGAACCAGTGAGTTCCCACGGCGGGCCCGGCAGCCACCGTCGTCATGCTCGCCCTTGTGGCGAGCATCCACGTCTTGAGCACCATTCGCGCTGGAAGAAGACGTGGATGGTCGGGACAAGCCCGACCATGACGGAAGAGGTTCACACCTCCTGCATCATGATGCCGAACTCACCTAGCCGCCGCATCAGGTGGCCGGTGTCGACCAGCGTTTCCGGCAGATGCAGGCCGCTCGTCGGGCGCGCCTTGCCAGCGAGGCCGAACAGGCCTTCGATCACCACGGCGATGCCCTTGGCGCTGAGCGCGGCG
Source organism: Allobosea sp. GW821-FHT10B12 (assembly GCF_059415545.1). NCBI lineage: Bacteria > Pseudomonadati > Pseudomonadota > Alphaproteobacteria > Hyphomicrobiales > Alloboseaceae > Allobosea > Allobosea sp. GW821-FHT10B12. The sequence goes on from NZ_JBWKNL010000001.1 coordinate 136,598, forward strand.
TAGCCGTCCGGATCGACCAGTTCCCAGCGGAAGCGGCCCGCGCGGCCGTTCTTGCGCTGGCCGGTGATCTCGATGATCACCTCGTGCGAAGGTTCCTCGCCGCGCAGAGTGCTCGCGGTCTGCCCCTCGGCGAAATCGACGCGCACGCTCTTCGCCCCGCTCGCCGACAAGCTGAAGACGTCGACCAGGCCGACGGTCGCGCCCTGATGCGCGCGGCCATCGACGCCAGTGTAGCTGCGCTCGGTTTGCGGCGCCGCGATCCAGCGCCACAAGCCTTCCGACTTGACCAGCGGCGCCGGACCGATTGCGCCGATCCGGTCCATGTCCTTCTGCGAGGCGAGGCCGAGCGGATCGGCTGGATCGAAGACCAGGCCGACCTCGATCGCATCGACGCGCTCGAAATCGGAGGCGGCATGCAACGCCGCGAGCGCCGGCACCGAACCCATGCTGTGGCCGAGCAGCACGACCGGCGCAGCCTTGGGATGACGGATGAAGCCGGCGATGGCGGGACCGACCTCGAAGACACCGTCCGACAGCGCGACATAAGCCGCGCCCTGCGCCGCCGCCCATTTCTGCGTACGCAGCGAGAGATCGCGCACCGCCATCAGCACGACCGCCGGCTTGAGATCGGCCGGCAGGCCGAGATCGTCGCGCTCGAGATCAAGCGGAGCGCTCGTGGCATGGTCGAGTTCCATCGCCAGCGCTTCAGCCTTGGCGGTATCGCGGCCGGCGATGACCAAGCGGAGTTCGGGATGGAGCTGGCGCAGGGCCCGCGCCGTGCGGGAGCCGACGCTGCCATAGCCGCCCAGGATCAGGACGGGCCCCAGAACGGGATCAGCCATTGGCGTTGCCCTCCGTGAAAACCGCACCAAACTCCTTCATCCGCGTGACGTAATAGGCCGGCTCGATCACGCTTTCGGGGAAGTAGAGGCCGGGCTTCAGCGCCTCACCGCCGGAAAGCCCGAGCGCCCGCTCGGTCGCGAGCGCGACGCCAAGCGCGGTCAGCGGCGCCTGCCCCTGCGGGTGCACCACCTCGTAGCGGCGCGTGGCGCGCTCGCCCGAGTGCAGCACGCCCTCGATCGTGATCACGCTCTCGGTCGAGAACGGCTCGCCACGGCGACGGCTTGCCGAGACATCGAAGGCGAGGTCGAAGCGGATGTTCTTCGCGTTTGTCGCGGAGGCAAGGCCGAGCACGTCGAGCGGGCCATAGGCCGCGGCCGGAAGCTCGGCCCCGTCGACGCTGCGATAGCGCGCCTTGGCCTCCTCGCCGGCGATCCAGGCGAAGCGGCCGTCCTTCAGCGTCAGCGTCGCCGAACCGGCCTGGGTGATGCGGTCATAGTCGGCCGAGGCGGCCTGCCCGCCCATGTCCTGCTGATCGAGCAGCACGCCAACATGGATCGAATCGATACTGCGAAATGCCTTGGCGTAGTCGAGCGTCGGGAACAGCGCCGCCCCGGCAAGCCACTGGCTGGCGAGCACGACCGGCGCGGCCTGCGGCGCATGGATGAAGCGGGCAGCTTCGATGCCGATCTCGAAGGCGCCGCTGGAAACGCTGAGATGCGGGATGCCGTGTCGCTGCGCGTAGGGGAGCGCATGGCTCCAGTCGTCCTTGACGAAGACGATGACGGCGCTGAAGCGCGCATCCTTCGGCAAGCCGAGATCGGGCTTGGAGAGGTCGGCGGTGAGCGCCTCCACACCAAGCTTCCGCGCCACGGCCTGCGCCTTGGTGAGGTCGCGGCCGGCGACCGTGACGGGCAGGTTAGGATGCAGGCGCTGGATCGTCGCGACGGCCTGCGCGCCGACGACCCCCGAGCCGCCGATGACGAGGACGGGATGCTGCGTGGTGGACATGGAAGGGTCTCCTTGGCGGGCCGGCTCCGGAGGGCTGGCATTCCTACTAAAAGTAACTTACTATAAGTAGTAATGCATTTTACCCCTTGTCAAGCGGGCCTTCGCCGGGATTCTTGAATCGCCATGCCACCGACTTTCGCCGTCGCCTCGACCCGCAAGCTGCCGAAGCAGGAACGCCGCGAGCAGTTGCTCGACTGCGCCCAGGCGATGGTGCGCGAGGAAGGCACGGAGGCGCTGACGCTGGCGCGGGTCGCCGAGCGTGCCGGCGTCACCAAGCCGGTCGCCTACGACCATTTCGGCACGCGCGAAGCTCTGATGGTCGAGCTCTTCCGGCGCATCGACGACCGGCAGACCGCCCTGCTCGTCGACACGCTGAAGACGACGGCGGGGCGCCTCGATGCCATCGCCGCGACGATCGCGGCCGCCTATATGAGCTGCGCCCTGGAAGTCGGGACCGAGTGGTACGCACTCTCGGCGGCACTGAAAGGCAGCGAGGCGATGGAGACGGAGCTGCGCGAGCTCGTCGCCCGCTATGTCGGGATCTGGCAGGGCGCCTTCGCGCCGCATGCGCGCCATCTTCCAGCGGACGAATTGCAGCTGCGCTGCATCGGCATCCTCGGCGCGGGCGAGGCGATCTCGCTCGAATTGCTGCGCCGCCAGATCGACCAGGAACGGGCCTCGGCAGCGCTGGCGACCTTGATTACGGCGACGATCGGCGCGCCGGCCCCGGCAGCCGCGCGCTGACCCCTGCCCAAGAATGAGGCAAGCCTAGCCAAAGTGCTTGGCAACAGACCTCTTTCCGAAGGCGAGCGAATGCGCATAGGCTACCCGAAACAGGGGAAGACGGCTGCATGGTCGCATTCGATGAGATGACAGGGGGAGAAGGCGGCCTGCGGGCCGCCTATGGCGAACTCGATCGCTGGCTGAAGGAGGCGCCGCCCGAGATGCTGGCGCTGCGCCGGTCACAGGCCGAGCTGTTCTTCCGCCGCATCGGCATCACCTTTGCCGTCTATGGCGACGAGGAATCGACCGAGCGCCTGATCCCCTTCGACATCATCCCGCGCGTGCTGACCAAGCCGGAATGGACCAAGCTGGAGAAGGGGCTGCGCCAGCGCGTCACCGCGCTCAACATGTTCCTGGCCGATGTCTACGGGAAGAAGGAGTGCCTGAAGGCCGGAATCATCCCGCCGGAGCTGGTCTATCGCAACGCCTGCTACCAGCTTGAGATGGTCGATTTTCAGGTGCCGCACGGCATCTACTGCCACATCGCCGGCATCGACATCGTCCGGGTCGACGCCGACACCTTCTACGTGCTCGAGGACAATGCCCGCACGCCGTCCGGCGTCTCCTACATGATGGAGAACCGCGAGGTGATGCTGCGGCTCTTCCCGGAGCTCTTCGCCACCCATCGCGTCGCACCGGTCGACAACTATCCCGACCAACTGCTTGCGACCTTGCGCTCGGTCGCGCCGCGCACAGCCTCGTCCGATCCGACGATCTGCCTGCTGACGCCCGGCCAGTACAATTCGGCCTTCTACGAGCACTCCTTCCTGGCCGATAAGCTGGGCGTCGAACTGGTCGAAGGCTCGGACCTCTTGGTCAAGGACGACGTCGTCTATATGCGCACGACGCAGGGGCCGAAGCGCGTCGACGTGATCTACCGCCGCATCGACGACGATTTCATCGATCCGCTCGTCTTCCGCAGCGACTCGGTGCTCGGCGTGCCCGGCATCATCGGCGCCTATAAGGCCGGCAACGTCACGCTGGCCAATGCGGTCGGCACCGGCGTCGCCGACGACAAGGCGGTCTACAGCTACATGCCGGAGATCGTGAAGTTCTTCACCGGCGAGGAGCCGATCCTCAAGAACGTGCCGACCTATCGCTGCCGCGAGCCCGAGGCCAATGCCTATGTGCTCGACAATCTCGAGAAGCTCGTCGTCAAGGAGGTCAACGGCTCCGGCGGCTACGGCATGCTGGTCGGCCCACATGCCAGCAAGCAGCAGATCGACACCTTCCGCAAGAAGCTGAAGAACCAGCCGGAGGGCTTTATCGCCCAGCCGACGCTGGCGCTCTCGACCTGCCCGACCTTCGTCGCCTCGGGCGTCGCGCCGCGCCATGTCGACCTGCGCCCTTACGTCCTCTCCGGCGCCAACGGCATCTCCTGCGTGCCGGGCGGGCTGACCCGCGTCGCGCTCAAGGAGGGCTCGCTCGTGGTCAATTCCAGCCAGGGCGGCGGCACCAAGGACACCTGGGTTCTCGATGCATGAGCGAGCGGGAGCGCCTTCGATCCAGCCCCTTGCGCAACCCGAGCGCCCGCGCGAACCGCTTCACGCCAGAAGACCGGACCTGATCATGCTTTCCCGTACCGCCGACAGCCTCTACTGGGTCTCGCGCTATGTGGAGCGGGCCGAGTATCTCGCCCGCATCCTCGACGCCACCACCCGCCTGACCAATCTGCCTTCAGCCTATGGCGGCGCCGGCACCGAATGGCAGAGCGCCGTCGCCACCGCCGGCTGCGAGGACACCTTCGCCAAGGCCTATGGCGAGGCCAACGAGCGCAATGTCTGCGACTTCCTCAGCTTCAACCCGGACAACCCCACTTCGATCCGCAATTGCTTCGCCCTCGCCCGCTCCAACGCCCGCGCGGTCCGCACCGCGCTGACCTCGGAGATGTGGGACGCGCTCAACGGCGCCTGGCTCGAACTGCAGCGCTTCGAGCGCAAGCGCATGGACCGCGAGGAGTTCGCCCGCTTCCTCGACTGGGTGAAGAACGTCTCGCTCGCCTTCGACGGCTCGGCCTACCGGACCATGCTGCGCGACGACGGCTACTGGTTCTCGCGGCTCGGCGTGAATGTCGAGCGGGCCGACAACACCGCCCGCATCCTCGACGTGAAGTACCATGTCCTGCTGCCTGAGACCGAGCAGGTCGGCGGCTCGCTCGACTATTTCCAGTGGACCACGATGCTGCGCGAGGTCTCGGCGCTGACCGCCTATCACTGGGTCTATCGCCAGGCAGTGAAGCCGGTGCTGATCGCCGACCTCCTGATCCTCAACCGGCGCATGCCGCGCTCGCTGGCGAGCTGCTACGAGAACATCTCGCGCTTCCTCGACCAGATCGGCGACGCCTACAACCGGCACGGGCCGGCGCAGCGCCAGGCGCGCAAGACATTGACCCATCTCGCCAACACGCCGATCGAGGCGGTTCTCCAGCGTGGGCTGCATGAGTTCATCGAGGATTTCATCACCGAGAATAACCGCCTCGGAAACGTCATCGTCGAGCAATACCTGCAATAAGAGCCTCTAACAGAACTTGGATTCCTCACCGCATGCGGATCCGGATCTCCCACAGCATCGCCTATGCCTATGCCGAGCCGGTGCGCCAGCTCCGGCAGGTGCTGCGGCTGACGCCGCGCGACCATGACGGCCAGCACGTCATGTCATGGCGCATAGCGCCCAGCATCGACGGGCGGCTCCATGCCGGGCAGGACCCGTTCGGCAACCTGACCCACGACTTCTCCGCCGACGGCCCGATCGAGAATTATGTGATCGAGATCAACGGCCTGGTCGAAACCGTTGACCTCGCCGGCGCGGTTCGCGGCGTGGTCGAGAAGGTTCCGCCGGATGTGTTCATGCGCGACACCCGCCTGACCCAATCCAGCGAAGGGCTGCGGGCGCTCGCCGGCAAGGCCGCGGGCCGGAACGGCAGCGACCTGACCAAGCTGCACGCGCTCATGGAGACGATCAAGGCCGAGATCCGCTGCGTGCCGACCGCCGACCATCTCGGCATCGGCGCGGCCGCCTGTGCCGAGGCCGGCGAAGGCATCCCGCAGGACGTCGCCCATGTCTTCATGACCTGCGCACGCATGCTCGGCGCACCTGCGCGCTATATCTCCGGCTATGTCGCGGCCTCCGATGCCCTGCCCCATGCCGACGGCGCCCACGCCTGGGCCGAGGCCTGGCTGCCCGACTATGGCTGGATCGGCTTCGACGCCGCCAACGGACTCTGCCCGATCGACACCCATGTCCGCGTCGCAACCGGGCTGGACTACGCCGACGCCGCCCCGGTTCGCGGCGCCCGCGCCGGCGGCCAGGGCGAAAGCCTCCTGGTCGAGGTCAGCGCCCAGGCGGCGACGCCGCGCTTCCAGGGGCAGTAGCAGCCTCCGCGCATTGTCGCTGTCATGCCGGCCTGATACCAGCTTCGCGCGCCATGGCGGCGTATTGCGGAGATCGATCTTGACCTATTGCGCCGGCATCCTCGTCCAGGACGGGCTCGTGATGATCGCCGACACCCGCACCAATGCCGGGCTCGACGACATCTCGACCTTCCGCAAGCTGCACGTCTTCTCCTGGCCGGGCGAGCGGACGATGGCCCTCGCCACCGCCGGCAACCTCTCCGTCACCCAGTCGGTGGTCAGCCTGCTGCATGAGGGCATCCCCAATCCGGAAACGGGCGAGCCGGAGTCGCTCCAGAACGCGCCGTCGATGTTCCGCGCCGCCCAGCTCGTCGGCCGCGCCGTCCGCATCGTGCGCGAGAGCGACGGCGAGGCGCTGCGCGATGCCGGGGTCAAGTTCGACATGTCGTTCCTGTTCGGCGGCCAGATCAGCGGCCAGCCGATGCGGCTGTTCATGGTCTATTCGGCCGGCAACTTCATCGAATGCGGCATGGATGCGCCGTTCCTGCAGATCGGCGAGCACAAATACGGCAAGCCGATCCTCGACCGCGCCGTCACCTTCAAGACCCATCTCTACGACGCGCTCAAGGTCGGCCTGATCTCGATGGATTCGACCATGCGCTCCAATCTCGGCGTCGGCCTGCCGATCGATCTGATCGTGCTTCGGCGCGATGCCGCAGCCCCCGAGCTCAACCGCCGCATCGAAGCCGGCGAGCCCTATTTCCACGATCTGCGAGAGCGCTGGTCGGCAGCGCTCCGCGCCGCCCATATGGCGATCCCCCGCCCGCCCTACGAGCCGACCGGCGACTAGCACCAGCGCGACGATATTAGCCGAAGGATCTGCAACTTCGCCGACTTCTAGACGGTTCTCTAAACGGGATGGCAAGATTCCCCTGCCAAAGTCCGTAGCCAGTGCGCCGTCCACAGGTCAGGGCCTTTGCCGACTCTTGTAAAGATCACGAGCAGTGAATCCTCGGCGCGCACGCTGACTCGCACCCTGCCGATGCTGGCGACCGCGTTTGCGCTCGTGCTCGCGGCGATCCTCGGCGTGATGACCGCGATGGTCAGGGACGCCAACCAGATCGAGGCCGAACGGCAGCGCGATCGCGTCGAGGCGGCGCTCGCGACCCAGGTCCATCTGCGCCGCCTGCGGTTCGAGAATCTGCAGGCCGCCGGCGTCCTGGCGCCCGTCCTCAACAGCGTCCTGCCGAACGCCACCTTGCAATGGGCCTTCGCCCAATTGGCCAATCGCTTCCTCGATTTCGACGGCACCTATCTGGTCACGGCTTCGGGTCGCGTTCTCGCCGGTGTCGAAGGACGCCAGACCGGAGCGCAGGCCGACTACGACGCCTTGCTCCGGCTCCGGCCCGACCTGCCCGGCGGTGCTGCGCCGGCGCAGTTGCCCGGCATCGGCAGCGGCCCGGTCAGAGCCGTGCTGGTGCATCGGGGAACCGAGACGTTCGGCATCATCGCCGCCGATCTGCGTACTCCGGAACAGGCGGCCAGCCAGCAGGTCGGCAGCGAAGGGGCCGCCTTCATCGTGGGCCATCGCCGGGTCAACCAGAATCAGCTCGACGAGCTCGGCCGGCGCTATCGCGTGCCGCGGCTCGAGATCGTCACCACGCAGCCCGCCAGTCCTTTGGAACGGCGCGATATTCCTTCGCCCGACGGTTCGGTCGGCGCCTGGCTGAGCTGGACGCCGGAACGCCCCGGCGACGCCATGATCCATCAGTTCGCCTGGGCGCTCGGCGCAGTCATCGTCCTGTTCGTCGCGCTGTTCGCCTATGTCTTCCATCGCCTGCGCAGCGCCGCGCAGCAGATCGCCTCGCGCGAAAGCCAGATCCACCGGCTCGCCGGGCAGGACGAGCTCTCCGGCCTGCCCAATCGCCGCACCTTCGATCTCAGGCTCGATCAGGAACTCGCCCAACTCGGCCGCACCAAGAGCGCGCTCGCCGTGCTGATGCTCGATCTCGACCGCTTCAAGGCGGTCAATGACACCTATGGCCACAATGCCGGCGACGAGCTGATCCGGCAGGTCGCGCTGCGCCTGACCACGATCCTGCGCCTCGGCGACACGGTCGCCCGGCTCGGCGGCGATGAGTTCGGCATCATCCAGACCCATATGGCCGCGCCAGGCGCCAGCGCCGCGCTCGGCCAGCGCATCCTCGACGCGCTGACCGCGCCCTTCGAGATCGCCGGCGTCGCCGTCACCATCGGCTGCTCGATCGGCATCGCCCACGCGCCACAGGACGGCGGTGATCGCAGCACGCTGCTGCGCCTTGCCGACACCGCGCTCTACCAGGCAAAGAACGAAGGCCGGAACCGGTATTCCTTCTTCGAACCGCAGATGAACCGGGCCCTGCAGCTCAAGCGCATGGTCGAAGAGGATCTGCGCAACGCGATCGCTCGCGACGAGCTGCTATTGCATTTTCAGCCACAGGTTTCGATCGATGGTGCCAGCATTGTCGGCGTCGAGGCGCTGGTGCGCTGGCCGCATCCCGAGCACGGCATGGTGCCGCCATCCGAATTCATCGGAATCGCCGAAGAGCGCGGCCTGATCGTTCCGCTCAGCGAATGGGTGCTGCGGCGCGCCTGCGAACAGGCCCGGCAATGGCCGGGCATCAAGCTCGCGGTCAACGTCTCGCCGATCCAGTTCCGCCACAAGGATTTCGTCGCCAGCGTGATCCGGATCCTCGAGGAGACCGGCTTCGAACCTGACCGGCTCGAGCTCGAACTGACCGAGGGTGTCGTTGTCGAGGACGCCGACGCCGCGGAAGCTGCGATGATGGATCTGCGCGCCCATGGCGTCAGCCTGGCGCTCGACGATTTCGGCACCGGCTACTCCAGCCTGATCTATCTGCGCCGCTTCGCCTTCGACAAGATCAAGATCGACCGCTCCTTCCTTGAATACATGGAAGCGACGGGCGAATCCGCGATCCTCGTCCACTCGGTCGTGCATCTCGGCCGGGCGCTGGGCCTGCGCGTCTGCGCGGAGGGCGTCGAGACGGCCGAGCAACACCGCTTCCTGCAGGCGATCGGCTGCCACGAGCTGCAGGGCTTCCTGTTCTCGAAGGGCGTGCCGCCGGACGAGATCGACCGGCTTCTGGCGCTCGACCGGCCGTTCGAGCAGGCGCTCGCGGCCTAAGCGAACTGGCTCAGAAGAAGCCCGCAACCCAGCTCACCAGCGCATAGGCGAAGCCCGCCGACAGAGCGAGACCGGCTGCGCCGACCACGGCGCCGGCTATGATCACGACGCCATCGCGCTCGACCAGGCCGAGACCGACCAGGCAGACGGCGAGCCCCAGCGGAATCTGGCCGATGAACGGCGCCGCGACGATCAGCCCGAGCGCCAGGATCAGCAGGACGGCGCCGAGCACCGGCAATGCGAAGGGGCCACCGAGCATGGTCAGCCGCGGCTTCGAGAAGCGTTCGAGCCGGATCAGCGGCGGCAGCGCACGCTGGACGGCGCGAGCAAGGTCCGCCTGGGCGATGCTGCGGTTGAGCAGCCGCTGCGGCAGCCATGGCGTGGCCCGGGCCATCAGCATCTGCGCGGCGACGAAGGCGAGGACCAGGCCGCAGACCAGCGGGATCGGCGGCGGCATCGGCAGGCAATTCGGCAAGCCGAGCAGCACCACCAGCAGCGCATAGGCCCGGTCGCGCAGCGCCGCGACGATGTCGCCGACAGCGACGCGCGGACCCGGCAGGTGAGCGAGCGCGATCAGCAGTCCGGAGGTGCGCAGGGGGGAGGACAAGCAGGCTCGCCAGGCGATGAGCAGGGCCTGCGGCCTAGCATGCCCCACAGCAGCCCAACAACCCTGCATGGTGCATGGCAGTCAGTGCAGCGTCAGCACGCCGTTCACATTGACGATCTCGGCCGGGCGAATGAGACGCGCATGCGCCACGGTGATCGAGTGCAAGGGACCGTCGAGTTCACGTCGCCAGAAATCGAGAAACTTGTGCAGCTCCGGAAAGCGCGGCGCCAGATCGTATTCCTGCCAGACATAGGTCTGGAGAAAGTCGGGGTGATCCGGCATCCGGTAAAGGATCCTGGCGGTCGTCAGCCCGTAACCTGCCAGCTGGCGGATAAAATCCTGCGAGACCATGACCGATACGCTCCTCTGACCAGGAAGACGATGAGCCGGCTGCCTTCAGGCTGCACCGCGATGGTTAACAAAAGCTTGCAGGAATTCTGCCAACTGCCACACTCATAACGTGTAATGGGGCGCCGTCCCGTCGCAGGGGCGGAAGGGGCGTTGGTGTGGCGTGGGGTGTCGCGGGCCGGTCAGGCATGCTCGCGCGCGGATTCGGCGCGGCGGTCGCGCTCGCCTCCTCGGCCGCGAAGGCCGACCCAGCCCTCATGGAACGCAGCCCGCTGTCGCTTGTGATCTTCGGCTCGCTCGAGGCTGATGCCAGCAAGACCTATGGCTCGATCGGGCTGAAATGGGCGTTCGGCGATGGCGGCGGCCTCGATGCCAGCGGCTTCCGCCTCGGCCTGAAATGGGGTGAGAGCGTCGAGCCGGCGCAGCGCAAACCGAACGAGGGACGCCTCTACAAGACCGAGTTCCATGCGCAGCTCGGCTATGAATGGCGGATCGGCGACACTTTCCTGTCCCTCTCGGTCGGCCCCGAAATCGAGGCCCGCTACAGCGAGACCCGGCGCGACCGCAGCTTCGAGCAGCGCGGGATGCTGCGGCTGCAGGCCGATCTCTGGTCGAGGCCGGCGGAGAACTGGCTGCTGCAGGCCAATGCCTATGCGATCCCTGCCGATGGCGGCCGCTATTGGGGGCGCCTCGCCGGAGGCTGGCGGCTGATCGACGAGCTCTATCTCGGCCCCGAGATCGAGGGCTATCGCGAGCGCGACTATCACAAGCTGCGGCTGGGCCTGCATCTCACCGGCCTGCATCTGCTCGGCCTGGACTGGCGCCTCGCCGGCGGCCTCCAGAAGACCAGCGACGAGAAGGCCGGTGCCTATGTCACGCTGGGACTGCACTGGAAGCGCTGACGCCTCAGCGCGGCCCCTGCCCCGTCAGCGCCCGGAGCGCTTCCGGCGTATCGATGTCGAGCGCGATGGCGGGGTCGTCGAGCGCAACCTCCTCGACCGCATCACCGGCCGCATCGAGCAGGCGGCGCGCGCCCTGATCGCCGCCGAGCCTGGCCACCTCGGGAAAGAGCTTTCGCGCCAGCAGCACCGGATTGCCGCGCTGGCCGAGCAGGGTCGGCGCCACGGCGAGCGCGTCGGGCCGGTCGGCGAAGGCCTGTGCCAGCCGGTCGATCACGCCAGCGGTGACGTTCGGCATGTCGCCGAGCGAGACGACGACACCCGGCACGTCCTTGGGCAGCGCCGCGAGCCCGGCCTTCAGCGAGCCGGAGAGGCCCTCGGCAAAGGCTGCATTGTGCACGACGGTGACGTCGAGCCCAGCGAGCGCGGCGCGAACCTCGTCCTGCTGATGGCCGGTGACGACGATGATCGGCGCGGCGCGCGAGGCGATCTGCGCCTCGACGGCATGGCGCACCAGCGGCTTGCCACGGACGTCCTGCAGCAGCTTGTTGCCGGTGCCCATCCGGGTCGAGCGTCCGGCCGCCAGCACGATGCCGGCGACGGGCGCGGCCTCGCCATGGCCGGGCGCACGCGGCTGCGGCCGCGACACGATCTCCATCAGGAGCCCGCCGACGCCCATCTTCTGGATCTCGGCCCGCGTCACCGGCACGCCGGCGAGGCTGCGCTGCAGCACCCAGTCGAAGCCGTTCTCCTTGGGCGAGCGGGCGCAGCCCGGCGCGCCGATCACCGGCTTGCCGTCGAGCACACCGAGCATCAGGAGGTTGCCCGGATCGACCGGCATGCCGAGATGCTCGACCGTGCCCCCGGCTTCGACCAAGGCCTTTGGGACGACATCGCGCCGGTCGGTGATCGCCGAGGCGCCGAAGACGACGACGAGCTCGGCCGGCCCGGCCACCGCCTCGCGGATCGCCTTCGCCAGCGGCGGGCTCTCATGCGGAACGCGGGCATCGCGCTCGATCGCAGCGCTGGCCGGCTCGAGCCGCTCGGCCATGGTGCGCAAGGTCTTGTCGACCACGCTGGTCTTCAGGCCCGGCAGCAGCGTCGAGACGACCGCGACCGATTTCAGCCTGTACTCGGCGACGGCGATCGGCTTATCGGCGCCGAGACGTTCGAGCGCCTCGGCGATGCGCTTTTCCGGCACGGCATAGGGGATGATCTTGACGGTACCGACCATCTCGCCGGCGACGACCGGCTTCAGCGCCGGCAGGGTCGCGACCGTGATCGCCTCGTCGACGGCGTTCAGCGCATCGATCACGCCCGCATCGATCCGCAGCACGCCTGGCGCTGCGGCGAACAGGTTGACCCGGCCGGTAAACGGCGCCTCTGTGACAACCGCCTTGCCCGCCAACGCCCGCGCCAGTTGTTCGGCGGCGGTGTTCTCGTCGATGTCGCCGGCCTCGAACTCGACCGCGACGATCTCGCTCAGGCCGGCCGCGGCGAGCTTGCGGACATCGTCCTCGCTGATCGTCGCGCCCTTGCGCACGATCGCCTCGCCCGCCCGGACAGTGTGCGCAGCCACGGCGCCGGCGGCCTCAGCGATGGGAACGGGACCGAACTTCATCAGGCGTCTCTCAAGCGGGCTTGCGGCGCGGGCCGCGCAGGCCCTGCACGATCTCGCCGAGGATGGCGAGCGCGATCTCGGCCGGTGAGACCGCACCGATGTCGAGCCCGATCGGCGCATGGATGCGTTTCACATCGGCCTCGCCGAAACCGGCAGCGGCGAGCCGTTCCAGCCGTTTGCCATGCGTCTTCCGGCTGCCGAGCGCGCCGATATAGAAGCAGTCCGAGCGCAGTGCCGCGATCAGCGCCGGGTCGTCGATCTTCGGGTCATGCGTCAGCGCGACGAAGGCGGTGTAGCGGTCGAACGGAACGCGCTGCAGCGCCTCCTCCGGCCACTGCGCCAGCAAGGTCACCTCCGGGAAGCGCTCCTGCGTGGCGAAGGCGGTGCGCGGATCGATCACCGTGACGTCGAGATCGAGCAGCTTCGCCATCGGTGCCAGCGCCTGCGAGATATGGACCGCGCCGGTGACGACGATGCGCGGCGGCGGCGCCTGCACGGTCAGGAAATAGGCCTTGCCGTCGACCTCGACATTGCCGCTCTTGCCGCTGTGCAACTGCTTGTCGAGCGCTTCCGCCAGCACATCGCCGGAAAGATCGGCCTCCTTGACCAGGCGCTGCTCGCCTGCGCCGAGCTCGGTCACCAGAACCGTCGCGCGCCGGGCGGCGCGCTCGGTATTGAGCGTGGAGAGGAGCGGGAGATCCATGTCTCAGTTCCGGTCGAGCGCGATGCGGGCGCCGAGCCCGATCAGGATGGTGCCGCCGATCGCCCGGATCACGCGCTGCGCCATGCCGTTGGCAGCGACCTTCGCCTGCATGTAGGAGGCGGTCAGCACTGTCATGATCGAGGAGGAGGTGAAAAGCAGATTCACCACCACGCCGAGGATCAGGAACTGCGCCCAGAGCGGCAGGCTCGCCGACGGATCGACGAATTGCGGCAGGAAGGACACGAAGAAGATCGTCGTCTTGGGGTTGAGCAGCTCGACCGCGAGGCTGTCGGCAAGGGCCCGCATCGGCGTGCGCGGCGAGACTTCAGCGGCGGCCTGCACAGGCGCGACACGGCGGAAGAAGCTGATGCCAAGCCAGATCAGATAGGCGGCGCCAAGCAGCTTCATCGCCAGGTAGAGCTCCGGCACATGCCTGAAGATCGCCGACAGGCCGAAGGCGGCGGCGAGGACATGGACATAGTCGGCAAGATGAACACCGAGCACCGCCATGAAGCCGGCCTTGCGGCCACGCGACATGGTCTGGGCAGCAATGTAGAGCACCGCCGGGCCCGGGATATAGGCGAAGACGAGCGTCGCCAGGACGAGTGCGAACAGGACTTCGATCGAGGCCATCGGGTCAGCCCTTGTCGGTGGCGAGCTTGAGGCCGAGCCCGATCATCAGCGAGCCGCCGAGCCAGCGCCCGAAGGCGAAGCCGGCGCGGCTCGCCTTCATCGTCTTCATCACCAGGCTGGCAGCCAGGACAGTGATCAGGTCGGCCGAGGAGAAGGCGAAGTTGACGATGATGCCGAGGATCAGGAACTGCGCCCAGACCGGCAGCGCGGCAGCAGGATCGACGAACTGCGGCAAGAGCGCGATGAAGAACAGCGCGACCTTCGGGTTCAGCACCTCGACGATGAAGGAATCGATCAGCGCGCGCCGGACCGTCTTGGCCGGCGCCACCGCCTGCATCTCGCCGCCCAGCTTGGAGCGGATCATGCCGATGCCGAGCCAGACCAGATAGAGCGCGCCGACGATCTTCACCGCGAGATAGAGTTCAGGCACGTGCTTGAACACCGCCGACAGGCCGAAGGCCGCGGCGACGACGTGGACATAGCAGCCGAGATGGATGCCGAGCATCGCCATCAGCCCGGCCTTGCGGCCATGGGCGATGGTCTGCGCCGCCGTATAGAGCAGCGCCGGACCCGGAAAATAGGCGATGAGCAGCGTCACCGTCGCGAAGGCTAGGAGCGTTTCCCAGGAGGCCATCAGTCCGTTTCCTTAAGCCCGCACCGGCTCGACATAGACCTTGATGCGACCACCGCAGGACAGGCCGACCTGCCAGGCGGCCTCGTCGGCGACGCCGAATTCGAGCATGCGCGGCTTGCCGTCGGCGATCACATCGCCGGCTTCGGCCACGACCGCGCCCTCGACGCAGCCGCCCGAGACCGAGCCGAGGAAATTGCCCTCGCCGTCGATGACGAGGTGTGAGCCGACCGGGCGCGGGGCCGAGCCCCAGGTCTCGACCACGGTGGCGAGCGCGACACCGCGCCCGGCCCTGGCCCAGGCCTCGGCGGTGGCGAGGATGTCGCTGTCGGTGCTGATCATGGGAGCGGTCCCGCTACGGATAGTGCTGAGATCATGACTCAACCCGCCTTCTTCAACCACTGGCGCGGATCGGTGATCTGCCGTGCATCGGATGACAATGCAGTGCAGAGATCGGCCATCGCCGCGAGGTTGTGGATCGGGCGGAACTGGTCGACATGTGGCAGCATCGTCCGGATGCCGCTGGCCCGCGCCTCGAAGGCGTCATAGCGCAAGAGCGGATTGAGCCAGGTCAGTTGCCGGCAGGAGCGGTGCAGGCGGTCCATCTCGAAGGAGAGATCGGGGCCGAGATGCCGCTCCAGCCCATCGGTGAAGAGCAGGACGACCGCCCCGCCCGCCAGCACCCGGCGCGACCAGACCCGGTTGAAGGCGTGCAGCGCCGAAGCGATCCGCGTGCCGCCCTCCCAGTCCGGCGCCGCCTTGCCGGCGAGCGCCAGCGCCTCGTCGGGATCGCGGGCGCGGAGCATGCGGGTGACATTGGTCAGGCGCGTGCCGAAGACAAAGGAATGCACGCGCCGGCGCTGCTCGGTGATCGCGTGCAGGAAATGCAGGAAGATGCGCGAATACTCCGCCATCGAGCCGGAGATGTCGACGAGCGCGACCAGCGGCGGATGCACCTGCGCCCGCTCGCGAAAGGCGAGATCGATCGAGGCGCCGCCGCCGCGCAAGGAGCGGCGGAAGGTGCGGCGCGGATCGATCCGCGCGCCGGCATGCGCCGCCTGGAAGCGCCGCGTCGGCACGGCATCATTGGGTAGCCGAAGCTCGGCGATGAGCTGGCGCGCCCTCGCGATCTCGGCCGCGCTCATCTGGGCGAAGTCGCGCGATTTCAGCGTCTCGCGCTCGGAAACGGTGAGGCGCGCGCTGAGCTCGGTCAGCTCGACCGGCGGCTCGTCCTCGCGTGGCGGCGGGGTGAAGGCCTCGGCGACGCGCAGGGCGCCCGCTTCCGGCTTCTGCGGCTCGCTGTCGACCCGCGGCGTCACCGGCGACATTTGCGCCATCAATTTCTCGATCAGCCCGCGCCGGCGCCAGAACAGCCGGAAGGCCTGGTCGTAAACTGCTGAATCTTCGTGCTTCTTCACGAAGATCGCATGCAGCGCCCAGTAGACGTCCTCACGTCCGCCGAGCGCGCCATCGGCCAGCGCCTGGACCGCCTCGACGACGGCGCCCGGCCCGACACGCAGGCCGGCGCCCCGCAAGGCACGGGCGAAATAGGCGACGTTCTCGGGCAGCTTGCCGCTCAAGCGGCCGTCTCGGTCATGAACACTTTCTGCGCCACGACCCACCTGCCATCGACCTTCAGGAACGACAAAAGGTCGGTGAAATAGCGCGGCGGCATCTGGCACTTGACCTTGACCAGCGCCATGGACGGCCCGACCAGGTCGATCGCGAGGATGTGGTCGCCGCGCTCCAGCCCGGTCTCCTTCGGCGACTTGCGGCCCCGCACCGCTTCGAACCATTGCTCGCGCGGCACCACCTTGAGCTCGCCGTCGAGCGACTGGGTCAGCGCGCTGGTCGGATGAAAGACCGAAGTCAGCTTGTCGACGTCGCCTTCATAGAGCCCGTCGAGATAGGTCCAGGTTGCGGCCTCGATCGCCTTGATGTCGTCGTTCATCGCTTGCTCCCGTCGTAGTGCGTCGTGCTCGGGCTTGTCCCGAGCATCTCGGAAACCAGTCTGATCTTGCCCGAGATTCTCGGGTCTGCGCTTCGCTCCGCCCGAGAATGACAGGTTCCTACGCCCGCGCCGCCTGCTTGGCCTGGTCGAGCAGTTCGCCGACCTTCGAGCCCTGCATCGCCTGGATGTCGTCCTGGTATTTCAGCAGCGCGCCGAGCGTATCGGAGACGATGGCCGGGTCGAGCGCGACCGCGTCGAGCTCGACCAGCGCGCTCGCCCAGTCGAGCGTCTCGGCGACGCCCGGCGCCTTGAACAATTCCTCCTTGCGGATCGCCTGCACGAAGGAAACGACCTGCTTCGCCAGCTTGGCCGGCGCCGCGGGCGCCTTCGCCTTCAGAATCGCGAGCTCGCGGGCGGCATCGGGATAGCCGACCCAGTGATAGAGGCAGCGGCGCTTCAGCGCGTCATGAATCTCGCGTGTGCGGTTCGAGGTCAGGATCACGATCGGCGGCTCGGCCGCCTTGACCGTGCCGAGCTCGGGGATCGTCACCTGCGCATCGGCCAGCACCTCGAGCAGGAAGGCCTCGAAGGCCTCGTCGGTGCGGTCGAGCTCGTCGATCAGCAGGATCGGCGCGCCGCCCTCCTGCGGCTCCAGCGCCTGCAGCAGCGGGCGCTTGACCAGATAGCGCTCGGAGAACAGGTCGCTCTCCAGCCGCTCGCGATCGCCGGCGACGCCGCCAGCCTCGGCAAGGCGGATCGCCATCATCTGGCCGGCATAGTTCCACTCGTAGACGGCGGAAGCGAGGTCGAGCCCCTCATAGCATTGCAGACGGATCAGCCGGCGCCCGAGCCCGGCCGACAGCACCTTGGCGATCTCGGTCTTGCCGGTGCCGGCCTCGCCCTCGAGCAGCAGCGGTCGCTTCATGCGCAGCGCCAGGAAGAGCACGGTCGCCAGCGCCCGGTCGGCGACATAGCCCTGCGCCTGCAGCAAAGAGAGCGTGGCGTCGATCGAGGTCGGAAGGCGCGATGAGGTCAGCATGGACAAGGTCTAGCCTGCGGCCGGCAGCGACGGAAGCGGCGCCGGCGCAGAGCGCTCTGCTGCCACGATCGGGACGGGCTTGGAGTCTAGCATGATGGCCTCATGGAGAAGACGCCAATGACCACGCAGGATCTCGCCAATGATTTCGTCGCCCTGCTGAAGGAGGGCAAGCACGACGAGGCGGCCGCGACCCATAATGCCGCGGACATCGCCAGTTTCGAGAACATGCCGGGACCGATGGCCGAGTGTCACGGCAAGGAGGCGGTGA
Organism: Allobosea sp. GW821-FHT10B12; assembly: GCF_059415545.1. Classification (NCBI taxonomy): domain Bacteria; kingdom Pseudomonadati; phylum Pseudomonadota; class Alphaproteobacteria; order Hyphomicrobiales; family Alloboseaceae; genus Allobosea; species Allobosea sp. GW821-FHT10B12. The sequence continues at coordinate 154,466 of NZ_JBWKNL010000001.1, forward strand.
AGCGCAAGGGCGAATGGTGGGTCGCCAATCACGAGGTGCACGAGTTCACCACCGCGGGCCCCTATCTCAACGGCGACCAGTTCGCCGTGCACTTCTACTTCGACGTCACCGTCAAGGAGAGCGGCGAGCGCCGCAAGATGCACGAGATCGGGCTCTACACGGTGAAGAACGGCAAGATCGTCGAGGAGCGGTTCTTTTATTGAGCCGCTTCCGTCATTCCCGGGCAAAGCGAAGCGCAGACCCGGGAATCTCATGACGAGAAGGCGCGGATCGGCGCCCTCTCCGGCCTGAAATGCTCGGGCCAAGCCCGAGCATGACGCATTACGACCTGCTCAAGCCTTCCCCGTCGCCTGCGCCACCGCCTGCCTGGCCATCACGCCGATCAGATGGGCGCGGTACTCGGCATCGGCGTGGATGTCGCCATTGATGCCCTTGGCGGTGTGCTTGAGGCCATCGAGCGATTTGCCCGCGAAGCGCGCCTTCAGCGCCGCCTCCGCTTCCGGCCAGCGGAAGACACCGCCCTCGCCCGCCCCGGTCACTGCGACGGCGATCTCGCTGCCGCGCTTGGCGACGAAGACGCCGACCAGCGCATAGCGCGAGGCCGGATTGCGGAACTTGGCGTAGCCGGCCTTGGAGGCGACCGGGAACGAGACCTTGACGATGATCTCGCCCTCGTCCAGCGCCGTCTCGTAGAGGCCGCTGAAGAACTCCTCCGCCGGCAGCTTGCGCTTGTTGGTCACCACCGTCGCGCCGAGTGCCAGCAGCGCCGCCGGATAATCGGCCGCTGGATCGTTGTTGGCGACCGAGCCGCCAATCGTGCCGCGATGGCGCACATGCGGGTCGCCGATATGGCTGGCGAGATTGGCCAGCGCCGGAATCGCCTCCTGCACCTCGGGCGAGGAGGCGACTTCGGCATGGGTCGTCATCGCGCCGATCACGAGGTTGCGGCCCTTGCGGGCGATGCCCTTGAGGTCGGCGCAGGATGAGAGGTCGACCAGCGCGCTGGGCGAGGCCAGGCGCTGCTTCATCGTCGGCAGCAAGGTGTGGCCGCCAGCGAGGAGCTTGGCGTCCTCCTTCTTGGCGAGGAGGCTGGCGGCCTGTCGCGCGGTCGCCGGGCGGTGATAGGTGAAGGCGTACATCGTCTCGTCCTTTCAGATCACTCGGCAGCCATGCGGCTGAGCGTTTTCTGCGCGGCGCGCCAGACGGCCTGCGGCGTCGCCGGCATGGCGATGTCCTCATGGCCGAGCGCGTCGGTGATGGCGTTGATGACCGCGGGCGGTGCGGCGATGGCGCCGGCCTCGCCGCAGCCCTTGATCCCGAGCGGGTTCGACGGGCAAGGCGTCACCGTCATGCCGACCTCGAAGGACGGCAAATCGTCGGCGCGCGGCATGCAATAGTCCATGAAGCTCGCGGTCACGAGCTGGCCGTCGGTGTTGTAGCGCGCCCCTTCGAGCAGCGCCTGACCGACGCCCTGGGCGATGCCGCCATGGACCTGGCCCTCGACGATCATCGGGTTGATGACATTGCCGAAATCGTCGACCGCGGCCCAGCGCTCGATCCTGGTGACGCCGGTGTCGGGATCGATCTCAAGCTCGCAGATATGGACGCCGGCCGGGAAGGTGAAGTTGGTCGGGTCGTAGAACGCCCCCTCCTTCAGCCCGGGCTCGAGGTCCTGGCCGTTGAACTTGTGGGCGACATAGGCCTGCAGCGCGCAGGAGCCGAAATCGAGCTTCCGGTCGGTGCCCTTCACGGTGAAGTTGCCGTCCTTGAAGTCGATATCGGCTTCGTCGGCCTCCAGCACATAGGCGGCGACCTTCTTGCCCTTGGCGATCACCTTGTCGATCGCCTTGAAGATCGCCGACATGCCGACAGCGCCCGAGCGCGAGCCATAGGTGCCCATGCCCATCTGCACCTTGTCGGTGTCGCCATGGACGATCGAGACGTTCTCCAGGGGCACGCCGAGCCGGTCGGAGACGAGCTGGGCGAAGGTCGTCTCATGGCCCTGGCCATGGCTGTGCGAGCCGGTCAAAACCTCGATCGTGCCGACCGGATTGACCCGGACCTCGGCCGATTCCCAGAGGCCCACGCCGGCGCCGAGCGAGCCGACCGCCGCGGAGGGAGCGATGCCGCAGGCCTCGATATAGGCGGAGAAGCCGATGCCGCGCAGCTTGCCGTTGCGGCCGGAATCGCGGCGACGCTTCGGAAAGCCTTTATAATCAATGATCTCGAGCGCCTTCTTCAACGCGGCGCCGTAATTGCCGGTGTCGTACATCATGATCACCGGCGTCTGGTGCGGGAACTTCCGGATGAAGTTCTGCGTGCGGAACTTGGCCGGGTCCTTGCCGAGCTCACGTGCCGCGACCTCGACCAAGCGCTCGACCACGAAGGTCGCCTCAGGCCGGCCAGCGCCCCTGTAGGCATCGACCGGGGCGGTGTTGGTGTAGACCGCGTCGACCTCGCAATAGATCGCCGGGATGTCGTACTGGCCCGAGAGCAGCGGCGCGTAGAGATAGGTCGGCACCGAGGAGGAGAAGGTCGAGAGATAGGCGCCGAGATTGGCCGTGGTCTTGACCCGCATCGCCAGCATCTTGCCGTCTGCGTCCATGGCAAGCTCGGCATGGGTGACGTGGTCGCGGCCATGTGCGTCGGAGAGGAAGGCCTCGGTGCGGTCCGAGGTCCATTTCACCGGCCGGCCGACCTTCTTCGCCACCCAGACGCAGACCGTCTCCTCGGCATAGATGAAGATCTTCGAGCCGAAGCCGCCGCCGACATCCGGCGCGATCACCCGCAGCTTGTTCTCCGGCGCAATGCCGATGAAGGCCGAGAGCACCAGCCGCGCCACATGCGGGTTCTGGCTAGTGGTGTAGAGCGTGAAGGCGCCCTCGCCCTGGTCGTAATCGCCGACCGCGGCACGCGGCTCCATGGGGTTCGGCACCAGACGGTTGTTGACAATGTCGAGCTTGGTGACGTGCTTGGCCGCCTTGAACGCGGCCTCCGTCGCGCCCTTGTCGCCGAGATGCCAGTTGAACACCGTGTTGTCCGGCGCCTCGGCATGAACCTGCGTCTTCGCCTTGGCCGCGGTCGCGGTGTCGACCACCGCCGGCAGCACGCCATAGTCGACGACGATCGCCTCGGCCGCGTCACGCGCCTGCGCTAGCGTCTCGGCGACGACCACAGCGACATGGTCGCCGACATAACGGACCTTGCCCTGCGCCAGCGCCGGGTGCGGGCCAGCTTTCATCGGCGAGCCGTCCTTGGAATGGATCATCCAGCCGCAGATCAAACCACCGACCTTGTCGGCGGCGAGGTCGTCGCCGGTGAAGATGCCGAGCACGCCCGGCATTGCCGCCGCGGCCTTGGTGTCGATTGTCTTCAGCGTGGCGTGGGCGTGCGGCGAGCGCAGGAAATAGGCATGTGCCTGCCCTGGTCGGTTGATGTCGTCGGTGTAGCGGCCCTGGCCGGTGATGAAGCGATGGTCTTCCTTGCGGCGGACGGGAGCGCCGATTCCGGTGGCGGACATGGATTCCTCCTGGCGGTGGAGCAGGATCAGCGCGAAAAACCGGTTCCCACTTTTTCGCATCCTGCTCTGGCGTGGCGCCTCTTGGCGGGCGCTATCAGCATGTTTCGGGGATCACATCGGAAGAAGGCCGCGCCGGTTCTGCCGGACGCAGCTACGGGAGCGTGCTATTCGGCGGCCTGCCTGACCGGGGCTGCGCCCTTGCCCATCGCCTGCGCGCCAGCGGCGACTGCCTTGACGATGTTGTGGTAGCCGGTGCAGCGGCAGATATTGCCATCGAGATCCTCGCGGATCGTCTTCTCGTCGAGATCGTTGCCGCGCCGGTTCACGATATCGACTGCCGCCATGATCATGCCCGGGGTGCAGAAGCCGCATTGCAGGCCGTGATGCTCGCGGAAGGCCTCCTGCATCGGGTGCAGCGCCCCGCCATTGGCGAGCCCTTCGATCGTGGTCACGGAAGCGCCTTCGCAGGCCAGCGCCAACGTAGTGCAGGATTTCACCGCCTTGCCGTCGAGATGGACGACGCAGGCCCCGCACTGGCTGGTGTCGCAGCCGACATGGGTGCCGGTCAGCCTGAGATTTTCGCGCAGGAATTGCACCAGAAGGGTGCGTGGATCGACATTCGCGGTGACGGGCTTGCCGTTCACCGTCATCGACAGATTGGCCATGGGGCACTCCTCCGAAAGCCTGTTTTCCGGCGCGGTCCACGACATCTCGAAGAACCGCACGATTCGCTCGCAGGCCTGCCACAGGTCCGCGGAGAATTTCCTTGGAACAACTTCAAAAAGCAGTGTGGACCCGGGATTTTCTGCGGTCAAGCGGACAGCCATGCCGCAGGCGGGCCGGTTTGGCGACGTTTTTGCATGATTTCGGCAAAGCGGAGCGGAAAGGCCTCCTTGCTCGCCGTAACCCGCCAGGCCGGGACTTTCGTGGAATCTTAACCACGCATGTGCAGCATCGTCGGTCGGAATGACGATCACCGATCGTCGCGCTCACGGATGGCGCGGTTGGCCTCGATCCTCGAACACGTCCAGCGTCGCCTGACGGCGATCGGCTATGACGAGCGTCAACGCCGGCGCCTGCGCCGCTATCGCGCCATTGTCGACCGCGTCATCGTCGAGGTCGTCGAGCAGGATTTCGCGCGCGCCTTCGCTATCCATCCGCTGCTGAAACCGGCGGTCGAACCGGCCGCGGCCGAGCTTTACGCCGCCGAGGCCGATCATTTCCGCCTGCTCTTCGAGGGTGATTTCGACCAGCGCTATTGCGACTCGCTCGAACGGCTCACCTTGCTCGAGCGCCATGGCCAGGTCGGCGCCCGCGCCCGCGCCTCGATCGCCTTCACCCTGTTCCGCATCTTCCTGGAAGAGAGCCGCACGCGCCTCGTCTTCTCGCGGCGCGACATCCCGCACGACCTCTTCATCATCGAGAGAGTGCTGACCTATGACGTCAACACCGCCATGTCGCTCGATCGGGAGTTCGAGGCGGCCGAAGCCCGCCGCCGCGGCGTGGCGCTCGACGAGGTCGCCGCGACCCTGACCTCGCGCATCGGACAACTCGACAGCACGATCAGCAACGCCGTCGATCTGTTCGTCGAAACCGCGGGCGAGACCTCGGCCGCGACCAGCTTCATCAAGGATCAGGTCGGCTCCGTCGCCCAGACGTCGCTGCTCGTGCGCGAGAAGGCGATGCAGACCGCCGCCGCAACCGAAGAGATGTCGGCCAACATCGCCGAGATCGGCCAGCGCGCGCGCCAGAGCCTGGAGATCGCCAACCGGGCCGTCGCCGACGCGCAGGCGATGGACGGCGCGATCGCAAGATTGCGCGATGTCACCCGCAGCATCGAGACCGTGGTCGGCATGATCGCCGACATCGCCGCACAGACCAACCTGCTCGCCCTCAATGCCACGATCGAGGCGGCCCGCGCCGGCGAGTCCGGCCGGGGCTTCGCCGTGGTCGCGGCCGAAGTGAAGTCGCTGGCGACGCAGACCGCCTCGGCGACGCAGGAGATCGCGACGCAGATCGCCGAACTCTCGGCCAGCGCCGAAGCCTGCGGCGTCCGCGCCGCCTCGATCGGCGCAACGATCGGCGAGATCAAGGCGGATTCCGAGGCGATCTCGGACGCGGTCGCCCAGCAGAGCAGCGTCACCGGCGGCATCGCCCGGCATGCGGCCGAGGTCGCGCACGGCTCGGACGAGGCTATCGACAGCGCGACCCGCGTCAACGACAGCCTGGGCAAGACCGAGAAGGCGCTGGAGCGCGCCAATGCCGCTGCCGCCGATATCGCGCTTCAGGTCGGCGCGGCGGAAGCGACGGTCAGCGAGGCGCTTGCCGCATTGCGCAAGGCCTCCTGAGCCTCAGCCCTCGCTCACCGCCTTGGCGAAATTGGCGAAGAACTCGTCGGCCAGCTTCTTCGAGACCGAATCGATCAGCCGCGAGCCCAGCTGCATCAGCTTGCCGCCGACCTGCGCCTCGACCTCGTAGCGCAGCAGGGTCTGCCCGCCTTCGGCCTCTTCCAGCGTGACCTTGGCGCCACCCTTGGCGAAGCCGGCGATGCCGCCCTCGCCCTCGCCGACGATGCGGTAGCCGTTCGGCGGATCGAGGTCCTGCAATTCGACCTTGCCTTTGAAGGTCGCCTTCACCGGGCCGAGCTTGACCTTCACAATCGCCGAGAAATGCGTGTCGTCATCCTTGGTGAGCTGCTCGCAGCCGGGAATGCAGGCCTTCAGCACCTCGGCGTCGTTGAGCTTCTCCCAGACCACCTGCTTGGCCGCGGGCAGCGTTGCCTCGCCGGTCATCGTCATTGCCATGGGCTTGCTCCTCACCGCTCTCGAGGCCACTGACATGTTGCAGCCGGCCCGGCCCCGGGTCTATCCAAGGTCCGCCTAATCCATGACCGGAAAGCACCGGCGCGCACAAGGGGACGAAGCTGGGATGTGGGTTGCAACGACCGCTCCGCAGGAAGGCGCGTCCGGACATGGCTGACAGCGGACTTTACGGCGAACTTTTCGCCGATCACGAGATGGCGGCACTTCTTGATGACCGCGCTGCGCTGCAAGGCATGCTCGATTTCGAAGCCACCCTCGCCCGCGCTGAAGCCGAAGTCGGCGTCATTCCCGCTGCGGCAGCCGACATCATCGCCGACCAGTGCAAGGCCGAACTCTACGACATCGCCGTGATCGGCAAGGCCGCGACGCTCGCCGGCAATCCCGCGATCCCGCTGGTCAAGGCGCTGACCGCACGCGTCGCCGCAGTCGATGCCGAAGCAGCGAAATGGGTGCATTACGGCGCGACCAGCCAGGACGTGATCGATTCCGGCCATGCACAGCAATATCGTGCCGCCTGGGAGCTACTGCTGGAACGCTCGGCGCTCCTTGCCCATGCCCTCGCCGCGCTCGTGCGCGAGCACCGCCGCACGCCGATGATCGGCCGCACCTTCCTGCAGCATGCGGTGCCGATCTCCTTTGGTCTCAAGGCCGCCAACTGGCTGAGCCCGGTCGTCGCGTTCCACGACGACTTCATGATCTGGGGGAAGTCCGCCCATCAGCTCGGTGGCGCGGCCGGCAGCCTCGCCTCGCTCGGCGACAAGGCCGATGCCGTGTCGGAGGCCTTCGCCCGCAGCATGTCCTCGATCAGCGCCGTGCGCGTGCCCTGGCATAGCGAGCGCCGGCGCCCTGCCATGATCGCCGCAGAACTCGGCCTGCTTCTCGGCCATCTTGGCAAGATGGCCGGGGACATCGCCCTGATGGCGCAGACCGAGATCGGCGAACTCGCCGAGCCGGAAGCCCCCGGCAAGGGCGGCTCCTCGGCCATGCCGCACAAGCGCAATCCAGTGCTGTGCACGCTGATCCTGACAGCGGCAAAGCGCACGCCGGGGCTGGTTGCGACCATGCTCGCGGCGATGCCGCAGGAGCATGAGCGCGCCATGGGCGGCTGGCATGCCGAATGGCCGACGCTGCGCGAACTCTTCCTGATCGCCGGCTCTGCCCTGAACCAGGCGGTCGCGCTGATCGAGGGGCTGCAGGTCTTCCCGGAGCAGATGCAGTACAATCTCGACCTCACCAACGGCCTGGTGATGGCCGAGCGCGTCTCGCTCGCGCTGGCACAGACGATCGGCCGCGGCGAAGCCCACCACCTGCTCGAGGAAGCCAGCCGCGACTGCCTCGCCAGCGGCCGCCATCTCAGGGATGTCCTGGCCGATCATCCGAAGCTCGCCGGTAGGCTTTCGCCGGAAGTGCTCGACGATCTGTTCGACCCCACCACTTATCGCGGCGCCACCGACGCCATCATCGACCGCATCCTCGTCCTCTATGAGGAAGAGCGGGAATACATGGGCGGCAATGCCTGAGAATCTCGCCGAGCCGCCGCGGTCTTCAGGCCAGCGCATTTCGATCACTGAAGGCGGCGAGCTCGCCGCCGGGAGGAAGATGCCATGACGATGATGACGATCCGGGGCGAGCCGTTCCATGTCCGGGTCGACGGCGATGCCGGCGCCCCGGCGCTGCTGCTCTCGAATTCGCTCGGCACCAACCTCTCGATGTGGGATCCGCAGGTCGCGCAATGGGCGAAGCATTTCCGCGTCGTCCGCTATGACAGCCGCGGCCATGGCCGCTCGACCGCGCCGGACACGCCCTATTCGATCGCCATGCTGGCCGACGACGCGCTCGCCATCCTCGACGCACTCGATATCGGGACGGCGCATTGGTGCGGTCTCTCGAAGGGCGGCATGGTCGGTCAGTGGCTCGCCACCCATCACGGCGAACGGTTCGACAAGGTCGTGCTCGCCAATACCGGCGCCTATATGGGCCCGCCGGAGAACTGGGAGACCCGCATCCGCAATGTCCGCCAGAACGGCATGGCGGTGATGGTGCAGCCGACGCTGGAGCGCTGGTTCAGCCCGGCCTTCCGCGAACGCGACACGGACACGATCGCCAAGGTCAGCGAGATGCTCGCGACCACGCCGCCGCTCGGCTACGCCAATTGCTGCGCCGCGATCCGCGACATGGACCAGCGCGGAACGATCAAGGCGATCCGCAATCGCGTGCTCGTCGTCATCGGCAAGGTCGATCCGGCGACGCCACCGGAGGCCGGCCACTTCATCGCCGATACGATCCCGGGCGCGCAGCGCGTCGAGCTCGACGCCGCCCACCTCTCCAATCTCGAGCAACCGGCCGCCTTCACCAGGGCCGTGCTCGACTTCCTCAAGGGCTAAGGACCAACGCGATGGACGACAAGAGCCGCTACGATGCGGGCATGAAGACCCGGCGGTCCGTGCTGGGCGGCCCTTACGTCGACAAGGCCAGCGCCGGGATCACCGACTTCACCCGCGACTGGCAGGAATTCATCACGCGCACCGCCTGGAACGACATCTGGAACCGGCCCGGCCTGCCTTTGCGCGAGCGCTCGATCATCGTGCTCTCGATCGCCACCGCACTGGGCGCCTGGGGCGAGTTCCGCATCCATGTCCGCGGCGCCCTCAACAACGGGCTCTCCCGCGACGACATCAAGGAAGTGCTGATCCAGACGGCGGTCTATGCCGGCGTGCCCGCCTCCAACCATGCCTTCAAGGAGGCTTCGTCGGTGTTCGCCGAGATCGACGCCGAAGCCGGCAAGGATTGACGCGAGAATCGGCTGAGGTCAGACGCCGCCGAAGCGGCGGTGGCGGTAGACCAGCCCTGGCCCAGAACCGCCGCCGCCGAGCGCGACCACCTGGCCAATCACGACGCGATGTGTCGCGACCCGGTGGACCGCGGCGACGCGGCAATCGAAGCTGGCGAGCGCGCTCGCCAGCGCTGGCGCGCCCGTCGAAAGCTCTCCCCACTCGCCAGCACCGAACCTGTCCTCTCCCGTCAGGCCACGCCGGCCGGAGAAGACGAAGGCGAGCTCGTGGTCGGCCGCCGCCAGCGTATTGATGCAGAAGATGCCGCTCTCCTCGATCGCCGCCAATGTCCGGCTGGCGCCCTCGATGCAGACCAGCACGGTCGGCGGCGCATCCGAGACGGAAGCGACCGCTGTTGCGGTGAGGCCGGCGCGGCCCGCAGGCCCGACCGTCGTCACGATATGAGCCGCGCTCGCCACCTGCGCCATCGCCTCGCGAAAGGCCTGCGCTTGGGGACGCGACGCGCGTAAGGCGGCATCGACCATGTTGTTCATCGCCAACTCTGCGCGAGGACACTGCCCTTTATCTAAGCGCGCAGGGGTAAAAGGCCAGTTGCATCAATTCTCGACATAATGGCCGTTTCTGCCACACGGTTAAGATATATCACTATGCGGCATGTCATTCCATTCAGTCGCGCCGCAACGCCGCCAGCAATCCAGCGCGCAGATGGTGCATCAGCGCGTCGCTCGCCTCGGCGGCTGCGCCCGGCTCGCCCGCGACCAGAGCCTGGGCGAGGATCACATGATGGTGCGCGGCCGGCACGAGATCGACCTGCCGGTCGAAGAAGTACCAGGCGCGGCGGATCAGCGCCTGCAACGGTTCGACGGCGCGGCTGGCATAGGGGCTGCGCGCTGCAGCAGCCACCAAAGCGTCCAGCTCCTTGTCGAAGCGCATATAGGCGTTGACGTCGTCCGCCTGCGCAGCCTCGCGCATCGCCCGCGCCTTGGCGAGGATGGCGCTGCGTTCGCCAGGTCCGGCCCGCCTCGCCGCCTCGGCCGCGATCAGGCGCTCCAGCACCTCGCGCGCGTCGAGCGCCGCCATCACGTCGATCGCGTCGATGGCGGTGACGACGACGCCCTTGCGCGGCAGGATCTCGACCAGCCCCTGCTGCGCCAGCCTTATCAGCGCCTCACGGACCGGTGTGCGGCCGACGCCGACGAGTTCGATCATCTGCGCCTCGGTCAGCACCGCGCCGGGCCGCAGCGACAGGGTCACGATCGCCTCTTCGAGACGGCGATAGGCCAGGTCGGACAGGCTTGCCGTGGCGCGAACGCCGACGGCATCCTCAGCGGAAACGCGGGCCTCCTCGGTCATCGATGGCTCCGGCGATGCTTGACGCTTGACATGACATTGATATATCAGAACTTTCCGCTGGCCCGCAAGGCAGGCACGCCGGACAGTCGGCGTTAAAAAATTCCGCGCATGGAGCCGACATGGCGTTCGCCTGTACGATCCCCGCCGTCGCATCCGTCCAGCAGGACGACGATACAATCCGGATCACGCGCTGGGACTTCGAACCGGGCGCGGTCACCGGCTGGCACAGCCATGGCTGGCCCTATTTCGTCGTCATGCTGGTCGCCGGCACCCTGCGCATCCATGACGGTGCCAAGCAGACCGACGTGCTGTTGGCAGAGGGCCAGGCCTATATGCGCCAGGCCGGCATCCAGCACGATGTGATGAACGGCTCGCCTCATCCGATCGCCTTCGTCGAGATCGAGGTGAAGCAGCCGGCCGCCCTCAAGCTCCTGCCCGAGGCCCTGCCCAGCACATGAAGATCGCGATCATCGGCGCCGGCATCGTCGGCACGGCCACCGCCCATGCCTTGCTCGACGAGGGCCACGAGGTCCTGATCCTCGACAAGGAAGGGCCGGCCTTCGGCCCTTCGCGCGGCAATGCCGGCATCATCGCGCATACCGACGTGCTGCCGATCGCCAGCCCGAACATGCTGCGCAAGGTGCCGGGCTTCCTGCTCGACCCGCTCGGGCCGCTGGCGATCCGCCTCGGCTATCTCCCGCAATTGCTGCCCTGGCTGGCGCGCTTCCTGCTCGCGGCTCGCCCCGCCGCCTATGAGCGCTCGATCGCCGGCATGATCGCCATCCAGCAGCTGGCGCTGCCGGCCTGGCTGGCGCGCGCCGAGAAGGCCGGGATCAGCAACCATATCCATCGCCGCGGGGCGCTCTATACCTATCGCGACCCCAGCGACACCGCCGGGCTCGCAGAGCTCGCCCGGCGCCAGCGCGCCGCCGGCATCGCTGTCGATATGCTGCTGCCGCAGGAGCTGCGCCAGCTCGAGCCGGCCCTGAAGGACCGCTTCGCCGGCGCCGCCTTCCACCCCGATTGCGCCCATATCAGCGACCCGCTCGCCCTCACCATGGCGCTGTTCGAAACGGCGCTGGCGCGCGGCGCCACCTATGAGAAGGCCGAGGTCAGCAGCATCTCCATGGGCGAGCGGCCTGCCCTCATCGGTCCGGATGGCTGGCAGCGCGTCGTCGATCGCGTCGTCGTCGCGGCCGGCGCCTGGTCGAAGCCATTGGCGGCGGCGATGGGCGACAACGTCCCGCTCGACACCGAGCGCGGCTACAATGTCAGCTTCCCTGGCGTGACCGGCCTGACCAGCCGCCCGATCGGCTTCAAGGATGACGGCTTCGTCATGACCCCACTCGAAAGCGGCCTGCGCATCGGCGGCGCGGTCGAATTCGGCGGGCTGCAGGCGCCGCCGAACCATGCCCGCACCAGGGCGCTCTACGACAAGGCGGCGAAGCTGGTCGACGGGCTGCCGCCCTTCGACAGCGGTCGGCTCTGGATGGGTTTCCGGCCCTCGCTGCCGGATTCGCTGCCCGTGATCGGCAAGGCGAGCCGCAACCCCAATGTCGTCTATGCCTTCGGCCACGGCCATTACGGCATGACCCAGTCGACGGCGACGGCCGATCTCGTCGCCGCGCTGATCGCCGGCCGCCCACCCGCGATCGACATCGGCCATTTCAGCCCGCAGCGCTTCTGAAGCGGCGGCGCGCGGCGTATAGCTCAGGCGGTTGAATCGACCTCTCAGCCGGCAGGAGCAAGGCCATGATCAGACTCAGCTTTGCGCTCCTGCTCTCAAGCGTGCTCGCCAGCTGCGCCAGCTTCGCACCGCAGGCGTGCGCGCCCGGCCAGCAGGCCATGCTCTCGGCCGAACTCCTATTCGGTCGCAAGATCGGCGACCGCGTCGGCGTCAGCGAAGCCGCTTTCCGCCGCTTCGTCGACGAGGAAGTGACGCCGCGCTTCCCCGACGGGCTGACCATCCTCGACGCCAGCGGACAATATCGCGACCGCGAGCGCAGCATGCTGATCCGCGAACCGAGCAAGCTCGTGCTGATCACAACCTCGGACGAGGCCGGGAATCGCGACAAGCTCGCCGCCATCGCCGAGGCCTATAAGCGCAGCTTCAGCCAGCAATCGGTCGGGCTGATCCTCAAGCCGGCCTGCGCCTCGTTCTAACGTTAGGTCTGGGATTGTCGAAAGAATCGGAAAACCTTTCCCGACAAGAGTCTATCGTCTCAGTGGCGTAGCCGCTCTTCCTCAACTAGCCTGACGATACGGCATAGAAAATGCCCACGAGGGGAAACGCGCATGCAGGCTTCGATCCTGACCGATCTGCTGCTGCCGCTCGCCATTGGCATCGTCATGCTCGGACTTGGCCTCAGCCTGACGCTCGACGACTTCCGCCGTGTCGCCCGTTATCCGCTCGCCGTCGGTTTCGGCCTCTTCCTGCAGGTCCTGCTGCTGCCGCTCGCCGCCTTCGCGATCGCGATCGGCCTGAAGCTCTCGCCCGATCACGCCGTCGGCCTGATGCTGCTCGCCGCCGCTCCGGGTGGAGCGACGGCGAACATCTACAGCCACCTCGCCCGCGGCGATGTCGCGCTCAACATCACATTGACGGCGGTCAACAGCCTGCTCTGCCTGCTGACCCTGCCGATCGTGCTCGACCTCTCGCTCAGCTACTTCCTCGGCAACGGCCAATACGTGCCGCCGCCCCACCGCAAGGTGATCGAGGTCGGGGCGATCATCCTGATCCCGGTCGCCATCGGCATGCTTCTCCGGGCGCGGGCCGAGAGCTTCGCCATTCGCGCCGAAATGCCGATCAAGATCTTCTCGATCCTCGTCCTCGTCGTCCTGATCGCCGGTGCCATCTACATCGAGCGCAAGGCGCTGCTGCCCAGCCTGGTCGCGGTCGGCGGGGCCTGCCTCGTCTTCAACCTGATCAGCATGCTCGCTGGCTATCTCGCTCCGCTGGCGCTGCGCCTGCCCAAGGGGCAGGCCGTGGCGATCGCCATGGAGATCGGTATCCACAATGCAGCGCTCGCGATCTTCATCGCGCTCAACGTGCTGCGCAATCCGGCTGCAGCCGTGGTGCCCGGCATCTACAGCCTGGTCATGTATGTGACGGCTTCGGCCTTCGCCGTCTGGCTGGTGCGCAGAAGCACAGCCCTGCGCCCCGCCTGAGCCTCAGCTGAACCGAGCTGGCGCGAACGGCGTCGGGTCGACGAAGACCTTCTGGCCGCTGACCATCTCGGCGACCATGCGGCCGGTCACAGCCGCCAGCGTCAACCCGTGATGGGCGTGGCCGAAAGAGAACCACAGGTTCCGGTGCTTCGGCGCCGGGCCGATGATCGGCATCATGTCCGGCGTGCAGGGCCGGTTGCCGAGCCAGGGCTCGGCGTCGAGCCGCTCGCCGAGCGGGAACAGGGTCCTGGCGATCGGCTCGGCCCGGGCGAGCTGCACCGGCGTCTTCGGCGCACCGCGATTGGCGAACTCGGCACCGGTGGTGAGGCGCACGCCCTGGCGCATCGGCGCCAGGAAGTAGCCGCGCTCGGTATCGAGCACCGGATGGTTCAGCACGGCGTTGCCGAGCGGCTTGTAGTGCATGTGGTAGCCGCGCTTGACCGCGAGCGGCAGGTGGTAGCCGAGCCGGCGCGTCAGCACATCGGCCCAGGGGCCGAGCGCGACGATCGCATCCATGCCGAGCGCCTTCGTGCCATCAGCCAGCGTCACGCTCCAGCGATCGCCGTCCTGCACGAGCGTGCCGGCATCGCCCTGGGCAAAGCGCCCGCCGAGCTTCTCGAACAGCGCGAGATAGGCCTTGGACAGGCCGAGCGGATCGATCACCGTCACCGGGTCGGTCCAGTGCAGGCCGCCGATCAGGCTCTGGTCGAGATGCGGCTCCTCGGCGCGCAGCTCGGCCGCGTCGAGCACACGATGGTTCAGGCCGAAATCGCGCTGCCAGCGCGCCGCCTCGGCCAGGCGGGTCTCCTGTTCGAAGGGCGTCCGGAACACCTTCATCCAGCCCTTGCGGCGGAGCAGGTCGGTCGCGCCCGCTTCCTGCGCCAGCGCGTCGTGCTCGGTCACGCAATGCTCGATCAGGGTCGCGTATTTATGCGCGATCGCCTCGTGATGTGAGGCGCGCGAGTGCATCCAGTACGACCACAGGAAGGGCGCGAGCTTGGGGATCGCGTTCCAATGGTAGTGCGCATCGATCGTGTTGTTCATCGCATAGCGGATGAGCGCGCCGAAATCATGCGGGAAGCCGTAGGGGTAGACGCCCTCGCGCTGGATCAGCCCGGCATTGCCATAGCTGGTCTCGCCACCGGGCTGGCCGCGATCGACCAGCAGCACCGAGCGGCCCGCTTTCTGCAGATGCAGCGCCACCGAAATCCCGACGATACCTGCCCCAACAACGATCGCGTCCGTGCGCATTCGACCTGACTCCGCCAGCCCTTCCCGCTAGCAAGAATAACGCCGCAGCCGGCTCTGTCAGCCGTTTCGTCGAATATTGCGGATAACCCGGCAAAGTTTCGTCATTTCTGCCGCACTTGTTGCAATGTAGCATTGACACTGGGCGATTGAGCCAATCCTGCGCAATTTTCTGCGCAAGGGCAGATCCGTCATTGCGATAGCGGGAGCGAGCGCAGCGTCAGATGCACCCCGGCGATGGTGCAGCGGGTCGAGCCACCGGCCCGCTCGATCGTCGGGATCGCGAGCGGCAGCGGCCGCGCGCTCTCGCCGATGATGTCGAGCTGTTCGGGCGTCAGGGCAGAGAAAGCCGTCGTCGACAAGGCCAGGATGCGCCCGGTCCGCCCCTGCAGCTCGATCGCATTGCCGGCGAATTTCTCGATCTGCGCATTGCTGAGCGCGATCACCTGGCGACCGGCGCGCTCGAAACGATCGACGATCTCGCCACGCCGCACCGCATCGGTGATCAGGTCGAGGCCGATCATGGCGAAATCGGTCGCAACGCACATCAGCACATTGGTGTGGTAGATGTCGGTGCCGTTGCCATCCTTGGCCGAGAACACCATCGGCTCGAAATTGAACTGGGTGCAGAAGCGCTCCAGGATGATGGGATCGGTGCGTTCGGATTTGGCGGCGTAGGCAATCCGGTCGATATGGTCGAGCACCATCGCGCCGGTGCCTTCGAGAAAGAGCCCGTCCGGTTCGAGACCGGAATAATCGATCACCTCCTGCACCCGGTAGCGGCGCTTCAACATCTCGATGACGTCGCTGCGGCGCTCGCGCCGTCGGCTTACCGCCTTCATCGGATAGATCGCGACATGACCGCCGGCATGGGTGGAGAACCAGTTGTTCGGGAAGACGGAATCCGGCGTCAGCGTGCCTTCGTCCTCGAACAGGTGCACGGTGACGCCGTGCTGCTCCAGCAGCGCGGCCGCATCGGTGATCTCCCGGAAGGCGAGCTGCGCGAGGTCGGTCGCGTCATCGTCCATGCGCTGGAAATGATTGTCGGCGGCGGTCTCGGTGTTGACCGTGAAATGATGCGGCCGGACCATGACCACGGCCGAGGGCGCCTGGACGGAGAAGGCTGGCTGTCGTGCCATCGGAGCGTCTTTCGATAGGGGTCAGCGGGCGCGCTGCAGCATGCCGAACAGATCGCGCGGATCGTCCGGATCGGCGATCATGTCGAGATTCTCGTAGAGATCCGTGCCGGCGATACGCTCGCGCAGATAGCGCAGCGCCGAGAAATCCTCGATCGCGAAGCCGACGCTGTCGAACAGCGTGATCTGCCCGGATTCACGCCGGCCCGGGACCTGGCCGGTAACGACGCGCCAGAGCTCGGTGATCGGATAGTCCTTGTCCATCTGCTGGATCTCGCCCTCGATCCAGGTCTGCGGCGGGTATTCGACGAAGGTGTCGGCGCGCAGGAGGATGTCGCGGTGAAGCTCGGTCTTGCCCGGACAATCGCCGCCGATAGCGTTCAAGTGGACGCCGCGCCCGACCATGTTGTCGGTCAGGATCGTCGCGAACTGCTTGTCGGCGGTGCAGGTGGTGATGATCTCGGCCCCCTCGACCGCAGCCTGCGCCGTGCCGCAGGCGGTGACCGAAAGGCCGCTCCCCCGCAGATTGCGCAGCGTCTTCTCGGTCGCGGCGGGGTCGATGTCATAGAGCCTGACAGCCTCGATGCCGATGACGGCCTTCATCGCCAGCACCTGGAACTCGGCCTGCGCACCATTGCCGATCATCGCCATGGTGCGGGCGCCCTTCGGCGCCAGATGCCGCGCCGCCATGGCAGAAGTCGCGGCGGTGCGCAGCGCGGTCAGCAAAGTCATCTCGGTGAGCAGGACAGGATAGCCGCTGGCGACATCGGCGAGCAGCCCGAAGGCCGTGACCGTCTGCAGGCCCGACGCGACGTTCTTCGGATGGCCGTTGACGTATTTGAAGCCGTAGATGGTGCCGTCCGAAGTCGGCATCAGTTCGATCACGCCATCGCGCGAATGGCTGGCGACGCGCGGCGTCTTGTCGAAGCTCTCCCAGCGCCGGAAATCCTCCTCGATGCGGTCGGTGAGCTCGCGCAGCATCGTTTCGATGCCGACCCGATGGACGAGGCGCATCATGTTGTCGACGCTGACGAAAGGCACCATCGCCTTGGCGGAGGGAGGAGTTGCGGTCATCGGTGGCGCCGGGTTCCAAGCTGTTGAGAGGCGACTCTACAGCGGGCGGCATGCTGGCCGAAATATCAGAACTGTGGCATTTCAGACAGTTGATTGAACAGTTTGCTCATATCAATTGTCCGTTCGGTCAGGAGCCTCGATGGTCGCCGAGATCGCGAAATATATCCCCGATGCGCTCGACCGGGCGCTGATCACGCATCTGCGGGGCGATGGCCGCGCTTCGCTCTCCAAGCTGGCGACGGTGCTGGGGGTCGCCCGCGGCACCGTGCAGAACAGGCTGGAGCGGCTGATCGAGACCGGAACGCTGCTCGGTTTTACCGCCCGCGTCCGCGACGATTACGATGAGAATGCCGTGCATGCGGTGATGATGGTCGAGGTCGTCGGCAAATCGACGACGCAGGTCATCCGCAAGCTGCGCGGGCTGCCGGAAGTCCATACGCTGCACACCACCAACGGCAATTGGGACCTGGTCGCCAATATCCGCGCCGGCAGCCTCGCCGAATTCGACCGCGTCCTGCGCGAGGTGCGGATGATCGACGGTGTCGCGAACAGCGAAACCAGCCTGCTGCTGAGCAGCGTTTAGGTGGTGTGGATAGTTGCCGGAACCGCCATCGTCATTCTGGGGCAGGCCGATAGGCCTGAGCCCGGAACCCAGAACCGATGCCGTAATGAATTTTGAACGATGGCCCAGCCGAGCCTTCGTAGAGCGGGCATCGGTTCTGGGTTCCGGGCTCTTCGCTGGCGCGAAGCCCCGGAATGACGGTGCAGCCACGGCAAAGCTGGAGCGACCTTCGACCCGCAGGACCTGAATGGCTCCATTATCGATGCCCGCCTTGTCGCCGCTCGGGAGTCCGAAGCACCCTGCCCGCGCAATGACAGTGGGCCGCCCTGCGCCTGCACCAGATGACGCCGCCGTCCGGATCGGCCAGTGTGACGCCCCGTTTTTTCTGTTCCGGTCTCGATGCTCGCCGCCCTCGCCTCCGCCCTCGCTCTGCTCGGCCGCTACGGCACGCAGGGCTTCGCGCTCTCGATCTTTCTCGGCCTCGCTCTGCCGCAATTCTCGGCGGCGGCACGCCCGCTCCTGCCGGTGACGATCTTCTGCTTCACCACGGTCGTGTTCATGCGCGCCGATCTCGGTGTCATCGCCGGGTTGGTGCGCCGGCCGGCAAAGCTCATCCTGACCTGCCTGTGGCTGCTGTTCGTCCCGGCGCTGCTGATCGCCGCGACCCTCTTGCTGCTCGGCCGCGAGGCGCTCGATCCCGGCCTCCTGCTTGGCATCGCGATCATGGGCGCGGCACCGCCGATCATGTCCTCGCCCGCCGTCGCCATCCTCTACGGCTTCGAGCCCTCGCTGATCATCGCCGGCGTCATCGTCACCACGATCGCAAGCCCGCTCGTCGCGCCGTTCCTGGTCGACTGGCTGGCAGGGGCCGCCGTCCCGCTCGATCGGTTGGCGCTGACCCTGCGGCTCGTCATGTTCATCGGCGGCGGCATGGTCGTCGCCTTCGCCATCCGGCGCTGGCTCGGAGCGGAGCGCATCCGCGCGCTGAAACCCAATCTCGATGGCTTCGGCGTGCTGATGTATTTCGTCTTCGCCATCGCGGCGATGGACGGCGTCACCAGGGCGGCGCTGGAGCGCCCGGGTCAGGTCGGCCTCTTCCTCGCCGTCGCCTTTCTGGTCTCGGCGGTCGGCCTCGCCAGCGCCTGGCTGGCCCTGCGTCGCCTCCCGGTCTCCGAACGCTTCATGATCGGCTACGGCACCGGCCAGCGGAACATGGGCCTGCTCGTCGCCGCGCTCGGCGCCGGCGTGCCGCCGACGACCTTCCTTTATTTCGCGCTGGCCCAGTTCCCGATCTACCTCCTGCCCTGGCTGCTGCGCGGCATCGCGGCGCGGATCCGGCGCAGGGAAGCCTCTGCTGACGCAGGCTGACCAGACCGGCCCCCAGGCTGCCCGCAACCGGCCGCTTCGACGGCCTGGAGCAGGGGGACGACGCCGATGAAGCTCTATTCCGGACCACTCAGCCTGTTCGGCCGCAAGGTCGAGATCGCCCTTGCCGAGAAAGGGCTGGCCTTCGAACGCGTCGTGGTGCCGTTCAACCAGATGGTCGGCTACAACCCGAAGCACCCCGACGTGCTCGCCGCCAATCCGAAGGCACAGGTACCGGTCCTGATCGATGGCGAGCTGACCCTCTACGATTCCACCCTGATTCTCGAATATCTCGACGAGGCCTATCCGCAGCCGCCGCTCTACCCCACGACGCCGATCGAGCGGGCGCGCTGCCGTCAGCAGGAACTCTTCGCCGACGAGGTGCTGTTCGGCGCGCTGCGCCAGCTCTTCCACCGCAACGGCGAACGCCTGCCGCAGACAGAGCTGGAGCAGGCGGAGAGCGCGGCCGGGGCAGCCGAAGCCCTGCTGGCGCGCTACTTCACCGACATCGAAGCGGCGCTCGGCCAGAAGCCCTATCTCTGCGGCGCCTTCTCCGCCGCGGACATCGGGATGTTCCTGATGGTGCACTATGTCCGCCGGCTGGACGGGCCGTCATTCGCTACTCTGCCGGCGCTCGCCGCGTGGTACGAGCGGGTCGCCGCGCGTCCCGTCTTCGCGACCCAGCTGGCCGAGATCGCCGATTGGGACCGCAAGCTCTCGCTGCCGCTGCAGCGCCTCTGACGCCGCAAAGCGATGGCGGCGGCGCCTATGCTGGCGTTGCCGTCTCGAAGAAATCCTGCTGACGCGAGCTGACTGCAAGCTTTGCCAGAGTTCCGGCAAGCAAAACCGGAGTTCCTGTTATGATCACGCTCTATTCGGGGCCGCTCAGCCTGTTCTCGCGCAAGGTCGAGATCGCATTGCGCGAAAAAGGTCTCGCCTTCGAGCGCATCATGGTGCCGTTCAACCAGACGACTGGCTACGACCCCAAGCATCCCGAAGTCGTCGCCATCAACCCGAAGCGGCAGGTCCCGGTGCTGAACGATGACGGGATCGTGCTCTACGATTCCACCGTGATCCTCGAATATCTCGAAGACGCCTATCCCGAGCCACCGCTCTTGCCGCTCTGCCCCGGCGCCCGTGCTCGCTGCAGGCTCGACGAGCTCTATGCCGACGAGATCATGCTGCAGGCGCTGAAGCCGCTGATGCACCGCACCAGCCCGCCGAGCACCGACCAGACCCGGCGCCTCGCCCAGGAGGCCGATGCGCTGATCGCCGAGCACGCGCTGGAGAAGCACTATGCCGTGCTCGAGGACCGGCTCGCCGGCCGCGAATTCTTCGGCGACGCCGTCTCGGTCGCCGACATCGCCCTGTTCATGAGCGTGCTGTTCTCACTTCGACTCGGCGGCCCCTCGCTTTCTCCGTTCGACGGCCTGTCGCGCTGGTTCGAGCGGCTGAAGCTGCGGCCCGCCTTCACCCAGGCCGCCGTCGAGATCGCCGAGGCGGACCGGCGCCTGTCATTCCCGTTGAAGCGGGCCTGAAAGCGGCCTTTCGCGATTGCGAGGCGAGCATGGCGGCGCTAGACCACGCCGCATGAGCACGATCCGCATCGCCCCATCCATCCTCTCCGCCGACTTCGCCAAGCTCGGCGACGAGGTCCGCGCCGTCGACGAAGCCGGCGCCGACTGGATCCATTGCGACGTGATGGACGGGCATTTCGTGCCCAACATCACCTTCGGCCCCGATGTGCTGAAGGCCATCCGGCCGCATACGAAGAAGTTCTTCGATGTCCATTTGATGATCGCGCCGGTCGATCCCTACATCGAGGCCTTCGCCAAGGCCGGCGCCGACCTGATCTCCTTCCATGTCGAGGCCGGCGCGCATCCGCACCGGACGCTGCAGGCGATCAAGGCGCAGGGCAAGAAGGCCGGCATCGTGCTCAACCCCGGCACGCCGGCGAGCACCGCCGAACCACTGATCGGCGATGTCGACCTGATCCTGCTGATGACGGTCAACCCCGGCTTCGGCGGCCAGAGCTTCATCCATTCGGTTGTCGAGAAGATCGCCCAGGTGCGCGCTTTGATCGGCGAGCGCCCGATCGCGCTCGAGATCGACGGCGGTGTCACACCGGAGACGGCCCCGCTCTGCGTCAAGGCCGGCGCCGATACGCTCGTCGCCGGCTCGGCCGTGTTCAAGGGCGGACCGTCAGCCTATGCCGCCAACATCGCCGCCATCCGCAAGGCGGCCGAGACCGCCCGCGGCGATTGGGTCTGAGAGACCATAAACGTCATGCTCGGGCTTGACCCGAGCATCTCAGGCCGGAAGAGGCTCCGAAAAGCGCTCTCTAATCCGGAGATTCTCGGGTCTGCGCTTCGCTCCGCCCGAGAATGACGGTTTAGCCTTACAAATCGATCGCGGCAAAGCCGCCATAGATCAGCCGCGTCCCGTCAAAGGGCATCGGATTGGCCTCGGGCTGCATGCGCGGATCGGCCATGATCTTCTGCCAGCCCGCATCGCGCGCGTCCTTGCTCGGCCATTCGACCCAGGAGAAGACGACGACCTCGTCATCCTTGGCCGCGACGGCGCGGTAGAAATCGGTCTGCTTGCCGCGCGGAACGTCGTCGCCCCAGGATTCGAAGACGC
Source organism: Allobosea sp. GW821-FHT10B12 (assembly GCF_059415545.1). Lineage (NCBI taxonomy): Bacteria > Pseudomonadati > Pseudomonadota > Alphaproteobacteria > Hyphomicrobiales > Alloboseaceae > Allobosea > Allobosea sp. GW821-FHT10B12. Next base: position 176,146 of record NZ_JBWKNL010000001.1, read on the forward strand.
GCGTCGCGCCGTACTCCTTGAATAGCGGCGCCGCCTTGCGGGCGTGCTCGGTATAAGCCTCGCGGTTGGCAGCAGGCACGGCCGCAACGAAACCATCGACATAGGACATTGGTCTTTTCCTCCTTGGGTCTGTCGGCGCTCCAGAAGCGAAGAGCATCCCGCCCAGCCGGCGGGAAGCTAGGCAAGACGGCTGTCCGAAGCTGTCAGCAGATGGCCTCCGGCATTCCGTCAGCGGTCCGTCCGTGCTAGCGAGCCGGCGAGCCTTTCATCGTCACGCCGCGAGCCCGCTATGATCCCTCGTTATTCCCGCCCCGAGATGGTCGCGATCTGGGAGCCGCAGACGCGCTTCCGCATCTGGTTCGAGATCGAGGCGCACGCCACCGACAAGCTCGCCGAGCTCGGCGTCGTGCCGAAGGAGGCGGCCGCGACGATCTGGGCCAAGGCCAAGGACGCCACCTTCGACGTCGCCCGCATCGACGAGATCGAGCGCGTCACCAAGCACGACGTCATCGCCTTCCTGACCCATCTCGCCGAGATCGTCGGCCCCGAGGCTCGTTTCGTCCACCAGGGCATGACCTCCTCGGACGTGCTCGACACGACGCTCGCCGTGCAGCTCGCCCGCGCCGCCGACATCCTGATCGCCGATGTCGACGCGCTGCTCGCCGCTCTGAGGCGCCGCGCCTTCGAGCACAAGCTGACCCCGACCATCGGCCGCTCGCACGGCATCCATGCCGAGCCGGTGACCTTCGGCCTCAAGCTCGCCCAGGCCTATGCCGAGTTCGACCGCTGCCGCGCCCGGCTCGTCGCGGCGCGCGCCGAGATCGCGACCTGCGCGATTTCAGGCGCCGTCGGCACCTTCGCCAATATCGATCCGCAGGTGGAGGAATACGTCGCGGAGAAGATGGGCCTGACGCCCGAGCCGGTCTCGACCCAGGTCATCCCGCGCGATCGCCACGCCATGTTCTTCGCTACGCTCGGCGTCGTCGCCTCGTCGGTCGAGCGCCTGGCGACCGAGATCCGCCATCTCCAGCGCACCGAGGTCTACGAAGCCGAGGAGTATTTCTCGCCGGGCCAAAAGGGTTCCTCGGCGATGCCGCACAAGCGCAATCCCGTCCTGACCGAGAACCTGACCGGCCTCGCCCGGCTGGTGCGCGGCATGGTCACCCCGGCGCTGGAGAACGTCGCGCTCTGGCACGAGCGCGACATCTCGCATTCTAGCGTCGAGCGCATGATCGGCCCCGACGCCACGGTGACGCTCGATTTCGCCTTGGCCCGCCTCACCGGCGTCGTCGACAAGCTGCTGATCTACCCGCAGAACATGCGCAAGAACCTCGATAAGCTCGGCGGCCTGCACAATTCGCAGCGCGTCCTGCTCGCCCTCACCCAGGCCGGCGCCAGCCGCGAGGACAGCTACTCGATGGTCCAGCGCAACGCGATGCGCACCTGGGAGCATGGCGAGGACTTCCTCACCAATCTCAAGGCCGACAAGGACGTCACGGCGAAACTCTCGGTGGCCGAGCTGGAGGCGATGTTCGACGAGGGCTATCACTTCAAGCACGTCGACACGATCTTCCGCCGGGTGTTCGGGGAGGCTTGAGGCGGCGGCTGGATTTCACGGAACTGAACGCTATCTAGCGGCTATGAAAACCTCCGACACCGATATCCTGATCGTCCCCGGCTGGTCGGGCTCCGGGCCCGACCATTGGCAGAGCCGCTGGGAAGCCAAGCTCCCAACGGCCCGCCGCGTCGAGCAGGAGGACTGGTACAAGCCGACCCGGGACGGCTGGGCGAACCGCATCGTCGCTGCCGTCCGCGCTGCGACGAAGCCGGTCGTGATCGTCGCCCATTCGGCCGGCTGCAGCGCGGTCGCGCATGCGGCCGAGCAGCTGAAGCCGCGCGAGGTCACCGGCGCCTTCCTGGTCGCGCCGGCCTCCGAACGGGCCAAGCGCGCCATCCCCGGCATGGCGCACGACTTCGTCTCGATTCCGCGCGAGCCCCTGCCCTTCCGCTCAGTGCTGATCGCCAGCGCGACCGACCCCTATTGCACGCCGGACGAGGCGAAGGCGCTGGCCGAGGCCTGGGGCTCGGAGTTCGTCGATGCCGGCGACAGCGGCCACATCAACACCGAATCCGGCCACGGCCCCTGGCCGGACGGACTGCTGCGCTTCGCCGGCTTCATGAAGAGCCTGACGGTGGTGTGAGCGGTACGGGCTGACGCCGGCGGCAAGCGACCAGACCCGGAGAGCTTCGTCGCTCCGAAGCCGGATCGGAGTGATGGAGCCGCTCCCTAGCCGCCGTTCAAAATCAGCCGCAGCCTTGCGGTTGTCTGGGCAACGGAAGAGATCTCCTGCTCCGAGTTCATATGGTCGCGCGCATGGATCAACGCCGGACGCACGGCTTCGATCGATTTGCCGAAGCGGCCCATCCACGGATAGCGCGGCACCATCCAGAAATTGAAATGGTGCTTGGTATCTTCGTTGTAGAAATAATAAGCGAAGTCTATGCCAACGGCATTCTGAGCGCGCCTGATCTTCTTGATCAAAGGCAGGAACTCTTCGGTTTCCTGATCATTCATGTCGGCGAGAAGCTTGAAATGACGCTTGGACGCGACGATGACCAGCCCCGGAACGGGATAAGCAATATCCTGATGGGCATGGAAGCAATCTGTTTCATAGAGCGGCCCGCCAGTGACCTCTCGCCTACCGGAGACGATTTCGCAGCTTAGACAGCTCGTGCCCATATCGCGCAGATATCAGCATTTGTGACGGCGGGCACGTCCGCACTCAACCCAGAGCCGACTCTGGCAATTGCCTTGGCCGCCACCAACGCTAGATTGCTCCGTCAGCCGGCCACACCGGCAAAGCGTGGGACATCGTCATGCATGAGCTTGCTGTTCTGGTCTCCATCCTCGGCGTCTTCCTGCTCGGCGCGATCAGTCCCGGCCCGAGCTTCGTCGTGGTCTCGCGCATCGCCATCTCCGGCTCCCGCGCCGATGGCGTGATGGCGGCGATCGGCATGGGGCTCGGCGGCTTCATCTTCGCGACGATCGCCGTCGCTGGCCTGACGGCGCTGCTGTTGCAGGTCGAATGGCTCAACCTGGCGCTCAGGCTGGCCGGCGGCGCCTATCTCGTCTGGCTCGGCATCAACATCTGGCGTGCCGCGCCCGAACCGCTGGAAATTGCCGATCCAGCGAACGAGCGGCCGAACACGCTCTGGAAATCCTTGCTGAAGGCGCTCTTCGTCCAGCTGTCCAATCCGAAGACGGCGATCTTCTACGCCTCCATGTTCGCCGCTTTGCTGCCGTCGCCGACGCCGTCCTGGATGTATTTCGCCCTGCCGCCCATGCTCTTCCTGATCGAGTTCGCCTGGTACACGGTCGTCGCCGTCGGTTTCTCGTCCCGCGCGCCGAAAGCGGCCTATCTGCGCTCGAAAATCTGGATCGACCGCGCCGCCGGAGCCGTGGTCGGCGCTCTCGGCGCCAAGTTGATGACGGACAGCGTGCGCTCGTCCGTTTGATCCTGAGGCCACGGGACAGGGCCGGCTTCCCCGCCAGCGCTCCGGAGCTGCCCCTTGTCACCCCGTCGATGAAGCGGCGAAGACGGCCCGCTGAGCTTCGAACGCGCGCTGATAGGCCGGCCGCGTTTCGGCGCGGGCGACATAGGCGGCGAGGTTCGGCCGTTCCTCCAACATGCCCGACCCCTGCAACCGGCGCAGCACCGTCACCATCAGCAGGTCGCCGGCGCTGAACCCGCCGTCGAGCCAGTCGCCATCGCCAAGGTGGCTGGACAGGCCTTCGAGCCGTTTGCGAATGGTGTCATCGAGGGCGGCGAGGCGCTGCTCGTACCAGGGCTCGTCGCGCTCGAGGATCCTAACCAAAGCGCGGTCGAAGATCGGCGGCTCCAGCGTGTTGAGTGCGGCGAACATCCACATGATCGCGCGTGCCCGGGCATTCGCCTCGTCCGGCAGCAGGCCCTTATGGCGCTCGGCGATATGGAGCACGATCGCCCCCGACTCGAACAAGGCAAGATCGCCGTCTTCATAGGTCGGGATCTGCCCGAAGGGCTGAATTGCGAGATGGGCGGGCTCCTTCATCGTCTTGAATGACAGAAGACGCACCGCATAGGGCTGGCCCGCCTCTTCGAGTGCCCAACGCACGCGCATGTCGCGCGCCAACCCGTTGCCGCGGTCGGGCGAGCGCTCGAAGGCGGTGATGGTGGCGGTCATCGGTAACCTCCCAGGGCTGTTTCACGGGCTTCACGCCCAAAGGACGCAGAGCCATCGCGGCTCCCGACAATTCACTCGTTCTTTTTCTGCCTCGTGGCCTCATGATCCGATGTCGGCCAACCTGAACAAAAAAACCCGCCCCGGATCGCTCCGGGGCGGGTCATGTCTCACGCCGTGAGGCGATCAGCGACGATCAGTTCTCGACATAGGTGATCTTGCCGTCGGCACCCTTCTTCCAGGTGTAGACGGTGTAGTCCGGGCGGGTAATGTCGCCCTTCTTGTCGAAGCCGATCTTGCCGATGACCGTGTCGACCGGCTGGCCGCCATGCAGCGCCGCGGCGATCTTCTTCGGATCGACCGAGTTTGCGCGCTTGGCGCCCTCGGCCATGATCTGGACCGCGGCGTAGCTGTAGAGGGTGTAGGCTTCCGGCTTGAACTTGCGGGCCTCGAACTTCTTGAGGACCGCAGCCGCCTCCGGACGCTTCTGCGGATCCGGCGGGAAGGTCATCAGCGTGCCTTCGACGCCGGGGCCGCCGATCGTGGCGAACTCGTCGGTGGTGATGCCGTCGCCGGAGATCAGCACGGTCTTCAGGCCCTGGTCGCGCATCTGGCGCACGATCAGGCCGCCTTCGGTGTGCAGGCCACCCCAGTAGAGGTAGTCGGCGCCCGTCGACTTCAGCTTCGAGATCAGCGCCGAGAAGTCCTTCTCGCCGGCGTTGACACCTTCATAGAGCACATCCTTGATGCCCGCCTTGGTCAGGCCCTTGCGGGTCTCGTCGGCGAGGCCCTGGCCATAAGTCGTCTTGTCGTGGACGACGGCGATCTTCTTGTCCTTGAGGTTCTTGGCGATGTACGCAGCGGCAACGTCGCCCTGCTGATCGTCGCGGCCGCAGGTGCGGAACACGTTCCAGAGGCCACGCTCGGTGATCTTCGGGTTGGTCGCCGACGGGGTGATCATCAGGATGCCGTTCTCGGCATAGACTTCCGACGCCGGCATAGTGACGCCGGAGTTGAAGTGGCCGAGTACCAGCTTGACGCCGTCGCCGACGAACTTGTTGGCGACCGAGACGCCCTGCTTCGGATCGGAGACGTCGTCGCCGACCAGAACCTGGATCTTCTGGCCGAGGATGCCGCCGGCCGCGTTGATGTCTTCAGCAGCCTGTTCCGCCCCGTTCTTCAGCTGCGCGCCGAACGCCGCGTTCGGCCCCGTGATCGGGCCGGCGACGCCGAGCTTGATCTGTGCGTTCGCTACGCCCGAAAAGGCGAGGACCGCGCCAAGGGCAATTCCGCCCAAGAGCAGCTTCTTCATGCGTTGTGACTCCCCTGTGAGTATATTACGGGCCGGTTTGGCCGTCCCGTCTCGGCGCGTGGTGCCACCGTGAGACGCAGTCTTGCGCTTTTTCGCGGTGCTGTCACGCGGCAAGCCCCGTGAACTTTGGTGGTGTTTTCGGCACGTTTATGCGCTTTCGCGCGCCTTCCAGCTGAAAGGCCCGGTACGTTCGTAGAGCCAGCGGTACTGGGTCGTCATCTGGCGCGCCCGGTTGTAGCGCCAGCCGGCGAAAGCGAAGGCGAGCAGCACGATCGTGTCGACGATGTAGAAGTGCAGCGTCAGCAGCGTCGCCTGGAACAGGGCGAAATGGATGAAGCGGATCACCAGCCCCAGGACCAGCGTATAGGCGACAAGCTGGAAGGGCGGCCGCCAGGTGATCGCCACCGCCCGCCCCGTCATCCAGGCGGCCCAGCCGCCTATCACCACGGTGACGAACAGAAAGAGCCAGATGGTCGGCTCCTCGTAGAGAATGCCCTGCATCATCGTGCTCCGTTAAAAGCCCGCGGCGCTCAATGCCGCCCGCCTTCGAGATAGGCCGCCCGCACCTGCGGATTGGCGAGCAGCTCCTTGCCCGTGCCGCTCATGGTGATGACGCCGTTGACCATGACATAGCCGCGATGGGCGAGCTTGAGCGCATGGAAGGCGTTCTGCTCGACCAGGAACACGGTCAGGCCCTGGCTGCGGTTGAGTTCGCGGATCGCCTCGAAGATCTGCTTGACGATCAGCGGGGCGAGGCCGAGCGAGGGCTCGTCGAGCATCAGCAGCTTCGGCCGCGCCATCAGCGCGCGCGCGATCGCGACCATCTGCTGCTCGCCGCCCGAAAGCGTGCCGCCGCGCTGCTGCAGGCGTTCCTTCACGCGCGGGAACAACGTGCAGATCTTCTCGAGATCCTCGTCGAAATGCTCCATGCCGGCGACCGCTGCACCCATCTGCAGGTTCTCGAACACGGTCATGCGCGGGAAGATGCGTCGGCCTTCCGGCGACTGCGCGATGCCGAGGCGCGCGATCTCATGGCTCGGCATCCGCGTGATGTCGCGCCCCTCATAGGTGATCGTGCCTTCGCGGGCCTGCGGATTGCCGAAGATCGTCATCATCAGCGTCGACTTGCCGGCGCCGTTGGCGCCGATCATCGTCACGATCTCGCCCTGCCGGACATCGACGTCGACGCCCTTCAGTGCGATGATCTTGCCGTAATAGGTTTTGACGCCGCGGACGGAGAGGAGCGCCCCTGCCTCGCTCATAGACCGACCTCCGCTTCCACCTTCTCGACCTCTTCATCATCGACGCCGAGATAGGCGGCGATCACCTTCGGGTCGGCCTGCACTTCGGCCGGTGTGCCGTCCGCGATCTTGGTGCCGTAGTCGAGCACCACGACATGGTCCGAGATTTCCATCACCACCGACATGTCGTGTTCGATCAGCAGCAGCGCCGTGCCGTGGTCCTTGCGGATCGACAGCAGCAGGTTGTTGAGGTCGAGGCTCTCGCGTGGATTGAGGCCGGCGGCGGGCTCGTCGAGGCAGAGCAGCACCGGATCGGTGCACATGGCGCGAGCGATCTCGAGGCGGCGCTGGTCGCCATAGGGCAGATCGGCAGCGGGGTCGTCGGCGCGATGGATCAGGTTGATCTTCTCGAGCCAGCCCTTGGCCTTCTCGATCGCCTCTTTCTCGCGCGCCTTGTAGCCGCCGATGCCGAGTACGCCGAGGAAGGTGAAGCCCGAGGCGATCATCAGCGGATTGTGCTGCGCGACCAGCAGGTTCTCCAGCACCGTCATGCCGCCGAACAGGCGGATGTTCTGGAAGGTCCTGGCGACCTTGGCCTTCCAGGCGATGCGGAAATCCGGCATCCGCTCGAGCAGGTAGCTGTCGCCGCTATCCTGCGTCAGGGTCATCATGCCTTCGGTCGGCTTGTAGAAGCCGGTGATGCAGTTGAACACGGTGGTCTTGCCAGCGCCGTTCGGACCGATCAGCGCCGTGATGTCACCCTTGCGGGCCTCGAAGGAGAGGTCGTTGACGGCGGTCAGGCCGCCGAAGCGCATGGTGACATGCTCGACCTGGAGAAGGGGCTTGGTCGTCATCAGCCGTGCCCTTCCTGGACCATGTCGGCGGAGATCGCCTTCTTCTCCTTGAGGAAGGCGGTCGGCTCGCGGGTCGAGATCAGCCCGCGCGGCTTCCAGATCATGATCACCACCATGGCGAAGCCGAAGATCAGCATGCGGTACTTGGTCGGGTCGAAATCAGGCCCGAAGATCTGCTTCAGCCAGTCGAGCTCGCGCAGCAATTCGGTACCGCCGATCATCGCGATCGCAGCGATGGCGCAGCCCCAGAGCGAGCCCATGCCGCCGAGCACGACGATGGCGAGGATGATCGCCGATTCCATGAAGACGAAGGATTCAGGGCTGATGAAACCCTGGCGCGCCGCGAAGAACGAGCCGGCGAAGCCGCCGAACATCGCCCCGATTGAGAAGGCGGTCAGCTTGGTGTTGGTGGTGTTGATGCCGAGCGAGCGGCAGGCGATCTCGTCCTCGCGCAGTGCCTCCCAGGCGCGTCCGACCGGCAGACGCCGCAGGCGCAGGCTGACATAGGCGGTCAGCAGCGCCAGCATCAGGATGACGTAGTAGAGGAAGATCGTGCGGTAGAGCGGCGAGAACTCCAGCCCGAACACCGCCGCGAAGCCGGTGTCGCTGGCATTGAACGGAATGCCGAAGAAGGTCGGCCGCGGGATGCCGGAGATGCCGGCATAGCCATTCGAGAAGTCCGTCCAGTTGATGAGGACGAGACGGATGATCTCACCGAAGGCCAGCGTCACGATGGCGAGATAGTCGCCGCGCAGGCGCAGCACGGGAAAGCCTAGGATCATGCCCCAGAAGGCGGCGAGGATGCCGGCCATCGGCAGCAGGATCCAGAACGACAGGCCGAAATTCTTCGCCAGCAATGCGTAGGAATAGGCGCCGACCGCGTAGAAGGCGACATAGCCGAGATCGAGCAGGCCGGCGAGTCCGACGACGATGTTCAGCCCCCAGCCGAGCATGACGTAGATCAGGATCTGGACGCCGAAATTGTCGATCCATTTCAGCGCCCCGCCCCAGCCGGCGAGGTTGATCGCGATGATCGGGAAAGTCAGCAGGAAGCCGAGGCCGAACAGCGAGAACAGCTTCGAATGACGCTGGAAGAAGCCGAGCGTGCCATGCGGCAAAAGCCGCACGATCGACTTGCCCTCGCCGCGCTTCTGCTGGCGCAGCGCCATCAGGAAGCGGCCGACGAAGACGATCGCCACCGCCCAGGCCACCGAGTCCCAGCGCGGATCGAGCACGAGCTGGTTGTCGAGGTTCTGGCGCGTGCCCCAGGCGATGATCGGGATACAGAGGCCGAAGGTGATCAGCGCCGCGAAGGCGGCCTCCTTCAGCGCCGCCGTCATGTCGGCCTGGCGCTTGGCCGGCGTCGATGAGTCCATGGCCATGAGCTTTAGACCTTCTCGACTTCAGGCCGGCCGAGGATGCCGGAGGGCATGAACACGAGGACGACCGCGAGGATGCAGAAGGCCGCGACGTCCTTGTAGTCGATGGTGAAATAGGCCGACCACATCACCTCGATCAGGCCGATCAGCAGCCCGCCGAGCACGGCGCCGGGCAGCGAGCCGATGCCGCCGAGCACGGCCGCGGTAAAGGCCTTCACGCCCGGCACGAAGCCGTCATGGAAGGAGACCACACCGTAGAGCACGAGGTACATGACGCCAGCGACAGCCGCGAGCGCCGCGCCCATCACGAAGGTGATCGAGATCGTGCGGTCGACGTCGATGCCGAGCAGCGAGGCCATCTTGCGGTCCTGCTCGCAGGCGCGCTGGGCCCGGCCGAGCGGCGTCTTCTGCACCAGGTACCAGAAGGCGGCGAGCAGCACGATCGTGGTCACGATGATCACGATCTGCTTGTAGGAGATCGAGACCGGATAGGTTGCGCTGTCGATCAGCAGCACCGATTTGTTCAGCATCGGCGGCGTCGGCTTGTTGCGCGGTCCCTGCACGACCTGGACGAAGTTCATCAGGAAGATCGACATGCCGATCGCCGAGATCAGCGGCGCCAGGCGGAACGAGCCGCGCAAGGGCCGATAGGCCACCCGCTCGATCGTCCAGTTCCAGAGCGAAGTGAAGAACATCGCCAGGATCAGGACGAAGAACAGTGACAGCACGATCAGACCGGCGCCGAGCCAGGCCGAAATCAGCATGAAGAAGATCAGCGCGATGAAGGCCGACAGCATGAACACGTCGCCATGGGCGAAATTCACCATGCCGATGATGCCGAAGACCATCGTATAGCCGATGGCGATGAGGCCGTAGATCGACCCCAGGGTCAGCCCATTGATGAGCTGCTGGACGAAGACTTCCATTGAACGACGCCTAACCCCTCGAATCAATTGCCCGTTCTTTTTGCGCGGCATGACGCCGACGCATGCGGGATGCGATGTCGGCGCAGAGCTACCAACGGTCTGCGCGCTCGACAATCACCCCGCGCCACATTTCTGTCAAAAGCAATCTGCGCGACATTGCATATGCAATAGGCAGCCGATGCTGCTGCCCCGCGCGCATTCCGCGCAAGATGATTGCTCGGCATGCAGTACACGATCCCGCGACATTGGAGCTGCTTGTCGCCAATGTCGCACTACCTCCGCGCGAGATACCGGAATGGCGGCTCCGATCGCGCTTGAGGCATGCGCTTTAGGCCTCGCGCACCGGTGCGCCGGCTGCCACGATCAGCTCTCCGCGAATCCCCTGCTTCAGGTGCGCCATGGTCATCGCAGCCCCTCCCCTCGCCGACGCCGCCTACGACCAGGCGCTGGCCCTCCTCGATCGCGTCCCGCTGATCGACGGCCACAACGACCTGCCCTATGTCGTGCGGCTCGACCGGGCCGCGAAGGGCGACCTCGCAGTCTACGATCTCGGCAAGGTCCATCCCGAGACCGACACCGACATCCCGCGCATGCGCGCCGGCAAGCTCGCGGCGCAGTTCTTCGCCGCCTATGTCGCGCCGAACCATCCCAAGCCGGCCGGCTTCGCCTTGGCCCAGATCGCGCTGATGCGCCGGATCTGGCAGCGCCATGCCGACGTCTTCAGGCCGGGCCTCTCGGCCGACGACGTCGAAGCCGCCAGGAAGGAAGGGCGGATCGCCCTGTTCATGACGATCGAGAACGGCTCGGCGCTCGACAACGAGCTCGACGCGCTCGACGCCTATTGGGATCTCGGCGTCCGGCTGATGACGCTCTGCCACAACGACACCCATGACTGGTGCGATTCGGCAACCGATGCGCCGCGCCACAACGGGCTTTCCGCCTTCGGCAGAGAGGTGATCGGCCGGATGAACCGGCTCGGCATGATCGTCGACCTCGCCCATGTCGCGCCCAAGGTGATGCATGATGTGCTCGACATCAGCACGGCCCCGGTGGTCTGGTCGCACTCCAACGCCTTTTCGCTCTGCGACCACCCGCGCAACGTCCCCGACGACGTGCTCGACCGCGTCGCCGGCAACAACGGCGTGGTAATGGCGACCTTCGTGCCCGACTTCATCAGCCAGGCCTCGCGCGATTGGCACAGGCCGGCCAAGGACCAATACGGCAAGACGCCGGAAGGGCTCGACTACAAGAAGGCCGAGGCCGAGATCGTCCGCACCACCGGCCCCCGGCCGAAGGCGACGCTGGCGCAGTATTGCGACCATGTCGAATACCTGGCCAAGCGGATCGGCCACGACCATATCGGCATCGGCTCGGACTTCTTCGGCGGCGCTACCCCGGAGGGCATCGAGGACGCCTCGACCTTCCCGGCCGTGATCGCCGAACTGATCCGCCGCGGCTGGTCGGAAGAGAATCTCGCCAAGCTTGCGAGCCGCAACATGCTGCGGGTGATGCGGGCGGCCGCGAGCGTTGCCACGCGCTGAGCGCGCGGCTGCGGCAAGGCAGAAATGAGGCAAAATTTTAAGGGTATGACGCCAAAGCTGCCGGGCCCGACATTGCGAGCGGGGGCGGAGCGCTAGCTTCCCCCTGTCCGCGCCAGAACAGCCCGGACAGGAATCGTGAACCTCTTCCCCGCTTCGATCAAAAGCTATCTCGTCGCCACCATGGCGTGCCTGTGCGTGCCGGGCCTCGGCGCGCTCGCCTTCCTCGCCGAACAGGCCGCGGAGGACGTCTATACCAGCCACCGGCTCGTCAGCCTCGTCGCTGCCGACGAGGCCCTCCTCAACGCCGGCAACACCATCCGCTCCAATCGCGGCCAGGCTCAGACCGCGATCCAGGTCGCCGACGATCCGGCGCCGACGCTGAAGAAGATCGAGCAGGCCAATCGCGACGCGCTCGCCAGCGCCATGACCCTCCTGCGAGGCACGGACCTCGCCGATCGCAAGGCCCTCGCCGACGCGATCGACCAGAAGGAAAAGGCGACCGCGTCCAAGCTGCCGGAGATGTATGCCGAAGCGGGCAAACCGAAGCCGCAGCGCAGCCTCGCTGCGACCATGCCCTGGTACAATGGCGTCGGCGAGATCGAGACCGCGATGACCGCGGCCTCCGACGCGACGTCGACGGCGGTTCGCCTGTCCGATCCGGCGCTCGCCGATCTCCAGAACTTCAAGGCGGCCGGCTGGCGCGTGCGCTCGAACTACGGCACGCAATGCTCGATCCTGCGCCCGGTCTTCGGCAGCAACAAGCCGATGGACGCAACGCAATTGCGCCGGCTCGGCGAGATGCGCGGCGCCTCCGACTCCAGCGTCGCCCAGTTGACGCAGCTGGCGGCCCGCCCGGGGGTCAGCCCGGAGCTGGTGCGCAAGGTCGGCGCAATGAACGCCGAGGTCACCGCCGCCAACCGGCTGATGGACGAACAGATCGGCCGCGTCGGCCAGGGCAGCAGCCCGGTCGTCGGCGCCGAGGAATGGACCAAGCAGTGCAACGGCCCGTTCAACACCATCCTCGCCGCCGTCGGCCAAACCTTCGACGAGATGGAGAATGTCACGCAGGCGACGCTGACGCGAGCCTGGACCCGGCTCGCCATCACCGGCGGTCTGTTCCTCGCTTTGCTCGCCATCTGCATCGTGAGCTGGCGCGGCGTGCAGCGCCGCATCGCCCGGCCGCTGGTCCAGTTGCAGATGTCGCTGGCCGGCATGCAGGCCGGTGACTTCGCCCAGAAGATCCCGGCCCCGCCCTGCCCCGACGAGATCGGCACGCTGAGCGAAGCACTCGAGGACTACCGCCAGAACGCGCTCGCGCTCGAAACCAACCGGCGCGACCGCGAGGTCGCGATGCTCGCCGACGCCGAGCAGGCCGCCAAGGTCCGCACCCTCGTCGGCGAGGTCGCCGGGATCGTTGCGGCCGCCCGCGCCGGCGACTTCTCCGGCCAGGCCGAAGCCGGCGATGTCGACGGCCCGCTGCGCGAGCTGGTCGAGGGCGTCAACGAGATCAACGCCGTCGTCGATGCCGCGACCACCGAGTTCGCCGATGCGATGCAATCGCTCGCCGCCGGCGATCTCACCCATCGCGTGACGACCGGCTATCGCGGCCGCTTCGCCGCGCTGCAGGAGGCGATCAACCAGACCGCCGAGCGACTCTCGACGACGATGCGGACCATCCAGGCCAATGCCTCCGATGTCGGCCTCTCGGCTCGCGAGATTTCGACGGGCGCCGACGACCTCTCCAAGCGCACCGAGGAGCAGGCTTCCTCGCTGGAGGAGAGCGCCGCGACCACCGAAGAGCTCGCAGCCTCGGTCAAGGCCTCGGCGCAAGGCGCGCAGCAGGCCGTGCGCCAGGCCGGGCAGGCGATGCAGGTCGCCCAGGATGGCGGCGCCATCGCCGGCGAGGCGATCCAGGCCATGGCGCGCATCGAGCAGGCCTCGAAGAAGATCTCCGAGATCGTCTCGGTGATCGACGGCATCGCCTTCCAGACCAATCTGCTCGCGCTCAACGCAGCGGTCGAAGCCGCCCGCGCGGGCGACGCCGGCAAGGGCTTCGCGGTCGTCGCCTCCGAGGTCCGCACTTTGGCACAACGCTCGGGCGAGGCAGCGAAGGATATTTCGGGGCTGATCTCCTCCTCGAACACGGAGGTCGAGGCCGGCGTGAAGCTGGTCCGCCAGGCCGGCGATGCCCTGACCCGCATCGTCGAGGCTTCGCGCGGTGTCCAGAACACCATCTCCGAGGTCGCGACGGCCTCGACCGAGCAGGCCAATGGCATCGAGGAGATGAGCCAGACCGTCGCCCATATGGACGAGATGACCCAGGCGAACGCGGCGCTGGCCGAGCAGAGCGCGGCATCAGCCAATGCGCTCGCCGGCAAGATCGCCGAACTCAATGCCCTCGTTGCGGCCTTCAGGACCGGCGACGAGCTGGCGCCGGCCGCTGCCGCGCCATACGCTCCCCCGCCGCTGCGCACCTCTGACCTGGCGGCGATCGCCAGCGGCCAGGGTGCGGAACCGGAACGCCTGCGCAAGCTCGCTGCGGCAATCGCCGAGCAGAAGAAGACGGCGCCGCGCCAGGCTCCCGCCCGCAAGCGCGCCAACACCCGCGCCGACGATGCCGGCTGGGAAGAATTCTAGGACGTATCCTGCATCGCGGCATAAAAAAGCGGGCGCGGCTTCGGCTGCGCCCGCTCTGCGTTTAGCAGAACATTAAGCATGGTTTGGCACGCTTTTGCCTGATCTCCGGCAAGCGGGAAGGCCACGGCGTTGTCCACAACAAGCTCACGCTCGGCCGCATCGCGCCTGACGATCCAGCTCCGCATCGCGCTGGTCAGCGTCGTCTTCGTCCTCGGCCTCGTGCTGATCGGCATGGCGTCCTGGACCGGCAGTGGCCGGCTCACCGCCGCCTTCGAGGACCACAAGGCCTATTCCGCCCTTGCCGCCCGCTCGCGCGAGGTGCGCGCTGCGAGCTACGCGCTGAAGGCGCAGAGCCGCGATGTCCGCTTCCGCCAGGAAGCCACGGATATCAACGACTTCAAGACTGGTCTTGAATCACTGAAGCAAGCGGTCGCCCGCCTCGGCGGTTCGCCAGGCGCCGAGCGCCTGCGCGACGGCATCGCCGCGGTCGAGGCGCCGCTGAAGGCGATCGAAGCCGATTTCACCGCCATCGGCAAAATGCAGCTCGCCTTGCGCTCCGCTGCGCCGGAAGGCCTTGCCGCGCGGGTGGAAGAAGCTGCTGACGCGCTGGCGACCAAGGTCCGCTCCAACAGCATGGGCTCGGATTCGGCCGACCTCGCCCGCCTGCCCGGCATCCTCGCGGCCTTGCGCCGGATCGATGCCGCCTATCGCCTCTCCCTCGATGAGAGCCTGCTCGGGCAATGGGAGGTCGAACAAGGCCGCTTCGAACGCGCGCTCGCCCGCCCAGGCGTCCCGGCCGAGGCCAAGGCCGAGATCGAGCCGGCGTTCAAGGCCTATGCCGAGATCGTCCCGGCCTGGAGCAAGGCCGAGAAGGACTTCATGCTCGCAGGCGAGAAGCTCTCCGGCGAGTTCGACCTGATCGCCCCGCCGCTGCAAGAGCTCGAAACCCGGCTCTCCGCCGAGGAGGCGCAGGCCGGCGCTCGCCTCGCCGAGGCGCAGAGCTGGACGCAGATGACCATCCTGGGAACGATCGCGGCCGCGCTGGTGCTCGGCCTGATCGCCGCCTTCATCGTCGGCCGCACCACCGCCCTGCCCCTGCGCCGCCTGCGCGACGCCATGCTGAAGCTCGCCGCCGGCGACTACGAGGTCGCCATCGCCGGCCTGTCGCGCCGCGACGAGATCGGCCAGATGGCGCAGGCCGTGCAGGTCTTCAAGGACAACGGCCTGGCCGTGCAGCGGCTCGAGGCCGAGACCAGCGAAGGCCGCGCCGAGGCCGAGCGCCAGAGCCTCGCCAGCGCCCGCCAACGCGAGGAGGCTGCCGCCGCGCAGGGCTCGCTGCTCGCCGAGCAGCGCGAGGTCGTCGCCCTGCTGGCCGATGCGCTCGCCCGCCTCTCGCAAGGCGATCTCACCGTGCGGATCGAGGATGCGGTCGCGCTCGACTACGAGACGCTGAAGCAGGATTTCAACAGCGCGATCGAGCGCCTCGCCGCCACCGTCGACGCGATCAAGGCGACTTCGGTCGAGGTCGCGACCGCCGGCCGCGAGATCACCAGCGGCGCCGATGATCTCTCCAAGCGCACCGAGGAACAGGCCTCGTCGCTGGAAGAGAGTGCCGCCACGACTGAGGAGCTCGCCGCTTCCGTGAAGGCCGCGGCCGACGCCTCGCGCCAGGCCGCCAGGCTCTCGCACGAGGCGAGTGGCATCGCCCGCAAGGGCGGCTCCATCGTCGACGATGCGGTCCAGGCGATGACCAGGATCGAGAAAGCCTCGCACCAGATCTCCGACATCACCTCGGTGATCGACGAGATCGCCTTCCAGACCAATCTGCTCGCCCTCAATGCAGCGGTGGAAGCGGCGAGAGCCGGTGACGCAGGCAAGGGCTTCGCCGTCGTCGCCAGCGAGGTGCGCACCCTCGCCCAGCGTTCGGCGGAAGCCGCCAAGAGCATCTCGGCGCTGATCAAGGCCTCGAACACGCAGATCGGCGACGGCGTCGAGCTGGTGCGCTCGGCCGGCGCCGTGCTCGGCCAGATCGTCGAGGCCTCGCAGCGCGTCGCGACGACGGTCACCGAGGTCTCCTCGGCCTCGTCCGAGCAGGCCAGCGGCATCGACGAGATGAGCCAGACCATCGCCCATATGGACGAGATGACTCAAGCGAACGCCGCGCTCGCCGAACAGAGCGCCGCTTCGGCCACGGCGCTGGCGCAGCAGATCGAGCGGTTGAACGGACTGGTCGCAGCATTCCGGACGCGTGACGGCAGCGGCCCGGTTTTTGACGCCTCCCGCGAACGTCGCCGCGCCTGACCGGGGCGGTTGACGAAGCCCACTCAGCCGGCGCATGGCTGCGCCCTCTTTCAGGACGCAGCCTTCATCACATGACCGGTTCCGGCACCGACCGCACCCGCCCGTCCATCGCCGGACAGGGCCCCATCGTCATCCTCGTGGAACCGCAGCTCGCCGAGAACATCGGCATGTGTGCGCGCGCCATGGCGAATTTCGGCCTGACCGAACTGCGCCTCGTCGCCCCGCGCGACGGCTGGCCGAGCGGCGGCGGCCTCAAGAAGGGCGCGACGGCGGCCGCTTCCGGCGCCACCCATATCCTCGACAATGCCCGGCTCTTTCCCGACGCTGCCGCGGCGATCGCCGACCTCAACCATGTGCTGGCGACGACGGCGCGCGAGCGCGGCCAGATGAAGCGTGTCTTCACCCCGGCCGAGGCGATGCCGAATGTCTCAGAGCGCATCGCGACCGGCGAGCGCGTCGGCATCCTGTTCGGGCGCGAACGTATCGGCCTGACCAATGAGGAGATCAGCTTCGCCGACGCGATCCTGACTTTCCCGGTCAACCCCGCCTTCGCCTCGCTCAACCTGGCACAGGCGGTGCTGCTCTGCGGCTATGAATGGCTCAAGACCAATGGCGGCGAGCCGGCCTTCCGCGAGAACAACCCCTCCCCGCCGGCGAGCCGCGCCACGGTCCTCTCGATGTTCGATTATCTCGAGGGCGAACTCGATCGCTGCGGCTTCTTCCCGCCGGGCAAGAAGCCGGTCATGACCGCCAATCTGCGCGATATCCTACACCGGCTCGACATGACCGAGCAGGAGGCGCGCACCCTGCGCGGCGTCTTCAAGTCGCTGGCCGAGGGGCCGAGAGCCGGCCGCGGCGAACCGAAGGCCTGAGCCCTCCCACATGGAAACGCCGCCGCAGAATCTGCGGCGGCACCTAAACGAACTGACTTCACGGGGAACCACCACCGTCATCCTGGGCGCCCGAAGGGCGTCCCGGGATCCATCCTAGAGCTCGGAGCCTTACGATGGATCCCGGAGCTGCGCCGCTACGCGGCTTGTCCAGGATGACGGCCGAGCTGATCGAAGGCGCCTCAGCTTCCCGAGCGACCGGCGAGCTGCGGCACGAACATGTCGCTCCACTTCGCCGGCTTGACCTTGATCGAGCCGGCCTTGTGCATGAACTCGGTGAACTGCATCACGCCTTCGGGTGTCGCCGTGAAGCGTGCATCCTTGTCCTCGATCATCTCCTGGACCTCGGCCGCATCGACCTTGACCTTCGAGCTCCTGGCGAAGATCTCGGCCGCCAGCTTCTTGTCCTTGGCGATCAGCGCATTGGCGTCGTCCATCGCGTCGATGAAGGCCTGTGTCATCTTCGGATTGGCGTCGACGAACTTCTTCGGCGCGAAGGTGACGTCGAGCGTCAGGTTGCCGAGATAGTCGACCGAATTGAGCACGCGGTGGATGCCGGGGCTCTTCGCCTCGATGTACTGGAAGGGCGGCGAGGTGAAATGCGCCTTGATCTCGGTCTTGCCGCCGATCAGCGCCGCCAGCGCCTCCGGGTGCGGCAGGCTGACCGTCATCGGGTCCATCTTGGCGTAAGACGCATCGCCGAACTCCTTGGCCGCGATCATCTGCAGCACGACGGCGGCGAGCGAGGTCTTGATCCCCGGCAGTGCGATCTTGTCGGCCGTGGTGAAGTCCTTCAGCGCCTTCAGCTCCGGCTTGTTCGACATCAGCCAGAGCGAGGTCGAGCTCATGCCGGAAACGCCGACGACCTCGACGCCCGGAATGCCCTTCGCCTTGGCCCAGAGCGTGACGAAGCCCGGAGCGCCGGTGCCGGCGAAATCGAGCGTGCCGGCCATCATCGCGTCGTTGATGACGTTGCCGCCGTCGAGCATCAGCCAGTTGACCTTGACGTCGCCGAGCCCGGCCGCCTTGGCGCGCTTCTCCAGGAACTGCTGATCCTGCATCACGATCAGCGGCAGATAGAGGATGCCGAAGCCCTTGGAGATGCGGACCTCGCTGACCTCGGCCCGGGCCGGGGCGATGCAGGCGGCGCCGAGCGCCAGGGCCGCGATCGCGGCGCGAAGACAGGTCTTGATCGTCATTGGAGTCTCTCCCTTTGAACCTTGGCCGTTCGGCCTTGTGAAAGCGGATGTCAGTGCTGCATGCCCCAGCGGCGGATGGTTTTGCGCTCGATGGTGGCGAAGATGATGTTCTCGACGAACAGGCCGATCAGGATCACCGTGAACAGGCCAGCGAAGACGTTCGCGGTTTCGAGCTGGTTGCGATTCTCGAAGATGAACCAGCCAAGACCGCCGGAGCCCGAGGACACGCCGAAGACGAGCTCCGCCGCGATCAGCGTGCGCCAAGCGAAGGCCCAGCCGACCTTGAGGCCGGTCAGGATCGCCGGAAAGGCGGCCGGGATCAGGATGAGGCGCACCAGCTTCAGCCCGCGCAGGCCGTAGTTCTGGCCGACCATGCGCAGCGTGTTCGAGACCGAGCGGAAGCCGGCATGGGTGTTGAGCGCGATCGCCCAGAGCACCGAATGCACCAGCACGAAGATGATGCTGCCGGTGCCGAGGCCGAACCAGATCAGCGCCAGCGGCAGCAAGGCGATCGCCGGCAGCGGGTTGAACATCGAGGTCAGCGTCTCCAGCAGGTCGGCGCCGATGCGCGAGCCGATCGCCAGCGTGGTCAGCAGCGCGGCCAGCGCAATGCCGATGCCGTAGCCGATCACCAGCGTCTGCAGCGAGACCAGCATGCGCTGCGGGATGACGCCGTTGACGATGTTGCCGATGAAGGCCTCGACCGTCTGGCCGAAGGTCGGAAACAGCAAGGGATTGCCGAGCCAGCGGCCATAAAGCTCCCAGGCCAGGGCAAGCACGGCGAGGATGAAGGCCTTGCGGACGAAGCCGAGGCGGTAGATCCGCTCGGCGAGGCCGATCGACTTGGCCACCACGGGCGCGTCGCTCGAATGAACCTCGCGGAGGATTTCGGGGCGGAAGCTGACGAGATCGGTCATGTCGGTCACCTCCGGCTCAATGATGAGCGAACAGCATGTCGTTGATGCGGGTTTCGAGCTCGGCCTGCTTGCCGGTGCCCAACTCCTCGGGCGGCACGCTGTTGAGCTCGGCCTTGACCTCGCCGGGATGCGGCGAGAGCAGCAGGATGCGGGTGCCGATGCGGATCGCCTCCTCGATCGAATGGGTGACGAAGAGCACGGTGAACTGCGTGTCGTCCCAGAGCCGCAGCAATTCGTCCTGCATCTTGCGGCGGGTCAGCGCGTCGAGCGCTGCGAAAGGCTCATCCATCAGCAGCACGTCGGGCTCCATCGCCATGCCGCGGGCGATCGCGACGCGCTGCTTCATCCCGCCCGACAGCATATGCGGGTAGCTGTCGATGAACTTGGCGAGGCCGACCTTCTCGATATAAGAGCGCGCCCGCTCCTCGGCCTCGGCCTGGCTCGCCCGGCCCGAGGCCGTCAGCGCGAAGACGACGTTCTCGCGCACCGTCTTCCAGGGCAGCAGCTGGTCGAATTCCTGGAACACCATCATCCGGTCCGGGCCGGGGCCGGTAACCGTGCGCCCTTTCAGGGAAATCTCTCCCTCGACCGGCGTCAGATAGCCGCCGATCGCCTTGAGCAAGGTCGACTTGCCGCAGCCGGAAGGACCGAGCAGGACGAAACGGTCGGACGGATAGACGTCGAACGAGACCTGCCGCGTCGCGGTGACCACGACGTCGGGCGTCTTGTATTGCAGCGTCACGCCCTCGACGGAGAGGAGTGGAGCCGCGGATGCGGCATCGAACGGGGCAAGCATGAACCCTCCCTTGCTTCGTTTCCCGGCGCACTTATGGGCGCTTGTCGGATGCGATAGCCTGCGAGACTGACTCCAGCCTGACTCGGGAAACGGAGACCGAGATTGCGCATCCTCGTCGTCGAAGACACGGCCGATATCGCCGAAGCCGTCGTGATGCGGCTCGAGAAGATCGGCCACGCCGTCGACTGGGAGCAGGACGGCCAGACCGCCGCCGAACTGATCGAGGTGCAGCCTTACGACCTCGTCATCCTCGACCTGACGCTGCCCGGCCAGGACGGGCTCGCGATCCTCAAGGGCATGCGGGCCCGCAAGCTCAAGACGCCCGTTCTGGTGCTGACCGCCCGCTCGCATGTCGACGAGCGCATCGGCGCGCTCGATCTCGGCGCCGACGACTATCTGATCAAGCCCTTCGACTATGGCGAGCTCGAAGCCCGCGCCCGGGCGCTGCTGCGGCGCAGCGCCGGGCAATCCGACAATCTCCTGCGCGTGGGCCCGCTGGTCATCGATCGCGCCGGCCGCATCGCCAGCATCGGCGAACGCCCGCTCAACCTGACGCGGCGCGAGCTCACCGTGCTGGAGATCCTCGCCGCCCGGCCGGAACGCATCGTGCCGAAGGAAGAGCTGGTCGAGCAGCTCTTCAATTTCGAGCAGGAGGCGAGCCCGAACGCCGTCGAGCAGTTCGTGGCACGGCTGCGGCGCAAGCTCGCCGATGCGCCGATCGAGATCCGCACCTTGCGCGGGCTGGGCTACCAACTTGCTGCGCTCTGAGCTGCGCCTCTCGCTGCGGGCCCGCATCATCGCCGTGCTCTCGGCGGTGCTGGCCGGTGGCGCCGTGGCGCTCGGCCTGATCGCCTGGCATTCGGCCGGGCTCGCCGCGCAACAGGCCTATGACCGGCTGCTCTCCGGCGGCGCCGTCCAGATCGCCGAGAACATCTATCTTCAGGGCGGCGTGCTGACGCTCGACCCGCCGGCCTCGGCGATCGCCACGCTCTCCGACTACGACCTCGTCTTCTACAAGGTCGTCGACCCCCGCGGCGTCGTCGTCGCCGGCTATGAAGACCTCCAGTCGCAGGCGACATGGGAGGCCACGCGCAGCGGCGTCGTGATCGAGGACGGCACCTATCAGGGCCACCCGGTCCGGATCGCGACATTGTCGCGACGCTTCGACGATCCGCTCGCCGGCGGCTGGGCCACCATCGTGATCGCGCAGACCACCCAGGCGCGGCTGGCGCTGGCGCGCGACCTGACCTCGAAGGCGCTCGGCGTCATCGCGATCATGAGCGCGCTCGCGCTATTGGCCACGGGGTTCGCCGTCCGGCTCGCGCTGAAGCCACTCGCCCGCATCGAGCAGGAGATCGCCAGGCGCACCCCCGACGATCTCAGCCCGATCAAGGCTGAGCCGCCGATCGAGGTCCGCAATCTCGTCGAGGCGATCGACGGCTTCATGCGCCGCCTTTCCGACCGCGTCGCGCTGATGCAGCGCTTCATCGCCGACGCCGCCCACCAGATCCGCACGCCGCTGGCGGCGCTCGACGCGCAGGTCGAAATTCTCTCGGCGACCGCGCCGTCGCGGCGCAAGGCCGAGACGGTCGGCCGTATCCGCGAGCGCACGACCGAGCTCGGCCGGCTGACCGGCCAGCTCCTCGACCATGCCATGGTGATTCACCGGGCCGATGCGGCCGCCCTCGCCCCGGTCGATCTCAACTCGCTGGCGAAGACCGTGCTCAGCACCGCGGTTCCGCTGTCGCTGCCGCGCGAGGTCGACATCAGCTTCGAGCCGGCGGTGCCGGCGCCGATCATCCCCGGTGACGCCGTCAGCCTGCGCGAGGCGCTCGGCAACCTGATCGACAACGCCCTCGCCCATGGCGCCCATAGCCGCCTCGTCGTCACGGTCGGCGCCGACGACGCAAACGTCTGGATCGAGGTCGCCGACGATGGCGACGGCTTTTCCGCCTCGCTGGCCGAGCTGGCCCAGCCCTTCGCCAAGGGAACGGCGTCGCACGGCTCCGGCCTCGGCCTCGCGATCGCAGCGGAAGTGGCGCGGGCGCATAGGGGTGAGCTCGTCCTGACGCGTGCGGACGGCATGACGCGGGTCAGGCTCGTCCTCGCCGGCTGAGCGCCCGGCGCGCCTTCGCCCGCCGACGAGCCGCAGCAAAACTGCCACAGAGCTGCAATTTGACGGGTTGTGAACGGCTGTTCATTGCCTCCGGTGCGCGCCCGCCTAAGCCTCCTGCTGCGGTAGGGGCGATCGATGTCGATCCGAAATGTTCTGAAGCGTGCGCGAACACTGTCGGTCCGCGGCCGGCTATGCAGTTCGACCTCGACGCTGGCGCTCGGCCTCGTCCTGCTTGCCGCCGCGCCCGCCGCCGTCGCCCAATCGGTGACGGGCACGGGCGACGTCACGCCGGGCCTGCCCGCTCCGCCGCTCGGCAACTGGATTGTCCCCGGAGGGACTCTCAGCGCCGGCGTCGCCGGCGTGGGTACGCTGACAATCGCGGCCGGCGGCACGGTGTCGAACACCACCGGCATTATCGGCCTGGGCACTGGTGGCGACGGCACGGTGACGGTGACTGGCGCCGGCTCGACCTGGACCAATAGCGCCGACCTCTATGTCGGCGTTGCGGGCACCGGTACGCTGATCATCGAGAATGGCGGCACGGTCTCGAATATCCTTGGCTATATCGGCAGGAATGCCGGCAGCACCGGCACGGTGACGGTGACCGGCGCCGGCTCGACCTGGAGCAATGCCGGCGACCTCTTTCTCGGATTTGACGGCACCGGCACGCTGACGATCGAGAATGGCGGCGCGGTCCTGAACGCCCGTGGTTACATTGCTCAAAGCGCCGGCAGCACCGGAACCGTCACAGTGACCGGCCCGGCCTCGACCTGGACCAATTCCGGCCAGCTCGATGTCGGGTATGCCGGCGCCGGCACACTGACTGTCGAAAATGGCGGCAAGGTTTCGAACACCATTGGCTATGTCGGCTCCAGCGCCGGCAGCACCGGAACCGTCACAGTGACCGGCGCCGGCTCGACCTGGACCAATTCCGCCGAGCTCATCGTCGGCTATCAGGGCACCGGCACGCTGACGATCGCCAGTGGCGGCGCCGTCTCGAATACCCTTGGCTATATCGCCTACGCCGCCGGCAGCACCGGCACAGTGACGGTGACAGGCTCGGGCTCGACCTGGACCAGTTCCGCCGGCATTACTGTTGGGAGATCCGGCACCGGCGCGCTGACCATCGAGAACGGTGGCAATGTCACCAGCAGCGGCGGTTTTGTCGGCGGCTCAGGCACCGGCACGGTGACGGTGACCGGCGCCGGATCAACCTGGACGAATTCCAGCCAGCTCTATGTCGGGTATTTCAGCACCGGCACACTGACCATCGAAAATGGCGGCAAGGTTTCGAACGCCGACGGCCATGTCGGTTATATTAACGGCAGCACCGGCACGGTGACGGTGACCGGCGCCGGCTCGACCTGGACCAATAGCGGCACGCTCGCTGTCGGCTACGTGGACACCGGCACGCTGACGATCGTGAATGGCGGCAAAGTCAGCGCAACGACGACGACGTTGGCAAACATCCCAGGCTCCAGCGGCACGCTCAACCTGCTCGGCGATGCCGCAAGCGGGCGCGGCGTGCTGGAGACCGGCCAGGTCATCAAGGGCCCCGGCTCCGCAACCTTCAACCTGAACGGCGGCATCCTGCGGGCGACGCGCAACGAGGCCGACTACATTCTGGGCTTCACCACGCAGACCATCGGCGCGAACGGCGTCGTCTTCGACAGCAATGGCTACGATATCGGCGTCCAGGCCAGCCTCGATGGCGCCGGCGGGCTGACCAAGACCGGCGCCGGCACGCTGACGCTAACGGGCACGAACAGCTATACCGGCGGGACAGTGGTCACGGGAGGCAAACTCTCGGTCTCGTCCGACGCCAATCTCGGCGACGCCTCGGGCGGGCTGACGCTGGCTGGCGGCACGCTGCTGGTCACCGGCAGCTTTACCAGCAACCGGGCGGTGACGCTCGGCGCGGGCGGCGGCACGATTGAGGTCGCATTCTCCGGCCTCAATCATACCGGTACGATCTCGGGCAGCGGCGGTCTGACCAAGACCGGCACGGGCCAGCTGACGCTGAGCGGCACCAGCACCTATTCGGGCGCGACCCTGGTTTCGGCCGGCATACTCGCCGCCGCCGGCGCGCAGGCGCTGTCGGCGGCCTCCGACTACACGATCGCCGCCGGCGCGGAACTCGAGCTCGATGTCGGGCTCGGCACCGTTACGGCCGGCTCGATCACGGGCGCCGGGCAAATCGGTATCGGGTCGGGCTCGACGCTGGAAGTTGGCGCGACCAACGCCTCGACCACCTTCAGCGGCATGATCTATGACGCCGGCAGCATCAGGAAGGTCGGCACGGGTACGCTGACCCTGACGCAGGAGAACACCTATTCCGGCGGCACCACGATCGCGGGCGGCGCGATCAGCATCTCCAAGGAGAGCAATCTCGGCAACACCTCGGGGGCGCTGACGCTGGATGGCGGCGTGCTGCAGATCACCGATACGCTGCTGCACGAGCTCACCCGCGACATCGTCTTCGGCGCGAATGGCGGCGGCTTCGACATCGTCGAGGCCGGCAATACCTTCAATGTGAGCCAGTCCTTCTCCGGCACGGGCGCGTTCTCGAAGGCCGGCGCCGGCACGCTGGTGCTGAAGAACACGCACAGCTATTCCGGCGCGACCACGGTCGCAGGGGGAACGCTGCGGGCGGGCGCTGCCGGCTCGTTCTCGTCGAACTCGGCCTTCACCGTGGCATCAGGCGCGACCCTCGATTTCGCCGGCTTCAGCCAGACGATCAGGTCTTTCGCAGGAGCCGGCACGATCAGCTTGGGTGCGGGTTCACTGACGGCCGGGTCGGACAATACGTCGACCAGCTTCTCGGGTTCGATCACCGGCACGGGCGGCGTCACCAAGACCGGCACTGGCACGCTGACGCTGACGGGAGCCTGAGCCGCCGCAGTGGCGGAGCCCTGCTCGGGGCGGACATCATGCTCTATGACGCGCCGGGCTCCTCGCTGAAGGTCGGCATCGCCGGCGGCTACAGCCAGTCGCGTTTCGATCTCGATGCAAGGCTCTCCAGCGGCAAGCTCAAGAGCGGCCATGCCGCGCTCTATGCCGGCGCCCGCTTCGGCGCCCTGCGCTTCGACGCCGGCGCGGCCTACAGTTGGAGCGAAAGCGACATCCGCCGTCAGGTCGCGATCCGCGGCTTCGGCGACCTCTTGCGCCTGCAGCGTCCGGGGCAGGTTTTGCAGGGTTTTGCCGAGCTCGGCTATGGCTTTGCCTTCAGCGGCTTTGCACTCGAGCCCTTCGCCCAGCTCGCGCTGCTCCGCGTCAGCACCGATGCCGGCACCGAGCAGGGCGGGGCTGGGGCACTGCGGGTCCTCTCCTCCGAGCAGACGCTCGGCTTCACCACGCTCGGCCTCAGGGCCGAGGCGCAAATCGGGACGATGCCGCTGTTCGCCCGGGCCATGCTCGGCTGGCGCCATGGTTTTGGCGAGCTCACCCCGCAGGCCCGCACCGCCTTCGCCCTCGGCACCAGCCCGGCCGTGGTCTTCGCCGCCCCGATCGACCGCAACGCCCTCACCGCCGAAGCCGGCCTCGACTGGCGCATCTCGCAGGCCACCGCGCTCGGCCTGACCTACTCCGCGGCAATAGGCGAACGCTCCAGAGACCACGCCCTCAAGGGACGCGTGGAGATGCGGTTCTGAGGGCCGTCAAGTTCGATTTGAGTGACTGTCCGCTTCCGACCCACAGCAGACCTACAGCTTCGCCACTGCAAGACTTCCTCGGACGCCCGAGGCACTCCAACCATCAGCGGCATGACAGCCTCCCGGCGATCACGCTGCCGGGACAAGCGATTGGTCCCGGCTAGATCTCAAGGAACAGCCGCGCCGGTCGCCGCCCTCGCCTCGACGCCGTTGCTCCCGCGCGGACCGCCGCGGATGGCGTCGATCACGGCGCGCAGCGACGGCGCCATCTGCCGTTGGGCCGGATAGCAGAGATAGTAGCCGGGAAAAGGAGCGGACCAGGCCTCGAGCAGCGCAACGAGGCGGCCCGCGGCGATGTGGGGCGCGATCAGCTGCTGGCTGGCGAATGCGATGCCGACCCCGTCGACCGCCGCCTGCACCCCAAAATCCTTCGTGTTGGTGATCAGGGGGCCGCCAATGGCAACCTCGAACCACTTGCCGTTTTCCATGAACTCCCATTTGTACGGCACCTTCTGCCCTGGCCAGCGCCAGCCGATGCAGCGATGGGCGAGAAGGTCGCGCGGATGGGCCGGCGTCCCGTGCCGGGCAAGATAGTCGGGCGAGGCGACCGCGGTCTGGCACAGCTCCGGGCCGAGCTTCACCGCAATGAGATCCTTGTCGATCACTTCCCCGAGGCGGATGGCGACGTCATAGCCCTCGGCCACGACGTTCACGACGGCGTCGTCGAGGGTGACGTCGAGCACGATCTGCGGATAGGCGTCGCTGAAGGCACGCAGGATCGGCATCAAATGGAGGTCCGCGGCCGCCCGGAAGCAGTGCACCCGCACGGTCCCGGCGGGATTGGCGCGGTGCTCGCTTGTCTCGCCCAGCGCCTCGGCCAGCTCGCCGACAGCAGGCTGCACCCGTTCGAACAGCTTGGCCCCCGCCTCGGTCAGCGAGACGCTGCGGGTGGTGCGGTTGAGCAGGCTGACCCCGACCCGCTCCTCGAGCGCACGGACCATCTGGCTCAGCGCCGAGGATGACACGCCGAGATTCTCGGCCGCCCGGCTGAAATTCAGCGAATCGGCGACGGCCACGAAGGCGCGGAGCTGGTTGAAGTCTCCGGCCGACAGAAGAGAAGGTTTCATGCTCGCCTTCGATTGCTTAGCTCAGCTTACAAGGCTGATTAGTGCGCGCGGATTAAACATTTCCATCCCCGTCTTTATACCCTGCCGGGCATTAAGCCTGAAGGGAAATACCATGACGCCGCAGGACACACCCTCGACAGGAAACATAGACGGATTGGTCGCCTTGGCGAAAACCTACTTCGACGCCGCCTATGCGATGGACGCCGACATGTTCGCGACCATCTTCGCCCCCGCCGCCTTGGTCACCCGGCGCGGCGATGGCGACAGCGTGGTGGTGACCCCTGTCGCCGCCTGGCTCGATGCGGTCCGGAGCCTGACCTCGCCACAGGAGGCCGGCAGCGTACGCG
This sequence comes from Allobosea sp. GW821-FHT10B12, assembly GCF_059415545.1. NCBI lineage: Bacteria > Pseudomonadati > Pseudomonadota > Alphaproteobacteria > Hyphomicrobiales > Alloboseaceae > Allobosea > Allobosea sp. GW821-FHT10B12. The sequence goes on from NZ_JBWKNL010000001.1 coordinate 203,600, forward strand.
CCGACCAGATCCTCTCCATCGTCGTGACCCGCGACATGGCACTGCTCAAGCTCCGCCTGCGGATCCCGCCCCGCGAGGTAACCGACCTGCTGTCGTGCTTTTACCTCAACGGGCGCTGGCAAATCGTCCAGAAGGTGTTCGCAGCCGAGACTCTGGCCTGAAAGCGTAGCGATTCAGGACGATAGGTGGGACTGTCGGCTCGTCACCCCTGGCAGCCCTTCGCCGAACCGCCTGCCTCCATCTGCCCAATAAAAAAGCCGGCCCGTTGGGGCCGGCTGAAGTGGGTCTCGAAACTTCGACGCTCAGAACTGGTATTTGAGCGTCGCCTTCACGGTGCGGCCGGGCTCGCTGTAGTAGTCGCGCGGCTGCGGGCGCGCGAGCGGCACGTTCGCCGCATCCCAGTACTTGCGGTCGAAGATGTTGTAGACGCCGACCTGCAGCTCGACGTCGGCGATCTCCGGCGCCGGGCGCCACCAAGCCGACGCATTGAAGATCGCATAACCCGGCGCCTTGAAGCCGGTGCCCGCCTGGACCGTCGAGACGTCGTCGCGCTTGCCGGCCATCTTCGCCGAGACCTCGGCACCCCAGCGATCAGTGCCATAGGCGACGGCGACGATGCCCTGCATCGGCGGGATCGAGTTCAGGAAGATGTCGTCGGTCTTGTTGCGGCCGCGGGTATAAGCGAACGAGCCACGCACCAACCAGTTCGGCGCGAAGGCGTATTGCCCGTTGAGCTCCACGCCCTGGATATCGGCCCGCGGGATGTTGCGGAAGCTGACGATGCCGCCCTGCGGATACAGGCCGCCCACATTTGGAGCCTGAAGCTGGAACTGCTCGATGTAGTTGCGATAGGCGGTGTAGAAATAGGTGATCGAGCCGCCGAGCTGCTTGTCGCCGAAGCGGACGCCGACATCGACGCCGTTGCCCTCCTCCGGCCGCAGCAGCGGGTTGCCGGCGCGCAGATAGGTGCTCGGCCCGCCGAAGCGGCCATAGAGCTCGTCTGCCGTCGGTGCCCGGAAGCTCTTGGCCCATTGCGCGAAGACAGTGACGTCCTTCACGAAAGGCGCATTCTTCAGGAGATCGTATTCGAGCCTAATGCGCGGCGACCAGCCGGAGTCGTTCGAGGACGGCGGCAGGCCGATCGGATTGGAGCCGCCGAGCGAATAGGCCGGCGTCGCCTGCGGCTTCTCCTCGTACCAGTCGAAGCGCACGCCCGGCGTGATGCGCAGGCGGTTGTCGAGCAGGCCGATCTCGTCCTGCACGTAGAGGCCGACGAGCCGCCCGTCGACATCGGGCTGGTCAGCCTGGTTGGTGAACAGGTTGTTGCAGGTGGCGAGTGCCCCGGTGAACGAACCTGACGCCGGCCGCGGCGGGCAATTGTCGACGCCGGACGAATACTGCTTCAGCGACGACATGCGCAGCTCGGTGCCGAACGTCACCCGATGCGAGGCTGGCCCGGTCTGGAAATTCTTCACGCCATAGGCATTGAAGCCATAGGCGTTCTCCTCGCTCTCATTGTCACGTGCATAAGGCCCGATGATGCTGGTGTAGCGCCAGGCGGTGACGAGATCGTTCCGCTTCAGCTTCTGCCAGTAGAGATTGGCGTGCGCCTCGTCGAGGAAGCCACCGGGCTGCCTGTAGTCATAGGTCAGCGAGACGCGATTGCGCTCGATATCCTCGCCAGTCTGATAGGAACCGGGGCGGAAATTGCCTGTCAGCGACACCGTGCTGGTGCGGGTCTGGACGCGGTCGGCGCGCTTGAAGAACTCGCCGGTGATGCCGAAGCGGTGGGCTTCGCCGACCTGCTGATAGACCTTGCCGAGGAAGCTGTACTGGTTGAAGTCGGCCGGGTTCGGCGCCGTGCGGGTCGCACCGATCGATTTGTCGTTACCCTTGCTGTCGACCTCGTGGCCGTTGCGGAAGCCGCCCTGCAGCAGCACGGAGGTATTGCCCATCCGGGCCGCCGCCGCCGCGCTGCCGAACCAGGCGCGGTCGGTGCTGTCATAGCCGGTCTTGGCGAGCGCGCCATAGGAGCGGCCATTGCGGATCAGATCCTCCGGATCGAGCGTGCGCACCGCCAGGGCGCCGCCGAGCGCGCCATTGCCGAGCGTGGCGCCGCCGCTGCCGCCGCGCAGCAGGTCGAGCGAGGACAGCGAATCAAAATCGAAGGCCGTGGTGCCGGCGCGGCCGATGCGGGTGTCGACGATGAAGGGCTGGCGGATGCCGTCGATCGTCGTCAGCACCCGCGCGCCGTCGAGACCGCGGATGTTGAGCGAGCCGTTCTGGCGGTTGAAGGTGATGCCGGCCTCGACCCGGTTGGACAGGTCGGTCAGGCTCTGGACCTGCTGCCGGTCGAGTTCCGCCCGGGTCGTCGTCGTGGTCGTCGGCCCTTGCAGGAGCGGCGCCGCCTCGCGCTCGCCCTGAACGTTGATCTGGTCGAGCTGCACCTGATCGGTGGCCGTCGGCGGAGCGGGATTGCGTTGCTGCTGGGCGAAGGCCGGCCCCGTCATGGCCAGCACCAAGGCTCCAAGCGCCACGCCGTGGCGCAGCCCGCTGCAATTCGTCCCCATCGCCCGTATCCTGTCGGTGAGAAGCAATTCGCCCTGCCAAAGTGACTTGCCAAGTCGAATTGCTTTTTATAATGCCTGAAAACTAGGCCCCGCGCCTTACTTTCACCATCAGCGGTTATTAAAGCGCAGTTTAACTGTCAATAGACTCCCAGTTGCGTGATACATTACTTATTTATAGCAATTTTAAACTGAGATTATCATTCGTCTAAACTGAAAGACGAACCATCGACGAAGCCGCCACGCGAGCCGCCTCGCAAAGCTGTGATGGCCCTGCTCCCGCCGCACTCGTGGTCGTGTATTGCGGTGCGAAAAGCGGCTGGCATCATCGCTTCGTCACAGACACGGACCACTTTGCATGCTCGACCGCCGGAGATGGCTGATGGGTTCAGGCGCGCTGGCAGCAGGCCTCGCCGGCGGCTTCGCCCCTTCCCGCGCCGCCGAGCCTGACGTGATCGTGATCGGCGCCGGCGCTGCCGGCATCGCGGCGGCGAAGCAGCTTCAGGCTGCCGGCCGCCCGGCCATCGTCCTGGAGGCACGCGGTCGCCTCGGCGGACGCACCTTCACCGATTCCTCGCTCGGCCCGTCCTATGACGCCGGCGCGATGTTCATCCACTGGGCCGAACGCAACCCCTGGACCGAGATCGCCCGCGAACTCGGCGTGCAGACCCCGAACGAGAGCTGGGGCGGCGGCTTCCAGCTCTTCCAGAACGGCAGCCCCATGCCAGCGAGCGACCGCGCCCGCCGCCGCGGCGCCTTCGGCGAGATCGACCGGCGGCTGGAGACGACCGATCTGCACGAGCGCGACCTCTCGGTCGCCGAACTGCTGAGCGATCTCGGCCCCGACCTTGCTCCTGTCGCCTCCTCCGGCCTGCTGCTCTCGATCGGCGAGGAATCGGCGCGCATCTCGGCGCGCGACTATCAGCGGCTCTGGTCGGGCGAGGACTATGTCGTACCGAGCGGCTACGGCAATCTCGTCGCACGCTATGGCGCCGGCCTCGACATCCGCCTGAACCAGCAGGTCATTGCAATCGACTGGAGCGGCTCGCGCATTGCCGTCACAACCGCCTCGGGAACGCTCCGGGCCCGCGCCTGCATCGTCACCGTGCCAGTCGGCGTGCTGAAGGCCGGCTCGATCCGCTTCACGCCGGAGCTTCCCGCCCGCACCCGCGATGCGCTCGCCGGCATCGGCATGGGCGCGCTCACCAAGATCGCGCTCAAGGTCGAGGGCGACCGCTTCGGCGTCGCCCCGGGCACGACCTATTTCGAGGCCGGTGCGGCTGGCCGGCTGATCAGCTTCGAGCTCTTCCCCGACGATCGCAACCTCGTCATCGGCTATTGCGGCGGCGATTTCGCCCGCGACCTCTCGACCGCCGGCCCGGCTGCGGCTCGCGAGCAGATCGTCGACCTTCTCGCCGCCATGATCGGCGGCGGCTTCCGCAAGGCTGCCGGGCCGGTTTCCTTCCCCGCCTGGTGGACCGACCCGTTCTCGCACGGCTCCTATTCCGTGTGCATGCCGGGCCACGCCGGCGCGCGCGACATCCTGGCCGAGCCGATCGGCGGCAAGCTCTGGTTCGCCGGCGAGGCGACCGCTGGCGGCGGCGCGATGACGGCGGGTGGCGCGACGCTCGCCGGCCGGACCGCAGCCGCGGCCATAGCACGCCTCAAGGCGTAGCTCATCGATCCGACCGGCTCGGCCGGGCATTTCGCGGATCGTCATCCTTCGTGGAACATGCGAAGCCTTCGCCACGGCAGCTTCAGAGTGCGGCGGGCCGGGAGACGCCGCCCGATCGCGGTGAGGAGCAGGCCGCGACCAGGCCTTGCGCGCGGAGGCACAGAGCCATGCAGAAATACCTGCCCAAGCGGATCCGCCGCTCGACACTGACCGCGATGACGCCACGGCAGAGAACAGCCACCGCCTCGCCGACGCAAGGCGGTGCGGGCAGCGCCGAGCTGGCAGGATCGATCGGCCGGGAGGTGCGTCATCTGCGTCGCGCGCTCGACCTGACCGCGACGCAGCTGGCCTCAATCTCGGGCATCTCGAACGGCATGATCTCCAAGATCGAGGCCGGGACCGCGTCGGCCTCGCTCGAAACCCTGGCCGCCATCGCCCGGGCACTCAAGGTGCCGGTCGCCCGGCTGTTCTCCGGACACGGCCAGCGCAGCGATCTCTCGATCGTCTATGCCGGCCGCGGCGTGATGGTCCAGCGCCAGGGCCGCAGGAAAGGGCACAGCTACGAACTTCTGGGGCACCTGCTTTCGGGTGAAACCTTCGTCGAGCCTTATCTGGTGACCATCGATCAGGATGCAGAGCTCGATGCCTCGTTCCAGCATACCGGAACGGAGTTCCTGCATGTCCTGAATGGAAAGATGGAGTATCGCTACGGAACCAAGCACATCATTCTCGCTCCGGGTGACTCGATAATGTTTGAAGGAACAACTATCCACGGGCCGATAAGGGTAGTTGAATCGCCGATCAAGTTTATCATTGTTATAGTAAATCTAAGATTATAATGGCATTTTTGAACAACAGGAAAATATGAATTGTTGCAATTGATTTACTCTCTGGACAGGCGAACGATGCATCCCGCGTTTCACGCCAGAGGGGTCCGCCATGACGCTCAAGAGATTGATGCACGCCGCGTTAGTCCTGTTCGCCGCAAGCCTTGCCTCCGCACAGGCTGACGCCGAGACCAAGTACAAGATCGCGACGGAAGGCACCTATCCGCCGTGGAACTACAAGGATGTGTCCGGCAAGCTGGTCGGCTGGGACGTCGACGTCGCCAATGCGCTTTGCGAGCGGATGAAGGCGTCCTGCGAGATCATCGCACAGGATTGGGACGGCATCATTCCCAGTCTCCTCGCCAGGAAATACGACTTCATCGTCGCCAGCATGGGCATCACCGAGAAGCGCAAGCAGCAGGTCGCCTTCACCGACCGGTACAAGGACACCATCTCGCAGTTCGTCATCAAGAAGGGCACGATCAAGGACTTCACGCCCGAGGGCCTTGCCAAGAAGCGCATCGGCGTCCAGCGCGGCTCGATCCAGCATGACTTCCTGATCAAGACCTTTCCCAAAGCCGAGATCGTCGTCTTCGACAAGCCGACCGATGTCGAGCTCGACCTGCTCTCGGAACGGATCGACCTGCTCTTCGCCAACAAGATCACCTCCTTCATCGGCTTGCTCAAGCGGCCCGAGGCCGCGGCCTTCGAGCTCGCCGGCCCCGAGTTCAAGGGAGGCCTCCTGGGCGACGGCAACGGCATCGCCCTGCGCAAGGAAGATACCAGGCTCCTCGCCGAGCTGAACGCCGCCCTGGCCGCGATCATGGCCGACGGAACCTATGACCGCATCACGGCGAAGTACTTTCCCTTCAAGCTGATGTGACCCTGCCGGCCTCCCCAGGACCGTTTTCGGGGAGGCCGCTCGCGAACCGCAAGAGTGCTCTCATGATCGTTTTCGCCACGCTCGGCCCGGGCGGCACCAACCACGAACTCGTCACGCGACGCTACATCGCCTTCCACGGGCTCGACGACGCGCAGATCGAGCTGGTCGACGACTTCGACCAGGCTGTCGACCTCATGAAGAGCGGAAAGGTCGACTACATCGTCCAATGCGCGGTGCACCCGGATACGCCGAGGACGATCGGGCTGAATTTCCGCGACATCTTCGCCTGCGATACCTTCATCTCGCCGAGCAAGGATCTCGCGATCCTGACCCGCGTCGAGGTCGACCAGCCGCACACGCTCGGGCTGATTTACCCGGCGACCTCCTCCTATGTGGATGTCTCGCGCTGGAGCGAGCTCAAGCCGATGGCGTCGATACCCTACATCCTGGACGCACTTCTGGAGGGCCGCATCGACTCCGGTCTGATCTATCTGGAATATGCCGCGCGCCATTCCGATCGACTGCGCATCGACGAAATCATCGGCTCCCCCGACGATGCCTGGATCGTCTACGGCCGGGAGCGCACCTATCGCGAAGGCGTGCAGGCTTGCCGCAGCAGTCCCATCGCGGAGCTGTTGAAGCGTTCCGCGCCGCAGACCGCTTGAGCCGGGACGCAAGATGACCTTGCTGGCCTCGGGCTATGGACTGCAGCTCCTCTGGGGAGCTCTCGTCACCGTCTCGCTGACGCTCTGCGCGCTGGCAATCGGCACCGTGCTGGGGATCGCCGGTGCCAGCGCGAAGCTGTCGCGGCACCGTGCCTTGCGCGCCATCGGCGGCGGCTACACCGCAGTCGTCAGGGGCATTCCCGACCTGATCATCATCTACATCCTGTATTTCGGCGGGACCGTTACCTTGACGAAGCTGGCCGGCCGCTATGTCGAGGTCAGCGAATTCGCCGCCGGCGCCACGGCGCTGGGCTTCGTCTTCGGCGCTTATGTCAGCGAGATCTTCCGCGGCGCGATCGGCAAGGTTCCGAAGGGGCAGCACGAGGCCGGCCATGTGCTGGGCCTGAGCGCCGTCGCGGCGTTCATGCTGATCATCCTGCCGCAGGCCTGGCGGCTGGCCCTGCCGGCCTTCGGCAATCAAAGCCTGATCCTGCTGAAGCAAACCTCGCTGGTCTCGGTGATCGGGCTCGAGGAGCTCGCCCGCGCGGCGAGCGTCGTCTCCGGCTCGACCCGCGAACCGTTCACGGTCTTCGCCGGCGCCGCCGCGATCTACCTCGTCCTGACCGCAACCGGGACGCTGCTGCTCCAATATGCCGAGGCACGGTCCACCAGAAAATACGCGGGCGGAGCCTGACATGCTTGACCTGGGCATCGTTCGATCCGTCTTCCCCGACCTGCTCAACGGCGTGGCCCTGTCGATCAAGCTGTCGCTGCTGATCCTCGTCTTCGGCCTTCTCCTGGCCCTGCCGGTGGCCTTCGCCCGGAATGCGACCTCCCCTACGCTCCGCCATGCGTCGAGACTCTATATCCTGTTCTTCCGCGGCGTTCCGGCCATCATCCAGGTCTTCCTGGTCTATTACGGCCTGGGCCAGTTCCAGGCCGTCCGCAGCTCCATCCTGTGGCCGGTCCTGCGCGATCCGTTCTGGTGTCTGATCATCGCCCTGTCGCTCAACGGCTCGGCCTATACCGGCGAGTTGCTTGCCGGGGCGATGCGCGCCGTGCCGCGTGGGCTCGTCGAAGCGGCACGCGCGCTCGGCCTCTCGCGGGCGCGGACCCTGCAGACTGTCGTGGTCCCGCTCGCCGTCCGTGCCGCCCTGCCAGCCTACAGCAACGAGGTCATCCTCACCGTCAAGGCCACCTCGCTGGCAAGCACGATCACGCTCCTGGACGTCACGGGCGCGGCAAAGCTGGCCGCCTCGCAGACCTATGCCCCCTACGAGGTCTTCATCGCGGCGGGCGTCATCTACTTCGTGCTGACCTATTCGCTGTCCTACGGGCTGAGACAGCTGGAAAGCGCACTCGCTGTCGAAAGCCGGCACTAGAACAGCTTCAAGCGCGCCGGACATCACGCAAGACCCGCTCAATCGCTCACAAGGCTTGCCCGACCCGCCCGGTCTTTGCCACCATGGCGAGGCTGGGGATCGATGCGGAGCCTAATGATGCGCCTGTCGCTCATTCTCGCCGGCGTCCTGCTGGCCTCACCGGCATTCGCCGCCGGACCTTATGCGAAATTCTCGGTCGGCAACTGGGCCGGCGGCGCCTTCACCAACAACCAGACCGGCGATTTCTCGCACTGCGCCGTCTCGGCCAGCTACAAGAGCGGCGTCACCATGCACGCCTCGCTCAACGGCAATTACGGCTGGAATCTCGGCTTCTCAAACCGCGCCTGGGGGCTGAAGCCGGGCGACGAGGTGCCGATGGAACTGGTTTTCGACCGCAACGACACCGTCCGTATCAACGCCAAGGCGGTGCAGCCGCAGCTCGTCGTCGTCACCATGCCGGCGAACTCGAACATCGTCCGCGCCTTCCGCGGCGCCGAATTCCTCGAAGCCAACATGCTCGGCGCGCGCTACACCTTCCGCCTGACCTCGACAGCCGAGATCATGCCGGCGCTGCTCGACTGCGTGAAGGCGAACGCCAATCTGAAGGTCGCGCCGGGGACGCCGGCGCCCGCGCAAGGCGGCGGCACGACGACGGCGACGGCAGCCGACCCGGCGATCCAGCTCGAGGCGGTGACGCTCGCGACCAATTTCCTGCTCAAGACGCAACTGCCCGAACCGAAGGTTTTGAGCGGCCCTGAGGCGCCGGCCAGCCTCGGCGGCAACGGCGCCGGCTGGCGGGCCAAGGGCGCGACCGGTGTCGTGCGGATCCTGGCCAATCCGAACCAGAAGGATGTCGATGTCGCAGCCGCGGTCTCCGCCGCCGATGCGCGCGGCTGCCAGGGCAGGTTCGCCTCCGGCCGGACCACCGATACGGTCGAGGGCAGCAGCGTGCTGCGCGGCTTCTCCTCCTGCGAGAATGGCGGCGATGCCCGCTATTCCGAATTCTACGTGCTGCCACGCAAGCAGGGTGGCTTCGTGATGTTCTCGGTCGTGACCACGGGCGACGGCTCGCTGCACCAGCAGCGCCGCGCCGATTTCCAGCGCGCGGCGCTGACCTCGGCGCAGTGACGGCCGCTACAGATCCCGCTCCCAGTTCTGCCCGACCAGATCCTTGCCGAAGGAATGGTGCTTTTCCTCCGCCATCAGCCTGAAGCCTTCGGCGATATAGATGGCGCGGGCTGCGTGCAGGATGTCGTTTGTCCAGAGCGTCATGCGGCGATAGCCGGCAGCACGGGCGAAAGCGATCGCCTCATGAACCAGCCGTTTGCCGAGGCCGAGCCCCTGAGCCCTTGTCTCGACCAGCACGAGCCGCAGCTTCGCCACCTCGTCGCTTTCATGCACGACGAAGGCCGATCCGACCGGCTCGCCATCGAGCTCGGCGATGAAGCAGCGCTCCTGCCCGGGCTTGAACTCGCGCAGGAACTTCGCCGCGATCTCGGCGACCAGCGCCTCGAAGCTGATGTCCCAGCCATAGACCTCGGAATAGAGCCTGGCGTGCGCCGAGATCACCCAGCCGATATCGCCGGGGCGGTGCTCACGGATCGTCACCGATGGCTGCGGGCTGGCGGCGCCCGACAGCAGCGTCTGCGCCCTCTCCAGCGCCGAGACGAGGCTCGCTTGCTCGCCCGTGCCGAGACGCAAGAGGATCGTGTCGGCCTGCCGGCGCGAGGCATCGTCGAGTGGCGCGAAGGCCTCGTGCCCTGCTGCCGTCAGCTTCAGCTCATAGGCCCGTGCGTCACCATCCGCCCTCGCCCGCTCCAGCCAGCCGAGATCCGTGAAGCGCTTCAGCAGGCGCGAGAGATAGGCCGGATCGAGCCCGAGCTCGCGCGCCAGTTCCCCGGCCCGCCAGCCGTCGCGCTGCGCCAGCTCGTAAAGCACGCGCCCCTCGGTCAGCCCGAAGCCGGAGCCGTGCAGGTCGCCGCCCAGCGCCCCGATGAAGCGGGTGTGGAAACGGCCGAAACGGCGGATCGCCGCAATGGCGGGTGTGTCGGTGGTGGACATGGCTGACCTCCTCATCCCGCGGTGAGAAACGCCACTTAATGGACAGAGTCAACTAAATTATCAATGGGCCCGAAGCGAAGCGTTCACCGCTCCTTAACCGGCCGGGAGCCCAATCGAAGGCTTGGCGGACGTAGTGAGTACGAGTGCGATGCGGGTCGATCTTCTGGCCGGAGCCGGCTATGCCGCGCCGGTGCTCTCCTTGCGAACCCCGACCATCCTCGTCTTCGATTCCGGCCTCGGCGGATTGACCGTGCTGCGCGAGGTCATGCGCCAGCGCCCGGATTCCGACATCGTCTACGCCGCCGACGATGCCGCCTTCCCCTATGGCCGCCTCGACGAGCAGGCCCTGGTCGTGCGCGTGCTCGCGGTGATGGAGCGCCTCGTCGACCGCTTCCACCCGGATCTCGTCGTCATCGCCTGCAACACCGCCTCGACTCTGGTGCTGCCGGCCTTGCGCGCCCGCTTCGCCATTCCCTTCGTCGGCACCGTCCCGGCGGTGAAGCCGGCCGCCGAGCGCACCCGCAGCGGGCTGATCTCGGTGCTGGCGACGCCCGGCACCGTCGCTCGCGACTATACCCGCGACCTGATCGAGCATTATGCCAATGGCTGCGAGGTCACCCTGGTCGGCGCGCGCAACCTCGCCGGTCTGGCGGAAGCGGCACTGAAGGGCGAGCCGGTCGACGATGTCGAGATCGCAGCCGAGATCGCACCCTGCTTCGTCACCCGCGACGGTCGGCGCACCGATGTGGTGACGCTCGCCTGCACGCATTATCCGCTGCTGCTGGCGCGCCTGCAGCGGCTCGCGCCCTGGCCGGTCGAGTGGATCGACCCCGCCCCGGCGATCGCCCGGCGCACGGTGCAATTGCTCGGCTCGGCCCAGCCGCGCCCGGACCCCGCCTCGACCGTCGCGGTCTTCACCGATGGCGCGCGCTTGTCCGGCCCGGCCCATATCGCGCTCGCCGGCTTCGGCCTAGCCCGGATCGAGACCGAGCCACTGCCGCTCGCAATCTGACCATAATTTGGAACTGTTCTGATCTGGAGGCGTTATCGACGCCACCGGTACCTCTACGAGGGAGGACAAGATGAGAAAGCTGATCTTCGCCATCGCCCTGGCCTGCGGCGCGCTGTTGCTCGGCCCTGGCCTGACGGGCGAGGCCCAGGCCAAGCCGAAAGGCTGGCATGGACATAAGGGCCACCATTACGGCCATAGCTACGGCCCGCGCCGCCACCATGGCTGGAATCGCGGCCGGCATCTCGGCTGGTACAAGCATCCGCATCACCGCCGCGCCTATTGGCGCTACTAGGAACAATCAGAACAGGCTCGCCCTGGCGGGAAGCATCTCGCCACTAACCCTACGGCGATGACCGAAGCGATCGCGCAGAACAGCGCGAGGTCATCCGGGTTATTCTCTGGCGATCATCAGGAGCCGCGAGCACGGCCGAAGGCGGCCTTCCGCCTTCGGTCCCTGCGCGCGCCCGTATCGCCGGAGAACTGCCTTGATCGCTGCCGACATTGCCTTGCTCGATCCCCGGGAAGAGCATTTTCTGATACCGGGCCCGATCGACGGCCTGCTGCTGTTCCTACGCCATCTGCCGGCGCCCACGACGACGTTCGTGCCACGCCGCGCCGTCCTTTACATCCATGGCGCGACCTTCCCCTCGGCGCTGTCGATTGCCCATCGTTTCGACGGACGCTCCTGGCGCGATGCGCTCTGTGAGGCCGGCTTCGACGTCTGGGGGCTGGACTTCTACGGCTATGGCCATTCCGGCCGCTATCCAGCGATGGACGAAGCGGCGCCAGCGAACCCACCACTCGGCAGGACCGACGAGGCTGCATTGCAGATCGAGGCTGCCGCCCGCTTCATCCTTGGCCGCGCCGGTCTCGACCGGCTCTCCCTGATCGCGCATTCCTGGGGCTCGATGCCGGCCTGCCGCTTTGCCGGAGCTCATCCCGACCAGGTCGATCGCCTCGTCCTGTTCGGGCCGATTGCGCAACGCGAGCCGTCTGGCAACGCGTCTTCGCCCGGCTTGCCGGCCTGGCGGCTGATCACGCTCGACGATCAGTGGCGGCGCTTTATCGAGGACGTCCCGGCCGGCGCCGAGCCTGTCCTGTCGCGCCGGCATTTCGCCGATTGGGGCGAGTGCTATCTCGACAGTGATCCGCAAGCGCGCTCACGCGAGCCAACCGGCGTCAGGACGCCCGCCGGCCCGGCGGCCGATATCGGCAAGGCCTGGCAGGGGGCGCTGCCTTACAATCCCGCGGCGATCCGTGCTCCCGTCGCGATCATCCGCGGCGAATGGGACAGCCTGACCACGGATGCCGATGCGCGCTGGCTCTTTGACGCCTTCACCGCCTCGCCGTTGAAGCGCGACATCAAGCTCAGCCGCGGTACGCATCTGATGCATCTGGAGACGATGCGCTTTGCCCTCTGGCAGGAGAGCATCGCCTTCCTGTCCGGCGCCAACGCGCCGGCCCTCGCAGCTTGAACCGACGGAGAAGCCGATGTTTTCCGTGATCTTCGAAGTCCACCCCCACGCCGATCGCAAGGACGAGTATCTCGCTCTCGGCAAGCAACTGAAACCGATCCTCGAAAGCATCGATGGCTTCATCGACAATGAGCGCTTCGAGAGCCGCCTGCGGCCAGGCTGGGTGCTGTCGCACTCCTCCTGGCGCGACGAGAAATCGCTGGTCCGTTGGCGTGCCCAGGGCGAGCATCACGCCGTGCAGCGCAAGGGGCGCGACGAGGTGTTCGAGGATTATCACCTGCGCATCGGCGAGGTGATCCACGACGGCGTTCCGCAAGAATACTCATCAGAGGGCCAGCGCCTCGACGAAACCGAAACCGGCGTCGCCAAGGTCGCGAGCTTCACCGAAATCACGCCGGGAGACGGAATCAACTTCGGCGAACGCCTGGATGAACTGCCTCGCCAGATTGGCTTGACCGGCTTGCTCGGCCTGGTCGAGCACGATCTCTTCGCCAGCATCTACAATCCCGGCAAGCTCGCTTTGCTCGCCTCCTGGCGCGATGCCGGGGCGGCCGGGGCTTTCGTGCCGAAGCCGATCGCCGGCGCGAAGGCCTTGCGGCACCGGACGGTACGAGTCATTCGCGACTATGGCCGCTTCGACCGGCGCGAGGCGCCGCAATATCATCCGCCGGTGCAGCGCTGAGCCACCCGCCGGCAGCAGAAATCTGTCCTTCGGGTTTGACAAATCGCGCCGGCAGTGCTTGTAAGCCGGCGTCACGCGGCTCCTCACGGGGCCGCGTGGCTTTTTCCGCACCCGTGATCCGCTTCTCTTCGGAGGCCGGATCTGTCGCCCCGGAGACGGGGACAGGAGGGCGCGGTCCTCACCTCGCGAACCATAGAGGACACGCGACATGTCGAAGCGCCATGAGGCGAAGTACAAGATTGACCGCCGCCTCGGTCAGAACATCTGGGGCCGTCCGAAGTCCCCGGTCAACCGCCGCGAATACGGCCCCGGCCAGCACGGCCAGCGCCGCAAGGGCAAGCCGTCCGACTTCGGCACCCAGCTGCGCGCCAAGCAGAAGCTGAAGGGCTATTACGGCTCGATCTCCGAGAAGCAGTTCCGCCGCTACTACGCCGAGGCGATCCGCCTCAAGGGCGACTCGGGCGAGAACCTGGTCGGCCTGCTCGAGCGCCGTCTCGACGCGGTGATCTACCGCGCCAAGTTCGTCCCGACTGTCTTCGCCGCCCGCCAGTTCATCAATCACGGCCACATCACCGTGAACGGCAAGCGCGTCAACATCGCCTCGTACCAGGTCAAGCCGGGCGACGTGATCGCGATCAAGGAGAGCTCGCGCCAGCTCGCCATCGTGATCGAGTCCGCCGCCCTCGCCGAGCGCGATGTGCCTGACTACATCGACGCCGACCACACCAAGTCGACCGCCACCTACACCCGCACCCCGACCCTGACGGACGTGCCCTACGCGGTGCAGATGGAGCCGAACCTGGTCATCGAGTTCTACTCGCGCTGATCACGGCTGCCGGGGTGGTTCGCCACCCCGCTTCCGGTCTGTTTCAGGAGAGGGCTTCCCGCCCTCTCCTTTTTTTTATTGGCCGCTGCCGGCGAGCTTGTCCCAGACCGGGTGTCCCGCCGGGTCCTGCGTCCAGAAGGCGATGTCGTCGAACAGGATCGTCTGGCTGACGCCCGGCAGCGCATCGCGATAGATGCCGAAGCGCGGCTGCGTGTCGATGAAGGGCTTGCCGTCCTTCATCGTTCCATAGCGCGGATAGCCGAGCACACCGCGGAACTCGGGGCAGGCCCGCCCGTCGAGCCAGAGCCTGAGACGGCTTTCCCCGGCCTGCTGGCTCGGCCGGATCATGACGTTGACGCGATGCCAGCGATCGGGCTCGACCGGCCAGTCGCCGCAGAACTGCGCCTGGCCGAGACTGTCGCCGCAACTGTCGGTCCCGGCCGTCTTGGCCCGGAACACCGGCTTGCCATTGTCCGAGTCGACCTCGATCTTGAACAGCGGGTTGGCGGCGTCGCAGATCTCCTCGCCGCCCCGGCCTTTCTCGTAGCGCAGGTCGATGTTCTGCTTGATCTGCTGGATCACGGTGCGATTGCGCCGCGGCGCCCATGGGGCTTCGACGCGGAAGCGGAAGCTGTACCAGCTCGTAGCGTCGAAGCGGATCAGCTCGGAGGTCATCTGGACTTCCGACCGCTCGGTCGGCGTCGAGCCGGGATTGGGGTCGTAGGCGTCGCCGGGCTTCACCGTGATCGCCAGCGCCGGCCTGTCCTGCCCGGCGCGCTCGCCATCGACGCAGCGGATACGATCCGCCCGCACCGCCTTGTCGAGCTGGCCCGAGACCTTCCACTCCTTGGGATTGAGGCAACCGGCAGCGAAGCTCGTCTGGAAGGCGGGGGCCGGCGCCTCGGCAAGGCTGGGACCGCCGATGAACGACACGCCGCAAAAAAACACCGCAGCCAAGCAGCTGCGACCAGTCGCGATCCTCTTCATCCAGCCCTCGCCTGCCATCGCCCAAAGCGAGCTTACCGGCACGGCTGCAATGATCAATCGCTGGTGCTGCTCTCCCAGGTCGCGTGAGTGACGCCGGCCACGCGCTCGATGCGCTCGACCACGGCGTCGAGCTCCTTGCGCTCGACCGCCGTGCTGATCAGCGTCGCGACGATCTCGATCGCGTCCTCGCCGCGCTCGACGGTCTTGACGTCGCCCACCGGGTAGCTCGCCTGCTCGAGCAATTCGACCATGGCCTCGCGCACCGACGGCAGCGCCTCCGGATCGGTGGTGACGACGACCTCATAGGTCGCTTCCGATGCCTTCTCGTTGATCGGCGTCCGGTTGATCGCGTTGACCAGCGGCCGCAGCAGCGTGTTGCCGGCGATGACGAAGACGGTGACGAGCGCGCCCTCCGCCACCATGTCGGCGCCGGTGCAGGCGCCGACCGCAGCGGCGCACCAGAGGGTCGCGGCGGTGTTGAGGCCACGGACGTTCATGCCCTCCTTCATGATCACCCCGGCGCCGAGGAAACCGATGCCG
The DNA here is from genome assembly GCF_059415545.1 of Allobosea sp. GW821-FHT10B12. NCBI lineage: Bacteria > Pseudomonadati > Pseudomonadota > Alphaproteobacteria > Hyphomicrobiales > Alloboseaceae > Allobosea > Allobosea sp. GW821-FHT10B12. The sequence continues at coordinate 219,182 of NZ_JBWKNL010000001.1, forward strand.
GAGACGACATAGGCGATCACGCGGATCGCGCCATCCGCGCCGGCGAGCCGCATTGCGAGATCGACGAAGGCGGCCGCACCGACCGCGACCAGCACGGTGGTGCGCAAACCCGCGGTGCGCTGCCGGTATTGCCGCTCGGCGCCGATCAGCGCGCCGAGCACGAAGGCCGCGAGCAGGCTGACGACCGAGTCGAGGAAGGGATAGAGATCGAAGGTCTGGATGAAGCGCATGCGCCTGCCTCCCGGTGACGGCGGCGCGCTTCCGATCGCCGCGACCGGCCGCCTATAGCGGGCACGTTGTGACAGTTCAATGAAGCACGCCTGTCAATGCCTGCCACTGCGGCAGAGCGTTGATTCGGCATCTCAGGCGGAGACGGCAGCACCCTGGCCGGACTCGCGAATTCAGCTCGGCGGCGCCCGGCCGCGCGCACGTCAGGAGGGCATGACGTTGCGTCGCGACTCAGGTTAGCGTTCAGACCCCGCCATAGGGACCATCGCGCCATGAAGACGCTTATCCTTGCAGCCCTCGCCCTCGGCCTGTCGAGCGCCGCCTTTGCCCAAAGCCCGAGCTGCAATGCCCAGGCCGCCGAGAAGAAGCTCGCCGGCGCGGCCAAGACCAGCTTCGTCACCAAATGCGAGAAGGACGCCGGCGCGGCCTGCGACAAGCAGGCGGCCGACAAGAAGCTCGCTGGCGCCGCCAAGACCAGCTTCACGACGAAATGCGTGAAGGACGCGGTCGGCACCTGACTCGCGTCGCGGGACGCCTCATCGGGCGCCTCCAAAAGAAAAGGGCGACCCTGCCGGACCGCCCTCGCTTCTCCTGATACGCCATGCCGTCAGGTGCGATCGTCGTCGTCATGGCCGCGATCGCGCCAGCGGCGCGGACCGCGGTCGTCGTCGCCATAGCGGCCGCGATCATCGCCGCGGCCGTGCCATTCCATCCAGCGCCCGCGCATCTCGCGCATGCGCTCGCGCCCTTCCGACATCGCCTGGCGCACGGCCCGGCGCGCCACGGTCTTCTGCTCGTCCGAGAGCGTCGACCAGAGCGGGCGCACCGCGTCCGCCATCTCCTTGCTGCGGGCGGCGCGCTCGGCCTGGCGGTTCGCCCTCATGTCGAGCCGCTCCATGATGTCGGCGTCGCGATAGGTCTCGCGCTGCTCACGCATCTTGGCGAAGCTCTCCCGGCGCTGCTCGGCGCTGCGCTTGATCAGCGCCTCCAGCTTCTCGAAGGCCGGCACCTGCTCCGGCTTCAGCTTGAGGTCGGTGCGCAGCTGCGCCAGGCGCTCGTTCATCCGGGCCGTGGCGCGCTCGGCCTGGCGCTGGCGCCACTCCTCGCGGCGGTCGGAGCGATCGCTGCGCTCGGCCCGGTCGCCGCGCGGCTCGCTCTGCTGCTGCCCCGGCGGGTTGCTGCCGGGCGCGGGAGGAATCGGCTGCGGCTGCGCGATCGCCAGCGTCGCGGCCACGGCCGCGGCACTGGAAGCGACGATGAGGGCAATGCGTTTCATGAAGGCTCTCCGTCTGCTGCTATCGAATACGGTTCGCTGGCGGGTCTCGAAGCCGGGTCGCGATGCCATCACGGTGCCGCAGTCGGCCTCACCCGGTCATGGCGCCAAGGTGACAAGATCGTAATGTCGGCACGACGCGCCAGCGAGCGTGAAGTTCCGGCGGGTCGCAGGACGACACCGAATCGGGGCACCATTGCCGCAAGGCTCGTGTCTCCACTGAACGGCAAAGAGTTCCAGCCATGCGCAATCTCATCACCGATGTTCGTGGCATTGTCGTGGGCAATGCCGAGGACGCCGCTGCCGCGACCGGCGTCACCGTCGCCCTGTTCGAACGGCCGAGCATCGCCTCCGTCGCCGTGCTCGGCGGCGCACCGGGCACGCGCGACACCGCGTTGCTCGAGCCGGGCATGACGGTCGAGCATGTCGACGGGATCATGCTGTCCGGTGGCTCGATCTGGGGCCTGGCCGCGGCCGATGGCGCGATGAGCTGGCTCGCCAGGCGGGGCCGAGGGTTTTCGATCGGCGGGTATCGCGTGCCGATCGTGCCGCAGGCGATCCTGTTCGATCTCAACAATGGCGGCGACAAGCCTTTCGCTCGCGGCGACGGCGAGGCGCCCTATCGCGCGCTTGCCGAGAAGGCGTGCGCCGCCGCCGCCGCCGAATTCGTGCTCGGCAGCGTCGGCGCCGGCCATGGCGCGACCACCGCCAACCTCAAGGGCGGGCTCGGTTCGGCCAGCGCCGTCGCCGCGACCGGCCAGATCGTCGGCGCACTGGTTGCGGTCAACGCCGTCGGCTCGGCCACGATCGGCGACAATCCGCACTTCTGGGCCGCCCCTTACGAGCGGGACGACGAATTCGGCGGCCGCGGCTGGCCGATCGCGATCCCGCCCGAGGACCTGACCTTGCGTTTCAAGGGCGGCCCCGGCGCCAACACTACCATCGCTTTGGTCGCGACCGATGCCGCGCTGACCAAGGCGCAGGCCAAGCGCATGGCGCTCTGCGCCCATGACGGGCTCGCCCGCGCGCTGCGGCCTGTGCATGCCCCGCTCGACGGCGATGTCGTCTTCGCCGCCGCGACCGGCCATAGCGGCGCGCCCTCCGACGCCTATGCCCTGACCGAGCTCTGCGCCACCGCCGCCGACGTGCTGGCGCGTGCCGTGGCGCGGGCGGTATACTGCGCCAGCGCCCTGCCCTTCCCGGGCGCCAGGCCGGCCTGGCGCGACAGGTTCGGCGCATAGGCGGCCTGCCTGCGGCCGCCGCGATGCGAGGGAGCGAGCCGATGGCCAGCGTCCGCTATTTCGTGATCGAGGTCGATGAAGCCGTGCACTTCTATGTCGACAGGCTCGGCTTCACCCTCAGGCAGCAGTTCGGCCCGGCCATGGCGATCCTCGGGCGCGGCGACCTGACGCTCTGGCTCGCCGGCCCCGGTGCCTCGGCCTCGCGGCCGATGCCGGATGGAGGCAAGCCGATTCCCGGCGGCTGGAACCGCTTCGTGATCGAGGTCGAGAATCTGGCGGAACTCGTGGAGGCCCTGCGCCGCAAGAGCGTGCCGTTCCGCAACGAGATCGTGGTTGGGCCCGGCGGCAAGCAGATCCTGTGCGAGGATCCGTCGGGCAATGTGATCGAATTGTTCGAGCCGGCCTGACCGCTTGCGCGCATCGGCCGGTCAGCCGCCTCACATCCGCGGGCCCCGAATTGAAACGGGAGGGCTTGCGCCCTCCCGCCTTGGTCACCGGTTGTCGGCCTGCGAACGGACGGCGAGCCGTCCCTGTTGCGAGATCCGGTAAGGGCCGCCCTGGCGCGACTCGATCAACCGTTTTCGCCGGAGCCCGGCGAAGATGGCGAGCGTGCAGTCGCTCAGGACGTAGCCTTCATGGGTGAAGCAGTCGATGTGATGGATGCGGCCGTTCTCGCCGCGAAGATGGCGGATCTGTCCGCCACGGGCCAGCACGTGCAGCACGCGCTGCTCGCCCCGCGAAATGTTCATGTTGGTAGAGCCTGTGCATGGAACCATGACAAGCGCAGCAGTGAAGGCGGGCCTTGGGCTCCGCTCTTTCACCCGGCGCTGGATCAGGTCTCGCCGCAGCGAAACCTCACCGGGTTCCCACAGTCTCCAACATAAAACCCTCTTGCGTATCGCCCGGGCGCCTCGCATCCGGGGAGGAGGCGTTTAGGCGAGCACCCGGCTCGCATCAATGCCGCACAGCCGTGCGAAGCCGTTTCGCGCCCGCCCCCGGATGCGCTATGACGCCGGCATGTCGACCGATGATTTCCTCGCCCGCTTCGGCGCCGCCGGCCAGCGCCAGCCCGATCCCGTCGCCGCCGCCCAGCAGGCGATGCGCAACCCGCTGCCCAAGCGCTTCTACGAGAAGGCGGACGTGCTCGAACGCGACGGGCTGTTCCATGTCGCGCTCGACGGCCGCACCGCCCGCACCCCGGCCCGCAAGCCGCTCGCCGTCGCCTCGCGCACCGTCGCCGAGGCGCTGGCAGCGGAATGGGACGCCCAGACCGGTGAGATCGACCCCGCGCGCATGCCGCTGACCCGACTGGTCAACTCGGCGCTCGACGGCGTCGCCGACCAGCACGAGGCGGTCCGCGCCGAGATCGTCCGCTATGCCGGCAGCGATGCGCTCTGCTACCGCGCCGGCGAGCCGGAGGCGCTGGTCGAGCGACAGGATGAAATCTGGAACCCGCTGATCGCGGCGCTCGAAGAGCGCATCGGCGGCCGCTTCGTCATGGCGCAGGGCGTGATCTTTGCGCAGCAGCCGCAAACGGTGCTCGATGCCGTGGCCAAACGCGTCGCGATGATCCCTTCCCCGGTCGCGCTCGCCGGCGCCCACAATGTCATGACGCTGACCGGCTCGACCATTGTGATGCTCGCCATCGCCGAGGGCCTGATCGACGCCGAGACGGCCTGGACCGCCGCCCATCTCGACGAGGATTACCAGATCGGGATCTGGGGACAGGACGAGGAAGCAGCCGAGCGCCGCGCCATTCGCCGCAAGGAATACGATGCGGCCGTGCTGCTGCTGACGAAAGGCTAGAGGCGATGATCCCGGGCGCGCCCAAGGCCGACAACCCGGAAGACTACATCGCCCAGCTGGATGGCTGGCGGCTCGCCACGGTCGAGGCCCTGCGCGCCGCGGTGAAGGCGGCCGCTCCGCTCGATGAGCGGATCAAGTGGACCCATCTGGTCTATTTCTCGAACGGGCCGGTGCTGCTGATCCGGGCTGAAGCCGCGCGCGTCCTCTTCGGCTTCTGGCGCGGCAAGCGCCTGCGTCATATCGAGCCGCGGCTGAAGCCGGGCGGCAAGTTCGAGCTCGCCACCATGGTCCTGCGCGAGGGCGATGCGGTCGATGCCGCCGTCGCGACCGAACTGGTACGCGCCGCGGTCGCGCTCAATCACGAGATCGGCGATCCCAGCAAGCCGAGCACCTGATCAGGCTGCCGCCGGGGCTTCCGTCAGCACGCGGTCGATCAGCCCCCATTCCCTGCCTTCTTCCGCGGTCATGAAGCGGTCGCGGTCGAGCGTGCGCTCGACCTCCTCCTCGCTGCGCCCGCAATGCTCGGCATAGAGCCGGATCATCCGGCGCTTGGTCTTCTGGATCTCCTCGGCATGGATCAGGATGTCCGAGGCCTGCCCCTGCGCGCCGCCGAGCGGCTGATGGACATGCAGGCTGGCATTGGGCAGCGCCGCGCGTTCGCCCGGCTCGCCCGCCATCAAGAGGAAGGAGCCCATCGAGCGGGCCGTGCCCATGCAGAGCGTGTGCACCGGCGAGCGGATGTAGCGCATCGTATCGTAGATCGCGAGGCCGCTGGTGACCACGCCGCCCGGCGAGTTGATGTAGAAATGGACCGGCCGCTTCGGGTTCTCAGCCTCCAGGAACAGCAATTGCGCGCAGACCAGCGCGGCGCTCCCGTCATTGACCTCGCCGTTCAGGAAGACGATCCGCTCGCGCAGCAGGCGCGAATAGATGTCGAAGGAGCGTTCCCCGCGGGTCGACTGTTCGACGACCATAGGGACGAGCTGCATCGTGCCGTGCATCGACGACCTCCTCAGTTCCAGGATGTTGATGGGCTGTTTGCGAACTGCGCCGTCAGGCGGCGCGCAGCATCAGCGGCTGGTTGCTGTTCGCGGGTGCTGGCGGCTGGCTCAGCCTCGCATCGGTCAGGCTATGGATGATCCGCAGTTCCGTCCCGCCCTCGTTCGGGGCGAGCTGGAAGATCACGGTGCTTTCGAGGAAGGGCGGCTCCTCCTCCCTCAGCCGGTAGCGCACCTCCTCCCCCGGCACGAAAGAGAGCGCCTCGACCTCGGCCGGCAGCCAGCGCTCGCGGAAGGCGGGGATGCTGAGCGCCCGCCAGACCTTCTCCGGCGGGGCATCGAGCTGATATTCGAACACCAGCTGCTTCGTCCGATCCTGCGTGTCGCTCTCGCTCATTGGTCCATGTCCCGCAGCAGATCCTTGAGGGCATCGATGCGCGCCGGCCAGTAGGCCCGGTATTTCGCCAGCCATTGCGCGATCAGGGCAAGCCCGTCCGGGTCGACCTCGTAGTTGACGAAGCGCCCCTGCCGTTCCTCGCGCACCAGCCCGGCGGTACGCAGCACCGCAAGATGCTGCGACATCGCCGGCTGGCTGATCGTCAAGCCCTCGCGCAAGGCGCTGGCGTTCATGCCGCCGGCCGCGAGCTTCTCGAAGATCGCCCGGCGGGTCGGATCGGCCAACGCCTTGAAGATGTCCTGCTCCATGGCAGATACATAAGCATACACTTATTTCATTCGCAAGTTGCCTCGAACCGCCCGTCAACTCACCAGGATCGGATAGAGCGAGGCGGCGAGGAGCAGCGCCATGACGATATTGAACACGCGCTGCCGCGCCGGATCGGCCAAGAGGCCGCGCAGCAGCGTGCCGCCGACGGCCCAGACGGCGATGCAGGGCCCGTTGACCAGGGCGTAGACGATCACGACGATCGCCAGGTTGAGGAAATAGCCCTCCGTCGGCGTGTAGGCCGCGACCGCCCCGACCGCCATGATCCAGGCCTTGGGATTGACCCATTGGAACGCCGCGGCCGCCGGAAAGCTGAGCGGTGGCGCAGCCTCGGCTCCGGGCTCCAGCGGCGCCGACCGCGCGATCTTCCAGGCGAGATAGAGCAGGTAGGCGCTGCCGGCACAGCGCAGGACGTCGTGCAGGACAGGGATGGCGCTGAACAGGCCCCCTAACCCGAGCCCGACCGCAAGGACGAGCCCGCAGAAGCCGAGATTGATCCCGAACAGCAGCGGCAGGCTGGCGCGAAAGCCGTGATTGGCGCCGGAGGCCAGCAGCAGCGTGTTGTTCGGCCCGGGCGTGATCGAGGTCACGAAGGCATAGCCGACGAAAGCAAGGAGGAGTTGCGGCGTCATGTCCGGTCCAGCGTTGGAAAACCTCGCGTCGGTGATTGTGCATGTGACACTTCTTGCATAGACTAAAAAGTGTCCCATGACGCAATTTCGAGGTGACATGCTCCTTGCTTCGCCTTGGCAGCCCCGCCTCATGGACGGCAGCGGCTCGGCCAGCGAGCGGCTGGTCGAAGCTCTTGCTTGCGATATCGCCGACGGCTCGCTGCCGTCGGGCGCGCGCCTGCCGGCCCATCGTCCCCTCGCCTGGCAGCTCGATATCGGTATCGGCACGGTGACGAAGGCCTATGCCCAGCTCGAACGCCGCGGCCTCGTCCGCAGCGTCCGGGGCCGCGGCATGTTCGTCGCGGGCCTGTCACAGGCGGCCAGCCGCATGATCGATCTCAGCATCAACGTGCCGCCGCAGCAGCTCAGCGATCGCCTGCTTGCCGCCAGCCTGTCCGATCTCGCAAGGCGGCTCGACGCCGACAGCTTCGGCGCCTATGCGTCACCCGCCGGCCGGCTCGACCATCGTGCGCTGCTGGCCCACTGGCTGGCGCCGACAGGCCTCACTCCTGCGCCCGAGCGGCTACTGATCTGCAACGGCGCCCAACATGCGCTTGCGATCGCATTCGCGATCACCTGCAGCCCGGACACCGAATTGCTGACCGAGGCGTTGAGCTATCCCGGAGCGATCGCCCTCGCCCGCCGGCGTGGGCTGCGCCTGACCGGCCTTGCCATCGACGGGGAGGGCCTCGTCCCACAGGCGCTCGACAAGGCCTTGCATCAGGTGGCCGCAGCCGGGCGGCGCGCCGTGCTCTACATCACGCCGACCCTGCATAATCCGACGGCGGCAACGATGGGCGAGGCACGGCGCCGCGAGATCGCGAGGCTCTGCCGGGCGCATGACGCGGTGATCGTCGAGGACGACATCCATGCTGTCCTGGCCGAGCCGGGCACGATAGCGATCGCCGCGCTCGCGCCCGAGCGGACTCTGCATGTCTCGGGATTGTCGAAAGTGCTGAGCCCGGGCCTGCGTATCGGCTCGCTGCACGTGCCAGAGCCTTGGCTGGAAGCGGCTCTCGCCGAGCTCGCCGCCACCTGCACCATGGCGTCGCTGCTCTCCTGCCTGATCATGGAGCGCTGGCTCAGCGAGGGCACGGCCGCTTCGGTCGCACGCTCGATCCGCGACGAGGCCAGCCGTCGCGTCGCCATGACGCGCGAGCTCCTGCCGCCCGGGATCGCCATGAGATCGGGCAATGGCTTCCATGTCTGGCTGCCAATGGCGCCGGAGCGGGCGAAGGCCCTGCCGGTCCGCGCCGCCGCCTCGGGCATCCTGCTGCCGGCTCCGGAGATATTCCTTGCCGATGCGCAGGCACCGGCCTCAGGCGTGCGGCTCAGCCTCGGCGCACCGAAGCTCGACAGGCTGCAGGATGCGCTTGTCAGCTTACGTGGCCTGCTTCTCGACAGCGGCAGCGCTCCGCAGAGCCGGGCGATGCCGTGATTGGCGTGGCAGTGCACAAAACTCCAGCCGCATGCTGCGAAGGCCGCAATGGACTTCGCCTACGGCCCCGCTTAAGCGGGAAACAAGACCTTTAAAGACCGCGCCCCGGGAGGCTCTTGATGAAGGACATTCTCGAACAGCTCGAAGACCGGCGCGCGGGCGCCCGGCTGGGCGGTGGCGAGCGGCGCATCGAGGCGCAGCACAAGCGCGGCAAGCTCACCGCCCGCGAGCGCATCGAGCTGCTGCTCGACAAGGACTCCTTCGAGGAGTTCGACATGTTCGTGCAGCACCGCGCCGTCGATTTCGGCATGGACAAGGCCGAGAAGATCCCCGGCGACGGCGTCGTCACCGGCTGGGGCACGGTCAATGGCCGCACCGTCTTCGTCTTCTCCAAGGACTTCACCGTCTTCGGCGGCTCGCTCTCCGAGACCCACGCCCAGAAGATCATCAAGATCCAGGACATGGCGCTGAAGATGCGCGCGCCGATCGTCGGCCTGTTCGACGCCGGCGGTGCCCGCATCCAGGAAGGCGTCGCGGCGCTCGGTGGTTATGGCGAGGTCTTCAAGCGCAATGTGCAGGCGTCGGGCGTCATCCCGCAGATTTCGGTGATTATGGGCCCCTGCGCCGGCGGCGACGTCTATTCGCCGGCGATGACCGATTTCATCTTCATGGTCCGCGACACCAGCTACATGTTCGTCACCGGCCCGGAGGTGGTGAAGACCGTCACCAACGAGACCGTGACCTCCGAGGAGCTCGGCGGCGCCAAGGTCCACACCAGCAAATCCTCGGTCGCCGACGGTTCCTTCGAGAACGATGTCGAGGCGCTGCTGCAGGTGCGCCGCCTGATCGATTTCCTGCCGGCCAACAACACCGTCGGCGTGCCGGAATGGCCGAGCTTCGACGTGCCCGATCGCGTCGACATGAGCCTCGACACGCTGGTCCCCGACAATCCGAACAAGCCCTACGACATCAAGGAGCTGATCCTGAAGGTCGTCGACGAGGGCGATTTCTTCGAGATCCAGCAGGCTTATGCCGGCAACATCGTCACCGGCTTCGCCCGCATCGAAGGCCGCACCGTCGGCATCGTCGCCAACCAGCCGATGGTGCTGGCCGGCGTGCTCGATTCCGATGCCAGCCGCAAGGGCGCCCGCTTCGTGCGCTATTGCGACGCCTTCGAGATCCCGATCGTCACGCTGGTCGACGTTCCCGGTTTCCTGCCCGGCACGGCGCAGGAATATGGCGGCCTGATCAAGCACGGCGCCAAGCTGCTCTTCGCCTATTCGGAATGCACGGTTCCGCTGGTCACGATCATCACCCGCAAGGCCTATGGCGGCGCCTATGACGTGATGGCCTCCAAGCATATCGGCGCCGACGTCAACTATGCCTGGCCGACGGCGCAGATCGCGGTGATGGGCGCCAAGGGCGCGGTCGAGATCATCTTCCGCGGCGGCGACGCCGAGACGATCGCGCGCCAGACCAGGGAATACGAGGACCGCTTCATGTCGCCCTTCGTCGCGGCCGAGCGCGGCTATATCGACGAGGTGATCATGCCGCATTCGACCCGCCGCCGGATCGCCCGCGCGCTGGCCATGCTGCGCACCAAGAGCGTCGAACGCCCCTGGCGCAAGCACGACAACATCCCGCTCTGAGCGGAGCTTTGACGCCGGGGCGGCCTCACATCAGCCCCGGCAGCTCCAAGCTGCTCATCACTCAAGCGGCTGCAAACGGGTTGAAGAGGGGGACGTTCAGCTCCTCGAAATCGCGGATATTCCGCGTAACCACCGTCAAGCCGTGCACGGCGGCGGTTGCTGCGATCATCGCGTCCTCGATGATCTCGCCCGACTTTCGGTGCATCAGCCTGGCCCAGGCGCGAAAGACGTCAGCGTTCATGTCGAGGACGTTGTAGGTCTGCGCGACCTGCTCCAGCCAGGCCCCGATCTCCGCCGCCTTGGCGACGTCCTGCTCGCGCGTCATCTCGATACCCGCCTGTATCTCTCCGATGGTGACCGCGGAGAGATACAGATCGGCATCGGCCACGCCTTCCAGCCAAGCCAACACGGCGCCATGCGGCCGCAACCGCCGCAGTTCGGAAACGACATTGGTATCGAGGAGATACATGCCTCACACGAGCTCCCCCGGCTCGCGCCGGCGGAGTCGACCGCGCCTGGGCAAATCCAGATCGACCCGAGCCTCGTCCGCGAGCAGCAATGCCTTCAATGTCGGCTTCGCATTTCGCTGAAGCCGCTCCCACTCCTTCAGCGGGACCAGAACCGCCGCGTCGGCACCTCGCTTGCTGACAATCTGGGGACCTTCTTTGAGACAGGTATCGAGCAACTCACTGAAGCGCGCCTTCGCATCCTGCACCGGCCAGCTTTTCATTCGGCCCTCCACGCTCAAACCAGCCTAGTCAGATAACTAGTCTTTTCTTCAGATTGCACAAGTGCCTCACATCAGCCCCGGCAGCTCCGCCGCCAGCGCGTCGATGGCGACGCGCACCTTCGGCGGCAGATGCGGCGTCTGCGGCCAGAGCGCGTGGACGTCATAAGGCAGCCGGCCCTCATCCGGCAGCAGCTCGACCAGCTCCCCGGCCTTGAGCCGCTCGCGCACCAGCCAGGACGGCAGCCAGGCCAGGCCCATGCCGAGCATGGCCGCATCGGCGATCGCCTCGAGATCGTCGAGCCGTAGTCGGTGGCGCGGCATGACCTCGGCCGCTGGCCCACCCTCCCGCGGGAACAGCCAGGGGCGCACGCGGCCCGAACGGCGATAGACCACCGCGTCATGATCAGCGAGATCGGCGAGCTGCGTTGGGCTGCCATGAGCCTCGAGATAGGATGGCGCGGCGCAGACGATCATGCGCTGACGGGCGACACGGCGCGTCACAAGGTTCGCCGCGTCGTGAAGCTCGCCGGTGCGGATGGCGATGTCGTGCCCGCCTTCGGCGAGATCGACGAAGCCGTCGCCAAAGGCGAGGTCGAGCTCCAGCTGCGGATGGCGGCGCGCGAGATCGAGCAGGATCGGCATGACGCAGCGCCGGCCGAACAGAACCGGTAGTGCCACCCGAAGTTTGCCCTGTGGCTCGCCCAACTGGTCGGCGGCGAGCGCATCGGCCGCCTCGGCTTCGGCGAGGACCGTCCGGCAGCGTTCGTAATAGGCACGGCCGAACTCGGTCAGGCTCTGTCGCCGCGTCGTGCGGTTGAGCAGGCGAACGCCGAGCCGTTCCTCCATGAAGCGGACATGCTTGCCGACCATCGGCGCCGACAGGCCGAGAGCCGCGGCAGCCGCCGCGAACGAGCCGAGATCGACCGCTCTGACGAAGACGCTCATGCTGGTGAGGCGATCCATCATCCGAAATCAATAGTTTTGATTATCGATCATGGAGCGCAATTTATCGCAGGATAGCGCGCTGCCATAGCTCATTCGCTCTGTTTTGGAGTCATGAGCATGGCCCGCACGATCCGCTTTCACCGCCATGGCGGCCCCGAAGTTCTCGCCATCGAGGACGTCGATGTTCCGCCGCCCGCCCCCGGCGAGGTTCGGATTCGGACCAGGGCGCTCGGGCTCAATCGGGCCGAGGCGCTGTTCCGCGCGGGAATCTATATCGAGCAGGCGCAGTTCCCGTCTGGCATCGGCCTCGAAGCCGCCGGGCTGATCGAGAGCATAGGCACAGGCGTCGATGGCTTCTCGCCCGGCGATGCCGTCAGCCTGGTGCCGCCGCGTTCGATGGTGAGCTGGCCGGTGCATGGCGAGCTCGTCACCGTTCCGGCCGGATTGGTGGTGAAGCACCCGCCGGCGCTGAGTTGGGAAGCCGCCGCAGCGAGCTGGATGCAGTACCTCACCGCCTATGGCGCGCTGATCGACATCGCCCGGCTCGGCCGCGGTGAACATGTGGTGATCACCGCGGCGTCGAGCAGCGTCGGCCTCGCCGCGATCCAGATCGCCAACCGGATCGGAGCGATCCCGATCGCGGTGACGCGGACCTCACGGAAGGCAGAGGCGCTGCGCGATGCAGGCGCGGCCCATGTCGTCGCCTCGGCCGAGGAGGATCTTGAAGCCCGACTGAAGGAGATCGCCGGCGAGGACGGCATCCGAGTCGTGCTCGATGCGGTCGGCGGCCCGGCGTTCCTGCCGCTGACCGCTGCGATGGCGCGCGGCGGCATCCTGTTCGAGTATGGCGGCCTCAGCCCGGAGCCTACGCCCTTCCCGCTCTTCAACGTTCTCAGCAAGAGCCTGACGCTGCGCGGCTATCTCGTCCATGAGATCGCGGGCGATCCCGCGCGCCTCGCCGCCGCCAAGGCCTTCATCCTCGACGGGCTGGGCGATGGCTCGCTGAAGCCGATCATCGCCCGGACCTTTCCGTTCGAAGAGATCGCCGAGGCGCATCGTTATCTCGAATCGAACGAGCAGTTCGGCAAGATCGTGGTGACGCTCTGAAGGCCACTCAGGCCCAGCGCCGGAACACCACACTGGCGTTGACGCCGCCGAAGCCGAAGCCGTTGGAGATGGCGTGCTCCATCGCAAGCGGCCTCGCCGTCTTCGCGACGAGGTCGAGCCCGGCCGCGTCCTCGTCGGGGTTCTCGAGGTTGAGCGTCGGCGGCGCGATCTGATCGCGCAGGGCGAGGATGGTGAAGACCGCCTCCAGCCCGCCGGCCGCGCCGAGCAGATGGCCAGTTGCCGCCTTCGTCGCACTGATCGCGATGCCGCCCTGATCGCCGAACACGGCCTTGATCGCGGCGAGCTCGCCGCGGTCGCCGACCGGCGTCGAGGTCGAATGGGCGTTGAGGTGGGCGACATCGCCGGGCTTGAGGCCCGCCTGCTTCAGCGCCGTCTCCATCGCCCTGCGCGCGCCCGACCCGTCCTCCGGGCCGGAGGTGATGTGATAGGCGTCGGCGCTGGTGCCGTAGCCGGTGAGTTCGGCGAGGATCGTCGCGCCGCGCGCCTGCGCATGCTCCAGCGCCTCGATCACCAGGATTCCGGCGCCCTCGCCCATGACGAAGCCGTCGCGGTCGCGATCGAAGGGACGCGAGGCCTTCTCCGGCTCGTCGTTGAAGCCGGTCGAAAGCGCCCGCGCCGCAGCGAAACCGCCGAGCGCGACGAGATCGACACAGGCCTCGCTGCCGCCGCAGAGCGCGATGTCGGCTTCGCCGGCCCGGATCATCCTGGCGGCATCGCCGATCGCCTGGACGCCGGCGGCGCAGGCCGTCACAGGCGCACCGATCGGGCCCTTGAAGCCATGGTCGATCGAGACATGGCCGGCGGCCAAATTGACCAGGAAGGACGGCACGGTGAAGGGCGAGAGCCGGCGCACGCCGCGCTGGTCGGTGGTCCGCACCGCCTCGGCAATCGCCGGGAAGCCGCCGATGCCCGAGGCGATCACCGTTGCGGTACGCTCGCGCTGCGCTTCGTTCTGCGGCTGCCAGCCGGCCTGCGCCAGCGCTTCCTTGGCGGCGACCAGCGCGAACTGGATGAAGCGGTCCATCTTGCGCTGATCCTTCGGCGCGATCGCCACATCCGGATCGAAGCCGCCTTCATTGTCCTCGGCCTTGCCGGGCACGAGCCCTGCGACGTTGGCCGGCAGGATCTCGGCGACCGCGTCGGGCAGGCGGCGCAGGCCGGAGCGGCCAGCGAGCAGCCGCTGCCAGGCGAGCTCGGTCCCGCAGCCCAAAGGCGACACGACGCCCAGTCCGGTGACGACGATACGGCGCATGGCAGGCTCCTAGTTCGATCTGGCTTGGGTGGCTGCATGGCGCGCAGCGAGGCGCTCGCGCAGGTCGTTGCTGGCACGCGGCCCGGCGATGACGGTGGCGCCTTCTGCGGTGACCGGCAGCAGGGTCGCGGCATCGACGACGATCGGCGTGATCGGCCGCCCGGTCCCGCGCTCGGCCAGCAGCAGCGAGGCGCCCTCGGGCGCAAGATGCCGGTTGGCATAGCCGATCAGCGCGACGACGACCGGAAAGAAGTCCCGGCCCTTCTCGGTCAGGACATATTCATAGCGCTTCGGCCGCTCGCTATAGAGCCGCCGCTCGAACAGGCCGCTCTCGGTGAGGTGCTTCAGCCGGCGCGTCAGCATGTTCGGCGCGATGCCGAGGCTGCGTTCGAACTCGTCGAAGCGGGTCAGCCCCTGCAGCGCATCGCGCAGGATCAGGATGCTCCACCACTCGCCGACGGTTTCAACCGCAAGGGCGCAGGGGCATTCGGTGAGCGGAGCGAACTTGGGCTGCATGACCCGGGCTCGCTAACGCAGTCACTATCATTTTGCAAGTGACTATCCTGCGACAGCCCTGCTCAGCGCGTGCTGCCGCTGTTCCTCGCAGGCGCCCCCGCGCCGGTCAGCGCGCCCGACAGCAGCGCCGCTGCACCGGCCAGCCCGTCGCCGCCGCCCGTGACGACCGTGTTCGGCACCAGACGGCCGACCAGGTTCACCAGCTCCGGCTTCTTTTCCAGCGTCGCCAGCACCTTCTCCAGCGCCTGCAGATAGGCGACACGGTCCTGCCCGAGGACATTGGCCTGGGCGTTCTGGCCCTTGGCGAGCTCTTCCAGATAGCCGCGCTCGGCCTGGCCGAGGAGCTGGCGCTCCTTCTGGCGCTGCTCGGCGACCTGGACACCGATCTGCGCGGCGACGAATTCACGCTGCTGGTCGGCGCGGGCCCGGGCCGCCTCGGTGTCGAGGCGGACTTTCTGCGCCTCGGTCTCGCGGGAGTAGGCGCGCGACAGCTGCTCGGCGAGCTGTTCACGCAGACGCGAGACCAACAGCTCCGGCGGGATCGACGGTTCGCCCATGCGAACCTCCTTGATCTCGATCCCGGCCTTGCGCCCCTCGATCCTGATCTGCTGCTCGATCGTGCTTTCGAGCGCATCGCGATTGTCGATCAGGTCGAGCACGCGGGTCGGCCGTGTCTGGAACTGCCCCGGCGCGAGCTCGCCCGCGGCGTTGCGGACCGGCACCCGGATCGAGGATCCCGCGACGTTGCGGACGATCGAGCGGATGGTCGGCGTCAGGATGCGATCCTCGATCTGCTCCAGGCCGCCGACGCCACCGACCACGACCGGGGCGTTCTCCGGCGGCACCTGCACGACGACGCGCAGTTCGACCGGGATGTCCCAGCCTTCGATCTTGACGAAGATCGCCTGATCGGCCGCCTCCTTCGGCGTCGGCTGCTCGACGAAGCGCTCGACCTGGCGGATGCGGCCCTGATCGTCCACTGCGAGGTCGATGATGCGCTTGCGGAAGCCGCCGCGATATTCCCAGGTCTGCACGCGGGTATCGACCTGCGTCATCTCATAGGCCTGATGGTTGAGATAGTAGGCGCCCGGCAAGAGCACGGTCCGCCAGATGCCGACGCAGCCCGAAGGCACGACCGGCACGACGATCGCGTCGGAGGTATCGGCCGTCTGCACCTTCTCCTCGCGGCAGGCGACGCCCGGCGCCGCAACGTTGGACTTGATCACCCCGACGAAGCCGGCCGGCACGATGCTGGCGACGGTGCGGTTGTTGATCTCGACGTCGAAGAGATAGCGGTTGAGCCGATAGACGCCGGGCTTCAACACCGTCTCCTGGGCACCACGCAGGCCACCGGAGGTCAGGAAGGTGCGCGCGTCGAGCATGCCGGCGACCTTGTCGTCGGGAATTGCTGGCGCCATGAACACGCCGGACGGCAAGGCGACTCCGTCCTTGGCGACGAGCCGGCCATAACTGCCGTTCGGCACCGTGACGAGCTCGAGCTGCTCGACCTGGTTGAGCACGTTGACGAAGGGGATGAAGTGGAAGCCGGGACCGAGCACCTCGGCCTGCGGCCCCTTCTGCCCGTCGATCGCGATGATCTTGCCGGTCGGCAGATCCGAGCCGCCATAGATGCGCCGCAGGTGCCCCGTCTCGTTCGGCCCGACCACGACATAGGAGGTCGAGGCGAATAGGAA
The DNA here is from genome assembly GCF_059415545.1 of Allobosea sp. GW821-FHT10B12. NCBI lineage: Bacteria > Pseudomonadati > Pseudomonadota > Alphaproteobacteria > Hyphomicrobiales > Alloboseaceae > Allobosea > Allobosea sp. GW821-FHT10B12. The sequence goes on from NZ_JBWKNL010000001.1 coordinate 235,475, forward strand.
CACCGCGATCAGCACGCAGACGATCGCGGCGAAGTTCATGCCGGTCCGGCGCTTCAGCGCTGCTCCCTCCCGCTCGGCGAGGACGGCGTTCGGATCGCCGCGGCGGGCGAGCAGACCAAAGACGATGGCGAGCAGGACGGCCAGAAGCGTGAGGATCAAGATCAGCATGGACGCGATCGACTTCCTAGCGGCGGGACCGGCAGGGGATCGCCGCCCTGACGCATAGTCAAGCGGATTCGCGTACTTAGCCGGCGTCGCCTGAGACCTCCGATCCGGCGCGGTTAATCCAGCGTGCTCCTGAAGCGCATCAGCGCAATGCCGGCATAGAGCGGCACGAAGATCGACAGGTAAAACACCTCCAGCCCGATATCGCCGAGATCCGCCCCCTTCAGCATGATCGCGCGGACCACGCGGAGGAAATGCGTCAGCGGGAAGATCTCGCCAAGCCACTGCGCCCAGAGCGGCATGCCGGCATAGGGGAACATGAAACCCGAGAGCAGCAGCGAAGGCAGGAAGAAGAAGAATGTCAGCTGCATCGCCTGCAGCTGCGTGCGCGCCATGGTCGAGATCGTGTAGCCGAGCAGCACCAGCGCCAGCACGAAGATGGTGACGCAGGTCAGGAGCAGCGCGAGGCTGCCGAGGAAAGGCACGCCGAAGAGCAGCTTCGCCGCCGAGAGCACGACCGCGACCTGGACGCTGCCAACGGCGAGATAGGGCAGCACCTTGCCGAGCATGATCTCGCCCGGCGTCGCCGGCATGGCGAGCAGGTTCTCCATGGTGCCGCGCTCGATCTCGCGGGTCAGCGCCATCGCCGTCATCATAACCATGGTCATCTGCAGGATGACGCCGAGCAGGCCGGGCACGATGTTGTACTGGGTGATCCCCTCCGGATTGTAGCGCCGGTGCACCACGAAGGAGAGCGCGCTCTCGCTCTGCTCGCGCTTCAGCTCATCCGTGCCGAGCGCCCGGGTCAGCGCCCGGCTGGCGATGGTCTGCAGCGCGCCGACCGCATTGCTCGACGCGGCCGGATCGGTCGCATCGGCCTCGACCAGGATGCGCGGCTCGTCGCCGCGTTCGACCCGCATGCCGAAATCGCTGGGAATGGTGACGAGGAAGGAGATCGCGCCGCGCGCCATCAGGCTCTCGGCCTCGGCCGCGCTCTCGGGCCGCTTGGCGAAACGGTAATAGCCGGAGACCTCGAGCGCCGCGACGACGGAACGGGTATAGCGATCCTGACCCAGCGCCAGAACCGCTGCCGGCAAGCCCTTGGGATCGTTGTTGATCGCGTAGCCAAACAGCAGCAGCTGGACGATCGGCACCACCAGCATCATCGCGAAGGTGATGCGGTCGCGCCGCATCTGCACGAACTCCTTGGCCAGCACCGCGCCGAGCCGGCCGGGCGAGAACAAAGCGAGCGCGCTCATGCCGCTCTCCCCTCGGCTTGCGCCTTCGCCATGAACTGGATGAAGACGTCCTCCAGGCTGGTCGCATCGGGCTCGACACGAATACCGGGGCGATCCTTCAGATGCGCCAGCGCCGCTTCCAGCTTGGCCCTATCGGTGCCGACGACACGCAGCGTCGTCCCGAAGGGCGCGACCTGCTCGACGCCATCCGTCTTCGCCAGCTCGGCGATCTCCGCCGGCTTCAGCGCGCCATGCACGACATAGGTCGTGAGGCCCGAGCCCTTCACGACCTCGTCGACCGTCCCGGTCGCCAGCATCCTGCCATAGGCGATGTAGCCGATGCGGTGGCAGCGCTCGGCCTCGTCCATGTAATGGGTCGAGACCAGCACGGTGAGCCCGTCGCCGGCGAGCCGGTGGATCTCGTCCCAGAACTCGCGCCGCGCTTTTGGATCGACGCCGGCGGTCGGCTCGTCGAGCAGAAGCAGCTTCGGCTGGTGCATGATGCAGGCGGCGAGCGCGAGGCGCTGCTTCCAGCCGCCCGAAAGCGTGCCGGCGAGCTGGTCCTTGCGCGAGGTCAGGCCGAGATTGTCGAGCGTGCGGGCGACCGCCTCCTCGACCGGCTTCAGCGCGTAGAGCCGGGCGACGAAGGTCAGGTTCTCCTCGATCGTCAGGTCCTCGTAGAAGGAGAACTTCTGGGTCATGTAGCCGACCTGGAGCTTGATTTCGGCGCTCTGCGTGCGGACATCCAAGCCCAGCACTGTGCCCTCGCCGGCATCGGGCGTGAGCAAGCCGCAGATCAGCCGGATCGTCGTGGTCTTGCCGGAGCCATTCGGCCCGAGGAAGCCGACGATCTCGCCCTGCCGGACGGTCAGGTCGACATTGTCGACCACCGTGCGCTTGCCAAAGCGCTTGGTCATCCCGCGCACGTCGATGACGTTGCCGTCGCTCACCGCCGCCCCCGCAGCATCACGTCGACGATCTGGCCGGGCTGCAGTCGCGTCGCCGGCCCGCCCTCGGGCCTTGCCTCGACGAGATAGACCAGCTTCTGGCGGGTTTCTGCCGAATAGATCACCGGCGGGGTGAATTCCGGCTCCTGCGAGACATAGGAGACGGTGGCGACAAGCCCCTGCGGGCAGCCGGAGCAGCGCACATCGAGCCGTGTACCGACCGTGGTACCGAAGAGCAGAGCCTCCGGCACATAGAGCATCAGCTTGACCGCGCCATCGGGCAGGATCGTCAGCGCCGGCGCCGACGGCCCGGCAAGCTCGCCGGGATGGCGCACCAGATCGGTGACGATGCCGGCCGCCGGCGCCATCAGCTTGCGCTGGCCGAGCCGCCATTTGGCCTGGTCGAGCGCCGCCTGCGCCTGCTCCACCTGATTGCGCGCCGCCTTGATCTCCTCCTCGCGCGCCGCCAGCCGGGCTACGTTCAGATTGGCGATGGTCTCGCGCACCCGCGAAGCCGCGACGTCACGCGCGGTCTGCGCCTGGTCGAGATCGGCCTGGGTCGAGACACCGCGGCGAAAGAGGTCCTGCCGCCGTTCCAGCGCCCGCTCCGACTCGCGCTCCTGCGCCTTGGCCGAGGCGGCGATCGCCTCGATCACGGCGATCTCCTCCGGCCGCTTGCCGCTGAGCAGATTGGCGAGTTGCGCCTGCGCCTGCACCAACCGTGCCTCGCTCTCGGCGACGGCGTTGCGGGCATCGTCGGCCTGGAGCTCGGCGAGCAGAGCGCCGGGCGCAACACGCTCGCCGCGCCGGACCGAGACGGTCTCGATCCGCGCCGTGTCGATCGGTCCGATCCGGACGTACTCGCCCTCGACATAGCCGACGACGCGGGTGGTCGGCGGCGTGCAGACGCCAAGCGAGGCGGCGACGGCGAAGGAACAGATGAAGTCGAGGATCATGACGCCTCTCCCCTGCAGGCGAGAATGCTGGCGCGGACCGAGCGCCTGATGGTTTCCGTGATGGCGCGCGCCTCGTTCGGGCCGATCCCGTCCCAGCCCATGCGCCGCGTCACTGCCGGCCGCGCGATGCGGAAATAGATGAGCTGACCAACCGCCGTGAAGACCGCGAGCCGGGTCGCCGGCGCCTCCGGCTCCATCCCTGTCGCGGCCGCCCAGACCTGGCAGACCCGGCGATGCACCGGCTCGAACAGCCCGCCATAGATCACGTCGAAGGCCGGGCTCGGCGTGAACATCTCGCGCACGACGAAGCGGGCGATCATCTCGCTCTCCGGCGCAGTCGTCAGAAACGCGACCATGCGGTCGATCAGGGTCAGCAGCTGCTCGGCTGCGACATCGCGATCGGCGGCGTCGACCGTGATCGCCACCGCGTGCGCGGGCGCGCTGCCCATCAGCACAGCCTGCATTCGGGCGATGATCGCCTCGGCACAGGCTTTTCTCAGCCCGTCCTTGCCACCGAAATGATAGGCGATGCCGGCGCTGTTGACCTTGGCCGCCTGGGCGATCTCGCGCGTCGAGGTCGCATCGAAGCCGTTGCGCCCGAACAGGTCGAGCCCGGCGCGGATCAGCGCCTGCCGCGTGCCCTCGGCGTCCTTGAGGATGGATGTGCGTGCCATGGCGGAAGCATAGCACGGCCTCATGATTCAATCAATCGATTGATTGAAATGCGCGAGAAACAGGCGTGATGACCCCTCGCCTCCTCTCCCGATGCAAAGAGTTGGCACCGCGATGCGCAATCTGGCACTGGGGCGCAGCGGTGTGTCAGCTAGCCGAAAAAGCGCTTATCCCGTGGCCTGCCGGAACAGGACGTCGGCGGCCTCCTCGGTGAGCGGCACGGGATTGCCTCCGGCGGTCGGATCGACGATCGCCATCTTCGCCAGCCTGCCATAGTCGAGCGCGGTCACACCGAAGGCTTTGAGCGTATCGGGCACGCCGAGCTCGCGGCGCAAGGTCACGATCCAGTCGAAGAAGGCATCGAAGCTCGGCTCCAGCCCGATATAGGCGGCAAGCCGCGCGATCTTCTCCTCGATGGCAGGGCGGTTGAAGGCGAGGACATAGGGCATGAACACGGCGTTGGTCATGCCGTGATGGGTATGGTGCACCGAGCCGACCGGATGCGACAGGGCGTGGATGGCGCCGAGCCCCTTCTGGAAGGCGGTCGCGCCCATCGCGGCGGCGGCCATCATCTGGGCCCGTGCCTCGATATCGCTGCCGTCGGCGACCGCGCGCGGCAGGAAGACCTTGCAGAGCCGGATGCCTTCGAGCGCGATCCCGTCCGCCAGCGGGTGGAAGCCCGGCGCGCAATAGGCTTCGAGGCAATGCGCCAGCGCGTCCATTCCGGCGCCGACCGTGACCTTCGGCGGCAAGCCGATGGTGAGCTCGGGGTCGCAGATCACGATCTGCGGCATCATCCTGGGGTGGAAGATCACCTTCTTGGTCTGCGTCGTCTCGTCGGTGATGACGCCGGCGCGGCCGACCTCCGAGCCGGTGCCGGCCGTGGTCGGGACAGCGATGATCGGAGCGATGCCGGCCGGGTCGGCGCGCGTCCACCAGTCGCCGATGTCCTCGAAATCCCACATCGGCCGGCTCTGCCCGGCCATGAAGGCAACGACCTTGCCGCAATCGAGCGCCGAGCCGCCGCCGAAGGCGATGACACCGTCGCTGCCGCTGGCGCGGAAGACGCCGAGGCCATCCTCGACATTCGCGGCGACCGGATTGGCCTGGACGCGGTCGAACAGCGTGACCTTGAGCCCGTCTGCGTCGAGGAGCGCCATGGCATCCCTGATCATCGGCAGGCCGGACAGGCCGGAATCGGTGACGAGGAGCGGCTTTGCGATGCCGGCGGCGCGGCAGGCCTGCGCGAGCTCGCTGATCCGCCCGGGCCCGAAGCGGACCGCGGTGGGGTAGTTCCAGTTGGCCGTCAGTGTCACGGGTCGCCTCGTTCAGAAAGCAGTGCGGAAATGGAAGGACCTCGGCCGCGTCAGCATCTCGTAGCCGATGCGGGAGAGCGAGGCGCCGCGCCCGGTGTCCTTGACCCCGGTCCAGGCCAGCGCCGGGTCGAGATAATCGCAGCGGTTCATGAAGACCGTGCCGGTCTCGATTTGCGCGCCAAGGCGCGCGGCGGCGTCCGGATCTTGCGTCCAGAGCGAGGCGGTGAGCCCATAGGGGCTGTCGTTCATCAGCGCGACCGCCTCCTCGTCGTCGGCGACAGCCATGATGCCGACCGTCGGTGCGAAGCTCTCCTCGCGCATCAGGCCCATCTGATGGTTCACGTCGACCACGACCTGCGGCGCCATATAGGGCGTGCCCGAGCGATCGCGCGGGAAGAGGCCGGGGTCGACCAGCGCTTTGGCGCCGGCGCGCGCGGCCTCCGCGACCTGGCCGCGGGCAAACTCGGCGGCTTCCGTCTTGATCATCGGTCCCAGTGTCGTGGCGTCGTCGAGCGGATCGCCCAGCACATAGCTCTTCGTCAGCTCGACGAAACCGTCGACGAACTTCGGATAGAGGTCGCGATGGACATAGATGCGCTCGACGCCGCAGCAGGACTGGCCGGAATTGAAGAAGGCGCCGTCGACCAGGTTCTCGACCGCCTGGGCGAGATCGGCATCGGCCCGAACATAGGCCGGGTCCTTGCCGCCGAGCTCAAGGCCGAGGCCGATGAACGTGCCGCTGGCGGCGGCCTCCATCGCCTTACCGCCGGCGACCGAGCCGGTGAAGTTGACCTGGTCGACCTGCCGGCTCGCGATGATCCGGCCGGTCTGGGCATGGCTGAGCACGAGGTTCTGGAACAGCCCGGCCGGAAGCCCCGCGGCGCCGGCCGCCTTCTGGAAGCGCTCGCCGACCAGCAGGGTCTGGGCCGCATGCTTCAGGATGACGGCATTGCCCGCCATCAGCGCCGGCACGACCGTGTTGACCGCGGTGAGGTAAGGGTAATTCCAGGGCGCGACGACCATGACCAGGCCGAGCGGCTCACGCGCGATCCAGCGCTCGAACTTGTCCTTGGGCTCGGGCCGCAACGGCGCGAGAGCGCTCTCGGCGAGCCCGATCATGTGGCGGGCACGCTCCTCGAAGCCGCGCAATTCGCCGGCGCCATAGCGGATCGGCCGGCCCATCTGCCAGGCGAGCTCGGGAACGATCTCGTCCTTCATCGCCAGCATCGCATCGACGAAGGCGGAGCAGAACGCGGCGCGGCGGGCGATCTCGACCCTGCGCCAGTCGCGCTGGGCATCACGGGCTGCCCGCAGCGCAGCCGAGATCGCAGCTTCGCTCGCGGCCTCCCTCTCGGCATAGACACGCCCATCCACGGGCGACACGCAGCGCAATACGTCGGTCATCGTTGGGCTCATCCGTCTCAGTAGCGTTCGAAGCCGCGCTTCAGTTCCCAGTCGGTGATGCGGCGGTCGTATTCGAGCTGCTCCCAGCGCGCGGTGTGGACGTAATGGTCGACCACGGCATCGCCGAGAGCGGCCCGCAGCATCGCCGAGCCATCGAGCGTCTGCGTCGCCTCGCGCAGCGTGTTCGGAATCTGGCGCAGCTCCGCGCCGCCATAGGCGTCGCCGACGAAGGCCGGCTCCAGTTCGAGCTTCTGCTCGATGCCGGAGAGGCCGGCGGCGATCAGCGCGGCGAAGGCTAGGTAGGGGTTGAGGTCGGAGCCACCGATCCGGCACTCGATCCGGATGGCCTTGCTGCCGGCGCCGCAGAGGCGGAAGCCCGCGGTGCGATTGTCGTCGCTCCAGACGGCGCGTGTCGGCGCGAAGGTGCCGACCTGCTGGAAGCGCTTGTAGGAGTTGATGTAGGGCGCGAGGAAATAGGTGATCTCGCGGGCATGGGCGAGTTGCCCCGCCACGTACTGGCGCATCAATTCCGACATGCCGTGCGCGCCGCTGGGGTCGGCGAAGAGCGACTTCTCCCCCTTCGCGTCCCAGAGCGAGGCGTGGACATGGCTGGAGGAGCCGGCAAGGTCGTAGCGCCATTTCGACATGAAGGTGACGGCCTTGCCCTGGGCGTGGGCGATCTCCTTGATGCCGTTCTTGATCACGACATGGCGGTCGGCCATGGCGAGCGCATCGGCATAGCGGACATTGATCTCGGCCTGGCCCGGGCCCCACTCGCCCTTGGAGTTCTCGACCGGGATGCCGCTCTCGTGCAGCCCGTTGCGGATCGCCCGCATCACCGGCTCTTCCTTGGTGGTCTGGAAGATGTGGTAGTCCTCGATGTAGTAGCCGGCCGTCTTCGGCTCGCGATAGCCCTTGGCGTGGATCGCCTCATAGCTCTCGTCGAACAGGTAGAATTCAAGCTCGGTGGCGAAATAGGCCTTGATGCCCAGCGACTGCAGACGGGCGAGCTGCTTCTTCAGCATGCCACGCGGCGCATGCGGCACATCCTCATGGCTGTGATGGTCGAGGACATCGGCGATGACCAGCGCCGTGCCGGGCAGCCAGGCGATGCGCCGCAGCGTCGCCAGGTCCGGCTTCAGGACGAAGTCGCCATAGCCCTTCGACCAGTTGGCAGCGGCGTAGCCGGGGACCGGCTCCATATCGATGTCGCTGGCCAGCAGATAGTTGCAGGCATGGGTCTCGTCATGGGCGGTCGCGACGAAATGCTCGGCATGGAAGCGCTTGCCGATCAATTGCCCGGCCATGTCGACCATGGCGACGATGACGGTGTCGATCTCCCCGGCCGCCACCGCGGTCTTCAGGGCCTCGAAAGAGAAGGCATCGGGCATGGATATCCCTGAGGGCTGGAGTAACGGGGACGATGGCCGAACGAGCAAGAGAATGCCGTTCTGGCCTATTCCTGCAACTGTCCTGCCATCCGCTTCGAGCGGCGGGCGAGCAGGTTGGCGACCAGGAGCAGCAGGATCGACAGGCCCATCATCATTGTCGCCGCGGCGGTGATGGCCGGGCTGAGCTGCTCGCGCAGGCCCGTAAACATTTCTAGCGGCAAGGTGCGCTGGTCGGCATTGGCCAGGAACTGGGCGACGACGACTTCGTCGAAGGAGGTCACGAAGGCGAAGGCGGCGCCCGAGAGCACGCCCGGCAGGATCAACGGCAGCATCACCCGGCGGAAGCCGGTGAAGGGCCTGGCGCCGAGGATGGCGGTGGCGCGCATCAGGTTGCGGTCGAAGCCGGTGAGGCTCGCGCTCACGGTGACCACGACGAAGGGGCTCGCGAGCACGGTATGGGCGAGGATGATGCCGAGATAGGTGCTGGCGAGGCCGACGCGGGCATAGAACAGGTAGGTGCCGACCGCGGTCACGACCACCGGCACGATCAGCGGCGAGATCAGCAGCGGCACGATCAGCCTGCGCGCCGGAAAGCGCGGATTGGACAGGCCGATCGCCGTCAGCGTGCCGAGCGTGGTGGCGAGGATGGTGACGCCGAAGCCGATCAGCAGGCTGTTGCCGATCGCGGCCCGCCAGCGCGGCGTGCCGAGCACGGTCTCGTACCAGCGTGTCGAATAGCCCGGCAGCGGGAAGGTGAAGAAGGTGCCGCTGGAGAAGGAGAGCGGGATCGGCACCAGGATGGGGACGATGAGATAGACCAGCGTCAGCGCACACCAGAGCCAGAGCAGGCCGACACGGATGCGTTCGCCGAGGGTCGGAAAGGGCGACATCAGCATGGTCGTTCACCCCATCCTGAAGAGATCGAGGCCGAGATAGCGGGTCATCGCCAGGTAGAGCCCGATGGTCGAGACCAGGAGGACGAAGCTCAGCGCCGCCGCCATCTCCCAGTTGAGCTCGACATTGACGTAGTTGGCGATGAAGTTGCTCATCAGCTGGTCGCTGGCGCCGCCGATCAGGACCGGCGTGATGTAGTAGCCGAGGCACAGGATGAAGGTGAGCAGGCAGCCGGCCAGCACGCCCGGCATGACCTGGGGCAGGTAGACCTTCCGGAAGGCGGTCCAGGGACGGGCGCCGAGCGATTGCGCCGCCCTGAGCTGCGAGGGCTGCATCGAGCGCATCACGCTGTAGATCGGCAGCAACGTGAACGGCAGCTGGATATGGGTCATCGCGACGATCAGGCCGGCGCGGCTGTACATCAGCTCAAGCCGCTCGCTGGTGAAGCCGAGCCAGAGCAGGGCATCGTTCAGCAGCCCGAACTTCTGCAGCAGCACGGTCCAGGCGGCGGTACGCACCAGGATCGAGGTCCAGAACGGCAGCAGCACCAGCACCAGCACGGCACCCGCCGCGAGCGGCTTCAGATTGGTTATCAGGTAGGCGAGCGGGAAGGCGAGCACGAGCGTCGCCAATGTGACCACGGCCGCGATCAGGAAGGTGCGGCCGAAGACGCGCAGGAACACCGCCTGCTCCGGCGAGGCCTGTTCGATCGCGCCCTGGTCGGACCAGCGCAGGTCGAAGGCGCTGAGCAGAAAGAAGCTGGTGAAGGGGCTGGTGCCCGCGCGGATCGCCGTCCAGGCGCGCTCCTCGCCAAGGAGTGGCGCCGCGGCGATTAGCTCGTCCTTGCCGATCGACTGGTCCTGCCCGGCGGCCCGTGCCGCCCGCAGGATCTGGCTGCGGACACCCGGCAGCCGGACATTCAGCGCCTTGCCGAATTCGTAAACCGCGCCGGCCGCCTGGGCCTGTGCCAGATCGGCGGCGAAGGCCTGGAAGACCGGCTCGCCCGGCATGGCGCTGCTGTCGACCGCGAGCGCAGTCGTGGTCCGTGGCAGCGCGTTGGCGATAGTCGGCTCATGGAAGGCGCGCGACAGGAGCGCGACGATCGGAATCGCGAAGCTGAACAGCAGCAGGATGAGCAGCGGCGCGGCAAGCGCCAGCGGCTTCAGGCTCTCGCGATGATCCCGCGTCACGGACACCGGCATGGCGATCGATGTCATGGTATGCGCTCCAGCTTCAGGCCCGGGCGCTCATGGCGCCCGGGACGCGGTTGCAGGGCCGGCTATTGGGCGAGCCAGGCGTTGAAGCGCTTAGTCAGGTCCTCGCCATGGTCGCCCCAGAATTCGACATTGGCGACGAGGTGGGTCTTCATGTTCTCCGGCGCGGTCGGCAGCTTCGGCAGAACCTCCTTCGGCACGAAGGGCGTCGCATCCTTCAGCACCGGCCCGTAGGGGATGTACTGGCCGAGCTGCGCGCCGATCTCGGCCTGGGCGGTGTAGGCGAGGTATTTGTAGGCGAGGTCGAGGTTCTTGGCCCCCTTCGGGATCGCCATCATGTCGTATTCGATGATCTGGTGTTCCCAGACGATCTTGAAGGGCCGCTTGTCCTGGTCGATGGCAGCCTGGATGCGTCCGTTCCAGGCGGTCGACATCACCACCTCCTTCGAGGCGAGGAGCTGCGCCGGCTGGGCGCCCGCCTCCCACCAGACGATGTCCTTCTTGATCGTGCCGAGCTTCTTGAAGGCGCGCTCGACCCCGGCCGGCGTCGCCAGCACCTTGTAGATCTCGGCGAGCGGCACGCCATCGGCCATCAGCGCCCATTCGAGATTCTGCGCCGCCGCCTTGCGCATGGCGCGCTTGCCCGGGAATTTCTGGGTGTCGAAGATGTCGAGCACCGAAGTCGGCGCCGTGGTCAGGACCGACGAGTCATAGGCGAGGATGTCGCCATAGACGTCGATGCCGACGCCGCAATCGAGCGCGGTGCCCGGCAGGAAGCGCGAGCGGTCACCGATCTTCGCGTAGTCGAGGCGCATCAGCACACCGGCATCGCAGCCCTGCAGCACGGTCGAGGTCTCGACGGTGACGAGGTCGATCGGGACATTGCCGGTCTCGACCATGGCTTTGATCTTGCCGAGGTCGCCGAGATATTCCTGCTCGTTGAGCTTGATCCCGTTCTTCTTGGCGAAGGGCTCGAACCAGGCCTGCCGCAAGGCGGCCTGCCAGGCGCCGCCGGTGGCCATGACCGTCAGTTCGGCGGCCGCGGCCGGCTGCAATTGGCCAAGCGCCAGCGCGCTGGCGGCGCCGCGAACCCAAGACTTCAAAGCGCGTGTCATTCTTCTCTCCCCTGGTTTTGTGACGGCTTCTTGTGTTGCCTTCAGGCCGCGAAGGCCCGGCTATGGATGGCGGACCAGCCGATCTCGATGGCTTCGCCCTGGGCCGGTGCGCCCTCCGGCCCGACCTTGAGCGTCAGGACCTGCCCGCCGGCGAGCCTGACGAGCAGGCGCTGGTGGTCGCCGAGATAGATGCGCCCGTCGACGATGGCCCGGAAGCGGTTCTCCTGCGGGCCATTATCGGACGACAGGGCGATCCGCTCGGGTCGAACCGCGAGCTGGACCTGTCTGCCAGGCGCGAGCTCGCCGATCGCGAGCGCCATCGCCTGAAGCCCGCCCTCCAGCGCGACCAGGCACTGGTCGCCGACGACGCGTTCCACCACCCCGCCCACCGTGTTGTTCTCGCCGATGAAGCCGGCGACGAAGGCAGTGGCCGGCTCGTTGTAGAGCGCGTCGGGCGGGCCGATCTGGACGACGGAGCCGGTATCGAAGACCGCGACGCGGTCCGACATCGTCAGCGCCTCGCTTTGGTCATGCGTCACATAGACAACGGTGACGCCGAGCATCTCGTGGATCTGCTTGATCTCGATCTGCATGTGCTCGCGCAGCTTCTTGTCGAGCGCGCCGAGCGGCTCGTCCATCAAGACGAGCGCCGGTTCGAAGACGAGCGCACGGGCGAGCGCGACGCGCTGCTGCTGGCCGCCCGAGAGCTGTGTCGGCTTGCGCTCGCCGAACTGCTGCAGCCGGACCATGTCGAGCGCCCGCTTGACCCGTGGGCCGATCTCGCCGCGCGGCACCTTCCGGACCGAGAGCGGAAAGGCGACGTTCTCCTCGACGCTCATATGCGGGAAGAGCGCGTAGTTCTGGAAGACCATGCCGATATTGCGCTCATAGGGCGGCAGGCGCTCAACCGATTTGCCACCCAGCGTGATCTCGCCGCGGCTCGGTCGCTCGAAGCCGGCCAGCATGTTGAGCGTCGTCGTCTTGCCGGAGCCGGACGGGCCGAGAAAGGTCAGGAACTCGCCGCGGCCGACATGCAGGTTCAGGTTACGGACTGCATGGAACGAGGCGTAGAACTTCTCGACAGCGCTGAATCGGACGAAGTGATCGGTCTCCAAAGCCGAATCCACGCGATGCAGCCGAGCTGCGGCCGCCGGGAGATCCGGCTGAATGGTCAGGCGATTCGCTGATGCCGCTGCGCTTTGCGTCATGAAAGCGGCTCCCCTTGTCGTTGTTTTCCCATCCAACTTGTATGGTCATACAAGTTGGATTGAGCGGAACTTATACGTGACATTTTCCGCTCGTCAACGGCCTTCAGTGGTAAAATATGTCAGACAACTAAACGAGGTTGAGGCTAAATTCGACACACAAGGCGGATTGTCCGGCGTTCTGGCCTATGATAGATGGCGTTTTGTAGGATAATCGCGACCGGGACGGCGCTGGGCCATGCTCGACAATCTGGAACTCTCAGCCAGCGACGGGCCGGTCTATCAGCGCCTGGCCGACGCGATCGGCGAGCGCATCGCCCGCGGCGAGTTGGCCGAGGGCGAAAGGCTGCCGCCCCATCGCGAAATCGCCAGGGCACTCGGCGTCAACGTCACCACGGTGACGCGCGCCTTCGCCATGCTGCAAGAGCGTGGGCTGGTCGAGGCGCGCCCGGGCCGCGGCACGCTGATCGCCCAACGTGAGAGCGAGGAGCCGGGCTTCACCTCGGCCCCGAGCGACGAGGCCGGGCTGATCGACCTCTCGGTCAATCGGCCGCCGACGTCAGGCTATATCGAGGCGGCAGCGGCCCTGCTGCCGCGGCTGTCGAAGGATCGCCGCTTCGCTAGCCTGCAGGATTATCATCCGCCGGAAGGTCCGCTCTGGGCGCGCGTCGCCGCCGCGAACTGGCTGGATGGCGTCGCCGGAGGTGGCGATCCAAGCCTGGTGGTATTGACCGACGGCGCGCAGCACGGCCTGGCCTGTGTCCTGCGCGCAGTGGCGCAACGCGGCGACGTCATCCTGGCCGATTCCATCACCTATCAGGGCGTCAGCGCGCTCTGCCGCTCGCTCGGGCTCGATCTGCGCGGCCTGCCGATCGGCCGCGACGGCATGCGCCCGGACGCGTTCGAGGCGGCCTGTGCCAGCCTGCGCCCGCGCGCCGTCTTCCTGATCCCCAGCCTGCACAACCCGACCACGATCACGCTGAGCGAGGAGCGTCGGCGCGAGCTTGCCGCGATCGCGCGGCGGCACAACGTGCTGATCATCGAGGACGACGTCTATCGGCCGCTGCTCGAGCAATCGCCGCCCTCCTTCGCGACTCTCGAGCCTGAACTGACCGTGCATATCGCCTGCCTGTCGAAATGCGTCGCGCCCGGCCTGCGCTACGGTTTCGTCGTTGCGCCACGCGCAGTGCTCGGGCATGTCGCGGCTGCGCTGCGCATCGATTGCTGGAGCATCAGTCCGGCAACCGCGCTGATCGCCACCAATCTCATGGAAGACGGCAGCGCGCAGCGGATCATCGATGCGAACCGGGCGGAACTGCGCAGGCGCCAGGCCGTCCTGCGGGACACGCTCGGCGAGTTCGACGTCCAGACGGCGGAAAATTCGACGCATGCCTGGCTGCATCTGCCCGAGCCCTGGCGCGGCGCCGGCTTCGCGCGCGTCTGTCGCCAGCGTGGCGTCGGCGTCCTGCCGGCCGACGCCTTCGCTGTCGGGCGCGAGATCCTGACCCACGCCGTGCGCATCAATCTCGGCGCGGCGCCGACACTGGTGGCGCTGCAGCAGGCGCTGACGATCATCGCCGACCTGCTGCGCTCCGGCGACATCGAAGTCTCCGGCGCGGTGTGAGCGCGATGCCCGCGACAGTCGCCACGGATGTCGCGGTCATCGGCGCTGGTATCGTCGGGCTCAGCGTGGCGTATCGGCTGGCGCAGGGCGGCCGCGATGTCGTCATCATCGACCCCAATGAGCCCGGCTCCGGCGCCTCCTATGGCAATGCCGGCGCAATCGCGCCTTATGGCTGCGCGCCGGTCGGCAATCCCGATGTGCTGCGCAACCTGCCGGGACTGCTCCTGTCGGCCGACAGCCCGTTCGCGCTGCGCTGGCAGGAGCTCCCCGGCCTTGTCCCCTGGTTGTCGCGCTTCCTGCGGCAATCCTTCGACCGGCCGGCGCGTCGCAACGCCCAGGCGCTCGCCGGCCTTTTGGCGCAGGCGATGCCGGCCTGGCGGACGCTTGCAGACGAGGCCGGGCTTTCCGGCCTGCTCCGGCATGAAGGCTGTCTCTACGTCTTCCGGGAGGCGCCGCGCGGCGGACCGGACTGGGCGACGCGGATGCGCAACGAACTCGGCATCCGCCAGGAATGGCTGACCGGGCCGGAGGTCGCGCAGCTGGAGCCCGGCCTGCCGGCGATGGCGGCCGGCCTGTTCTTCCCGGATGCCGCTCATCTCGTCGATCCCGGCGGAGTGGCCGGATTGCTGGCCGAGCGGATCGCCGCGGCCGGCGCGCTCTTTCATCGGGCCAAGGCGGAGCGCCTCGATCTGCAGCGCGCTGGTGGAATCCGGATCGACTGCGCCGACGGCAGCGCGGTTCAAGCGCGCACGGTGGTCATCGCGGCCGGCGCCCGCTCGTGCGCGCTTGCCCGCCAATGCGGCGACGACATCCCGCTCGACACCGAGCGTGGCTACCACATCGAGTTCGCATCGGAGACGCCGCCGATCACCCGCCCGGTCAGCCCGATCGAGTTCGGCTTCTACATGACGCCCATGGCCGGGCGCCTGCGCATCGCCGGTACGGTCGAGCTCGGCGGCCTCGACGCTCCGTTGAACCCGAAACGGATCGCGCTCCTGCTGCGGGGAGCAAGGCGCCTGTTCCCGGAACTGGGCGAGCCGACATCGCAATGGCTCGGCTTTCGTCCCTCGCTACCGGACTCCCTGCCGGTGATCGGCCGCAGCCGGACAAGCGCCGGAGTCCTCTACGCCTTCGGCCACGGCCATCTCGGCGTAACGCTGGCCCCGATCACCAGTGAACTGATTTTACGCCGATTCGAGGGGCGGCCGGAGGAGGAGTTGATCGCTTGCTTCGGCCCCCAGAGGTTCTAGGTGCGCCAGAAGCGGACTCTGGCGATCTGTCCGAAAGCGGACTTGGCCGCTTCAATATTTCACGCCCAAAAGTACATTGCTGCCGAGGACGCCAGCGTGCCGATCAACGCTCTTCCGACAATGACAGCCATAAGCTGATGAGCGCGGCCTCGGCGGTCTCGCGCTCGCCGTTCTCGACACCGGCGGCCCACAAGGCAGCGCCCGCGGCATAGGCCCCCAGAGCAAGCCCGCCGGTTTCGCAAGCAGACACTGCGCGCAGGCGGCAGCCCTGTCCGATTGCTTCAGCGAGGGCTTGCGCGAGAGACGGAGCCGGCGGGATTGTGCCGGCGCCGAAGACACGCAGCACCGCCCCATCCAGCGTCGCGAGCGCTCCTGAGATCATCGGGCCGGTCATGCCTGGCGAGAGCGTCAGGATGCCGAGCGCGCGGTCGGCAAAGCGGCGGCTCCGGAAACGGCCGGGAGTAGAGGCCTCGGCCGCCGCCCGGAAAGCATCGGCAGCGTGGCTGTCATGCTTCACCAGGGCTCCAGCCGGCAGGAGCCGGCCGGCGAAAGCGAGCCAGACGCCGGCCTCGGGTGTAGCGGCGAGCGCGCGCTCGAGATTGACTTCGGCATCCCCGCCTGCGCCCAGGGGCTGCATCGCGCCGGTCAGGATGACCGGGTGCGGCCAGCCGTCCAGGGCCTGGGACAGCGCCGCCCCGGTATAGGCCATCGTATCGGTACCATGCGTGATCACCACCGGCCCAGCCTCGGCCTCGATCAGGTCGAGCAGGCGGTTCCAATCCGTGTGGGTGATCGCCGCGCTGTCGAGGAGCGGGTCGAAGGCATGGATTCGCGCCCGGCCGCCGATGGCGGCCTCGACCACGCCCGCACCGGGCGCAAGACCGTCGTCCGAGGGCACCATCCCGATGGTGCCGCCGGTATGGATCAGCAGCCGCATCTCAGCCGACCCAGAATGCCTTGGCCAAGTCGCTGAATTCGGATGGTGGGCCTTCGAACTTGTTGCGGCCGAGTTCGAGGACATAGACATAGTCGGCGATCCGCAAGGCATGACGGATTTCCTGATCGACCAGCAGGATACCGAGATTGTCGCGGTCGCGCAGGTCGCAGAGCATCTGATAGACCTCCTCGGCATACATCTTCGACAGGCCGGCCGTCGGCTCGTCGACCAGTAGCACCTTGGGCTCGCCCATCAAGGTGCGCCCGATCTCGATCATCCGCTGCTGGCCCCCCGACAATTGCCCGGCCGGCTGGCGGCGCTTCTCCTTCAGCACAGGGAAGCGGGCGTAGTTCTCGTCCATCTTGCGGGCGATGCGCGTCTTGTCGCGCCGGAAGGTCCAGGCGCCCAGCATCAGGTTTTCTTCGACGCTCATGTCCCGGAAGATGCCGGGATGCTGCGGGATATAGGCGAGGCCGAGATTGATACGCTCGTGCGTGGGCACGTCGAGCAGCGCAGCGCCGTTCAGGTGGATCGTGCCACCATTGGGCCGCAGGAAGCCGTAGATCGCCTTCAGCGAGGTGGATTTCCCGACGCCGTTGGCGCCGAGAATGGTGACGATCTGCCGGGCCTTAACATCGATATGAAGCTTCGAAAGGATGTTGAGGTCCTTGTAGTAGCCGACGTCCATGTCGCGGACTTCAAGCATCGGACGCCTCCTGCAGCTTCACCAGGCCTGTGCCGGACATGTCCTCCTCATGCCCGAGATAGGCCCTGATCACCTCGGGGTCGTTCTTGACGATGCCGGGCGGGCCATCGGCGATGAGGTCGCCGAAGTTGAGAACCAGCAGGCGGCGGCACAGCGTGAAGATCGATTCCATCTGGTGGGAGATCAGGATGATCGCCTTGCCCTGGCCGTTCACTCGCTCGATCCATTTGTAGATCGTCGCCATCAGGCTCGGATGCACACCGGCGAAGGGCTCGTCGAGGATATAGACGTCCGGATCAAGCATGAGCAGGCGCCCCAACTCCAGCAGCTTCTGCTGTCCGCCCGACAGGGCCCGGCCGTATTCGTTGCGCAAATGGTCGATCGTCAGGAAGGCGAGGATCTCATGCGCCTTCTCCTGCATGGCCCGACGGTCGGCCCGGCCGTTCATCGCGAGCGCCGGCACATAGAGGTTTTCCAGCACGGTCATCCGCCGGAAGGCCCGCGTCACCTGGAAGGTCCGGCCGAGGCCCGCACGCGCCACCTCATAGGGGTGGAGTGTATCGATCCGCTGGCCGTTGAGGCGGATGACGCCGCCGTCGGGCTTGATCGCGCCGTCGAGCACATTGGTCAGGGTCGTCTTTCCGGCCCCGTTCGGCCCGATCAACCCGACGAGCTCCGGCCCCTCAATGCGGAAATTGACGCCTTTCAGGACCTGGTGGCTACCGAACTTCTTGCGGATGTCCTTGACCTCGAGCGCGATCATTTCACCGCCTCCGCCGCCTGCCGCTTGGCCACCGTCTCGGCGCCGACGCCGCGGCGCTCGATCCACATCAGGGCTCCCTGGATCACGCCATTGCGCAGGAAGCGCAGCGTCAGCATCAGGAGCAGGCCGAAGAACACCAGCCGCCAGGTCGCCATGTCGACGGCCACACCGAACATCGTGAAATTGGTCCGCAGCAGCTCTAGCGCGAAGGAGATCAGGATGGCGCCGATCGCGGCCGCCACGACATTTTCGAGCCCGCCGATCACGGCCATGGCGATGACGAGCGACATCTGCAGGAGCACGATGGTGTTGGGCGTGATCAGGCCGATATAGTGTCCCTGGACCGCGCCCGCCGTTGCCGCGATCGCCGCCGTCAGGACGAAGACAGCTCGCTTGTAGCGCACCGTGTCGACGCCGAGCGCTTCGGCCGCCTCCTCGTCCTCCCGCAGGCTGCGCAGGAAAAGCCCGATGCGCGAGCGCGCGACAAAGAGCAGCAGCGCCAGCGTGGCGAGGAACAAGAACAGCATCACATAATAGGCCGGGAGCTTGTCGGCCGGGCCATAGGTCGTCCCGAAGATCGTGACGCCGTTGGGAAAGAGCGGCGACATCGGCAAGCCCGCCTGCCCGCGTGTCAGCCAGATCTCCGCGCTAAGCACGGCGCGCAGGATTTCCGAGAAGCCGACCGTGAAGAGGGCGAGATAGGCGGCCCTGAGTCGCAGCACGAGGCTGCCGATCAGCCAGCCGAAGACCGCGCCAAGGGCGGCTCCGAAAACCACCTGCAGCAATAGCGGGAAACGGCTGACGCTGGCGCCGGCCGGCCACGTCGCCTTCGCAGCCTCTAGGCAGGCGGTGGCACTTCCCGTGCCGGCAGGCGGCAAGAACACGAGATTGGAGCCGAGCAGGCCGAGCTCGGCGCAGGTGCCGGTGGGATGGCTGGTCAGCACGACGTAGTTGTCGAGGATGCCGGCGCCATAGGCGCCGAGCGCCATGAAGGCGAGATGGGCGAAGCTGAACTGTCCGCCATAGCCGGCGAGCAGGGCCCAGCTCGATGCCAGGATCGCGTAGAAGAACGCCGTGATCCACAAATGCATCACGAAGTCGTAGTTGCCGGCGTTGTAGAACACTGGAAAGAGCAGCAGCCCCACCATGCCTGCCAGCGCGGCGATCCTCGGCGATTGCGTGATCATGCCTTCCTCCCGAACAGGCCTTGGGGTTTCAGGAGCAGCACCAGCGTCAGGACGATCATGCCGTAGGCCGGCAGATAGGCCGCCGCCCGGGTCGGATCGGGCATGCAGCCTGCCCCGGCGGTCTCGATCAGGCCCAGCAGGATGCCGCCGATGAAGGCGCCCGGCAGGGAGCCCATGCCGCCCAGCACGATGATGACGAAGGCCCGCAGCGCGGGAATGGCTCCGGTCTGGGGCAGCCAACTGAAGGCCTGCACCAGCACGGCCCCGGCGAGGCCAGCCAGCATGCAGCCGAGACCGAAGGCCAGCATGTTCATGCGGCCGGGATTGATACCGGCCACGGCTGCCGCCTGGCGATCCTGGGCCGTCGCCCGCAGCGCCTTGCCGGTCCAGGTCCGGTACAGGAACCAGATCAGCGCCAGCAGCATCGCCACCGACAGGATCGCGGCGGTCAGGCGCGGCGTCGAGACCGAGATCGTGTCGAACAGGGTCAGGTTCGAGCGCGTCGTTCTGAGGATCGCCCCGCTCTCCGGAAAGGCGCTGCGCGGCAGCTCGAAGAAGGGCGCAGCCTTGACCGGGTTGGCGCCGGACAGGCCTTGCACGAGATATTGCAGGAAGAAGGCGAGGCCGAAGGTCACCAGGATCGCATATTCGTTCGGCCGCTCGACCCGGCCGTCATAGATCGGCGTCAGGAACAGCCGCTCGAACGCGGCGCCGATGGCGAAGGTCGCGGCGCAGGCGACGAGGACTGCCGCCAGGGGGCCGGCTCCGGGGAGCCAGACCGCCGTCATGTAATACACGACCATGCCGCCGATCATGTAGAACTCGCCATGAGCGAAGCTGACCACGCCGATGATCGAGAAGATCAAGGCGAGGCCGAGCGCCATCAGTCCGTAGATCGTGCCCATGATCAGGCCGTTGGCGATCTGGGAGGCGACGAAGGAGCCCGAGGTAACGCAGACATTGTCGGGGTCCGACAGGGCGAAAGCCGCCAGGAACGCCAGCGCCACGCCCGCCCAGGGCAGAGTGCGCCAGATCGGCGTCAGCGGAGGCGTGTAGCGATAGAGCGGGACGAGGCCGAACGGCCCGGTCGCCGCGCCGACCGCCACCCCGACGCTGCGTGCGGCGGTGACGTCGAGATCGCGGGCAAAATAGGCGCGTCGGATCAGAACACCGCCGATCGCACCCCAAAGGACCATCCAGGAGATGGCGAGCGAAAAGAAAACCGGATGGTCCATGGGCTGCCCTTCAAGCATTCCCAAGCGGTGCGAGCACCGCTTTCCTTGAAGAAAATGCGATGAAACAAGAGCTTGCAGCGGTTCCGCGGGTCAGAGAGCCGCGGAACCGCTCCAGCTCATCGCTTCCCCGGCCAGATCGCCTCGCCCGTCTTGAACTGGGACGGGAAGACCACGGGGGCATCGGCCGCGAGCTGGCCCGCGGACTGGTACTGCACCATCGTCACGGCCGGGTTCGGGAACTGATGCCAGAACTTCGGCTCGACCTTCGCAGTCGCCGGCGGATTGGTGCTGTTGTAAGGGAAGGTGATCTCGCCCAGCACGCCGGGATATTTGATCTTTTCGAGCGCCTGGACGATGGCGTCGCCCTTGGTCGAGCCGGCGGCCTTGATCGCCTCGGCGAGGATCATGATCGAGTCATAGGCCTCCATGGCGTAGCTTTCGGCCGCGGTCTTGCCGGTCTTGGCGGTGTAGGCGGCGACGAAGGCCTTGGTCTTGTCGTTGTAGAGCGCCCGCGGCAGGCCGACCGCGTTGACGAAGCAGAGCTTGCCGTCGGGCACGTTCTTCCAGAAGGCGCCCGATTCCAGCGCCGCCTGGTCGCAGGTCGTCGGCAGGTTGCCAGGTCCAATCCCCGCTTCGGCCGATTGCTGCGTGAAGTTGTAGGAGCCCTCGCCGGTCAGGAGCTGGATGATCATGTCGGGCTTTTCGGCTTTGACGCGCTGGATAATGCCCGAGAAATCCTGCGTGCCGATATCGACGGTGAAGGTCACATTGGCGACGTTCAGCTTGTCGAGCCCGGCCTTGGTCTGCTTGGAGGCGGGCAGGCCGTAATCGGTGTTCTCGGCGAGGAGGACCACCTTCTTGACGCCGGGAATCGTCGCGGCGAAGTCGACGAAGATCCGCGCCACTTCCGAGGAGAGCGGGGCGATGCGGAAGATGTGCTTCAGGCCCTTGGCGGTGATGTCGTCATTCCAGGTTTCGGCGTAAACGACGGGAATGCCTGCAGCGTCCGCCACCTGCATGTTGGCGACGCCAACCGAGGAATGGTAGCCGCCACCGACCGCCACGACGCGATCCTGGGTGATCAGCCGTTCCATCACCGCCCGGCCGCGCTCTGGAAGGCCTTCGTCGTCGACGATGACGACCTGGACGGGGCAGCCGAGCACGCCGCCGGCCTTGTTGATGTCGGCCTCGGCGATCCGGATGGCGTCCCGCATGGCCTCGCCGCCGGTCACGGAGCCGGGGGCGGAGAGTGGTGCGGTCGCACCAAGTTTGACCGGACAATTCGCCTGAGCCTGCGCCTGGGCCGATCCGGCCCATAGAGCAACCATCGAGGCAGCCAGGAACAGTGATGCCTTCATGTAGTCCTCCCGTTTTGGATTGGTGATGGCTTGGGCGTCGGAGCGTGGCCGGGTTCTCGTCCGAGCGACCGGGCAACGAGCGCGTCGGCGACGAGATCGGTGACGTCGACGAGCGATTTCGAGGTTTCGACATCCGCGATCAGCGGCAGCTCCGTGCAGGCCAGGAGCAGCGTGTCGGCATTCATCGCTTCGGCGATGCGGGCGAAGCGAGGGCGCAACGAGGCGTCCTGGCTGCCGAGCCGCTTCACATCGAAGATGAGCTGCTGCAGCGCGGCGGGATCGGCCGGTGTTTCGACCTCGACCGCCTCGCGCAGGCCGCGATAAGCCGACCATTCGCCCATCTCCGTGACGGGCGCGGCGCCCAAGAGGCCGAGCCGGCGGATGCCGGTTCGCGCGATCCATTCGGTCAGGACCGATTGGAAGGAGACGAATTCCGCGGGAAGATTGAGAGTCGCGATGCGGTGGTCGTACCAGTTCAGCGTGTTGCAGGCGATCGCCCAGGCATCGGCCTGCACGGCCATGCGGGCTGCCGTCTGGCGCAGGCTCTCCCAGACGACCTCGACATTCCCCGCGAGATCCATGGAGAGTCCAAGCGTCGGCTCCGACAGCACCACGACCCGCGGCGCGTCGAGATCGCCACGAAAATCGGCTCCAAAGGCGGCAGCGTTGCGCGCCAGCACCTTGCCCCAGAGATCGATGCCGGCTTCCGGGCCGGACCCTGCGACAATACCGATCGTGGCGCGCGACATGGTCGCGCGCGGCAAGGCGTTCATGGTGGCGGTTCCCCTGGAGCCGGTCTTCGCCGGATCTGCCAGCAGGATGCCGCGCCGCTGCCTTGCTTGACAATTTCGTAAACCGTCTCACTCTGATGCGTTTTAATGTGAAAACAGCATCAAATAGTATCATGTCGGATCTATCCGCCAATCTGCGGCTGCTCTGCGGATATCGCCCCTCGATTTCGGTGGTGGCGCGCGAGCTCGGGGTGAACCGCAGCCAGCTGAACCGCTATCTGTCCGGCGCCTCGACGCCGAGGCCGCCGCTGATGCGCAAGATCTGCGATTATTTCGGCATCGAGGATCACGAGATCCGGCTGCCGCATAATGATTTCGCCGCCATCGTCAAATTGAAGGGGCTCGGCTCCGACCGGTTGTCACGTACGCTGCGAGCGCATTTCGATCGCATCACCGCACGCAACGATCCGCGCATCTTTCAATTGGCGGGAACTTTCTTCGAGTATTACTGGTCGATGTCGACGCCCGGAAAGGTCATCCGCGCGCTGATCGGGTTCGCGCTGGATGGCGAGCACCTGTTCTATCGCCGGCTGGAGCGCATGGGCGACCCGACCCGGTCCGTTCAGCGCCATTTCCGCTATCAGGGCGTCGCGCTGATGACCGGCGACCGCGTCTTCATGAACGACTACGAGACGGGAGCGGGGATCGAGGTCACCCAGACGATCCTGTTTCCCGACTACAGCTTTCGCTGGATGGCGCTGCATGGCGTCAAGAGCGGCGTCTCGGCCAACCGGGACCATGTTCCCTGCGCCGTCCGCGTTTTCCTGGAGAGGACGCCGCCGCGGTCGAACTTGATCGCGAACCTGCGTCGCGTCGGGCTCTACTCGCCGGGCGATCCGGATCTGCCGGACTACATCCTGCCATTCATCGATAATACGGCGTCGGGCCCGTATGTGTTTGCGGCACACGGGATTTGAGGCTGAACGAATTTGTGCGAACTGGCAAAGGGTTTGGAGGCGCTATCATAGACCCAACGAGATGCGCCAGGAGCGGACATTAGGTCGATGCCTGAAAGCGGACGTTCTCAAGACCCGACGGAAAGCCCGAGAGGGCGATTGAGCTCTTAGTGTTTCATCGCGCGAGCAGCGGTTACGCGAGCGGGTCAACTCCGCAGACTCGCCATGTGCCGTCTAAGGGGAAGAGGTCTCGACGGGCTTCTCGCCGGCCCGCGGGTGGTGGCGGCCCGCTCCGCGCCGTAGCCGGCTTTCGGTTGGTGCCCGCCCAGATTCCCGGCATCATCGCGCCATGATCGACCTGCGCAACATCGAGACCTTCTTCTGGGCGGCCGCGCTCGGCAGTCTGCGGGCAGCCTCGGAGAAGCTCGGCACGACCCAGCCCGCGATCTCGCAGCGGATCGCCTCGCTTGAGACGGCCCTCGGCGTGCGCCTGTTCGAACGCGACGCGCGCGGCGTGAAATTGACGGCCAAGGGCCATGAATTGCTCGCCCATGCCGAGCGGATGATGCAGGCGCGCCGCGACATGATCCAGGCCGCCCGCGATCAGACCACGATGAGCGGCACGCTGCGCATCGGCGTCGCCGAGACCATCGTCCAGACCTGGTTGCCCAAGCTGATCGAGGAGGTCCATGTCGCCTATCCGGCGCTCGTCCTCGAGATCGAGGTGGACAGTACCCATGTGCTGCAATCGCATCTGATGGCGCGCCAGATCGATCTCGCTTTCCTGCTCGGTCCGGTGCTCGAGGCGCGGGTGGAGAACCTGCCGCTCTGCACCTATCCGCTAGCCTGGGTCGTCAAGCCCGGCACCGGCCTTGGTCCCGGCCCGGTCGCGCTCGCCCGCATCGCCGGGCTCCCGATCATCACCTATCCCTCCAACAGCTCGCCCTACCGACAGGTCCGCGACATGCTGATGCGCGCCGGCATCTCCACCCCGCGCATGTATGGCAGCGCCTCGCTCTCGATGGTGGTGCGCATGGTGCTCGACGGCATCGGCGCGGCCGTGATCACGCCGGTCTTCCTCGGCCGCGAGCTGGAGCGCGGCGAATTGCAGATCGTCGAGGTCGAGGCCGACCCCTTGCCCGACCTCAGCTTCACCGCGAGCTGGATCGACGGACCCGACAGTCATCCCTCCCGCGTCATCGCGCGCATGGCGCAAGCGGTCGCACGGGAGTCTCCTGCCGGCCAGAAGGGGTGATAAATCCGGCTTATACCTCGGTTCCAAACATACGATTGGACAGCAACGCCCCCGATGCCCTGCAATGCCGATGCATAGACGGCTCTAAAGTCGCGGCAAAGGGGTCACCCGTTGAACCTTGCAGACATCATCGTTTCGGCGCGCCTGGTCATTGGTGCCGCTGTCGGCATCTCGGCCTGAGCCGCAATGACGGGCGGGGCAACGGGCGACATCGCTGAAGTGTTCGCGAAGCGGCGGCAAGCTCTGCTGTGTCTGGCGCGTGATCATGGTGCCGACAGCGTTGCGGTCTTTGGCTTCGGCAGCGCCCTCGGCGCCGGCAGCGCCTCGCACGGCGCCCTCCGTTTCTTCAGCGGCTGGGACGGGCATGAGAGCCTGTCGCTGCTGCTCGTCACCCGAGATGACGCGCATCTTTTGGTCGGCAGCCCGTTCATGCTGCGGCTGGCGCGCGAATTGCGGCCGGATCTCGCTGTCGAGCATGTTCCGCCGCTCGCCTGGGGCATGACGCTTGCGGGATGGGCGAACGGGGCCCCCGTCGCGACGGTCGGCTTCGGCGAATTGCCCCGGCAGGTCGACGCTGCACTGACGGCGGACGACTTTGCCGCCGGCCCTTCGCTCGATGACGCCGCGGCGCGTCTGCGGCTGGTCAAGGATGCAGCCGCCCTTGGCCTGCATCGCGACGCGGCTTCTCTCTGCGACCTGCTGTTCAGCCGGCTCGGCGCGGAACTGGCACGGCGGCGTCCGGCCTGGGAGATCCAGCTCGACCTCGAGACCGAGGCGCGCCGGCAAGGCGCCGACTACAGCCGGACCTGGCTGACCATCGCGCCTGCGGCGGACTATCCGCGCTACTGGCCCGCGGAGGCCCGGCGCGTTCCCGAAGCTGGCGACCAGGTCCTCCTCGGTGTCGCCCTGACGGTCGATGGCCATTGGGGCCATGGCATCCGCATGGGCGGCATCGGGCCGCAAAAATCGGAGCACCGCACGCTCGCCGATCATGTCGAGGCGATGCTGGAGGCGGGACTGGCGGCGCTGCGCCCGGGCTTACCGCTGGCGGGTGCCGAAGCGGCCATGGAGGCGGTGCTTGCCGAGCGCATGAGCGCTCAGGACCGTCAGAACCTCCGGCGCTTCCGCAATGGGCACGGCCTCGGCTTCTCCTATGAGGAGCCGCTGACGACCGCGGTCTTCCGCCAGCATTTCGATCAAGGCGCGCCGCCCGCCGCGGCCTCCGATCTCGCGCTGGCGCCCGGCATGCTCTTCGAGCTGCACCCCAATTTGTTCGTGCCCGGTCTCGGCGGTGCGGCGCTCGGCGAGATGGTTCTCGTCACGCCGGACGGCCCGGAATGCCTGCTCCGCTACCCCCGCGCCTGCCAGTCCTGGGACTAGGGCGCGGGAAAATCTCACCACCAACAAGCAACGAGGGGAATATCGATGAAAGCTCTCATTCTCGCCGCCAGCCTGCTTGCGGCCTCTGCCGCGACCGCCCAGGACCTGCCCAAGGCCAATCTCAAGGTCGTCGGTGGCCTCAGCAATCTCACCGCCTATCAGGACTATGAGCAGCCGTTCTGGACCAAGACCATCCCCGAGAAGTCGAAGGGGCAGGTCACCGCCGAGATCAAGGGCTTCAACGAGATGGGGCTGAAGGGTCCCGAGCTGCTGCGTTTGATGTCGCAGGGCGTGATCGAGTTCGGCACCGCCACCCTGTCCTATTTCGCCAGCGACAACCCGATCAACGAGGCGATCGACCTGGCCGGCCTCGCCCCCGACGCCAAGACTGCCCGCGCGATCACCGAGGCGTTCGAGCCGGTCTACACCAAGTTCTACGGCGAAGGCTCGAAGGTCCGCCTGCTCGGCATCTCGCCCTATCCGGCGCAGGTGCTGTTCTGCAACGCCGAGATGAAGGGCCTCGCCGATCTCAAGGGCAAGAAGGTCCGCACCTCCAGCCGCACCCAGGCCGAGTTCGTCGAGGCCTTCGGCGGCTCGAGCGTGACCATGGCCTTCGGCGAGGTCGTGCCGGCCCTGCAGAACAAGGTCGTCGACTGCGCCATCACCGGCTCGCTCTCGGGCTATTCGGCCAAGTGGTATGAGGTCTCGACCCATCTGATGGCGTTGCCGATCAACTGGAACCAGCAGATCCACGCGGTCAACGAAGCCGCGTGGAACAAGATCGACCCCAAGGTCCGCGAGTTCCTGGCGACCAACATCAAGGGCCTGGTCGGCCAGATCTGGGACGCCGCCGCGCAGCAGACCCAGCAGGGCTATGACTGCAACACCGGCGCCGCTGCCTGCACGCTGCCGGTGAAGGGCAAGATGCAGCTCGTCGTCCCGACCGACGCCGACAAGGCGCTGCTCAAGACCGTGCTCCAGGAGAAGGTGCTGCCGAAATGGGCCGCCCGCTGCTCGGCCGATTGCGTCGCCGGCTTCAATGCCACGGTCGGCAAGGAACTCGGCCTGACCGCCAAGAAGTAAGCGCCCCGCAGGAGGCCGGCTCGGACCGGCCTCCTCCTTAATCTCCTGGGAGCCGAGGATTTCATGACCAATCCGCCCCCGCCTAATGCTCTGGCGGCGCTGCTGCGCCATGCCGAGAGCCTGTCCCGCGCCGCCGTCTGGTGCGCCGGGGCGCTGACGATCGCGAGCGTGCTGCTGATCTCCTTCGACGTGCTCGCCCGCAAGTTCCTCGGTTTCACCACCGGCGGCGCGGACGAATTGTCGAGCTACGCCTTCGCCATCAGCACGAGCTGGTCGCTCGCCTTCGCGACGCTGCAGCGCGCCAATGTCCGCGTCGACGTGCTCTACCAGTACATGCCGGTGCGGCTCGCCGCGGTCCTCGACTGGGTCTCGCTGGTGGCGCTCGGCGTCTTCATGGCGATGCTGACCTATTACGCCTATGACGTGGTCGGCGCCTCGCTCGCCCAGAGCTCGCGGGCCAACACGCCGCTGGCGACGCCGCTCGCGGTCCCGCAGGGGCTGTGGTTCGCCGGCCTGCTCTTCATGTGCGTCATCCTCGCTTTGATGCTGCTGCGCGCCTCGATCGCGCTGGTGACCGGCGATATCGCCACCGTGAAGGCGATCGCCGGGGTGCGCTCGACCCAGGAAGAGGCCGAAGAAGAAGCCGCCGCCGGCGAGCGCATGGTCAGGGGAGACGCGGCATGATCGCCACCACCCTCATCCTCCTGCTCGTCCTGATCGGCCTGTCGATCCCGGTCGGCGCCGCGCTCGGCGTCCTCGGCCTGATCCTCGACCCGCTCTACTCGATGCTGCCGCTGACGCGGGGCATCGGCGAGCTGGCCTGGAGCACCAACAACGAGTTCCTGCTCGTCGCCATCCCGCTCTTCATCCTGCTCGGCGAGATTCTGCTGCGCTCCGGTTTCGCCGAACGCATGTACGGCGCGATGAGCCTGTGGCTGTCCTGGCTGCCGGGCGGGCTGATGCACGCCAATATCGGCGCCTCGGCTTTGTTCGCGGCGACCTCGGGCTCGAGCGTCGCGACCGCCGCGACGGTCGGCACGGTCGCGCTGCCGCAGATCAAGCGCTACGGCTATAACGAGCCGCTCTTCCTCGGCAGCCTTGCCGCCGGCGGCACGCTCGGCATCCTGATCCCGCCTTCGATCAACCTCGTGCTCTACGGGGTGCTGACCAACTCCTCGGTGCCGAAACTCTATCTCGCCGGCATCATCCCGGGCCTGCTGCTGGCCGGTCTGTTCATGCTGACCGTCATCATCGGCTGCATCATGAAGCCGGAATGGGGCGGGCGCCGCATCACCGCGAGCTGGCGCGAGCGCTTCGCCAGCCTGGTGCATCTGGCGCCGCCGCTCGGCATCTTCTTCCTCGTGGTCGGGTCAATCTATGCCGGCCTCGCCACGCCGACGGAGGCTGCGGCGCTCGGCGTCACCGGCGCGATGGTCCTCGCGGCCTGGTCGCGCCGCCTGACGCTGTCGATGCTGCGCGAGGCGGTCGAGGGCACGATGAAGGCGACCGCGATGATCATGCTGATCATCGTTGCCGCCGCCTTCCTCAATTTCGTGATGGCGGCGACCGGGATCACCGACGCGATCACCGGCTCGATCAAGGGCCTCGGCCTGTCCCCCGTGCAGATGCTCGTAGCGATCGTGGTGTTCTACCTGATCCTCGGCTGCTTCATGGAAACGCTCTCGATGATGATCACCACGATTCCGATCGTGGCGCCGATCATGATCGGGCTCGGCTATGATCCGATCTGGCTCGGCATCCTGATCATCGTGCTCGTCGAGGCCGCGCTGATCACGCCGCCGGTGGGCCTCAACCTCTTCGTGGTCCAGAGCCTGCGCAAGAGCGGTTCGATGAACGCGGTGATCGTCGGCAGCATGCCTTATGTCGGGGCGATGGCGGTGCTGATGCTGCTGCTCGCGCTCTTCCCGGACCTCGCGCTCTTCCTGCCCCGCGTCTTCGAATAGGCGCGGCGCATCACCTTCCCCATTTTCCGTAAAATCTGCAGGACGTCATGGAACTGAACTTCACCGTCGAGGGCGGCGCTGCTACGCAGCCGCTCAAGGTCGAACTCGCCCAACTGGTCGTCGCCGGCTGGGCCGGGCGCGACCGCGCCGCGATCGAGCATCATATCGAGGAACTCGCCGCCATCGGCGTGCCGCGGCCGAGCACCGTGCCGCTCTACTACCGCGTCGCCGAGAGCCTGGCGACGCAGGCCGAGCGTATCCAAGTGCTCGGCACCGAGAGCTCCGGCGAGGTCGAGACCTTCGTCTTCAGCGCCGGCGGCGAGATGTATGTCAGCCTCGCCTCCGACCACACCGACCGCAAGCTCGAGACGATCGGCGTCGCGATCTCCAAGCAGATCTGCGCCAAGCCGCTGGCGCGCAAGGCCTGGCGTTTCGCCGAGGTCGCCGGGCATTGGGACGAGATGATCATCCGCTCCCATATCGAGGAGGACGGCGCGCGGGTGCTCTACCAGGAGGGCCCGCTGGCCAGCCTCCGCCCGCCGCTGGAGCTGATCGCCGGCTTCACCGGCGGCGCCGCGCTCCTGCCGGATGGAACCGGGATGATCTGCGGCACGGTCGGTGCGATCGGTGGTATCCGGCCGGCCCCGTCCTTCGCCATGGAGCTGTTCGACCCCGTGCTCGGCCGCAGCATCGAGCACAGCTACCGGATCGTCTCGCTGCCGGAGGTCGCCTGATCATGAGCCGGACGCTGACGGAACTGCGCGATGATCTCGTCGCTGGGCGCGCGACCTCCGTCGCCCTGACGGAAGAGGCTCTGGCGCGCGCGCAGGCGAGCGATGGTGAAGGCGCCCGCGTCTTCATCAGGCTCTATGCCGAACGCGCGCTCGAGGCGGCGCAGGCCTCCGACGCGCTGCGGCAGGCCGGCTTCGCGCGCTCAGCCGTCGAGGGCCTGCCGATCTCGATCAAGGACCTGTTCGACGTCGCCGGCGACATCACCATGGCCGGCAGCGTCGCTCTCGATGATGCGCCGCCGGCCGGGGCCAATGCGCCGGTGGTCGAGCGCCTCGTCGCCGCCGGCGCGATCATCGTCGGCCGCACCAACATGACCGAGTTCGCCTTCTCGGGCCTCGGTCTCAACCCGCATTACGGCACGCCGCTGAATCCGTTCGACCGGGCTGCCAAGCGCATTCCGGGCGGTTCGTCCTCGGGCGCGGCCGTCTCGGTCAGCGATGGCATGGCCGCGGCGGCGATCGGTACGGACACCGGCGGCTCGGTCCGGATTCCCGCCGCGTTGTGCGGCCTCACCGGCTTCAAGCCGACCGCACGGCGCGTGCCGCGCGACGGGGCCTTGCCGCTCTCGACCAGCCTCGATTCGATCGGGCCGATCGGGCGCAGCGTCGCCTGCTGCGCGATGCTCGACGCCATCCTCTCCGGAACCGGCGAGAACCTGCTCGGCGAAGCGGGCCTAGCCGGCCTGCGGCTCGCCGTGCCGAAGACCATCGCGCTCGACGGCATGGACGTGGGTGTCGCGGCCAGCGTCGAAGCTGCGCTCGGTACTCTGTCGCGCGCCGGGGCACAGATCAGCGAGATCGCTATCCCCGAATTCGCGCAGCTCGGCGCGATCAACGCCAAGGGCGGGCTTGCGGCGGCGGAAGCCTGGCACTGGCATCGCGAGCTGATCCAGCGCGCCGGCGATCGCTACGATCCGCGGGTGCGGGTGCGTATCCTGCGGGGCCGCGAGATTTCGGCCGCCGACTATATCGACGTGCTGGCGGCGCGCACCGCCTGGATCGATGCGGTCGAGGCCCGGATCGCGCCCTTCGACGCCCTGGTCATGCCGACCGTGCCGGTCATCGCGCCCCGCATCGACGAGCTCGCGGACGACGCTGCCTTCGGCGCCACCAACCTGCTGATCCTGCGCAATTCGACCTTCATCAACTTCCTCGACGGCTGCGCGGTGAGCCTGCCCTGCCATCGTCCCGGCGAAGCTCCGGTCGGGCTGATGCTCGCCGGTGCCGCAGGCCGCGACCGCGCGATCCTGTCGATCGGGCAGGCCGTTGAACGGGCGCTGGGCGCGGCAAACGGGAACTGAACTCATGGACCTAAACCTGCCCATGCTCGATCCCTACGAGGCGCGCCTGGCTGCTCGCTCGGGGGCCCTCGATGCGCCGACCGCGAATGTCGCGCCCGGCTTCGTCCAGGCCAATCTGGCGATACTGCCGCGCGAGCTCGCCTTCGAGTTCCTGCTTTTTTGCCAGCGCAATCCGAAGCCCTGCCCGCTGATCGGGGTGTCCGAGATCGGCGATCCGATGCTGCCGGCGCTCGGGCGCGAACTCGACATTCGCAGTGACCTGCCGCGCTACCGGGTTTGGCAGGATGGCGAACTGGTGGCCGAGCCGACCGACATCCGCGACTACTGGCGCGACGATCTCGTCAGCTTCCTGATCGGCTGCTCCTTCTCCTTCGAGGAGGCGATGCTCGCCGCCGGGCTGCCGGTGCGTCATATCGAGCAGGGCAGCAACGT
This sequence comes from Allobosea sp. GW821-FHT10B12, assembly GCF_059415545.1. Classification (NCBI taxonomy): domain Bacteria; kingdom Pseudomonadati; phylum Pseudomonadota; class Alphaproteobacteria; order Hyphomicrobiales; family Alloboseaceae; genus Allobosea; species Allobosea sp. GW821-FHT10B12. The sequence continues at coordinate 266,945 of NZ_JBWKNL010000001.1, forward strand.
GCCGATGTACCGCACGTCGATTCCGACCACACCAGCCGGCCGTTTCTCCGGCCCGCTCGTCGTCTCGATGCGCCCGCTGACGCCGGCCGACGCGATCCGCGCGGTCCAGGTCACCGGCCGGTTCCCCTCGGTCCATGGCGCGCCGGTCCATCTCGGCGACCCAGCCGCCATCGGCATCAAGGACGTCATGGCGCCCGACTATGGCGATCCCGTCGAGATCAGGCCGGGCGAGATACCGGTGTTCTGGGCATGCGGCGTCACACCACAGGCCGTGATCGCCAAGACCCGCCCCGGGTTCTGCATCACCCACGCGCCGGGCTACATGCTCGTCACTGATATTCGCAACGGCACGCTCGCGACGGGCTAAACTACCGCTCGCTCAATCGGCAGCGCGCCAACACCAGACATTGGCTGCCTGCCAATAAGCGGACGTTATTGATCCTCACGCTTTTCCAGTCTTGTCACGCGCAAAGGCATGCGGGCTTATCCCCATTTCTTCCCGAAACGCGAAAATGAAGGCCGAGGCCGAATTGTAGCCGAGGTCGAGCGCCACGGCCGTGACTGAGGCTCCTCCGTTGAGGAGCTCAATCGCCCGGAACACCCTCATCCGACGGCGCCATGATCGCAGTGGCGTTCCGACTTCGGCTTCGAAGCGGCGGGTTAATGTCCTGCTGGACAGACCGAGCTGATTTGCCCAGGCCTCGGCGTCCCGGCCATCCGCGGGATCCTGGAACAGGGCCTCGCAGAGTTGCAGCAGTGCCGGACTGCGCGGCCACGCCAAAGCGGCCTGGAGGCGCGGGGCCCGGCGCAGCTGATCCAGGATCAGGGCCACGACGCGGGCGCGGTAGTCCTCCGGCTCTCGCTTGGTTTCCAGCTCCGCAGCTTCAACAATGAGGGCTTTCAAAAGCGGCGTGACCGAGATGACGGCGGGCTCAGCCGGCAAACCCCTCCCAGCGGAATCAGCGATCCAAAGGCTACGGAACTGGGCTCCAAGCAGCGACCCCACCCGATGCGTTACACCGGGCGGGAGCCATGCCGCCTGTTCGGGAGAGGTGATGAAGGTTTGGTCCGCGGTCGAGATCGTCAGCACGCCCTGCACTGCGTAGACGAGTTGATGCCAGTCGTGGCGGTGGTCCGGAAACTCATGTCGAGGCGGGATGACCTGCGAGCGCATCGTCAGCGGCCCGGGAGGAAGTGCGTCGGAAGGTGCGGTGATGATCGACCAAGCCATGGCGGCAATTGTCCGATAATCGATGCCGTTTGGCAAAGCGTCGAAAGAAGGCCAGGCCCGGTTCTGCTAAGTCGATGGCACGGCAGAGCAGTTGCGCCGCTTAATCAGGATCAGGATCATGGCCAACCTCGACAGTCGCGGCCTCTACATCTCCACCAACTCCGACGAGGCCGCACGCCTTTATCGGGAAGGCGTCGACCTGTTGATCTCGGCCTGGCCCGGCGCCGTCGAGACGTTGCAGGCCGCTATCGCCGCCGATCCGGAGTTCGCCTTGGCGCACGCCGAGCTCGCCCGTGCCAACGCCATCCGCGTCAAGCCGACCGAGGCGAAGGCCTGCATCGTCAAAGCTTCGGAGCTGGTTGCCCGGAACGGGACGCCGCGCGAGCGAAACCATGTCGCCGTGCTTGAGCTCGCCGTTACCGGCCAGTCCACAAAGGCGCTGCCGGCGGCGCTCGATCACATCGAGAACTGGCCGCGCGACGTCATCATCTTCTCCCTGCCGCTCGGGGCTTTCGGCCTACTGGCCTTCTCCGGCATGGCCAATCACGACCAGGCTCGCGTCGACCTTTGCGAGCGGCACGCGGACCAGTTCGTACCTGACGACTGGTGGTTCCTGACCTACCGCGGGTGGTCGCATGCCGAGAACAAGAACGTGAAGCTCGGGCGCGACCTAGCGCAACGCGGCTTCGATCTTCGGCCCGCCAACGCCAACGCGGCGCATGCGCTCTCGCACGCCATGTTCGAGGACGGTGCCGGCGACGAGGCCGAGCGGCTGGTGGGCCGATGGCTGCCGACTTACGACCGTTCCGGAATCCTGCACGGCCACATCGCGTGGCACGAGGCGCTATCCGCCCTAGAACGAGGCGATCCGGAGCGGGCGGTCGCCGTTTACGAACGGCACGTCCAGCCCTCCGTCTCGCAGGGCACGCCGATCAACATCATGACCGACACCGTGTCCCTCGCATGGCGCCTGCAGGCCTACGGCCATCAGGTCCCGGCCGGGATGTGGGAAACGGCAAGAGAGTATGCCGCCGCCAGGTTCGCCAAGCCGGGCTTCGCCTTCGCGGACGCCCATCTCGGCTTGCTGGCCGCCGCAGTCGGTGACAAGGCGGCAGTCGAGGAGCGCGTCGCCGCGCTGACGACGCTCATCGAGCAGGGAACGATGGCGGCGGGACCGATCGTGCCGGCCATATGCCGCGCCGCACTGGCCTTCGTCGAAGGCGACTACGCGTCCTGCGCCAAGATCCTGGAGCCGATGGCGAAGGACGTCGCCCGGATCGGCGGAAGCGGCGCCCAGCGCGAGGTCATCGAAGACACGTTGCTGGTCGCGCTGATGCGGGGCGGCGAGACCGTCAAGGCCAAGGCGCTCCTCGACCAGCGCCTGCATCGCCGGCCTTCGCCTCGCGATTCCCTTTGGAAAAGCCAGGTGGCGGCATGACGACGATGACGACGGCAGCGGTCGCTCCGACCGACGACACGCGGCAGGAACACAGCAATATCCTGAGGTTTGCTATCTGCCAGGCCTTGGCCGGCGCCAATTCGACGGTCGTCTACGCGACGGGCGCGGTCGTCGGCGACATGCTGGCCCCGAGCAAGGCGCTTGCGACGATGCCGATCTCGATCTTCGTCGTCGGCATGGCCTTGTGCACGCTGCCCGCGGGCGCCATCGCGCAACGGCATGGCCGCCGAGCCGCCTTCATGCTCGGTACCGGCTGCGGCGTGCTGGCCGGGCTGCTCGGGGCCCTGGCCGTCTACTACGCCGTGTTCTGGCTCTTCTGCGCGGCGACCTTCTTCGGTGGCGCCTATGCGGCGGTGGTTCTGTCCTTCCGCTTCGCAGCGGCCGACTGCGCCGTTCCGGCCCGCCGCCCACGTGCGCTTTCGGCCGTCATGGCCGGCGGCGTCTTCGCGGGCGTGATCGGGCCGCAACTGGTCACGCACACGATGAACCTGTGGGCGCCGCACCTCTTCACGGCGACATATATCGGACAGGCCGCCGTCGCGGCGATCTCCGCCCTGATCCTGCTCGGCGTGAAGCTCCCCATGCCGAGCGCGACCGAGCGCTCCGGCGGCCGTCCGCTTGCCGTCATCGTCCGCCAGCCGCGTTTCGTACTCGCGGTCATCTGCGGCGTGGTCTCGTACCTGCTCATGAACTTCCTGATGACGGCCGCGCCGTTGGCCATGAAGTTCTGCGGCCTATCCCAGGAGTCGGCCAACCTCGGCCTGCAATGGCACGTCATCGCCATGTACGGCCCGAGCTTCTGGACCGGACGGCTGATCACGCGCTTCGGATCGGCCAAGGTCGTCGGGGCTGGCCTATTCCTGACGGGAGCCTCCTCCGCGGTGGGATTGCTCGGGGTCGATGTCGCGCATTTCTGGGCGACGCTCGTCCTGCTCGGCGTCGGCTGGAACTTCGGCTTCGTCGGCGCCTCGGCCATGGTGCTCGAATACCATCGTCCGGAGGAGAAGGCCCGCGTCCAGTCCTTCAACGACTTCGCCGTCTTCGGCACCATGGCGGTCGGCTCGTTCCTATCGGGCGGCCTCCTTTCGAGCTTCGGCTGGGACGCCGTGCTCTGGCTTTCCTTCGCGCCGCTCCTTATCGCCGTCACGGCGCTCGGGATTGGTCGCAGGACGGCCGCCCGACCGGCCTGACGGAATGCGTGCGTCTCCCTCGAACAAGGTCGTCATCGTAGGCGGCGGTCTTGCCGGTCTAGTCGTGGCGCGCCGTCTTCATCGCGCGGGCATGGAGTTCCAGCTGATCGAGGCGAGGGACCGCTTCGGTGGTCGCATCCTGACCGCGGGTCGTGACGGCGAACCGTCCATCGACGGGTTCGATCTCGGTCCGTCGTGGTTCTGGCCGGAGATGCGGCCCGCCTTCACCGGTTTGATCGAAGAGCTGGGCGTTACGCACTTCCGTCAGCACGAGGACGGCGACGTCGTCGTTCAATCGCGGCACGAGGCATCGCCCCGGCGATATCCCGGCGGTAACATCCCGCTGTCCTCGTCGGCGCGCCTCGCCGGCGGGACCGGCGCCCTGATATCCGCGCTGGTCGCCGGGCTTCCAGTCGATTGCCTGCGAACGGGCACCACCGTGCACCGCATCCTGCATGCTGGCGGAACCTGCGTGCTGCAGTGCGCCGGCTCATCCGGCGCTCCGACCGTCATCGAGGGCCGCGTCGTGGTCCTCGCCATGCCGCCGCGGCTGATCGCTCGTTCGGTCGCGTTCGACCCGCCGCTGGAAAAATCAACCACCTCGAGTTGGGTCCGAACGCCGACCTGGATGGCGCCTCACGCGAAGTTCTTCGCGATCTACGACCGGCCTTTCTGGCGCGACATGGGACTTTCTGGGGCAGGACGCAGCATGATCGGGCCCCTCGTCGAGATTTACGATGCGACGACCGCCTCGGGGCAGGCGGCCTTGTTCGGGTTCGTAGGCGTGCCGGGCACCCGACGAGCCGAAGCCGGTGAGGTTGCGGTGACCGCGGCCTGCGTGGACCAGCTCGCGGCGATGTACGGCCCCTTGGCCGGCAGCCCCATCGCGACGCTCTACAAGGATTGGGCTGCGGACCCGCTCACGGCGACGTTCGAGGATCTCGAAGCCGCCGGACATCCCTCCGGCTTCCGATCCGCTCGCGTCCCCGGTGCGTGGGCGCGCCGACTCCTGATGGCCGGCAGCGAGACCAGCAGCGCTGAGCCCGGATACCTCGCAGGCGCCGTCGACGCCGCCGAACGCGCCGTCTCCGAGCTCCTGTTGCTCGGGGCTGGCGCCGTCGATTCCGTCCCAGCCGAATTGTCCAGGAGCTGAGCATCATGCGTTCTCATCGCGCCGTCGTCGTCACCGCTCCCGGGCAGCTTGAGTTGATCGAGCGCGAGACTCCCGTGCCCCGCGCGGGCGAGGTCCTGATCGCCGTCGAGGCCTGCGGGCTCTGCGGCGCCGACGCGAACGATGTCGAGCGTAGCGAAGGGCCTTGGCCTCGCGTTCCGGGGCATGAGGTCGTGGGGCGGATCGTCGCCGTTGGCGAGTGCGTCCCGCGGGGCTGGCGCGAGGGTCGGCGCGTGGGTGTAGGTCGTCTCGGCGGACACTGCAACGAATGCGCCCGGTGCCGGCAGGGCAAGTTCCAGCTTTGCCGACAGCAGCATTTCGTCGGTTCGACCTGCGACGGCGGCTACGCCGAGATGATGATTGCCCGCGCGACCGGCCTCGTTGCGATCCCCGACGAGCTCGGCTCCGAGGAGGCCGCCCCGATCCTCTGCGCCGGCATCGCCACGTTCAACGCGCTCAAGAAGAGCGGTGCCGAGGTAGGCGACACGGTGGCTGTCCTAGGCATCGGCGGGCTCGGCCATATGGCGATCCAATATGCTCGCCGGATGGGTTTCCGCGTCGTGGCCATCGGTAGGGGAACCGACATCGCGGCGGACGCCATCGCGCTCGGCGCGCACCGCTACGTCGACACGCAGGTCGAGGACGCCGCCAAGGCTCTAGCGGGCATGGAAGGTGCCAAAGCCATCGTCGCGACCGTGGGAGCGGGCGACGCCGTCTCGCCACTGCTCTCGGGCCTCGCTCCTGAGGGCAGGCTCATCATGCTCGGGACGGGCAAGGACCCGCTGACCGTCTCCGCGGGCATGCTGGTCAGCGGCGAACGCAGCATCCAGGGTTCGATCACCGGAACGCCTTACGAGAACGAGCGCACGCTGGATTTCAGCGTCCTCTCGGAAGTGCGGCCATGGATCGAGACGATGCCGCTCGGGCAGGCCGTGGACGCCTATCGCCGAATGAGATCGGGCGACGCGAAGTTCCGGATGGTCCTAACCATGGACAGGGAATGAGACTGACGACGTCGGCCGGGCGACCGCCACGTCGAAGCAGGCGGCCAGCGTAGGCACTGCCGAGGCTGCGGAGTTAGATGGCCGGAAAGCAGACGCTCCAGACGTCAGCTCGGGGCCAAGGACTGTCACCATGGATTGCAGGCATGGGTCTCGTCATGGGCGGTCGCGACGAAACGCTCGGCATGGAAGCGCTTGCCGATCAATTGCCCGGCCATGTCGACCATGGCGACGATCACGGTGTCGATCTCCCCGGCCGTCACTGCGGTCTTCAGGGCCTCGAAGGAGAAGGCGTCCGGCATCGAGGCTCCGTAAGGGCTGGAGTGATGGGCGGGTGTCGGGCAAGTAAGAGAACCCGCCCGAGCCTATTCCTGCAACTGCCTTGCCATGCGCTTCGAGCGGCGCGAGAGCAGGTTCGCGACCAGGAGCAGCAGGATCGACAGTTTCAGTCGGGATATCGGTCCGGCGGGCTATCTGATTGTCCGTTTGGGGCAAGCGTGACGACCCTGGGCTTCCCCGAGGGAGGAACTGCGGCGTTGAGAATGTCGCCGCCGGATTCCCTTCGCCCTTCCCGCGTTGCCGACGAAACGCATCGCGAAGCCTCCCGCTCATCCGCAGATGGATTGTCGGCGGCGCCCGGGAGCTCCTCGGGGCAAGAGGGCACGGTCCAGCGGAAGAGTACCTTCCCTTCGCCTGGAACATCCGAGACAGCCAAAGCGAGGCGATGCTCCGGTGCGATATGGTGGCGCAGAAACAGCCAGCGGGCAGGATCGTCCGGGCATTCGGCCGTGAAGGTAATCCGGGGTTCCGGCCCCGCCAGATCGAAGGCGAAACCGTCGAGCGGCAACGCGAGGCCCATGCCACGGGCTTTGATGTAGGCCTCCTTCAAGGTCCAGAGTGCGAAGAACAGCTCATGGCGTTCCTGTGGGGGAGCCGCAGCGACAGCCTCCGCCTCGGAAGGAGAGAAACTGGAACGGGCGAGCAACTCCGTCCGCACGCGCCGCGAGATCCGTTCCACGTCCACGCCCACCTCACCGCCATGCGACACGGCGCAGGCGACGAGCCCGTCTGTATGGGACAGGTTGAAGGACAGGCCGAGCCCCGTCTGCCCCGCGACCGAAGGCCGGCCGTAGGCGTTCGGCTCGAAGCGCCAGGCCGAGGGCGAGACCGAAGCGTAACGGGACAGGGTGGTGCGCACGAGTGCGCGGCCGACGAGATATTGGAGCGCTGCATCCTTCGCCTTGAAGCGACGGTGCCGCTCCAGTTCAGCCGGATCGAGAAGTGTCCGGTAAGCTGCGAGGTGCGGCTCGATGGAGTCGTCGAGCCGTGTGAGCCAGACGTCGACGCAGCCGCGGTCCAAGGACTGAACGGTATCTGGAGACGGAACGCAGGTGAGCAGGGCACGGACCTCCTCGCACGCTGGATTCTGCCCCGGGCGTCTGCCCCCCGGACCACGCTCCATCACGACGCGGGACAGATGAGCCGTCAAGTAGGGGCGAACCGAGCATCGGCGGAGCTGGTGAAGACCCCCGCTCTCCCCCGCCCACGGCCGGACAACGCTCATACATGGAATCGAGTATCAGCGGCCAAAAACTGCGAGAACAACGGCAGCCACCATCGCCTGATACAGAATGTACAGCTGACCTAGACTGCGGCGGTGAAAGAGAGCCTCGCCGAACTTCAGCGCACTCGATTACGAGCCTGCCGGATATCTGTGCGCCTTTAATGTTCAGAGGCCGAAGGACAGCTTACGGTAGACGGCGCCCCCTGATATGCTACTTCTGAGAGCGGACGCTCCCGGGTTCGCCTCACCCGTGCGCGATTGATATTGGCTGGCTCAAGGACCTGAAGGATGCTTGCGGACAAGTATGATTTCGAGATCACGCAGGAAGAATGCAAATTATTTTGGGCCAGAAATCCGATCTATTCTTGGAACTTCCAAGAAGGAAAAGAGAATTCATTTATCATCGACACGCCACCACCCACCGTTTCGGGCTATCTGCACATGGGGCATGTTTACAGCTACACGCAGACCGACTTGATCGCGCGCTACATGCGCATGTCCGGCAGGAACGTCTTTTATCCCATAGGCTTCGACGACAACGGCCTGCCCACGGAGCGCCTGGTCGAGACGAAGCGCGGCATCCGCGCCGTCGACATGTCACGAGAGGAATTTACGCGCGTCTGTCACGAGGTCGTCGAGGCGGCCGAGACGGATTTTCGCAACCTTTTCGATGCGATCGGGCTCAGCGTCGACTGGAGCCAAGAATACAGGACGATCAGTCCGTCGAGCGTGAAGATCTCCCAGATGTCCGCGCTCGATCTCTTCCGGAAGGACCAACTCTACCGGCAGCTGCAGCCAACGCTCTGGGATCCGGTTGACCGCACGGCGCTGGCCCAGGCGGAGATCGTTGACAAGGAGCAAGCTGGGGTCATGTGGGACATCGCCTTTGCCCTGGACGGCGGAGGCGAGGTGGTGATCGGCACCACGAGGCCAGAGCTTCTCGGAGCCTGCTGCGCCCTCTTCGTCCATCCCGAGCATCCGGAGGCCGGCCGGCTCCTGGGGCGCTCGGCGATCTCCCCGCTGTTTGGGGTGCCTGTTCCCGTGCTCGCCGACGAGCGTGCCGACCCGGAGAAGGGGTCGGGTGTCGTGATGTGCTGCACATTCGGAGATTCCACCGATATCGAATGGTGGCGGGATCACAGGCTTCCGACCCGGGTGATCCTCGACAAGCTCGGCCGCCTCACCGGCCTCGCGCGGATCGGTTCCGGGGACTGGCCGTCTGTGGATCCGGCGAGCGCCCAGACGGCAGCCGCAGCGCTGGAGGGTCTCAAGGTCAAGAACGCCCGCGAACTGATCGTCGGGATGTTGCAGGACCGGGGCGTTGTCCGCGGCCACACCGAGGTCAACCGAGTCGTTCCCACCGCCGAGCGCTCCGGGGCTCCGCTGGAGATCCTGGTCACGCCGCAATGGTTCGTGAAGGTCCTGGACAAGAAGGATGCCCTCCTGCGGCGCGGGAGCGAGATCAACTGGCATCCATCGTACATGCAGGTGCGGTACGAGCGGTGGGTGGAGAACCTCAAATGGGACTGGTGCGTTAGCCGCCAACGCTATTTCGGAGTCCCCTTCCCGTTCTGGTATTCCAAGCGGCCGGGCGAGGAGGGAAGGATCCTGGTCGCTCACGTGGATGACCTGCCGGTCAATCCTCTGGTGGATCTGCCCCGCGGCTATGCCGCCGATGAGGTCGAGCCGGATCCGGACGTGATGGACACGTGGGCGACGAGTTCCGTCTCGCCTCAGATCAACGGTGGCGGCATCTCGCAGGATCTAGCGGTCGATTTGGAGCGCTACCGCAAGCTCTTCCCCGCGACCCTCCGCCCGCAAGCCCACGAGATCATTCGTACCTGGGCGTTCTACACGATCTTGAAGTCCCACTTGCACGACGGGGCGGCTCCCTGGAAGGACATCGCGATCAGCGGCTGGTGCCTGGCACAGGATCGCTCGAAGATGTCGAAATCCAAGGGGAACGTTATCGTTCCCGAGGCGCTGCTGAAGCAGTACGGGGCCGACGCGGTGCGCTACTGGACCGCGACCTCGCGCCTGGGCCTCGATACCGCGCTCTCGGAGGACGTTCTCAAGGTGGGCAAGCGGCTCACCACCAAGATCTGGAACCTGTCTCGCTTCATCGCCCAGCAGCTGCAAGCCCTGGAGGGCTCTCCGACGACGCCCAAGCACGACGTGGAGGCGGGAATCGTCACCGAGACGCTCGACATCTGGATCCTGAGCCGATTGGCCGAGACCGTGAGGACCGCGACGGGACTCTATGAGAAGTACGAATACGCAGATGCGCTCCATGCCGTGGAGACCTTCTTCTGGAGAGATCTCTGCGACAACTATGTCGAGATGGTGAAGGGGCGCGTCTACGGTGACGTCGGCACGGCGCTGGGGCGGCGTTCGGCGCGGTACACCCTCTGGCACTGCCTTGATACTGTCCTGCGCCTGTTCGCTCCCACGCTGCCCTTCATCACCGAAACGATCTACCGCGACGTCTTCGTGAACGGCCTCCCGGCCGAAACCGGAGAGGAAGCCTCCATCCATCGCCGTGGCAACTGGCCAGATCCGGAGGTGCAGGTGTTTGACCTCCGCGCCCATGACGCCGGCACCGATAGCGTCAGCGTGCTTGCGGCCATTCGCAAGGCCAAGTCGGACCGCCAGCTGTCCATCAAGGCGCCGATCAGGCACCTGAGCATCGCTCTTGGGACGAACGCTCCCACCACGGCAATGGCGGCGATCGAGGAGACCCGTGAGGATCTGATGGCTGCTGCCGTCGTGCTGAACCTGTCCTGGTCAGACGCGGTTGGCGAGCCCCTGATCGCCGGCGCGGGCGAGAAGTACCTGTTGGGGCTGGAATTCGCCACCTCGGCGGGATAGCGAGGCGCCCGATCGGCCGAGGCGTGCGGGGCGCCTGCCCCGCACAGTGTTCACTGTCTTCCGATGCCCGAGGCACCGAGGACGGCACCATATTTGCGGTGTCTTATGCGTTGCGCCAGAAGCGCGAGGCAGAGGATGAGCGCTGCGGTCAGGTAAGGACCCGCGCCCAGCACCGGGCCGAGAATCGCGAACAGGAAGGCTCCCCCGATCTGCCCGCTGCGGTAAGCCAGGGAATAGATGCTCATCACCCGTCCCAGATACTCCTTGTCCGCATACTTGTAGATCGCGGCCTGGGCCGAGATCGAGTTCATCGTCACGAGCGCCCCGGTGGCAATCATCAGGACCATCGGGACCGCTTGGTAGGGCGATAGAACTGCGACAAGGAGAACAGCCGGCACGAGAACCAGGGTCAGGTCGAGGGTCCGCTCCGAGGCCGTCGGCGAGCCGGCGAGCGCGATCATCAACGCTCCGCCGCAAAGGGCTCCCCCGCCCAGGGCCGAGAGCAGCGCGGCCACGTCCCCGACCGACCCGCCACGCAAGTAGCTTGCGAAAAGGGGCGCGACCTCGAGGACGAACCGCCCGAACAGAGACACGGCGAGGAACGACCCAAGAGCGAAGAGCACCCCCCAGTTTCCCGCCGTATAGGCCAAGCCCTCGCGGATGCCCCCGCGATTTTGGCCTTGAGCTCGGTCCGCCGCGGGGCGCCCGGGCGAGGCCGGGCGGACCGCCCGAACGTCGCGATGGATCGCGGCGAGGAACAGAAGGTGAAGGGCCGCGGCCGCGGCCAGCGTTTCGGCGGCTCCGATCCGGGCAAGACCGACGCTCGCGACCGCCGGTCCGGCGAGAACGGCGAAGCTCCCGAGGAAAGCCAGGATCGAGGTCGCGCGCGGGAGAGCTCCGGCGTCGACGATGCTGGGCAGAAATGCTTGCGAGGCCGGGAGGTAGAGGGCCGCGACGACGCCCCTGACCGCATAGAGGAGCAGGACCACCGCGAGCGGAGCGTCGGCGGCCACGGCGGCAGCGAGGAGAAGGCCTTGAACGAGCGCCACGGCCTGCGAGCGGACGAGGATGGGTGCGCTGCCAACGCGATCAATGAAGGCTCCGGTCACGGGCAGGAGCGCCAAGGCCAGGATCAGCTCCCCCGCCGCCAGACTGGCGACCCAAAGACCCGATCCCGTTCCCTCCCAGACCAGCCAGCCGATGACCAGCTTCTGCACCCAGCTTGCTGTGAGGAAGCAGAACACCCCGAAGCAGTAGTTGGCGACGCGGGAGTTGACGAGGGAGGCCGTGCTCATATGGACAGGTCCTGCTGGGCCGGAAGACGAGGGATACGGCTCTACGGCGTGTGGGCCGTATCCGAGTTATGGGCGCTCGGTGCCGCGCCGGGTCAGCCTCGACACGAGCCCGTCCCGGCAGCCGAATGCAGCAAGGGACCGGGCCAGATTTTCCAGGTAGGCGGCGCAACTGCCCAGCCGGCCCGACGCCCGGCCGATCCTCTCAGCCACAGCGACCTCGCCCAAGCCGTGCTCGTAGCCGGGAGAGGACGGGTCAGCCACAAAGGTCAGAACGGAGTTGAGTAATCGCCCGTCAGTTCCGTGCAGCGCCACCCACACTGGCCGGTAATCCCCCGTGATCATCTCGCGGGTCCAGACGCCCAGGAGATCCTCGATTTCCCGCTCTGCTCTCAGGCGGAGCGCCACGCCCATGCAGCTGCCGCCCGGCTCAAGCCCGAGCAGCAGGCCGGGAAACTCGGGTGTCCCTCTGGCGGCGGTTGTCCGAATGCAGAAGGCACGGCGCCAGCCATAGACACGGCCGACCCGGGTCTCCGCCGGCTCGAAGACCGGATTCCACATCAAGGAGCCGTAGGCGAACAACCACAGCGGCCCGCATCGCTCGGGCCTGGCCGCGAGGAGGCGATCAAGCGATCGCTTCAGCTCGTCGGTGCGCCTGACGGCCGAGCCGGGGTCGGCCGCCCTGACGAGGGCGTGCAGCCCCCCGTCGCTCAGAAGATCGCGAGTGAGGACGACGGTCCCCTCGGCAGGCTCCTCCGGGCTCGCAGAAGAGGCTTCCCTCATGCAGGCGAGGCCTCGAACAGAACGAGGTTCGCCTTGGAGCTCGATTGCCGAAGCGGAACGATGCTCTGATATTCGGCCGACTCGTACCAGGCTTTGGCCTGAGCGAGGCTCGGGAACTCGATGAGGACCATTCGTCCGCTCTCCGCCTCCCCCTCAAGTTGCTCGCGCTCCCCGTTTCGGAACACGAAACGGCCGCCGAACTTCTGGATCGTTGGAGGGTTGCGCTCCATGTACTGCTTGTAGGTTTCAGGATCGTCGACGATGACCCGGGCGAGAAGGTAGGCGGCCATTTTCTGTATCCTCTCGTTGTGCGGCTTGCCGCGTTGAACCGAGGGTGCGCGGACTGCTTATTCAGGCCCGTGAGCACGCATGGCCTGCTTGACCTGCCGGCGCGCGATGAACCGCATGATCGGGCCGGGTGGCAGGCGGGATGGGTGGGGAAGCTGGAGCAGATCCTCCAAGAGCGGCGAGTCTGCGCCGACGATGTGGTCGGCGAGGAGTTTGCCCATCAGGCTGCCCTTCGACACCGGGGACTGGTCAGTGGGCACCACCGCGTAAACCCCCTCCTCCAGCCGTCCGAAGATGGCGCCCTGATTACCCGTGAATCCCAGGATCCCGCCCCAGGTGCCGACAAAGGGAATGTTTTCCAGCGCTGGCCAGCGGCGTGCGATTGCCTGCCGCTGGGTCAGCTCTGCGTCCCGAATATGCTGGGGCGTGAGCTTCCCGTTCCCCGGCGGCACGTCGAGGCGCGCTCTGATCATCAAACGATTATCGCGGGTGAGGCGCACGGAGCTGCCGCCCGGGGTCGCGGACAGGATGCCGAATTCATCCTTGAGACCGTTGGCCTGAAGCTCGGCCGAAGTAAGCGGGCGCGTGAGGCTGGCATAGACGGCGAAGCCGAAGAGCCGCCCGCGCATGTAACCGAACTGGGGGATGAAGGTTGCGTTTGCCAGGACGACGTTCCCCGCACTTACGGTGCCCTGGTCGCATTCCAAAGCGAAACGGCCACCTTCGCGACCGAAGCGACGGACAGGGGAATGTTCGTGCACGGTGACATTGGCCGGCAGCGTGGCCGCGAGCCCGCGGCAGAGCGCGGCCGGCTGGACCAGCGCAGAGTTCGCGACCCGGACTCCGCTCGTGTAGAAGTCGGTTCCGGAGATCGCCGAAAGCGTTTTGGTGCTCACCTCCTGGTGAGGGAGCCCTAGCCGGCGGAAGGAGGCGATCTTCTGCTCGACCCCCCGGTCACCGCCGTCCCGCGTGCCGACATAGATCCGGCCCCAGTCGCTCCAATCGCACTGGATCTGATGCTCCCTGACCAGCTGCCTGAGGTACTCCACCCCGTGAGACCAGAGCTGCACCCGGCGCAGAGCCATCTCGGGACTCTCGAAAGAGACATGCAGGGTATGGTCGACCACGAAACCGGCGTTGCGGCCGGATGTGCCGTAACCGACCGCATCGGCTTCCAGGACGGCCACGGACGCGTCTGGCAGGTGCTCCGCCAGCTGCCGCGCGGCGGCAAGGCCACAGACCCCGGCCCCGATCACCGCCCAGTCCACCGAGATGTCCCGCTCGACGGGTGGCCTGGCGGTCACCTCGCCCAGCGTCCCAAACCAGGCGTTCGTACCCATCGCTTCAGGAAAGGATCTGATCGTTCTGCGCTTCATCGGAAATATCCCGCTTCGACAAGGGTGACCGGCGGCCGGCTCAGCTCCTGAGCCACCCGCCATCGCAGGCGATTGTTTGGCCGGTGATGTAGGCGGCCCGATCGGAGGCCATGAAGGCCACCAGGGAGGCGAACTCCTCCGCAGTGCCGAAACGCCCGGCCGGGATGCTCACCTGGGCGATGTCATCCATCGACAGGTGCTTCAGCCGGTCCGTGCTCATGAAGCCCGGAAGCAGCGCGTTCACCGTCACGCCACGGCCCGCGCACTCGTCGCTCAGGGATTTTACAAGACCGTGGAGTCCCGCCCGCAGCGAACTCGAGATCGTCACGCCGGAGACCACCTGCTTGGCGGCAACCGACGTCACCCAGAGGATTCGGCCTGAGCCGCGCTCGAGCATGGCAGGGAGCAGGAGCCGCAAGAGCTCGATCGGAACGGCCCATAGCCGCGTGAAGTTGAGACTCCAGTGGTCGGCAGGGGTGGCGAGGAACGAAGCCGATTCAGGCCCTCCGCAATTCAGGACCAGAATGTCCGGCACGCCGACGGCGGCGCGGCACTCCTGCGCGAGGGCTCCGACGCGCTCGAGGCTGTCGAGGTCGGCCACGATCGGATGCGCCCCCATCTGCGCGCCAGCGGCCTCGATCCGCTCCTGGTTCGACGAGCAGATGGCCGTCCGGACGCCCTCCCTGCAGAGGGTTTCGGCGATCGCCCGGCCCAATCCCTTCGATGCCGCCAGGACGAGCGAGGATTTTCCTGCGAGCCCCAATTCCATTTCGACGTCCTGTACATGGTGGAGTTGGTGGAGACGGTTGGTTCAGACGGGGACCGGCGCATCGAGCGCTCGTTCCCCATGGCGTGCGGCGATCGCATCGCTGATCTCGGCGACGGTCGTGAGCGTCACGAGATCGGTCAGGGACAAGTCGACCCCGAACTCGTCGTAGATCCGCTCGGCCATCTCGAGGAGCATCATCGAGTGCCCGCCGAGGGCGATGTAGCTGTCGGTGATCGCGACGGCGTCGACCCGCAGCATGCTCTTCCAGATCTGGATCAGGCGATCGTCCAGCGGGTTGCGCGGGCCCGCTGCCACGGCGGCTGTGTTCCCGGCGTCCTGCCCCAGGGTAGCGAGGGCGGCCTTGTCGACCTTGCCCGTCGGGCCAAGCGGAAACGAGCTCAGCTGAATCAAGCGGCGAGGCACCATGTATTCGGGCATACGCGCCGCCAGGGCCTCGCGGAGTCTGGAAGGATCCGCCGTACCGTCCGACACGAAATAGGCGTCGAGGGCGGTGTATCCGCTCACCCGGTCTCCTTCCGGCACCACCTCCGCCTGGACCACCCCCTGGCACGCGGTCACGTGCGCTCGGATCTCGTCCAGTTCGATCCGGTACCCCCTCAGCTTGATCTGGTTGTCGAAGCGTCCCAGGAACTCGATCTCGTAACGGCCATTCCAGCGCGCCATGTCCCCGGTCACATAGGCCGGCGCCATGTCGCCGCTGTTCTCGTCAGGCATGGTGAAGAAGCGTCTGGCTGTGAGGTCCGGCCGATTGAGATAACCGGCGCCGACCCCGGCCCCTCCCACGATCAGAAGGCCGCGCGCGCCGACCGGGAGGGGCCGCAGGGTCCCGTCGACAATCCAGGCGGTCGAGTTGGCCACCGGGCGGCCAATCGGCAGCCGGTCCGGCGGATTGGGAGGAACCAGCAGGAAGGTCGAGATTGTGGTGTTCTCTGTCGGACCGTAGCCGTGCACGAAGGTCAGGTCGGGACACGCGGCCCTGATGCGGCGCACGGCATCCGGAGAGGTGACTTCCCCGCCGTAGAGAACGTAGCGCAGTGGCGCAAAGGCCGCTGGGTTCAGGGAGGCAAGATGAGTGAGCAGGGCGCTCGTGATCACGATCGCCGTGATCCCGTGCTCCCGCACGAACGCCTCGAACCTGGCAGCGTCCAGGAGCATCTCCTTGGGCACATGCACGATCGGCACGCCATTGAGCAGTCCGCCCCAGATCTCGAACGTCGCAGCATCGAAGCTCTGCGTTGACAGCGCGCCGATCCTGTCGCCGGGCTCCCAACTCACATAGTTCGATCCGCAACTGAGGCGCAGCACGTTCCGATCCGTGACGAGTACGCCCTTCGGCTTGCCCGTCGAACCCGATGTGTACATCGCGTAGGCGATGCTGGAGGCGGCGCGCGCGACCGGCTCGAAGGCCTCGGCCTCGCCCACATTGACGCCGTCGATGTACGGGATGTCCCCCGCGAGATGCGGAGCCTGGTCGAGCACAATAGCGCAACACGACTGCGCGTCGTCCAGGATCTCCCGGATCCGTTCGGGGGGCGCCAGAGAGGATACCGGGAGGTAGAATCCGCCGGCCATCAGGATGCCGAGATACGCGATCGGCGCCTCGATGCTTCGCTCGGCCACGACGCCGACCGGGCGGCCTCGGACGTCGAACCGGCTGGACAGATGGCCCGCGAGCCGCCGAGCGGCTCGATCAACCTCATCCCAGGTCCAGGTCCGGGCTCCATCCGTCAGCGCAATTTGCGATCCCCAAGCCTCAACGGCTCGCCGAAAGACGGTGACCAGATCCTCGTCCGCGGGATATTCCGCTTCGGTCCGATTGACTTCCAGGAGGCGGGCTTTCTGGTCGGCGGGCACGAGATCGACTTCGCCGAAGGTCAGATGCGGAGCGCGCAGAAGCTGATCGCCCATGTGCCTCAGCGTTTCGTGGAACCAGGTGATCCAGACCTGCAGGCCCTGGGCAGCCACTCCAGTGACCGTGTAGGTGAGGCGACCTGCCTCGGCTGTGAACACGAACGCGATCTGCTCCTCGTCTTGCTCCAGAAGCGCCAGCCGATGTGCCACCGGCCTGCCCCGGCCGAACCCGGCTGAGTCCAGCTCCGTCCGAACATCGAAAACCGCCGATTGGAACGACAGGTCGCGTCCGAAACTCATGCGGACCCTCGTCGCCCTTCCGTCGACCGATACCTCCATGTCGATGTCCGACTGTCCCGAGAAGACGGAAAGAGCAAAGCCGACAATCAAAGTGAGTTCCGCAGTCGCGCATCGGGATCCCGCCCCGGCCTCTGCGGAAAGACCGGGATCGTCCCACAGCGTGAGCTCCCGATGGTGGTTGGGCATGCCGGACGCGGTGAACGCTCCGCAGGATCTCAGATAGGAATTGACGGACTCGGCTTCGATGTTCCGAAAGACGCTCGCAAGCTCTTCATGAGTGTCTTCGTTGAGATAAGAGCTTTTCATCATAGTTATGAACATCCTCACACATCGATGCATTCAATGCATCGGCATATAATAATGCCAATGTTCATTGAATTATCTGCGGCTCAGAAGGAGATTGACTTTATATCTACTTCTTGTCCATGATCACTCACATGGTTTTCAGGTTATTATTTGAATTGCAAGGCAGATATCTACCTTTTCATCCGGTGAGAACCGGATAGGTGGCGTTGAGCGTTCAGGTCGGGCTCGCGCCCGGGCCGTCTCGCCCGCGCCGGCCCTCTCCTGCATCGCTACCTTCGCCGCCCTTCTTGCTCGGGAGCCTTCATGTTCAAGCGGTTGTCGTCGGGCCGAGATCTGACCTGGTTCGCGCTGCCGGGCGTCGGCGCCTTCACGTCGTCCTTCGCTCGGCTTGCGAAGCCGCTGGAGGAGATCGGGGTGACGCTCATGGCGGCCGAGCTGATCGAACTGTTCGCGCCGCCCGGCGGCGCCCGGAGTTTGGCCGAGGTGGCCACCGAGCTCGACGGTGCGGTGGAGGCGCTGGCCCCCGGGCGGCCCACCGTCTTGCTGGGCCACTCGTTCGGAGGGCGGCTGGCCTTCGAGATGGGTCGCTTGCGCCATGCCCGGGGCGCTTCCACGGCAGTCGTCATGCTCGACGCGCTCCCGGCCGACCTCGCGCCTCCCACTCATCTCGCGGAGGGCGGACCGACGGAGCAGTGGGTGCTGCGATGGTTCCTGTCGACCCTGCCCTTCCCAGTGGACCTGCCAGCCGAGGGGGCCACCTTCGAAGAGTTGACCGAGTTCGCGGTAACGCGGCGCATCGTGAGCCGAAATCAGGTCACGCGCCTGGTCGAGGCGATGCGCCGGCAGATCCGAGCCCATCACGCCTACCGCCCGCCGCAGCCCCCACCCGAGGGCTTCGAGGTTCATGTCGTCCTGGCCGAAGCAGGGTGGCTCGCCCGTCAAGCCCCCACGTCCCTGGCCGAGCTGATGTGCCGTTACGCGGCGGGCTGGCGCTTCGCGAGCCTCCCCGGAGATCACTTCTCAATCCTCCAGGAAGGCAGCCGAATCGCCCGCATTTGCGAGGAGGCGGTCATGACGAATGCCTGCGGCCCGCCCGCCGGCATGGCCAGAAAGCATCGATCCAGCCAAGGGAGTTCCAGATGATTCAGCAGCTGCGCATTTACGATCTCGTCGAGCACAACAAGGCCGCGTTCATGGCCCGCTTCCAGGATCACGCATCGCGCATCATGCGCCGGTACGGCTTCGAAATGACGGGATGCTGGGAGCACCGGGCCGAGGAGCGGACCCAGTTCATCTACCTGTTGTCCTGGCCGGACGAAGGAACGATGCGGGCAGCCTGGCAGGCCTTTATCCACGACAAGGAGTGGCTGGAGATCAAGAAGAGCACCGCGGAACGGTTCGGAGACCTTGTCACCGCCATCGAGGATCGGGCCTTGACGCCGGTCGATCTTGCCGGCGGCGCCTCCCGCACCGGCCGGGCGGCAGCAGCGGAGGGCTGAGGATCGCCCTGCACGCTCGGCGGCTCCGGAAAGGCGCTGCCCCGGCTCGCGATAGCTCATGCAGGCTCTCCGGTCAGGATGGCCTGCGGTCCGATCATCGCGAGCAGATGCTCGAGAGGTCGGTCGGCAATCTCGGGCGCAAGGTTGAGAATCGCGCGGGTCGCGCTCGCCACCGCGGTGACCGTGGCGTGGGACACGCGCTCCGGGCGGTAGCCGAAATCCAGCGTGTAGCGCCCACCAAGGTCGAAGGCGAAGAGCTCGATATCGTGCCGGGCGGTCTTCCAGGGCATCGCGACGTACGGGATCGGCGTCGCCATCACGTCCTGCGCGAAGGAGAACGGCTCGAGATCCATGTTCTGCAGAGCAAAGCCAACGTTCGAGAGCGGGGCCGAGCGCAGGGCGTTCGTCTCCGGATCGAGAGCATGGATCGGGTATTCCTGGACCTCGAGGGCCCCGATGAGGCGCTCGCGCAGAGCGAGTTGCCACGTCCCGAGCTCTACCGACGGGGTCACGGCGACTGGAATCGGGACGACGGTGGCGAACAGGCCGATCACGTCCTCGCTGAAGCGTCGCGGCCGACCGGACGTCGCAGTCGAAACGCAGAACTGGCGCTGCCCGAACGCTCCGGCCAAGGCGAGTGCGTAGGCGCCAAGGACGGTGGAGAATACCCCTGCGCCCGATTCCCGGGCGTAGGCGCGGATCCGCGCGGAGGTATCCAGGGCGAGCTCCAGGGTATGTCGCTCGGCGGAAGCTTGTCCTGGCCGCGATACCGCGGCACGGTCGAGATCAAGCGGCTCGTAACCCGCCCGCGCGAATTCCTGCAGCCAGAACGCTCGGTGGGCCTTGAAGCCGTCCGTTTCGAATTCACGGTCGATCCAGGCCGCCTGATCGAGGGCCGTGAGCGCGGGCCGTTCCAAGGCCCCGGTGCGGTAGGCCGTGGATAGGCGCTGTGTCCAGAACGGCAGGGAGACCCCGTCGATGATGGTGTGATGGAAATCCATCAGCAGCACCGCCCCCCCGCTCTCGACCGCTACGAGCCGGAAGCGGGCGAGAGGCGCGCGTGCGAGATCGAAGGGCCGCACGAACTCGGCGCAGGACTGGATCGCGTCCTGAATGCTACGGGCCGACGCCTCCTCCAGAGATGGCAGTGCCGCCGGATCGCTCACCTGTTCGAGCCGGCCGCGCGCGGACCGGAAGAAGACCGTCAGCCCAGGATCCCGGGCGAAGGTCAGGCGGATGGCGGCCTCTAGTCTGTCGCGGTCGAGAGGGCCTTCCAGAAGCAATGCGTGCGGCACGTTGAACCGCGTATCGGCGCTACGCAGGCCATGCAGATAAAGCTGGCGTTGCGAGGGCGTCGGGGGACACCCCAACCGCTGGGAGAGCGGTGCAGGCGTCGCCTCGGCATTCGCGAGCCTGGTCTCCCCGGTTCGCCGCGCACCAGCCAGGGCCTCTACCATTGCGCCAAACGTTCTCGCGCGATGCAGCGTGGGCGCGGTGATATCGCGCCCCAGGGCGGCCGAGAGGCGTGAGGCGACGATCGCCAACTTCAGGGAGTCACCACCCTGATCAAAGAAGTCTTCGTCCCGCGCGATGTCCGTGACCCCGAGCAGGCCGCGCCAGATCTCCCTCAGGCACGCCTCCACGTCGTCAGGAGCTATGGTGGAGTCCTTCGCCGGACCAGGAGGAACCGCGATCGGCCGCCGAGGCGTGCTGGAGAACCAGCTTTCGCGGGTCAGCATTGGCCGGGGAGGCACATGAGCCGGAGATGTCTCTGCAAGCAGGCCACGCCAGGCCACCGGCGCTCCTGCGACATAGGCCTGAGCGGCCTCGCCCGGGTCATCGGGGATGGGCCCGGAGGCGGAGCCGGACGGGCGGACCGGCTCGCTCCCGCACCAGAAGGGCGCTTCGGCTCCGCTGAAACCTCCGCGAAGGGCTTCGCGCAGGATCGCTCCAGCTTCGGCCTTCGATGCCGCCACGAGGGCCGATCGCCAAGGATAGACATGACGTCGAGCCCATGCGCGCGCCACCTGCGCCAGGGTCGGAGCCCCCGGCTTGTGCAGGAGCCATTCGAGCTCGCGGAGCACGCTGCGCAAGCTGGCCGGCGTGGGGGCCGACAGGAGCAGCGGAATTGGCCGGTCCGCGCCGTGATCCTCCGCCGGCGGCTCGGCGAGCAGGACGATGTGAGCGCCGGTCCCCGACATCCCGAAGGAGCTCACCCCGACCGCGACCTGTCCTTGATCGGGCAACCGCGCGCAGGTTTCGTGCGGGAGCACGAAACGACTTGCGAGAGGATCGAGATGCGGGTTGGGACCGAAGGCTCCCGCAAGAGGCGGACAGCGCCTTTCACGAGCGACGGTCAGGGCGGCGACGAGGCCGGTGAGCCCCGAGGCGCAATCGAGGTGCCCGAATACCGTCTTGCTCGCCCCCAGAACGCAGCGATCGGACGCAGCCCCCGAACCGACAGCGTTGCGCAGGGCCTCGAACTCGATGGGGTCCCCGAGCAGGGTGCCAGTGCCGTGGGTTTCCAGATAGGCGGGGCGCCGCGCCTGGGCACCGGCGCTCCCCCAGGCCTTCCGTAGGATCGCTTCCTGTCCCCTTGCGCTCGGAGCGGTGAGCGTGGCGCTGCGCCCCTCGCTAAGACTCGCCGCACCCAGGATGGTGCCCATGACGTGGTCGCCGTCCGCCTGCGCATCGGCCAGCCGACGCAGGACAACTGCTACGGCGCCCTCGCCTACCCCCGTGCCGCCCTCCCCCGCCGCAAAGGGGCGGGTCACCCCGTCCCGCGCCTCGATCCCGATCGTGTCAGCCGGGCGAAGAGGCGCGAGGTAGAATTTGCCCGACGCGACGATGGCCGTGTCGCATCGTCCGGACCGCAAGGCTTCGACGGCCTCGACAACAGCGACCAGCGACGAGGCGCACGCCGCATCCACCACGCAGCTGGGCCCACGCAGGTTGAACATCCGGCTGATCCGCCCGGCGAGCATCCCGGAGAGATTCCCGGTGAGGGCTGCGGCATCCAGCGAGGGTTCATGGCGCCTGATGAGATCCCGGTAGGTAATCTCGACGCCGCCTGAACTCGAGCCGATGAACACGCCCACCGCCTGCCCTCCCAGGCTCGGCAGCGGATGGCCGGCATCCTCGCAGGCAAGCCAGACGGCCTGGAGGACCTGTCGGTGCGTGGGATCCATCAGCGCGACTTCGCGGGCGCTGATCTCGATCGCATCGTTGTCGAAGCCGAGGATGTCGTCCACGAAGGCGCCGGCCGTGAAGGCAGGCGATGATATGTCCAGCCAGGGCAGGATGTGACGACGGCGCAGCTCCGGGAAGGGCCTCGCCCTCGTCCATCCGTCCATCAGCGCGCTGCAAAACTCCCCGTAAGTCTCAGCGCCGGCCCAGCGGCCCGACAGGCCCACCACTGCGATCGGGGCGCTCCTCTGGAGCGCTGCCTCGATGGCATCGAGAAGATCTGCCGCAGCTTCCCGGCTCATGATCCCGCCGGCGAGGGCCGAGACGACGGCTTGAGTGAGCTCGGGCTCCTTCGAAGGATCGATCATGAGGCCCTCGTCAGGCCAAGGGCCGCGCGGGCATCGCTGACGCTGCTCACGGTGCGTCCGCGAGCGGGGGATGAGGATTCATGCGGATGCTGATGCTGGCGGCTCGCGTGCTGCTGCAGGTGCTTCGCCTGTTCCCCCAGGGTGCCGAACATGAACAGGTCGGCAACGGAGAAGGCCCCGGGCGCGAGAGATTCGAGGCGTTCCCAGAGCGAGATGACGGATAGAGATGTGCCCCCGCACTCGAAAAAGGTTGCCTCAGGCCGAGGAGGAGCTGCGCCCAGCACCTCCGCCCAAACCTGCGCGATCAGGTCTTCGAGGCGCCCGGCGCCCGGCTCGAGCGCTTCGCGGAGCTGGGGGGCACGAATGGCCGCGGGCGCGGGCAATGCCTGCGCATCCACCTTGCCGTTCGGCTTGAGGGGGATCCGCTCCACCTGGATCACGTGCCGGGGGCGCATCACCGCCGGGAGGACCGCTGTCAGCTGCGCCTGCAGCCCAGGCACCGAGAACCCGCCTTCGCCGACCACGTAGCAGTCGATGGCAGCCTCGCCATCCACTCGAGCGACGCAGACATGGGCGTCGACCACGCCCTCAGCGCGACGAATGACCGCCTGGACCTCGCCGAGTTCGACCCGCGTGCCGCGGATCTTCACTTGATCGTCGGCCCGCCCGTGAACCGAAATCTCGCCGCCCGCATCCATGGAAGCGACGTCACCGGTCCGGTAGAGGCGCTCCCTGACGCCATCGGGCCAAGCGTGCTCCACAAAGGCCCCGCCCTCGTCGCCAGGAAAGTAGCCGGCACCGACGCCAGCACCGCCGACCCAGAGGGTCCCGATCGCGCCCGGCGGAAGCAGGTTGAGGCCCTCGTCGAGGACGTAGGCCGTGGAAGACGCGAGGGAGCGTCCGACCGGGATCGGGCCCTGCTGCCGGTCACGCACGACGTGGAGGGTGCTGAAGGTCGTGTTCTCGGTGGGCCCGTAGCCATTGACGAGAACCAGCCCGGGATTGGCACGGCGGACCGCGTCGGCCACCTCGGGCCGGACCACGTCGCCGCCGGCCACGAGGTAGCTGAGGCCCGCGAACATGCCGGGGCGGGCCGCCGCATGCTGGGCCAGAAGCGGCGCGGTCATCCACATGATGGTCGGCTGCTGGCTCCGAATTGCGCGCTCGAGCGCTCCGGGGTCGAGCAGCGTCGCGGCGTCTACCAGAACCACCGAGCCGCCGTTCAGAAGCGCTCCCCAGACCTCGTAGGTGGTCGCATCGAAGGACGGGGAGCCGGTGAGCAGGAAGCGCGTCCCGGGGCCCAGTGGCACGACGTTCTCGGGAACGACGGTCCGGATCACGTTGCGGTGCGTGATGAGAACGCCCTTGGGCGTCCCCGTCGAACCGGAGGTGTACATGACATAGGCGAGATCGCTCGGCTTGCCCGGGTGCCGAGCACCGGCGACGCCGTCTGACTCCAGCGCATCGACCTCCACGATCGGCAGGCCCAGATCGAGGGCCGCCGCGCAGGCCCGGATGGCGAGCGCAGGCCGCCAGGGTTCGATCATGGCTTGGAGCCGGACCTGCGGATAGGCAGGGTCAAGCGGAAGATAGGCCGCACCGGCCATCAGGATCCCAAGGAGTGCGACGACGTAGCCGGGGCTGCGGTCGGCCAGGACTGGCACGACGTCCCCAGCGCTGACGCCTCTCCCCCGCAGAGCTGCAGCGAGGCGCTGTGCTCGCGACTCCAGCTCGGAATAGGTGATCACCTGCCCACCGCTGAGGAGCGCGACTGCATCCGCCTGGCGCCGGGCGATCTCCTGGAAGCGTTCGACGACGGTCAGGTCGGGTAGTGGTTCCTCGCAAGCAAGATGGGCCCTTGCTCGCGCCAGCGCGGCGCTCTGGTCCGCTGCAGGGAGATACTTCACCGGCTTCTCGGATGCGTCGATCCCGGCCCTGAGAAGCTGCTCGATCGCCTCGACGAATCCACCGATCAGCACCGGGTCGTAGAACTCGTCGGCAAATTCCACGTGCAGCTCGATCCCGGAGGGGCCCGGGATGACATGGACCGCGATCTCGAATCGGGCGGAGCTCAGGAATGCCGGAACCAGCTGGACCGAGCGGTCCGCCGTCGCCGGAAACTCCTGACTGACGAAGGCCAGCGCGAACGGGCTCAGGCCGGGGGGCGTAGTGGGATCGGGGGCGCTGAGCCAGCCTGGCAGGGGAATTGATTGGACCCGGGCCCGCTCCCGATCCTGCCGATAGACCGCGGCGACAAGCGCCCGAAAGCTGGCCTCGCCGACGCTGTGCCGGGCCGGCAGCGTGGCCACGAACATCCCGACCGTTTTCATCGCTTCGGAGGAGGCGCGAACCGAGGTGGGGACGCCGACCACGATCTCGTCATTCGCCGTGAACCGCGCCGCAGCCGCGACCAGCGCGGCAAGAAGGACCGCATGGCGGGACGCGGCGCATTCAGCGGCGAAGCCGTGGACCGCTTCGGTGAGCTCTGGCCCCAAACGGTGGCACAGCGTGGTGCCCGAACCGCGCTTCCAGGCTGCGTCCTCGCGCCGGAGCGGAAGCCTCGTGACGGTCCGGCCCTCGGGCATCACGGTACGCCAGAACTGGTCCGCTACACGGCGCAGGTGCGGCGTCGCCGCTTCGGCCTCCCGCATTTTTAGCCGGGCGTAAGGGGGAGCCTCGGGCAGTGCCCGGCCCTCGAGGAGGGCCTCCAGCTCGTCGGCGATCAGGAGGGCGGAGCGCCCATCCACCACGATGTGATGAACATCGAGCAGGAGATGGCGTTCACCGTCGTCAGCGATGAAGAGCGTCGCGCGAACGGGCGGTCCCGTCCTCAAATCATGAGCCCGGGCCTCCCGCTGGAGGGCCTGCTCGAGCTCGCCCGCTCGGATACGGCGCGCCGCGCAGGGGATGCGATCATCTGCGCCCACGGTCTCCACAAGCCGCTGGCCGATCAGCGCGAAGCGTGCGCGCAGGGCCGGATGGCGCCGAGCCAGGTACTGCAGGCAGGCTTCGACGGTCTGCACGGAGGGCCGGCGCCGCAACAGGAACAGAAGCGGAGTGCTGTAGGCCAGCGGTGACGGATGAAGGGCGCATGCGGCGAAGATTCGCGCCTGCGCCTCGCTGGCAGGGCATTCCGCGCCGTCGTGGCCTGCAAGCGGTGGCGGCTCCAACAGCTTCGGGCCGTGGAGGATGGCGTTGAGCCGCCAGGAAAGAAGAAGGGGTGAGCTGAAGCGCATCACGTCAGCGGTGGAGATGCTCGCCCCGACCGCGGCCTCGACCCGCGCCCGCACCTCCATGAGGTCGAGGGAGGAAAGGCCCAGCGCGGCGAAATCCTCCGTCTCTGCCGCCCCGACACTGCTCTGAAGACTACCGAGGACGGCAGCTTGAGAACGCCGGCCCGTGGGGCCCGGATCACTGACGAGCCATCCTTCCGGCCAAGCAGCGACCGCCTGCGTCACGGCCTCGTCGTCGATGACCGTCTCCGCCGAGGTGTAGTAGGCAATGGGGCCGCCGGGCTCTCCGCAGGTCGACCGGACCATCTCGTCGAAAGTGACGACATCGAGCGGGCTGCCGGTCAGGACGTATCCCGGAACAGTCGAATTGCCTTCAGCCGCCAGCGGGACCCACACCTCGACCTGCGCCGCACTATGCGTCCCGCAATCACCCGATGGCGGCGGGAATGCGCCCTCCCTAGCCTTCATGACAGACCTCATTCTGCCCTTTGCCGGCGGCGCCCGACGCTTCGGAAGGGAATCCCGCAGGCTTGATCGCTGCGGCGGTCGTGTCAGGCAGACGTCTTGCAACGCAGGCCATTTCCTGTCGCGGGCGGCCGGGATGCAGCCTTGCGGCAAGCTCGGAACTTGCGGCCTCGGGCAGGCCGGCGCGGCGCAGCAGGCTGTTGCACAGCTCGACGGCTTCGAGGCACTCGTCCTCCGTCAGCGGCTGGCGCCCCTCGAGGCAACGCCGCTGGAGTCGCGTGAGGGCCGCAAAGCCGGCGTGCATCTCAGGTTCGACGTCATCGACGCGGTTGGAGACAACCAGCCAGAGAGCCCGCCCCACGAGCGCGGCACTCCGCGTCCATGGAGGAACCGAGGCCACGAACTCGACCGCAGCATCCAGGCTGCTGGGAGCGCAGAACGAGAAGGTCTCGATCTCCGCATGCACCGCCCGGCAATAGGCTGCCACGCCGGGCCTCGGACCGATTTCGAGGACGTGGGTGACGCCGCAGGCGCGAAGGCGGCGCACAGTCGCCTCCCACTGCACGGGGCGCACGAGCTGAAGACTGAGGAGCCGCGTCCAGTGGTCATGCTCCGCCGGATAGGGGCTCCCGTCGAGGTTCGCGATCACCGGGCGTTCAAGGGGGCGCCACTCAACCGTTTCCAGGAAGGCGGCGAAGTGATTTGCCGCGCGAGCGAAACGGCCCGTGTGGAAGCAGCCCGCTACAGGCAGGCGCAGAGCTGTTGCCCCCAGGGCGGCGACCTCGGACGCGGCTGACATGAGGGCTTCCCTGGGCCCTGCCAGGGTCAGGGAACTGGGAGCGTTCCGGCAGGCGATCTCGACCGCATCCAGAGCTCCGTCCGAGTCCCGTCGGAGCCGCTCGAAGCGGGAAGCGGTGATCCCTTCGACGGCGAGCATCCCCCCGTCCGCGTCACATTCCGCCTGCATGAGGCTCCCGCGCCTCTCCGTGCAGGCAATGACCTGCTCCAATGATAGCGCCCCGGCGGCGCCCAGGGCCGCCCACTCGCCGAGGCTGTGACCGGCGAAGAAGGCGGCGTCCAAAGGCGTCGCCGCGCGAAGGAGCGAGAGCAATGCGAGTTCGGCCGCGACGATCGCCGACTGGACTCGCCCGGTCGGCGGGTTGGGGTCGGCCAGGTCATGGAGAAGATCGCGCCCGGCGACCGCGCTCGCGGCCGCGACGACCTGCCCGGCGGGCGCGGCGGCAGAGAGCGTTCTGGACAAGCGGGCACTGTGCGCCCCTTGTCCCGGAAAGATCACGGCGAGCATGGTAGCCGTCGTCCGGCTTGAGGAATCGGAGCGCCGTCCGAGCGGCGGCGTTACTGGCCGTGGAGGGTGAACACCATCGGCACGGGCCCGAAGTCGATCACGGGCTTGAGCTGATGGAGGCGAGCAGCCTCGGAGGTGGTGATGCAGCCGTCATAGAGGCCAGCTGCGCAATCTGCCGCCGCCTGCGAGTTGCTCGTCGTCAAGACCTTGGCGGCGCCCTGGGGCACGAGGCTCTGCGGCGCCGGATGGGTGACCACCGTGGCCGGCGAAGAGCCGTCGCGAGAGGCCAGAATCATTGAGTGCGTCGGCCAGATGAAACTGTCGATGAAGCGCAGGCGATGGAGGTTGCGGAAGACCACCTCGTGCAGCGCCGGATAGACCGCGCAGGTCAAGAGGGCGACGTCAGCCTGTTGCGGCATGTCCGCGATCGCTTCCTCCACCGTGCGATGAAGGATGACCTCGCCCTGCCGGCCGCGGCGGTGGAACCACTCGCGGGCGGCCGCCGCCAGGTTCGTACCCTCCGGACCGAGGGTATGGATCACGGCGATCCGGTCCAGTGTTTCCAGAACCGGAGCCAGTTCCTTGGGAACGGCCGCGGGCACCGGCTCAAGAACAAGTTGCTGTGTCATGGAGCGCCTCCTGGTCAATGGACGCCGCGCGCGGGGTCACGGCAGAACGACGAGCGGAAGGTCGGTGTCGGCGACCTTCGCATGAAGCCGGGTGAGCAGGGCGTGAGCCTGCCCCCGATGATGCGTCTGGTGGTTGAAAAGATGGGTCACAAGAAGCGAGCGCGGGCTGCGCGTCGGTCTTGCGGTCGCCGGGTTGAGCCAGGTGGCGTCACCGGCGAGCCAATCGGACTCGACCCGATCGGCCCAGGCCACGATACCCTCGTCCGCCTCGGAACGGGCAGCGGCGAGGTCTTCGAACCTCTCGTGGAAGGTCGCGCTCTCGGCGAGCCCCCCCGCCGGCCTCTCCCAGCCGGCGAGGCGCGACATCCAGTGGAGATCGCCCCAGAGAAGATGGCTCAAGGTTCCGTGGATAGAGCTCCAGTGAGCACCGAGATCAGACCGCCGCTGACTGTCAGTCAGAGTGGCCGCAGCGGCATAGATCCTGGAATTCATCTCGTGATTGTATCGCGCCATGATCCTTGCGTAGTCGGGCAGTATCATCGGCCTGTTCCCGCTCATGCGTTTCGCGTGCGTTGGCTTAGGTCCGCGGACGGATCGCCAGCTGCTTGGTGCTCCGGAACGCGAGCATGTCGGTGAACTCGAGCGAGCTGGGCCCGAGCTGCCAATCCCTGAGCTTTTCGATCAGGATTGGAAATGCGATCTCGCTTTCGAGGTAGACCAGGTGGGTTCCGAGGCAGTTGTGGATGCCTTGGCCCATGGTGATCACCTTCCGGGCGTCGGGCCGTTCGAGATTGAGGCGTTGCGCTTCCGAGAAGACCACCTCGTCACGATTGGCCGATGCGATGAAAAGGTAGATCCGAGAGCCCGCGGGAATGATCTGTCCGCCATAGCTCACGTCCTTGGTCGGAACGCGGATCAGCGTGAAGCTGGCGCTATCCCACCGGAGAAGCTCCCGCACCGAATTCCTGACGAATTCCCGGTCCTGACGACGGTCGAGGAGCTTCGCCCGCTCCTCGGGGTGCATGAACAGCGCACGCAGAGCGTTGGTCAGATACATGCTTGTGGTCTCGTGTCCCGCGAACAGCAGCAGCATGCAGGTTGCGACCACCTCCTGGTCGCTGAGGCGACCCTCATCGTCCTGGGCGGCAATCAGGTCGTCGATGACGAGATCGCCGCGCGCGCTGCGCCGGTTCTCGACGAGCTGAGAGAAGTATGCGCGCATCTCCTTGAGAGCCTCGACCGCTCCGACATAGCGGCTCAGCCCCGAGTCGCCCGTTGAAATGAACACGAAGCGGGCCAGGCGGTCGGACCAGCTCGTCAGCCTGGGCAGGTCCTCATTGGGAACCCCGAGCATCGCCCCGATGGTGCATGCCGGCAGGATATAGGCGAAGTCCCTGACGAAGTCGGCCCGGTCGCCTTTTGCGATCATCGAGTCGAGCAAGGTCTCGATCTGCTCGCGGATGAGAGGCTCCATCCGGGCGAGGGCGTTTGGGAGGAAGGCCCGATTGATGATGCTCCGCAGCCGGGTGTGTTCCGGCGGGTCGACGAAGGTGAGCCAGATACCCAGGCACTGCCAAAGGTAGTGCAACTCATGATCCGCACGGGAGGCATTGCGGATATAGGGTCGCATGACGTCGTTGGACAGCGTGTCATCGTCCAGGAGAGCGGCCCGGACGTCGGCATAGCGCGACAGGCACCAGGCCTTGTGCGGCTCGTCCCAGCGCACCGGCTCCTCCCTTCGCCAGCGCTCGAAGGTCGGATAGGGATCGGCCATGAACTGAGGATCGGAAAGGTCCACGTTCCACCTGTGTCAGCTAGAGAGTCGGGACGGGGGCCTCGCCTACAGGCGCCTGAGATCGGCGACGACATCGAAAAGGCGTTCGCCTCGGTCCACGCGCGTCTGGATGACGGTTTCGGTGTCTTCGAACGCGAGCGCGCGGGTGAGGACGGCCTCAAAATGGGCAGCGGGGATGGCCACGATCCCGGTCGCATCGGCAAATATCCAGTCGCCGGTATTGATTTGCACCGACCCGATCCGGCAGGAGGTACCCGTCTCCTTGACCAGGTAATTGCCCTGCGTGTCCGCCGGCGTGAAGTTCGAGGCCCAGATCGGGATGGAGAGGCCGGAGACGACGTGAGCGTCGCGAACCGCGCCGCCCAGCACTACGCCCTCGAACCCGGCCTTCTCGAAATGCGTGCAGCTGAAGCCGCCCGCGAGGGCGTAATCCGTGAGAATTCCATCATCGACGCCGGCAACGTAAACCTTTCCTGCACCGGTATTGAGCTCCGGGACCAGGAATGAAGCCACGCAATCCCACGTAGAGCGCTGCAATGCCATGATGTCGGCCGGCTTGCGAACGGGCGCCCAACGTACCGTGTAGGCAGTGCCAAGAAAGGTGAGGCGTTCTGCCGTTCGGCATTGCAGGGCGGGAGGCAGAACTCCCCAGACACCCAGCGTGTCGAGAACGTCGGCCAACGTGCCGGTATGAAGTCGAGAGGCGAGGTCACGAAGATCCCTCGATCCCAAGCCGCTTACTTCTGAAGCACTTAGCACATCACCCCCCTGCCAAGCATCAAAACGCGCGGTCCGGCGGCGCCATCAGGGCTGACTCATGCTGGCCGCATGCTGCACAACAAGCCAATGGCGCTTCGATCAATGATCGCTAGTTCATTCTATTGAACAGATAACCATGATGCAAGTGGCACCTGACGTCGGTCGATCGGCATCTGCTGTCGAGGAAGTTGCCCCCCGCCCCCCGTCGGATTGACGAAGCGGCCAAGGTCGTGGTGGCGCCGCCAGATAGGGCCTGTCGGGACGAGGTCGGTGAGGAAATCGGCTCGGCAACGAGCCCGGCGCCGTCACCATCCTTGCGGAAAGGATTGGCCAATTCGTCCGGACTTACGTTCGCAAGAGCGTGTCCGTATCGGTCCAGGTCGCAGAACGCTTCCGCGAAAAGGCTGGAACGACCGACCATTCCGCGGATGCGATTGTGGAGCGGCTCGCGCAACTGCCAGGGCAGCAGCGAAGGAGGCGCATGCGCGTCAGCGCAATCGCCTCGTCGCCTGAGCCGTCGGCGGCTTCGCCTTGCCTACAGCCGCACAGTTGAGGCGCTGTCCTTCGCCGGCTTCATCGACGTCGTGCCCGGCGAACTTTCCCGCTTCATCAGGGCGACTCTTGCGGCTTTGCTCGGCGAGCGACGCCGGGCGCGCGGAACACGCACCGCGGCTCGGCCGTAAGATGGATAGCCCGCCCTCGGCGTCAGTGAGCCTGCGCCGGCGCCTGCTCCAGAAACGCCCTCGCCTGCGCCACGACGCTCGGCGCCAGCTGTTCCGCGCCGACCCCGGCTAACTCATGCGCCACCAACGGCCACCACGACAGATCGTCATGCCGATCCTCGAACAGCGCGCGCACCAGAAACTGCCCGATGACCAAGGTCGACGTTTCCGGATCAGCTTTTTCCCGCAGGAATTCCGCTACGTCCAGATAGCTTGCCGCAGGCTGACGCTCCACGAACCTGAGAACGTCCCGGAACAGCGCCGATACTGCAGCCTGGCTATCCAGCATTGTATGAATCCCCTTTGCTTGAAATCATTCTTGACTACATATCAACAGTTTCAATGCGCCTTGTCTGCACTTAAAGATTGAACGAACGACAAAAGCGCGATCACGGCTTTTCGCCGCAATCGCGCTTGCCACGATGGTGATCAAGGGATTTGCCGATCGCCGTTACTGCGATCGGCGGAACACTCAAGCGATCCGTCTACTTCTCACTCTTGGCCGGCCCCCGGGCCATCCGCGCTTTGCGCTTCGGTGTCGCCTCGACACGGCCGGCGCTGCCATAGAGCAGCGCCGATGATTTCTTTGCCGCCTTGGTCGCTTCGATGTGGTGAGCGATCTCGTCGTAGTTCAGGCCGAAGCCCTCGAGGTCGTCGCGAACCTGCTTCGGGTCGCTGTTGCGGCTCAGCAGATCCCAGACGGAAATATTCAGGTATCTGGCGATCCGCTCGACCGTCACGAGGGTCGGATTACCTTTGGCTGTGCGCAGTTGATAAAGTGTCCCGCGCGAGAGGCCTGTCGCCTCCGCGAAGTGTTTGATGTCGCGAAACTCGGACTCGAGTTGCCGAAGGCGCAGGGCGAGCAGAACCGACAGCCAGCCCTCTTCGTCCTCTTCCTTCTCCGGAATGATCGGCATGCCGCTATCTTCCAATCTTTTCAAGTGACCCGACTGAATCGAGTTGAATGCAGTATCCGGTAAATCAAGGCTCAGGGTCAATTTATTATCCCAACCTGAGCGCCGCACGGTATTCGCGGTTGCATCAATACGAGAAATGCTCGCGCTTGTTGGTCCGCATGATGGATTATGGGCTTTGCTTGAAATTTTCGAACGTCGATAGCTTCTTGAGCACTATATTGTTGGTACAGCAGTCGGAGATCCCGCGCGCCAGACACCAGATTGTGACCGACGAAGGAGACGAGGACCCTCCTCCCGCTGCTCAGAGGCACCATTCATCAACGGCTGGATCGCATTCCCGATGCGATCACAGGTACCGGCACACACTCTTCGGTAGCCAGTATAATACAATATCCCGGGGCGGTCGCCCACTCGCAAATGCGCCCGCCGGCTAGAGCGCTCCGGCCGATGCGTCGAGCTTCTCCGAGCCATGCGATGAAGAGATTGCAGGTGTCGACCAGGCTGACGTCGGCGACCGTCTCAACCGCGCTCCATCCAGCCATAGGCGATAGCGCGCCGACGGCGGCTGAGGCTTTCCGGCGTAGTGCCGAGCCAGGCCGCGATGTGGTGCTGTTTCAAGCGCTCGTGCAGCTCCGGCCCGCTGCAAACTGACGTCGCGATGGCGCTCGTGCGTCGTCGAGTGAGCGGAGCCGCCTCGCCTTCCAACGATGATGAACACCGTCCGTCCGCTGGCCACTCAAAGCTGCCGAAGGCCGATATGCTCGATCAAGGGAACGATCTCGTCGCGGGCCGCGACACGATGCGCGCGGGCGCGGCGATGCGCCTCCCCGGCGTCGCCAGCCAACACGGCCGCGATGATCAGGCGGTGCGCCTGCGCCGAGTTCACCGGCCGTGCCCGCAGCTTCAGCGTCAGCATGCGGGCACGATGGGCCTGGTCCGTCACCGTCTGGGCGATGCGGCGCAGGCGGCCATTGCCGCAACGCTCGACCAGCAGGCGATGGAAGAGCTCGTCGGCCTCGGCCCAGCCCGAAAGGTCGTCGCGCGCCAGCGCCTCGTCCATCGCTGCGCTCGCCGCCTCCAGCTCATCGGCCGCAGTCGCGCGCACCGCCTCGGGCAAGGCCGCCAGCAGCTCGACCGCCATCGATTCGACCGCGATGACGACCTCGTAGATCTCGCGAATGTCCTGCGGCGCCAGCGGACAGATCAGCACGCCGCGCTTTGAAAGGACGCGGACCAGCCCATCCTCCTGTAGCCGGATGATCGCTTCGTGCACCGGCGTGCGGCTCATGCCGAGCCTAACCGCGATCTCCTGCTCCGAGCCCTGATAACCCGGCGGGAAATCATTGTCGCGGATCGCCTGCTTCAGCGCGGCATAGGCCTCGTCGACCAGGGAGCCACGTTTGGCTCCGACCTCGAAAACTTCGGCACGCGCGAGCTCGACCATGGTCCCTCCGGGCCCGATTGAGCACAAAAGATTGTTTCCATGCAAGCAAGAATGGAAGCTTGACAGCGCGCCACCCGGCGGATGACGATCAGCCATGCAAACTTCCATGGAAGACAAATGGAAGAGCAGATCGACGCGCCAAGCAATGGCGCGCACTCCAGGGAGGGAATCGATGAAACGAATGCTGATCGCGCTGGCGCTCGGGCTGGCGGCGACATCTTCAGTGGCTGCGCAAACCTACCCGACCCGCTCGATCACGCTGGTCGTCCCCTTCGCCGCCGGCGGCACCACCGATATCGTCGCAAGGCTGATGGCCGACCATATGGGCCGCACGCTCGGCCAGTCGGTCGTGGTCGAGAACGTCGCCGGCGCTGGCGGCACCACGGGCGCGGCCCGCGTCGCCAAGGCGACGCCCGACGGCTACACGCTGCTGATGGGCAATCTCGGCACGCAGGCAGCGAGCGTCGGGCTCTATCCCAAGCTCTCCTATGACCCACGCACCGACTTCGAGCCGGTGATGAACTCGGCCTCGACGCCGATGCTGGTGGTCGCCAAGAAGGACCTGCCGGTCAAGGATTTCCGCGAGTTCGTCGCCTATCTCAAGGCCAATGCCGAGAAGCTGAACTACGGCTCGGGCGGTGTTGGCTCGACCTCGCATCTGACCTGCCTCTTCCTCGACTCGCTGCTCGGCGTGAAGCCGCAGCATGTCCCCTTCCGCGGCTCCGGGCCGGCACTGAATGCGCTGCTCGGCGGCCAGGTCGACTATGTCTGCGACCAGACCGTCGCCATCGTCCCGAGCGTGCAGGCCAAGGAGGGCAAGGGCCTCGTCGTCGCGGTCAAGAGCCGGCTTTCGGTCATTCCCGATGTCCCGACCTCGGCCGAGCAGGGCTTGCCGCAGTTCCTGGCCACCGGCTGGAATGCGATGTTCGCGCCCAAGGGCACGCCGAAGGAGATCGTCGACAAGCTGAACGCCGCCGCCCGCGCCGCGCTCAAGGACGAGCCGACGCGCAAGCGCTTCCTCGACCTCGGCGCCGAACTGCCCGACGAAGCCGGCCAGACGCCGGCGGCGCTCGGCGAACTCGTCCGCAGCGAGATCGAGAAATGGGTACCGGTCATCCGCAATGCCGGCGTGACGGCGCAGTAGTCAACCAAAGCGGCGCCCCCGGGCGCCGCATCTTCACAACAGCAGCACGACAGCATCGGACAAGAGCATGCGCACGCACAGGATCGCCGCCATCGGCGGGGACGGAATCGGCCCCGAGGTCATCGCCGCCGGGCTCCAGGCCCTGGATGTCTGCGCCGAGCGCGATGGCGGTTTCCGCCTCGACATCGAAGCCTTCGATTGGGGCTCCGACTATTACCGCAGGCACGGCGTGATGATGCCGGCTGACGGGGCCGACCAGCTGCGCACCTTTGATGCGATCTATTTCGGCGCGGTCGGCGCGCCCGACATCCCCGACCACCTGACGCTCTGGGGCCTGCGCCTCGCCATCTGTCAGCCGCTCGACCAATACGCCAATGTCCGGCCGACGCGCATCCTGCCCGGCATCACCAGCCCGCTGCGTCATGTCTCCGGGCCCGAGCTCGACTGGGTCATCGTGCGCGAGAACTCCGAGGGCGAGTACTCCGGCGTCGGCGGCCGCGTGCACAAGGGCTTGCCGGAGGAGGTCGCGACCGATGTCGCCATGTTCACCCGCGCCGGCGTCACCCGGATCATCCGCTACGCCTTCGTGGTCGCCAGCGCGCGGCCGCGCAAGCTGCTGACGGTCGTCACCAAGTCGAACGCCCAGCGCCATGGCATGGTGATGTGGGACGAGATCGCCGCCGAGGTCGCGCAGGAATTCCCGGATGTGACCTGGGACAAGATGCTGGTCGACGCCATGACCATGCGCATGACGCTGAAGCCGGAGACGCTCGACACCATCGTCGCGACCAATCTCCACGCCGACATCCTGTCCGACCTCGCCGCAGCGCTGGCCGGCTCGCTCGGCATCGCGCCGACGGCGAATCTCAACCCGGAGCGCAAGAGCCCGTCCATGTTCGAGCCGATCCACGGCTCGGCCTTCGACATCACCGGCAAGGGCATCGCCAACCCGGTCGCGACCTTCTGGACCGGGGCGATGATGCTGGAGCATCTCGGCGAGAAGGCCGCGGCAGCCCGTCTGATGCGCGCCGTCGAGCGCGTCACGGCCAACCCTGCTTTGCATACGCCCGATCTCGGCGGCAGCGCGACGACCGCGCAGGTGACGCAGGCCGTCTGCGAGGCGCTGCGCGGCGACAACATCTGAGGATGGGGGCGCCGGCGAAAGCAATGTGCGGCGTCCTGACCATGACAGGGCGGCGATAATCGTCTAAGGCGGCGCTCTCCTGCCGCCCTCGCCCGCCCGATGCTGTTCAACTCCTTCGCCTTCCTGCTCGGCTTCCTGCCGCTGGCGCTCGCCCTGCACTGGCTGGTCGAGCGCTTCGCGCCGGCCTGGCGGCTGCCGCTGCTGGCGCTGCTCTCCTTCGCCTTCTATGGCTGGTGGGACTGGCGCTTCGTGCCGCTGCTCGCCTTCTCGATCCTGCTCAACTGGCTGATCGCGGAAGCCTTCCTCAAGACCAAGCGCAGCGCGCTGATCACGCTCGCCATCGCGATCAACCTCGCGATCCTGGCGCTGTTCAAATACTTCAACTTCTTCGCCGATCTCGCTGCGATGATTCCGGGATTGCCGACGACGAAGCTCGATCTGGCGCTGCCGCTCGGCATCTCCTTCTTCACCTTCCACCATGTGATGTACCTGACCGATCTGCGCCGTGGCGAAGCCCCGCGCTACGATCTCGTCCGCTACGCGCTCTATATCGCCTTCTTCCCGCAGGTGCTGGCCGGCCCGCTGGTGCGCTGGCGCGAGATCATGCACCAGCTCGACGAGCGGCCGTACCTGCGCCCCGACGCGGCCGAGCGCATCGCCCGCGGCATCATGCTGCTGACGCTCGGCCTGGCGAAGAAGGTGCTGATCGGCGATCCCCTGGCCGAATACGCCAATCCGGTCTTCGCCGCGGCCGCCGCCGGCGAGGTCGTGAGCATGGCGCAGGCCTGGCAGGGCACCCTCGCCTTCACCTTCCAGATCTATTTCGATTTCTCCGGCTACACCGACATGGCGCTCGGCCTGGCCCTGCTCTTCGGCATCGTGCTGCCGCAGAATTTCGATGTGCCCTATCGCGCCGTCAGCCTGCAGGATTTCTGGCGGCGCTGGCACATGACCTTGTCGCGCTTCCTGCGCGATTATCTCTACATCCCGCTCGGCGGCTCGCGGCATGGCCTGCCGCTGCAGCTCTGGGCACTGTTCGCCACCATGGCGCTCGGCGGCCTCTGGCACGGCGCCGGCCTCAACTTCGTCGCCTGGGGCGTCGCCCATGGCGTCGCGCTCGCCATCGGCGTGCTCTGGCGCCGCGCCGGCCTGCCGATGCCGCAGCTGCTCGGCTGGGCGCTGACCTTCCTCTTCGTCGCCTTCTGCTGGGTGCTGTTCCGCGCCTCCTCCTTTGACGCGGCGCTGGTCATCTACAAGGGCATGCTCGGCCTTTCGCCCGTCGGCACCGGCTTCAAATGGCGCGCCTTCCTGCCGGCCATTGCCGTCGCGATGATCGGCCCGACCGCCTGGGCCGCGGTGCATAAGGCCCCGCCGGCGCGCTGGCTCGCCGTCCTCACCGCCATCCTCTTCGTGCTGGTCCTGTTCAAGATCGGCGACGACGCCAATTATGAGTTCATCTACTTCCAGTTCTGACGTGCGCTGGGGCGGTTTCGGTCGCACCTTCCTGCTCGCGGCGACCTTCATTGTCGCAGCGCTGCTGGCGCTCGCCTTCCTGGTCGATCCCTATGACAGCGGGCGCTCGCCGCTGAAGCTGAAGACCGGCGTCAGCCCGCAGGGGCCGCGCACCGCCGCCGCCAGCCGCGGCCGCGATCCGCAGTTCTCCGGCGCGATCTTCGGCAACTCGCACATCCAGCTGGTCTCGCCCGAACTCCTCACACAGAAGACCGGCATCCCCTTCGTCTCGCTGATCGCCCCCGCCACCGGCCCGCGCGAGAGCCTCGTCCTGCTCGACTGGTTCCTGCGCCAGCGCAAGGAACCAGCGAAGGCGCTGGTGATCGGCATCGACGTGCGCTGGTGCACGCCCGACCCGGCGCTGGCGGTCGAGAAGCCCTTCCCGTTCTGGCTGTTCGAGGCCTCGACCACGCGTTACCTCGCCGGGCTGGTGCGCTTCGACGTGATCGAGGAGACGCTGCGCCGCCTGCGCTATCTTTCGGCGAAGGCGCCCGAGCGCGCCCGGCCGGACGGCTACTGGGATTACGAGGCCGGCTACGAGGTCCAGGGTTTCCATAGCGATCCCGTCCGCCGCGCCAAGCTGCTCGAGCCGCTCGACACCAGCGGCGGCAATCTCGCCGGCCCCTTCCCTGCCGCCACCGCGCTGCGCCAGCTGCTCGACAGGATGGCGCCGGATGTGCCGGTCGTGCTGGTGCGGCCACCGAATTTCATCTCTGCTCTGCCGGTGCCCGGCAGCACCGGGGCCCAGGCCGACGCCGCCTGCCGCGACGCCTATGCCAAGCTCGCTGCGGACCGCCCGAAAACCGCGCTGATCGACTGGCGGATCGACCGTCCGGAGAATCGCGAGCCGGACAACTACTTCGACCATACCCACTACCGGCAGAGGGTCGCCGGACCGCTCGGAGCCGACATCGCCGCTGCGGTCATCGGATTGCGCTGATTTTCCAGCACTTTGCCAGCTTGTTCACGGCTGCGCGAAAGCGATTGTTCCCGATGTGACCAATCGCTATAAGGGCGCCAAATCGGCGGCCTCGACACGGCAAAGCCGGCGGGCCTTCGAGCGGACGTTCATGCAAAAGGCCTCTCATGTCGAAGCAGATCAGTCTCGATCCTGACTACAAGCCCACCGACAACGAGCCGTTCATGAACGAGCGGCAGCGCGAATATTTCCGCGGCAAGCTGCTCGCCTGGAAGGAGGAGATCCTCAAGGAGGCCAAGGAGACCCTGGTCACCCTGCAGAGCGAGAGCGAGAACCACCCCGACATCGCCGACCGCGCCTCCTCGGAGACCGACCGGGCCATCGAGCTGCGCGCCCGCGATCGCCAGCGCAAGCTGATCTCGAAGATCGACGCCGCGCTCTCCCGCATCGAGGACGGTTCCTACGGCTATTGCGAGGAGACCGGCGAGCCGATCTCGCTGAAGCGCCTGGAGGCCCGCCCGATCGCGACGCTTTCGCTGGAGGCGCAGGAGCGCCATGAGCGCAATGAGCGGGTGTTCAGGGACGATTGAGGCGCGGTTGGCGTATCGCCCCCTTATCGAAGGCCCCGCAGGCAACTGCGGGGCCTTCTTTGTGTCGAGCAAGGCTTCCCGATCCTGTCGGCCGACCCATCGCGGATGTTGCGCCCTGGCAATCCGTCCTCCCCTCCGAACGGCTCGTTGCACGATTGCCGCACCTTGCCTTTCTGAACGGTTGTGAATGGCTGTTCATTGCCTTGCCGGTGCCCTGGCGTAAGCCTTCCGCAACGGCCGGGGAACAAGACGTGGCTATACCGCTTCTCGATGGAAAATGGGGCAGCTTGGCCCTGCGGCTGGCGCTGCTCGCCGGCACGGCGCTCGTCGCGCCTGCCCACGCTCAGAATGCGACCTGGCACGCGACGCCGGTCTCGACCAATTTCAATGCCGGCCTGAACTGGGACACACTAGTGCGGCCGACCGGCACCGCCTTCTTCGGCACGTCGACGATCACGAACCTGTCGTTCGCGAACGATGTCACCATCGGCGGATGGACGTTCAACGCCAATGCCGCGAACTACACCTTCAACACCAACCGGATTCTGGAGTTCATCGGAGCGGGTATCGTCGTCAACGGCGGCAGCGCGACCATCAGCAACAGCGGCGACCTCTTTTTCCGGAACGCCAGCTCTGCGGGCAGCGCCTCGATCACGAACAGCTTCTTCACGGAGTTCCACGACACCAGCACGGCCGGCAACGCCACCATCACCAACACGGCTTACCTGCTGTTCCATAGCAACAGCACGGCCGGCAACGCGACGATCGTCAACAATAGTCTGACCAATTTCCAGACGTCGAGCACGGCCGGAAACGCATCCATCACAAATAACCACAACCTGAGTTTCTACGATACGAGCAAGGCCGGCAGCGCCACCATCACCAACAAGAACAACTTGATCTTCTATGACAGCAGCTCTGCCGACAGCGCGACCATCGTCAATGAGAGCAGCCTGATCTTTCGCGGCTTCAGCACGGCTGGCACGGCGACGATCACAACGGCTGCCGGGGCGACGACCCAGTTCATCGCCGCCGGCAGCAGCGCCGGGGCGCGCTTCATCACCCAGGCCGGCGGCACGGTCGATATCTCGGATCCCACCGGATTGGCGGCGATGACGGCCGGTTCGATCGAGGGCGCCGGCAACTACGTCGTCGGCGCCAAGCAGTTCACGGTCGGCTCCAACAATCTCTCGACCGAGGTGAGCGGCGTCATCTCCGGCAGCGGCTCGCTGGTCAAGACGGGCACGGGCACGCTGACGCTGACGGGCACGAACA
Organism: Allobosea sp. GW821-FHT10B12; assembly: GCF_059415545.1. Taxonomy (NCBI): domain Bacteria; kingdom Pseudomonadati; phylum Pseudomonadota; class Alphaproteobacteria; order Hyphomicrobiales; family Alloboseaceae; genus Allobosea; species Allobosea sp. GW821-FHT10B12. The sequence goes on from NZ_JBWKNL010000001.1 coordinate 307,322, forward strand.
CCTATACCGGCGCAACCACGGTGAGCGGCGGAACCCTTTTTATTACCGGAAGCATTGCATCGGGCACGGTCACCAACGCGGCCACGCTGTACTACGCAGACCACGCCAGCGCCGGCAGCGCCACCATCATTAACAGCGATGTCCTTAGCTTCATCAACAACGGCACGGCGGGTAGCGCCACCATCACCAACAACAGCATCGCCCTCTTCAGCGACGGCGCCACGGCCAGCAGCGCCACCATCACCAACAACGACCGCCTTGCTTTCTCCTTCAGCGCCACGGCCGGGAACTCCACCATTACCAACGCCGGCTCCCTAATTTTCTACAGCTCAAGCACGGCCGAGAGCGCCAACATTACGAACAACAACAGTTTCTCGATCTTGTTTCGCGACTTCAGCACGGCGGGAAACGCCACCATTACCAACAACAGCGGCGGGAATCTGGATTTCAACCACTCCAGCACGGCAGGCGATGCCGCCATCACCAACAGCGGCAACCTGCGCTTCAACGACAGCAGCACCGCGAGCAGCGCCGCCATCACCAACAACGACGCCCTTGCTTTCTTCGGCGCCAGCACGGCGGGCAGCGCCACCATCACCAACAACCACAATGTGTACTTCTACGGCACCAGCACAGCGGGCAATGCAGCCATCACCAACAGTGGCTACCTGAGCTTCAACAACGCCAGCACGGCGGGCAGCGCCACCATCACCAACAACAATAATCTGTACTTCTACGATACCAGCACGGCCGGCAACGCCACCATCTTCAACACCGGCCAGGTGGACTTCAACGCGGCCAGCACGGCTGGCAACGCCACCATCACCAACGACGGCACGCTGCGATTCAACAACACCAGCACGGCGGGCAATGCCACCCTTGTCAACAATGCTGGTGGAACGGTCGATTTCTCGGGCAGCACCGGCCCTAACGGCGACGGCAAGCAGAGCGCGGGATCGATCGCGGGCGCCGGCAATTACGTCCTCGGTGCCAATGAGTTGACGGTCGGCTCGAACAACCTCTCGACCGAGGTGAGCGGTGACATCTCCGGCGCCGGCTCGCTGGTCAAGACCGGCACGGGCACGCTGACCCTGACCGGAGCCAAAAGCTATACCGGCAACACGACGATCGCGGCCGGCACGCTCCAGTTCGGCAACGGCACGTCAAGCGGCAGCATCAATCTGGCCGGCAGCGTCAATGTGACCGGCGGCACGCTGGCGATCCAGGCGCCAACGACCCTGACCGTCGCCCAGACCGTGACCTTCGGCAACAGCACCACGCTGTCCATCGCCGCCGGCGCGAGCAGCCCCGCGCTCTCCGCCAACAGCATCACGATCGGCAACGGCGTCACCTTCAACCTCAGCGGCATCGCCGACGCGAGCCAGCTCGACCTGGTGCTGATCGACACCGCCTCCGGCATCAGCGGCGACTTCGCCAGCATCAGCGTCGGCGGCTTCAGCGGCACGGTGGACTATCTCACCGTCTCCACCCGCAAATCGGCTGACGGCCGGCAATATCTCGCCAGCTATAGCCTGACCTGGAACGCCGGCAACACTCTCGCCCACGGCACCTTCACGCTGACCAACGCCACCGACAGCTTCACGGTCGGGGCGGTGCTGGCCGATCAGACGGCGAACCCTGCGACCGGCTGGAACGGCACCTCGCTGACCAAGGCCGGCGCGGGCACGCTGATCCTGACGGGCACTAACACCTATACCGGCGGCACGACGATTTCGGGCGGCACGCTCCAGATCGGCGATGGCGGCACGACCGGCTCGATCCTCGGCGACGTCGTCAATAATGGCCAGCTCGTCTTCAATCGCAGCGGCTCGCTCGGCTTCAACGGCGCCATCAGCGGCACGGGCGGGCTGACCAAGACCGGCGCCGGCACGCTGACCCTGTCCGGCACCAACACCTATTCTGGCGCGACCTCGATCGAGGCCGGCGCGCTCTTCATCGACGCTGCCCGGGCGATGTCGGCGGCTTCGGACTACACGGTCGCTTCGGGCGCGACGCTGCAGGTCAGCGACAGTCTGGGAGCGATGACTGCCGGCTCGATCGCCGGTGCGGGCAATATCCAGATCGGCACCGGCACGACACTGAAGGCCGGCAGCAGCAACGCCTCGACGACCTTCTCCGGGTCAATCAGCGGCAATGGCGGGCTCGACAAGACCGGCACCGGCACGCTGACGCTGACGGGAGCCAACACCTACACCGGCTCGACCAAAGTCTCGGGCGGCAAGCTCGTCGTGAACGGCTCGCTGGCGAGCACAGTGACGCTAGACGGCGGTTCGCTCGGCGGCTCGGGCACCATCGGCGGCGTCAGCGTCGCCAGCGGCGCGACGATCGCGCCGGGCAACTCGATCGGGACCCTGAGCGTCTCCGGCAATGTCGCCTTCGCCAGCGGCTCGACCTATCAGGTCGAGGTCAACGCCGCCGGGCAGAGCGACAGGATCGTCGCCTCCGGCAACGCCAACATCACCGGCGGCACGGTGCAGGTGCTGGCCGAGACCGGCAACTACGCGGCCGCGACGAACTATACCATCCTCACCGCCTCGGGCGGCGTCACCGGCACGTTCACCAGCGTCAGCTCGAACCTGGCCTTCCTGACGCCGTCGCTCGGCTATGACGCGAACAACGTCACGCTGACCATGACGCGCAACGACACCGGCTTCGGCCCGGGCGGTGGGGACACCGGCGGCGGCACGACACCGGGTGGTGGCACGTCTGGCGGCTCCGGCGGCACGGGCGGCAATTACATCGCCCAGACCCGCAACCAGGGCTTCATCGCCAATGCGGCCGAGGCGCTCGGCGCTGGCAATCCGGTCTATGACGCACTGATCTCGGCGACGGCGGCCGAGGCTAGAGCCGGCTTCGACCTGCTCTCGGGCGAGGCCCATGCCCAGGCGGTCAGCGTGATGATCGACGAGAGCCGGCTGGTGCGCGACACCATTCTCGGCCATCTGCGCGGCCCGCTGCTCACGCCGGCTCCGGGGCAGGTCGCCGCCTCGTTCAGCGCCGATCTTCCGGGGCGCAAGGGTGCGGTCGCGATGGCTGCTCCGCTGCCGCAGCCGCGCTACACGCTCTGGGGCGAGGCTTTCGGCAGCGCCGGCACCAGCGATGCCGACGGCAATGCCGCGAGCGTGAGCCGCCGCAGCGGCGGCGCCCTGCTCGGCGCCGACCTGATGCTCTACGATGCGCCGGGCTCGTCGCTGAAGGTCGGCGTCGCCGGTGGCTACAGCCAGTCGCGCTTCGATCTCGATGCGCGCCTGTCCTCCGGCAAGCTCGAAAGCGGCCATGCCGCGCTCTATGCCGGGGCGCGTGTCGGCCAGCTCAGGCTCGACGCTGGCGCGGCCTATTCCTGGTCGGAGAGCGACATCCGCCGCCAGGTCGCGATCCGCGGCTTCGGCGACCTCTTGCGCCTGCAGCGTCCGGGGCAGGTCCTGCAGGGTTTTGCCGAGCTCGGCTATGGCTTTGCCTTCACGGGCTTTGCGCTCGAGCCCTTCGCCCAGCTGGCGCTGCTCCGGGTCTCGACCGATGCCGGCACCGAGCAGGGCGGCGCGGCGGCACTGCGGGTCCTCTCCTCCGAGCAGACGCTCGGCTTCACCACGCTCGGCCTCAGGGCCGAGGCGCAAATCGGGACGATGCCGCTGTTCGCCCGGGCCATGCTCGGCTGGCGCCATGGTTTTGGCGAGCTCACCCCGCAGGCCCGCACCGCCTTCGCCCTCGGCACCAGCCCGGCGGTGGTCTTCGCCGCCCCGATCGACCGCAACGCCCTCACCGCCGAGGCCGGCCTCGACTGGCGCATCTCGCAGGCCACCGCGCTCGGCCTGACCTACTCCGCCGCCATCGGCGAGCGCGCCAGAGACCACGCCCTCAAGGGCAGGGTCGAGATGCGGTTCTGAGCCGGGGGCGCTACTGCGCCTCCAGCAACAGCTCCAGCGTCATCAGCACCGGATTGTCACCGCGCTTGAGCGCGCCCTGCGCCATGCCGCCGGTATAGTCGACCAGTGCGATGGCGAGCGCCGCTTCCGGCCTGCCATCGACGCCCGGCGCGACATGGCCGGCCGTGATCGCGATCTCGGTGGCGAAGGGTTCGATCGTCCGGGCGTCGGCGAAGTGCGCCCCGATGGTCGAGCCGACGCCGCCATGGACGACGGCGTGGGCGATGCCGCGTTCGCCGCAGAACTCTTCGAGTGCCGTGAAGACGTCGCGGTTCGGCCGCAGCCGCAGCACGAAGAAGCGCCCGCCGGCGCCTGCACCGGTGCTCGGCCGCTGCGCCGGCATGAACAGCTTGAAATTGGTCTCAGGGTCATGGCCAGCGACGAAGCCGGCGCCATCCAGCCCGACCGCGTCGACGCTGATCGGTTCGGCCAGGAAACTCTGGTCCGGCAGGATATGGCCGCCATTGTGCCTGCCATGGGCCTCGCGCCACAGGGCGTGGCCATGAAAGAACGGCGCGCCGTCGCGCTCGCCGAAGGTTAGCGCTCCCGTCTCGATCCGGGTCACGCCCTCCGGCCGGAAGGTCTCGCTGTAGAAGGCGGCATGCTCGGGCGTCGCCGAGAGCGCCGGCATCACATAGGCGAAGGGGGCGAGGGTGAGCCCGGCCGGCAGGCGCAGCACGCCGCTGGAAAAGCCCTCCGCAGCGAAGGCCCCCGCGATCGCATCGAGCAGCAGGCCGGGTTTCAGCTCCAGCGTGAGCTTGCGGCCGCGCGCCTCGGCCCACTGGATGCGCTCGGCTTCGGCCGGACCCGGCTGCTGGATCGTCCTCACGCGGAGGCTCCCGGCGCGCGGACGAAGTCGAGCAGGCCGCGCTTCTCCAATTCGTCGCGGACGAGGCGCTTCGGCACCTTGCCGTAGCCGGATTTCGGCAGCTCCTCGAAGAAGAAGAAGCGCTTCGGCATCTTGTAGCGCGGGATCTTCTCGGCGAGGTAGCTCGCCAGCTCGTTCTCGTCGACAGGGCTGCGGGCGACGCAGACGGCGACGCCGATCTCACCCCAGACCGCATCGGGCACGCCGAGCACGGCGGCCTCGGCGATCTTGGGATGGGTCAGGATCTTCTCCTCGATCTCGCGCGGATAGATGTTCGAGCCGCCGGAGATGTACATGTCCGAGGCGCGGCCGGTGATGTAGGTAAAGCCCTCTTCGTCCATATGGCCGAGATCGCCGGTGCGGAACCAGCCATTGCGGAAGGATTTCGCATTGGCTTCCGGGTTCTCGTAATAGCCGGCGAAGACGGCCGGGCCGATCACGCAGATCTCGCCGGTCTCGAAAGGCTTCAGCTCCGCGCCCTCGTCGTTCTGGATCGAAACCTGGATGCCGGTGCGCTCGATGCCGCAGCTGCCGATGCGCGCTTCCGGCCCGTCCTCCTCTTCGTGCAGATAGGTCGGCAGCACGGTGATGTTGCCGGTGACCTCGCCGAGCCCGAAATACTGCACCAGCACCTTGCCGAGCTTGGCGAGCGCCGTCTTCTGGTCCTCGCGATACATCGGCGCGCCGGCATAGATGACATGGCGCAGGCTGGAATGGTCGTGCTGGTCGACGGCCGGATGCTCGACCAGCATCTTCAGGATCGTCGGCACGGTGAAAATGTTGGTGACCCGATGCTTCGCGATCAGCCGGAAGGCCTCGTCGATGTCGAAGCGCTCGGTCGGCAGCAGGATCGAGGGCGCCCCGCGGGCCGCCAGCACGAGCTGGTGCACACCGGCGCCATGCGACAGCGGCGCGACCACGAGCGAGGCGTCTGCTTCCGTCGAGCCCGGCACGAGGTCGGCGAGATGGTTGGTGACGACGAAGCCCATCTGGCCATGGGTTAGCACCGCCGCCTTGGAGCGGCCGGTGGTACCGGAGGTGAAGAAGAACCAGCAGGGATCGTCGCGGTCGACGACCGCGTCCGGCACATGGCTATCCTGATGCGCGGCAATCGCCTCGGTCAGCGTCGTCTCGCCGAAAGAGCCCGCGCCGATCCGCCAGGTGAACGCGAGCGCCTTGCTCTCCTTGGCGACGGCTGCGGCATGATCGGGGAAATCGCCATGACAAAGGAAGCCCTTGGCGCCCGAGGAGGTCGCGAGCCAGGCGACCTCGTCCGGCATCAGGCGAAAGTTGGTCGGCACCCAGACCGCGCCAAGCCGGAATGCGGCGAACATCGAGACGAACATCTCGTCGCAATTCTTCGAGTGGACGAGGATGCGGTCGCCCTTGCCGATGCCGCGCGCGGCGAGAGCGGCGCAGAGCGCGTGCGCCGCCGCATCGAGTTGCCCCCACGTCCATTGCCGCTCGCCCCAGATCAGTCCGGGCCGGTCGCGGAAGCGGCGGGCATTGCGCGTCAGGACATGCGCGAGGTTCATCACTCGCGTCGTCACGGGCTTTTGCCCACCGGCCGGGCCGGTGTCCGCAGCGCTCGTCATGGCGTCGTCTCCGCTGTCCTGATCTCGTCTTGCGCCGGCTTCGGCTGCGCCTGCCGCCGGTCGAGCATGGCCGCGATCCTCGTCTCGACCTGCCGCGCCTCGTGGCGCAGCAGGACGGCGAGTTCCTCCTGCCGCTGCGGCTGCATGCGCGAATCGATCGCGGCGATGCTGAGCGCGCCGGCGATGCGCCCGTCCGGATAGCGCACGCCGACGCCGATGCCCCAGGAGTTTGTGACGATGCGCCCCGGGTTGAGGGCAAAGCCCTGCGCACGCGCCAGCGCGATATCGGTGATGAGCTGGGCAGGCGAATAGGCGGGGTAGCGTGCCGCGAGCACGGCACGGTTGGCCTCGATCACCGCGCTGGATTCGGTGTCCGGCATCAGCGCCAGCATGGCGAGCGAGCCGGCGCCGACCCCGAGCGGGTGCTGGTCGCCGGCCTGCAGGGCATGGGTGCGCACCGGCCAGGTGCCTTCCTCGCGATGCAGGCAGATGGCGAAGCGGTCACGCCGGATCGAGAAGAAGCTGGTATCCTGCGTCGTGTCCGAGAGCGCGTGCAGGCTCGCCATGGCGAGGTCGAGCAGGCCATGGCGCTGGCCCGAGAGCAGGCCGAGGACGAAGGCCTCCTCGCCGAGATGGTAGCGCCTTGTGCGCACCTCCTGCTCGACCAGGCCGGCCCGCATCAGCGCCAGCAGCAGGCGCCGGACGGTCGGCTTGTTCAGGCCGCTCTCCTCGACGATCTCGCTGAGCGGCAGGCCCGATGCGCTCTCGCGGCCGACGAGCGCCAGCAATCGCAAAGCGCGATCGACGCTCTGCGAGCCTGAGAGATCGGGCGTCGGCATGATCTCGGGCTGCATTTCCTCTGCCGTATTGGGTCCATGATGCGGACCTCTCATCTGCTTTAAAGGTGTAGATGGCGCTGCCAGCGATTGCAACAGCGGTCGATCCGTGTATGTTCCAGCCGGAACGAGCGAGCAAAATCGCCATAATGTGGACCCGTTGGATCGGCGATGCCGGCAGAACGGGCGGATGGGAGGAGCGGCCCTGATGGCCGAGACGAGCACGAGCGCCGCCGCCGGCGCGCATGCCAGCGATGGCGTCGCCGCGGTCCTGGAGAGCCTCGACCATACCCCAAAGCGTGTCGGCTCGGCGCTGGTGCGCCCGCTCGAAATCATCGCCGCGTGCCTGCTCGTCGCCATCGTCACCCTGCTGCTCGCCGGCGTGACCTCGCGCTATGTCCTGTCGATCCCGGTGGTTTGGATCGACGAGGCCGCCTCGATCTGCTTCCTCTGGCTCGCCATGCTCGGCGCCGCGATCGCGATCGACCGCAACGAGCACCTGCGCCTGACGCTGTTCGTCGGCATGCTGCCGGAGCGCCTGCGCGGCCTTGTCCATGCCTTCGGCCTGCTCGCGGTCGCGACCTTCCTCGCAGTGATGACCTGGCCGGCGATCGACTATGTCATCGAAGAATCCTACGTCACCTCGGCGGCGCTCAACATCCCCTCGAGCTATCGCGTCTCGGCCATCGCCTTCGGCATCATCGCCATGCTGGCGCTGGTGCTGACCTATGCCGTCCGAACCTGCACGCTGCGCGACCTGTTGATTTCGGCTGCGGTGATCGGCGTCGTCGCGGCCGTCTTCTTCCTGCTGACGCCGGTGTTCAAGACGCTGGGCTACGTCAACATCGCGATCTTCCTGCTCGGCGTCGTCGGCCTCTGCCTCGTCGCCGGCATCCCGATCGCCTTCTGCTTCGGGCTGGGCGCGCTCTGCTTCCTCTCCTTCAGCACCAGTGTGCCGATCTTCGTGATGATCGGGCGCATGGACGAGGGTATGTCGAGCCTGATCCTGCTCTCGGTGCCGATCTTCGTGCTGCTCGGCTGCGTGCTCGATGCCACCGGCATGGGCAAGGCGATCGTCGATTTCCTCGCTTCGCTGCTGGGCCATGTCCGCGCCGGCATGTCCTATGTCCTGCTCGGCTCGCTCTTCCTGGTCTCGGGCATTTCCGGCTCGAAAGTCTCCGACATGGCGACCGTGGCGCCGGCGCTGTTCCCCGAGATGAAGCGCCGCGGCTACCAGCCCAAGGAATTGATCGCGCTGCTCTCGACCGGCGCCGCCATGGCCGAGACCGTGCCGCCCTCGATCGTGCTGATCGTGCTCGGCTCGGTCGCCGGCGTCTCGATCGCCGGGCTCTTCACCAACGGCCTCGTCGTCGCGAGCGTGCTGCTGCTCGTGCTTGCGATCCTGGCGCGCTGGAAGGCCCGCGGCGAGATGCTGAAGGGCGTGCGTCGCGCCCCTTTCGCGACGATCTGGAAGACCGCGTTGATCGCGGCGCCGGCGCTCGTCCTGCCCTTCCTGATCCGCAGCGCCGTCGGCGGCGGCGTCGCCACCGCGACCGAGGTCTCGACCATCGCCGTGCTCTACGCGCTGATCGTCGGCATCGTGCTCTACGGGGGCATCAGCTGGCGCACCTTTTACGGCATGCTGGTCGAGACCGCGGCGCTCTCGGGCGCGATCCTGATGATCCTGGGCACCGCCTCGGCCATGGCCTGGGCGCTGACCCAGACCGGTTTTGCCCGCGATCTTGCGACCGCGATGTCGCATCTGCCCGGCGGCTGGATCAGCTTCATGGCCGTGACGGTCGTGGTCTTCATGATCCTCGGCTGCGTGCTCGAGGGCCTGCCGGCGATCGTGCTGATGGCGCCGCTGATGTTCCCGATCGCCAAGAGCCTCGGCATCAACGACGTGCACTATTCGATGGTGGTGGTCACCGCGATGAATATCGGCCTGATGACGCCGCCGATCGGCATCGGCTTCTATATCGCCTGCAAGATCGGCAATGTCGAACCGGATGAGGCGATGGGCGCGATCTGGCCCTATCTGCTGGCCCTGCTCGCCGGCCTCGCCATCATCGCCTACGTCCCGTCCTTCTCGACGATGTTCCTGTGATGGGCGCCATGCCGCCCGATCATGGCCGCCCGTCTTGCCCGTCGATTGTGAAACGGCTGAAACCCGCGCCAGCATGAGCAAAACGCCTTTGTGCGCCCGGCTGAGGACGCGCTGACCAATGAAGAACCTTCAGGGAGGAAAGACCATGTCGATCTCACGCCGCACGATCCTGCAGGGCGCCACCGCCGCCGCCACGATCGGCACCTTCTCGATCGCCCGCGCCCAGACGCCGGAATTCACCTACAAATACGCCAACAACCTGCCGGTCTCGCACCCGATGAACCTCCGCGCCACCGAGGCGATGGAGAAGATCAAGGCCGAGACCAATGGCCGGGTCGTCATCCAGATCTTCCCGAACAACCAGCTCGGCTCCGACACCGACATGCTGAACCAGGTCCGCTCCGGCGGCGTCGAGTTCTTCACGCTGTCGCCGCTGATCCTCTCGACGCTGGTGCCGAACGCCTCGGTCAGCGGCATCGGCTTCGCCTTCCCGGACTATGACTCCGTCTGGAAGGCGATGGACGGCGAGCTCGGCGCTTATGTCCGTGGCCAGATCGCCAAGGCGAACCTGCATGTCATGGACAAGATCTGGGACAATGGCTTCCGCCAGATGACCTCGTCCAAGGGGCCTATCAACTCGCCGGCCGACCTCAAGGGCTTCAAGATCCGCGTGCCGGTCTCGCCGCTCTGGACCTCGATGTTCAAGGCCTTCGACTCGGCTCCGGCCAGCATCAACTTCGCCGAGGTCTACACCGCCCTGCAGACCAAGATCGTCGACGGCCAGGAGAACCCGCTCGCGATCATCGCGACTGCCAAGCTGTTCGAGGTGCAGAAGTTCCTCTCGCTCACCAACCATATGTGGGACGGCTTCTGGTTCCTGGCCAATCGCCGCGCCTGGGAGCGGCTGCCGCAGGACCTGCGCACCATCGTCGCCAAGAACATCGACGCCGCCGCTTTGCTGGAGCGTGCCGACGTCGCCAAGCTCAATGCCGGCCTGCGCGAGGAGCTGACCTCCAAGGGCATGGTCATCAACCAGACCAAGGCCGACGAATTCCGCGCCACGCTGCAGAAGGCCGGCTTCTATGGCGAGTGGAAGGGCAAATACGGCGACGAGGCCTGGGCGATCCTGGAGAAGGCGGTCGGCGGCAAACTCGCCTGAGTTCTTCGAACGACCGAGCCACAACCGTCATGGTCGGGCTTGCCCCGACCATCCACGTCTTCGCTAGTCGAGGGTTGCGTTCAAGACTTGGATGCTCGGCACAAGGCCGAGCATGACGGCGAGGGTCGGTTTGCTCACCCGCCCTTCTTTGCGCCCTTGCCCGGCTCGCTGAAGTCGAGCTGCTTCTGCAGGCCAAGCTGGACGACGAAGGCCGGAACCGCCTCCAGCCCGGTATCCTTGGTCTTGCGCCAGGCGGCGGAGGCGGTCGCGGTCATGCCGGCACCGAGGCCGCGGGCATAGTCGAGGCCGATGCTCGACGTGCGGGTCGTCGCGTCGAGCCCGAGATAGTCCTCGAGCTTCTGCCGGACGGTGAGGGAGAGCGCGTTCGTCTCGTTGAAGCGGGCGGTCAGCTTGCCTTCGTGCTGGGTCACGAGGTTGACCACGGCGAAGGGCAGGGTGGTGTCCTCGGCAGTGCGGCCCGAGGACAGGTCGAGCGTCAGCATCTGGTAGGGAACGCGCAGCTTGGCCGTATAGAGCAGCTTCTTCTCGTTCTCGAACTCCCTGTCCGGGAAGATGATCTGCAGCGGCGAGAGCGAGGCCTCGAAGCTCGCCCCGTTGAACGCGGTCGAGACGAACAGGTTCGGCTGCAACCGGTAGTTGTCGCGGCGCATGCCGAGATAGTCGGTGCCGTTGGTGAAGCGCGTCCGTGACGCCATGAAGGAGACGCCGATCTCGGTGTCGCCCTGGCGCCAGGCGATCCCGGGCGTGATGCCGAGGGTGGCGAGGTTCTCGTCCTGCGGCAGGAAATCGCCATCGACGAAGACGTTGCGCTCGTTAAGCGCGGCAAGTCGCGCCTCGGCATTGGCGAAGAGCCTGAAGGAGCCGAGGCTGAGATTGAGCCGCTCGCGCCATGTCAGGCTGTTGCGGCGGCGCGACCAGGTCTGCTCGTTCTCGAGCGCGAGCGAGGACTGCAAGGTGAGCCGCTCGCCGATGCCGGTGGCGTGCTTCAGCGTCAGGGTGTGCTGCCGGCTGGCCGCGAGCTGGCGCGGATCGTACTGCGTGTCGACCAGGAGGAGGTCGAGCCCGTAGCCGTCCTGCACTGTCCCGCGCAGGTAATTCCAGCTCGCGAAGCCGGTCAGCGTCGGGCTGCCCTTCTCGCCCTTGCTGTTGGTCGGGCTCGAGTCGAAGCCGCCGCGCAATCCCACCACCGCCGTCGAGACCAATGTTTCGGCCGGCTCGTCGCCAGCGGTGGCCGGATGAGTGCTGAACAACACGCAGCAGAGTGCGAACACCGTACGGATAGGACGCATGAACATCCTCTCTTTCAGTGGAGAGTAGATGATCATGCCTAATGGATAGTTAATCTCGAAGAGAATTCACGTGTCACTACAAGGATAGATCCGATCTAAATTACTGCAACTTGCTGAAATGGGTTTCTTGTATTCATTTGCCTGTACGTTAAGGCTAGCAAGTATGGTTAATTATGTGTTCAAGTTGCGATCAAAATGGAATGCACTCAAAACGTGCATATCGCTTCGATACCCGGAGCGAGTGCAGGGAGAGAAAGATGAAGTACGCAATTGTTCTTGCCTCGATCGCTGCCTTTTCCGTCACCCCCGCCTTCGCCGGCAGCAAGGGTGGCCGCGGCGGCGGCCTTCTCGGCGGCGTGGTCACCACGGTGGCCTCGGTCACGACCGCCGTCTCGAACGTCAAGGTGCTCAACAACGTCTCGGTGCTGAGCGGCAATGGCATCCTGAACGGTAACAAGGTCAGCGTCGGTCGCGGCGGCATCGGGATCGGCAATGGCGGCCACGGCTGCGGCTGCAACTGATCCCTGACGAAAGCCTGGCCGAAGCCACGCATATCGACCCGGCTGAGAGGGGTGCCTATCGCCCCTCTCGTCCTGTTCAATATCGAGATTGCCTACCTTCCGACCGGTAGGTTAAGCTCCCGGGGAGATAGCGGAGCATGATGGCGGCGATGGACAGTTTCGATGCGGTCGGCGGCGGGACGTTGCGCTCGCCCTATTTCGGCGAGGAGCACGAGGCGCTGCGCGACCAGCTGCGCCGCTTCGTCACGAATGAGGTCAAGCCGCATGGGCTCGCCTGGGAAGAGGCCGGGATGGTGCCGCGGCAGGTGCTGGCCCGCATGGGCGAGCTCGGTTTCCTCGGCATCCGCTACCCCGCAGAGTATGGCGGCTCCGAGCTCGACACGCTCGCGACGGTGGTGCTGGCCGAGGAGCTCGGCCGCTCGACCTTCTCGGGTTTCGCCATCACCGCGCTGGTCCATACCGACATGGCCTCGGTCCATCTCTTCAATGCCGGCAGCAAGGTGCAGCGCGACCGCTGGATGCCGGATATCGTCGCCGGCAAGGTGATCTGCGCCATCGCCGTCACCGAGCCCGATGCCGGCTCCGATGTGAAGGGCATCCGCACCACGGCACGGCGCGAGGGCGACTTCTACGTGCTGAACGGCGCCAAGATGTTCATCACCAACGGCGTCCATGCCGATCTCTATTGCGTCGCCGCCAAGACCGATCCTTCGGCCAAGCCCTCGCAGTCGGTCTCGATGTTCCTGGTCGAGAAGGGCACGCCGGGCTTCCGCGTCAGCCGCGCCCTCGACAAGCATGGCTGGCGCTCCTCCGACACGGCCGAGCTGGTCTTCGAGGAGTGCCGGATCCCCGTGGAGAACCTGCTCGGCGGCGAGGGCCGCGGCTTCTACGCGATCATGCGCAACTTCCAGAACGAGCGCACCGTGATCGGCGCCATGGCGATGGGCGAGGCGCAGGCCGCGATCGAGCTGACGGTCGACTATGTCCGCACCCGCACCGCCTTCGGCGCGCCGCTCTGGGACAAGCAGGCGATCCGCCAGAAGCTCGCCATGCTCGCAGGCAAGGTCGAGGCCGGACGCCAGCTCGTCCATCACGCCGCCTGGCTCGACGCCAGGGGCTTCGATGCGACGCGCGAGGTCTCGATGGTCAAGGCCTATTGCGGCGAGCTGGTCAACGAGGTGATGTACGCCTGCGTCCAGTTCCATGGCGGCATGGGCTTCATGCGCGAGAGCGCGATCGAGCGCATGGCCCGCGATGCCCGCGTCCAGGCGATCGGCGGCGGCGCCACCGAGGTCATGCTCGAAGAGGTGGCGAAGCGGCTGTGACGGTGGTGTCGGGACGGGCCGAGCGGGCGGAACTGGAGGGCGGCGCGCGCCGCCTGATCCTCGACCATGCTGCGCGTTTGCTGCGCAGCAATGGCTACCATCAGACCAGTTTGCGCGAGATCGCCGAGGCCGTCGGCATCCGCAAGGCCAGCCTCTATCACCACTTCGGCTCCAAGGAGGAAATCGTCGAGGCCGTCGTCAATGACGGCGTCCGCCTGGTTCATGAGACGGTGATGTATGCCTTGGGTGTTGCGGGCGAGGCGACTCCGCGCCAGCGCCTCAAGGCGGCGATCGCGGCCCATCTCGCTGCCTTGCATGGCCATTCCGACTACACCTGCGCCAGCATCAAGGTCTTCAGCTTCGGCGAGAATCCGACGCCGGAAAGCGTGCGCCGCACGCGGCGCGCCTATGACGATCTCTGGCGGGCGCTGATCGAGGAGCTCGCCGCCGCCGACGTGCTCGCGCCCGGCGTCGTACCGGAACGGCTGCGGCTTTTCCTGCTCGGCGCCATGAACGGCTCGGTCGACTGGTACCGCGAGGGCCGTTTCGACATCGCGCAACTTGCCGGCGAGCTCACGGCCCTGGCTGCGCCGGCCGATGCTGGCGGGGATCGCTGACCGCCCCGCCTTAACCTGCCCTTGACTCGTGCCGGACAAGGGTACGGCATGACGCGCGACGGCCTGTTTCGATTTGGTGGCGAATTTCGTGATTCCGCCCGCGAAGCGGCGTTTCGCGATGCGCGCTTCGGCGAGACGCTGCGGCAGTGCCGGCTGATCTTCCTGATCTCGGCGGTGCTCAACACGCTCTTCCTCGCCAGCGACTGGCGCTTCCACGGCACGCCGCACTTCTTCGTCGCCGTGCCGGCGCGGCTGATGGTCGTCTTCGCCTCGCTGCTCTGCTTCGCATTGGTGCGCAAGGCGACGCGCTTTTCGCAGGCGCAAGCCGTGCTGATCCTCTGGGAGGTCTCGACCGGGCTGATGGTCGCGCTGCTGGTGTCGTCACGCAGCGATCTCGCGCTCTTCGTCGTGCTGATGCTGCCGTCGATCTTCTATCTGGTGTCGCCGACCTCTTTCCGCTGGACGATGACGCTGGGGCTGGGTTGCAGCGCGCTGATGCTCGCCGGCTATCTCGGCGGCGGGCCGCTACCCACGACGCTGCTCGGCTTGATCCTTGTCCTCGTCATGCTCAATTTCGCGCTCGGGCTGGTCGTCGTGCATGGCAACCGCCTGCGCCGGCTCGAATGGGCAGCGACCCAGGCCGAGCGCCAGGCCAAGAACGAGCTCGGTGCCAGCCAGGCGATGATCGAGCGCGTCTTCATGGCCGTGCCGATCCCGCTGATCGTCACCTCGCGCGGCGAGGGCCGCTTCCTGCGCGGCAACGATGCGGCGAAGCGCTATTTCGGTGACGAGGTCACGCAGGCGCAGGTCCAGGACGTGCTGCTCGACGGCGGCAATCGTCGCGTCATCGCCCGCCTGCTCAACGACCACGACCAGATCGAGGGCCATGAGGCGCAGGTGCGCGACGGCAGCGGCGCCATCCGCGACGTGTTGATCACCGCGACGACGCTGCCGATCGGTGAAACACCGGCCGTCGTTGCTGGCATCGTCGACATCACTGACCGCAAGGCGGCCGAGGCCCGCACCCGCCGGCAGGCGACGCATGACGCGCTGACCGGCCTGCCGAACCGTTTGCTGTTCGGCGAGCGGATGCAGCAGGCGCTGGCGCGGATGGCGAGCAAGGGCGGGGCTGTCGGCCTCTTCCTGATCGATCTCGACGACTTCAAGTCGATCAACGACACGCTCGGCCACGATGCCGGCGACGCGCTGCTGATCGAGGCGGGTAAGCGGCTCGCGGCTGCGATCGGTCCGGACGAGCTCGTCGCCCGGCTCGGCGGCGACGAGTTCGTCGTACTCTCGACGCAGCGGCTGACGGGACTGCAGGCGCTGGTCAAGGGCGAAGCATTGATCGAGGTGCTGCGCCAGCCCTGCGAACATGCCGGGCAGACGATCGCGACCCGGGCCAGCCTCGGCATCGCGCTGGCGCCCGAGCATGACCGCGACGGCGTCGAATTGATGAAAGACGCCGATCTCGCGCTCTACCGGGCCAAGGCCAACGGCCGCAACATGGCCGTCGTCTACGAGCCGGCGATGCGGGCCGCGATGGCGCGCCGCGTCGCCGTCTGCCAGGGGCTGGCCGGGGCGTTGAAGGAAGAGCGTATCCTGCCCTACTACCAGCCGCAGGTCGCGCTCGACACCGGCCGGATCGCCGGCTTCGAGGCCCTGGCGCGCTGGCGCCATTCCGAGCGGGGGATCATTCCGGCGGCCGCCTTCCAGGAAGGCTTCCAGGACGCCGAGATCGCCGCCGGGATCAGCGATGCGATCATCGCAGCCGTGGTGAACGACCTGCGGCGCTGGCTCGATGCCGGCCTCGATGTCGGCCATATCTGCGTCAATCTCGCGGCCAGCGTCTTCCGCGATCCGGCGCTGCCGGAGCGCCTGCTCGGGCAATTGGCTGCGGCCGGCGTCCCGGCCAGCCATTTCGGGGTCGAGGTCACCGAGACCGTGCTGCTCACCCGCAATGCCGACGAGGCCGAGCGCACGCTGAAGACGCTGCGCGCCGCGGGCCTGCGCGTCGCGCTCGACGATTTCGGCACCGGCTACGCCTCGCTCACCCATCTCAAGCGCTTCCCAGTCGATGCGCTCAAGATCGATCGCGGCTTCGTCAGCCATGTCACCGAGAATGGCGGTGATGCGGCGATCGTGCGGGCATTGCTCCAGCTTGCCGCCGATCTGCGCCTCGACGTCATCGCCGAGGGCGTCGAGACCGCCGAGCAGGAGGCATTCCTGAAAGAGCAGGGCTGCCGCTTCGCCCAGGGCTATCGCTACGCCAAGCCGGCGCCCGCCAATCGCGTGCCCTGGCTGCTGCAGCTGCCCGACCTGCTGCCCAAGGGCGACGCCATGCACGGGGATAGTGCCGCCGCCTGATCAGGCGCACTGGTCGCGACGTGGTTTTCGTGGCGCTATGCCGGCATCAAAGACCGGAGCCTTGCATGCGCGCCTTCTATCATCCCGACCAGTCCAAGCACGATCCGCAGCAATATATGCGCTTCGGCCAGATCGTCGCGCCGAAGGACCTGCCGGAGCGGACCGAGCGGCTGCTCGGCGCGCTGGCGAAGCACGGCATCACGCCCGAGCGTCCGGCCGAGCATGGCACCGGGCCGGTGCTTGCGGTCCATGACGAAGGCTTCGTCCGCTTCCTCGAGGGGCTGTGGCAGCGCTGGCTCGCTCTGCCCGAGCGCGGGCCCGAGGCCTGGCCCAATACCTTCCCCTATTGGAGTGGCCGCACCGACGAGGATGTCCGCCCGCCCTGCCGCCCGACCGGGATCGTCGGCCAGATGGGCTGGTATCTCGGCGACATGTCCGTGCCGGTCGGCGAGCATTGCTGGCTCTCGACCTTGCGCTCGGCCGAGACCGCGGTCTCGGGCGCCGAGGCGATCCTCGCCGGCGAGCGCGCGGTCTATTCGCTCTGCCGTCCGTCGGGCCATCATGCCCGCGCCGACCGCGCCTCCGGCTTCTGCTATCTCAACAACACTGCGATCGCGGCGCAGCGCCTGCGCAGCAAATTCGGCAAGGTCGCGATCCTCGATGTCGACGCCCACCATGGCGACGGCACCCAGCAGATCTTCTATCGCCGGAACGATGTGCTGACGATCTCGGTCCATGCCGACCCGGTGAACTATTATCCCTTCTTCACCGGCTATGAGGACGAGCGCGGCAACGGGGCAGGGGAGGGCTTCAACCTCAATTTGCCGCTCGCCCCCGGCGCCGGCGGCGCCGAGATGGAGGCGGCGGTCGACCGCGCCGGCCGCGCCATCCGCGAATTCGGTGCCGAGGTCCTGGTGATCGCCCTCGGCTATGACGCCCACAAGGACGACCCGATCGGCGTGCTCAAGCTCGAAGCCGCCGATTTCGGCACGATCGGCGAGCGGGTGAAGGCGCTCGGCCTGCCGACCCTGGTGGTGCAGGAGGGCGGCTACGCGATCGAGGCGATCGGCGATTGCCTCGATGCCTTCCTGGGTGGGTTCAAAGATTGAGGTTTATCCTTCTCCCCTCGGGGGAGAAGGTGGCCCGGCATAGCCGGGTCGGATGAGGGAAGGGCCGCGTAAGCGGCCCTTTGTCGTTCACCCAGTCGTAGCGCCCTCATCCCCCTGCCGGGACCTTCTCCCCCGAGGGGAGAAGGGGCTGCATCAACGGCCGTGCGCGGCCTTTGAACTCCGCTATTCCGCCGCCTCACGCCGCGGCAGCACCCAGTCCGGACGGACCCAGTGGCAGGTGTAGCCGGCCGGATAACGCTCGAGATAATCCTGGTGCTCCGGCTCGGCCTCCCAGAAATCGCCTTCGGGCTTGACCTCGGTAACCACCTTGCCCGGCCAGCGTCCGGAGGCGTTCACCTCGGCGATCACCTCCTCGGCGATCTTCTTCTGGGCCTCGTCGACATAGTAGATGCCCGAGCGATAGCTGGTGCCGAGGTCGTTGCCCTGGCGGTTCAGCGTGGTCGGGTCGTGGATCTGGAAGAAGAACTCCACCAGCTGCCGGTAGCCGATCTTGGCGGGGTCGAAGCTGATCTCGATCCCCTCGGCATGGCTGCCGTGATTGCGATAGGTCGCGTTCTTCACGTCGCCGCCGGTATAGCCGACCCTTGTCGTCTCGACGCCGGGGAGCTTGCGGATCAGGTCCTGCATGCCCCAGAAGCAACCGCCTGCGAGTACAGCACGTTCCGTCATGTCAAACCTCCTTGCTGCCGCCGAGATAAGTATCGACATGCGAATTCGCCATGTCGTCGCGTTTGGTTACGGCGCAGGTCCGCAGCTCAGATCACCGCCTCGATCAGGAACGGCCCCTTGCGGCCGAGCGCTCCCTTGAACAGCCTGGCGAATTCTTCCGCCGTCGTCGCGCGGCCGGCCTCGACACCCATGCCCTTCGCCATCGACACCCAGTCGAGCGCCGGCTCGTCGAGATTGAGCATCAGCTTGGCGTTGCGGCCGAAATCATTGACGCCGACATTGCGCATCTCGCCGTGCAGGATCGCATAGGTCCGGTTGGCGAAGACGACGGTGACGACGTCGAGATTCTCGCGCGCCTGCGTCCAGAGGCCCTGCACCGTGTACATGCCGGAGCCGTCGGCCTGCATGCCGATGACCTTGCGGTCGGGGCAGGCAACGGCGGCGCCGACGCAGAGCGGAATGCCTTCGCCGATCGCGCCGCCGGTGAGCTGGATATAGTCGTGCTGCGGCGCGCCATGGCAGTCATAGTAGAAGCTGCGGCCCGACGAGACGGATTCGTCGCAGATGATCGCGTTCTCCGGCAGGAGCCGCGCCACGATGGTGCAGACCTTGTCGGCGTCGAGCGTCCCGGTCGGCAGCGCGTTGTCCGCCTTCTGCGGCGCGGCGATGAAGGCGGGCGGCGTCGCCTTGGCGGAGAGCTCGTCGGCCAGCGCCGCGATCGCATCCGGCAGGTCGTCGCCTTGCACGGCCAGTTGCTCGACCTGGCAGTTCTCGTGGACGAGCCGGCCCGGCTTGCCGGGATAGGCGAAGAAGCCGACCGGTACCTTGGCGCCGATCAGGACGAGCAGGTCGATATTGGCGAGCTGCTGCAGCGCCATGTCGATCGGATAGAACACCTTCGGGATAGCGACGCGGCCGGCGCCGCGCTCGATCCGCCCGTTCGACATCTGTGCGAAGATCTGCGCGCCGGTCGCGGCGCAGACCCGCGCCGCCATCGCCATCGGCCCCTCGCGCAGCGCCGAGCCGGTCAGCATGATCGCGGCGCGCGAGCCGTGCTTGCGCAGCAGGCCGGCGACCGCGCGAATCCGGGCCGCATCGACCTGCTTCGGCGCCGGCACCGGCGTGCGCTTCAGTTCCGCCGGCTCGACGCTGCCCCAGGCGCAATCGGCCGGCAGGATCACGGTGGTGACGCCGGGCAGCGAGAGCGAGGCGGCATAGGCTTCGCCGATCGCCGGGCCGACATCCTCCGGCGAAGCGATGCGGCGCACGAATTGCGACATGGGCCAGGCCAGGCTCTCGATGTCGCTGGTCAGCGGCGCATCGTGCTGGAGATGGTAGGTCGCGTGGTCGCCGACCACGTTGATCATCGGCGTATTGGCGCGCTTCGCATTGTGCATGTTGGCGAGCGCGTTCGCCATGCCGGGCCCGCAATGCAGCAGCGTCGCCGCCGGCTTGTCGGCCATGCGGGCATAGCCGTCGGCCGCGCCGGTGACGACGCCTTCGAACAGGCCGAGCACGCAGCGCATCTGCGGCTTGCGGTCGAGCGCCGCGACGAAATGCATTTCCGAGGTGCCGGGATTGGCGAAGCAGACATCGACATCGTTGACCAGCAGCGTGTCGCACAGGCGGTCGGCGCCATTCATCCGGGAAGACCTCTTTCATAGCCAAAGGCGCACCGCGCCTGTCATGCCGAGGGGAAGGGATCGCTACCGCAGTGTCAAACAAGAGAATGTCATTGCTTTCCCAAGTCCGGGTGATGCCGCCTTGACCGGTTTGCATATGCATTTAACGTGATCTGGAACGAAGCTTGCTTTATCGGGCGCCATCGGGCTGCGTTGGCCGGGGTGTCTGCCACAGGCGGAAACAAGAGGGGAAGGGTTCGTCATGACGGGTATCAAGCGTATCGGGATGTTGGCCGGGATCGGTCTTGCGGCTCTCATGGCCGCCGGCGGCGCGCAGGCGCAGACCAAGGTCAATGTCGGCATCTCCGGCTGGACCGGCTTCGCGCCGCTGGTGCTGGCCAAGGAGGCCGGCATCTTCGCCAAGAACGGGCTCGACGTCTCGATCAAGAAGATCCCGCAGAAGGACCGCCACCTCGCCATCGCCTCGGGTGACATCCAGTGCGCCGCGACCACGGTCGAGACCTGGATCGTCTGGGACGCCGTCGGCATCAAGACCAAGCAGATATTCCAGCTCGACAAGAGCTATGGCGCCGACGGCATGGCGGTGCGCGGCTCGACCAGCTCGATCAAGGACCTGAAGGGCAAGACGGTGGCAGCCTCCGCGCCCGGCACCTCGCCCTATTTCGCCCTCGCCTGGATCCTCAAGGAAAACGGCATGTCGGTGAAGGACGTCAGCGTCGTCAACATGGAGCCCGGCCCGGCTGCGCAGGCCTTCATCGCCGGCCAGAACGACGCCGCCATGACCTATGAACCCTATCTCTCGGCCGTGCGCGAGAAGCCCGAGGCCGGCAAGATCATCGCCACCACGCTCGACTACCCGATGGTGATGGACACCTTCGGCTGCACGCCGAAATTCCTCGCCGAGAACGACGCCGCTGCCGTAGCGCTGACCAAGAGCTATTTCGAGGCGCTGGAGCTGATCAAGGCCGATCAGGCCAAGGCCTATGGCATCATGGGCGCCGATGTGAAGCAGACCGGCGAGCAGTTCGGCAAGTCGGCCGGCTATCTGCGCTGGTCGGATGCCGCCGGCAACAAGGCCTTCTTCGCCGGCGAGTGGCAGGCCTTCACCACCAAGGCGGCCGAGCTGCTGCTCGAGATCGGCCTGATCAAGGCCAAGCCCGACATCGCCACGCTGGTCGAGACGAAGTACGTCGCCGGCAAGTGAGCGGTGATGTCCTGCCGGATGTGCTGAGCGCCGGCCTGCATGTCGTCTTCTGCGGCACGCAGGCCGGAGCAGCCTCTGCCCGGCGGGGCGCCTACTATGCCGGTCCCGGCAACAAGTTCTGGAAGACCCTGTTCGAGACCGGGCTGATCCCTGAGCCGCTCGGCCCCGCGGATTTCCGGGAGCTGCCGCGCTACGGCATCGGCTTCACCGATGTCGCCAAGGGGACGTCCGGCCCCGACACGGCGCTGACGCCGCAGCATTTCGATATCGCCGGCTTCCTGGTCAAGATTCATCAGCATGCTCCGGCGATCGTCGCGTTCAACGGCAAGCGTGCCGCCCAGGCTGCCCTGGGAGAGGTGAGGGGCGACAGGCTCGGCTATGGCCTGCGGTCCGCGCCGCTCGCCGGTGCTAGCGTCTTCATCCTGCCCTCCACCTCCGGGGCAGCCTCCGGCTACTGGTCCATCGAGCCCTGGCGTGAACTCGCCGCTCTCGTGAAGGAAACAAGTCTCAGACGATGAAACCACTTCAGCCGGTCTCCGCCGCCGCCCGTGTCGGCTACGGCGTCGCCTTCTTCGCGCTCTTCGTCGTCGTCTGGTCGGTCGCGACCTTCGGCGGCTATGTCCAGAAGCTCTTCCTCGCCGATCCGCTGACCATGGTCGGCGAAGGCTGGAACCTGCTCGTCAATCACGGCTTCCTGTTCGACATCGGCATGACGATCTGGCGGGTGCTGGGCGGCTTCATCCTGGCGGTGATCGTGGCGCTGCCGCTTGGCATCGCCATGGGCGCCTACAAGCCGGTCGAGGCCTTCCTCGAGCCTTTCGTCTCCTTCGCGCGCTATCTGCCGGCCTCGGCCTTCATCCCGCTCTTGATCCTCTGGGCCGGCATCGGCGAGACGCAGAAATTGCTCGTCATCTTCATCGGCTCGTTCTTCCAGCTCGTGCTGATGATCGCGGTCGCGGTCGGCGGCATCAGGCGCGACCTGGTCGACGCTGCCTATACGCTGGGCGCCAGCGATTCCTCGGTGGTGCGCCGGGTGCTCCTGCCCAATGCCGCGCCGGAGATCGCCGAGATTTTCCGCCTCGTCCTCGGCTGGGCCTGGACTTATGTCATCGTCGCAGAATTGATCGGCTCCTCCTCCGGCATCGGCCACATGATCACCGACAGCCAGGCGCTGCTCAACACCGGGCAGATCATCTTCGGCATCATCGTCATCGGCCTGATCGGGCTGATCTCGGATTTTCTCTTCAAGGCGGTCAACCAGCGCCTGTTTCCGTGGGCGCAAGCATGAGCAAGCTTCTGATCGACCAGGTCGGCAAGGTCTTTCCGGCGCGTGGCAAGGGCCAGGCGACGCGCGCGCTGATGCCGACCTCGCTCACCGTTGCCGACAACGACTTCATCACCATTCTCGGCCCCTCCGGCTGCGGGAAGTCGACGCTGCTGCGCATCATCGGCGGGCTGGAGACGGCGAGCGAGGGCAAGATCCTGCTCGACGGCGCCCCCGTCACCGGGCCGGGCGCCGATCGCGGCTTCGTCTTCCAGAGCTATACGCTCTTCCCCTGGCTGAGCGTGGTGCAGAACATCGCCTTCGGCCTGCGCGAGAAGGGCGTGCCCGAGCGCGAGCGCCTCGGCATCGCCCGCAAATGGGCCGAACGCGTCGGCCTCGCCGGCTTCGTCGACCATTTCCCCAAGCAGCTCTCCGGCGGCATGCAGCAGCGCACCGCGATAGCGCGTGCGCTCGCCAACGATCCAAAAATCCTGCTGCTCGACGAGCCCTTCGGCGCGCTCGACAACCAGACCCGCGCGCTGATGCAGGAAATGCTGCTCGGCATCTGGGAGCGCGAGCAGAAGACCGTGCTCTTCGTCACCCACGACATCGAGGAAGCGATCTTCGTCGGCTCGCGCGTCGTGGTGATGAGTGCGAGGCCGGGGCGGATCAAGGCCGATATCCCGGTCGAGCTGCCTCATCCTCGGCCCTACACGATCAAGACCTCGCCGGAATTCGTCGCGCTGAAGGAGCGGCTGGTCGAGGAGATCCGCGTCGAGGCGGTGCTGGCGGCCGAGGGACACTGAGGGCCTAAGCCACCATACCGGTTGACTCCGGACCGGTATGGTGGTTCCTTCCCTGTCGAAATTGGCCTGACCACATGGCCAAATCGAAGCCGTCCCAAACAGGCGGCGCAGGGAAGGGTCCGGGGAGCGATGCCGCTCGCAGTCGTCGAGTCGCCGCGTCTTTATCGGCAGATCGCCGATCAATTGCGCCATCTCATCGACCAGCATGAATTCCCGGTCGGCAGCCGCCTGCCGCCCGAACGCGAGCTCGCCGAGAAGCTCGGCGTCTCCCGTCCCTCGGTGCGCGAGGCCCTGATCGCGCTCGAAGTCGAGGGCCGGGTGCGCATCCGCATGGGCTCGGGGGTCTATGTCGTCGATCCCGCCCAGGCCGCCGCGCAACTCGCCGGAGCGGGCTTTCCCGTCGAGGGGCCGTTCGAGGTGCTGGCGGCACGCCGGCTGATCGAGGGCGCGGTCGCGGCCGAGGCGGCAGGGCAGGCGACGCCGGAGCATCTGACCGAACTCGCCGGCATTCTCGACCAGATGGAGCCGCCGGGTTTGCCGGCCGAACGGCTGATCGCGCTCGATCGCGCCTTCCATGTCGAGATCGCGGCGATGCTGGGCAACACCGTGCTGGTGCGCTGTGTCGGCGAGCTCTTCGACCAGCGCATGAGCCCGTATTTCCGCCAGCTCGCGCAGTATTTCGAGAACGAGGAATCCTGGCGCACCGCGGCGCGCGAGCACCGCGCCATCCTTGCTGCACTCGCCAACGGCGATCGCGATGCGGCGCGCGCGGCGATGTACGCCCATCTCCAGGCCTCGCAGGAGCGCTTTTCGCAGAGCTTCGGTGACACCGACCTCAAGCGGGCAGGCGAGCGTCAACGCCGGCCGCGGCCGATCAAATGACGCAGGCTTCGATCATATCCGAGAGTTCCAGGGAGGACTGACCATGAAGTTGCACTACGCCCTCGCCGCGCTCGCCGCCGGCGCTCTTTTCGCCGGCGCGCCGGCGCAGGCCCAGACCAAGCTGAAATGGGCCCATGTCTACGAAACCTCCGAGCCCTTCCACACGGAGTCGGTCTGGGCTGCCGAGGAGATCAAGAAGCGCAGCAACGGCAAATACGAGATCACGGTCTATCCGGCTTCGCAGCTCGGCAAGGAGACCGACATCAACCAGGGCCTGACGCTCGGTACGGTCGACATGATCATCTCGGGCTCGAGCTTCGCGGCGCGCGCCTATCCGCCGATCGGCGTGACCTACTACCCCTTCATCTTCCGCGGCCCCGACCATCTCCTCGCCTATGTGAAGAGCGACGTCTTCAAGGAGATGGCCAAGGGCTATGAGGAGAAGAGCGGCCACCAGATCCTGGCCGTGACCTATTACGGCACGCGCCACACCACCTCGAACAAGCCGATCAAGACCTGCGCCGACATGAAGGGCCTGAAGATCCGCGTGCCCGACGTGCCGGCCTATCTCGCCATGCCGCGCGCCTGCGGCGCCAACACCACGCCGATCGCCTTCGCCGAGGTCTATCTGGCGCTCCAGAACGGCACCGTCGAGGCGCAGGAGAATCCGCTCAACACCATCGACGCCAAGAAGTTCTACGAAGTGCAGAAGCACATCGTGCTCACCGGCCACATCGTCGACCACCTCAACACGGTCGTCTCGAAGCAGCTCTGGGCCAAGCTCCCGCCCGAGGACAAGAAGATCTTCACCGACGTCGCCCAGGAGGCGGCCGAGCGCGCCACCAAGAAGATCCAGGCGGACGAAACCAAGCTCGTCCAGGTCTTCAAGGACAAGGGCCTCTCGGTCACCGAGATCGACAAGGCCGACTTCCTCGCCGCGGTCCAGAAGAACGTGACCTTCGAGCAGTACGGCTATCGCAAGGCCGACTGGGAGCGGATCCAGGCGATCAAGTGACTCCTCCGTCATTCCGGGGCGCCGCGTAGCGGCGAGCCCGGAATCCAGAGCCGATGCCGTTTCAGGCAAGGCGCGGTGGCCGTCTCACTCCGGCGGACGCCCGCATCGGTTCTGGGTTCCGGGCTCAGGCCTTCGGCCTGCCCCGGAAAGACGGCGAGGTTCCCGCATTCCGTCGAACAGAAGACCATGCCATGACCACGACGCCGGAAGTCCATACCCAAGTCACCAGCGAGGAGATCGCCCACGTCTTCGACGAGGCGCCGCCGCCGGCCGACCTCTCCGGCTACGGCCTCGAGGACTGGGCGACGCTGGCCGCCTTCTGGCTGATGGTCGCCTGCGTCGTGGCGCAGTTCTTCACCCGCTACGTTCTCAATGACAGCTTCGCCTGGACCGAGGAGATCGCGATCTATGCGCTGATCGTCGTGGTCTTCCTCGGCTCCTCGCTCTGCGTGCGCGCCTCCAGGCACATCCAGGTCGACTTCCTCTACCGCTATCTCTCGCATGGTGCGGGCCGGGCGCTCTCGACCGCCGTAGATGTCATCCGCATCGGCTTCTTCGCCTATGGCACGGTGCTGGTGCATCGCTATGCCGAGCTCATCCCCGACGAGATGATGACGACGATCCAGTTCCCGAAATCGCCGGTGTTCTACGCCGTCGTCGTCGCCTTCGCGCTGATGACGCTGCGCTCGATCCAGGTCGCCTGGCAGAATTGGCGCCGGGGCTACTCCGTGCTGGAACGTCCCTCGGCCTTCGACGGCTCGGAGGCCTGACCCATGCTGATCCTGCTCGGAACCTTCCTCGGCCTGATGGTGCTCGGCGTGCCGGTCGCCATCTCGATGGCCGTCGCCTCGCTTGCCTTCATCCTCGTTTCCGGCACCGTGCCGGACGTGATCCTGGCGCAGCGCATGATCGCCGGCGTCGAGAGCTTCCCGCTGCTGGCGGTGCCCTTCTTCATCCTCGCCGGCAATCTGATGAACATCGCCGGCGTCACCGGCCGCATCTACTCCTTCTCCGTCGCCCTCGTCGGCTGGATGCGCGGCGGCCTCGCCCAGGTCAACATCATCGGCTCGGTGATCTTCTCCGGCATGTCGGGCACCGCGATCGCCGATGCCGCCGGCATCGGCACGATCGAGATCAAGGCGATGAAGGACCACGGCTATTCGACCGAGGTCGCGGTCGGCGTCACCGCCGCCTCGGCAACGCTCGGTCCGATCATCCCGCCGTCCCTGCCCTTCGTCATCTACGGCATGATGGCGAACACCTCGATCGGCGCGCTCTTCCTCGGCGGCGTCATCCCCGGCGTGGTCATGACGCTGTTCATGATGCTCACCGTCGCGATCTTTGCCCGCATCTACAAATGGGGCTCGGACACCAAGTTCTCGCTGCGCGAGCTCGGCTCTGCCGGCATCGAGGTCCTGGTCGTCATGGGCTTTCCGGTCCTGGCCTATGGGCTGGTCTTCGCCGGGCTCGACCCCAACCTCGCCATCGGCATCGCGCTCGCCGTGCTGCTGGCCATGGACTATTACTTCAACTTCTCGGCCGTTATGGCGCTGATGACGCCGGTCATCCTGATCGGTGGCATGACCATGGGCTGGTTCACGCCCACGGAGGCCGCCGCCGCCGCGGTGATCTGGTCGCTCTTCCTCGGCCTGGTGCGCTATCGCTCGATGACCATGCGCAGCCTGACCAAGGCGACCTTCGACACGATCGAGACCACCGCTTCGGTACTGTTCATCGTCACCGCCGCCTCGATCTTCGCCTGGCTGCTGACGGTGTCGCAGACGGCGCAGCTGCTCTCCGACCTGATCCTCGGCTTCACCCAGAACAAATGGGTGTTCCTGATCCTGGTCAACCTGCTGCTGCTGTTCATCGGCTGCTTCCTCGACACCATCGCGGCGATCACCATCGTCGTGCCGATCCTCCTGCCGATCGCGCTCAAGCTCGGCATCGACCCGATCCATTTCGGGCTGATCCTGACGCTCAACCTGATGATCGGCTTGCTGCACCCGCCGCTCGGCATGGTGCTGTTCGTGCTCTCGCGTGTCGCCAAGCTTTCGGTCGAGCGCACCACCATGGCGATCCTGCCCTGGCTGATCCCGCTCTTCGCGGCCCTGATCGCGATCACCTTCATCCCCGAGCTGACGCTCTGGCTGCCGCGCACCATGGGCATGATCAGATAGGGCCCGGACGGGGGGCGGGCTGGCAAAAGCGGGTCGCCGCCCCCATTTTTCCTGTCAGGAGGCTGGCAGCTGCGGCATGCGGCTGACGAGGATCGGCCTTGCACCGAACCCACTGTTACGCTGCCGCGGGTGATCGCCATCTTTGATGGCGAAGGGGCACTGCCGTGAGGTGGCGCCATGCGCAGTTTGCTGATGAATATGTTGTCCCGGCTCATTTGCGAGCCGCGGGTTGATGTTGTGTTCGCCGATGGAACACTCCATTCGGCCGGGCGAGGATCGGCGCCCGCGATCAAGTTGCGTATCGCCGACCGCGAAACAGAATTCAGATTGGCGCTCGATCCCGAGCTCGCCTTGGGCGAGGCGGTGATGGACGGCCGCGTCATCGTCGAACGCGGCACGATCTACCAGTTGCTCGACACCTTGGTGCGCGGCCTGTCGCGACAGCCGCCTTCGGCCTGGGCGGGAGGGCTGAGTCGGTTGCGCACGGCAGTGCGGCGACTGAAGCAGCACAACACCCCAGGCTGGGCGAAGCGCAATGTCAGTCATCACTATGACCTGAAGAGCGAGTTCTTCCGGCTCTTCCTCGATGCCGACCAGCAGTATTCCTGTGCTTTCTTCGAGCGTCCGGACGCGACGCTGGAGGAGGCGCAGGCCGCCAAGAAGCGTCGCATCGCGGCGAAGCTTTCGCTGAAGCCGGGCCAGCGCGTGCTCGACATCGGCTCGGGCTGGGGCGGGCTCGGCCTCTCGATCGCCCGCGATACCGGGGCGAAGGTCACCGGTATCACCCTCTCGGAGGAGCAGCTGGCGGCTTCGAGCAAGCGGGCCGAGGAATCGGGACTGCCGGTCGAGTTCCGCCTGCAGGACTACCGGGCCGTGCCCGAGCGTTTCGATCGCGTCGTCTCGGTCGGCATGTTCGAGCATGTCGGCGTCGGCTACTATCGCGACTACTTCCGCAAAGTCCGCGACCTGCTCGAGGATGACGGCGTTGCGCTGATCCACACGATCGGCCGCAGCACCCCGCCCGGCGCGACCAATCCCTTCATCGCCAAATACATCTTCCCCGGCGGCTATATCCCGGCGCTGTCGGAGATCACGGCGGCGGTGGAGCAGGAGGGGCTGATCGTCACCGATGTCGAGGTGCTGCGCCTGCATTACGCCGAGACGCTGAAGGCCTGGCGCGAGCGCTTCCTCGCTCATCGCCAGGAGGCGGTCGCGATGTATGACGAGCGCTTCGCGCGGATGTGGGAGTTCTATCTCGCCGCATCCGAGGCGAGCTTCCGCCATGACGGCCTCGTCGTCTTCCAGCTCCAGCTCGCCAAGCGGCTCGGCACCCTGCCGATGACGCGGGATTACATGAGCGAGAAGGGCAGGGTTGCCGAGACGGTCGACCGGGCGGCCTGAAACGCACGCGATTGAGCTACCGCAATGCCCCCGCTAGGCTCCGGCCCGGCGGGGAGCATTAGCGGAGGTCGATCGTGCGATCATCGGTGATTGCGCTGGCAATTGCGGCGCAGATGTCAGCTTTCCCAGCCCTGGCCCAGGAAAAACCCCTCCGCGACGAGTTCTTCTGGCTCGGCGAGATCAACAAGGCCACGGCCGTGATCAACACGGAGGAGGGCCTGCTCGACAAGGCGCTGGCGCCGCGCATCGCCGCCGGCCTGTCCAAGGTCCTGAGCGATGGCGCCAAGCCGGGCGGCAAGCGACCTTCGACCGTGATCAGCTTCGAGCCGCTGCTGATTGCGGCGGGCGGGCAGGAGGTCACGCTGCTGCACGCCGGCCGCTCCAGCCAGGACATGCATGCGACCTACCGTGCCGCGATTCTGCGCGACGACATGCTGGCACTCGCCGACCAGCTCAACCGCACCACGGCGACGCTGGTCGGGCTGGCGGAGAAGCACGCGGCGACGATCGTGCCGAACTATACCAATGGCGTCGCCGCCCAGCCGAACAGCCTCGGCCACACCTTGCTCGGCCATGCCGCCGGCCTCGAGCGCGACGCCCAGCGCATCCGCGAGGCCTATGCCCGGATCGACCGCTCGGCGATGGGCACGACCGTGCTCAACGGCACGAGCTGGCCGCTCAACCGCAAACGCATGGCCGATTATCTCGGCTTCGCGGCGATCGTCGACAACGCCTATGACGCCGGCCAGATCTCTTCGGCCGAGCACCCGGTCGAGGCCGGCGCGATCGTCGCCAGCATCGCTCTCCATGCCGGCGCCTTTGTCGAGGATGTCATGACCCAATACGCCTTCGCGCGGCCCTGGATGCTGCTGCAGGAAGGCGACGGCAACACCTATGTCTCCAGCGCCATGCCGCAGAAGCGCAATCCCGGCCTGCTCAACAGCACGCGCCAGCAAGCTTCGACCGCGCTCTCGCTCGCGATGGGAGCCGCGATCCAGGCTCACAACATCACGCCGGGGATGAGCGATCCCAAGGACGTCAGGCCCAACAGCGCGATGGTGAAGAGCGCGGTCACCGTGCTCGCCAATTGGGATCGCATCCTCAAGGGGCTGGTGATCAGCCCCGAGCGAGCGTTGGAAGAATTGAACAGCGACTGGACCGCTTCGCAGGAGCTCGCCGACCTCTTGATGCGCAAATACAGGCTGCCCTTCCGCGTCGGCCACCACTTCGCCTCCGACGTCGTGACACACGCCAAGGATCACGACATCAGGCCGCTCGACTTTCCCTATGCAGAGGCGAAGCGGATCTATGCCGCGGCGGTGAAGGGCACCGATTATCCGACCGAGCTCCCGATCAGCGAGGCCGAGTTCCGCGCCGCGCTCGATCCCGTCGCGATCGTGCGCAGCCGCGCGACTGCAGGCGGCCCGCAGCCGGCCGAGATGGAGCGGATGCTCGCGGGCGCCAAATCCCGAATCGCGGAGCAGGGCGCCTGGATCAGGGAACGGCGCGAGCGGATCACGGCCTCGCTCGCCCGGCTCGACAAGGATTTCGAGGCGCTGCAGGCGAAGGCGCAGTAGCGCGCTTGCTCCACCGATGCTCCGCTTTCAGGCGGGAGGCTGCCCGACATAGCGGGCACGCGGGCGGATCAACCGGCCGGTCTGGTTCTGCTCCAGCGCATGAGCGAGCCAGCCTGTGCAACGCGCCGCCGCGAAAATCTGGAACGGCGCAGTCTCCGGCAAGGCGAGCCTGGCCGCCAGCGCCGACAGGGCGAAGTCGATGTTCGGCTCCTCGCCGGTCAGCGCGCCGATGGCGGCCTGCGCCTCGGTGTAAGCGGAAGGCGGCTCGAACGCCGCGAACAGGGCGCGCGCCCGTGGGTCGCCATCGGGATAGAGCGGATGGCCGAAGCCGGGCAATTTGGCGCCGGCCTCCAGCCGTGCCGCGAGAGCCGTCTCCAGCCCATCGCGCGCGATCTCCCGCATCAGCGCGAGCACGCGCGGCGCGACGCCGCCATGCAAGGGGCCGGACAGCGCGGAGAGCCCGGCCAGCGCGCAGGCGGCGAGCGAGGCTCCGGTCGAGGCGGTGACGCGCGCGGCGAAAGTCGAGGCATTGAGTTCGTGGTCTGCAAGCAGGACGAGCGCCCGCCGGATCGGCTCGGCGCCTTCTGTTTCACAACCCCAGGCGCGCGCCAGCCGGACATGGATCGGCCCTTCGCCCGGCCCACCGGCGATGGCGTCGACCAGCGTGTCGAGCACGGCGGCGGCTTCGAGATAGAGCGCCTTCTTGGTTCGTCCGACCATTGGCCGGTCGCTCGCGGTCCGCGCCGCGATCACCGCGAAGATGCGCGCCAGCGGCTCGCCTGGCGGGACGATCGTCGCCAAAGGCGGGAAGCGCTGCGTGCCGCAATCCCAGAGCAGGCGGGCGACATCTTCCAGCTTGGCGCTCTCGGCGAGGCGCGCCGCATCCTGCCCGCGATACCAGAGCCCGCCGCGCTCGATCGTGGTGATGCTGGAGGACAGTACCGGCTCGCCATAGGCGATCGCGTCCTCCGCGATTGCAGCCGGCCGCCGGCCGCGCGCCTTGCGGTGCTCCAGCCGGGCGACGTCCTCGGCTCGGTAGAGGCTGCGACGGGAGTCCCCTTCGTCGCCGCGCGCCTCGATCAGCCCGCGGCTGACATAGGCGTAGAGCGTCTGCGGCTTGAGCCCGAGCCGGGCCATCGCCTCCTGTGCCGTCAACCAGTCCTGCATCGCCCCTCCGCCGGATATATTGATTATATTGTTCAAGATTGATTGTTGCAATGCGGGAGCCGATTTTCGAGACGAACGCTTTTGAGGAGTTCATGACATGTCCGATGGTCTCGATGACGTCGTCGCCGCCCATACCGTGCTCTCCGAGGTCGACGGCGCTGCCGGTCGCCTGGTGATCCGCGGCCACAGCCTCGCCGAGCTCGCCGGCCGAACCAGCTTCGAAGAGATGGCGGCGCTGATGCTCGACGGCTTGCTGCCCGGTTTGCCGCAGGGCCGCGAGCTCTCGGCAGCGCTCGGCAAGGCTCGCGCCGATCTCTTCGGTATCGTCGAGCGCACGGCGCTTTCGAACGATCTCGGGCCGGTCGAGGCCATTCGCGCCTGGACGGCGCAGATCGCCGACGGCGAGGGCGCCGACACCGCGCTGCAGCTGCTCGCCGCGCCGGCTGTCTTCACCGCTGCCGCCGTGCGCAAGCAGCGCGGCCTTGCCGCCATCGCTCCCGATCCGGCGCTGTCACAGGCAGCCGATACCCTGCGCATGCTGCGCGGCGAGGCGCCGACCGCGGCACAGGCCGCGGCGCTCGACACCTATCTCGTCACCGTCGCGGATCACGGCCTCAACGCCTCGACCTTCGCCGCGCGCGTCGTTGCCTCGACCCGTGCCGGGCTGGTCTCGGCCGTGTTGGCCGGGATCAGCGCGCTCAAGGGCCCGCTGCATGGCGGCGCGCCCGGGCCGGTGATCGAGATGCTCGATGCGATCGGCGAGCCGGCCAATGCCCGCGCCTGGCTGGAGGATGCGCTGGGTCGCGGCGAGCGGCTGATGGGCTTCGGCCACCGCATCTATCGCGTCCGCGATCCGCGTGCCGACGCACTGAAGCAGGCGATCGCCAAGCTCGGGGCCGATGCCGGGCGCCTGCGTCATGCCGAGGCGGTCGAGCAGGCGGCACTCGCCATCCTGCGCGAGCGCAAGCCTGGGCGCTCCCTCGAGACCAATGTCGAGTTCTACACGGCGCTGCTGCTGGAGGCGCTCGGCTTCCCGCCGGAAGCCTTCACCTGCGTCTTTGCGCTCGGCCGCACGACAGGCTGGCTCGCCCATGCCCGCGAGCAGATCGAGACCGGCCGCCTGATCCGGCCGCAATCGGTCTATATCGGCCCGCAACCGAGGCAGGCGGCTTGAAGGCAGCGTCATGCTCGGGCTTGACCCGAGCATCTCAGGCCGGAAAGAGCGCCAGCAGGCGTCTTGTCGTCACGAGATTCTCGGGTCTGCGCTTCGCTTCGCCCGAGAATGACGCCCTGGGTCAGGCCTCAGTCGTCAACCAAACCGCATAAAGCTCCGCCTCGCCGCCGCTAATGGTGAGCTCGACGCGCCCCGGCGCGTCGAGGATCGCGCTGTCGCCGGCGGGAAGCGCCGCGCCGTTCACCAGCCAACCACCCTTGCGGGCGACCAGCACCAACAGGCCTTCGCTCGCAGTGAGCGAGCCTGTTCCGGAGAGACGCTCAACCCGGTGCTGCCAGCGGCCGCGCCGGCTCATCACGTTGAGGTCGTCGATCGGCCCATCCACCAACACCCCGTCGACGGCCCGGTCGGCGGCGAAAGGGTAGGGCGCGCTGCCATGATTGAGCCTGACACGCTCGCCATCGACGAAGGCCAGCGTGATGCCGGCCCCGGTCAGTACCGACAAAGTCCGATCGATGCCGGGGAAGGACGAGAACGGCCCGTCTTGTCCGACATGGGCCATGCTGATGCGCCAGTCGAAATCGTTGAGCGAGGCGCCCTCGGGCGCCACCGCGATCTCGGTGGTCGTCCCGCCGCCGTTCTTCCACGGCATGACCAGGCAGTCGGCGGCGCGGATGATGCGCATGAGGTGTCCTCGACCTTGAAGTTCATCGACGCCGTCATTCCGGGGCAGGCCGATAGGCCTGAGCCCGGAACCCAGAACCAATGCCATAGCCGAATGAGACTGCCGACGTGTGAGCTTCACATTGGGCGATATCGGTTCTGGGTTCCGGGCTCGGCGCTGACGCGCCGCTCCGGAAAGACGAGAGGTTCGTCAGCCCAAAATCCCCGGCAGGTTCAGCCCCTTCTCCCGGGCGCAGTCGAGCGCGATGTCATAGCCGGCATCGGCATGGCGCATCACGCCGGTGGCCGGGTCGTTCCAGAGCACGCGCGACAGGCGGGCGGCTGCGTCATCCGTGCCGTCGGCGCAGATCACCACGCCCGAATGCTGCGAGAAGCCCATGCCGACGCCGCCGCCATGATGCAGCGAGACCCAGGTCGCGCCTGACGCCGTGTTGAGCAGGGCGTTGAGCAGCGGCCAGTCGGAGACCGCGTCCGAGCCGTCCTTCATCGCTTCCGTCTCGCGGTTCGGCGAGGCGACCGAGCCGGAATCGAGATGGTCGCGGCCGATCACGACCGGCGCCTTGAGCTCGCCGTTCCTGACCATCTCGTTGAAGGCGAGGCCGAGCCGGTGGCGATCGCCGAGGCCGACCCAGCAGATCCGCGCCGGCACGCCCTGGAACGAGATGCGCTCGCGCGCCATGTCGAGCCAGTTGTGCAGATGCTTGTTGTCGGGCAGCAGCTCCTTCACCTTGGCGTCGGTCTTGTAGATGTCCTCCGGGTCGCCGGAGAGGGCGGCCCAGCGGAAGGGGCCGATGCCGCGGCAGAACAGCGGGCGGATATAGGCCGGCACGAAGCCCGGGAAGGCGAAGGCGTTCTCCAGCCCCTCTTCCTTGGCGATCTGGCGGATGTTGTTGCCGTAGTCGAAGGTCGGGATGCCCATGTCCTGGAAGGCGATCATCGCCTCGACATGCTCGCGCATCGAGGCGCGGGCCGCCTTCTCCACGGCCTTCGGATTGCCCTCGCGCGCTTGCCGCCACTGGCCCATGGTCCAGCCCTTCGGCAGGTAGCCATTGACCGGGTCGTGGGCCGAGGTCTGGTCGGTGACCATGTCCGGCCGGATGCCGCGGCGGACCATCTCGGGCAGGATCTCGGCGCAGTTGCCGAGCAGGCCGACCGACTTGGCCTCGCCATTCCTGGTCCAGCGCTCGATCATCGCCAGCGCCTCGTCGAGCGTCTCGGCCTTCTCGTCGAGATAGCGCGTGCGCAGGCGGAAATCGATCGAGTCCGGGTTGCATTCGACCGCGAGGCACGAGGCGCCGGCCATCACCGCGGCGAGAGGCTGGGCGCCGCCCATGCCGCCAAGGCCGCCGGTCAGCACCCATTTGCCCTTGAGATTGCCGCCATAGTGCTGGCGCCCGGCCTCGACGAAGGTCTCGTAGGTGCCCTGCACGATGCCTTGCGTGCCGATATAGATCCAGGAACCGGCCGTCATCTGGCCGTACATGGCGAGCCCCTTCTTATCGAGCTCGTTGAAATGGTCCCAGTTCGCCCAGTGCGGCACGAGGTTGGAATTGGCGATCAGCACGCGCGGCGCATCCTTGTGCGTGCGGAACACGCCGACCGGCTTGCCGGACTGGACCAGCAGCGTCTCGTCGGCCTCGAGCTGGCGCAGGGCTGCGACGATGCGGTCGAAATCCTCCCAGGTACGGGCGGCGCGGCCGATGCCGCCATAGACCACGAGCTCCTGCGGGTTCTCGGCGACATCCGGATGCAGGTTGTTCATCAGCATGCGCAGCGGCGCTTCGGTCAGCCAGCTCTTGGCGCTGAGCTCGGTGCCGGTGGCGGGGCGGATGACGCGGGTATTGTCCAGGCGGGTCATGGCTTGCTCCGTTCGAGCTGGGTGGCGGCGGCGAGCGCGGCCTCGATCATCGCGGAAAGGGTGGCTTGCAGGCTGGCGGCCTTGCCCGGAGCGAAGGTCCAGGGCGCGGCTTCGTCGTTGAGATAGGCGGAAAGCGCGATCTCCATCTGGAGCGCGTGCACGTGTTCGGCCGGTTGGCCGTAATGCCGGGTGATCCAGCCGCCCTTGAAGCGGCCGTTGACGACCTGGGTGAACGTGCCGTTGGCCATCGCAGCGGTCGCTGCGGCTTCGATCGAAGGCGCTGCGCTGGCGCCGGAATTGGTGCCGAGGTTCAGCGTCGGCAGCGTGCCCGGGAACAGGCGCGGGATCACCGACTTGATCGAGTGGCAGTCCCAGAGCAGGCAGAAGCCGTACTGGGCTTTGGCGTGTTCGATCTCGGCGGCGAGGGCGTCGTGATAGGGCTGGAAATAGGCCGCGCGGCGGCGGGCGATCTCGGCTTCGTCGGGTGCCGTGTTCCAGATCGGCTCGCCGTCGAAGGTGGTGGTCGGCACCAGCTCGGTGGTCGCCTGACCAGGATAGAGCGAGACGCCGGCCGGATCGCGGTTGAGGTCGATTACGAAGCGCGAGAGCCCGGCCTCGACAATGGTCGGCTGGAAGCGCTCGGCGAAGCCATAGAGCTGGCGCATATGCCAGTCGGTGTCCTCGACCAGTTTGCCGCGCGCATTGAGCTGCACCGCGACCTCGGCCGGCAGGCCGGTGCCGGGATGCGGCATCGACAGGACGAGCGGCGAGGAGCCGCGTGTGACGGAGACGATTCCCGTGCTCATGCGCTGACTCCTTCGTCATGCTCGGCCTTGTGCCGAGCATCCACGTCTTGAACACCACGTTCGACCAGCGAAGACGTGGATGGTCGGGACAAGCCCGACCATGACGGAAAGGGGGAGTTCTTCATGCCGAAAGCTCCCCATAGCTGTCGACGCCGGCGGCCTTGCCGAGTGCTCCCGAGAGCACGAGCTCCGTCGCAGCCGCGAGGTCGGGCGCGAGGTAGCGGTCCTCAGTCAGGGGCGCGATCTTGGCGCGGATCAGCGCCAGCACCGGCTCCAGCCGCGGCGAGGTCTTGAGCGGGCGGTGGTGCTCGATCGCCTCGGCCGCGGCCATCAATTCGACCGCGATGATGCTCGCCGCATTCTTCGCCATCTCGATCAGGCGGAAGGCACCATGCGTCGCCATCGAGACGTGGTCTTCCTGGTTGGCCGAGGTCGGGATGGTGTCGACCGAGGCCGGATAGGCGCGCTGCTTGTTCTCGGAGGCCAGCGCCGCGGCGGTCACCTGCGCAATCATGAAGCCGGAGTTGAGGCCGGCATCGCGGGCGAGGAAGGGCGGCAGGCCGCTCATCACCGGATCGACCAGCAGCGCGATGCGGCGCTCGGCGAGGTTGCCGATCTCGCAGGTGGCCATCGCCAGCATGTCGGCGGCGAAGGCGACCGGCTCGGCGTGGAAATTGCCGCCCGAGACGATCTCGCCCGGGCCGAGCACCAGCGGGTTGTCGGTGACGGCATTGGCCTCGATCGCGAGCGTCGCGGCGGCATTGCCGAGAAGGTCGCGCACGGCGCCCATCACCTGCGGCTGGCAGCGCAGCGAATAGGGGTCCTGCACCTTGCTGTCGCCGAAGCGGTGGCTCTCGCGGATCTCGCTCTTGGCGATCAGGTCGAGCAGTAATGCCGCGACCTTGATCTGACCGGGCTGGCCGCGCAGCTGCTGGATGCGCGGGTCGAACGGGGTATCCGAGCCTTTCAGCGCATCGACAGAGAGCGCGCCGGCGATCAGCGCGGCATCGAAAACGCGG
The DNA here is from genome assembly GCF_059415545.1 of Allobosea sp. GW821-FHT10B12. NCBI lineage: Bacteria > Pseudomonadati > Pseudomonadota > Alphaproteobacteria > Hyphomicrobiales > Alloboseaceae > Allobosea > Allobosea sp. GW821-FHT10B12. Next base: position 344,450 of record NZ_JBWKNL010000001.1, read on the forward strand.
GCGACGCTGGCGAGCCCGGTCAGCGCCAGCGAGGCCGAGACCTGCGTGCCGTTGATCAGCGCCAGGCCTTCCTTGGCGCCGAGCGCCAGCGGCGCCTGGCCGATGCGCTTCAGCGCCTCGGCGGCCGGCAGCACCTCGCCCTTCAGCCTGATCTCGCCGACGCCCATCAGCGCAGCGGTGAGATGCGCGAGCGGGGCGAGGTCGCCGGAGGCGCCGACCGAGCCCTTGGCCGGCACCACCGGCAGCGCGCCCGCTTTCAGCGCGCCGACCAGCGACTCGACCACCACGGGGCGCACGCCCGAGGCGCCGCGCGCCAGGCTGGCCGCCTTCATGGCGAGGATCAGTGCGACGACCTCGTCCGGCAAGGCCGGGCCGGTGCCGACCGCATGCGAGAGGATGAGGTTGCGCTGCAGCGTCGCGAGATCATTGTCGGCGATGCGGACGCTGGCGAGCTTGCCGAAGCCGGTATTGACGCCATAGGTCACGGTGCCGGCGACGACGATGTCGTCGACGATCGCCTGGGCGGCGGCGATCGCGCCGGTGTCGGAAAGAGCGACGGTGGCGCCGTCGATGACATGGCGCCAATCGGCGAGGCCGGCCTTGCCGGGGGTGAGCGAGAGCGTGGTCATTGTCCGTTCCGGATGCGGGTGTGAAGCGGGTTGAAGCCGATGCGGTAGGCGAGTTCGGCCGGGCGCTCGATCTCCCAGATCGCGAGATCGCAGGCCTTGCCGGCCTCCAGCGTGCCGATTTCGTCCTGAAGCCCGAGGGCGAGCGCCGCATTGCGGGTCATGCCGGCCAGCGCCTCCTCCGGCGTCAGCCGGAACAGGGTGCAGCCCATGTTCATGGTCAGCAGCGGCGAAGTCAGCGGCGAGGTGCCGGGATTGGCGTCGGTGGCGAGCGCGATCGGCACGCCGTGCCGGCGCAGCAGCTCGATCGGCGGCTGCACCGTCTCGCGCAGGAAGTAGAAGGCGCCGGGCAGCACGACGGCGACCGTGCCGGCCTTGGCCATTGCGATCACGCCGGCCTCGTCGAGATGTTCGAGATGGTCGGCCGAGAGCGCGCCGAAGCCGGCCGCCAGCGCCGCGCCGCCGAGATTGGAGAGCTGCTCAGCATGGATCTTGACGGCCAGGCCCTTGGCCTTGGCCGCGGTGAAGACCCGGGCCGTCTCCTCGGGCGAGAAGGCGATGCCCTCGCAGAACACGTCGACGGCGTCGGCGAGGTTTTGCTCGGCGATCGCATCGAGCATCGGGCCGCAGACGAGGTCGACATAGTCGCTTTGCCGGCCCTTGAATTCGGCTGGAACCGCGTGGGCGCCGAGAAAGCTGGTCTGCACCCCGACCGGACGCTCGCGGCCGAGCCGGCGGGCGACGGCGAGCACCTTGGTCTCGCTGTCGATGTCGAGCCCGTAGCCCGACTTGATCTCGACCGTGGTGACGCCCTCGGCGATCAGGGCGGCGAGGCGCTTGTCGGCGCTGGCGAAGAGCTCGTCCTCGCTCGCGGCTCGCGTCGCCTTGACTGATGAGACGATGCCGCCGCCGGCGCGGGCGATCTCCTCATAGCTCGCGCCCTTCAGGCGCAGTTCGAACTCATGGGCGCGATCGCCGCCATAGACCAGATGGGTGTGGCAATCGATCAGTCCCGGCGTGATCCAGCGGCCTTCGCAATCGATCACCTCGGCCTGGCCGACGCTCGAGACGTCGCTGCTCTGGCCGGCGAAGACGATGCGGCCGTTGCGGGAGATGACGATGCCGTCCTCGATCGCGCCATAGGCTGTGCCGGTATCGGCGACCATGGTCGCGAGCCGGGCATTGGTCCACACTCGGTGGCTGGGGGAAGGGGTCGCCGCCACGTCGCCTCCTCTCGACTTCGGTCTCGTTACGATTATGCTAGACAATTGCATATGCAAATAGCAAGCTCGATTTGCATATGCAAATAAAAAGGCAAATGGCCAAAGGGGCACCAGCGTGACCGGACATACGACACTGCATCTCGCCCAGGCGCTGCTGCCCGAGGGCTTCGCCGAGAACGTCACGCTGACGCTCGATCATGGAACGATCATGTCGGTCGCGGTGGGGCAGGCGGCGCCTGCCGGCGCGACGAAGCTTGCGGGTCTTGCGCTGCCGGGTCTGCCCAATCTGCACAGCCACACTTTCCAGCGCGGCATGGCGGGCCTGGCCGAGCGGCGCGGCGCCTCGGAGGATTCGTTCTGGACCTGGCGCGAGGTGATGTATCGCTTCCTCGACCGCCTGAGTCCCGACGACGTCCAGGCGATCGCGGCCCAGGCAATGGTCGAGATGCTGGAAGGCGGCTTCACTGCGCTCGCCGAGTTCCACTATCTCCATCACGACACGGACGGTGCCGCCTATGCCGACATCGCCACCATGGGCGGGGCGATCGCGGCTGCGGCCGAGGAGACCGGCATCGGCCTGACCCTGCTGCCGGTGCTCTATCGCTACGGCAATTTCGGCAAGGCGCCGGCGGCCGCCGGCCAGCGCCGCTTCCTCAATGACCGGGATGCCTATGCGCGGCTGATCGAGGGCAGCGAGAAGGCGGTCGCCGGCCTGCCCGATGCCCGCGTCGGCATGGCGCCGCATTCGCTGCGGGCGGTGGCGCTCGAAGACCTGAACTGGATCTCCGAGTTGCGTTCGGGCGTGCCTTTGCACATCCATGTCGCCGAGCAGACCCGCGAGGTCGAGGACAGTCTCGCCATCACCGGCCGCCGCCCGGTCGAACTCCTAATGCAGCACACCGCGGTGAACGAGCGCTGGTGCCTGATCCACGCCACCCATCTCAGCGATGCCGAGCGTGATGCCATGGCGCTCTCAGGCGCGGTCGCGGGCCTTTGCCCGATCACCGAAGCCAATCTCGGCGACGGCATCTTCGACGGCGTGCGCTACCGCGCGAAGGGAGGGCGCATCGGCGTCGGCAGCGATTCCAATGTCGAGATCGGCGCTGGCGGCGAATTGCGCCTGCTCGAATATTCGCAGCGCCTGCGCGACCGGCGCCGCGCGCTCTGGGCTGAGCCCGGCATCTCCGCGGGCCTCCGGCTCTGGCAGGATGCCTGCGCCGGCGGAGCGCAGGCCTGTGGTCGCGACATCGGCGCAATCGCGCCGGGCCATCGCGCCGACCTCGTCACGCTCGATGCCGAGCATCCCGCGATTGTCGGCAAGGGCGGCGACTTCGCGCTCGACAGCGCGATCTTCGCCGCCCCGGCGCTGCCGGTCGCGGAGGCCATCGTCGGTGGAAAGCCTGTGGTCAGCGGTGGCCGGCACATTGACCGCGCCCGCATCGCTGCCCGCTATGGCCAGGTGATCCGCAACCTCCTCGCCTGAAGACAGGGAGCCATGTCAGCCACTCAGATCGACGCCGTGACGCTGGACGGAGCCGGGCCGCTCTATGACCAGATCCGTCGCGCCATCCGCGATCTGATCCTGGCCGGCACCTGGCCGCCGGGGACGGCCGTGCCGGCCGAGCATGCCTTGATGGAGCGGCTCGGCGCCTCGCGCATGACCGTCCACCGGGCGCTGGCACAGCTCGCCCGCGAGGGGCTGATCACGCGCCGGCGTCGCTCGGGCACGATCGTCGCGAGCCCGCCGGCGAGCCATGCCATGCTCGACATCCTCTCGATTCCGCAGGAGGTGCGCGAGCTCGGGCAGGCCTACAGCTATCGCATCCTGCAGCGGAACGATGGCAAGGCGCCGCGTGAGCTCGCCGCCCGCTTCGAGCTCGGCCGCTCGGCCAATGTCGCGCATCTCACCTTGCTGCATTTCGCCGATGGCGCGCCGCATGTGCTGGAAGACCGGGTGATCCATATCGCGACCATCCCACAGGTCGCCGACGAAAGCTTCGCCGGGACGCCGCCGGGCGACTGGCTGCTGCAGAACAGCCTTTGGACGCAGGCCGAGCACGCGATCAGCGCCGTGGCGGCCGAGCCGCAGGAGGCAGAACTTTTGAAGATCGATGCCGGCGAGCCCTGCCTGCTGGTCGAGCGCCGGACCTGGAATCAGGCCGAACCTATCACTGCGGTGCGGCTGCTTTACCCAGGAGGGCGCCACCGTTTCGTCGGCAGGTTCGGGCCCTACGGAGCGGTTTGAGCGCTGCGACCGTCATTGCGAGCGCAGCAAAGCAAGCCAGGGAATTCCCTGGCTTGCTTCGTCTCGATGCCGAGCTCTCAGCAGGCGTAGCGAACGCGGCGGCCCCATTCGTCACGGCCGTAGCAGATCTGATCCGGCGAAGTCGCATTGCCGATGATCGCGCCGCCGGCTCCGCCGATTGCGGCGCCTGCCAGTGCGCCGCCGGCGCGGCCGGTCGCGGCGCCGCCGATCAGGGCGCCCGCACCGGCTCCGATCAGCGCGCCGGTCGCGGTCCGTTCCTCGCGGGGGGTACAGGCGCCGAGCGCGGCCACCGCGGCGGTTACCAATAGAAGCTTCCTGAACATCGGACGTTTCCTTCCCTTGAGGGCCGACGGCTGTACGACGAGACATACAAAGCGCGATGTCCTGGTGTGCCGTGGGTACGATGCCCGGCAGCGCCTGATTGACGCTCGCTCGCCGCCCGGATTGCGCCGGCTGAAGCCGCACGCTCGATCCACCCTCAAACCATACTGGCCGGCATTTGTTCCGCAGCCCGCCTGCTGGGCCTTCCCGCCACGCCTTTCCGGACGCTCACGCAAGCCTTCCGCGGACCTTTCCTGGCGATGCAATTTTTGTCTGTCGCGCAGGGAACCCGGGTGCTTCCGTCGGGTTGATGGGACGAGCCGGCTCGCATGTCGGCCCGATGACTATTCATGGAGGGACCGATGAGCGCTACGATGACCGCAGCCTCTCACGCCGCCAATCCGTTGATCGCCGGAGCGCGCGTCGCCGGTACCGAGGTCTACAACACCGCTGGCGAGCATCTTGGCTCGATCTACGACGTGATGCTCGACAAGGCGACCGGCAAGGTCGCCTACGCGATCATGTCCTTCGGCGGCTTCCTCGGTTTGGGCGAGAAATATCATCCGATCCCGTGGAGCATGCTCGACTACGATGTTGAGAAGGGCGGCTATGTGGTGCCCCTGACCCGCGAGAAGCTGGAGGCTGCCCCGATGTACGGCGCCGACGGCGAGCCGGACTGGCACGACAAGGAGTACGGCAAGCGCGTCCACGATTACTACGGCACGATGCCGTACTGGATGATGTGAGAGCGCGCCGCAGGGCCGGCGTTCCACACCAAGGCGCAACTCGCGGCGGTCGCTATCCCCCCAGCCGGATCGTCGTGATTGCGTGGTGCGGGCCGAAAGGCCCGCACCTTTTTTATGTGCGAAAGCACGCGGCGGGCAGGGAACTTCGGCCGATGCCGTGCGTCGTTGAATGCCGGCCGGGGGGCCTCCGCCGCGGCGGGGCGGGCGGCTCTCATCGTGCAGCGTCGAGGTCATCATGCATATCCGCTATGGCTACCGGATCGAGCTCGTTTGCGAGCAGCCGACCGCCTTGCTCACGCTGCTCGACGTCCACCCGTCGCGCCGGCACGATCTGATCCGCCCGGACGAGATGCGTGTGGCTCCGTTGCGCGGCGCGGGCAGGTCGATCGCGCTGAGCCAGCATCTCGATGCGTTCGGCAACATCTGTCGCCGCTTCACTGCGCCCGCGGGCGGCGTCACACTCGCGTGCGAGGGGCTCATCCTTGACGATGGCGAGCCCGACGGCGCCGATTTCTCCGCCAGCGAGGACATGCCGGCGGAGTTGCCGGACGCGGTGCTGCCCTATCTGCTCGGCAGCCGCTATTGCGAGACCGATCGGCTGGCGGACAGCGCCTGGAGCCTGTTCGGCCAGGTCAGGCCGGGCTGGGCTCGTGTTCAGGCCGTGACCCAGTTCGTCCACAATCATGTCAGTTTCGGCTACGCCTTCGCGCGCAACACGCGCACCGCTGCCGAAACCTTCAACGAGCGCATCGGCGTCTGCCGGGACTTCGCCCATCTTGCGATCGCGCTCTGCCGCTGCCTCAACATTCCGGCGCGGTACTGCAACGGCTATCTCGGCGACATTGGCGTTCCGCCCGATCCGGCGCCGATGGATTTTAATGCCTGGTTCGAGGTCTGGCTCGGTGGGCGCTGGCACGCATTCGACGCTCGCCACAACCGGCGCCGCATCGGCCGCATCGTCATCGCCCGTGGGCGGGACGCCGCCGATGTGCCGATGCTGACCTCCTTCGGACCGCACTGGCTGCAGCGTTTCGAGGTCATCACCGAAGAGGTCGAGGACAAGCAGGCTCAATTCGCGCCGGCCACGACCCGCCTTGTTCCCGACAAGAGGGACGCCCATATCGCCGCCTGACATGGCGAATTTGTCGGACCCGTTGCCCGAGCTCAAGGCGGACACGCAGCCGCGCTGCTTCCGCGTCATCGCCAATGCGCGGGCCGGCGCGGTGCTGGAAGCGGGAGCCGGCGCCTTCTCGCGGCGCATCGCAGCGGCATTCGAGGCAGCCGGTTGCCGGGCCGAGGTCGAACTCGTGCCGCCGCGCCGATTGCAGGAACGTCTGCGAATCGCGGTTGCCGACGAAGCGACGATTCCGGTCATCGCCGGCGGCGACGGCAGCATCAACGGAGCCCTGCCGATCCTGATGGACTGCAAGCGCACTGTCGCCGTGCTGCCGCTCGGCACGGTCAACGTGCTCGGCCGTGATCTCGGTCTCATCGGCACACCGGAGCAGCAGATCGCGGCGATCTGCCAGGGCGAGCCGGTGGCGATGGATATCGGCAGCGTCAATGGCCGGCTGTTCCATTCGATCTCGGGCATGGGCTTCTTCAGCCTGATGGCACGCCAGCGCGAATATGCGCGCCGGCGCTTTCCCTTCAGCCGTCTGGTCGCCTTTCTCTTCGCCGCGACCCGCGCGATCCTGTTCACCCGCTCGATCAGGATCGAGATGGAGATCGCCGGCGAGCGCCGCCAGGTCGAGGCCGACGCGGTCCTCGTCACCGTCAACCAGTTCGACGGGGCCGAATGGCGCCGCAGCCGTCTCGACGGTGGCGAGTTCGAGGTCCACATCCTCGACACCGGTGGCCTGCTGTCGCGCTGCAAGGCGGCCTTCTCGATGCTGACCGGCGGCTGGCGCAACTCGCACAACCTCGTTTCGCTGACCGGCACGGCCGTGACGATCATCCGCCGCGACAAGCGCCGCGGCCATGTCACCTTTGATGGCGAGGTCGAGCGCCGCGCCAGCCCGTTCACCTACCGTCTGCTCCCGGGCGCGCTGCGTGTGATTGCAGCCCGGCCAGCTGCGCTTCAGACTGAAGCCCTGCCTTATCCAGCCGAGTACCAGTTTCCTTCGTGAGGCGTTCGATGTTCCTCCTCCAGCCGCGCTTTCTCCTGCCTGTCGCGGCGATCTTCGCGTTTCTGGGCCTGGCCTTCTATGTCGTCTCCGACGGCAGTTCCGCGGTCGACAGCGCCTTGGTGATGCTGTTTCGCGACCCGGCAAATCCCTCCGTGCCGCTCGGCCCGGCCTGGTTCCGCGAGATGATGCGCGACCTGACCGCGCTCGGCAGCTTCATCGGATTGGGGATCGCGACCGTGATCGCGGCCCTGACATTGCGGCTCTGCGGCCATCGTCCGCTGGCGATCGGCTTGCTGGCCAGCGTCCTGGCCGCGACGGTGGCGAGTACGCTGCTGAAGCTCGCCTTCGGCCGTGAGCGGCCCGACATCGTCGAGCATGCCGCGCTGACCTTCACCGCGAGCTTCCCGAGCGGTCACGCCTTCCTGGCGGCGGTGGTGCTGCTCAGCATCGCCAGCTTCGTCGGCATCGCCTCGCGCCGCGCCGACATCGCCCGGCTCTGCCTGTGGGTCGCCTGGATCCTGATGATCGCGATCGGCCTCAGCCGCATCTATCTTGGCGTGCACTGGCCGAGCGACGTGCTCGGCGGCTGGTGCCTCGGCGTCGCCTGGTCGAGCTTCGCCACCTTCCTGATCGGCCGGCTTGCGGCCAGGACGGAGGTGCGGCAGGAGCAGATCGCCGGCTCGGCAACGCCTGGCTGAACCTGGCCGCCGGCTCAGGCCGCTCGCAGCGTCATCTCGATGACACGATCGCGGCCCGTCCGCTTGGCCCGGTAGAGGGCATCGTCTGCCTGCTTCAGCAGCTTCTGCAGCGAGCAGTCCGGCCCCGTCGTCCCCCAGACGAGCCCGATGCTGACCGTGAGCGCGAGTGGAGTGCCGCCGTCGACCGGGATGCGCAGCCGGGCGCAGCCATCGCGCATCCGTTCGGCCAGCGTGACCACCTCGGGCTGCGTCAATCCCGGCAGGAGGATCGCGAACTCCTCGCCGCCGATCCGCCCGAACAGATCGGTTCGCCGCAGCATGTTCGTCACGTTCTCCGCCAGGGCGATGAGCACCTCGTCTCCGACCGCGTGGCCGTATCTGTCGTTGATCAGCTTGAACCGGTCGACATCGAGCATCAGCAAGGCCACCGGCTGGTTCGTCGCGAAGCTCGCCGCCAGCACGGCCTCGCTGCGCGCCAGGAAGGCGCGGCGCGACAGGGTCCGGGTCAGGACGTCCTGGTTGGCGGCAAGGTCGAGTTCACTCAGCAGGCGTGAGCGGGCGGCGTTGATCGTCGCCACCATGATCGGCCCGAGCGAGAACAGGGCGACGCCGAAGCGATGCGAGGTGAGGGCGGCCGCATATTCGGCGGTGCCCGGGGCCAATTTGGCGAGCAGCACCGTGCATTGCCAGAGCCCGAGCCCGAAGGTCAGCAGCGCGGTCGGGAAGACGCCGTAGCTCAGCGCGCACCAGAGGATCGCAGGGACCGGGATCGCGATCGCACTGGAGCCGCCGATCGTGGTGGCGACGAGCATCGAGGCCAGCAAGGCGATCCCTGGAAGAGCCTCGTTCAGCCGCGATTTGGTCGGTACGGCGTGCGCACTCAGCCGTCGTGCCAGTTCGGCGAGCGGCGGTGCCGTCAGGACCATCGGCAGGACGACGAGATTGCTGGAGAACTCGCTGGTCAGGAAGAACTCGAAGGCCTGCATCGGCGGCTGGCCGAAATAGACGACCAGGCAGCCGCTGCCGACGATGGCGGCTGAAGCTGCGGCAGCGCAGGCGACCAGCAGCAGGAACAGCAGGGATTGCGGCCGTTCGAGCCGGCGATCCGTGCCGGCGACGCGCTGGAAGAGTAGATAGCCGACAAAGGCGTTGGTCAGATTGCCCGCCGTCAGCCAGAAGGTCATGCCAAGGCTGCCGCCCATGGCGAAGTCGGCGGCGAGATACCCTATCGCCGCGCCTGCCCAGCCGAGCGGTCCGGCCCAGCCGGGATTGCGCACCATCACGCCCATCAAAAGGGCATTGGCCGGCCAGAAAGTGGAGAGAAAGCCGAGCGGCCGGGTGAGGTGGCCGAATAGGGCAGCGGCGAAGACGATGCCCGCGATCAGCGCCGCTGCACGCCAGAGCGCCAGGGGCGACGAAGTCGCCTGCTCCTGGTCGTTGCCATGCTGGGAGAAGACGATGCGGGCAAGCTTCATTGCCGTCGGAGCAAACCAGACAAAGGTGAAAGCAAGCTGAAATGGCGGGTGCAAAACTGCGCCGAACCGCCTCTCCAAGGCCTGTCGCCGGCTTGCTGCCGCGGGGTGCTCTCGGTCGCAGGCTGGCGTCAGCTCTCGAAGGCGAGCGCGAGATGCTGCTCTGCCCGGGAGTTCACCGAGCAGAGCCTGGAGGTCGCGTCGGCATCGATCATCAGCGCAATCCTGTCCGGGATCTTCGCGGTGCTGATGACATGGACCACCGCCGTGTCCGGCGAGAGTTGCCGCACCGTGCATTTGACGACTGCGCGGCCGTTGTTGAAGACGATGCGCCCAGCCCTCAGAACGCTCCGGCCATGGGCGAATTCCCGGGCCAATGCCGGCCGGCTGGCTTCGCCCGCTGCGGATCCCATCTTCGTGGCCGGCGACAGGCGTCTGAGTTCCAGGACCTCCATCGCGAGAGCACCGAGGTCGGCCAGTATCTCCTGGTCTCGCGGGCTGAAGTTTCGAGGCTGCGGATCGATGGCACACAAGGTCCCGATCGCATGTCCTTCGGGGCAGCGGAGCGGGATGCCAGCGTAGAAGCGGACATGCGGCTCGCCGATCACGAACGGGTTGTCTCGAAAGCGCTCATCGCTGACGGCATCGGTCACGATCAGCGAGGTCGGCTGCTGGATTGCGATATTGCAGAATGCCGGCCCTCGGTCGGTCTCGCAGGTCGCCATGCCCTGCTGCGATTTGAACCATTGGCGATGGCCGTCGATGAAGCTGATGGTCGACATCGACACGCCGAAGATGCGCTTGGCCAGGCGGGTCAGGCGGTCGAAGGTTTCCTCGGGCGGCGTGTCGAGCACGTCATAGCGCGCGAGCGCATCGAGACGCGCCTGTTCGCGTATCGTATCGAAGCCCGGAGAGCGATAGGGCGGCGGTGTCTGCACGAGGGCATCTCGCCACGCAAAGCTTACAATTCGGCAAAAGCACTCGGTTCAAAACCCGCTCTCGGCGATCATTCCGCGCTGCTGCAGCGGATCGGCAGGTGGCCTTCCAGCGCGGCGCATGCGCCCAAGGCGGGGCGCGCATCGCCGTTGATCGGTCCTGCCTGCATGGCCTTGGCGACCTAAACCGGTTAAGACCGGCTCCTCTTTCGGTTAGGCAAGTTTGGTCAAGCAAGAGGCTTTGCGATGAATGCTCCCTTCAAGAACCTGATCGCCGGCGAATGGGCCGGCTCGCAGAACGCTTCGCGCAACATCAACCCCTCCAACACCAACGATGTCGTCGGCGAGTATGCGCAGGGCTCGGTCGAGGACCTGAACAACGCCGTTGCCGCCGCCAAGGCCGCCTTCCCGGCCTGGAGCCGCGCCACCCCGCAGGAGCGCTACGAGATCCTGAAGAAGGCGTCGGACGAGATCCTCGCCCGCAGGGAGGAGCTCGGAAAGCTGCTCTCGCGTGAGGAAGGCAAGACCCTGCCGGAGGGCATCGGCGAGGCGACCCGCGCCGGCCAGATCTTCGCCTTCTTCGCCGGTGAGTGCCTGCGTTTGAACGGCGAGAGCATCCCCTCCGTGCGTCCCGGCGTCGGCGTCGAGGTCACGCGTGAGCCGGTCGGCATCATCGGCATGATCACGCCCTGGAACTTCCCGATCGCGATCCCGGCCTGGAAGATCGCTCCGGCTTTGGCCTACGGCAATTGCGTCGTGATCAAGCCGGCCGACCTCGTGCCTGGCTCGGCCTGGGCGCTGGTCGACATCATCCAGCGCGCCGGCCTGCCCAAGGGCGTGCTCAACTTGGTGATGGGCCGCGGCTCGGTCGTCGGCCAGGCCTTGCTCGAGCACAAGGACGTGCACGCGATCAGCTTCACCGGCTCGGTCTCGACCGGCCGCAAGGTCGCGGCGGCCTGCATCGCCGGCAATCCGATGAAGAAGGTCCAGCTCGAGATGGGCGGCAAGAACCCGCTCGTCGTGCTCGACGATGCTGACCTCAAGGTCGCCGTCGAGGCTGCGGTGCAGGGCGCCTTCTTCTCCACCGGTCAGCGCTGCACGGCCTCCTCGCGCCTGATCGTCCAGGCCGGCATCCATGACCGCTTCGTCGAGGCGGCGATCGAGCGGCTGAAGGGCGTCACCGTCGATGATGCGCTGAAGGCCGGCACCACGATCGGCCCGGTCGTCGACCAGAGCCAGCTCGACCAGAACCTGAAATACATCCAGATCGCCCGTGACGAGGGCGGCAAGCTCGCCTGGGGCGGCGAACTGCTCAACCGCGAGACGCCCGGCTTCTATCTGCAGCCGGCGCTGTTCACCGAGACGACCAACGCCATGCGCATCTCGCGCGAGGAGGTCTTCGGCCCGGTCGCCAACGTCGTCCGCGTCAAGGATTACGAGGAGGCGCTCGCCGTTGCCAACGACACCGAGTTCGGCCTGTCCTCCGGCATCTGCACGACCTCGCTGAAGCATGCGACGCATTTCAAGCGCAATGCCGAGGCCGGCATGGTGATGGTCAACCTCGCCACGGCGGGCGTCGACTACCATGTGCCTTTCGGCGGCCGGAAGGGCTCGAGCTACGGCCCGCGCGAGCAGGGAGCCTATGCCCGCGAGTTCTACACCACGGTGAAGACCGCCTACACGCTCGCCTGAGGCGAGCCTTCAGGCAGACAGCGAGGGCCGCGCCGCCAGCGCGGCCCTTTTCACATCTGCTTGGCTATCCCGCTCAGGCGAACAGCGCCTGTTCGAGCGTGGCGATGCTCGGCAGCAGCAAGTGGCTGAGCGGGCGCAGCGTTTCGGCGCTGCCGGCGCCGGTCAGCACGGCGATGCGATAGCCTGCGCCGGCCGCCGCGGCCATGTGCATGTCGTGGGTGGAATCGCCGACGACGGCGACGGCGTCCGTCGGCAGGTCGGTCGCGGCGCAGAAGCCGTCGACCATGCCGCGCCCGGGCTTGGCGCCATGGCCGGAATCATAGCCGCACTGGAAAGCCAGATGCGGTTCGAGGCCGAAGCGCTCGGCCGTCGCTGCCACCGCCGCTTCGCTGTCGCTGGAGGCAATGCCGAGGACGAGCCCGCGGCCGGTAAGGCTGGCGAACAGGCCGGAAAGATCACAGACCGGCACGGCCGCGACGACCGCGGACCGAAAGAGAGTATCCAGCCGGTCGGTCAATTCGGCCATGCCGAACGGGCTGCCGGCTTCGGTCCAGGCCTGCGCCACATCCTCGGTATTGCCGGAGGCGAGCAGTCCGTCTGAGGTCGCATAGCCGGTTGCAGGGTCGACGCCGGCCACGGTCAAGAGCCGCGCCGCCAGATCGGTATCGCCCCTGGCCGCGAGCCGGCCGGCCCTGAGATTGGTCGGAGCCCAGCTCGCCTGATAGTCGATCAGCGTGCCGTCCTTGTCGAACAGGATGCCGCGAATGGCTGGCCGGCTCATGCGGTCGCCGGCAATCATGTGACGGGGATGACGTCGACCTTGACGTCGAGCTTCTGGCTGCCCGGTCCGACCAGCACGCCGTCGAGCGGCGAGACGTCGGCATAATCGCGCCCCCTGGCGGTGATGATGTGGTCGTCGGCGACGATCAGGTCGTTGGTCGGGTCGAGGCCGATCCAGCCGGTCTCCGGCCCGCACCAGAGCATCACCCAGGCATGGGTGGCGTCGGCGCCCTCGAGCCTCGGCTGGCCCGGCGGCGGGATGGTGCGCAGATAGCCGCTGACATAGGCGGCAGGTAGGCCAAGGCCCCTGAGGCCGGCGATCATGATGTGAGCGAAGTCCTGGCAGACGCCGTGTCGGGCGGCGAAAGCCTCGCGGATCGGGGTCGCGACCTCGGTCGCTTCCGGGTCGTAGCGGAACTCCTTGCGGATGCGGCCCATCAGCTCGCAGGCGGCCTCGAAGACCGGCCGTTTCGCCGGAAAGCTCCTGCGGGCATAGTCGGTGATCTCCGCCACGGTCGGCGCTAGCCGGCTGGGATAGAGATATTGTGCCGGGGAGTCCGCAGACAGGCTCTGCGCCGCGAGCGCGAGCTCGGCGACCTGCTCCCAGTTTCGGGTGATCGCAGGAAAAGGGGCGGCAGCCCGCGCCACCTCGACCCGCGAGGTCATCTCGATCCGCAGTTCGCGGTGCGGCCTGGCGATGGTCAGCGCGGTCGTGCGGTTGCCGAAAAAGCAGATCCCGTCCCGCCGCTCCGCGCCGCGCGGCGTCACGGAAAGCGCGCTCGTCAGCACGCGCTGCCCCACCCCGTCGCGCGGCAGCACGCGCAGGATGCAGCGTGCGAACGGCACCGGGCGGCTATAGGCGTAAGCCGTGAGATGGCGAATGGCGTAGATCACGCGGACTCCCTTACGCGAGTCGCGTCATCCGCGAACCTTCCGGCCTGGAGTTCTGCAGGAAATAGCGCTCGGCCACTGCGTTGGAGAGCCCCATCAGCAATTGCTCGAAGAACAGGATGCCGGTGCGGTCGAGCCGGCCGGCCTCGGCGGTGCGGCTTTCGGCGGCGAGCTTGAGCGCGAGCCGGCGCGGCTCCTCCAGCATGCCGTCGTCGTTGAGCGCGGGCAAAGCGGCGATCTCGGCATCGAGCTGCTCGATCTGGAAGGCGACTGAGCGCGGGTTATAGGGGTCGAGCATGACGAGATCGAGAACGGGCTGAAGCGCGGCGCCGAGCATGTAGCGCGAGCGATAGGTGATCTGCGAGTCAGTGAGGTCGAGCAGGGCGTCGAGGCAATTGCCGGGCGCGTCGTTCTCGACGAAATGGCGGGCGAAGCGGCAGGTGGTGACGCCGCGCTCGATCCTTCGGCCGATATCGAGGAAGCGCCAGCCGGCGCCGCGCACCATGTTCTCCTGCGAGAGGCCGGAGAAGGCGGCGAGCGATTTCAGCCCGCTGTCGGCGATCTCGAAGGCTTCACCTTCGCTGGAGGGCTTGCCGGGATCGGCGAGCTGACGCTGCAGGTCGCCGAACAGGCGCCAGGCATCGACCGAGAGCCGCTCGCGGATGACTGAGGCGGTGCGCCGCGCTTCGCGGACGGAGGCGGCGGCCGAGCCGTATTGGTCGAAATCGTGCAAAGCGGAGCGCGCCTGCGTGGCAACTGACCGGGCCTTGGCCGCCGTCGGTGCCGCACCCCAGGCGACGAGCAGATTGGCGAGCCGCTTGATCGTCTCGGCATGGCCCGGCGCCTGGTCGTCGGCATTGATCAGGCGCCCGAGCAAAGCGCGCACCAGGCGCAGCGTCGCCTCGCTGCGTTCCAGATAGCGCCCGAGCCAGAACAGGTTGTCGGCGGCGCGGCTCGGCAGGATGCCGACGATGCGGCGGATCGGAATCCGGTCCGGGCTCGGCAGCAGCGTCACCTGATCGACCGGCTGGTCGGAGGTGACCCAGACATCGCTGGAGCGCACGCCCGAGCGCATCGTCACGGCGCGTGCATCGCATTCCTCGGAGATGCGGCAGAAGCCGCCTGGCATCACCTGCCAGCCATCGGGCGTCGCGGCGGCGAAGACACGCAGCGTCATCGGCCGGGGCTCGAGCCGGCCGCCCTGCATCACCGGCATGGTCGAGAGGCTGACCACCTCCTGCCCGACATGATCGAGTCCACGTTCGCTGATGCGGATGCGCAGCGCCTCGCGCTCGCTTCTGTCGAGATCGGCGACCAGCACGGTGCCGCCGTCCACCCCGTCGCCGGCGGCACGGAAGGCCGGCGCGATACTCATCTGGTCGAGGCGATCCAGGACGATCCCGCGCTCGCGTGGCTGGCCGCACCACCAGGTCGCGATGTTCGGCAGGATCAGCTCTTCGCCGAGCAGCGCGCGCGCGAGACGCGGCATGAAGCCCATCAGCGCCCGCGCCTCGACCACGCCAGAGCCAAGCCCGTTGGCGACGACGACGTTCTCGGCCCGCACCGCCTCGACCAGACCGGGCACCCCCAGCGCCGAAGCGGCATTGAGTTCGATCGGGTCGGCAAAATCGCCGTCGATCCGCCGCCAGATCACATCGGCGCGCTTGAAGCCGGCGATGGTTCGCACATGCACCAGCCCGTCGCGCATGACGAGGTCGCCACCCTCGACCAGCAGGAAGCCGAGATAGCGGGCGAGATAGGCCTGCTCGAAATAGCTCTCGTGCATCTGGCCCGGCGTCAGCAGGCAGATGCGCGGCTCGATCCGCTTGGCGCGCGAGACGAGCCCGGCGCGGAACCCCTGGAAGAAGGCGGCGAGCCGCTCGACATTCATCGTCCGGAACAGGTCCGGGAAGGCGCGGCCGATGGCGAGCCGGTTCTCCAGCGCATAGCCCGCGCCGGAGGGGGCCTGGGTGCGGTCGTTCAGCACCCACCAGCGCCCGTCCGGCCCGCGGCCGAGATCGGCGGCGTAGATCTGCAGCTGCCCGGCGCCGGCCGTGCCCTGAACAGGCCTGAGATAATCGGGGCTGCCGGTGATGGCGGCGGCCGGCAATGCCCCGCCGGCCACGAGCTTGCCGGGGCCGTAGATGTCGCCGAGCACGGCATCGAGCAGTTGCGCGCGCTGGGCGACGCCGGCGGCGATCGCCTGCCATTCCTGCCCGGTCAGCACCAGCGGCGCGTGGTTGAGCGGCCAGGAGCGCTCGCTGGCGAGCGGATCGTTCTCGTCGAGATCGCCATGGACGCGATAGGAGACGCCGGTGTCGCGCACATGCCGGTCGGCGAGGCCGAAGCGGCGCTGTAACTCGTCGCCAGAAAGCGCCGACCATTCGGCGAGGAACGGCTCCCAATGCGGCCGGATCGAGCCATCGGGCGCCATCAGCTCGTCATAGGCGCCGGGCAGCGGCCGATAGCCTGCGAGCAGGGCGTTGCGGCGCTCGTTGCGGGTCCGCGTCGAACTCGATCGGCGCTGCAGAGCCATGCTTGACCTCAAACCCCGGGCGGGCGGCGCAGGTCGAGGGTCATCGGGAACTCCGGAGTCCGCTCTTCCACGGGAATCGCCAGCGGCCCCGGACTATGGCCGATCGCCTCGAAGCGGGCCAGCCTCCTGGCCTCCGCCTCGTAGGAATTCACAGGCGGTGTCTCGTAATTGCGACCGCCGGGATGAGCGACATGGTAGACGCAACCGCCGAGCGAGCGGCCGGCCCATGTGTCGACGATGTCGAAGGTGAGCGGCGCATGCACCGGAATCGTCGGATGCAGGCCCGAGGCCGGCTGCCAGGCCTTGAAGCGCAGGCCGGCGATGCTGATGCCGGCGGCGATCTCGGTCAGCGGCAGCGCCCGGCCATTGCAGGTGATGACATGCCTGCCGGGGGTTAGGCCCGCTGCCTTGACCTGCAGACGCTCGACCGAAGAGTCGACATAGCGCACCGTGCCGCCGATCGCGCCTTCTTCCCCCATCACGTGCCAGGGCTCGAGCGCCTGGCGCAGTTCCAGCTCGACGCCGCCCTGGTTGACCCTGCCGAAGAAGGGGAAGCGGAACTCGTGCTGCGCCGCGAACCAGGCCGGATCGAAGCGATAGCCGGCGCGCTCGAGATCGGCGAGCACGTCGCGGAAATCCTGCCAGACGAGCTCCGGCAGCATGAAGCGATCGTGCAGGCTGGTGCCCCAGCGCACCAGCTTGCCGGCCTGCGGCTCGCGCCAGAACCAGGCGATCAGCGCCCGGATCAGGAGCTGCTGCGCCAGCGACATCCGCGCATCCGGCGGCATCTCGAAGGATCGGAACTCGATCAGCCCGAGCCGGCCGGTCGGTCCGTCCGGCGAATAGAGCTTGTCGATGCAGATCTCGGTGCGGTGCGTGTTGCCGGAGACGTCGATCAGGAGATTGCGGTAGAGCCGGTCGACCAGCCAGAGCGGGATCGCCGGGTCGTGCGGGCCGGGCGTCTGCGCCAGCGCGATCTCGAGCTCGTAGAGCTGGTCGTGCCGGGCCTCGTCGATGCGCGGCGCCTGGCTGGTCGGGCCGATGAACAGGCCGGAGAACAGATAGGACAGCGACGGATGGCGCTGCCAGTAGAGCACGATGCTCTTGAGCAGATCGGGCCGGCGCAGGAACGGGCTGTCGGCCGGCGTCACGCCACCGAGCACGACATGGTTGCCGCCGCCGGTGCCGGTATGACGGCCGTCGACCATGAACTTCTCGGCGCAGAGCCGGGTCTGCCGCGCCTCCTCATAGACGCCGCGGGTGATCGCGACAGCTTCCGCCCAGCTCTTCGCCGGGTGGATGTTGACCTCGATTACGCCGGGATCCGGCGTGACCTTGATGACGTTGAGGCGCGGATCATGCGGCGGCGAATAACCCTCGATATGGACCGGCTGGCCGCTCTCTTCCGCGGTCGCCTCGATGCTGGCGATCAGGTCGAGATAGTCCTCCAGCCGCTCGACCGGCGGCAGGAAGACGCAGAGGACGCCGTCGCGCACCTCGATACTGAGCGCGGTGCGCACCGACTCGGCGCCGAGCTCCTGCTCGACGATGTCCTGGCGCGGGATCTGCGGCTCGCCACTGCCGGCCGGTCGCGCCATCTGGACTGGGCCGTCGAAGCCTGGCGGGGGATCGGCGGCACGCGGCGCGCCGGGAGAGCCGGCCGTAGCCGGCGGCAGCGGGCCGCGCGGCTCCAGCGGGTCCTGCGGGTGGACATGCGGATAGGCCTTCGCCGGGACATGCGGCAGCGATCCGAGCGGCAGCCGGAAGCCAACGGGTGAATCGCCCGGCACCAGGAAGAGCTTGCCGCGCCGGAGTTTCCACTTCTCCGAGCGCCAGCGCCGGTCCTCCGCCGCCGCCTGCCAGCGCTGCACCGGGATGACATAGCCGCTCGGCTTGCCGAGCCCGCGCTCGAAGACGCGCACCATCCGGGCGCGCTCCTCCGGGTCCGACAGCTTCGGATCGAGCGGGTCGACATTCTCCGGCAGCTGGCCTTCCTTCACCAGCCAGTGCCCGGTGTCCTCATAGGCCGGCAGCACATAGTCGGCACCGAGGCCGAGCCGCTCCGACAGGCCGGCCGCGAGCGTCTCGACCGCAGCCGAAGTCGGCACGACCTCGTGCTCGCGGTCGCCGCCCGTCCTGGCGCCCGGCTCGCGTGCGATCAGTGCGGCATTGCGCCAGATCGGCTCCCCGTCCTCGCGCCAGTAGAGCGCGAAGGCCCAGCGCGGCAGGCTCTCGCCCGGATACCATTTGCCTTGGCCGTAATGCAGCATGCCGCCCGGCGCGAAGCGCTCGCGCAGGCGCCGGATCAGCACGTCGGCGCGCTCGCGCTTGGTCGGCCCGACTGCGGCGGTGTTCCATTCCTCGCCGGTCTGATCGTCGATCGAGACGAAGGTCGGCTCGCCGCCCATGGTCAGGCGGACATCCTGCGCCGTGAGATCGGCCTCGACCTGCTCGCCGAGCGCATCGAGCTCGGTCCAGGACGCGTCCGAGAAGGGCAGGGTGATGCGCGGCACTTCGTGCACGCGCGTCACGCTCATGTCGAAGGCGAACTGCGTCTCGGCATAGCTCGCGAGGCCACTGACCGGCGCGGCCGAGCGGTAATGCGGCGTCGCTGCCAGCGGCAGATGGCCCTCGCCGGTGAGCAGGCCGGAGGTCGGGTCCATCCCGATCCAGCCGGCGCCGGGAAGATAGACCTCGGCCCAGGCGTGCAGGTCGGTGAAGTCCTTGTCGGTGCCGCGCGGCCCCTCCAGCGGATCGATGTCCGCCTTCATCTGGATCAGGTAGCCGGAGACGAAGCGGGCGGCGAGACCGAGATGGCGCAGGATCTGGACCAGCAGCCAGCTCGTGTCGCGGCACGAGCCGGACTGTAGCTGCAGCGTCTGCTCGGGCTCCTGCACGCCTGGTTCCATGCGGATGCCATAGGCGATCAGGCGCTGGAGCCGCGCATTGAGGTCGACGATGAAGTTGACGGTGTTGGTTTTCTCGCGCGGGACCGTCGCCATGAACTCGCTCAGCAGCGGCCCGGCCTCCTCCTTGACCAGATAGGGCGCGAGCTCGTCATGCAGCTCCTCGGGATAGGCGAAGGGAAATTCCTCGGCCTCAGCCGCGACGAAGAAGTCGAACGGGTTGATGATCGAGAGCTCGGTGACGAGATCGACCTCGATGCGGAACTCGTTGACCGGCTCCGGGAAGACATAGCGCGCCAGCCAGTTGCCGTTGGGGTCCTGCTGCCAGTTCACGAAATGCTGTGCCGGCGAGACCTTGAGCGAGTAGCTCTTCACCGCCGAGCGGCAATGCGGCGCCGGCCGCAGGCGGATGATCTGCGGGCCGAGCGTGACCGGGCGGTCGTAGCGATAATGGGTGACGTGGTGCAGTGCGGCGATGATGGCCAAGAGCGGGGACCCTGCTGTGCCATGGACCGGCCGGGCTGGCCGCTTCCGTCACGATAGCGGCAGGGACAGGCGGGGCAAGCCGGTTCTTGCGCAGAAATGCGCCGGCAATTCAGGCTGTTGCGCAACAAGCGTGCAAGCAATCGCGGTTTGCGCAGAAGCTGTTCGGCCCCCGCTGGACATCGGCCACGATCTGGCCACAGAGTGCGCGCCAACGGGCGCCCGGGAGTGCCCGCAGACAGCACAATGGGGATTTCCATGCGTCATGTTGCGAAACTGATGGCGGCTTCCGCGTTCGCCGCTCTGATGGCGACGACCGCCCAGGCCCAGACGCCCAAAGACACCATCGTCATGGCCAAGCAGATCGACGACATCATCACGCTCGATCCGGCCGAGGCCTTCGAATTCTCCGGTGTCGAGGTCGGCGCCAATCTCTATGACAAGCTGATCGGCGTCGATCTCAAGAACAACAACGCGCTCGTCGGCGAGCTTGCCCAGAGCTGGACGGTCAGCCCCGACAACCTGACCTACACCTTCAAGCTCCGCCCGGGGGTCAAGTTCCACTCCGGCAATCCGCTCACCGCAGCCGACGTGGTCTATTCCTTCCAGCGCGCGGTCACGCTGAACAAGTCGCCGGGCTTCATCCTGACGCAGTTCGGCCTGACCAAGGACACGGTGCTGGAGAAGGTCAAGGCGACCGACGACCAGACCGTCACCGTCACAGTCTCCAAGCCGTTCGCGCCGACCTTCTTCCTGAACTGCCTGACCTCGGGCGTCGCCTCGATCGTCGATTCCAAGCTGGTCAAGGCCAATGAGAAGGACGGCGACTGGGGCAATGGCTGGCTCAAGCTGGCCTCGGCCGGCTCGGGCGCCTACAAGGTCCGCACCTACCGCCCGAACGAGCAGTATGCGCTCGACGCCAATGAGGGCTGGTACAAGGGTGCGCCGAAGACCAAGCGCGTCATCGTACGCCATGTCGCAGAGCCGGCCTCGCAGCGCCTGCTGCTGGAGAAGGGCGATATCGACATCGCCCGCAACCTCTCCAAGGACCAGCTGGCCGCGGTCAAGAGCAACGCCAATGTCGAGATCGTCCAGGGCGACAAGGGCTACATCCTCTATCTCGGCCTGAACCAGAAGAACCCGAACCTTGCCAAGCCCGAGGTTCGCGAAGCCTTGAAGTGGCTGGTCGACTACGATTCGATCGAGCGCAACATCGTCGAAGGCACCTATAAGGGCCATGAGAGCTTCCTGCCCAAGGGCTTCCTCGGCGCGATCGCCGACCGGCCTTACAAGCTCGACGTTGCCAAGGCCAAGGAACTGCTCGCCAAGGCCGGCCTGCCGAACGGCTTCACGGTCACCATGGACACCCGCTCGGTCAATCCGATCACTGATATCGCCCAGGCGGTCCAGTCGACCTGGGCCCAGGCCGGCATCAAGCTCGAGATTCTTCCGGGCGACGGCAAGCAGACGCTGACCAAGTACCGCGCCCGCACCCACGACATCTATATCGGCCAGTGGGGCCCGGATTATCTCGACCCGCACACCAATGCCGAGACCTTCGCCATCAACGAGGACAATGGCGAGGATGCCAAGTCGAAGACGCTGGCCTGGCGTAATGCCTGGGATATCCCGGACATGACCAAGGTCACGCAGGCCAACGTCCTGGAGAGCGATGCGACCAAGCGCGCCAACGTCTATGGCGAGCTGCAGCGCGACCACCAGAAGGTCTCGCCCTTCGTCATCATGTTCCAGCAGGTCGAGGTCTCGGCCCAGCGCAAGAACGTCGGCAACTGGGTGATCGGACCGACCTCCGACACCAATTTCTACGCTCCGATCACCAAGAACTGAGGCACCCGCCAGCCGGACCCGCCGTAGCCCCTCACCAGGCTGCGGCGGGTTCTTGCTTTACCGCCCCGCATGGGCGGGCGATGCCCCCAAGAACAAGAAAGGACGGAGCCGACGATGGTCGCCATCAGCGCACCGACCCCACCAGCCCCGCCGCGCGCCAAGAGCCGCGCCGCCCGCTGGGCCAAGATCCTCGGCCGTGAGCTGACCACGGTCGCGATCACCATCTTCGGCCTGCTGCTGGTCACCTTCCTGATCGCGCGCGTCATGCCGATCGATCCGGTTCTCGCCGTGGTCGGCGATCGCGCGCCCGCCGATGTCTATGACAAGGCGCGGCTCGCGCTCGGTCTTGACAAACCGTACTGGCAGCAATTCGCCACCTATATCGGCAAGGTCTTCACCGGCGACCTCGGCACCTCGGTGCTGACCGCCCAGAAGGTCACCGACGACATCAAGACGGTGTTCCCGGCGACGCTGGAGCTGGCGACGCTCGGCACCCTGATCGGCGTCGCGCTCGGCGTCCCGCTCGGCATCCTCGCCGCCGTCAATCAGGGCCGCTGGATCGACCAGATCGCCCGCGTCATCGGCCTGATCGGCTATTCGATCCCCGTCTTCTGGCTCGGCCTGATGGGGCTGCTGCTGTTCTATGCCAAGCTCGGCTGGGTCGCAGGCCCCGGGCGGCTCTCGGTCGCCTTCGAGGATTTCGTCACCCCGATGACCGGCATCGTCATGCTCGATGCTGCGATGCAGGGCGAATGGGAGGCGGTCGTGGACGCTTTCTGGCATCTGATCCTGCCGGCCTCCGTGCTCGGCCTGCTCTCGGTCGCTTATATCAGCCGCATGACCCGCAGTTTCATGATCACCGAGCTGCAGCAGCAATATGTCGTTGCCGCGCGGGTGAAGGGGCTGTCGGAATGGCGCGTGGTCTGCGGCCATGCGCTGGGCAACGCCCTCGTGCCGCTCGTCACCGTGATCGCGTTGTCCTACATGCATCTGCTCGAGGGCGCGGTGCTGACCGAGACGATCTTCGCCTGGCCCGGCCTCGGTCGTTACCTCACCAATGCGCTGCTCAATGCCGACATGAACGCGGTGCTCGGCGCCACGCTGGTGGTCGGCACCGTCTTCATCGCCATCAACCTGTTCTCCGACATTCTCGGCCGGCTGGCCGACCCGCGGGCGCGCTGAGGGAGATGGCCATGACCGACCACGCCTCCTCACCCATCAGCTGGCATTCCTGGCTGACCACGACCTCGCCGGAATCGCGCCGGCAGGCCAAGCTCGGCCAGCTCTACCGGCAATGGCTCGCCTTCAGGAAGAACCCGGCCGCCGTGGTCGGGCTCGTGATCGTGCTCGCCTTGCTGCTGCTCGCGGCCTTCGCGCCGCTGATCGCGCAGTACGACCCGCTCGCCCAGGCACTCGACCAGCGCCTGCTGGCGCCTTCGGCCAAGCACTGGTTCGGCACCGACGCGCTCGGCCGCGATATCTTCAGCCGCATCGTCTACGGCACCCGCGTCACGCTGGTGATCGTGATGCTGGTGGTCATTACGGTTGGGCCGCTCGGCCTGCTGATCGGCTGTGCCGCCGGCTATTTCGGCGGCTGGGTCGACACCGTGCTGATGCGCGTTACGGACGTCTTCCTCGCCTTTCCGCGCCTGGTGCTGGCACTTGCCTTCGTCGCGGCACTCGGTCCCGGACTGGAGAACGCCGTCATCGCCATCGCCTTCACGGCCTGGCCGCCCTATGCCCGCGTCGCCCGTGCCGAGACGATGATCATCCGCAATGCCGACTACATCTCGGCGATGCGCCTGCAGGGCGCCAGCCAGATGCGGATCGTGCTGAAGCATGTCGTGCCGATGTGCGTGCCTTCGCTGATCGTGCGCACCACCTACGACATGGCAGGGATCATCATCATCGCCGCCGGCCTCGGTTTCCTCGGCCTCGGCGCCCAGCCGCCGATCCCGGAATGGGGCGCGATGATCTCGACCGGCCGCGAGCAGATCTTCGACCAGTGGTGGGTCGCGACCTTCCCGGGCATCGCCATCTGCGTCGTCGCACTCGGCTTCAACCTGCTCGGCGACGGGCTCCGCGACGTGCTGGATGCGAGGTGAGCGGCAAGATGAACGCAACCTCTGATCAAGCTCTGCTGACGCTCGACGATCTGCGCGTCGACTTCCACACCCCGACCGGCATCGTCAATGCGGTGCG
Source organism: Allobosea sp. GW821-FHT10B12 (assembly GCF_059415545.1). NCBI lineage: Bacteria > Pseudomonadati > Pseudomonadota > Alphaproteobacteria > Hyphomicrobiales > Alloboseaceae > Allobosea > Allobosea sp. GW821-FHT10B12. The sequence goes on from NZ_JBWKNL010000001.1 coordinate 368,204, forward strand.
CGGGCTCTCTTTCACGCTCGGCCGAGAGCGGCTAGGCATCGTCGGCGAATCCGGCTCGGGCAAGTCGATGACCGGCCGCGCCATCCTCGACCTGATCCCGCACCCCGGCGTGGTTACGGCCAAGCGGATGGAGTTCCGGGGCAAGGACCTCACGACGATGGACAAGGCGAGCCGCCGCAAACTGCGCGGCCGCCACATCTCCATGGTGATGCAGGACCCGAAGTTCTCGCTGAACCCGGTCCAGACCGTCGGCGATCAGATCGCCGAGGCCTATCGCGTCCACCACAAGGCGAGCGCGCGCGAAGCCAAGGAGCGCAGCCTCTCGATGCTCGAGGCCGTGCAGATCCGCGAGCCCGGCCGCGTCTACGATCTCTACCCGCACGAAGTCTCGGGCGGCATGGGCCAGCGCGTGATGATCGCGATGATGCTGATCGCCGAACCGGAGATATTGATCGCCGACGAGCCGACCTCGGCGCTCGACGTCACAGTGCAGTTGCAGGTGCTGAAGATCCTCGACGATCTCGTCACCAGCCGCGGCATGGGGCTGATCTTCATCAGCCACGACCTGCATCTGGTGAAGTCGTTCTGCGACCGCGTCATCGTCATGTATGGCGGCAAGGCGATGGAGACGCTGCCGGCCGGCGAGCTCGACCGGGCCCAGCATCCCTATACCCGCGGCCTGCTCGGCTGCCTGCCCGATCTCGACCATCCGCGCGAGAAGCTCGCCACCCTCAACCGCGACCCGGCATGGCTGGCATGAGTACGAACTTCGCGATCAACGTCGACAAGCTCAACGTCTCCTTCGGCGACTCGCATGTCGTGAAGGACCTCTCCTTCGCGGTCGAGCCGGGCGAGAGCTATGGCATCGTCGGCGAATCCGGCTCGGGCAAGTCGACCGTGCTGCGCGTGCTCGCCGGCCTCAATCGCGACTGGAGCGGCGAGGTCGACATCCTCGGCAAGCGCCAACCCAAGGTGCGCGACAAGGCCTTCTATCGCGCCGCCCAGATGGTCTTCCAGGACCCTTACGGCTCGCTGCACCCGAAGAAGACCGTCGACGACACACTGGCCGAGCCGCTCGCCATCCACGGCATCCGCGATGCCGAGGCCAAGATCAGCCGCGCCATGCAGGATGTCGGCCTGCCGACCTCCTTCCGCTTCCGCTATCCGCACCAGCTCTCCGGCGGCCAGCGCCAGCGCGTCGCCATCGCCCGCGCGCTCGTGCTGGAGCCGACGATCCTGCTGCTCGACGAGCCGACCTCGGCGCTCGACGTCTCGATCCAGGCCGAGGTGCTGAACCTGCTGCAGGCGCTGCGTCATGAGCGCAAGCTGACCTATATCCTGGTCAGCCACGACCTCGCCGTGGTCGGCCACATGTGCGAGCGGCTCCTCGTCATGCAGTTCGGCCGCGGCGTCGAGGAGATGACGGCGGCGACACTCGCCGCCCGCGCGCCGCAGACGACCTACGCTCAGCAATTGCTGACGGCGAGCGAGGGTTTTCGGCGGGCGGGCTGAGACAGGTCGTCATGCTCGGGCTCGACCCGAGCATCTCAGGCCGGAGGGGGCTCCGGTCAACGCCTTCCCGTCCTGAGATTCTCGGGTCTGCGCTTCGCTCCGCCCGAGAATGACGGCGCACGGCACGCCATCCCTGTGCCCAAAGCGTTTGGCAAGCTGCAGGCTTGGTCGCATTGTCGTCGCAGGATTCGGTTCGACTGGGCCGATCAGGAGTATGCCGCCATGGATGCCATCGCCGAACGCCTGCTGAAGCCGGAGGCTGCGCCGGAGCGCACGCCGGTCCCGCCCTTCGATCTGGTGATCTTCGGCGCCGGCGGCGATCTCGCTTTGCGCAAGCTCTTCCCGGCGCTGGCCCAGCGCAACGAGGAGGGCGTGCTGCCGGAGGAGAGCCGCATCATCGGCATCGTCCGCAAGCAGGAGGATGTCGAGGGCATCCCCAACGAGATCGCCAGCAAGCTCGCCGCCGCCGGCCTGTCGCAGGATCGCATCGCCGGCTTCCGCCGCCGCCTGACCATGGTGCTGCTCGATGCGGTCAAGCCCGAGACCTATGGGGCGTTGAAGCAGGCGCTCGGCGACTCCCAGCGCGTGCGCTCCTTCTATCTTTCGACGCCGCCCGACCTGTTCATCCCGATCTGCGAGAATCTGGCGAGCTCTGGCATCCTGACGCCGACTTCGCGCGTCATCCTGGAGAAGCCGCTCGGCCGCGATCTCGCCTCGGCCCGTGAGATCAACGACGCCGTCGCCCGCATCCTGCCGGAGAGCCGGACCTACCGGATCGACCATTATCTCGGCAAGGAGACGGTGCAGAACCTCTTGGTCCTGCGCTTCGCCAACACGCTGTTCGAGCGCTCCTGGTCGAGCCGCGACATCGACAATGTCCAGATCACGGTAGCCGAGACAGTCGGGCTCGAATCCCGCGCCGGCTATTACGACAAGGCCGGGCATCTGCGCGACATGGTGCAGAACCATGTGCTGCAATTGCTCTGCCTGTTTGCGATCGAGCCGCCGAACCAGCTCGAGGCCGACGCGGTCCGCGACGAGAAGGTCCGGGTGCTCAAGGCGCTGCGGCCGATCGTCGGCCCCGACGTGCAACGTCACACGGTGCGCGGCCAGTACGGACCGGGCGCGATCGACGGCCAGCGGGTCAAGGGCTACTCCGAGGAGCTCGGCCATGGCAGCGGCACCGAGACCTTCGTCGCGATCCGCTGCGAGCTCGACACCTGGCGCTGGGCCGGCGTGCCGATCTATCTGCGCACCGGCAAGCGCATGGCGCAGCGCTATTCCGAGATCGCTGTCACCTTCAAGCCGGTGCCGCATTCGATCTTCGGCCGCGCGCCGGGCTGCGAGGAGCTCTACGCCAACCGCCTGGTCATCCGGCTCCAGCCGAATGACGGCGTCCAGCTCCAGCTGATGATGAAGGTGCCGGGCTCCGGCAAGCTCAAGGTCGTGCCGCGTCAGCTCGATCTGCGCTACGAGACCGCCTTCGACGTGCGCACGCCCGACGCCTATGAGCGCCTGCTGACCGACGTGATCCGCGGCGACCAGACCTTGTTCATGCGTCGCGACGAGGTCGAGCAGGCCTGGGGCTGGATCGATCCGATCCTCGCCGGCTGGCAGGACTACTATCCGCTGCCGCATCGCTATGCCGCCGGCTCCTGGGGGCCGTCGCAGGCGATCGGGTTGATCGAGCGCGAGGGCCGCTCCTGGGCTGATCCGGAGTTCAGCGAGTGAGCGCGGCCGGCCCGCTGATCCGCCACCGCTTCGAGACGCTGGCCGACGCTTCCGAGGCGCTGGCCGAGGCGGTCGCGATCCGGCTGCGCGCGCTCGTCGTGACGCAGGGCAGGGCGCTCATCGCTGTGCCCGGTGGGACGACGCCGGCACGCTTCCTCGCGGCGCTCGGCGCGCATGAGCTGCCCTGGGAAAGCATCACGCTGATGCCGACCGACGAACGCTTCGTTGCCCCCGACGATCAGGCCTCGAACGAGCGCATGATCCGGGCGGCCTTCGCGCCGCTGCGCAATGGACGCACCCCGTTCGTCTCCTTCCACAATGCCGGCGACGACCTCGCTGCAGCCGCCGCCAGCCTCGATCGTGTATTGAGGACGCTGCCGCCGCTCGACATTGTCGTCAGCGGCATGGGAGCGGACGGGCACATCGCCTCGCTCTTTCCGGGCGAGGCCGCCGCGCTGACCGCGCCGGCCTCCGTCCATGCGCTTGCGGCGAGCCCGCCCGACCTGCCGCCGCGGCTCTCGCTCTCGCCGGCAAGGCTGCAGGGCGCCGGTCATGTCGCCCTGCTGATCTCCGGCCAGGAGAAGGACCGGGTCCTGGCCTCGGCCGTCGAACTGCCGGCGGCCTTCCCGGTCGGCTTGCTGCTCTCGCGCCCGCAGGGGCTCGACGTCTACTGGGCCAAGGCGTAAGCGAGGCGCGAAAGGAAGTTCTGCCAATGTCGATTGCTCCCGAGATCGCCCGCCTCAAGGCATGCGGCGTCGTTCCTGTCGTCGTCATCGACGACGCCGAGATCGCCGTGCCATTGGCGGAAGCCCTGCTCGCCGGCGGCATCGACGTGATCGAGATCACCTTGCGCCGTCCGGCCGCGATGGCGGCGCTCGAGGTCGTGGCAAAGAAGGTGCCCGGCATCCTGCCCGTCGCCGGCACGGTGGTGACGCCGGCCCAGGCGGCCGAGGTCCATAATGCCGGCGCGCTCGCCGTGGTCAGCCCGGGCTTCACTGAAAGCGTCGACGAGGCGATGAAGAAGACCGGCCTGCCCTGGCTGCCCGGCGTTGCCACCGCGTCGGACTGCATGCGCGCAGTGGGCGCCGGGCGCCTGACCTGCAAGTTCTTCCCGGCCGAGCAGGCCGGCGGTGTCGCCGGTCTCAAGGCGCTCTCAGGTCCGTTCCCGCAGATGCAGTTCTGCCCGACCGGCGGCGTCTCGCTCGCCAATCTCGGCAACTATCTCGCGCTACCGCAGGTGATCTGCGTCGGCGGCTCCTGGCTCGTCCCGGCCGATGCGGTGAAGAACCGCGACTGGGCGCAGGTTACGAAGTTGTCGAAGGAAGCGCGCGAGAAGGTCGCCGAGCTGCGCGGCTAGTCCTCGCTTCGCACCGCGCTCCAGGCCAGTTCCTGCGCATAGGTGCGGATGTCGGCTGGCCAGCCCGCCGCCTGGCGAAAGAAGCCGATCTCGTCATTGGCGAAGAGCGCGCGCGTCGCCTCCTCGAAGCCCGGCAGGTTGCCAGCGAGCGCGCTCATGACGCGGTAGGCCGTCTCGCGCGCAATGCGCCCTTGCGTCTCGCCGCGATCGCCGCGCCGAGCTTCGTCGATCAGGCGCCTGAGCGCTTGTGACGCTCCGCCGGGTTGCGCCGACAGCCACTCCCAATGCCGTGGCAGCAGCGTCACCTCGCGGGCGACCACGCCGAGCTTCGGCCGGCCGCGCCCACGGGCCTCGCCGCTGAGACGGGCCACGATCTCGGCCGGCGTGCCGCGCAGATCGAGATCGATCACCCGGCCGCTCGTATCGTCGAAGGTCAGGAGCTGCGCTTCCGGGCGCTCGGACAGGCGCTGCCGCACGGCAAGGGCGACCTCGGCCAGGCGGCCGCGGGCCAGGATGGTGTTGCCGTCGAAGGCGGTGGAAAGGCGGTCGGCGTCGGACATGGTCGGTTCCTGGTGATGCGGTAAAATACCCGGATAAAAATACTTGAGTCAATATTGCCCGGGTGATATTTGCGGCGCCTCATGTAAGGAGGGCGCGATGCGTCACGAGGACAGGAAGGTCGCCGTCGCGGCCTATAAGGAGCGCAAGGTCGTGGCCGGCATCTATCTGCTGCGCTGCCTTGCGACCGGCGAGCGCTGGGCCGGGCAGGCGCCGGACCTATCGACGATCCAGAACCGCATCTGGTTCACGCTGCGCCATGGCAGCCATCGCCAGCGCAGCCTGCAGGCGGCCTGGACCACGCATGGCGAGGATGCCTTCGCCTTCGAGGAGATCGAGCGGCTCGACGAGAAGGCGCTGGAGGCCGGCCGCGAGCGCGTCATGAAGGCGCGGCTGGCGCATTGGTGCGCGGAATTGGGGGCGGAAGGTCTGTGAGCAGTTTTGCACCGTCATGCTCGCCCTTGGGGCGAGCATCCACGTCTTGAACACCGCACTTCGCGAAGGAAGACGTGGATGGTCGGGACAGGCCCGACCATGACGGGGAGGGTGTCAGTGCGCCAGTCGCTCCACCACCAGATCCGCGATCGCCAGCGAGCTCGTCAGGCCCGGGCTCTCGATGCCGAGCAGGTTGACCAACTCCGGGACGCCATGCACCACCGGCCCGTCGATGCGGAAATCCACGATCGGCTCGGTCGGTCCATGCAGCTTCGGCCGGATGCCGGCATAGTCGGCGACGAGCGCGCCGTCGGGCAGGCCCGGCCAATAAGTCCGGATCGCCGCATAGAACTTCTCGGCGCGGGCGGGATCGACGACGAGGTCCTGATCGTCCTCGACCCATTCGACATCGGGGCCGAACTTGACCCGGCCTGCCATGTCGATCGTCGCGTGGATGCCGAGGCCGGCCGCTTCCGGCACGGGATAAACCAGATGGCTGAAGGGCTGCTTGCCGAGCAGCGAGAAGTAATTGCCCTTGGCGAAATACTGCTTCGGCACAAGCTCGGCCGGAAAGCCGTCGAGCTTGCCGAGCAGGCGCGGCGCATTATGCCCGGCCGCGTTCACCACAGTGTTCGCGGTATAGGTCGCCGGATCCTCGCCACCGAAATCGACGCTGAAGCCATCCGCCTCGCGACGCCAGGCCAGGATCGGCGTGTTCAGCGCCAGCGAGCCGCCGGCAACCTCGCACTCGCCGAGCAGTGACAGCATCAGCGCATGACTGTCGACCGTTCCTGTGTCGGGCGAGAACAGGGCGATCTCGCAGGTCACCTCCGGCTCCAGTGCCCTGGCGTCAGCGCCGTCGAGCCAGCGCACCGAGGTCACGCCCGAGGCTTCGGCGCGGGCCGCGATCGTTTCCAGCGCCGGGCGCTGGCCGGCATGGGTGCCGACGATCAGCTTGCCGCAGGCCCTGTGCGGCAGGCCGCGCTCGCGCAGATAGGCGTAGAGGCGCTGGCGCCCCTCGACGCAGACCCGCGCCTTCAGCGAGCCCGGCGGATAGTAGATGCCGGCATGGATGACCTCGCTGTTGCGCGCCGAGGTCTGCGTGCCGATGCCGTCCGCAGCCTCGGCGATCACGACCTCGCGGCCGGCGAGCGCAAGCGCGCGCGCCGTCGCGAGGCCGACGACGCCGGCCCCGATTACCAGGCAGTCGATGTCGCTCATGCCGCGCGCTGCGGCATCGCCATCTCGACCAAGCTCGCCCAGTAGGTCATGCCCACGGGAATCGCCTTGTCGTTGAACTCATAGGCGGGGTGGTGTAGCCCGGCGGAGTCGCCATTGCCCATGAAGATGTAGGCGCCAGGGCGCTCCTCGAGCATGAAGGAGAAGTCCTCCGAGCCCATGGTCGGCGGCACTGTGGTGTCGATCGCCTCCTTGCCGAAGGCGCTCTTCGTCGCGCTGGTGACGAAGTCGGTCTGGCCGGCATGGTTGAAGGTGACCGGATAGCCGCGCTCGTACTCGATGGCGACGCTGAGGCCGAAAGCCTGGCAGGTGCCGGCGACGATCTCGCGGAAGCGCTTCTCGGCGAGATCGCGCATCTCCGGCGAGAGCGAGCGCACCGTGCCCTTGATCACGGCGTGCTGCGGGATGACGTTGAAGGCCTCGCCCGCCTGCAGCGCCGTCACCGAGACGACGACGGAATCGAGCGGATCGGCATTGCGCGAGGCGATGGTCTGCAGCGAAGTGACGATCTGGCAGGCGGCGACCAGCGGGTCGATCGTCTCGTTCGGCTTGGCGGCGTGGCCGCCGCGGCCTTCGAGCTTGAGCAGGAAGCGGTCGGCCGCCGCCATCATCGGCCCCTTGCGGATGGCGAACTGGCCTACGGCCAAGCCCGGCATGTTGTGCAGGCCATAGACCTCCTGCACGCCGAAGCGCTCCATCATGCCATCGGCGCACATCTCGCGGCCACCGCCGCCGCCTTCTTCGGCCGGCTGGAAGATCACGATCGCGGTGCCGTCGAAGTCGCGGGTCTGCGCCAGGTACTTGGCGGCGCCGAGCAGCATGGCGGTATGCCCGTCATGGCCGCAGGCGTGCATCTTGCCCGCCACGGTCGAACGATGCTCGAGATTGGTCTCCTCATGGATCGGCAGCGCGTCCATGTCGGCGCGCAGGCCGATGACCTTGCCGGAATCCTGGCCCTTGCCCTTGATCACGCCGACGACGCCGGTGCGCCCGATCCCGGTGACGACCTCGTCGACGCCCCATTCCTTCAGCTTGTCGGCGACGATGCCGGCGGTGCGCTGCACGTCGAAGAGCAGCTCGGGATGCTTGTGGAAGTCGCGGCGGATCGCGCTGATCTCGGGTTCGATCGCGGCGATGAGATCGGATTTGGGCATAGTGTCCTCGACAGGTCGCGGCTTTACAGGAAACGGGTTGCCAAGCGCGCAAGCTAGCCCGGAGCCGTGCATCCTGTCCAAGCCGATTGCGGCATGAGGGGTGGGAGACTGGCGAATGCGTCGTGGCCGGCTGTCCACATCGTGGTGAAAGCGTTAAGAGCGGCGGAGCCGGAGGATGTCGCTCCGGGCGATTCCGAGCTGACGAGTGCTGCGATGTCCGAGGCGAACACCATCCGCGATGTCACGATCCCGGAGCTGCCGAACCACTATCGCGGCAAGGTCCGCGAGAATTACGACCTGCCGGACGGACGCCGGATCATCATCGCGACCGATCGCCTGTCAGCCTTCGACCGCGCCATCGCCTGCATTCCGTTCAAGGGCCAGGTGCTGACCCAGACGGCGCGCTTCTGCTTCGAGCAGACCGCCGACATCTGCCCCAACCATGTCCTCGATTACCCCGACCCGAATGTCGTCGTCGGCCGGCGGCTCGACATCCTGCCTGTCGAGATCGTGGTGCGCGGCTATCTTGCCGGCACCACCGGCACCTCGATCCTGACCATGTACAAGCAGGGCCAGCGTGAGATGTATGGCGCCCGCTTCCCCGACGGTCTCAGGGACAACGAGGCGCTGCCCCAGGCGATCATCACCCCGACCAGTAAGGCCTTCGACGGCGGCCATGACGAGCCGCTCTCGCCGGCGCAGATTCTCGAGCAGGGCCTGCTGACCCAAGCTCAGTGGGACACGCTCTCAACTTATGCGCTGAAGCTCTTCGCCCGCGGCCAGAAGCTCGCCGCCGAGCGTGGCCTCATCCTCGCCGACACCAAATACGAGTTCGGCACCGATGCCGAGGGCAGGATCATCCTTGCCGACGAGATCCACACCCCCGATTCGAGCCGCTACTGGTTCGCCGGCAGCTATCCCGAACGCTTCGCCAAGGGCGAAAAGCCTGAGAGCTTCGACAAGGATTTCGTACGCAATTGGGTGGCGGCCCGCTGCGACCCCTATAACGAGCCGATCCCCGCGATCCCGGACGAGCTGATCGAGCAGACCTCGCAGGTCTATATCCGCGCCTTCGAGACGATCACCGGCCAGACCTTCGTGCCGCCGGCAGCCGATGTGGCGCCGCTGGAGCGGATCAGACGCAATCTCGCGCGCTATTTCTGATCCGCGGAGGACCCGGGCCGGGTTCGGTGCGCGTCAGCGTCAGAAATCCATGCCGCCGCCCGGCATTGCCGGCGCGGCGTCCTTCTTCGGTGCCTCGACGATCAGGGCCTCGGTGGTGATCAGCAGGCCGGCGATCGAGGCTGCGTCCTGGAGGGCGGTGCGCACCACCTTGGCCGGGTCGATCACGCCGCCTGCGACGAGATCCTGATATTTGCCGGTCTGGGCATTGTAGCCGAAGGCGTACTCCTTCGACTCCAGCAGCTTGCCGACCACGACCGCGCCGTCCTCGCCGGCATTCTCGATGATCTGCTTGGCCGGGGCCAGAAGCGCGCGCCGCACGATCTCGACGCCGGTCTTCTGGTCGGGATTGGCCGGCGTGACCGTGGCCAGCGCCTTCAGCGCCCTGAGCAGGGCGATGCCGCCGCCCGGCAGAATGCCCTCTTCGACGGCCGCGCGGGTCGCGTGCATCGCATCGTCGACGCGGTCCTTCTTCTCCTTGACCTCGATCTCGGTCGCGCCGCCGACGCGGATGACCGCGACGCCACCGGCGAGCTTGGCCAGACGCTCCTGCAGCTTCTCGCGGTCGTAGTCCGAGGTGGTCTCCTCGATCTGCGCCTTGAGCTGCGCGACACGGGCCTGGATCTCGTCCTTCCCGCCGGCGCCGTCGACGATGGTGGTCACCTCCTTCTCGATCGTCACGGTCTTGGCGCGGCCGAGCATGGCGAGCGTCACGGTATCGAGCTTGATGCCGAGGTCTTCCGAGATCATCTGGCCAGCGGTCAGGATCGCGATGTCCTCGAGCATGGACTTACGGCGATCGCCGAAGCCCGGGGCCTTGACGGCCGCGACCTTCAGGCCGCCACGGAGCTTGTTGACGACGAGCGTGGCCAGAGCCTCGCCCTCGACATCCTCGGCGATGATCAGGAGCGGCTTGCCGGTCTGCACGACGGCCTCGAGGATCGGCAGCATCGCCTGCAGCGACGACAGCTTCTTCTCGAAGACGAGGATATAGGGGTCCTCGAGCTCGGCGATCATTTTCTCGGCATTGGTGATGAAGTAGGGCGAGAGATAGCCACGGTCGAACTGCATGCCCTTGACGACGTCGAGCTCGATCGACAGCGACTTCGCCTCCTCGACGGTGATGACGCCCTCGTTGCCGACCTTCTTCATCGCAGCGGCGATCATTTTCCCGATCTCGCTGTCGCCATTGGCCGAGATCGTGCCGACCTGCGCGACTTCCGCGTTCGAGGTGACCTCCTTCGCGTTCTTCTTGAGGTCCGCCACCGCGGCCTCGACCGCCAGATCGATGCCGCGCTTCAAATCCATCGGGTTCATGCCGGCGGCGACCGCCTTGGCGCCCTCGCGCACGATCGCATGGGCGAGGACCGTGGCGGTGGTGGTGCCGTCACCGGCGGCGTCATGCTGCTTCGAGGCGACTTCGCGCACCATCTGGGCGCCCATGTTTTCGAACCTGTCGGCGAGCTCGATCTCCCTGGCGACGGCGACGCCGTCCTTGGTGATGCGCGGAGCGCCGAACGACTTCTCGATCACGACATTGCGGCCCTTGGGGCCGAGCGTGACCTTGACGGCATTGGCGAGGATCTCGACGCCGCGCAGCATTTTCTCGCGGGCTTCCGACGAAAATCGCAATTCCTTGGCAGCCATGATCCAATCCTCCTGGTCGTCCTTGGATGGCGCAGCGTTCGTTCAGGGTTGAGCCCCGGAACCAGTCGTCTTGCGTCGTCGGGGCGGTGTCAGCGTTCCTGGTCTCCCTGCCGTCAGTGCGCCTGCGCGCCCGAACACATGGTTCCGGGCAGGCGCACAAGCGCCCCGAGGAGCTGCTCCCGGGGGAGTATGCAGCTTGCCGCCGCTCAGGCCCGGAAGAGTGATGGTGCTCGTCTCAGTAGAGTGCTAAGATACTGGAAATACTACGAAACGGCAACGACGCACGTTGCCGCCCCGTCGACTTGGCGCCCGACCTTTCGCCAGTTGCCACGGAGCAGATAATGGCCTCTTCCGACTTCGCGCGCCAGCTCGCCGGCTATGGCCTGACCACCGCCGACATTCTCTACCGCCTGCCGGACCATCCTTCGATCCTGCAGGAGTATATCTGGCAGGACTACGATCTGGCGCCGTCCTTCCCCGAGCTCAACCGCTTCCTCGCCTTCTGGCAGCGATCGCTCGACGGCAAGCTCTTCCGCGTCATCGTCAGTCATCGCGGCCTGATCGGCCCGGCGGACCTGCGGACGGTTTCCGGCGAGTTCAGGCTGCAGTGACGGGCGTCTGCCGACTTCGCACAGGCGAAGCCGGCGCGCGCCCGAAGCGCCTCACTCCGGCTGGATGCCGGCGGCCTTGACGATCTCGGCCCATTTCCTGATCTCGATCGGCACGAAGGCCTTGAGCTCGTCCGGCGTGCTGCCTTCGGGCTCGATGCCGGCGGCGAGCAGGCGCTCCTGCGTCGCCTTGTCGTTGAGCGCGGCGGCGAAGGCCTGGTTGAGCTTGTCGATCACCGGCCGTGGCGTCTTCGCCGGCGTGAAGGCGGCGAACCAGGCGGCGAGATCGTAACCGGCAACGCCGGCCTCGGCCATGGTCGGAAGCTCGGGCGCGAGCGGGCTGCGCCTGGCGGTCGAGACGGCGAGCCCGTTCACCTTGCCGGCCTTGATCTGCGGCAGCGTGGTCGAGATGTCGGCGAAGACGAGGGAAATCTGGCCGCCGAGCAGGTCGGTGATCGCCTGCGGATTGCTGCGATAGGGCACATAGGTGAGGTCGAGCCCGGCGAGCGATTTCAGCATCTCGCCGGCGATGCGCGACGAGCTCGAGCCGGCGCCGAAGGTGAGCTTGCCGGGATTGGCCTTGGCGTAGGCGACGAGTTCACCCACCGTCTTGGCCGGTACCGACCGGTGTGTCGCCAGCGCCAGCGTGATCGTGCCGAGCTTGCCGACCGGCTCGTAATCCTTGACCGCGTCATAGGGCACATTCTTGAGCAGGCTCTGATTGGCGCCGTGCGTGGTGTTGGTGGTGATCAGCAGCGTGTGGCCGTCGGCATCGGCCCGGGCCACGTTCTGGGCGGCGAGGATGCCGCTGGCGCCGGGCAGGTTCTCGATCACGACCGGCTTGCCGAGGCTCCTCGACAGGTGTTCGCCGAGGATGCGCGCCAGCGCGTCGGTGGCGCTGCCAGCGGCGAAGGGCACGACGAATTTCAGGTTCTTGGCTGGGAAGTCCTGCGCCGCCGCCGGTAGCGCCAAACCGGCTGCGATCACGGCTGCGCTCGACAGCAGCCAACGCCTCGTCTTCATCATCTCCTCCTCCCTTGTTTTCGGATCGTTGTCTGAAAGCGTCGGCGCCTTGCGTCAGGCACCCGGAATGTCGAGATCGAGCAGGGCCGAGCTCAGGCTCTTGCCGTGCGTGTCGAGGATGAGCGAGCGGGTGACGCCGCCGCCGAGTGCCTGACGCATCACGAAGTTCAGGGCACCCAGGCTCGGGATCTCGTAGCGGACGACCTCGCCGGCGACGAGCGCGCCGAAATGGGCCTTGACGCGCGCCGCTGTGACCTCCCTCGCCAGCCGCTCGTAGTCGGCCGGGTCGAAGGCGATCAGTGAAATGCTGGAGGTGTCGCCCTTGTCGCCGGTGCGGGCATGGGCGATCTGGCGCAGCTTCATCTCAGCTCTCCAGCATGTGCACTGTCGGCGCGACCTGGGCACGCGGCAGATAGGTCGAGAGCACGCCGAGTACCTCGCGGACAGAGGTGGTGACGCCGCCGCCGCCGGCCGGGCCGTTGGTATAGAGCGTCTCGACCTCGCGCCCGATCCGCTCGGCCTCGCCGCGGTTCGCCGTGCGTCCGGCGACGCGGGCGCGCACTTCATAGGGTTCGTGGCTGCCATTGGCGGAGAGCGTTGCGCCGTGCAGCGAATTGAGGCCGATCAGGTCGAAGCGCAGCTCGCTCGTCTCGACGCCGGTCAGCGCCAGCCGCTCGCGCACGATCGCGAGCGCGAGCTCGCCGCGAGCCTTCGCGCCCGGTCCGGCATAGGAGATCTGGCCCTCGCCGGTGAAGCCCTCGGCCACGCCGAGCGAGACCTTCAGCCGTTCCGGCCGCATCCGGCCGCTCGCGCCCTCGACCAGCACGCGGTCCGGGCCGATCTGCGCGACGCGGACCTGCGAGAAGTCGGCGGTGACGTCGGGCGTGAGATAGCGGGCCGGGTCGTGCAGCTCGTAGAGGACCTGCTCCTTGCAGGTCGCCGGCGTGACCTGCCCACCCGAGCCTGCGACCTTGGTGATGACGACGCTGCCATCTTCCGAGATCTCCCCGATCGGGAAGCCGAGCCGGGCCAGACCCGCGACATCCTTGACACCGGGATCTGCGAAATAGCCGCCGGTCACCTGTCCGGCGCATTCGAGCAGATGGCCGATCAGCGTCGCCTGCCCGAGCCGGTGCCAGTCGTCGAAGGACCAGCCGAAGGCGTGGACGAGGGGCCCGACGAAGAGGGAGGGATCGGCGGCGCGGCCGGTGATGACGATGTCGGCGCCCTCGGCCAGCGCCGCGGCGATCGGCTCTGCGCCGATATAGGCATTGGCGGAGATCAGGCTCTCGCCGAGCGCGGACACCGGCGCGCCGCCCTCTTCGATCACCAGCTCACTGCCGACGATCGCCGCGAGCACATCGTCGCCGGTCACGGCGGCGATCTTGAGACCGGGAAAGCCGAGTACGCGGGCGATGCCGGCGGTTGTCTCGGCCGCAGCCAGCGGATTGGCCGCGCCCATATTGGTGACGATCCGCGTGCCGGCGCGCCGGCAGGGCGCGAGCACGGCCCGGAGCCGCTCGCCGAGCAGCGGGTCGAAGCCGGAGGCCGGGTTTTTGCGCCGGGCCTGCTGCGCCAGGGCGATGGTGCGCTCGGCCAGGCACTCGAAGACCAGGTAGTCGAGCGCGCCCTTCTCTGCGAGCTCGACCGCCGGCTCGATCCTGTCGCCAGCGTAACCTGCTCCTGCACCGATCCGCAGCGTTTTCATGCGCTCTCCCATGCGGGTATCAGGAACAGGCCTAGATTGATTAAGCAATTGAAATTATTGGATATCAGTAATAGCATAATGCTATGAATCTCGATGTCAGGCAGTTGCGCGCCTTCGTGACCATCGCCAGCAGCGGCAGCTTCACCCGCGCTGCGGCCAGCCTGAACCTGTCGCAGCCGGCGCTCACCGTTCAGATCCGCAAGCTCGAGGAGGCGCTGGGCGTGCGCCTGTTCGACCGCAACACCCGCGTCGTGGCGCTGACCCGCAACGGCGCCGAGCTCCTGCCGACGCTCGGCCGCATCCTGCGCGATCTCGACGGCGTGCTCGCCGAGACGCGCCAGCTTGCGACCATGCAGCGCGGGATCGTGCGGCTCGCCGTGCTGCCCTCATTCGCCTCGGGCGTGCTGCCCGAAGTGATCGCCGCCTTCAGGACGCGGCACCCCAGCATCGACTTCAGCATCCGCGACGTGATCGCCAGCGGCGTCGTCGCGCTGGTTGCCGGCGGTGAGGCCGATCTCGGCCTGACCGGCGGGGCCGTCTCGAACCCTGACCTCGAAACCCTGCTGCACGGGGCCGACCGGATGCACGCGGTCTATCCGCAGGATCACCCGCTCGCGCGCCGGGCCAGGATCGGGATCGCGGACCTCGCCGCGCATCCATTGGTCCTGATGGATGCGGCGACCAGCGTCCGGCAGGTGGTCGACGCCGCCTTCGCCGAGGTGGGCGTCACGGCACGCGTCGGCGCGGAGGTGACCTATATGTCGAGCGCGGTCGGCATGGTGCGCGCCGGCCTCGGCGTCGCCATCCTGCCGGGTTCGGCGATGGAGGTCAGGGCCGAGCCCAGCCTGCGCTCGCAGCCGATCGAGGGCGAGCGCTTCGCGCGCCCGATCGCGGTGGTGAAGCGGCGCGGGCGGACCTTGCCGCTGGCGAGCGAGCGCTTCCTGGCCGAGCTGGAACGCGTGCTCGCGGCGTCGTGACCTCTGCAGCCGAGGGGCCGCCGGGGCCGCCTTGGAACAGCCAAAGTGCGCGCGCGTTGATGTTCGACTATCCCTATCTCGAATGGGAGGCCGCCATGCGCCGCCTGATCGTTCTTGCCGCATCTCTCGCTCCCCTGCTGGCCTTCACCGCCAATGATGTCTCGGCCCAGGCCCTGAGTGGTGGCACTGGCCCTGGCGGCGTCCGCGCGATCGGCGGTCTCAGCGGCGGAGGCCGGGCTATCGCCGGTGGCGGTTTCGGCGGTGGCTATCGCGGGGGCATCGGAGCGGGCGGCTATGGCTACCGAGGCGGCTATGGCTACCGTGGCGGCGCTGGCTGGGGCTATCGACCCAATCGCTGGTATGGCGGCGGCTATGGTGGCTATTACGGGCGCCCGGCCTACTGGCGGCGCGGCTATTATGGCGGCGGCTGGGGGGCTGGAGCTCTGGCAGCCGGCACGATCCTGGGCGCCGCGGCAGCCTACCCGTATTACTACGGCGACTCCTACTATTACGGCTCGCCCTATTATTATCGCCGGCCGTACTATGCCGAGCGCTATTACGCCGCGCCGGTCTCCTCCGGCGTCGGCGACTACTGCCAGACGCCCGTGCGAACCTGCCAGCTGATCAATCCGTCCGAGGTTGGCGCCGGTTGCTCCTGCCGCGTCGCCGGCGGACGGGCTCGCGGCACGGTTATCCCGTAGCCGACATGCGCGGCAGAAGGAGGCGCCGGCTATCGGCGCTCCCTGCCGCGGTCGGCCCCTAGACTCCGAATTCCTGCCGCCAGCGCTCGATGTCGTCGAGCGCGACGTTCGAGCCGCACAGCACCAGCGCGATGCGCTCGCCCGGCTTGAACTGATCCTTGCGCGCCATGGCGGCCGCGACCGTGCAGGAGGCGGCCGGTTCGAGCAGGACGCGTCCGTTCTGCAGCACCCAGACCAGTTCGCGCACGGCTTCGGCATCCGGCACGACCACGATCTCCTCGAGGAACTGGCGCGCCGCCGCTATGGTCCGCTCGGTCGCGAAGGGCGCGCCGAGCGTGCGCGCGATCGAGGTCGGGCGGATCGGTACCGGCTTTCCGGCTTCCAGCGCCTGCGTCATCGTCGTCGCGCCCTCGGTCTCGACGCCGTGGATGCGCACGGCCGGGTCGAGCCCCTTCAGCGCCGCGCCGACGCCGGCCGAGAAACCGCCGCCGCCGATCGAGATGAAGACATGGTCGATCCGCCCGCCGGCATCGGCCGCGAGCTCGAGGCCGACCGTGCCATGGCCGGCGATGATGGCCGGATCGTCATAGGAGTGGACATGGGTCATGCCCTTGCCCTCGTACTCCTCGGCCCTGGAGAAGGCGGCGAGCGCATCCTCGCAGAGCTCGACCTCGCCGCCGGCTTCCTGGGTCAGGCGGATGTTGAGGGGAGCGACGTTCTTCGGCATCAGCACCAGCGCCCTGATGCCGAGCATGCTGGCGACCAGCGAGACGGCGATGGCGTGGTTGCCGCCGGAGACCGTGACGACACCGCGCGCCCGCTCGGCCTCGGAGAGCCCGAGCAGCTTGTTGTAGCAGCCGCGCACCTTGAACGAGCCGGCGAGCTGCAGGCTTTCGACCTTGACCACCGTCTCGACGCCGAGCCGGGCCGAGAGGCCGGCGCTGAGGAAGGTCGGCGTGCGCCGGACCTTGCCGGCGATGCGGGTGGCGGCGGCCTGGATATCGGCGAGGGTGACGTCGAAGGGCATGGCGGACTCACGGGAAAGCTTTGCTTGGCCGGCACATGAGCGCGCCGGGCGCAGCCCGGTCAAGCGCGCAGAACCGATTGACGACAGGCAATGCCAGCGTAGCCTGCCGGCACGGTTCATGCCTGTCGGCGGTCATCGGAGATTTTCACCCGTGCGTTATTCACCCAAGGAGATGCTGGCCAAGCTGGTGTCGTTCAACACCGAGTCCTGGCGCAGCAATCTCGAGCTGATCCATTTCTGCCGCGACTACCTCGCTGCGCACGGCGTCGAGAGCACGATCGTGCCGAGCCCGGACGGCGAGAAGGCCAATCTCTACGCGACCGTCGGCCCCAAGGTCGAAGGCGGCATCGTCCTCTCCGGCCATACCGACGTCGTCCCGGTCGAGGGCCAGGACTGGAGCTCCGATCCGTGGACGCTGACCGAGCGCGACGGCAAGCTCTATGGCCGCGGCTCCTGCGACATGAAGGGCTTCGATGCGATCGCGCTGGCGCTGGTGCCGGAGATGCTGGCGGCCGGCTTGAAGCGGCCCTTCCACATCGCACTCTCCTATGATGAGGAGGTCGGCTGCATCGGCGCCGCGATCATGATCGATGCGATGTCCGAGGCGGGCCTGAAGCCCTCGGCGGTGATCGTCGGCGAGCCCTCGATGATGCAGGTCGTCACCGGCCACAAGGGCGGCACCCGCATGAAGACGACGGTGCGCGGACACGCCGTGCATTCGAGCCGCGTCGACATCGGCGTGCCCGCGGTGATGGTCGCCGGCAAGCTGATCGCCTGGCATGACGACGTCATGGCGCAGAACAAAGCGAATGCGCAGCCCGGCATCGCGTTCGAGCCGCCCTATTCGACGCTGCATGTCGGCGTCGTCGCCGGCGGCACGGCGGTCAACATCACCGCCGAGCACGCCAGCTTCAGCCATGAGGTCCGGGTCATGCCCGGTGACGATACCGACTATGTCGCGCGCTACCGCGCCAAGATCGCCGAGCTGGAGGGGCCGATGAAGGCGATCGCGCCCGAGACCGGCATCACCATGGAGATCACCTCCCAGACGCCGCCGCTGGCGCCGGAGAAGGAGGGCGCCGCCGAGACGCTGTCGCGCCGCATCACCGGCGACAATGCCAGCCATGTCGTCGCTTACGGCACAGAAGGCGGCCTGTTCCAGGCGGCGGGCTGGTCGACCGTGGTCTGCGGACCCGGCGACATCGCCCAGGCGCACCAGCCGGACGAGTTCCTCACGGTGGCCCAGCTCGATGCCGGGACGGCCTTCGTCCGCGCACTGATCGCGGAGCTGGCCCGCTGACCCGCGCAGGGCGGGGCGCTTCATTGCGAGCGTTTGCCCCGCCCTTCGCAGCTTCGTGCGTTACATTAGTTAGATTCGCAACAAAGTTCGATCTGGAACGAAGTCGATCGGACGCACTGGACGCGGGCTTCGAACCGTCATTAATCTGCCGCCTTCGTCGGCGTGCCGCCAAAATAAGCAGGCAGCCGGCACCGCTCCTGGGGAGGAGTGGTTTTCAACCAACCGGGAGCAGTCTCAGATGTCGTTCAAGACCCATTGCCTGGCAGCCGTGGCAGCGCTGGCCTTGATGTGCGGGGCTGGACAAGCCCAGACCTTGCGATACGCCAACCAGGGCGAGCTGAAGTCCCTCGACCCCTACACCGTCAACGAGACCACCACCAACGCCCATCTCGGCCATCCCTATGAGGGGCTGACGGCGCGCGGCAAGGACCTCAAGATCGAGCCGGCCCTCGCCGAAAAGTGGGAAGTCTCGGATGACGGCCTGAAATGGCGCTTCTATCTGCGCAAGGGCGTCAAGTTCCACGACGGCTCGGATTTCACCGCCGATGACGTGATCTTCTCGGCCGAGCGCGTCCGCGCCACGGGCTCGAACTTCACCACCCGCATCCCGACCAGCGCCAAGTTCGTCAAGGTCGACGACCACACGGTCGACGTCGTCCTGACCGCGCCGAACCCGATCCTGAACGCGCAGTGGGACACCTGGTACATCATGTCGAAGAAGTGGGCGGAGGCGAACAACGCCGTCGCCCCGACGCCCGCGGCTGCGACCACGCCGAGCCACGCCTCGCTCAACGCCAACGGCACCGGCCCCTACAAGATCGAGAGCCATCAGCCGGGCGTGAAGACCGTCTTCAAGCTCAACGAGAACTACTGGAAGAAGATCGAGGGCAACATCAAGGAGATCGTCTTCACGCCGATCTCCTCGGACGCGACCCGCGTCGCCGCGCTGCTCTCGGGCGAGGTCGACGTGATCGAGCCGGTTCCGATCCAGGACATCCAGCGCGTCAACGCCTCCGGCAACGCCCAGGTCCTGACCGGACCCGAGCTGCGCACCATCTTCCTCGGCTTCGACCAGACCCGCGACGAACTGCTCGAATCGAGCGTCAAGGGCAAGAACCCGTTCAAGGATCCGAAGGTCCGCCAGGCCTTCTACCAGGCGATCGACATCGAGACGATCAAGAGCCGCGTCATGCGCGGACTCTCGACCCCGTCGCCGCTGATGATCGCGCCGGAGCTCTATCCGCATGCCGGCTTTACCCGCCCCAAGTTCGACACCGAGGCCGCCAAGAAGCTGCTCGCCGAAGCCGGCTATCCGCAGGGCTTCGAGCTCGGCATGGATTGCCCGAACGACCGCTACGTCAATGACGGCCAGATCTGCCAGGCCGTGGTCGGCATGCTCGCCCGTATCGGCGTCAAGGTGAACCTCAATGCCCAGCCCAAGGCGCAGTATTTCGCCAAGGTGCTGAAGCCGGGCGGCTACAAGACCTCGTTCTACCTGCTCGGCTGGACCCCCGGCACCTTCGACAGCCACAATGTCCTCTATGACATCCTCGGCTGCCGCGATGTCGCCGGCTCCTCGCGCGGCGAGTCGAACCTCGGCAATTACTGCAACAAGAAGGTCGACGAGCTGACCGACAAGATCCTGGTCGAGTCGGACACCGCCAAGCGCAACGCCATGATCGGCGAGGCCTACAAGATGACCGTCGACGAGTTCTCCTACATCCCGCTGCACCAGCAGGCCCTGGCCTGGGGTGTGTCGAAGAAGGTGAAGCTCGCCCAGCGCGCCGACAATTCGGTGCTGCTCTACTACGCCACCAAGGAGCAGTGAGGGCCTGAAGGGCGCGTAGGCGAGGAGCCCACGCGCCCTTTCTCTATCCGCTGCCTGGACGCTGTCCCGCATGGGGCGGCCTCGGATTCCTTGTAAGGGCGACCATGCTCGCATTTGTCCTGCGCCGGCTGTTCCAGTCGCTGATCGTGATGCTCGCGGTCGCGCTCATCGCCTTCGCCATGTTCCGTTTCGTCGGCGATCCGGTGAACCAGATGGTCGGCGTCGACACGCCGCAGGAGCAGGTCGCCCAGCTGCGCCAGACGCTCGGCCTCGACGAGCCGGTCGTCGTCCAGTTCGCGCGCTACATCTACAACGCCGCACGGCTTGAATTCGGCGTCTCCTACCAGTTCCGCCTGCCGGTGATCTCGCTGCTCGGCGAGCGCGCCCCGGCGACGCTGGAGCTCGCCTTCATGTCGGCGCTGTTCTCGCTCTTGGTCGGCATACCCATGGGCGTCTACACGGCGTTGCGCCGTGACAGCTGGCTGGCCAAGATCTTCCAGACGGTCTCGCTGGTCGGCATCAGCCTGCCGACCTTCCTGATCGGCATCCTGCTGATCTACCTGTTCTCGGTGACGCTCGGCTGGCTGCCCTCCTTCGGGCGCGGCGAGGTGGTCAAGCTCGGCAACTGGTGGACGACCGGTCTCCTGACCGCCTCGGGCTGGAAGGCGCTGATCCTGCCCTCGATCACGCTCGGCCTGTTCCAGATGACGCTGATCATGCGCCTCGTCCGGGCCGAGATGCTCGAGGTGCTGCGCACCGACTACATCAAGTTCGCCCGTGCCCGCGGCCTCAAGACGCGCGCCATCCATTTCGGCCATGCGCTGAAGAACACGCTGGTGCCGGTCATCACCATTGCCGGCCTGCAGCTCGGCTCGATCATCGCCTTCGCCATCATCACCGAGACGGTGTTCCAGTGGCCGGGCATGGGCCTGCTCTTCCTCAAGGCGGTGCAGCAGGTCGATATCCCGATCATGGCTGCCTACCTCATGTTGATCTCCTTCCTGTTCGTCAGCATCAACCTGATCGTCGACCTGCTCTACGCGCTGGTCGATCCGCGCCTGCGCGCGACGATCGGGGCGCATTGAGGCCGGTCATGAGCGTGCAACCCGCTTCCACTCCGAAACAGCCGCCCTCGCTCTGGGCCCGCATCCTCGACAGCGACATCCTGGCGAGTTTCCTGCACTCCAAGGTGACGATGGTCGCCGCGGTGATCGTGCTGGTGCTGTTCGTCGGCGCCTTCTTCTCGCCCTGGATCGCGCCGACCAACCCGTTCGACCCGGCGACCGTCTTCCTCTCCGACGCCAACATCCCGCCGGCCTGGCAGGATGGCGGCGACCCGAAGTTCATCCTCGGCACCGACGACCAGGGCCGTGATCTCTATTCGGCGATCCTCTACGGCCTGCGCGTCTCGCTGATCGTCGGCCTGCTCGGCGTCGCGCTGGCGGCGACGATCGGCATCACGCTCGGCCTGCTCGCGGGCTATCTCGGCGGCCGCGTCGACTCGCTGATCATGCGCATCGCCGACGTGCAGCTGACCTTTCCGGCGATCCTGATCGCCCTGCTGATCGATGGCGTCGTGCGCGGCATCTTCAAGCATGCCAACCGCGAGGACACTGCGCTCTATGTGCTGGTGATCTCGATCGGGCTCTCCTTCTGGGTCCAGTACGCCCGCACCATCCGCGGCTCGACCCTGGTCGAGCGCAACAAGGACTATGTCCAGGCCGCCCGCCTCGTCGGCCTGCCGGCGCCGCTGATCATGCTGCGCCATGTCCTGCCCAACGTGATCGGCCCGGTGCTGGTTATCCTGACCATCAACCTTGCGCTCGCCGTCATCACCGAGGCGACGCTCTCCTTCCTCGGCGTCGGCCTGCCGCCGACGCAGCCTTCGCTCGGGACGCTGATCTCGATCGGCAACCGCTACCTGTTCTCCGGCGACTGGTGGATCGTCACTTTCCCGGGCGTGACGCTGGCGATCCTCGTGCTGGCGGTGAACCTGCTGGGTGACTGGCTGCGCGACGCCTTGAACCCGCGGTTGAGGTGAGCCGATGACCGAGACCGTCCTCTCCGTCCAGGACCTCACCGTCGAGTTCGTCACCCGGCGCGGCACGCTGCGCGCGCTCGACAAGATCTCCTTCGACATCGCCCGCGGCGAGGTGCTCGGTGTCGTCGGCGAATCCGGCGCCGGCAAGTCGGTCACCGGTTCGGCGATCATCGGCCTGATCGACCCGCCCGGCCGCATCGCCGATGGCAAGGTCGTGCTCTCCGGCGAGCGCGTCGACCATCTCCCGCCCGAGCAGATGCGCCGCGTCCGCGGCAAGCGCATCGGCATGATCTTCCAGGATCCGCTGACCAGCCTGAACCCGCTCTACCGGGTCGGCGAGCAATTGATCGAGACGATCCAGACCCATACCGCGCTCAACGCGACGGACGCCCGCAAGCGCGCCATCGCCTTGCTCGACGAGGTCGGCATTCCTGCACCCGAGCGGCGCATCGACGGCTATCCGCACGAATTCTCCGGCGGCATGCGCCAGCGCGTCGTCATCGCGCTCGCGCTCTGCGCCGAGCCGGAGTTCATCATCGCCGATGAGCCGACGACCGCGCTCGACGTTTCCGTGCAGGCGCAGATCATCGCCCTGATCAAGCGGCTCTGCAAGGAACGCGGGACGTCGGTGATGCTGGTCACCCACGATATGGGCGTGATCGCCGAGACGGCCGACCGGGTCGCCGTGATGTATGCCGGGCGCGTCGCCGAGATCGGCCCAGTGCGCGAGGTGATCAAGCAGCCGCTCCACCCCTATACGCAAGGGCTGATGGGGGCGATCCCCTCGATCGAGGGCGATGCCGAGCGCCTCGTGCAGATTCCGGGTTCGATGCCGCGGCTCTCGAATATCCCCAAGGGCTGCGCTTTCAATCCGCGCTGCGCCAAGGTGTTTGCCCGCTGCCATGTCGAGCGGCCGGAGCTCATCGATGTCGGCGGCCATCAGGTCGCCTGCCACCTCTACGACAAGGCCAAGGCGCCGGCTGGCAAGACGGAGATCGCGGCGTGAGCGACAAAGCCTTCGTCCAGGTCCGGGACCTCAAGCGCGTCTTCGACGTTTCCAAGCCCTGGCTCAACCGGGTGCTGGAGAGTGCTCCGAAACAGTATCTCAAGGCGGTCGACGGCGTTTCGTTCGACATCCGCAAGGGCGAGACCTTCGCACTGGTCGGCGAATCCGGCTCGGGCAAGTCGACGGTGGCGCGCATGGTCGTCGGCCTGCTGAATCCGTCGGGCGGCACGGTCGCGATCGACGGCGTCTCGATGTTCGACGCCAAGGCGGCCCAGGAGCGCCAGCGCCTGCGCCGGCGCATGCAGATGATCTTCCAGGACCCCTACGCCTCGCTCAATCCGCGCTGGCGCGTCGGGCGGATCATCGCCGAGCCGATCCGCGCCTTCGGCCTCATCCAGGGCGCCGCCGCGATCGATGCGCGCGTCGGCGAACTGCTGTCGCTGGTCGGCCTGCACCCGGACGACGGCAAGAAGTTCCCGCACGAGTTCTCCGGCGGCCAGCGCCAGCGCATCGCCATCGCCCGCGCGCTCGCCTCCAATGCCGAGTTCATCGTCTGCGACGAGCCGACCTCGGCGCTCGACGTCTCCGTGCAGGCACAGATCCTCAACCTGATGCGCGATCTGCAGCAGAAGTTCGGGCTGACCTATCTGTTCATTTCGCACAACCTCGCGGTCGTCCGGCACATGGCGACGCGGATCGGCGTGATGTATCTCGGCCGCCTCGTCGAGGTCTCCGACGGCAAGCAGCTCTTCGCCGCGCCGCGCCACCCCTATACGAGGATGCTGCTCGACGCGGTGCCGGACCTCGCCATGATCGGCAAGCCACGCGAGGGCGTGAAGGGTGAGATCCCGAACCCGATCAACCCGCCCTCGGGCTGCACCTTCCATCCGCGCTGCCCGCTGGTCTTCGACCGCTGCCGCATCGAGAACCCGCCGGCGATCGACGGCGTCGCCTGCCATGCGGTGAATGCCGGGCGGGCAGCGGCCTAAGGGTCTGGCTCAGGCGGCGTGCCGGCCGTTCGCACTGAGCAGGTCCCAGCCCTTCGCCGTTACGGCGATCAGGCTGCCCTGGCGGGCGAGATAGCCACGGTCGACCGCGTCCTCCCAGACCGTCAGGCGCGGGCAGGAGGTGCGCCAGTTCTCCATCAGCTCGGCATGGCTGCGTTCTTCGCGAGCGACCCATTCGACGAGATCGAGGATGAGCGGATCATCTGCGGCAAGCATCGCGGCCTCGCCTTTCGATCAGGACGAAGCGTGATGATAGCCCTCCGCAATGGGCGGGAAAAGCCGCGTCAGGTCACTTCCCAGCCGGCACGCTCGGTGCCTTCGGCCGCCGGCCGAGTGGGGCGACCGGTCGTTCGGTGCGGTACTGGCCACGGGCGATCGCGGTGAACAGCAGGGCGACGGCGGTCAGCGTCATCAGCCACCAGGTCTGGAACGAGGCGAAGCCGAGCGCGGCCAGCGCGAAGGCGGTGACATAGGCTGCAACGCCGCCGGCCGCGAGCGCGCCCGGCATCCGGCCGGCGGCGCTGACCGCGAAATAGAGGCAGAGCGCCGCCGTCGCCGCGCCGACCAGGCCAAGCTCGTACCAGGTCTCGAACAGGATGGTGGTCGGCACCTCCAGCGGCAGCGCCCCGGTGGTGCGCCCGCGCAGGACGGTGTCGAGCCCGTGGCCGGTGATCAGCTGCACCGGGCGGCTCGAGATGATGTCGGCCCAGATGTCGAGCCCGGTGCCGACCGTGCTGAAAACCGCCGGCGAGAGCCGGAAGAACGGCAGCAGCAGGAAGGGCAGCAGCGGGGCGAGCAGCATCAGCCCGGCCATGATCCCGCCCATCAATCTGGCACCGACGATGCGGTTGGCGCTGACCGCGCCGAAGGCGATCGCCCCGCACAGCATCGCCATCGCCTCGCCATCCTCGATCCGCGAGAGGGCAAGCAGGCCGACGACCAGCGCCAGGCCGAGCGCCGTCAGCCCGCGCTCGCGCGACAGGAGCCAGGCGAGCGCCGGCCAGGCCATGATCAGCACGACGCTGACGCCGCGCTCGACGCTGCCGGCGGCATTGGCCGCCCGCGAGTCGATCGGGCCCAGCGCTTCGGTCAGCAGCAGGCCGAGCGCGAAGATCGCGGCCGTGCCGGCGCCCAGCGCCGCGAGATTGAGGTTCGAGGCGCGCATCCGTTCCGGCAGCGCCGCCGCGCCGGCAAAGCCCAGTGCCACGGCAAGGAAGAGATTGGCCGCCTTCTCGGTGGCCGAGCCGGTATAGGGGCTCCAGACCAGCGAGAGCACGGCCCAGCCGACCAGCGCCCAGAGCGTCAGCCCGGCGCGGCTGAACAGCGACGCCCTGATATTGCCGGCAAACCAGCGCGGCGCTTCGATCAGCGCGGCGATGGCCAGCAGGATGACTCCGATCGGCACCAGCACCACGGCGGCGCGGCGCGAGACCAACGAGGCCAGCGGCAAGGCGAGCGCCAGCGTCGCAAAGCCGATGCGGCGCAGCAGCAGCGCGGCGTCGGTTGCGGGATCGAGGGGCGTCTGGGCGTTCGGGCGGATCATCGGCAAGCGGATACTCGGTGGGCTGCATCCGGCCGGGATGCCGGGAACAGCCCAGTTCACCCTAGCGCCCGTTGCCGGCTTCGACTGTAGGTGCGTTGCAACACTGGCGAAGCATCTCATGCAGTTTGGAACACTTAGAGTTCACTGGCCGCCGCAACGGTTCCGTGAGATGAGGGAATGATGACTGCTCCGCTTGCCGCGATCGTCTATTCCTCGGGCTTCCCCATCGACGACCTGATGGCGGAAGTCGCGGGCGGCCTGAAGCGTGAAGCCTTCCGGCTTTGCGGCGTCGTCCAGCACAACAAGGGCGACTGCGCGAACGGCTGTGCCAGCATGGCGCTCGAGGATCTCGCCTCCGGCCAGCTCTTCCCGATCAGCGAGGATCGCGGGGCCGACTCGGCGGGCTGCCGGCTCGATCCGGCCGGGCTCGCCGCCGCCGGCGCAGCCATCTCGGGCGCGCTCTCCGGGCCGGTCGACCTCGTCATCGTCAACAAGTTCGGCAAGCAGGAAGTGCTCGGCCAGGGCCTGCGCGCCGAGATCGCCGCCGGCGTCGTCGCCGGATTGCCGCTGCTGACCGCCGTGCGCGACGACATGCTCGCCGCCTGGGCGGGCTTTGCCGGCGAGGAGTGGCAGCGTTTGCCACCCGAGCGCGACGCTGTGATGGATTGGGCGATGGCGGCGTTGCGCCTGCCGGCCTGATGTCGAATTGCTGATGCTCCGTCAAAGGCGTCCCCGCAGGTGTGCCAGAACGTGATGGCTACCGGTCCCGTAACCCTTGGCTTACTCCTTGCCGGTGGCCTCGCCCGCCGCATGGGCGGTGGCGACAAGCCGCTGCGGACGATTGCCGGCCGCACCATCCTCGCCCATGTGATCGAGCGGCTCGGCCCGCAATGCGACGGCCTTTTGCTCAGCGCCAATGACGATCCGACCCGCTTTGCCGACTACAGCTTGCCGGTCGTCGTCGATAGCGTGCCGGGTTTCGCCGGGCCGCTCGCCGGCATCCTTGCCGGGCTCGACTGGCTGGCGGTGAACCGGCCGGGTGCCGAATGGCTGGTCAGCGTTGCCGCTGATACGCCGTTCATACCGCGCGATCTGGTGGCACGGCTGCATGCGGCACGCGCTACGGCCGATGTTCCGCTCGCCTGCGCGGCGTCGGGCGGCTGGACCCATCCGGTCATCGGGCTCTGGCCGGTCTTCCTGCGCGATGACCTGCGTCATGCGCTCGCGGTCGAGGATGAGCGCAAGGTCCAGCGCTGGACAGCCCGCCACGGCATTGCCACGGCCGAATGGTCGACCGCGCCGGTCGATCCCTTCTTCAACGCCAACCGGCCGGAAGATCTCGCCGAG
Organism: Allobosea sp. GW821-FHT10B12; assembly: GCF_059415545.1. NCBI lineage: Bacteria > Pseudomonadati > Pseudomonadota > Alphaproteobacteria > Hyphomicrobiales > Alloboseaceae > Allobosea > Allobosea sp. GW821-FHT10B12. The sequence continues at coordinate 395,135 of NZ_JBWKNL010000001.1, forward strand.
GCCGAGCGGCTGCACGCGCGTCTCGGCGATCGCTGAGGTCGAACCGGCTCGCCCCTCCGCCTCAGGCCTCCAGCACGGCTTTCAGGCGGGAAAGATCGGCCGCGACCCATTCGGCGTCGCGGGCGAAGTCGTCATCCGTCATCTCCGGGCGCCTGAACAGCGTGAACACCACCTCGCTGCCGCTGCCGTTCGCGAGCGCCCGCATCGGATTGTGCATCGGTGCGCCGCTGTCGGGCACGACGGCGTGATCGAGGACGCCGTAGCGATTGGGTTCGCTGAACAGTACGCGCATCGGCCCCATCGGCGTCTTCACGCGATAAGTCATGCCCTCGACATGGCTGAACTCGCCGCCCAGCCCTTCCGCCCATTTCTGGAAGTTCGTGGGTTCGGCGAGAAAGCCGTAGACCTCCTCGATCGGCCGGTTGATCGCGATGCTGATATGGCGCGCTGGCAGGATGGGCATGATCGCTCTCCGTGATCTTTCTGATGGAACATAACATGAACAAAATCTGATGTCATCGCGCATCGGTGATGGGTCGTGCGCGGGCTCGCCGCGGAACGATCAAGAATCCGCCGGCTTCGCGAGGCTCTTTCCCAGCGGCGACGGATCAGGAGATTCGACATGAAGCAGACCATCGGCTTGGGCCTGGCGATTTTCGTGCAGCACGGGCGTGAGCAGGAGGCCGCGGACTTCTACAGCGAGGCCTTCGAGGCACGGCAGCTCAAGACACACAGGGTCGACGGCGAACTCGCCGGGGTCGAGATGCTCATCGGCGGAACGCGTGTCTCCGTCGCCGGTTCCAATCCGCGCCGCGAGGAAGAGCCGTCCTATGGCGGCCCGTTCTTCCCCAAGGCGGCCGGCGCGGTCAGCATGACGATCCTGCTGACGGTCCCCGATCTCGAGACTTGCTTCGCGCAGGCGATCGTGGCGGGCGCCGCCCTGCGCGACCGCGTCCAGACCGATGTCGAGGGCAGGCGGGTCGCCTCGCTGTTCGATCCGTTCGGGCATATCTGGATGCTGGCCGAGCGGCAGGCGGAAACGGAGAAAGTGTCTACCGACCAGCTCGCGGCGCAGGCCGATCGCTCAAACGGCATCCATCTCCAGCGATAGGGCGGGCTGCCCAGCCCTATTCGATCACGATCCGCGGCGCCGCCCGGGCCGGCCCGGAAAGGCCGGCCTTCACCTGCCGCGCCAGGGCGACATAGGCCTTGGCATGGGCGCTGTCCGGGTCGCTCGCAACGATCGGGCGGCCGCCATCGGAGGTCTCGCGGATCGGCATGGCGAGCGGGATCTCGCCGAGGAAGGGCACATGGAGGCGCTCCGCCTCGTGCCGGGCGCCGCCATGGGCGAAGATGTCGGAGCGGTGGCCGCATTCCGGGCAGATGAAATAGCTCATGTTCTCGACGATGCCGAGGATCGGCACCTCGACCTTCTTGAACATGGCGACGCCGCGCCTTGCGTCGAGCAAAGCGAGGTCCTGCGGCGTCGAGACGATGACGGCGCCGGCGAGCGGCGTCTGCTGGGCCATCGTGAGCTGGGCATCGCCGGTGCCGGGCGGCATGTCGACGACGAGGACGTCGAGCTCGCCCCAGGCGACTTCGCGCAGCATCTGAGTGATCGCCGAGATCACCATCGGCCCGCGCCAGATCATCGGCGTTTCCTCGTCGATCAGGAAGCCGATCGACATGATCTTGAGGCCATAGGCCTCCATCGGCGCGAGCGTGCGGCCCGAGACCAGCCGCGGCTTGCCGGTGATGCCGAAGATCTTCGGCACGGACGGGCCGTAGATATCGGCGTCGAGCACGCCGACCTTGAGGCCGAGCGTGGCCAGGCCGACGGCGAGATTTGCCGTGGTGGTCGACTTGCCGACGCCGCCCTTGCCGCTCGCCACCGCGATGATCTGCTTGACGCCGGGAATGCCGGCCGCCTTCGGCACCGGCCCGCCGGGGCCGGGCTGGCCATGCGCCTGCCGGCGCGCCTCGGCCGCCTGCGACGGTGCCGGACGACCCGGTGCCTTGTCGGCGGTGAGGCCGACCAGCACCTGCGTCACACCGGGAATGCCGCCGACCGCGCTTTCCGCGGCCTTGCGCACCGGCTCCATCGCGCCGGCCTCCGTCGCGTCGATGCCGATCGCGAAGATCACCTTGCCGCCGTCGATCAGGATGTCGCCGATGCGGCCGGAGGCCGCCAGCGATTGCCCGCTCGCCGGCAGCTTCACCAGTTCGAGCGCGCGCAGGATGTCATTTTGCGAAAGGGCCACGATCTGGTTTCCAGTGTTTGCGCGACGCTAGGCCGCGGCCTTGCGGATGTGGAAGGTCAGGAGCCGGCCATCGGCGCTGCTGTGCTCGAGCAGAGCGCTGCTCTCCCGCACGAGATTGGGGATGTCGATGGCGGCCAGCGGATCGGTGCACTCGACGACGAGGAGCGCACCCGGCGCGGCGCCGAGAAGCGCCTTGCGCACGCGAAGCGCCGGGTGCGGGCATTTGAGGCCGCGCAAGTCGAGCGGGATCGAAATCATCTCGCGTGTCATATGATGGCTTTTCGTGCAGCGGCAACAGCCGTTGCGCCGGAGATTGCGATCCGAGCCTCTGCAAGGCATGGCATGGTCGGCGAGCTTGACCGCCCGAGCCGATTTGCCTGATGACAGCCGGGCGCAGCTTGCGCCCGGCTTTGTCTCTTCAGGATATCCTTGGCGATGCGCGTGATCGGACTGGCGGGCTGGAGCGGAGCTGGCAAGACGACCCTGCTGACCAGGCTGATCCCCGAGCTCAACCGCCGCGGCGTCAGAGTCTCGACGATCAAGCATGCCCATCACGCCTTCGATCTCGACACGCCGGGCAAGGATTCGTGGGCACACCGCCAGGCCGGCGCCTCCGAGGTGCTGATCTCTTCGGCCAGGCGCTGGGCGCTGCTGCACGAGCTCCGCGATGAGCCGGAGCTTCAGCTGCCCGAGCTGCTGGTGCGGCTGTCGCCGGTCGATCTCGTCATCGTCGAGGGCTTCAAGCGCGACCCGCACGCCAAGCTCGAGGTCTATCGCGCTGCCAACGGCAAGCCACCCTTGCATCCGGAGGACCCCAGCATCGTCGCGATCGCCAGCGACACCGGCTTTCCGGATACCCGTCGTCCGGTGATTGGGCTCGACGACGTGCCGGCCATCGCCGATTGTCTCTTCGCCAACGCGCAGCCGCTCGACGCGGTCCTGGCGCGGGCGGAAGGGAGGCTCTGACGATGGCGCAACTCAGCGCGGATACCGACACCTTCGGGCCGATGCTGACGATCGAGCAGGCGGCCGAGCGCGCCGCCGAGCGCATCGCCGCCGTGGCCGGTACCGAGCTCGTCTCGCTCGCGCAGGCTGACGGACGCGTGCTCGCCAAGGATGTGATCTCGGCGGTCGACCTGCCGCCCTTCGCCAACTCCGCCGTCGACGGCTACGCGGTCCGCTTCGCCGACCTGGCGGCTGCGGCGGAGACGCGCCTGCCGCTCTTCGGCCGTATCGCGGCCGGCACCGACGCGACTGGTGTTGCGACGGAGGGGAGGGCCGTGCGCGTCTTCACCGGTGCGCCGCTGCCGGCCGGCGCCGACACGGTCTTCATGCAGGAGGACGTTGCGCTGGAGGGCGGCACCGTCGTGCTGCCGACCGGGCTGAAGCGCGGTGCCAATGCGCGGTCGGCGGGCGAGGACGTGCCGCGCGGCCGCATCGCGCTCGCGGCGGGCCGCAGGCTGCGCCCGCAGGAGCTGGCGCTGCTCGCCTCACTCGGCCTGGCCGATGTGGTGGTGCGTCGCCGCGTGCGGGTCGCGATCTTCTCGACGGGCGATGAACTCAGCGAGCCGGGCGCGGCCCTGTCGCCGGCCGGCATCTATGACGCCAATCGCAGCCTGCTGCGCGCGCTGGCAAGCCGAGCCGGCGCGGAGGTCATCGATCTCGGCATCCTGCGCGACGAGCCGGAGAGCCTCGCGGTGCGCCTGCGCGAGGCCGCGGCGAGCTGCGACCTGATCCTGACCTCCGGCGGCGTCTCGATCGGCGAGGAAGATCACGTCAAGACGGCCGTGGCGCGTGCCGGCGAGCTCGCCTTCTGGCGCGTCGCGATCAAGCCGGGCCGGCCGGTGGCGATGGGCCTCGTGGCCGGCACGCCCTTCATCGGCCTGCCTGGCAACCCGGTCGCGGTCTTCGTCACCTTCGCCTTCGTCGCCCGCACGGTGATCGCATTGCTCTCGGGCACGACGCCAGAACCGCTGCGTGGCCTGCCGGTCAGGCTCGGCTTTTCCTACAAGAAGAAAGCCGGCCGGCGCGAATATGTCCGTGTCGCGCTGACCCCGGGCCCGGACGGCATCGCCGTGGCGCGAAAGCACCCACGGGACGGCGTCGGCATGCTGACCTCGCTGACCGAGACCGATGGGCTGGTCGAACTCGCCGACGAACTGACTGTTGTCGCCGAGGGCACGATCGCGCCGTTCCTCGGCTACCAGATGCTGACGGGCTGAAGCATCGGACCGAAAAGTGGAATCCACTTTTCGGAGCAATCTGATGCGCAATCCGAGGCTCAGTCGCGTCGGAAGATCACCGTCGCCAGCCAGCCGAACAGCAGCGCGACAGCGACCGTCGCCAGGCCGTAGAGGAGCGGTCGGTCATGCGCGGCCGAGGCCATGCTCTGTTCCGCGCCGGTCTTCACCACCTCGAAATTGGTGGTCTGGCGCGCCAGCACCGAGCCGCCGGCATAGAGCAGCACCTCGACCTCGTAAGGGCCCGTCGGTGCGGTCGCCGGGATCTTGATCTGCGAGCTGAACAGGGCCGGCGACAGGAAGGTGACCCCGCGCTCGTCGAGCGTATAGAGCTGCTTGCCCTGGAGCGTCCGGATCAGGGCCTCGCGGAAGCGGCCGACATCGAAGTCGAAGTCGAAGCCGGCCTGCGAGCGCTGCGCATTGGCGAGGCCGATCCGGTCGCGCCGCGCCGCCTCCTCGGAGAGGATCTCCTTGATCGGCCGGTTGGTCGCGACCGAGAGATAGATCGAGCGGTCCGGGAAGCGGCGCTGGGTGCGATTGATCCAGATCGGGCCGATGCGCTCCTTTTCGCGCACGATCAGCATGCGCTGCGGCCCGCGAACCGTGACGACGATGTCGAAGGGGTCGGCGCGTGCCACCGAGCGCCCGTCGCGCTCGACCAGGCCGAACACCGCGAGCTGGTCGCCGGTGAAGTTGGAGGCGATCGCGATCCGATGCGTCGACAGCGCCGCGATCAACGTCTCGGCCGTCGCCGGCAGGCTGGCGAGCGCCGTGAGGCAGGCCGTCGCCAGGGCGAGCGCCGTCCGTCTCATCGCTGCGCTCCTTCCGGCACGACCACCGAATAGGGCTCGTTCGGCGGCAGGAAGAGCTCGACTGCGAAGCGCAGGCCGACCGACAGGATCAGCAGGGCCAGCAGCAGGCGGAACGACGAGACGTTGAGGTTGCGGGCGGCCCGGCCGCCGAACTGCGCGCCGATAACGCCGCCGACCAGCAGCAGCATGGCGAGTATGATGTCGACCGACTGGTTGGTGACGGCATGCAGCACCGTCGCGCCGGTCATGGTGACCAGGATCTGGAACAGCGAGGTGCCGACCACCACCGCTGGCGGAATCCGGAAGAAATAGATCAGCGCCGGCACGAGCATGAAGCCGCCGCCGACGCCGAGCACCGCCCCGATGAAGCCGATGATGACGGCCAGGCCCGCAATCGGGATCACGCTGGCATAGAGCTGCGAGCGCGGGAAACGCATGCGCAGCGGCAGGCCCATCCAGGGCGGGTGCGAGCCGGCCTCCCGCCGCAGGCGCGCCGGCTTGCCGGCGCGGTCGCGCATCGCGGCGCGCACCGCGTCGAACAGCATCAGCCCGCCGATGCAGGTGAAGAGCGTGACATAGGACAGGGTGATGACCAGCTCGAGCTGGCCCAGGCGCCGCATCGAGTTGAAGAACAGCACGCCCATGATCGTGCCGAATATGCCGCCCGAAACCAGAATGCCGCCGAGCTTGAAGTCGAGCGCGTTGCGCCGCCAATAGCTCAGCACGCCGGTCATCGACGAGCCGGCGACCTGGGCTGCGACAGTCGCGACCGCGACGGCAGGCGGGATGTCGAGGAAGATCAGCAGTGGCGTCAGCAGGAATCCGCCACCGACGCCGAACAGGCCCGAGATGAAGCCGACCGCGCCGCTGAGACCAAGGACGAGGAAAATGCTGATCGGCAGTTCCGCGATCGGGAGATAGATCTGCACTCTTCCAAACCCTGTCGGCCGCCGTCGCCTTCCCCATGCCCGGCATGTGCCGCAGAAGTGGATACCACTTTTGCGACGAGAACATGCCCGGCATGGCGGGCCGGCGCGAAATTCTTGCCGTCGCCCGATTCTGGCCGAACGAGAAACGCGCCGTAGCGGCGACACTACGGCGGAAACCTTTTCAATTTGTGCAGTTCTGGGGCGTTCTCGGGGGCCTGCCTTGCGCGAGAGGCGCGCCCAGAGGCTCAGCCGCGGCCGGGCTTTGCCGGTTTCTTCGCCGCGACCGGCTGTTCGTCCCAGCCCTTTGCCGGCGGCGTGACCTCGTTGGCGCTCGCCTCGAGCGGCTTCGGCTTCCAGCTCTCGGCGGCCGCCTTGGCGGCTGCGAGGTCGCTGGCGGAGAGCCGACCCGCCACTTCGTCGCGCTTGCGGCCGGCATCCTCGTCGCCCTGCGCGGCGGCGATGGCGAACCAGCGATAGGACTGGCCGAGATCGGCGGGGGCGCCGAGGCCGCGGCCGAGCAGGATGGCGAGGTTGTACTGGCTGTCGCGCACGCCATGCTCGGCGGCGCGGCGGAACCAGTCGGTCGCCGTGGCGTAGTCCGGCTTGCCGCCGGCGCCCTCGGCGTAGAGCACCGCGAGATTGTGCATTGCCTTCGCGTTGCCACGCTCGGCGGCGCGCCCGTACCAGACCTTGGCAAGGGACGGGTCGCGATTGGTGCCGATGCCTTTCTCGAACATATTGCCGAGCCGGAACTGCGCGGGCGTCAGACCGGCGACGGCCGCACGCTCGAACAGGCGCAGCGCCAGCTTGGGATCGCGGTTGGCCGGTGCGTCGGCCGCCTGGGCGGCGAGCTGATAGACGGCGCGCGCATCGCCGGAGAGCGCTGCCTTGCGCAGGCCTGCGCTGCCGACGCTCGACGGCAGGTCGCCGATGCCGGTGACGGTCTCGACCGCCTCAGTCGGGCTCTGCAGCGGCAGTGCAGCGACCATGGAAGGCACGGTCGTCGCCGGCGTTTCGGCAACGGCCGCAGGTCCCTCTGGTGCGGGAGCTATCGCCGCGGCCCGTGCCGGCGTCGTGCCGATCTGCAGCGGCGGCAGGGCGGAGTTCTGGTCCTTCGCCGGTGGTGTCGCGGGCTCCGCCGGAGCGCTCTGCGGCGCCGGCTGGGCGGCAGGCGCCTCGGCCGGAGCGGCCTTGACGGGGGCCGACTGCGTGCTCTCGTTCGCCACTTGCTTCTTGGCGCCCTGCTGGCCACCGGAGAAGACCTGAGCGGCGCCGATCGCAAGCACCAATGCAGCCAGGCCGAGCAGCAGCGGCCGACGACGCTTCTCGAGGATCTCCTTGAGGCGCCCGCCGCCGGAGGCCGCCTTGCCGGCCTTGCCGGCCTTGGTCGGTTCCGCCGCGCCGGCCGGTCCGGCCGCTGCGGCCTCGCTGGCAGCCTTGGCCGAGCGCCGTGCCGCGGCGATCAGGCTCTGGCGCACTGCCTGGGGATCGTTGCCTTGCGGGGCCGGCGCATCGGGACGCGGGCGGCCGGAGCCTGGCTCCAGCGGCAAGTCGAGCCCGCTGGTGCGGGGCAGCCGCGGCTCGGCGGCGAAGCGCTCGGCCATCATCGGGGCGGCCAAGGCGGGTGCCCTGGCATCCTCGGCCGGAGCGTGCGCCTGAGGCCGCGGCGCCGGCGTGCTGCTGCGCCGGCCGCGGTCGACACCGAGCTCGGCTTCGAGATCGCCGAGGCGGCCGATGATGGTCTCCAGCGTCCGGTGCACGGCACCGATCGCATCCTGGGTTTCGCGCCCGGACGAGACATGGGTCTCGCGCAGGCCGGTCATCAGGTCGCTGAGCTCGGAGAGGCTCGCGCCGCGCGGCGCCAGATCAGCCATGGCGGCGCGCGCCGCACGTTCGGCCACTGCGCTGGTGTCCTCGCGCATGCCCTGCAGATGGACGACGAGATCCTGCAGCGTCCGCTCGATGCCATGCTCGGCGGTGCGCGTCGCGGCCTGCTGGTCGAGCCGCTGCGTCAGGCCGGCGATCTGCTGCTCCAGCGCATCGAACGAATCCGAGCCGGCGCCCGGCCTACCGGCTTCGTCGATCTTGGCCGCGAGGCCGCGCAGCATGTCCTCGACCGGCCGCATATCGACGCGGGCGAGCGGCGTTCCGCCATCGTCGACCATCTGGGCGAGCGTGCTGGACGCGGTCAGCTGCTCGACGCGGCTGGCCAGCGTCTCGATCCGCTCCTCGAGCCGGCTCGGCGGCCTCTCCCCGACCTGCTCGAGCTTGATCACCAGGGCTTCGATGCGGTCCGCCAGCTCGTTGGAGACCGGGCGCCCGCTGGCGTCGATCTCGCCGAGGCGGGCGATCAGCTGGTCGACCTGTCCGTCGATGACCGAGGACTTCATCGCCGGCAGGGAATCGATCTTCTGGGCGAGCGATTCGACCTGGCGCGACAGGGCCAGCAGCGGCCCGCTGTCGCCGGCGCGCTCGTGCAGCCGGTCGGCGTGCAAGGTCTCGCGGACATCCTCGATCGCCAGCGACAGGCCATGCAGATCGCGCGTGTCGTCGCGCAGGCGCCCGACATCCGAGGTCAGCGCATTGAGCTGCAGCGAGAGATCGTCGAACCGGCGGCCATCGGTGGTCGAGACCACGTCGCGCAGCTCGGCGATCTCGCGCAGGACCGGCGCGAGCACCTGGCGGTCGCTGCCGCGTGTGGCGAGTGCGTCGACCTTGGCGGCGAGATGCGCGATCTCCAGCTCGAAGCGGTTGTAGCTTTCGTTCGGACGCGTCTCGGCAAGGCGGCCGATCTCGGCCTCGATGCGGGCCAGCGGCTTGAGGACGGGGTCGAGCCGGTCGCGCCCGTCGAAGCGGTCGAGCCGGGAGCCGAGCTCGCCGATCGCCCGCTCCAGCGGCCGGTAGGCGCTGCGCTGATCCTCGGCGTGCAGCGCAGGCTGCGCCGCGGGCGCGATCCGCTCGCCGAGCTGGCGCAGATCATCGCGCAGGCTGGCGAGCGACGAGGCAGGGGCCGGCCGCTCGAAGGCAGTGGCCCTCGCGGCGCCGTCGAGGGTGCGCTGGCGCGAACGGATGTCGGAAATGGCGGCGGCGAGGCCGTCGCGGCTGAGCGCCGGGCGCGCCGGCTGCGCCACGGGCCGGTGGTCGGCTTCTGTGGCGCGGCGCTCGATGCTGTGGAGGCGCTCGCCCATCGCCTTGATGGAATCGGCGATCACCGAGGTGGCACGCTCCTGCCGTTCCGCCGTGACCCGCTCGCCCTGTGACAGGCGGCTCTCGGTGCGCTCCATCCATTTGGCGATCGAATCGAGCGCGCTCGCCGTCCTGGCGTTGCTGTCCCGGGTCAGGCGCTCGGCCATCGCCGCCTGGGTGATGAATGCGTCCATGCGCTCGCGCGCCATGTCGGGTGCGGGAGCTGCCGTTCGGGGCGCAGCGGCGGTCTGCATCCCGCCCTGGGAGAGACGGGCAAGGCGCTCCGACAGCGCAATGATGTCCTGCTCTTCGGCATCGTTCGCCGCGGCGACGGGCTCACCGGCTTCTTCGCGAATCTTGCTGTCGAGCCATTCGCCAAGCGTCATGCCGGCCCGGCGAGCCGCAGCCTTCGCCGCGTCGCGTGTGCGCGGGTCGACGCCTTTGACGCTCCAGGGCAGGCTGGTCGCCATGTTACGTTCGCCTCGAGGGGCAGGTCTTGGCCAAGGACATCCGCTGCCCCCTCATGCGGCGGCGTCCTGCGATCCTGGCAATCATGAACATCGGGTTGATGCGAACGAGGCTGGAGATCGCGGCACCGACTTTTCGCTCTCACGGTAAACAGAGCGTTAAGATCAGCGGGGCGGCCGTTAATTTTTCGGCAACGCATGCGGAGCAGGCTGGGAGGGCCGGGTATAACGGTAACTTACCCCCACCTCAGGGCGAGGGAGGTGACGTAAGGGAGCCGCTAAGCCTACATTGCCGGCAACGCTGGGGCGCATTCCGAAGGGACAGATGCCCCGCTCCGCAACCTGCAAGGACCTAAACATGTCGCGCCAAAGCTCGGCTCTGGCGGCCACGCCCAATTACGACGGCCGCACTGCCTCTGCCCAGACAACGAACGACGCCGCAACCGGTGGCTTCACCATCAGCGATCTCGCCCGCGAATTCGGCGTCACCCTGCGCACTTTGCGCTTCTATGAATCGCGCGGCCTGCTGGCGCCGGCTCGCTCTGGCCTGACCCGGATCTACTCCGGTCGCGACCGGTCCCGGCTCGCGCTCATCCTCAAGGGCAAGCAGCTCGGCTTCACCCTGGTCGAGATCCGCGCCATGCTCGCCAACGAGGAAGGCAAGGAGATCAAGGGCAAGGAGCCGTCCGCCTCGGTCGGCGGCCTGCAGCTCAGTCGCGGTCAGATCGCCGAGCAGCTTGAATTGCTGCGCAATCAGCGCAGCGAGATCGAAGCCGCCATCGCCGAACTCGAAGCGACCCTGGCGCGCCTCGACGCCTGAGCATCGGCCGCATCGGCGGCCTTCCACCACGATCACGATGCCCCGAGCCCTGACCGGTTCGGGGCATTTTTCGTTTGCAAGCGCATCGCCGCTCGCGTCAATCTTGCGGAAAGCGCTGTCCGGACGAAAAAGTTGATGCGGCCCCTTGGCAAGGCGTGAGCAGATAGTTTATATGTGAACTATCTCGAAGCGCCGCTGTCATGTCGAGCCGGCAAGCTTCGCCACGAAGGCTGCACGAAACGCCAGGGAGGATGCGATGCCGGTCTACAAGGCGCCTGTCGAGGACACGCTGTTCCTGCTCAACGATGTCTTCCAGCTCGAGCGCTACAACAACCTCCCGGGCTTCGCCGAGGCGACGCCGGACCTGGTCGAGGCCGTGCTGGGTGAGGGCGCCAAGCTCTGCGAGGAGGTGCTGCAGCCGCTCAACCATTCCGGCGACCAGGAAGGTTGCAAGCGCAATGCCGACGGCTCGGTGACGACGCCGAAGGGATTCAAGCAGGCCTATGAAGCCTACGCCGCCGGCGGCTGGGTCGGGCTCGCCATGGATCCCGAATATGGCGGCCAGGGCCTGCCCTATACGCTTGGCGCGATCATGAACGAGTTCTCCTCCTCGGCGAACATGGCCTTCGCCATGTATCCCGGCCTGACCATGGGCGCGATGGCCGCGCTCTATGTCCACGGCTCCGAGGAGCAGAAGCGCACCTATCTGCCGAAGATGGCCGAGGGCACCTGGTCGGGCACGATGAACCTGACCGAGCCGCATTGCGGTACCGATCTCGGCCTGATCAAGACCAAGGCCGTGCCGAACGGCGACGGCTCCTATGTGATCACCGGCACCAAGATCTTCATCTCGGCCGGCGAGCAGGACATCACCGAGAACATCATCCACCTCGTGCTCGCCCGCATCGAGGGCGCGCCGCAGGGCGTCAAGGGCATCTCGCTCTTCGTCGTGCCGCGCAACGAGGTCGGCGCCGACGGCTCGGTCGGCGCGAACAACAAGGTGTCCTGCGGCTCGATCGAGCACAAGATGGGCATCCACGGCAATTCGACCTGCGTCATGAACTATGACGGGGCCAAGGGCTGGCTGATCGGGACCGAGAACAAGGGCCTCAACGCCATGTTCGTGATGATGAACGAGGCTCGCCTCGGCGTCGCGATCCAGGGCCTGGCCCAGTCCGAGGTCGCCTATCAGAACGCCGTCGTCTACGCCAAGGACCGCCTGCAGGGCCGGGCGCTGACCGGCGCCAAGAGCCCCGACAAGCCGGCCGATCCGCTCTTCGTCCATCCGGACGTGCGCCGCACGCTGATGTCGATCAAGGCCTTCAACGAGGCGGCCCGCGCCTTCGTGCTCTGGAACGCGATCAAGTCCGACGTCGCCCACCGCTCCGACGATGCGGCCGAGCGTCAGGCTGCGGACGACCAGCTCGGCCTGATGACCCCAGTGCTGAAGGGCGTGCTCACCGATGTCGGCTTCGACAATGCGGTGAAGGCCCAGCAGATGTATGGCGGCCATGGCTACATCGCCGAGCACGGCATGGAGCAGTTCGTCCGCGATGCCCGCATCGCCATGATCTACGAGGGCGCCAACGGCGTTCAGGCGATGGACCTGGTCGGCCGCAAGCTCGGCCGCGACGGTGGCCGCGCCATCATGGCCTTCTTCAACGAGGTCGGCGCCTTCGTGAAGGAGAACGAGGCGGACGAGGCGCTGAAGCCGCTGCTGGTTTCGCTCGCCGCCTCGCTCGGCCATCTCCAGCAGGCGACGATGTGGTTCATGCAGAACGCCCTCGCCAAGCCCGACAATGCCGGCGCCGGCGCGCATGACTACATGCACCTGCTCGGCCTGGTCTCGCTCGGCTATATGTGGGCGAAGATGGCCAAGGTCGCGCAGGACAAGCTCAAGGCCGGCGCCAATGGCCAGGCCGAGCGCATGAACGCCAAGCTCGTCACCGCCCGCTTCTTCATGGAGCGCTCGCTCCCTGAGACCGCGGCGCATCTCGCCCGCATCACTTCCGGCTCCGACGCCACGATGGCGCTGAGCGCCGAGCAGTTCTGAACGCGAACCTCATGCCCGGGCCTATACCCGGGCATCTCTTGCAGAATTGCCTCGTCATGAGATGGTCGGGCCGAGCCCGACCATGACGGCGGGGACCGAAACGAGCCGCAATTGCGGCCAGCCCGGGAGGCCTTGATGGCTGAAGCCTTCATCTACGATCACGTCCGGACGCCGCGCGGCAAGGGCAAGGCCGACGGTTCACTCCACGAGGTCACCGCGATCGAATTGGGCACGCAGACCCTGCGCGCCATCAAGGACCGGAACAATCTCGATCCCAAGCTGGTCGAGGACGTGGTCTATGGCTGCGTCGATCCGGTTGGCGAGGCCGGCGCCGACATCGCCCGCACGGTCGCGCTGAAAGCCGGCTACGGCAAGGAAGTGCCGGGCGTGCAGATCAACCGCTTCTGCGCCTCGGGCCTCGATGCGGTGAACCTCGCCGCGGCGCAGGTCATGTCCGGCCAGAAGGAGATGACGATCGGCGGCGGCGTCGAGAGCATGTCCCGCATCGGCATGGGCGCCTCGGGCTTCGGCATCGCGGTCGACCCCTCAGTCGCGATCGACACCTATTTCATGCCGCAGGGCGTCTCGGCCGACCTGATCGCGACGAAGTATGGTTTCTCGCGCGATGATGTCGACGCCTATGCCGTGCGCTCGCACAAGCGCGCCGCTGCCGCCTGGCAGGCCGGACACTTCAAGAACTCGGTGATCCCCGTCACCGACGTCAACGGCCTGATCATCCTCGACCGCGACGAGACCATTCGCCCGGCGACCGACATGCAGGCGCTCGCCGCGCTCAAGGCTTCCTTCGTCCAGATGGGCGAGATGGGCGGCTTCGATGCGGTCGCAACCGCGGCGCATCCGGATGTCGAGTTCGTCAACCACGTCCACCATGCCGGCAATTCCTCCGGCATCGTCGATGGCGCGGCCGCCGTGCTGGTCGGCTCGAAGAAGGCCGGCAAGGCCGCGGGCCTGAAACCCCGCGCCCGCATCAAGGCCTTCGCCACCACCGGCTCCGACCTCGCACTGATGCTGACCGGCCCGGTCGACGTCACCGAGCTCGTCCTGAAAAAGGCCGGCATGAGCGTCAAGGACATCGACCTGTTCGAATTGAACGAGGCCTTCTCCTCGGTCGTGCTGCGCTATCAGCAGGCCTTCGACATCGACGACGCCGTGCTCAACGTCAATGGCGGCGCCATCGCCATGGGCCACCCGCTCGGCGCCACCGGCGCGATGATTTTGGGCACCGTGCTCGACGAGCTCGAGCGCACCAACAAGCAGACCGCTCTGGTCACGCTCTGCGTCGCAGTCGGCATGGGCGTCGCCACCATCATCGAACGGGTTTGAGGAGAGAGCCGATGAACCTCGTCAATTTCCGCTTCGAGACCGACGCCGACGGCATCGCCACCCTGACCTGGGACATGCCCGAGCGCTCGATGAACGTCATCACCCCGCAGGTGATGGAAGAGCTTAACCAGGTCGTCGACAAGGTCGCCTCCGACGAGGCGATCAAGGGCTGCGTCATCGTCTCCGGCAAGGAGGCCTTCTCCGGCGGCGCCGACCTCACCATGCTGCAGGGCCTGCGCGACCTCTATGTCAAGCTCGCCAAGGAGCAGGGCGAGCAGATCGCGATGCAGCGCTTCTTCGACGAGAGCCGCAAGCTCTCGCTGCTTTATCGCAAGCTCGAGACCTGCGGGAAGCCGTTCGCGGCGGCGATCCATGGCGTCTGCCTCGGCGGCGCCTTCGAGCTCGCGCTGTCCTGCCAGCTCCGCGTCGTCTCCGACGATGCCTCGACCCGCGTCGGCCTGCCCGAGATCAAGGTCGGCCTGTTCCCCGGCGCCGGCGGCACCCAGCGCGTCTCGCGCCTGATGCAGACCGGCGACGCGCTGCAGATGATGTTCAAGGGCGACCAGATCAAGGCGCTGCCGGCCCGCAATTCCGGCCTCGTCCATGCCGTGCTGCCGCGCGACCAGATCGTCGCCGCCGCCAAGGAGTGGCTCAAGGCCAATCCGCAGGCGAAGCAGCCCTGGGAAGACCCGAAGTTCAAGCTGCCCTCCAACAAGGTCCACTCGCCGGCCGGCATGCAGATCTGGCCGCCGGCCAATGCGATCTATCGCCGCGAGACCAACGACAATTACCCGGCCGCCCGCGCCATCCTGAGCGCGGTCTATGAGGGCCTGCAGCTGCCGATGGACCTCGCACTGAAGGTCGAGAGCCGCTATTTCGCCAAGATCCTGCGGACGAAGGAGGCGGCCTCGATGATCCGCTCGCTCTTCGTCTCGATGCAGGAGCTGAACAAGGGCGCCCGCCGCCCGGCCGATGTTCCCGCTTCGAAGCTGAAAAAGGTCGGCGTCGTCGGCGCCGGCTTCATGGGCGCCGGCATCGCCTATGTCACCGCCAATGCCGGTATCGAGGTCGTGCTCGTCGATCGCGACATCGAGGCGGCCGAGAAGGGCAAGGCCTATTCGCACAAGCTGGTGACCGACCAGATCACCAAGGGCCGCGCCAAGACCGCCGATCGCGACGCGCTGCTCGGCCGGATCAAGGCCTCGGCCGATTATGCCGACCTCAAGGGCTGCGATCTGATCGTCGAAGCGGTGTTCGAGGATCCCAAGGTCAAGGCCGAGGTTATCGCCAAGGTCGAGGCCGTGGTCGGCCCCAAGACCATCTTCGGCTCCAACACCTCGACGCTGCCGATCACCGGCCTCGCCGAGCATAGCGAGCGCCCGAAGAATTTCATCGGCATCCACTTCTTCTCGCCGGTCGAGAAGATGCTGCTGGTCGAGATCATCATGGCCAAGAAGACCGGCAAGAAGGCGCTCGCCATGGCGCTCGACTTCGTCCGCGCCATCAAGAAGACGCCGATCGTCGTCAACGACGCCAGAGGCTTCTACGCCAATCGCTGCGTCGGCAACTACATCCGCGAGGGCCACCTCATGCTGATGGAAGGCGTGCCGCCGGCGATGATCGAGGCTGCCGGCAAGCAGGCCGGCATGCCGGTCGGCCCGCTCTCGCTCAATGACGAAGTCGCGGTCGATCTCGCCTACAAGGTGCTGAAGGCGACCAAGGCCCAGCTCGGCGAAGCCTCCGTCGATCCGGCGCAGGAGAAGCTGCTCAACGAGATGGTCGAGAAGCATGGCCGCCTCGGCCGCAAGAACAGGAAGGGCTTCTACGACTATCCGGAAGCCGGTCCCAAGCGGCTCTGGCCCGGCCTCGCCGAGCTCACCAAGAACAAGCTCGAGCCTGAGCTCATCGACATGGAAGAGCTGAAGCACCGCCTGCTGGTCACCCAGGCGCTCGAAGCGGCCAAGACCTATGAGGAAGGCGTCGTCACCGATCCACGCGAGGCCGATGTCGGCTCGATCATCGGCTTCGGCTTCGCGCCCTATTCGGGTGGCACGCTGTCCTATATCGACAATATGGGCGCGGCGGCCTTCGTGAAGCTCTGCGAGGGGT
Source organism: Allobosea sp. GW821-FHT10B12 (assembly GCF_059415545.1). NCBI lineage: Bacteria > Pseudomonadati > Pseudomonadota > Alphaproteobacteria > Hyphomicrobiales > Alloboseaceae > Allobosea > Allobosea sp. GW821-FHT10B12. The sequence goes on from NZ_JBWKNL010000001.1 coordinate 411,356, forward strand.
TGGCGAAGAAACATGGCGAGCGCTTCAAGCCGAACCGTTTGCTGAAGCGCATGGCCAAGACCGGCGAGAGCTTCTACGGCGCGGCCGAGAAGAAGGCCGCGGCCTGATCAGGCGAAGAGCCGCTCCCTGAGGAGCGGCTCCAGCCAGTCGGCGAAGACCTTGAGCCGGCGCGACAGATGCTGCCGGTGCGGATAGAGCAGGGCGACCGGCATCGGTTCGGCCCTGTGCTCCGGCATCACCTCGATGAGCTCGCCCGCTGCCATATGCGCGGCGACGTCATAGGCCGGGATCTGGATCAGCCCGAGCCCGGAAAGGCAGCAGGCGATATAGGCCTCCGCGCTGTTGACGGTGACGCGGCCGGCCATCGTCCGGCTGTGCTGCCGCTCGCCCTCCAGCCATTGCCAGTCTTCGACCGCACCGGTCGAGGGCGAGGCATAGTGCACCGCTTCGTGGCTTGAGAGATTCTCCGGGCCTTCCGGCACTCCAAACCGCGCCAGATAGGCCGGGCTCGCGACATTGATCAGCCTGAGCTCCCCGAGATTGCGCGCGATCAGACTTGAATCGCTGAGCGGTCCGACCCGCAGCACGCAGTCGACGCTGTCCTCGACCAGATTGACCGCACGGTCGGTGACGCCGAGTTGGACGGAGATATCGGGATAGCGCGCCAGGAAATCGGGCAGGGCCGGGGCGATGATCAGCCGGCCGATTCGGCCGGGTACGTCGATCCTCAGCTTACCAGATGGCCCGTCGCCGGCGCTGCGGAACAAAGTCTCGGCTTCCTCGACCTCGGCGATCAATCTGAGACAGCGCTCGTAGAAGGCGAGACCGTCCTGCGTCGGTGCGACATGGCGGGTCGTGCGATGCAGCAGCCGTGTCCCAAGCCGGTCCTCCAGCAGCCGGATCGCGGCCGAGACCGAGGAGCGCGGCTGGCCGAGCGTCGCCGCGGCCCGGGTGAAGCTGGCGCATTCGACGACGCGGGCGAAGGTGGCGAAGAGCTCAATCCGGTCCATGGCCGGCACGATGTGATTGTTCGTCCTTGCTGACAAGTCATGTCAGCTTATCCAGCTTTATCGGGATAATCGGCCAACTACCTTGCTGACAGGGCGAAGCGAGTTCGCAACGACAGCAGGAGACAGGGCCATGGCCGACCACAGCATCAAGGGCAAGACCGTCATCATCGCCGGCGGCGCCAAGAATCTCGGCGGTTTGCTGGCCCGCGATCTCGCCGCCCATGGCGCCAAGGCGGTGGCTGTGCACTACAACAGTGCCGCGACCAAAGCGGAGGCCGATGCGACCGTCGCCGCGGTGAAGGCTGCAGGTGCTGAGGCCGCCGCCTTCCAGGCCGACCTCACCACGGCCGGCGCCGTCGGGAAGCTCTTCGCCGATGCGGTCGCCACGCTCGGCCGGCCCGATATCGCGATCAACACCGTCGGCAAGGTGCTGAAGAAGCCGATGGCCGAGATCAGCGAGGCCGAGTATGACGAGATGGCCGCGGTGAATTCGAAATCGGCCTTCTTCTTCCTCAAGGAGGCCGGCAAGGCGCTGAACGACAACGGCAAGATCACCACGGTGGTGACCTCGCTGCTCGGCGCCTTCACGCCGTTCTATGCCGCCTATGCCGGGATGAAGGCCCCGGTCGAGCACTTCACCCGCGCCGCCTCCAAGGAGTTCGGCGAGCGCGGCATCTCCGTCACCGCGATCGGTCCCGGCCCGATGGACACGCCCTTCTTCTATCCGGCGGAGGGGGCGGATGCGGTCGCCTATCACAAGACGGCGGCGGCGCTGTCGACGTTCTCGAAGACCGGCCTCACCGACATCGAGGACATCGTCCCCTTCATCCGCTTTCTGGTCTCGGATGGTTGGTGGATGACCGGCCAGACCATCCTGGTCAATGGCGGCTACACCACGAAGTGAGCGCGGAGAATTAGGCTGGTGTCCGACCAGATCGCGATATCGGCCTTGTGGGAAACGACGCATTGCAATCCAGAGAGTGTGGAGCGTCGTTGTCTGGGTTGCTACGCTGCCCTTACAGCGACGCCGTAGCCGGGGAAACCCACGACGATATTGCGATGCCTGTTCGACCGATCCTGAGCTTCCCCGATCCGCGCCTGCGGCTGCCCGCTCCACCGGTCACGCGTTTCGATGCGGATCTGCGTGCGCTTGCCGAAGACCTTCTCGACACGATGCGGGCGGCGCCAGGCATCGGCATCACCGCGCCGCATATTGGCGTGCTCTCGCGGCTCGTCGTACTGGAGCTCTCGCCCGGCGAGGTCCGCACCTATGTCAATCCGGAACTGGACCAGGTCTCGCGCGAAACCATCCGCCACACCGAAGGCAGCGTCTCGATGCCGGGCGTCACGGACGAGCTCGAGCGCCATGCCCGCATCCGCGTGCGCTATGAGGATCTCGACGGCAGGGAGCAAAGCGAGGATGCGGACGGCCTGCTGTCCGTCTGCCACCAGCACGAGATCGACCAGCTCGATGGCATCTTCTGGATCGATCGCCTGTCGCGCCTCAAGCGCGACCGACTGATCGCCCGCTACAGCAAGCTGCGGCGGGGCTGAGCGGATCGGCGGTCACTGCGCCAGCGCGCCGAAGACGAATTCGTTCGTCAGCTTGACCGGCAATTGCCAATTGCCCGGCTTGTTGTAGTTGCCCGCGGTGATGGCGATGACGAGCTGCTGCTTGGGCGCGACGACGAGGCGCTGGCCGCCATTGCCGAAGGCGCCGAACCAGGTTTCGCCGGAGCTGTCGCGGCCGAGATACCACTGATAGCCGTAACCAGTCTCGTCCCTGGTCCGCGTCCGCGGCGTCAGGCTTTGCTCCAGCCAGCTCGCCGGCACGATCTGGCGGCCGGCATAGCTGCCCTTGTCGAGCAGCAATTGCCCGATCGCGGCGAGATCCCGCGGGCGCAGGCGCAGGCCCGATGCCGCAGCCTCCCGGCCGTCGAGACCATTGGTCCAGGTGAAGCGATCGATGCCGAGCGGCGCAAACAGGCGCTCCCTGGCGAACTCGCCGAGCCGCTTGCCGCTGCCCTTGGCGACGAGATGGCCGAGCAGGGCCGTCGCGCCGCCGCTGTAGGTCCAGGCCTCGCCCGGCGGGCGCGCGATCGGCCGGTCGAGCACGAAGCGATAGCGATCGGGAGCGTACTCCATCGCGATCTCGCTGTTGCGCGGATCGCTATAGGGCAGCGACTCGTCCCAGGCGAGGCCCATGGTCATGGTCAGGACATGCTCGACCTTGAGCCGTTGCCGTTCAGCGTCGCCAGCGAGGTCGGGATAGTCCGAAAAGCTCGCCAGGAGCGGCGCGTCGGGCTTCGGGGCCGACCCGTCGGCGACGGCGATGCCATAGAGGAGGCCGACGATGCTCTTCGACACCGAGCGCAGATCATGAAGCTCGTCGGCGTTGAAGGCGACGACGCCGCGGCTGTCGCCCCAGATTTCATCGGCGCCGGCGAAATAATGCTCCAGTGCGATCCTGCCGTGCCGCAGCACGACGAGCCCATGCAATCCGCCGAGCTCGCCGGCCGCGAAGGCCTTCTCGATGCGCTCGCTCGCATCGGGGCGGAAGCCGGCCTCTGCGAGCGGCGATGTCTGCCAGGGGCGCGCCGGTGCCTGCGCGGCCGACGGAATTGCCGTCAATGCCGCGCCGGCACCTGCAAGGAAAGCACGCCGATCCATGGCTGGTGCGGCTTCAGTTCGCCACCGCCCGGATCGCCCGGCGCAGCTTGCCGATCAGCTCCTCGACCTGCGCCTCCGTGATGATCAGCGGCGGCGAGAAGGCGATCGTGTCGGCGGCGGTGCGGACCATCAGGCCCTCCTCGCGGAACAGGCGGTCCATCGCCTCGAAGGCGCGTTTGCCGACACCCTCTGCCCGTGGCGCGAGATCGACGGCGCCGACCAGGCCGAGCGTGCGGATATCGACGACGTTTGGCTCGCCCTTCAAGCTCATCACCGCATCGGCCCAGCTATCCTCCATCGCCCGGGCGCGCTCGAACAGGCCCTCTTCGCGATAGATGTCGAGCGAGGCGAGCGCGGCGGCGGCGGCCAGCGGGTGGCCGGAATAGGTATAGCCGTGGAACAGCTCGATGACGTTGTCCGGCCCCTTCATGAAGGTGTCGTAGATGTGCTTGCGCACGATCACGCCGCCCATCGGCACCGTGCCGGAGGTGACGCCCTTGGCGAAGGTGATCATGTCCGGGATGACGCCGTAGCGCTCGGCCGCGAAGGCGAAGCCGAGGCGGCCGAAGCCGGTGATGACCTCGTCGAAGATCAGCAGGATGCCGTGCTTGTCGCAGAGCTCGCGCAGCCGCTTGAGATAGCCCTTCGGCGGCGGCAGCGCCCCGGTCGAGCCGGCCATCGGCTCGACGATCACGGCGGCGATGGTCGAGGCGTCGTGCAGCGCGACGACGCGCTCGAGGTCGTCGGCGAAATGCGCGCCATAGTCCGGCTCGCCCTTGCTGAAGGCCTGCTTCTCGCGGTCATAGGTGTGGGCGATGTGGTCGGTGCCGGTGAGCAGCCCGCCGAAGAATTTGCGGTTGTTGACCATGCCGCCGACCGAGATGCCGCCGAAGCCGACGCCGTGATAGCCGCGCTCGCGGCCGATCAGCCGGGTCTTCGAACCCTTGCCCGAGACGTTCCAATAGGCGAGGGCGATCTTCAGCGCCGAGTCGGCCGCTTCTGAGCCCGAGCCGGCGAAGAAGACATGGTCGAGATCGCCCGGCGCCAGCGCCGCGATCCGGGCGGCTGCGGCGAAGACCTTGGGGTGGCCGTACTGGAAGGAGGGGGCGTAGTCGAGCTCGCGCGCCTGCGCCTGGATCGCCTGGATGATCGGCTCGCGGGCATGGCCGGCATTGCAGCACCAGAGGCCGGCGGTGCCGTCCATCACCGGCTTGCCCTCGGGTGTGTAGTAGAACATGCCCTCGGCCCGGGCGACCATGCGCGGATTCTGCTTGAACGACCGGTTCGCCGTGAACGGCATCCAGTAGGCTTCGAGATCGTTCGGGGAGCTGATGGCGCTCGGCGCAGAGGTCATGATCCGGTCCCATTTGGTTTTTTAAAGCTTCCTCAACCTAGCAGCGCGGTCGGGGCTGTAAATCCGCGTCGGCTCGGGGCATGCCTGCGTCCGGCGGGCGACAGCCCGTCTTTCTGGGCAGGTGACGTAACGTCGTTTCTGGCGTACTTTTTGGCATGGGGGTAACACTGGACTACGCCCCAATGACTGAAGGCGTTGCCGGTCGGGATGGGAGCGAGCCAGTCGCGCCGGAGGAGATCCGCGCGGAACTGGATCGTGTCCTTGCCTCCGACATTTTTCGCAGCGCCCCGCAGCTGACAGCCTTTCTGAGCTATGTCGTCGAGCAGGCCCTGGCCGGCCGCGCCGGCGAGCTCAAGGGCTATACCATCGCGGTCGAGGCATTCGGGCGTCCGGTCGAATTCGACCCGCAATCCGACCCGATCGTTCGGGTCGAGGGCGGTCGCCTGCGCAAGGCGCTCAATCTCTACTTCGCGGCCGAGGGTGTTCGCGATCCCGTGCGGATCACCATTCCGGTTGGCGCCTATGTGCCGATTTTTACGTGGCGCACCGTGCCGGAGCCGGAAGCCGTCGCGACGATGCCGGGGCCGGTGCAAGCCGTCACGCCGACCGCCGGTGCGACGCGTTTCCGGCTCTATGCAGCCGCCACGGTAGCCCTGCTCGCGGCCCTGGTCGGGCTGGTGACCTGGCATGTCTCCGGGATCGAGCCCGAGCACGGTGCGGTCATGTCGCGGAGCGACATGCCGGCGCCGCGGCCTGCCGTGCCCGTCGCGCCGGATCAGGTCGCTTCGGTGCCTGCCGCAGACCCGGTCACGGCGGCGGCGAGCCTGCCGGTGGTTGCCGTCGTCGTCGCCGGCGATATCGTCGATCCCGTGGTCGAGGACGTCACGCGCCTGTTCATGCGCCATCTCGTCGACACCATGGCTCGCTTCGACGACCTGCTGGTGGTCAAGACGCCGGGCACGGCGCTGCGGCCGGAAGAGGGAGCGGACTATGTCCTGACGCTCACCACGGCGCGGGCCGGTGACAAGGTCGAGGGCTTCGTGCGGCTCAGCGCCGCGAAGGATGGCCGTGTCGTCTGGACCACCTCCGGTGAGCGCAGCCTCGCCGGGCTCGGCGACGGCGCGGAATTGCGCGAGACCGCGCAGCGATTGGCGATCCGGCTTGCCCAGCCCTATGGCGTTCTGCACGGCGATCTTCGCCTCGCGTCCCTGCCGCCGGCGGTCAGCTGCGTCTATCAGGCGCTCAACTTCCGCCGGCACATGAAGGTCGAGGAGCATCTCACTGCCCGCAACTGCCTCGATGCCCTTGTCGTGCAGGATCCCGAATTCCACCCCGCCTGGTCGCACCTGGCGTTGCTGACCGTCGACGAATATGCCTCCGGCTTGAATTCCCGTCCGGGTTCGCCGCTCGACCGTGCTCTCGCCGCTGCCGTCACGGCGATCAGGCTGGCGCCGTCGAGCGCGCGCGCGCATCAGGCAATGATGGAGGCGCAGTTCCTGCGCGGCATGACCGAAGAAGCGCTCAAATCAGGGCGCGAGGCCCTGGCGCGCAACCCCTACGACCCCGACATCATGGCCGATCTCGGGGCGCGCTATGTCCAACTCGATCGGGCCGCGGAGGGACTGCCTCTGCTTGAGCGCGCCGTCGCGCTGAGCAGTGGCCGGCCGTCCTGGTACGATGTCTTTCTGTATTTTGCCGCTTATCTGACCGATGCAAGCAAGCTTGCCGAAAATCAGGCGGCTCTGATCAAGGCAGAGGAGACGCCGCTCGCTCTGGTCGCGCGCGCCGTCGCGAGCGCTACCGCCGGGGACCGCGTCGAGCTGGAGGAGGTCGTGCGGCAGCTTGGGCGGACCGAGCCGCTGTTTGCCCTCGATGCGCGCCTTTATCTGGCGCGCAAAGGCTTCTCCCAGGCCGCCAGCGATCGCATCCTGACGGCGATCGGGCAGGTCGGACTGCAACCGCATTAGTGCAGATCCTGTGCATGCCGCCGGGCATGAGCGCGAGATTCGCCGATAGGCCTCGCAGTCGCTGAATCAGGCCGCTATTCTGCGCTCGTCGCAGCTGATTCGTAGCGTAGCGTTACCCCTCAACCCCTTGCGCGATTTCAGCCCTTGGCTCGCATCCGCCTCAGCGCTCTCTCTCCAGCCGCCAGCGGCGTCGCCGGCTTTTCACTGGGCGCTGCCGCCATCCTGCTGCTGCCGGGCAATCTCGCCAATGCGCTGGGGCTGCTGAGCGCCGGGCTCGGCCTCGCCGGGGCCGCTGCCCTGGCGCGTCGCAATGCGACGCGGGAGCGCGAGCAGCTGCTTGCGGCGCTCGGCGAGGTCAAGGTCCGTCTCGCCACCAATGCCATCCGCGTCGACTCGATGGCGAAGCGCCTCGACCAGTTGCCGATGGGCGAGGCCGACGCCGCTCCCGCCAAGGCGATGCTCCACGAACTGACGGCCGAGGTCGGTCTGCTCGGCGATCTGCTGCAACAGGTCGCGACGACGCTCGGCGAGCATGACGACCAGCTCAGCCGGATCGAGGGGCGGCTCGCCGCTCCGCCGCCGCAACCGGCACGCCTCGCGGCCTTCCCGCCGGAGCGCGTCACCCCGCGCCTGCCAGAGCCATTGACCGCGACCCGGCAGGACCCTGTCGAGGCGGCGCAACGGCGCGCCGCCGATGAGCGCGCCGCCCTGATCAGCGAGGCTCTGGCCAAGGGCCAGGTCGAGGTCCATCTTCAGCCGATCGTCAGCCTGCCGCAGCGCCGGACGCGGGGCTATGAAGCCCTCGTCAGGCTCAGGCTCGACGAGAAGACCTTGCTGCTCCCCTCCGAATTCCTGACGACGGTCGAGGAACGCGGCTTCGGCCCGACGCTCGATGCGCTCGTCCTGACGCGTGCGCTCGCCATTGCGCGCCATCTCGGCAGCAAGCCCGGCGAGCTCTTCGTCTCCTGCAATTTCAGCGCGGCGACCTGGGGCTCGTCGCGTGCCCTGGCGGCGCTGTCGCGCATCCTGGAAAAATATCACGAGCATATCGGCAATCTCGTCATCGAGGTGCCGCAGCGCGTTTTCCGGACGCTCGAGCCGGCGAGCCTGGGCCTGCTCGGCGCAATGTCGGCCAATGGCGTGCGTTTTGCGCTCGATCATGTCTCCGATCTACGCTTCGATCCGGTGTCGCTGCATGATCGCGGCGTGCGCTTCGTCAAGGCGTCCGCAGCGCTGCTGCTGGCTGAAGCGCGCGGCGGCAAGCTCGCCGATATCGCGGTCGGAGATCTTGCAACGCAGCTCGCCCGCGGCTCGATCCAGCTCGTCGCCGAGGAAGTCGAGGACGACCCGATGGTCGCCGACATGCTCGATCTCGGCATCGCTTTCGGCCAGGGCGTCGTCTTCTCGCCACCGCGTCCGGTCCGGCCCGAGGTCTTCGTCGAGCCGCAGCCGGAGACCGTGCCGGCTCCGATCCCGGCCGCCGCCGCAGCGCCAGCCATGTCCGCCGAAGTGGTGGAGCATCCCGCCATGGCGCCGGCGGCCGTCAAGCGCGTCCCGTTCCGCGACATCCTGCGCCGCGCCACAGCCTGATCCGATCCTCGGGGATTGAAGCGCTGGCCCGCGCCGGCGAAGCCGCGTAAACAGGCCGCGCCTGTTCGCTGGAGTTAAGTCCGTGCCGTCATCGACCCGCCTTCTGCCCGGCGTTTCCGCCGTGATCGGCCAGTACGAGCTCTGCCTCTGCGACATCTGGGGCGTGGTCCATAACGGCGTCAGGCCCTTCGCGGCGGCCTGCGATGCCCTGGCCAGGATGCGCGCCGGCGGCGTCACCGTCGTCCTGGTCTCGAATGCGCCGCGCCCGCGCTCGGAGATCGCCGTCCAGCTCGGCAAGCTTGGCGTCCCCGGTGATGCCTTCGACGCGATCGTCACCTCGGGCGATGTCGCGCGCGACCTGATCGCCCATCGCGCCGGCGAGCCGCTCTTCCATCTCGGTCCGCCGCGCGATCTGCCGCTGATGGCTGGACTCGATGCACCGCGCGTCGGAGCGGCGGAGGCCCATTACGTCCTCTGCACCGGCCTGTTCGACGACGAGACCGAGACGGCCGAGAGCTATACCGGGCAGCTCGCGGATTTCGCCCGCCGCGGCCTGACGCTGATCTGCGCAAATCCCGATCTGGTCGTTGATCGCGGCGGGCGCATCGTGCCCTGCGCCGGCTCGCTCGCCGTTGCCTATGAGAAGCTCGGCGGCGAGGCGATCTATGCCGGCAAGCCGCATGCGCCGATCTACGATCTCGCCATCCGCATTGGCCAGGAGTTGCGCGGCGAGACGGTCGAGAAAGCCCGCATCCTGGCGATCGGCGACGCGATCCGCACCGATATCGCCGGCGCTGCCCAATATGGCCTGGCGTCGCTGATGTGCGTGGCCGGCATTCATGCCGAGGAGATGGCGGGCTTGTCGGAGGAAGCGCTGCAGGGCTGGTTCGGCCGGCAGAGTCATCGGCCGAATTACGCCATGCCGCATCTGGCCTGGTGAGGTGCTAGGCGGCGCAGGCCGCCTCGATCTTCGACTTCAGCGTCTGCGCGTTGAACGGCTTGACGATGTAGTTGTTCACGCCGGCCTTCTTGGCGGCGATGACGTTCTCGGTCTTCGATTCCGCCGTCACCATGATGAAGGGCGTCTCGGAGATGGCGTCCTCGTTGCGGACCTGGCGCAGCAGCTCGTAGCCAGTCATCGGCTCCATGTTCCAGTCGGAGATCACCAGCCCGTACTTCTTGTCGCGCATCTTGGCGATCGCGGCATTGCCGTCGGACGCATCGTCGACATTCTCGAAGCCGAGCTGCTTCAAGAGGTTACGGATGATCCGCACCATCGTCTGATAGTCGTCCACCACCAGGATCGGCATTGACGGGTCGACAGCCATGACGGCGCTCCAAGCCAGTAGTCCGCGGCGCTTGCGGCACCGACGCGCGTCGCTCTCGCAGAGCGGCGACCTTGGGTCAACTGTGATAAGCGGGCGACGTTTCAAAGCCGTTAACCCGGTCGGCGAGTGACCTTGCGGCATACGACCTTTGGGGGAGGCTAGAACCTCGCAACAGGCACCAAAGTTCAATGGTGCGGTGCAGCGAACTGTGAGACGCTTGCTCCTCGATTCCCGATGCAGGCGGCCGCCGATCGTGCTGCAGGAGCGAAGACCGACATGATGACCAGCGCGCTCTATCAAGTTCATGCCTTCGAGGATCTGGCCATCGGCCAGCGCGAGAGCCTGATGCGCACGGTGATGGAGCGCGACATCTCGCTCTTCGCCGACCTGTCGGGCGACGCCAATCCGATCCATCTCTGTGACCGCTATGCCGCCTCGACCAGGTTCGGCCAGCGCATCGCCCACGGCATGCTGACGGCGAGCCTGGTCTCGGCCCTGCTCGGCACGCGCCTGCCGGGGCCGGGGGCGGTCTATCTCTCGCAGACGCTGAATTTCCTGGCGCCGGTGAAGATCGGCGACGTCGTCACCGCCCGCGTCGAAGTGGTCGAGCTCGTTCCGGAACGCCGCCGTGCCCGGCTCTTCTGCGAATGCCTGGTCGACGGCAAGGCGGTGCTGGAGGGCGAGGCCTGGGTCGCGCTGCCGCGCGCGGCGCAAGGCTGAACCGAGCTTGACGCTCCCTGCCGCTTGGGGCCAAACACGGCACTAGCCGGGGCGTCCCGGCGCCGACCCAGCGTTCCATGACCTCATCTCCCGAGGCGGCGCGATCTGATGCGCTGCCCGTTTTCGTCCTTCAGCCCGGCAAGCCGGTGCCGGCCGATCTGCGCGGCCGGGTGCTGGCCCTCGGCAATTTCGACGGCGTGCATCGCGGCCATGCCGAGCTCGCGCGCGTCGCCGGCGAGATGGCGGCGGCGCAGGGGACGAGCGCCGCAGCGCTGACCTTCGAACCGCATCCGCGCACTGTTTTTCGGCCCGAGCAGCCCGTGTTCCGGCTGACGCCGGAACCGATCAAGGTCGCGCTGCTGGCCGAGCTCGGGCTCAGCCCCAGCTTCGTCATACCGTTCGACCGCGCCATCGCCGGCATCCCCGCCGAAGCCTTCGTCGACGAGCTCCTGCTCGATCAGCTCGGCGCCGCCGGCCTCGTCTGTGGCTATGATTTCCATTTCGGCAAAGGCCGCACTGGCTCGCCCGAGATGCTGCAGGCCCGCGCCGGCCATGCCGGCATTCCTGTCACTGTGGTCCCGCCCTTCACCTTCGGGGGCGAGCCGGTCTCCTCGACGCTGGTGCGCAGCGCCCTCGAAGCCGGCGATGTCGGCCACGCAGAGGCGCTGCTCGGCCGGCCCTGGTTCGTCCGTGGCGAGATCGCCCATGGCGACAAGCGCGGCCGCGATCTCGGCTATCCCACGGCGAACATGCATTTGGCCCGCGATTGCCGGCTGCGCTTCGGCATCTATGCGGTCCGGATCAGGATCGATGGTCTCTGGCGCGACGGCGTTGCCAGCTTCGGCAGCCGCCCGACCTTCGATGACGGCGCGCCCAAGCTCGAGACCTTCGTCTTCGATTTCTCCGGCGATCTCTATGGCAGGACCGTCGACGTCGCCTTCGTCGCCTTCCTGCGCGGCGAGGCGAAATTCGATACGCTCGACGCGCTGATCACGCAGATGGATGCCGACAGCGCGAGGGCGCGCGGCATCCTGGCGACGACGCCGGCCTTTCTTCCGTGACCGCGCTTTGCTAGAAGCCGGCCATGTCCGCTCCGCACCTCGTTTCGCTCCAGCGAATTACCGGCCCGGCTGCCGCCCTGCGCTGACTGCGCGGGCGCTTGCGCAGGCCGGGACGACGATCGCTTCCCCGTGACATCTCAAGGATGGGCGCCGCACTGACTGCTGAGCCGCCATCCCCACCGCCGAGCCGGATCATGACCGACAAGACCGCCGAAAAGACCGAGACCACAGACTATTCGCAGACGCTGTTCCTGCCGCAGACGGAGTTCCCGATGCGCGCCGGCCTGCCGCAGCGCGAACCCGAGCTGCTTGCCCGCTGGGCGAAGATGGACCTCTACCGCAAGCTGCGCGAGGCCGGGCAGGGCCGCGACCGCTTCGTGCTGCATGACGGCCCGCCCTACGCCAACGGCAACATCCATATCGGCCATGCGCTCAACAAGATCCTGAAGGACCTGGTGACGCGCTCGCAGCAGATGCTCGGCCACGATTCCAATTACGTGCCGGGCTGGGACTGCCACGGCCTGCCGATCGAGTGGAAGATCGAGGAGCAGTACCGCGCCAAGGGCCTGAACAAGGACGACGTTGATGTCGTCGAGTTCCGCAAGGAATGCCGCGTCTTCGCCGAAAAGTGGGTCGACATCCAGCGTACCGAGTTCAAGCGTCTCGGCGTCGAGGGCGACTGGGACGACCCCTATTTGACCATGGCGTTCGGCGCCGAGGCGCAGATCGCTCGCGAGATCATGAAGTTCGCCGAGAACGGCATGCTCTACCGCGGCTCCAAGCCGGTGCTCTGGTCGGTGGTCGAGAAGACCGCTTTGGCCGAGGCCGAGATCGAGTACGAAGAGCACACCAGCGATACGATCTTCGCGGCGTTCCCACTGGTGAATGTGCCGGGCCCATTTCCGGTTCCGGGCCCCGGTCCGATGGAAACGACGTTCCAGGACACGGTGGAGTACGCCGACGATCTTCGCAAAGCTTCGGTCGTTATCTGGACCACGACACCTTGGACGATCCCTGGCAACCGGGCGATCTCCTATTCCCGCAAGGTGCCGTATGGTCTCTATCGAGTGACCGAGGCGCCGGAAGGAAACTGGGCCGCGGTTGGCGATCTCTATGTTCTTGCGGATACCTTGGCTGAATCCGTTTTCAAGGCTGCCAAGGTTACCGGCTATTCGCGCTTGATGGGGGTCGATGGCTCTGTTCTTGAGCGCGCAACTGCGGCTCACCCCCTCCGCGGCCAGGGCTACGAGTTCGACGTGCCGCTGCTCGACGGCGACCATGTCACCGACGATGCCGGTACCGGCTTCGTCCACACCGCGCCGGGCCATGGCCGCGAGGACTTCGACGTCTGGACCGGCAATGGCCGCGTGCTCGCCGAACGCGGTATCGAAACCCGGATCCCCTACACCGTCGACGCCGATGGCCGCTTCACCAAGGAGGCCCCGGGCTTCGAGGGTGCGCAGGTCATCACCGACAAGGGCGAGAAGGGCAATGCCAACGAGGTCGTGATCAAGGCGCTCGCCGCGGCCGGCAATCTCGTCTCGCGCGGCCGCCTCAAGCACCAGTATCCGCATTCGTGGCGCTCGAAGAAGCCGGTGATCTTCCGCAACACGCCGCAATGGTTCATCGCCATGGACAAGCCCTATGGCGATGCCGGCGCACCTGATATCGAGGCTCCCGCACCGACGGCCGGCGGCAATGCCGACACGCTGCGCAACCGCGCGCTCAAGGCGATCAAGGAAACCGAATGGGTTCCCGCTGCCGGTGAGAACCGCATCAACGGCATGATCGCCAATCGGCCGGATTGGGTGGTCTCGCGCCAGCGCGCCTGGGGCGTGCCGATCACCGTCTTCGTCGACAAGGAGAGCAAGCAGATCCTGGTCGACGAGAAGGTCAACGCCGCAATCGCCGAAGCCTTCGAGCAGGAGGGCGCCGACGCCTGGTTCACCGACACCGACGGCGCCCGCTTCCTCAAGCCCTATGGCTACGACCCGGCCAGTTACGAGCGTGTCACCGACGTGCTCGACGTCTGGTTCGATTCCGGCTCGACCCACGCCTTCACGTTGGAGAAGCGCGACGACCTCAAGACCCATCGCATCGTCGATGGTGGCCGCGACAAGGTGATGTATCTCGAAGGCTCCGACCAGCATCGCGGCTGGTTCCATTCGAGCCTGCTCGAAAGCTGCGGCACGCGCGGCCGGGCGCCCTATGACGTGGTCCTGACCCACGGCTTCTGTCTCGACGAGAAGGGCGAGAAGATGTCGAAGTCGAAGGGCAACGTCACCGCGCCGCAGGACGTGATCAAGGACAGTGGCGCCGACATCCTGCGCCTCTGGGTGGCGGCGGCCGACTATTCCGACGATCTGCGCATCGGCAAGGAGATCCTCAAGACCTTCGTCGAGACCTATCGCAAGCTGCGCAACACCATGCGCTGGATGCTCGGCACGCTCGCCCATTTCGACGAGGCGATCCGCGTTTCCGATCCGGCCTCGATGCCGGAGCTGGAGCGGCTGATGCTGCACCGCCTCGCCGAGCTCGGCCCGCAGGTCGAGGAGGCCTATCGGACCTATGATTACAAGAAGGTCGTGACCCTGCTTTCGCAGTTCATGAACACCGAGCTCTCGGCCTTCTATTTCGACGTGCGCAAGGACGCGCTCTATTGCGACCCGCGCTCCAGCCATGTCCGCAAGAGCGCGCTCACCGTCGTCGACCAGCTCTTCCGCTGCCTGACGACCTGGCTCGCGCCGATCCTGGTCTTCACGGCCGAGGAGGCCTGGCTCGAGCGCTATCCGCAGGTGAAGGCCGGCGACGGCTCGGTGCATCTCGAGCTCTTCGCCGAGGCTGACGGGGCCTGGCTCGATCCGGAGTTGGCCGAGCGCTGGGCCAAGGTCCGCCGCGTGCGCCGCGTCGTCACCGGTGCGCTCGAACTGGAGCGTGCTGCCAAGCGGATCGGTTCCTCGCTGGAAGCGGCGCCGATCGTCCACATCGCCGATCCCGATCTGCGCGCGGCGCTGAGCGGGCTCGACCTCGCCGAGATCTGCATCACCTCCGGTGCCAGGATCGCGGACGGGGAGGGGCCGGCCGACGCCTTCCGTCTGCCGGACGTGCCCGGCGTCGCGGTGGTGCCGGCACGTGCCTCGGGCATCAAATGCGCCCGCTCCTGGAAGTATTTCGATCCGGCGACGGCCGAGCCCGGCTTCCCCGAGGTGACCCCGCGCGACGCCAGGGCGCTGCGCGAGCTCGGGCGCGCGGCATGACCTCGCCGCGCCGCCTCGGCGCCCTGATCGTCGCGCTGACCTTCGTGCTCGATCAGGCGTTGAAGCTCTGGCTGCTCTTCGGCCTGAAGCTCGCCGAAGAGGGGCCGTTCCAGCTCGCCTCCTTCCTGGAGATCGTGCTCGCCTGGAATCGCGGCATCTCCTACGGCCTGTTCCAGCAGTCGACCGATATCGGTCGCTGGGCGCTGGTCGTGCTCTCCATCGTCGCGGCGGTCTGGCTCTGGCGCTGGATGTGGCGCAGCGACGACAGGCTCACCGTGGTGAGCCTCGCGCTCATCATCGGCGGCGCGCTCGGCAACGGGCTCGACCGCATCGTCTACGGCGCTGTCGTCGATTTCGTGCATTTCCACGTCGGCAGCTTCAGCTGGTACATCTTCAACATCGCCGACGCGGCGATCGTTTTCGGAGTGCTCGGGCTGCTCTACGAGTCGTTGCGCCCGGGAGCGGACCGTTCAAAGGCCGCTTGAGGCGCGCTTGAGGCGCGCTGGAGGCTCCGGCAAGGCGGCCGGCCACAGCTCATTTACGGCGATCCGGCAAAAGGGCTCCCCGTTTTGCCGGATATGGGTTAAAAGGCCCGCCATGCTTTTGCCGCGTCGATCGCGCATGACGCCGGCAGATGTCCGTATGGAGAGGTGAGATGGCTTATCGGATCCGTGCTTCGCACATGCTGCTCGCAGGCGGCCTGCTGCTGGCGACGACCCCCGCTTTCGCCCAGGAAGGCGTGCTCTTCCAGAATCTGGTGAAGGGCATGGGTCTGTTCGGCACCGATCGCGCCGACATCGAGTACAAGCAGCGCGCCCCGCTGGTCGTGCCGCCGTCTTCGAGCCTGCCGAGGCCGCAGGAAGCCGGCGCCAGCCGCAGCGCCGCCTGGCCGGATGATCCGGACGTCGCCCGCCGCAAGGCCGAGCGCGACAGCTCCAACATCCTGTTCCAGAACACCGAGTCCTATCGCGCCAACACCAAGCCGCTGCTGTCGCAGGAGGAACTGCGCCGCGGCCGCGTGGCCGGGACCGCCAACGGTCCGGAGAACATCGTTCCCGATAACGGCAACTACAACAACCAGATCGCACCGATCCGCGTCGGCCGCGAGTTGGCGGCTCGCCAAGCCCAGACCGATACCTCCAATCTCCAATACGGCACCGAGCCGGCACGCCGTTACCTGCACGAGCCGCCGTCCGGTTATCGCCGCCCGGCAGCCACGGCCGCGCTCGGTCCGGGCGCAACCGGTCCGCGCGAGGACAAGCAGGCGGTCGGCCAGCGCGAGTTCCTCGTCGGCAAGAAGGTCTACGAGAACCAGTAGGCTGTCAGCCATCGTCCGGCGCCGCGTTGGTTTTCCGCTACGGCCGGACTATCTAGAGTACGAGCCCTTTTTCCGGCTCGGGCCCATGCGGGCCCGGGCCGGTTCGTTTCTAGTCTTTGCGATCTGCAGGAGCTTTCCAAGGTCATGACGGTTCACACCGCTCCCGCCAATGCAGCCAGCCAGATCGAGTCCTATCGGCTCGCCAACGGTTTGCAGATCGTGGTCGCGCCCGACCATCGCGCGCCGGTGGTCACGCATATGGTCTGGTACCGCAACGGCTCCGGCGACGATCCGGCTGCCAAGTCGGGCATCGCCCACTTCCTCGAGCACCTGATGTTCAAGGGCACGGCGAAATGGCCGGCCGGCGAGTTCTCGAAGATCGTCGCCAGCTATGGCGGCCAGGAGAACGCCTTCACCTCCTATGACTACACCGCCTATTTCCAGCGCGTGCCGAAGGAGCACCTGCGCGCGATGATGGATTACGAGGCCGACCGGATGACCGGCCTCGCCTTCGACGAGAGCGTCGTCGCCCCCGAGCGCGACGTCGTGCTGGAGGAGCGGCGTATGCGCGTCGACGCCGACCCGGCCGCCCAGCTCGCCGAGGAATTCTCCAGCGCGCTCTATGTCCACCACCCCTATGGCACGCCGATCATCGGCTGGGAGCACGAGATCGAGGAGCTCTCGCGCGACGACGCCTTCGCCTATTACCAGCGCTTCTATACGCCCGAGAACGCCATCCTGGTCGTCGCCGGCGATGTCGAGCCGGCCGAGGTGCTGCACCTCGCCCAGGAGACCTATGGCGTGATCCCGGCGCGTGGCGAGGCCCCGACCCGCAAGCGCCCGGCCGAGCCCGAGCCGCGCGCCGCGCGCCGCGTCGCGCTCTCCGACCCACGCGTGCAGCAGCCTTCGCTGCGCCGCGCCTGGCTGGCGCCGACATATGTCTCGCCGCAGCGTGACGAGGCCTTCGCGCTCGAACTCGCCGCCGAGATCCTCGGCGGCGGCACGACCTCGCGGCTCTATCGCAAGCTCTGCGTCGAGCAGGAGCTCGCCGCCGGCGCCGGCGCCTATTTCATGGGCTCGATGGTCGACCGCTCGGCCTTCCAGCTTTCGGTCAGCCCGCGCCCGGGCGTCGAGATGGCGGCGCTCGAGACCGGGCTCGACATCGCGCTCGCCGCCTTCATCGCCGAGGGGCCGACCGAGCTGGAGCTCACCCGCGCCCGCACCCGCCTCGTCGCCGAGACCGTCTTCGCCCGCGACAGCCAGTCCTCGCTCGCTCGCATCTTCGGCTCGGCGCTTGCCGTCGGCGAGAGCGTCGAGGACGTGCTGCTCTGGCCGCAGCGCATCGAGGCGGTGACGCGCGAGCAGGTCACCGAGGCGGTCCGGCGCTATCTCAGGCCCGACCGCTCGGTCACCGGGCTGCTCCTGCCGGCGGCCGCCTGACACTGCGCTGAAGTCGTTACAGGCGGGCTCCGGTTCGCCATCGAGGATTGCCGATGACCCATTCTCTCGCTCCCGCCATCGCGGCTCCCGGCCCTTCGCTCGCGGTCCAACGCGTCACCGCAGCCTGCGGCGTCGAGGCCTGGCTGGTCGAGGAGCACAGCCTGCCGCTGCTCGCCCTCGAATTCGCCTTCGACGGCGGCGCCAACCGCGATCCGGCCAATGCTGCCGGTAGCGCCAACCTCATCTCCGGCCTGCTCGACGAAGGCGCCGGCGAGCTCGACGCCGAGGCCTTCCAGGGCCGCCTCGCCGACCACGCCATCAACCTCTCCTTCGACGCCCGCCGCGACGATTTCCACGGCCAGCTCCAGACCCTGTCGCAGCATCGCGAGGTCGCCTTCGAACTGCTCGGCCTCGCCCTCAACGCGCCGCGCTTCGACGCCGACGCGGTCGCGCGCGTCAAGGCGCAGGTGATCGCCGGCCTGCAGCGCCAGGCGCAGAATCCGGATTTCATCTGCCGCAACGCGCTCTTCGCCGCAGCCTTCCCCGGCCACGCCTATGGCCGCCCGGAGCGCGGCGATGTCGCCAGCGTTGGTGGCCTGCAGCCCGGTGCGCTGAAGGCGCTGACACGCGATCTCCTCACCCGCGGCGGGTTGAAGGTCGTCGCGGTCGGCGACATCACTGCGAGCGAGTTGTCCGCGCGGCTCGACGCCCTGTTCGGCGCCCTGCCGGCCGGGGCGCCGCGTATCGAGCCGGCAGCCCCGCTGCCGATCGCCGACCTCGGCCAGACCCATATCGTCGATCTCGACGTGCCGCAGACCGTGCTGCGCTTCATCGGCCCCGGGCTGATGTGGGACGACCCCGACTTCATCGCCGCGACCGTGCTCAACCACATCCTCGGTGGCTCGGCCTTCACCTCGCGCCTGTTCATGGAGGTGCGCGAGAAGCGCGGCCTCGCCTATGGCGTCTCCTCCAGCCTGGTCCCCTTGCGCCAAAGCGGCTTCCTCGTCGGCGGCACCTCGACCCGCAATGACCGCGTCGCCGAATCGATGGCGGTGATCCGCGAGGAGATCGCCAAGCTCGTCAGCGAGGGGCCGAGCGAGCATGAGGTCGAGGAGGCCAAGCGCTATTTGATCGGCTCCTATTCGCTGCGCTTCGACACCTCGCCCAAGATCGCCGGCGAACTGCTCGGCCTCGCCATCCGCGGCGAGCAGCCGGACTTCGTCGAGACGCGCAACCAACGCTTTGCCGCGGTGACCCTGGCCGATGTCCGCCGCGTCGCCCAGCGCCTGTTCGGCGAGGGCAAGTTGCTGGTCCAGGCCGTCGGCCGGCCGGTCGCGCTGGTCTGAAGTTCAGCGCTCCGGCGGAGTCGGCTTCGCTGTTCCATCGATGAGCTGGCGGAACAGCGGCGCCAGCAGCCCGACCAGCACCTCGGGTTCCGCCTTGGCCAGGGCGGTGAGCCCCATCATCTGCCGCATCACCTGGAAGCCGGCGACCAGCGCCAGCACCAGCGCGGCGCGCTCTTGCGCATGCGGGCCGCCGAGCGCGGCCGTCATCGTGCGATGATGCCCCTTTTCGATCTGGTCGCGGCCGATCTCGGCCGCGCGCTGGCTCGAGGCCGAATGCAGCATGATCAGGAAGCCGTCGAGCGGCGTCTCGCCCGAGCGCGTGATCTCGACCAGCATCCTGGCGATCGTCTCGCCGAGATCGGCCGATGCGAGATTCTCCGGCGTCAGGATGACCGGCTCCGCGGCTGCTGCTGCGATGACCTCGGCGAAGAGCTGTTCCTTCGAGCCGAAATAGCGATTGACCAGCATGGCGGTGACGCCGGCGCCGGCCGCGATCTCGCGCACGCCGGCACCGTCATAGCCGGCCCGCGCGAAGGCCTGCCGGGCCGAGCGCAGGATCGCTTCGCGCGTTGCCGCGGCATCGCGGCGGCGCGGCGATTCGCACAGATTCCAGATCATAATCTACACCTGTAGACTTATTCGTTTCGCTAAAGTATACAGCTGCAGACATGGCCGCGGCAATCGTGGCGGGGGAGAGCCGGCATGACCGCCATCTGCGCCTATACCGATCAGCTGCGTTTCCTTCGCGCCTGGGCCGGTGATCCGCTGCGGGTCGCTGCCGTGGCGCCGTCCGGCGATGCGCTGGCACGTCTCATCACCAGCGAGATCGACCCGTCAGCCAGCCCCGTGCTCGAGCTCGGGCCCGGCACCGGTGCCTTCACCCGGGCGCTGCTCGCCCGCGGCGTCAGGGAGAGCGACCTCACCTTGGTCGAGTACGGCTCGGAGTTCGCCCGGATGCTGGAGTTCCGCTTCCCGCAGGCGCGGGTGCTCTGGCTGGACGCGGCCCAGCTCGCCAATCATCCGCTGTTCGAGGACGCGCCGCTTGCCTCCGTCGTCAGCGGCTTGCCGCTGCTCTCCATGCCGCCACGCAAGGTCATGGCGGTCCTCGCCGGCTCATTTTCCTATCTGCGGCCGTCCGGCGGCTTCTATCAGTTTACCTATGGCCCGCGCTGCCCGGTGCCGCGCCCGATCCTCGACCGGCTCGGCCTCAAGGCGACGCGCATCGGCTCGACCCTGCGTAACCTGCCGCCGGCTGCCGTCTACCGGATCTCGCGGCGCAGGCCCTTCGTCGTGCCACGCCGGAGCCAAAGCCTGCCGCCGCAAGGAGAAGGCGCGTGACCGAGACGGTTCTCGTCACCGGCGGCACCGGCTTCGTCGGCAGCTGGTGCATCGCCGAACTGCTGCGGCGTGGCTATGCGGTGCGCACCACCTTGCGCAGCCGATCGCGCGAAGAAGGCCTGCGCACGGCGCTTGCGGCGAAGGGGCTCCCGGTCGAGAGGCTGACGGTCTTCACCGCCGATCTGCTCGCCGACGATGGCTGGGACGCGGCCATGGCCGGCTGCGACTGTGTTCTGCATGTCGCCTCGCCGCTTTCCGGCGGCCAGGCTGGTGACCGCGAGTCGCTGGTGGTGCCGGCGCGCGACGGCACCTTGCGCGTGCTGCATGCGGCGGTGAAGGCGGGCGTGCGCCGGGTGGTGATGACCTCGGCTGCCGCCACTGCCCGCCCGCCCTTGAAGTCCGAGCGGGTCAGCGACGAGACGATCTGGGCCGATCCGGAGGATGCGCAGTTCGACGCCTATCGCGTCTCGAAGATCCGCGCCGAGCAGGCGGCCTGGACCTTCGTGCGCCAATATGGCGGCGCGGCCCGGTTGACGACGATCCTGCCCGGAGCCGTGTTCGGGCCGCTGCTGACGCAGGATTTGCCGGGTTCGGTCGGCATCGTCGACGGGCTCCTCGCCGGCCGGCCGGCGGCGATGCCGCGCCTCGGCTTCTGGGTCGTCGATGTCCGCGATCTCGTCGATCTGCACATTCGCGCCATGCTCGCGCCCGAGGCCGCCGGCGAGCGCTTCATCGCCGCCGGCGAATTCCTGTGGATGGAAGAGATCGCCGCGGCTTTGCGCTCCGGCCTTGGCCCGCGAGCGGCGCGCGTGCCGAGCCGGCGCCTGCCCGGCTTCGTGGTGAAGCTGCTCCTGCCGTTCATGGGTGAATTGCGCGGGCTCGCCCCGTTGATCGGGCGCAGATTCGCCCTTACCTCGGACAAGGCGCGGCGTGTCCTCGGCTTCGCGCCGCGCCCGGCCGGGACGACCATCGTCGACTGCGCCGAGAGCCTGCTGGCGCGAGGGAAGGCCGCGGCGGCCTGAATCGTCCGCACAGCAAGGATGAGCATGAGCATTCGCCGCCTCGATCCCGTCCTGGTCGATCGCATCGCCGCCGGCGAGGTGATCGAGCGGCCGGCTGCGGCGGTGAAGGAGCTGGTCGAGAACGCGATCGATGCCGGCGCCACCAGCATCGCCGTCACCATCCGGGCCGGCGGGCGCGAATTGATCCGCGTCGTCGACGACGGCATCGGCATGAGCGCGGAGGATCTTGCCCTCTGCGTCGAGCGCCACGCCACCTCCAAGCTCCCGGACGGCGACCTCTTCGCCATCCGCTCGCTCGGCTTCCGCGGCGAGGCCTTGCCCTCGATTGGCTCGGTGGCGCGCCTTTCGATCACCACGCGCCAGCGCGATGCGGCGCAGGGCTGCGCGCTGGTGGTCGAGGCCGGCGCCAAGGGCGCAGTGAGGCCGGCGGCGGCTGCGCCGGGCACCCGCATCGAGGTCAGCGACCTTTTCATCTTCACGCCTGCCCGCCTGAAATTCCTGAAGAGCGACCGGGCCGAGGCGCAGGCCGTCTCGGACATGCTGCGGCGCCTCGCCATCGCCCATCCCGAGGTGCGCTTCTCGCTCGAAGGCGAGCATGCCGGCGCCTTCGACTGGCCGGCCGAGCCGATCGGCGCCGACGGCCATCTGCGCCGCCTCGGGCGTGCGCTCGGACGCGACTTCCCCGAGAACGCTCTGCCGGTCGAGACCGAGCGCGAGGGCGTCCGACTGTCGGGCTTCGCCGGCCTGCCGACCTTCCATCGCGGCACCTCGGCCGGCGTCCACATGGCGGTGAATGGCCGCCCGGTGCGCGACAAGCTGCTGCTCTCGGCGGTGCGCGGCGCCTATGCCGACGTCGTGCCCTCCGACCGGCACCCGGTGCTCTATCTCGACGTGCTCTGCGATCCCGCCGTCGTCGACGTCAACGTCCACCCGGCCAAGAGCGAGGTCCGCTTCCGCGATCCGGCGCTGGTGCGCGGCCTCGTCGTGTCGAGCCTCAAGGCCGCACTCGCCGGCGCCGGCCACCGCGCCACCACCACCGGCGGCGCCCGCACGCTCGACGCCTTCCGCGCGGTCTTTTCGAGCGGCGGCTTCGGCGGCGGGCCAGCGACGATCCAGCGCCCGAACTTCGGCAGCGTCGCCGACTGGCGTAGCCCTGAGCCGGCCACTCCTGCCCAGCCGATGCAGGCTGGCTTCGCTGATCTCGCCACGCCCTCGGCCGATGCGCGCGCGCACCTCGCCGAACCGCCGCAGGATGCGCTCGACCGGCCGCTCGGGGCGGCCCGCGCCCAGGTCCACGGCACCTATATCGTCGCCCAGACCCGCGACGGCATGGTCATCGTCGACCAGCACGCCGCGCATGAGCGCCTGGTCTATGAGCGGCTCAAGGCCGAGCGGGCGAAGAGCGGCATCGCCCGCCAGCCCATGCTCCTGCCCGAGGTGGTCGAACTCGATCCCGTCGATGCCGACCGGCTCAACGCCGCCGCTGCCGATCTCGCCTCGCTCGGCCTCGTCATCGAGAGCTTCGGCCCCGGCGCCGTGCTGGTGCGCGAGGCGCCGGCCGCGGTCGCAGGCGGCGATCTCCAGGGCATCGTCCGCGACGTCGCCGATGCCCTCGCCGAGCACGGCGACGCCGGCTCGCTGGAGCGCCGGCTCGACCATGTCCTGGCGACCATGGCCTGCCACAACTCGGTCCGTGCCGGCCGGCGCCTGCGCCCCGAGGAGATGGACGCTCTCCTGCGCGAGATGGAAGCGACGCCGAATTCCGGCCAGTGCAATCACGGCCGGCCGACTTATGTCGAGCTGAAGCTCAGCGATATCGAGAAGCTGTTCGGGAGAAGGTGAGGGTCGTCGGTTATTGCGGAGAGCGCAGTGCCGAAGTCATCTAGGGTGATATGGGGTAAAACCGCTTCGGCCCGACGAGAGGCCGGCGTTGGCTGCGTCAACCATGGCGGCAACGAAAGGATTCCTTTCTGGTCGCGATGTGCTATGTCAGACGAAAGCGAGGCCGGTTTCCCGGCCTCGCCTCTGCGTGCGATACGCTGCCGCCCTACGTGGCGACTGCGAACAGCGTGGCGGTAACGACGCTCCGCTGCCCGGAGGGGGTTAAGGCGGGTCCATGGTGATCACCTCCTTCCAATCAAGAGAATACGTCGGCGGCCGGGGATGACCCGGCCGCCGTTTCCTTTTCGGCGTCGCCGATCAGGAACCATCGCGAGCGCTCGTCTCGCTTGTATTTGTCGCCCTCATAACGTCGAAGCGTATTGCCGATGCTCTTGAGTGCGATGGTAGGGTCGTACTGGCCCGCAAGCCCCTCTACTTCAACGATCGTCAACCCCGGATGGTCGCGCAGCAGGCGGTCGAGCATATGCGTAACTGCGCCGCGCGGCGCGCGGTCAATAGGGCGCCGGACCGGCCTAGGATAGGTGGGAAACCCGCTTGCGGTCACCGTTGACGATGGCGCGACAGGAGTGTCCTCGGGGGGCGGGGGCGGGGCTAACGGACTTTGGGCAGCACTGAGGATGCGCGTGCGCATGTCATCAGCGCCGGCAGCGAAGCCCCGATTATATGCGGCCTCGATCTCCGAAGCCATCTCAGCCCTCAATTGGGCGATCAGCGAATCGATGGCCTTCATGTGCCATTCCCCCATTCCGTCGCCGTTGTAGCAGTTTGGGGGTGATGCGCAACCCCCTTGAAGCGGAATGGATCGTGAACTGTGGATATTGGGGTTTGTCGTGCCCCTCTTGGCGATCAACCCTCACGTAGGGTGGCGCATTCGCGCATGGGCAGCCACGAGGAGCCTGCCCTAATTTGCTTCGCGCCTATGCTTCTCGCAATAAAAGGAAGCTTAGGTCAGCTTCAGAAACCGCACCTGCGTCTCGCCATAATCGCGCCGGTCGAGTTCCTCGAACCCCTCCGGCAGCGCGATCTCGGTGTCGGCGGCTTCCTCCAGCACGATCAGCGCGTCCGATGCCAACCAGCCGCCCTCGCGCGCCGAGGCAAGCGCTTTCTCGCCAAGGCCCTTGCGATAGGGCGGGTCGCAGAAGACGAGGTCGAACGGGGCCATGCCGGTGATCGGGCCGAGCTTGGTCGCGTCGCGGCGGAAGACGCGGCTGTGGCCGGCGAGCCCAAGCGCCATCTGGTTCTCGCGGATCAGCCCGCGCGCTTCGGCCCCGTCATCGACCAGCAGCGCGAAGGCGGCGCCGCGCGACAGCGCCTCGAACGCCATCGCGCCAGTGCCGGCGAAGAGGTCGAGTACGCGCGCGCCGTCCGCCGCATCGCCATGGCCATGCGCCAGCACGTTGAACAGCGATTCCCGCAGGCGATCCGAGGTCGGCCGGATCGCGCCGATGCCCGGTTTCGGGCTGGCGAGAGACCGGCCGCCGAAGCGCCCCCCGACGATGCGCATAGGGAGGCCTCAGCCGCGACGGTCGCGCCCGCCGCCCGAACGCGGCGGACCGGAACGGGGCGGCTTGCCGCCGCCGCCGGGCCGTGGACCGCGTCCACCGGGACGATCACCGGCAGGCCTGTCGCGGAACGGACGCTCGGACCGCGCCTCGCCAGCGCCGCTCGGCGGGCGCTTGCCGCGCGGCGGCTTGTCGGCCCAGTCGCCGCTGCCGCGCCAGGGCGACTCGCCGCCACGATCGCGGCCGAAGCTCTCCTCGCGAGGGGCGCGGCTCGGTCGCTCGCTGCGCGGCGCGCGCGCCGGCCGGTCCTCGCGCGGCTCGTCGCTGAGCTTGGCGCTGATGCGCTCGACCTTGACGCGCCGCCCCTTCGGATCGGCGATCGCCTTGTCGCGCACGCGCTTGACGGTGCCGGTGGCCTCGCGCGCCTGACGCTCTTCCTTCGGATCGGCGCCACGCCGCGGCGCCGCCTTGCGCTCGCGCTGCGGCTCGGCCTCGGCATCACGCCAGACGCCGCGCGTCCATGGCTTGTCGCCGCGCAGCGGGCGGGCCTCCTCGGCCTGCTCCTCGCGCGGACGGCGGCGCGGCCGGTCGTCGCCGGCGGGCGCTGGCCTGCCGCGCGCGGGCCTTTCGTCTGAACGAATCTCGTCGCGCCGCGGCGACTCGAAATCGACGCCCGCCTTGGCCATCAGCTCGGTGCCGAGCTGGTCCTTGAGCACCTTGGAGCGAACCTCCTCGGCCTCGCCCTCGGGCAGGTCGCCGAGCTGGAACGGGCCGAAAGAGACCCGGATCAGCCGGTTCACCTGCAGGCCGAGATGCTCCAGCACCGTCTTGACCTCGCGGTTCTTGCCCTCGCGCAGGTCGACGGTGAGCCAGGTGTTCGAACCCTGCTCGCGCTCGAACTGGGCGATGACCGGTCCGTACTGGACGCCGTCGATGGTGACGCCGCCCCGGAGCGTATCGAGCTGGCCCTGGTTGACCTGGCCGAAGGCGCGGACGCGATAGCGCCTGAGCCAGCCGGTCTCCGGCAGCTCGAGCATGCGCGCCAGCCCGCCATCATTGGTCAGCAGCAGCAGGCCTTCGGTATTGATGTCGAGCCGGCCGACCGAGAGCACGCGCGGCAGGTCCTCCGGCAGCGCGTCGAACACGGTCGGGCGCCCCTCCGGATCATGGTTGGTCGTCACCAGGCCGCGTGGCTTGTGGTAGAACCACAGCCTGGTGCGTTCGCGCGCCGGCAAGGGCTCGCCATCGACCAGCACGACATCGTTCGGGCCGACATCGAGCGCCGGGCTCTCGATCACCTTGCCGTTCACGCTGACGCGGCCTTCCGCGATCAGCGCCTCGCTGTCGCGGCGCGAGGCGACGCCGGCGCGGGCCATCACCTTGGCGATGCGCTCGGGCTCCTGTGGCGCCGCCGGAACCGAGACCGCTTCGGCGATCTCGGCGGCGTTGCGATGCGCCCGGTCGGGGCGAGTGCGGGTCGGGTTGCTGCCGCGCGGCGCGTCGAAGCGCTTGGCGCCGAAGCTGCGGCCCTCGCCGCGTTCTTCGCGGCGCGGCGGGCGAGCGGAGCGCTCACCGCTGCCGCTGCGCTCGCGGAAGGGACGCTCGCTACGGCCATGCTCCTCGCCGCGGCCCCGCGGCGGCCGGCGCTCCTCGCCATCGCGCGGGCGGAACGACCGCTCGCCGCCTTCGCGCGGGGGGCGGGATGGCGCGCCATCGCGGGAAGGCCGCCCGAACCCGCCGGGCCTGTCGCCAGCAGTCCTGTCGCGGCTTGGCCGTTCACCGTCGCGGGGCGGTCGGCTGGCGCGCCGTTCGTCACCGCCGCGGTCGCGGAATGGCCGCTCGCCTCCCTCGCGCGGTGGGCGCGACGATGCGCCGTCGCGGGACGGGCGCCCGAACCCGCCGGGCCTGTCGCCGCCAGTCCTATCACCACGCGGCCGGTCGCCATCGCGCGGCGGCCGGCTGGCGCGGCGCTCGTCGCTGCCACGGTCGCGGAATGGCCGCTCACCACCCTCGCGTGACGGGCGCTCGCCAAATGGCTTCTTCTCGAAGCGGCGCGCCGGGCGCTCGCCCTCGCTGCGGCGTTCGGCACCCTCGGCCGGTGCGCGCCGGGGCCGGTCCTCACCGTCGCGCGAGCGGAAGGGCGGCTTGCCACTGCGCCCGGGCGGCCGGCCGCCGGGGCCTCCACGTCCCGGGCCGCCATCGCGCCCGCCGCCACGGCCGCCGGTTCCGCCGCCCTTGCGCGGGCCTCGGCTTTTCTGGTTGTTGTCGTCGCTCATGGTTGCTCCTGAAGCCGGATCATCGCGGACCGGGTTGCGAAGCGATCCGGGACGGCAGCGGCTCTTGAATCTGGTATTAGCCGGCGCTTGTAGCAGGCGTTTTCGCCTGCTGCGAGCGGCAAAGATGAAGGTTCGATGGGATCGATCGACGCAAAGCAGGTCGAGGCCGCGCCGATGGCGCTGGCGCTGGCTGAAGCGCGCGCCGCGGCGAAGCGCGGCGAGGTGCCGGTCGGGGCGGTGATCGTCCGGGGCGGTGAGGTGCTGGCGAGTGCCGGCAACTGCACGCTCGAACTGAAGGACCCGACGGCGCATGCCGAAACATTGGCGATCCGGCTGGCCTGCGAGGCGATCCAGTCCGAGCGGCTGATCGACTGCGATCTCTATGTCACGCTCGAACCCTGCCCGATGTGCGCCGCGGCGATCTCCTTCGCCCGGGTCAGGCGCCTCTATTTCGCCGCTTCCGATCCGAAGGGCGGCGCGGTCGAGAACGGCGTCAGGCTCTATTCCAGCCCCACCTGCCATCATGCGCCTGAGGTCTATGGCGGCCTGAGCGAGCGCGAGGCGGCCGAATTGCTGCGCGATTTCTTCCGGGGGAAGCGCTGATGGCGGAGGTCATACGGGCAGCAGCTCCGGCCGATGTGGAAGCCATTGCCGGGCTCAACCGCGCCGCCTTCGGCGGCGAGGAGGAGGTCGGCATCGTCGAGCGCCTGCGCAGCGATGGCCTCGTCGCGGTCGAGCTGGTCGCGGAGCAGGGTGGTGTGATCATCGGCCATGTCCTGCTCAGCTGGCTGCCGACGATGATGGACGGCCGCGCCGTGAAGGCCCTGGCGCTGGCGCCGATGGCGGTGCGGCCGGGATTGCAGAAGCAGGGCATCGGCGGCCGGCTGATCGCGGCGGCGCTCGATGAGGCGAGGGCTGTAGGGGCCGAGGCCGTGATCGTGCTCGGCCATCCCGGCTATTATCCGCGCTTCGGCTTCTCGGCAGCGCTGGCGCAAAATCTCGCCTCGCCTTTCTCCGGCGAAGCCTTCATGGCGCTGGAACTCGTGCCGGGAGCGCTGGCGGGACAGCGCGGCTCGGTCAGCTACCCCTCCGCGTTCGGACTCTAGCCGGCCGAAACGGTCTCAGGACTGCGCGGTCGCGGCAGATTCCCGAGCGGCTGCGCGAATGCTTGAGCGGTTCCTGTCAAAACTGTATTCAGATGTAATCATGCGGACTTTTGTCGTATATTGTGATTCGATAGATAGTTGTGTAATTTAGTATTTAGCCGATTGGTTAGTTCGATAGGATTAGTCCTGGTGGTGTAAGGAAAGTCACGAGCTGATCGGATTTCGAATATCTGTCTTAAACTGCCATGTTTTTGCCTTGTATCGTCCGTAGGTCGCCGCTGCACTGCTCGGCCAGACCAAGGAATGGTGGCTTGAGCCTTCCATTCCCCTAAGTCGGTAAATCTCCACTATGCGTAAAGTTGCGTTGGCTGCGCTGTCCGCGGCCTGTTGGTCTGTGTCCCCATCCTTCGCCGCCGATACCCATCTCGCGAAGATCTCGTTCCAGCCGCAGGTGAAGGGGCTGGGCTGCCTGAAGCCGGAAACCCTCGGCATGATCAAGGAACTCACCGCGAAGATCGGCCCGATCCAGATCACCTCGACCTGCGGCGGCCGCCACGCCCGCAACTCCCAGCACTATCGCGGCAACGCCATCGATTTCCGCCCGCTCGCCACTTCGCCGCGCAACGCCGCTGCCGTCGCCAAGGCGATCGAGAGCGTCGGCGGCGTCGGCTCCTATTCGAACGGCCTCGTCCATGTCGATGTCGGTGACCGCGAGATCGCCTGGTATGGGCACAAGCGCAGCCGCCGGCTGGCCTATGCGGGGCGCGGGCGCTGAGCGGGCGAATTTCCACAGAACCATCATCGTCATCCTGGGCGAGCGAAGCTCGTCCCGGGATCCATCGTAGAGCTTCGGAGCCCTACGATGGATCCCGGAGCTGCGCGGCTGCGCCGCTTGTCCAGGATGACGGCGTGGGTCCGAGCAAAAATCCGCAGGCTTTCGCTCACAGCATCGTCCGGGCGACCAGATAGCCGCCCAGCGCCAGCAGCCCGGCAAAGAAGCAGATCTTGAAGGTCGCGGCCGAGATGCGCTGCCGGATCGCCTGGCCGAACCACATCCCGGCCAGCGCCGGCAGCAGCGCCAGCAACGAAGCGCCGGCGACCTTGAGATCGAGCGCGCCGGCACCGACCAGCCCGAAGGACAGGGCGATCGTCGAGACGATGAAGGAGAGGCCGAGCGCCTGCACCAGCTCGTCCTTGTCGAAGCCGAGCGCCTGCAGATAGGGCACGGCCGGCAGCACGAAGACGCCGGTCGCGGCGGTGGCGGCGCCGGTGATGACCCCGACCAGCGGGCCGAGCCAGATCTCGGTCTTCTCGGGCACGCGCAGCTTGGCGGCCTTCAGGCCGACCAGCGCATAGAGCACCAGCGCGATGCCGAGCCAGAGCGTCGCCGAGCCGTCCTTGGCCTTCTCCAATAGCCCGGCGCCGGCCCAGGTGCCGACACAGGTCCCGGCCAGCATCGGCCAGAGCCGGATCGCGATGGCCTTCAGCTTCGGACCGGTCAGCTGCCAGCTATTGGTGACGAGGTTGGGGATGACCAGCAGCGCCGCGGCCTGCGCCGGCGCCATCACCACGCCGAGCACGCCGACGGCGATCGTCGGCAGGCCGAGCCCGATCACGCCCTTGACGAAGCCGGCGAGCACGAAGGTCGCGGCGATGAAGGTGAGGAGCGTCGTCTGGTCCATGGCCCTGCCGATCCGGTCGATTGCGATGCTGTGACTTCTTGCAGTCCTGACCCGCGCTGTCGCTCGTCGATACTACGGTTCTCGCCGTAGCGTTCCTGCTTGCCCGTGAGCGCCGGCGCGCGATGATGGGCCAGTTAACAGGAGGCCGGCTGATGGCCGCGAACGGACCCTATCTCGCCGAGATCGCCCATCTGATGGGCGACCCCGCCCGCGCCAACATGCTGCATGCGCTGATGGACGGGCGCGCGCTGACGGCGAAGGAGCTCGCTTTTCTCGCCGGCGTAGCGCCGCAGACGGCGAGCGGCCATCTTGCCAAGCTGATGCAGGGCGGTCTGCTCGGCGTCGCCGTGCAGGGTCGCCATCGCTACTATCGGCTCGCCGGGCCGGAGGTTGCCGCCGCTCTCGAAGGGCTGATGGTGCTCTCCGGCGGCCAGGCGAACGGGCGGCGCCTGCCGTCGCGCGTCGGCGCCGATCTCGCCCGCGCCCGCACCTGCTACGACCATTTCGCCGGCCGCCTCGGCATCGCGATCCATGATGCGCTCGTTGCCGGCGGCCATCTCACCGTCGCCGATGGCGGCTATGGGCTGACCCGCTCCGGTGTCGCGCTTTTCGCCGGGCTCGGGATCGACCCCGCTGCTGCGAGCAAGGGCAAACGCGCTGCGCTGCGGCCCTGCCTCGACTGGAGCGAGCGCCGGCCGCATCTCGCCGGTTCGCTCGCGGCGGCCTTGGCCTGCCGCTGCTTCGAGATGGGCTGGGTGACGCGGATCAGGGACAGCCGCGCCGTCATCCTCACCGAGGAGGGACGTGTGGCGCTGGAGGCCGGCTTGCCGGGCTTCCGCTGCGACGAGCCGGAAGCGGTCACGCCGCCCGTTCGAGCGCCTCTGACAGCCTCCGCTTGACCTCTTCCTTCGCCGGCTGGGCTGCCTCGAGGATCGCCTGCCAGCGGAAGAAGTCGAGCCCGCCGAAGCCCTCGCCGCCGGCGCGGATCAGGATGTCCGGCGGCTGGCGCTCGATCATGCGCTGGACCAGCGCCCGCGTCAGGATCTGCGAGACCCCGACCATTGCTTCCAATGGTTCGGGCACACGGCTGTCGCTGACGGTCGCCGGCGCGCTGGTGTCGACCGCGAGGACGAGACGTCCCGGTCCGAGCAGCCGGTCATAGGGCAGGGGATTGATCGCGCCGCCATCGATCAGCACCCGCCCGCCGATCGTCACCGGCTTGACCAGGCCGGGGATCGCCAGCGAGGCGGCGACGGCCGGCGTCAGCGGGCCGCTGCCGAGGACGACCTCGTCATGCAGATGGTAGTCGGTCGCGACGCAGAGGAAGGGGATGCCGAGCTCCTCGAAGCGATCCGGCACCGCTTGCGGCCAGAACAGGTCGAGCAGGCGCTCGCCGTCGATCAGCACGGGGTTGCCGAGCCCGCCGCGCCAGAGATCGGCGATCTTGCCGATGCGCGCTTCGAGTAGCCTGGCGATCACCCTTGCCCGGTCGCGGAAGCTCGCCTCGACATGGGCGCGCAGGTCGCGGCCGGAGAGGCCGGCGGCATAGGCGGCGCCGACGATCGCGCCCATCGACGAGCCGGCGATCAGCGCCGGCTTCAGGCCGAGCTCGTCGAGCGCCTCCAGCACCGGGATATGGCTGAGCCCGCGCGCGCCGCCCGAGCCGAGCACGAGGACGAGCTCGGGGCCGGACGGATCGGGCAGGCGGGCGAGGGGGCTGGAGACGCTGGTCATAGCCTGATGTTGCGGTGCGGGAGCCGCTCAGGCAACCTCCCTTGCGAGGAAAGGTTTCACTGCCGCGAGCGTGTCCTGCGGATTTTCCTCCGGCAGGAAATGGCCGCTGACGATCGCCTGCCCCTCCGCCTGCGGCGCGAAGGTCTCGCGCCAGATTGCGAGCGGGCTTGCGCCCTTGGCCGGGATACCGGCCTCGCCCCAGAGCACCAGCATCGGGCAGAGGATCTTTTTCCCCGCGCCGAGATCGGCCTTGTCGTGGTCGAGATCGGTGGTCGCGCCGGCGCGGTAGTCCTCGCAGGCAGCATGGATGCGCGAAGGGTCGCTGAAGGAGTCGGTGTAGGCGGCCATGGCCAGCGGGTGGAAGGCCTCGATTGTCTTGGCCCGCGTCCAGCTTGCGATCGTGTGGTCGAGCCAGCCGGCCGGGTCGGCCTGGATCAGCTTCTCCGGCACCGGCTCGGGCTGGGCCAGGAAGGTCCAGTGATAGACCTGCATGGCGCGTGCCGCATTCATGCCTTCCCACATCGACACGGTCGGCAGGATGTCGAGCAGGACGAGCCGCTCGACGCGGCCGGGATGGTCGAGCGCGAGGCGATAGGCGACGCGGGCGCCGCGATCATGGCCGATCACTGCAAAGCGGTTGAAGCCGAGTGCGCTCATCAGGGCGACGATGTCCTCGCCCATGCTGCGCTTCGTGTAGAGCGCCTTGCCGCCATCGCCATGCGGCGCTGCCGACCAGCCATAGCCGCGCAGATCAGGGCAGACGACGGTGTGCGTCTTCGCCAGCTCGCCCGCCATCTCGTGCCATTCGGCATGGGTTTGCGGGAAGCCGTGGATCAGCACCACCGGCGGTCCCTCGCCGCCGACGCGGGCGAAGATCTTGCCGACCGGCCCGTCGATCCAGCGCGCTTCGAAACCGGGGAAGAGGCTGTCGATATTGGTCATGGCCGCTACTCCTGTGACGGTACGGCCGCGGCGATGTCCGTCAGGCCGAAATCCTCGCCCTTGTAGAGCAGAGGCGCGTTCAAGGATTTGGCAAGAGCATAGGAGAAGCAGTCGCCGAGATTGAGCTTGGCCGGGTGGCGGCCCTTGCCGAAGCGCAGGAAGGCTTGGGCCGACATCACGCTCTGCTCGTCGTCGACGGGAATGCGCCGGATGCCGAAGCCGTCCATCAATGCGATGTAGCGCTCGAACGTGAAGTCCGGCACGCGGCTCATCGCCACCATAAAGGTTTCCACGAAGGTGACTGCCGAACAGCAGGCATCGTGGCTGTCGTCGAGGACGGAGACGAACAACGCGCGCTCCG
This sequence comes from Allobosea sp. GW821-FHT10B12, assembly GCF_059415545.1. NCBI lineage: Bacteria > Pseudomonadati > Pseudomonadota > Alphaproteobacteria > Hyphomicrobiales > Alloboseaceae > Allobosea > Allobosea sp. GW821-FHT10B12. Next base: position 444,282 of record NZ_JBWKNL010000001.1, read on the forward strand.
GCTCCTTGAGCAGGATCGCGATGATCGCCGAGCTGTCGACGACAATCGGCGAGGTGGTCACGACGGGACGCCGTTCTCGTCATAGCCGATGATCTCGTCATCGCTGAGATCACCGTTGATCTTAGGCATGGCGTCGATCTCGGCGAGCAGCTTCTCGATCTTCGCTCTGTCGACCCGTCCCTTGCGAGGCGGCAGCTCGGCGAGCTCGCGCTCCGCCGCTGTCTTGACCGCATCGGTGATCGTCCTGCCAGTGCGTGCGGCAAGTTCGCGGACGATGCGGTCCGTTTCGGGGTCCTTGATCAGGATGGCCATGGCATCCTCGTGTATATATCGATTGCTACTCGATATATACGATGCCGCGATCGCCTTGTCAGCCTTCACGCTCGCGCTTCACGGCCTGCCAGCCGATGTCGCGGCGGCAGAAGCCGCCGGGCCAGTCGATCAGATCGACGGCTGCGTAGGCCTTGGCCTGCGCCTCGCTGACGGTCTTGCCCAGCGCCACCACGTTGAGCACGCGCCCGCCATTGGCGACGATGTCGCCATCCTTCGCCTGCGTGCCGGCGTGGAAGACCAGCACGTCCTTCTCGGCGGCGGCCTTGTCGATACCCTTGATGACGCTGCCCTTCTCGGGCGTGCCCGGATAACCGTTCGCAGCCATCACCACCGTCAGCGCGACATCGTCGGACCAGCGCAGGTCGACGGCGTTGAGCACGCCGTCGCGCGCGGCGAGCAGGGCCGGGACGATATCGCTCTTCAGGCGCGGCATCAGCACCTCGCATTCGGGATCGCCGAAGCGGGTGTTGTATTCGATCAGCTTCGGGCCGTCGGTGGTGATCATCAGCCCGGCATAGAGAATGCCTTTGAACGGCGCGCCGCGCTGGTTCATGCCCGCCAGCGTGGGCTGGATGATCTCGGCCATGACCTGCGCTTCCAGGGCCTTCGTCATGACCGGAGCCGGCGAATAGGCGCCCATGCCGCCGGTGTTGGGACCGGTGTCGCCATCGCCGACGCGCTTGTGGTCCTGGGCCGAGGCGAGGGCGAGCGCATGGGTGCCGTCGCAGAGCGCAAAGAAACTCGCTTCCTCGCCGATCATCCACTCCTCGATCACGACCTCGGCGCCGGCCGCGCCGAGCCCGCCCGAGAACATCATCGCCAGCGCGTCATTGGCCTCTTCGACCGTCTCGGCCATGACCACGCCCTTGCCGGCGGCGAGCCCGTCAGCCTTGATCACCAAGGGCGCGCCGGCCTTGGCGACATAGGCCCTGGCCGCGGCCTCGTCGGTGAAGCGGGCAAAGCCAGCGGTCGGGATGCCGAACTCGGCGCAGAGTTCCTTGGTGAAGGCCTTCGAGCCTTCGAGCTGCGCCGCGGCCCTGGACGGACCGAAGGTCTTGATCCCGGCGGCTTCGAGATCGTCGGTGATGCCCTCGACCAGCGGCCCCTCAGGCCCGACGACGACGAGGCCGACGCTCATCAGCTTGCAGAAATCGGCGACGGCGCGGTGGTCGGCGATATCGAGCACGATATTCTCGCCGCATTGGGCGGTGCCGGGATTGCCGGGGGCGATGAAGAGCTTGTCGCAGAGAGGGGAGGCGCAGATCGCCCAGGCCAGGGCATGCTCGCGCCCGCCGGACCCGATCAGAAGAATGTTCATCGCCTCTCTCCGCTTGCTCAAAGGCGCAATAGCTGCCGCAGGCTGACGGAGCAACGCTTCTGCTTGCGTCCTTGCGCCGCTAAGTTCGCGCCATGGACAACGAATCGCCCCAGCCTGCCGGCAATGCCCCCGAATGGTCGGTCTCCGATCTCTCCGGTGCGCTCAAGCGCACGCTGGAGGATGCCTTCGGCTTTGTGCGCGTGCGTGGCGAAATCTCCGGCTATCGTGGCCCGGTTGGCTCCGGCCATGTCTATTTCTCGCTGAAGGACGCCAACGCCAAGATCGACGCGGTGATCTGGAAGGGCGTCTTCGGCCGGCTGAAGACCAAGCCCCAGGAGGGGCTGGAGGTCATCGCCACCGGCAAGATCACCACCTTCGCCGGCAAGTCGAGCTACCAGATCATCATCGATTCGCTGGAGCCGGCCGGCATCGGCGCGCTGATGGCGCTGCTGGAGGAGCGCCGGAAGAAACTCGCCGCCGAAGGCCTGTTCGACGCCGGCCGCAAGCAGCTCATCCCCTTCCTGCCGCGCGTCGTCGGCGTCGTCACCTCGCCGACCGGCGCGGTCATCCGCGACATCCTGCACCGGCTGGAGGAACGTTTTCCCCGCCATGTCCTGGTCTGGCCGGTGCGCGTCCAGGGCGAGAGCAGCGCGGCCGAGGTCGCCAATGCGATCGCCGGCTTCAACGCGCTGCCCGAAGGCGGCCGCATCCCGCGTCCCGATGTGATCATCGTCGCGCGCGGCGGCGGCTCGCTCGAAGACCTGATGGGCTTCAACGAGGAGGTGGTGGTGCGCGCCGCCGCCGCCTCGCTGATCCCGCTGGTCTCGGCGGTCGGCCACGAGACCGACGTCACCTTAATCGACCATGCCGCCGATCTGCGTAGCCCCACGCCGACCGGCGCGGCCGAGAAGGTCGTGCCGGTGCGGGCCGAGCTCCTGGGGCAGGTCACGGATCTGTCGCGTCGGCTCTCCGGCGCGACGTTGCGCCTGTCCGAACGCCGACGCAACGATCTGCGCGCGCTCGCACGCGCCTTGCCGACGCCCGAGAACCTGCTGGCGCCGCCGCGGCAACGGCTCGATCTCGCAGCCACACGGCTCGGCCCGGCACTGGCGCGCAATGCCCGTGCTTACGAACAGCGCCTCGCTCAGCTCGACCGCCGCTTGCATACGCAATCGCCGGCTGCTCGGCTTGCGACCCATGCCGCCCGCCTCGACGGGTTCGGCAAGCGGCTCGCCGCAGCGCGTGGCGCGATCTTCCGAGCCGAGCGTGATCGTATCGCCCGCGCCGGCGACCGGCTCGATTCCGTCGCCGCGCGCGCGGTGGCGGCTTTCGCGCGTCAAATCCAGCGTCGTCGTGACCGGCTCGACAGCGTCTGGGCGCTTGCCGCCTCGCTTGGCCCTCAAGCCGTGCTGGCGCGCGGCTACGCGCTGGTGCGCGACGAGGACGGCAATCTGCTGCGCAGCGCCACGGCGGCGCGGCCGGGACTATCCCTTCAGGTCACGCTCGCCGATGGCAGCTTTGGCGCCGTCGTGGCCGGCGGAACGGCTTCGCCGCAAGCGCCACGGCCAGTCTCTCGCAAGCCGGCCGGGGGGAGCGGGCAGGGCGATCTGTTCTGACATTTCGAAAACCGGTCATTCACCACCAATTTGGATGAGCCAGCTTCCGTTCAGATAGCGTTCAGCTAGCGCTGGCTAATCGCTGCCTGATAGCGGTTGGGGGAATGCTCCTTGATGCTCGCCGGTTTCCGGATACGCCTTGCTTGTGCCTTTGCCATGCTTGCGCCTCTGGGCCTGCAAGTGCAGCAGGCGAACGCGACCGAGTTCGTTTGCAGGCCGTCGGCGCTCTCCCGCGATGCCGCCGATCTCGCTTCGACCTGGAACAAGGGCAGCGCGCCCCTGCGCATCCTCGCCATCGGCTCGTCCTCGACCGAAGGCATCGGCGCCAGCGGCAAGGACAAGACCTACCCGGCCCAATTGGGTACGCTGCTGCGCACGGGCCTCTCGGGCCGCGCCATCGAGATGGTCAATGCCGGCATTGGCGGTGAGACCGCGCCGCAGACACTCTCGCGCCTCAAGGCCGCGCTGGTCGAAGGCCGCTTTGATCTGGTGATCTGGCAGGTCGGCACCAACGATGCGGTGACGGGCGGCGATCTCGGCACCTTCCGCCAACTCGTCGCCGATGGGATTGCGGCCGCCAAACAGGTCCGCACCCGGCTCGTCATCCTCGATCCGCAATTCTATCCCGGCATCAAGGAGACGGCGCGTTATCGCGCCTATGTCGATGCCATCGCCGAGGTCGCCAAGGCGCAGGCCGTCCCGGTGCTGTCGCGCTATCAGGCGATGCTGGGCTGGTACCAGCGCGACGCCGAGGGCTTCATGGCTGCGCTCGCCGGCGACCGCTTCCACATGAGCGATGCCGGCTATGGCTGCCTGGCTCAGGACATCGCCCGCTCGCTGCTCGGCGACAAGCCCGCGGTGACGCTCGCAGCCTCGGTACGCTGACGGCACAACGGTTCCAAAACCGACGCTCCGCCGTGAGCGGGGTCACTTGCCCAGCAGGAACGCCTTGACCCGCCTGATCGCGTCGTCTCGCGCCGCAGGGTCGGTGCCGATGGTGACCTTGCCGGTTCCCGAGGCGGAAAAGGCGACGCCTTCCTTCTCGCGCCGGTCGAGGCGGGGATGATCGAAATCATGCACTGCGCCGGGATAGAGCACGAGTTCGACCGGCTCGCCGCGGGCGCGGGCGGCTTTGGTCAGGAAGTCGCACGGGGCGGGCGGCGTCCAGTCATCGGCATCGCCCATCAGGATCAGGGTCGGCAGGCGGGCTTCGAAGCTGCCCGATTCCGATTGCGTGCGGCAGCCGGGATAGAACGCCACGGCGCGGGCGAAGTCGGGCTGGCGGTCGGCCGGCCTGCGGTCCTTGCGGATCGCGGCGAGGATGGTGGAACCGCCGCCGGACCAGCCGAGCAGCGCGATCGCGTCGCGCCGTACATCGGGGCGCTCCTGCAGCCAGCGCCGGGCCGCCATCGCGTCGCCGACGCGTTCGCGGCTGGCGCGGATGGTCACGTCCTTGACGCCGCATTGCGAGCCGAGCCCGCGCGAGCCGTAGCTGTCGGGCATCAGCACGACGAAGCCGGTAGCGGCAAGGCGCTCGCCCCAGTCGCTATGCCGTGTCGAGAGCTTGTCCGGTTCGCGCCAGAGGCCGCCGCAGCCATGCAGCGCGACGATCGCCGGAAAGGGCCCGGGCCCGGTCGGACGAAACATCACCGCATCGAGCTGGTGATCGTCGTGCGGAATACGGACGCGTTCATAGCCGCCTGCGATCGCGGGGACCGCGAGCAGGGAGACAAGACCAATCGCCAGGGTCACGGCGCGGGTCAGGCTGGACATCATCGCAACTGACGCTATCACAGAAAGACCATGTTGGAACAATGCGTGGTTTCAGAGATGGTTGCGTCAAACTGCAACCTGTACGCTAGCCCGTCGCCGCTTTATCGTCCTGACCCGTGATGAACATCAACGAACGCCTGCCTCCCTCCGGATCCGAAGCGCTGGTCGATTACGGCCATGGCGAGTTCCGGGTCGTGCGTCCTGGCGCCTTCGTCCGCTGCGCCGTCACCGGCGCGCCGATCCGGCTCGAGGACCTGCGCTACTGGTCGGTGGAATGGCAGGAAGCCTATGCCTCGCCGGAGGCCGTCTTATTGCGCGTGCGGCGCGCCGGCCGCACCTGAGCGGCTTTTTGCCAGACATCCGCGCAGCAGCGCGTCGAGAGCGGCCTCATCCTCGAAGGCGAGTGTGACCGGCACGCAAAGCAGCAGCGAGCGCTCGGCGGCGGGCCAAAGCGGCGCGAGCTTGACCATGTCCTTCTCGGTGACGGCGACACAGCAGGCCTTCGCCTTCGCCTCGGCGATCAGCGCCGCGACCTCGCCCGCCGTATAGGCGTGGTGGTCGCCATAGGCGTGCTCGCCGATCAGCCGCGCTCCGGCGGCGCGCAATGTCGCCGCGAATTTCTCTGGCCGGCCGATCCCCGAGACCACCAGCACCGGCAGGCCGGCGAGCGCGGCCTGGATATCGGCCGGCGGCGTCAGACTCGCCCGCAGCACGTGCTTGCCGAGGGTCAGCGCTTGAGCGGCGACATCGTCGCCCGCCGCTCCCGCTCCGATGATGACGAGCGCATCGACCCGCCCGAATTGTCCCGCGAGCGGCGCGCGCAGCGGCCCTGCCGGCAGGCACAGGCTGTTGCCGACGCCGACGCCGCCGTCGACGACGGCGAGCCGCAGGTCCTTGTGCAGCGAGGGGTTCTGCAGCCCGTCATCCATCAGAACGAGGCTGGCGCCGGCATCACGCGCAAGCGCAGCGCCCAGCGGCCGCTCACGGGCCACGACCGTCGGCAGGCGCGCGGCGAGCAGCAGCGGTTCGTCGCCGACATCCCCGGCATCGTGCTGATCGAGGTCGACGCGCACCGGGCCAGGCAGCCGGCCGCCATAGCCGCGTGTCAGGGCAAAGGGCGTCTCGCCCATCGCGGCGAGCCTGGCTAGGAGGGCCAGCGTCGTCGGCGTCTTGCCGGCGCCGCCCGCGACGAAGTTGCCGACACAGATCACTGGGATCCCGACCCGCGCGCCCGGTTTGCGCATGCGCCTCAGCGTGATCGCGCCATAGAGCGCCCCGAGCGGTTGCAGCAGCCGGGCGAGGACGGATGGCGCCGGGCGCCACCAGAAGCCCGGGGCGCGCATCAGTCGATGGTCTCGCGCTGGCCGATGGCGGCGCGCAGCAGGAGCGGTTCGATCGCCTGGACCGTGCGGTCGAGCGCGCCGCTGAGCTCGGTGCTGGTGCGGGCCGCGGCGCGGGCGGCCTGGCGCGCAGCGGCGGGGTCGCTGAGCCAGCGGTGCACGCCCTGGGCGAGCTCCTGCCGGTCGGCGACCTGGATGGCGCCGCCGCCGGCGTCGAAGGCGGCGAAGAGATCGGCCGATTTATGAACGAGCGGGCCGTGCAGCAGGGCGCAGCCGAGCTTGGCTGGCTCGATCGGATTATGGCCGCCGATCGGTGCGAGCGAACCGCCGATGAAGGCGACCGGTGCCAAACGGTAGAACAGGCCGAGGTCGCCGAGCGTGTCGGCGATGTAGAAGTCGATATCGCGCTCGGGCAGGTGGCCGAGCGAGCGGCGGGCGCTGGCGACGCCATTGGCCCGGGCCAGCGCCTCCACTTCGCCGCCGCGATCGGGATGGCGCGGCACGACGATGGTGAGCAGCTTGGGCAGGTGGGCCTGGACGCCAAGATGGGCGGCGAGCACGTCCTCCTCCTCGCCCGGATGGGTCGAGGCGGCGACCCAGACCGGCCTGCCGGCCGCCAGCCCATCGAGCAGGGCGAGCGTGTTGGGATCGGCCGGCGGAGCGGGGACGTCGAATTTCAGGTTGCCGGCGATGCTGACGCGCGGCGCACCGAGCTGGGCGAGGCGCTGCCCATCCTCCTGCGACTGCGCCAGGCAGCGGTCGAAACCGGAAAGCAGATAGCGCGAGGTCTGCGGGAACTTGTACCAGCGCTGGAAGGAGCGCTGCGACATGCGCGCATTGATCAGGACGAGCGGCACGCCGCGCTTGCCGGCCTCGATCATCAGGTTCGGCCAGATCTCGGATTCGCAGATCAGGCCGAGATCGGGGCGCCAATGGTCGAGGAAGCGGCGCATATAGCGCGGCACATCGAGCGGCAGGAATTGGTGGATCGCCCCGGCCGGCAGGCGCTGCGCCAAGAGCCGCGCCGAGGTCACCGTGCCCGAAGTCACCAGCACGGCAAGCCCGCGCCGCTGCAGGCGTTCGATCAGGGGCAGCAGCGTCACCGTTTCGCCGACGCTGGCCCCGTGCAGCCAGACCAGGGTTTTCGCCGGCCGCTCGACGCTGGGGTGACCGCGTCGCTCGAACAGGCGCGCCGGGTCCTCCTTGCCACGCCGGCGCCGCCAGAGCAGAAGGCCGGCTGCGGCCGGCTCGAGCAGGGCGGTGAGCGTCCGGTAGGCGCTGATGATGAAGCTGCGGCCGATCATGCGGCGTTGGCCTTGGCAGCAGCCTTGGCGGCCTGGGCCTCGCGCAGATCCGCGCCGGGGTCGCGCGCGCCGATCAGCGCATAGGCGCGCTCATGCACGGCGTCGAGCCCGGCCTGGACGGCCAGTCGCGCCGCCTCGCAGGTCGCTTCATCGGCCTCACGCGCAACCCATACGGGATCGCCGACGACGATGGCACCGCGCCCGAATGGCAAGCCGATCGAGGCGCGATCCCAGCTGTTGAAATCGATCCGCCGGCTGGTCACCACCGCGATCGGATGGATCGGCCGACCCGAGGCGCGCGCCAGCTGGACGATGCCCGGGCCGCAGATACGCGCGCGCTTGGGGATGTCGGCGGTCAACACCATGGTGTCGCCGGCGGCGAGGCGCCGGACCATGGCGAGAAAGGCCGGCGCGCCGCCCTTTTCGCGGACCTTCTTGCCCGAGGCACCCGAGCCGCGGATCGCGCCGATGCCGAGCTCGCGCAGGGCGACCGCATTGAAGCCGCCATCGCCATGACGCGAGACCAGCGAGCAGGACGGCATCCACTCCGGCCGGGCGAACGGGATCATGATGTGCTGGCCGTGCCACATCGCGATGATCAGCGGCAGTTCGCCGCGCACGCGCTCATAGACGTCGGCTGGCTCGACGACGAAGCGGTTCGTGCGCCTGACCAGGCGCAGATAATAGGCGAGGCTGCGGCCGAGCGCCTCCTGCGCGAACTTCGTCTTGAGCAGGGAAAATCCCATCGAACCGGACTAGTATCGCCTTGGGATCAGCTCTGCGCCGTCGACGGGTCAAGCAGACGGTGCAGATGGACGACGAAATAGCGGGTCTGCGCCTGGTCGACGGTCGCCTGTGCCTTCGCCTTCCAGGCAGCATGAGCGGCGGCATAGTTCGGGTAGACGCCGACGATGTCGAGCTTGGAAAGATCCTTGAACTCGACGCCGTCGAGCGAGCTCAGCTCGCCGCCGATCACGAGGTGAAGCAGCTGCTTGGTGTCCTGGCTCGCGCTCATCGTCCGTCTCCGGCCTTCTGTCCTGAAATGTCCGTCGAAAGCAGGACGAAGCGCTGCCGGATCCGCTCCGACCTGCCTCGCCTGCGTTTTTGCCGTGCGATCAGATAAGCCATCCGCCGCTCGCGCGCGAGGCCCGATCATCAACAATTTGCGCTTATTTCCGGCAGTTTTCGCCCTGACGCGACGGCAATGGCGTTGCACCACACGTTCAGCTGCGCTGCGGCTGGCTCTCACGCAGGCGGCGCAGCGCCAGTGCAAGCGCAGCGGCGAGGCTGCTTCCCGACGCCATCAGCATGCCATGGACCGGCACTTCGCGATTATAGCCGAGAGCCTCGCCCTCGGCCGTCGTGACCTGCCCGCCCGCCTCGCTGAGCACGAGATCGGCGGCGGCGAGGTCCCAGTCGCGGGCATCGGGCGAGACCAACCCGGCATCGATCGTGCCGTCGGCGATGCGGGTCAGCCGCAGCGCCAGCGAGGGGATCTTGTCGGCGGCGATGAAGCTGTCCTGGCGCGCCAGTGCGTCGAGCATCGGCTTGGGCCCGGCGATCCGCGCATCGGTGAGTGTGGCCAGGCCGGTTGTCCGGATCGGCTTGCCGTTGCGCATGGCGCCGGCGCCCCTGACCGCCGTGTAGGTGGCGCCTGCTGCCGGTGCGTGCACCACGCCGAGAACAGGACGTCCTTCGTCGAGCAGAGCGACGCAGACAGCCCAATCGGGCGAGCCGGCCATGAAGGCGCGGGTGCCGTCGATCGGGTCGACCACCCAGACGAAGCGGCGGGACAGGCGCAGCGTGTCGTCCGCTGTTTCCTCCGAGAGCCAGGCGGCCTCCGGCAGCAGCGCCGACAGCCGCACATGCAGGAAGGTATCGACGCCGATATCGGCCTCGGTCACCGGCGAGCCGCCAGCCTTCGCCCAGGTCTTCGCGGCCGTCTGCGCCCCAGGGCGGAAGAGGTCGAGCGCGAGTTGGCCGGCCTCACGGCAGGCGGCTTCGACCGCGGCCAAGAGGTCCGGGGCGATTGGCAATGGTGTCGATGTCATCGGGCTTCGTTACGGCCTTGCAGGGCGGCAGAACAAGGAAAAAGCCACCATCGCGAGAAAGATTCCGTCAAGCATCAGCTGGGAAACCAACCGGAAGAAGGCCGAAAACCGCTTCATCACCTTTGTTTAACCCTCAAGCTTAAGCGCTCGGACAATCCTTCCGGCCACTCTCCTCCCTGCAAAGCACGAGAACCCCGCATCGACAGAGGGTTCCGGGCAGCAGGGATTAAAAGAGAGGCGTTAAAACCGATGGCCAGCGTCACGCCGGCTGCCGGGGAGGTCGGGCGTGCGCCCGTTTTCCCCGGCAGCGCAGATAACCAGAGCGGACAGCCCTCGCAGCCGGCGCGTGCGCCGCAGCAGTCCGATGGGCCCCGCATCGAACGTGTCGGGCCGGTGCGCATCCTGCGTGGTGGTGCCGGCTGGCGGGGGATCGCCCTGCGCCTGGCCGGCGGCGCGATCGCCGATGACGATCGTTTCCAGCTCGCTTTGACCGCCGGCGACGGTCGTTCCGTCGTCGTCGCCGTGCTCGATCAGGACGATGCCATCGCCGTCTGGCGCGATGCCGGCCGGACCAGCGGCCTGCCGCTGCTCCTCGAGACCAGCGATGGCGCGATCACCGAACCCTATCCGCAGATCGGCCGGGTCGCGCTCGGCGCGATCCGCATCCGCCGCCGGCATGCCTTGCTCGCCGGCCGCCGCCCGCGCTTCCTGACCCGGCGCAAGACCGGCCGCCTGCCGGAACGCCCAGTCGTGATCCGGGGCGAGATCCTGTCCTAAAAGGCGAACTTCACCAGCGCATCGAGCGCCAAGCCGGCCGCCAGGATCAGGCCGGCGCGCCAATTGGACCGGAACAGTTTCAGCGCCGTGGCTCCGTCGGCGCCGGCGATGCTGTGGACCTGCCAGCCCAGGTGCAAGGCGAACAGGCCGAGTCCGATGAAGGCGACGAGGCCGGCACCGGCGAACCAGGCGGCGACGCCGGCGAGCGCGATCGTCGCGCCATAGCAGAGGCCCACGGCCTGCTGGGTGAAGGCGCCGAAATAGCGCGCGCTCGACTTGATCCCGGCGATCACATCGTCCTCGATGTCCTGCATCGCGTAGATCGTGTCGTAGCCGATGGTCCAGAACACTGCGGCGGCGTAGATCAGATAGGCCGGGGCATCCAGTTGGCCGAACACGGCGCTCCAGCCGACGAGCCCGCCCCAGGAGAAGGCGAGGCCGAGCACGAATTGCGGCATGTTGGTGATCCGCTTCATGAACGGATAGATCGCGACGATCGCCAGGGAGGCGACGCCGGCGATCACCGTGAAGCGGTTGAACTGCAGCAAGACGACGAGGCCGACCAGCGACAATCCCACCATGAAAAGGGCGGCTGCCTTCGCGCTGACCTGGCCGGAGGGCAGGGGCCGGCCGCGGGTGCGCGCCACCTGCGCATCGAGCTTGCGGTCGACGATGTCGTTGAAGGTCGAGCCGGCGCCGCGCATCACGATGGCGCCGATCAGGAAGAGCAGGCAGTGCCAGGGATTGGGGAGGGGTTGGCCGGCCGCGATCGCCGCCAGCCCTGCCGCCCACCAGCACGGCAGCAGCAGCAACTGCCAGCCGATCGGGCGTTCGATCCGGGCGAGCTTGAGATAGGGCCGCAGGCGCTTGGGCGCGCGCGTATCGACCCAATGGCCCTTGAGCGCGTCGGGAAGTGGTGCGTCAGTGAGGGGAGGCGAGGGCGCCATCGTGGCGCCGGCCGTCTTAGAGCGCGCCCTGCGGCACGCGCATCGGGCCGCCGGTGATGGAATCGGTGCCGCCAAACGGGTTGGCGCCCTGCTGTTGCTGCGCCTGCTGCTGTGCCCGGCGCTGCATCTGCGCTTGCTGTTTCACCGCATTGCAGGCCTGGCCGCGGATGGCGCCGGCCTTTTCATTGTCCGCCTTCATGCCGTCGACGAATGATGCCGGAATCTGGCACCAGTCCTGGTTGGCGCTGGCGAACTTGATCAATGTATTGCCGTTGCCGACCAGCCGGCCCAGGATGCCGCAGGCCTGCTGCGGCGTCAGCTTGCGCTTGGCCTTCGCATTGGCATTGAGCTGCCCGACGATCGACTGGCGCTCCTGCATGAGCTTCTGGATATTTTCGCAGCCCGAAGGCACCTGCGCCAATGCCGGCTCGGCCAGGCCCAAGCCAACCAGCGCTGCAGCCAGCTTCAGGGTCGCGTATCGCCGCATCATCCGCTCCGCTCTTGTCCCATCACCCACGCCCGTCCCGGCGTCGCGGGCCTTTCCATAACAGCCAGAGCCCTGCGCCAACAAGCGTCAGCTCGCATTTCACCGAGATTGCTTGCCGATAGCGTGGGATTGTGGCGACTTTCGCGCCATTCTGACGGGATCGGATTCGAAGAGCATGCGGGATTTCACCAAGCATCGGCTGTACAGCGAGGCGCCGTTGGCGGCGGGCGCCGTGCTGGAGCTCGCGCGCGACCAGGCCAATTACCTGCTCAACGTGCTGCGACTGCGCAGCGGCGACAGCATTCTCGTCTTCAACGGCCGCGACGGCGAATGGCTTTGTGCGATCCGGGCGGAGGGACGCAAGCAGGCGAGTCTGGAGGCGTTGGAGCAGACCCGCCCGCAGCCGCCCGCGCCCGATTTGATCTATCTGTTCGCGCCGCTGAAGCATGCGCGGCTCGACTATATGGCGCAGAAGGCAGTCGAGATGGGGGCGGGCGTGCTGCAGCCGGTGCTGACGCGCTTCACCCAGGTCTCGCGGCTCAATCTCGATCGGCTCACCGCCAATGCGGTCGAGGCGGCCGAGCAATGCGGCATCCTTGCCCTGCCGGAGATCCGGCCCGAGCAGCCGCTTGCGGCGGCGCTTGCCGCACTCGAACCGGAACGGCTGTTGATTTTCTGCGATGAGGCGCTCGACGCCGAGAGCCCGATTGCCGCTCTGCAACGAGCGCCGCGCGGGCCGCTCGCCGTGCTGATCGGCCCCGAGGGCGGCTTCGACGAATCGGAGCGTACCGCGATTCTGCAGCGCGAGCGGACACTGCGCCTGTCACTCGGCCCGCGCATCCTACGGGCCGACACCGCGGCGGTCGCGGCGCTCGCCGTCGTCCAGGCGACATTGGGCGATTGGTCCGTCAAATAACTCCGTAACTTGCATGCTGCCGGCTTCCTCTCCGCCGGCTGGAACGCGATGGCGGCTTCCGCGTTTAGGCGTGGAAACTGCGCCGCCGGTCGCAGTTCCGACTAATTGACTGGCAGTCTGGCGCCGCTGCTTCGCTCCGGAGCGGCCCGCCACGGGGGAGAGACATCATGGTGAGCAGCGCCTACCGCTTCGGTATCGAGGAGGAGTATTTCCTGTCCGATGCCGAAAGCCGCGGCGCCGTGCGCAAGATCGCACCGCGTTTCATCGAGGCTGCACAGGCTGCTTTTCCGGAGGAATTGCAGCGCGAGATGCTGCAATCGCAGATCGAGGTGGCGACGCCGGTTTGCGAGAACATGACCCAGGCCCGCCATTCGCTGCGGCGGCTGCGCGCTGGTCTGGCCGCGATTGCGCGCGAGCACGACATGCTGCTGCTCGCTTGTGGCACCCATCCGAGCGCCGTCTGGGTGCGCCAGCGCGCCACCGAGGCCAAGCGCTATGACGGCATCATGCGCGACCTGCAGATGCTCGGCAGCCGCAACCAGCTTTGCGGCCTGCATGTCCATGTCGAGGTGCCGGACGAGGAGCAGCGCATCTCGATCATGGTCAGGATGCTGCCTTTCCTGCCGCTGCTGCTGGCGCTCTCGACCTCTTCACCCTTCTGGCAGGGGCGGCGCACTGGGCTGATGGGCTATCGGCTCTGCGCCTATGCGGAGCTGCCGCGCACGGGGTTGCCGGAACTTTTCGCCAACGCTGCCGACTATCGCACCTATGTCGATACCATGGTTGCGTCTGGCGCCATGCGCGATTCCAGCTTCATCTGGTGGGCGATCCGCTCGTCGCACCAGCATCCGACGCTGGAGCTGCGCGTCGCCGACAGCTGCACGCGGCTCGACGACACGCTCGCCATCACCGCGCTCTATCGCTGCCTCGTGCGCCATCTTGCCCGCAAGCCCGGTGTCAACGCCGATCTGACGGCTGCCTCGCGCGCTCTCGCCGGCGAGAACATCTGGCGCGCCCAGCGCTATGGCCTGCATGGTGGCTTCGTTTGCGAGAAGCGCCGCGCCATGCTTCCGGTCGGGCAGGTACTCGACGAGCTCCTGGAGTTGCTGAACGAGGATGCGGCTGCACTCGGCTGTGGTCTCGATCTCGCGCATTGCCGCAACATCGTCGCCGGCGGCACCAGCGCCGACATGCAGCTCGCGATCTTCGAGGAGGCCCGCGCCAAGGCCGGCGGTCAGGCGGCAGGGCTCGTCGCCGTCACCGACTGGATCGCCGCTCAGACGCGCGCCGACGATGCGGATGACGACCGGTTCGCGCCGAAGGGTGCAAATCTGCTGCGAGGCGCTGCCTGACGCTGTCGTGATCATGCATTGATGCAAGGTCGGTGCGCGTTCGCACGCGTTTGCGCTCGTTGTCGGATGGGCGCGGCTCGCCTATTGCTGGCGCTCCTCAACGCATGGTGCGGCGGAGCGTCCACTCCCGCTGCCTGTGCGGTACCCGATCCGGCGCGTTGTCCGGCTGCCCAGATCGGCAGGCGGCGCGCCGAAGCACGCATGCCGGAGCGCCCATGGCCCGCGACGTATCCGATTCGACTCCGATCAGCTCGAAGGCCGAACTGGTCGGCTGGATCGCGCAGGGTGAAAAGCCGGCTTCCGAATTCAGGCTCGGCACCGAGCATGAGAAGTTTCCGTTTTATCGCGACGATCTCAGCCCGGTTCCCTATGAGGGCGCCGCGGCCGGTCGCAGCGGCGGCATCCGGCAGCTGCTCGAGGGCATGCAGGCGCGTCTCGGCTGGGAGCCGATCCTCGATGCCGGCCACGTCATCGGCCTCGCTGGCCCCGATGGCGGTGGTGCGATCTCGCTGGAGCCCGGCGGCCAGTTCGAACTGTCGGGCGCACCGCTTGCAAATGTGCATGAGACGGCGCGCGAGCTCGACCAGCATCTCGCCGATCTGAAGGCGGTGGCCGAACCGCACGGCATCGGCTTCCTTCCGCTCGGGCACTCGCCGCTCTGGACGCGCGAACAGACGCCGATGATGCCGAAGCGGCGCTATCAGATCATGAAGAACTACATGCCGAAGGTCGGCACGCGCGGCCTCGACATGATGTTCCGCACCTGCACGGTCCAGGTGAATCTCGATTTCGCCGACGAGGCCGACATGGTCCGCAAGCTGCGGGTCTCGCTCGCCTTGCAGCCGCTGGCCGCGGCGCTCTTCGCCGCCTCGCCTTTCAGCGAAGGCAGGCTCAACGGCTTCCAGTCGATGCGCTCCGAGATCTGGCGCGATACCGACAATGCCCGCTCCGGCATGCTGCCCTTCGCTTTCGACGAGGGCATGTCCTACGAGGCCTATGTCGACTGGGCGCTCGACGTTCCCCTGTATTTCGTCAAGCGCGGCGACACCTATCACGACGTCGCCGGCGCCTCGTTCCGCGACCTGCTCGCCGGCAAGCTCCCGCAATTGCCGGGCGAGCGCGCCACCATGTCGGACTGGGTCAATCACCTCGGAACCCTGTTCCCGGAGGTGCGGCTGAAGCGCTATATCGAGATGCGCGGCGCCGATGCCGGCCCGGTCGAGATGCTGAACGCGCTGCCGGCCTTCTGGGTTGGCCTGCTCTACGATGATGCCGTGCTTTCGGCCGCCTGGGATCTGGTCAAGGGCTGGAGCACGGAGGAGCGCCAGCAATTGCGCGATACCGTGCCGAAGGCCGGGCTCAACGCCCGGATTGCGAACCGTCCGCTGCGGGAGCTGGCGCGGGAGGTGATCGAACTGTCGCGCACCGGCCTCGCCCGCCGGGCTAGGCTCGACGACCAGGGCCGCGACGAGACGCTCTATCTCGAGCCGATCATGGCGATCGCCCAGAGCGGCCGCTCGCTCGCCGAACGCCTGGCCGTGCGCGAACAAGGGGCTTGGGGCGGCAAGGTCGAGCCGGTCTTTCCGGAACTTGTTCTGTAGCCGTCAGGACGGCCCAGCACACCGCGCGACCACTGCGCGTTTCGCGCTTCGGATTAACCAATTGTCCGGAGTTTTGCGCTAATCGGTGGGCATGGAGCGCTTTTTTGCCCTTGCCATGGACTTCCTGCGCGACCGGCGCGGCGCGACCGCGCTCGAATACGGCATGATCGCGTTCTTCGTCTCGATCGCCGCCATTGCGACGATCCGGCAGATCGGACCGCTGCTGGATTCGAAATACGCCAGCATCCTGCCGGGGCTGCAGTAGCACCCGTTCGCATCCAGCTTCGTCGAAGCGAAGCGATCTGTACCTGTGCTTCAGTTCTCCTTTCAGTTTTAACAGCATTTTACCATATCGCCCGAAGACCGCGCCGATCGCGGGTTTTCCTAGCGATACCAGAGACATTCACAGGTTTTGGAAAGGTTTTCTCAATCGCCTCGCGCCTAGCGTCCGCGCAATCGTCCCGCTGCTCGCCTGCACCCTTCACGAGGCTTTCCGATGTTCGGCCTGTTCCGTGCCTTCCTGAAGGATACCCGCGGCGTCAGCGCCTTGATGTTCGGCCTCGCCGTGCCGGCGGTCGCGCTGGCGGTCGGCGGCGGCATCGATCTCAGCCAGGCGGCATCGCGACGGCAGAGCATCGCCAGCGCGGTTGAACTCGGTTGCCAGCACGCGGCCCAGGAAGTCGGCTATCAGAAGCGCCAGTCCGGCGCCGACCCGAACAAGAACTACAGCTCGGTCGTCAACACCATCGCCAACAAGAAGATCACCGATCTCCAGCTGCGTGGTGTGGCCGGCGTCTCGGTCTCGAGCACGATCGCCAACGATGTCATCACCATCCAGGCCTCTGGCACGAGCGCCAATGTCTTCGGTGGCATCCTGGGCTACAACACGGTTTCGCTGAACGTGACGCGCAACTGCACCGCGACTGCGGCGCCCGCCGGCAAGGTTCTGTTCACCGAATCCTTCGAGACCGGCCACAACGTCGCCTCGAACAGCTGGACCGTGCTCAACAACTGGAACGGGTGGGTGACCCAGACCGGTAAGGGCGGTATCGAGATCAACGGCATCCCCGAGCTTGCCGCCAACGACATGCGCTTCGGCAACTTCTTCGCCGAGCTCGATTCGCACTGCTATACGTCGGGCTGCAGCACCAACTCGAACATGTGGCGGGAATTCACCCTCACAGCAGGCGATTACGAGCTGAACTACTGGTACATCTCACGCGTTCGCAACACGGCTGCGAATTATGCCGGCAAGGCGATCTGCGTCGGGAGATATCCCGAGAACAACACCAATCCGAACTGGACGACCAGCTTCGGCGCCTGGGCGACCAACTGGTACAAGGTCGTCGACTGGGCGACCTGGGAAGGCCAGACCAATCGGATCGAAGCCTTCTTCGAGAAAAAGCCCTATGGCAACACCAACACTCCGCCGACGACGGCGATGGTCGATGTCTGTGTTCACGCCGACAAATGGACGCAGCGCATCATTCCCCTCAAGGTCACCGCCAGCGGCACCTATCGCATCTACTTCCGGGCTGCGGGACGCGAGGACACCTATGGCGGCCTGATCGACTATATCCGCTTCTGCAGCGGCAAGTGTCCGTGACGGAGCGCTGACGTGTTGCGATACCGGGCGCCACGACTGGTTCTGAAGCGGTTCGCCGCGAGACTGGGCAGGTTCCGCCGCGACGTGGCGGGCTCGACCGCCGTCGAGTTCGCCTTCATCGGTCTTGCGTTCATCACGCTCTTCCTGGGCCTGATTCAGTTCGCACTGGTCTTCTTGGCGCAGATGTATCTCCACGACGCCGTCTCGGACGCGGCTACCGGAAGGACGGCCGCGGCCTATGCTGGGAACCGCACCCAGGTGGTCACGCAGATCTGTGCGCGCATGATCGCGCTCGACAATTGCGCAACCAATCTGCTGGTCGAAACCCAACCGCTGGCGAGTTATCCGACGACGGCGCAGCCGATCTCCGGCACGGTCTTCGCCGCCGCTGCGGTCCGGACGCCGATGCTGATCCGGGCGCGGGCACCGGTCGTGACCTTCGTGCCTGGTCTCCCGGCATTGCAGGTCCGCGCTTCGGCGCTCTATGCGAGGCTGCAATGAGCTGCACATCGAAGCATGTCGGCGCCAAGCAGCGGCGTAGCTTCGCCCGCGACGAGAGCGGCGTGGCCGCCATCGAGTTCGCCCTGATCGCGACCGGCATGTTCGCCATGCTCTCCGGAGCCGTCGACGTCACGCAGGCGATCACCATCCATCGCGACCTCAACCGGTTGACTGCCGAGGTCGCGCAGGTCCTGGCAGCGTGCCCCGACCTGACCTGTCGCGAACTGGTGATCCGGTCGGTCAACGATCGGCGCGCGAACATCGCGCCGCAATTCCCGACGATGCAGATCAGCGTCGCGGCTTTCGAGAGGATAAGCGACAAGATCGACCGGATGGAGGGCACGATGACCGAGCTGCCCGCCGATATGAACACGAAGGCGCTGGCCATGCTGGCCAACGGCGACAAGGGCGTCGCGGTTCTCGCCACCTACACCCACCGGCCGATCATCCTCGGCCTTGCCGACGACTGGGGCTTCAGCACCAAGAGCTTCCGCGCCTACAGCATCAACCTGAGCAGCCGCCCGGGGGCTTGAGGTCGGATCGGCCTATTCCGCCGCCACCTTGAAGCTCTGCAGGTTGTCCAGGCTCTGGATGATGTGCTCGGCGAGTGCGTTGGACAGAATCGACGGGTCGTGCCGCGTCCGCAGCAGGCCGATCTTGCAGGAGGGCAGGGTCGAGAAGCCTTCCGCCGGCCCGAGAATGCGCATGCCCGGCCGGACCGCGCTCTCCGGCAGCACCGAGATGGCGAGGCCCGCGACCACCGCCGCGCCGACCGCGGTCGAGTTCCAGCTGGCATAAAGCACGCGGAAGCGCCGGCCCTTGCTCTCCAGCGCCTCGACCGCTGCCTGGCGCCAGTTGCAGGTCGGCCGGCCGAGCGCCAGCGGCAGCGGGTCCTCGTCATGCACGCAATGGCGCGCCGAGGTCACCCAGAGCAGCGGCTCGATCCGGATGATCTCGCCCTGACCGCGGCCCTCGACATGGGTGATGATCGCAAGGTCGATGTCGCCGCTGCCGATCCGCTCGGCCAGCATCGGCGTCGGCTCGCAAACCACGGTGACCTCCGTGCGCGGATTCGAATGGGCGAAGCGCGCCAGGATCTCCGGCAGGTAACGATCGGCATAGTCATCGGGAACGCCGAGGCGGATGCGGCCCTTGAGATCGGCCTCGGTGAAGCTCGCGACGCATTCGAGGTTGAGCCGGACGATGCGGCGGGCATAGTCGAGCAGGCGTTCGCCGTCCTCAGTCAGCTTGGCGTGGCGCCCGTCGCGGCCGAACAGCGGCCGGCCGATCCGCTCCTCCAGCCGCTTCATCTGCATCGAAACGGCCGATTGCGTCTTGAAGACGATCTCGGCGGCGCGGGTGAAGGAGCCGGTGTCGGCGATGGCGACGAAGGTCTTGAGCTGATCGGCGTCGAGCACATGGGCCATGCCAGCCTCCTCCCAGAGGTTCATCAAGATCGGTTGTGTTAAACATCATAACCATTCGTTTGGCTGATGACCAGCGCAGAGTTATCCTTTGGACATTCTCCCGCTCCTGCCGGCCGATGTCGCGGCCTGGGAGGAGTATCGATCGTCCAACCCGAGGAGGCTGTCATGCTGGTCATGACCTTCGTCACGAAGACCTTGTCTGCCGTTTCCGGCGGCGCGGCGCGTGCTGCCGCCCATTCGGTCACGGGCTCGAAAAATCTGGTGCGCGCTTTCCTGCACCGCCGCGAGGTGATGCGTCTCAGCGAGCTCGACGAGCGCGGGCTGAAGGATATCGGCCTCGTCCGCTCCGATATCGACGGCGCGCTCGCCGTCTCCTGGCTGAGTGACCCGTCGAGCGTGCTGCAGGCCCGCTCCGACCAACAGCAGTCCGCCGCCGCGCACCGGCGAGAGGCCGGGGTTCGACGTCCCGTGGTGATCCAGGCCGGAACGCGCCCCGGCGCGAAGGAGATCAAGATCGCGTGCAACGCCTGACCCCTTGGCGTGACGCGTCTCTGCGGGCGGTGGCTTCGGCTGCCGCCCTTTTTCGTGCCGGGAATGCAACCGCCCCGCGATGGTTAATCGGCGCGCGCGCGACGTAACGCTTCATTCAGCAAATTCGGACACATTTGCGCCGCATTGCGCCGATTCCGGCGCCCCGATCCGCCGTCCCGGGGTTTTCCATGCGTCGCTTTCGCCTTCACGACCTGAGGATCAGGACCAAGATCGCCATTCCGATGCTCGTCATGGGAGCGATCGGCATCGGCTCGGCCGTCTATGGCGCGTTAGAGTTCGGCAAGATCGAGAAGACTTATGGCGATCTGGTTTCGCAGCGTGCCGCCGCCATCCTCGATTCGGCCCGCGCCGCCAGCGGCATGACCGAGATCGTCGGCAATCTCTACCAGGCGATCGCCTATCCCGAGTTCATGAAGCAGAACACGACCAGCATCGAGAAAGTGAAGACCGCCTATGCGGCCTCGCTCCAGGCGCTGGTCGAGGCGAAGATCAGCTTCCCGCAGCGGGCCGAGAGCTTCGATGAACTGAGCCGCCGCCTGCAGGCGACCAAGTCCGATATCGACCAGATCATCGCCCAGGCCGCTCGCGACGAGGACCTGCCGGCGCTCTCGATCATGTCGCAGCTCGACAAGACGATCAGCGAGATCGCCGGCGCCGCAGCCAAGGTCAACGACGAGATCAGGAAGGATACGGAAGCGACCTCGGATGTACTGGCGGCCGATGCACGCCGCGTCACCATGGTGGCGATCGGCCTCAGCATCGCCGGCGCCTTGCTCGGCCTGATCGGCGGCGCGCTTCTGACCGGCGCGGCCATCACGCGTCCGCTGGAGCGGCTGAAGCTCCGCATGGGTCAGATCGCCAAGGGCGATTATTCCGCCGAGGCCGAAGGCCAGGATCGCAAGGACGAGATCGGCGAGATGGCCCGCGCCGTCCAGGTGTTCAGGGAGAACGGGCTCGCCGTCCAGCGCCTCGAAAGCGAGACCGAGGTCAATCGAACTGCAGCCGAGCGCCAGCGCCTTGCAGCGGAGGCCGAGCGCACCAGCGCCGCAGCTGTGCAGCAGCGCCTTGCGGCCGAGCAGGCTGTCGTGGTCAGGGCCCTGGCCGAGGGCCTGACCCGGCTCTCACAGGGCGATCTCAGCGCCCGCGTCGAGGACGAAGTCGCCGCCGACTACGCCGCGCTGAAGCAGGATTTCAACAGCGCCGTCGGCCATCTGGCGGAGACGATCGCGACCATCCAGGCGACGTCGGTCGATGTCGGCAATGCCGCGCGCGAGATCAATTCCGGCGCCGACGACCTGTCGAAGCGCACCGAGGAACAGGCGTCCTCGCTCGAGGAGACCGCCGCCACCACCGAGCAGCTCGCTGCCTCGGTCAAGGCTTCCGCCCAGGCTTCGCGCCAGGCCGTCCAGCTCGCCAACGAGGCGACCGAGGTGGCCGTCAATGGCGGGGCCGTCGCCAGCCAGGCGGTCGACGCCATGGCGCGGATCGAGCAGACCTCCCGCAAGATCTCGGACATCACCTCAGTGATCGACGAGATCGCTTTCCAGACCAACCTGCTTGCGCTGAACGCCGCCGTCGAAGCGGCCCGGGCCGGCGATGCCGGCAAGGGCTTTGCGGTGGTCGCCAGCGAGGTTCGGACCTTGGCGCAACGCTCGGCCGACGCCGCCAAGGACATCAAGGGGCTGATCGGTGAGTCGGGCGTCGAGGTCGAGCAGGGCGTCGGGCTGGTCCGGGCCGCCGGCGAGGCGCTGAGCCGGATCGTCGAGGCCTCGAAGAAGGTCTCGGCCACAGTCTCCGATATCTCGGCCGCGGCCGCCGAGCAGGCCAACGGCATCGACGAGATGAGCCAGACCGTCGCCCATATGGACGAGATGACCCAGCAGAACGCGGCGCTCGCCGAACAGAGCGCGGCGTCGGCCGGCTCGCTCAGCGGTCAGATCAGGCGCCTCAACGAATTGGTCGCGAGCTTCCGCACGGAAGAGCAGGCGGTCGCGCCGCACGCTCATGCCGAGGTCGCGGACCAGTATGAGTGGGATGAGCGCCTGCGCGCCTGAATTGGATCACATCACCAGGATTGATGAATGGCGGCCTGATGGCCGCCGTTCGTTTATCGCTCAGGCCTTGCGCTGTCCGCCACCGAGCATCGTCTCGAAGATCGAGCGTAGCGCGTCCTGCTGGCCCGCCTGCATCTGGCGACCATGCTCGAACATCTGGTTGAGGGCGTCGAGCCCGATCGAGCCCGGCCCGGTCTCGCTGGATGGCGGCGTCTCGTCCGGCTCGGGCTCGGGCGCAGGACGGCGCGATTGCGGCGCGGGCTTGGGGCTGTTCTCAGCGGCTTGCCCCTGCGCGCCGCCGAACATGCCGCCGAGGATCTGGCCGAAGATGTTGCCCATGTCGGCGGGCATGCCGGGCATGGCGCCGCCGAAGGGGCCGCCGCCTTGCGCCTGGCCGGCCTGCGGCCTCTGCCCGCCGAACATGCCGCCGAGGATCTGCTCCCAGGGATTGGCGGGAGCATTCGCCTGCGGGGCCTGGGGCTGCATGCCCGGCATCTGGCCGCGCATCATCTCGGCGAACTGCCCGAGAATGCCGCCGAGGCCCTGATTGTTCACCGACTTGAACAGCCCGCCCATCACGATCGAGGCGATCACCGGCAGCATCTGCTTCAGGATCGCCTGGCCGACGCCGCTGGTCGCGGCCGCCTGCGCCGCAACGGCGTTGGCGACCTCCTTCGAGCCGAAGAGCTGGCTCATCACGTCCTGGCCGAGCGGCATCGCCCGGTCGGGGATGCCGTCGCCGTCGCTGTCGTACATCTGGCCGAAGGGCGTCGCCGTCATCATCTGGGCGAGGTTGCCGAAGGCGTAGGGGTTCTGGGTCTGGCGCTGCAGACCCATCGAGAAGGCCGGCAGCAGCGCGTCAAGCGCAGCCTGCGTCTGCTGCATCGAGAGCCCGTATTGCCGCGCCAGGTTCTGCATGGCCTGGCCGTTCTGGGCCGACTGCATCATCTCGAACAGGTTCATCATGGCGCGGTCTCCCCTTTGCGGGACAAGCCCGCCATCTCAGGAGATTGACGATAGCAGCCGCCCGCCGTCAGGCAAGCGACGGCCTGGCGGCAACCTGCGCCGCACCTTCGAGCCGGCTGATGCCGCGATAGGCGGTGACGAGGGCCGCGATCCCGAACAGCACCGCCCCCAGCGCCGCACCGGCGAGCGCGCCTTTTGGGCCGGCATATTGCGCCCCGAGCCAGGCGAGCGGCACCGTGCCGAGCGTGGCGCGGCCCCAGCTGAACAGGGTCGAGTAGAACGGCATGCCGAGATTGTTGAACGCGGCATTGGCGACGAAGAGGGCGCCGACGAAGAGCCACATCGGCCCGGCGATCAGCCCGAAGAAGGCGACGAGCTCGGCGGTCTCGCCGCTCGCGCCGAACAGGGCGCTGATCTGGTGGCGCAGCAGCGCCAGCAGCAGGCCGGCGACAGCGACATAGGCGGCGGCGAAGGCGACGGAATCGGTCAATGCCCGGCGCATCCGGTCATAGCGCTGCGCGCCCCAGTTCTGCGCCAGGATCGGTCCGACAGCGCCGGACAGCGCGAACAGCACGCCGAAGGCGACCGGGACCAGCCGGTCGATGATCGCACTCGCCGCGATGACCTGGTCGCCGAAGCGGGCGATGATGCCGAAGAAGCAGGCATTGGCGATCGGATTGGCGAGATTGGTCAGGATCGCTGGGGCCGCGATCGCGAAGGTCGGCCGGATGTCACGGCGCAGCGCGGCGAAGCTCGGGCGCGCGATCATCCGGTGCACGCGAAGAGCGCCCTGGAGGCCGACCCCCAGGAAGACGATGCGCGAGAACACGGTCGCCCAGGCGGCGCCGTCGGCGCCGAGGCCGAGGCCGAAGATCAGGAGTGGATCAAGCGCCGCCGTGACGATGCCGCCGGCCAAAGTGACATACATCGCCCGCTTGGCGTCTCCGACCGCGCGCAGGACGCCGGACAGGCCCATGCCGAGCGCCATCAGCACGTTCGAGGGCAGGGTGATCCACAGGAACGAGGTCGCGACGGAAAGCGATTCGCCGTGCGCGCCGAGCTTGGGCAGCAGCCAGGGCAGGAGCGGCAGCATGACGAAGCTGAGCGCCAGCCCGGCGACGGCCATCACGATGAGTGTCGAGCCCGCCATGCGGCGTGCGCCCTCGCGGTCGCCGGCACCGAGCGCCCGCGCCGTCAGCGCGGTCACCGCGATCATCAGCCCGACATTGAAGGAGATCATCAGGTAGAGCACGATCGTCGCGTAGCCGACGCCGGCCGTCGCCTCGGGCCGGCCGAGGCGCGAGACGTAGAGCAGCGACAGGAAGTCGACGACGAAGATCGCGATCAGGCCGACCGAGGCGGTCGCCGTCATCACCGCGACATGGCGCAGCGTCGAGCCGCTGACGAAGACGGCCTGCTGTGGCTTTTGCGGTGCGTTCACTCGGCCGGCTCCCCGACGCCGCCGACCGCGACTTCGGCGCCGCCATCCTCGATGACGTCCTGCGTCTCCTTGGTAAGCGCCTTCGACTTGC
Source organism: Allobosea sp. GW821-FHT10B12 (assembly GCF_059415545.1). Classification (NCBI taxonomy): domain Bacteria; kingdom Pseudomonadati; phylum Pseudomonadota; class Alphaproteobacteria; order Hyphomicrobiales; family Alloboseaceae; genus Allobosea; species Allobosea sp. GW821-FHT10B12. Next base: position 468,735 of record NZ_JBWKNL010000001.1, read on the forward strand.
CCTTGGGCGCGACCAGCGGCTCGGGTGTGACGCGCGGCACCTTGTCGAGGCCGGCGGCGATGCCTTCGCTGAACTGGATCTCCATGCGCTGCGCGTCGCGGTCGCGCACATGCTCGATCACGAAGCTCGCTTCCTCATAGCTCAGGCCGAGCGCCTCCAGCGTCACCCGGCCGAAGCCGAGCGCCGATTCGAAGGTCTCGCGCATCTGGTAGTCGACATCGGCCCGCATCAGGTCCATGGCGTGGACGCGGTCATAGGCGCGGGCGTGGATGCGCGCGGCCGGGAATTCGACCTTGGCCATCTCGACGATGCGCAGCGCCGCCTGCCGGTCGTCGAGGCACAGGCAGATCACCTTGGCCTTGCCGGCGCCGGCGGCGCGCAGCACGTCGAGCCGCGTGCCGTCGCCATAATAGATCTTGAAGCCGAACTTGGCGGCCGAGCGGATCCGCTCGATGTCGGAATCGATGATGGTGACGTCGAGATGCTGCAGCAGCAGCGCCTGCGTCACCACCTGGCCGAAGCGGCCGAAGCCGATCACCAGGACCGAGGGCGCGACGCCGTCGAAGGTCTCCTCGATCTCCTCGGGCGGCGGCGCATTGGCAGCGAGCCAGATATCGATCAGCTTGGCGGCGATCGGGCCGATCAGCATGCTGAGCGCGGCGATCGCGGTCGCCAGCGCGCCCTGCTTCTCGTCGAGCAGGCCGAGCGAGGCGGCGAGCGGCAGCAGCACAAAGGCGAATTCGCCGGCGGGCGAGAGCAGGGCGCCGGCCCGGATCGCCTCGCTCGTCGAGGAACAGGAGGCGCGCAGGATCGCCGCCGCCGCCGCGATCTTGAACAGCACCAGCAGCGGCGCCGCCAGCGCCAGCAGCAAGGCGTTCTCGGCGACGAGCTTCAGGTCGATCGACATGCCGACCGCCATGAAGAACAGGCCGAGCAGCACGCCGCGGAACGGCTCGATATCGGCCTCGAGCTCGTGCCGGAAATGCGAATCCGCCAGCAGCACGCCGGCGAGGAAAGCGCCCATAGCCATGGAGAGTCCGACCTGCTCCATCAGCAGCGCGGCACCGAGCACGACCAGCAGGGCGGCGGCCGTCATCACCTCCTTGGCGCCGGCCTTGGCCAGCAGGCGGAAGAAGGGATTGAGCGCATAGCGCCCGGCGAGCACGACGACGGCGATGGCGAGCAAGGCCAGCCCCAGGCCCGTCAGCGCCTTGGTCGAGCCGCCGCCATGGGCAGCGCCGGTCGTCGCCAGCAGCGGCAGAAAGGCCAGTGCCGGTGCGATCGAGATGTCCTGGAACAGCAGGATCGAGAAGGTGCGCCTGCCATAGGGCTCGGCGCCGTCGCCGCGTTCCTCCAAGAGCTGCAGGGCGATCGAGGTCGCCGACAAGGCGAGTGCGAGCCCAATGGCGATGGCACCGCCAACCGCGACGCCGAACTGCCAGGCGGCCGCACCAATCGCCAGCGCGCTCAGCACCATCTGCGAGAGACCCGCGCCGAGGATGTCCTTGCGCATCGAATAGAGCCGCGCCGGCTGCAATTCGAGCCCGACCAGGAAGAGCAGCAGCACGACGCCGATCTCGGCGGTGCTGCGGATCGTGTCGGGATCCTTGATTACGGCAAGCGCCGAGGGGCCGATCACGACGCCGGCGGCGAGATAGCCGAGAACGGCCGACAGGCCGAAGCGGCGGAACAGCGGCACCGCCACCACCGCCCCCGCGCAGAAGGTCAGGATCGGCGGCAGATAGCTGGCATGCGAAACGGCATCGGCCATGCGGGAACTCGTGCTGAAGCGAAGTTGGGCCGCGCGGGGGCGATGGCCGGTCGCGTGCAATGTAAGGCCTGCCGCCGTATCCTGCGAGAGGGCTGTTGCATGGGCGGCGATGCGCTGCGGCGCCGGGCTTCCTTGACATCGCCGCCGCCAGACCGAAAAGAAGGCGCGATCGTCTCGGAACCAGCGCCCAGTGACCGCCAAGCCGCCGCTCGACATCCTGCTCTGCGCCCCGCGCGGCTTCTGCGCCGGTGTGGTCAGGGCGATCGACGCCGTCGAGAAGGCGCTGGCTCTGCATGGCGCGCCGGTCTTCGTGCGCCATGAGATCGTGCACAACAAATACGTGGTCGAGTCGCTGAAGCGGAAGGGCGCGGTCTTCGTCGCCGAACTCTCCGAGGTGCCGGACGCGACCCGGCCGGTGATCTTCTCGGCCCATGGCGTGCCGAAATCAGTGCCGGCGCAGGCGCAGGCCCGCAATCTCTTCCACATCGATGCGACCTGCCCGCTGGTCACCAAGGTGCACCGCGAGGCGGAGGTCCATCACAAGCGCGGCCGGCACATCCTGCTGGTCGGCCATGCCGGCCATCCCGAGGTGATCGGCACGATGGGGCAGTTGCCGGACGGCGCGATCACGCTGATCGAGACGCTCGAGGATGTCGCAAAGCTCGCTCCGCCCGAGGGCAAGGAGCTCGCTTTTGTCACGCAGACCACGCTCTCGGTCGACGATACCCGCGAGATCGTGCAGGCCCTGCAGGCGCGCTTTCCCGCGCTGATCGCCCCGCACAAGGAAGACATCTGCTACGCCACCACCAACCGCCAGGAGGCGGTCAAGCGCGTCGCGCCGCTGGTCGACGGGCTGATCGTGGTCGGCTCGCCCAATTCCTCGAACTCGCAGCGCCTGCGCGAGGTTGCCGAGCGCGCCGGCTGCCCGGTCTCGCGCCTGGTCCTGCGCACCGACGAGATCGACTGGTCGCTCTTCGGCGATATCCGCCGTCTCGGCATCACCGCCGGCGCCAGCGCACCTGAGGTGCTGGTCGAGGAGATCATCGACGCCTTCGCCGAGCGCTACGAGGTCACGGTCGAGACGGTTTCGACCGCCGATGAGAGCGTCTTCTTCCCGCTGCCGCGCGAGCTGCGCGAGCCGACCCCGACCGCAGCCGAGTGAGCTGAGAATTCCGCGTGGCCGTCTATACCGAAGTGCCCGATGACGAGATGGCTGCCTTCGTGGCCGGCTACGGCATCGGCGACCTGCTCTCCGCCAAGGGCATCGCCGAGGGCGTCGAGAACTCGAACTATCTCGTTCACACCAGGCAGGGCTTCTACATCCTCACCCTCTACGAGAAGCGGGTGAACCCGGCCGATCTGCCGTTCTTCATCGGGCTGATGCAGCATCTCGCCGGGCGCGGGCTGAATTGCCCGGTGCCGTTGCTCGACCAGTCGGGCCAGGCGCTCGGCACGCTCTGCGGCCGCCCGGCGGCGATCGTCAGCTTCCTCGATGGCCTCTCGGTCCGTCGCCCCGGCGCCGGCCATTGCGGCGAGGTCGGGCGGGCGCTCGCTCTGCTGCATCGGGCCGGCGCGGACTTTTCGATGACGCGCGTCAACGCGCTCTCTGTGCCGGGCTGGCGCCCGCTCGCCGAGCAGGCCGGCGCCGATGCCGACAAGGTCTCGCCCGGGCTGGCGCGTCGCGTCGCGGCCGAGATCGCCGTGCACGAGGCGGGGTGGCCGAAGGACCTGCCTGGCGGCGTCATCCATGCCGATCTCTTCCCGAACAATGTTTTCTTCATCGGCGACAAGCTGTCGGGGCTGATCGACTTCTATTTCGCCTGCACCGACGCCTATGCCTACGACCTCGCCATCTGCCTGAACTCCTGGTGCTTCGAGGCCGATGCCTCGTTCAACCTGACCAAGGGCCAGGCGATGCTGGCCGGCTATGAGAGCGTGCGCCCGCTCGGCGAGGCCGAGGTCGCAGCCCTGCCGACGCTGTGCCGCGGCTCGGCGCTGCGTTTCCTGCTGACCCGGCTGGTCGACTGGCTGAACGTGCCGCCGGGCGCGCTGGTCAAGCCACATGATCCGCTCGAATACGACCGCAAGCTCGTCTTCCACCAGCGGATCAGCGACGCACGCGAATACGGGCTGAGGCGATGAGCGAACCGGTTGAAGTCTGGACCGACGGCGCCTGCTCGGGCAATCCCGGGCCTGGCGGCTGGGGCGCGATCCTGTCCTATAAGGGCAAGGAGCGCGAGCTCTCGGGCGGCGAGGCGCTGACCACCAACAACCGCATGGAGCTGATGGGGGCGATCTCGGCGCTGGAGACGCTGACCCGGCCGTGCACCGTCGCGCTCCACACCGACAGCCAGTATCTGCGCCAGGGCATCACCAGCTGGATCCATGGCTGGAAGAAGAACGGCTGGAAGACCGCCGATCGCAAGCCGGTCAAGAACGAGGAGCTCTGGAAGCGCCTCGACGCCGCGCTGAAGCAGCACAAGATCGAGTGGAAATGGGTCAAGGGCCATGCCGGCGACGAGATGAACGAGCGCGCCGACGCGCTGGCGCGGGCAGGGATGGCGCCGTTCAAGCCGGGGCGGTGAGGAAAGAGCGGCACGATGGCCAAGTTCATTGCAGTCGTATGCATGTTGATAATTCAGGGCATTATCGCCGTTCTGTATGTTGAGAATTACTTCGACGCGCCGGCCTGGCTGGTCGTAATCGGCCAGCTCGCGGCGGGATGGTTAGTCTATACGGGGGTTGGGCGCATAGCTTCACGTTGAAGCATGCGCGACAGTTCACCCGGTTTCATCCCGGCGGCTATCAAGAGCGATGGACCGCGATTTTCGTACAACCTTCTCGTAGAGTTCCTGCGTCCGCGGGTTGCTTGGTTCGGCAGGCGCGGACACCTATGCCGACTCTATTTGCCGGGCCGCCTCAATCAGCTTGTTGCTAGCACCGTAGCCCCGTACCCTCAGCGCCAGCCGAGTCCCGGCGCGACATGCTTCAGGATCGCCTCGATGACATGGGCGTTGTAGTCGACGCCGAGCTGGTTCGGCACCGTCAATAGCAGCGTGTCCGCCTCGGCGATGGCCTCGTCCCGCTTCAGCTCGTCGATCAGCCTGTCGGGCTCGGCCGCATAGCTGCGCCCGAAAATGGCGCGCGTGCTGTCGTCGATATAGCCGATCGAATCGTCGCTCTCATTGCCGCGGCCGAAATAGGCGCGGTCGCGGTCGTCGATCAAGGCGAAGATGCTGCGGCTGACCGAGACGCGCGGCTCGCGCTGGTGGCCGGCCTCTTTCCATGCCTGCTTGTAGCCGCGGATCTGCCTGGCCTGCTGGATGTGGAAGGGCTCGCCGCTTTCGTCGGTCTTCAGCGTCGAGCTCTGCAGGTTCATGCCAGCTTTCGCCGCCCAGATGGCGGTGGCGTCGGAGGAGGCGCCCCACCAGATGCGCTCGCGCAGGCCCTCGGAATAGGGCTCCACGCGTAGCAGGCCGGGCGGGTTGGGGAACATCGGGCGCGGATTGGGTTGCGCGAAGCCCTCGCCGCGCAGCACGTCGAGGAAGACCTCGGCATGGCGGCGCGCCATGTCGGCATCGCTCTGCCCCTCCGCCGGCTGGTAGCCGAAATGGCGCCAGCCATCGATCACCTGCTCCGGCGAGCCGCGGCTGATGCCCAGCTGCAGCCGCCCGCCGGCGATGAGATCGGCCGATCCCGCATCCTCGGCCATGTAGAGCGGGTTCTCATAGCGCATGTCGATGACGGCGGTGCCGATCTCGATGCGCTTGGTCCTGGCGCCGACGGCGGCGAGCAGCGGGAAGGGCGAGGCGAGCTGGCGCGCGAAATGATGCACCCGGAAATAGGCGCCGTCCGCACCCAGTTCCTCGGCCGCGACGGCAAGCTCGATCGACTGCAGCAGCGTATCGCCTGCCGAGCGGGTCTGAGATTGCGGCGAGGGAGTCCAGTGCCCGAAGGACAGGAAGCCGATCTTTTTCATCGCGTGACGCCTGTGAACGACCGAGAGTGCGGAGCTTGTCCGCCAAAGCAGAACGCCCGAGCGGCCGGTGCCGTCGGGCGTGCTTGAGCGTCATATAGGCGCGATCCGCCGCCTTGCTTTGGCATTCATGCACGAACGCCAATGTCCCGATGCAATCCCGATGTGAGCGGGGCGGCCTGCCGGTCAGCCCAGCGGCTGGCGGTAGACGATGAAGCCGGATTTCTGCGCGACCTTGTCGTAGAGCTCCTGCGCTTGCAGGTTGCTCTCATGCGTCTGCCAGTAGACGCGGAAGAGACCTTGCTTTTCTGCCATCTGGCGGACGGCCTCGATCAGCTTGCGGCCGACGCCGCTTCCGCGTGCTTCCTGGCTGGTGAAGAGATCCTGCAGATAGCAGATCTCTTTCTGGCTCCAGGTCGTGCGGTGCAGCACGTAGTTGACGATGCCGATCGCCCGGCCGTCGCGCTCGGCGATGAAGCCGCCCATCGGCTCCTGGCCACCGGTCAATCGCGCGAAGGTGGTGTCGGTCGTCTCCGGCGTCAGCGACGATTTGTAGAAGGTGAGGTAGCCCTGCCAGAGCGGCTCCCAAGCGGCGCGATCGCTGGCCGTGAGCGGGCGGATGCTGATCTCTGACATGGGCCTAGCGTCTCCTCGATTTTGTCGGGAGGCTAGCGGTGGCCGCAGACGCTGTCTCATGACAAGCGCAGATCGGATCGATCGGATTTCGTGCTGAAAAGCGAAAGCCCGCGCCGAGATGGCGCGGGCTGGCAGGCAAGAGGAACTGAGGCCGGGCTCAGAGCTGGTTCAGCAGCGCCTCGGCGCCGGAGACGTCGGCCTTGCCCGGCGCGTCCTCGATATTGAGCGCGGTGACGACGCCGTCCTCGACCACCATCGAATAGCGCTGCGAGCGGGTGCCGAGGCCAAAGCCCGAGCCGTCCATCGACAGGCCGATCTCCTTGGCAAAGTCGGCATTGCCGTCGGAGAGGAAGGTGATCACGCCGACGCCGCCGGTCGCCTTCGACCAGGCATCCATGACGAAGACGTCGTTGACGCCGGTGACGAAGATCTCCTCGACGCCTTTGGCCTTGATCTCGGCCGCCTTGTTCACATAGCCCGGCAGATGGTTCTTGTGGCAGGTCGGCGTGAAGGCGCCCGGCACGGCGAAGAGCACGATCTTGCGGCCCTTGAACAGGTCGTCCGTGGTCTTGGCCGCCGGCCCGTCGGCCGTCATCACGCGAAACGTCGCCTGCGGAAGCTTGTCACCGACCTTGATCGCCATGTCCGTATCTCCTGCACGCGGCAGCGTGCCGCTTCGAGCGCAGGGTTACGGCTTCGCGTTGCCGATGTCGAGGTCGAGCCGCGTCTCCACCGCCTGCGGTTTGCCGCGCACGGTGATGATCAGGGGCGTCGGCCCGGTCGCGCCCTTGGGACGCTCGACGATCTTGAGCTTCGCGGCGACGGTCCCGTCCGGCTGCGGCAGCAGCATCGGCCGGCCGAACGACCACATCCCGGCGCCCTCGACGAAGACGTCGTCGATCGAGCCGCCCTCGGGCGCCTTCAGTGAGAGCTTCACCGCGGCGTCGCTATGGGTGACCTCGAGGATCGACAGGCGATCATTGGCCGCCCCCAGCTTGATCGCGTGCGGGATCCGCGCCTCGAACTGCTCCAGCCGCGGCGAGGTCACCGAGGTGACGCCCGGTTCGAGCCAGAGGCGCGCTTCGCCCTTGGCCGGAACGCAGATCTTGTCGCAGACCGCGTAGTCGAGTTTCAGCACCACGGTCACTGGCCGTGTCGGGTCGACGGGCTGGACCGAGACCGGCACCACCACCTCGCCGACATAGCCGATGCCGGAGCCGGCGCCGTCCTCGAAGCGCTCGGGTATCGGCCAGCGCACGTCGAGCCCGCCGACATTCTCCGAGCCGCTCCAGTCGAAGACGGGCGGCACGCCGGCATCGCCGGGGCTGCGCCAATAGGTCTTGAACCCTGGCGACATCGTGATCTCGACGCCGATGCGCTGCTTGCCTGACGGGGCGGTCGCGCCGGCAATCAGGCGCATGGACGAATAGGCGGCCTTCGACCACGGCGAAACCGCGGCCTCCTGGGCGGAAGCCGGTGCGCCGATTGCCAGCGCCGCGAACAGGGAAAGGGTCGTGACCGTTTTCACGTGGTCTGATTTAGGCGATCCAGCCGGGATTTGCGAGACGTATACCGGAGCTGTGATCCGGTCGCGGCATGCAGCTGAGCATCGCGGGCTTTGCGCCAGCATTGCGGCGAAGCCCGGCCGGTAGCCCGGATCGCCGTCGGCCTACACCTGAATACCCCGGATCGCCTGCGAGCCAAAATGGCTCCCACATCTGCCGAACATGCTCTAGCATGGCAGCATGAATCTAGGGTCGAACCAGCGCATCAGCGGCCGCAGCTATCTGGATGGGCAGTGCCTGATCGCCATGCCAGGCATGAGTGATCCCCGCTTCGCCCGCAGCGTCGTCTATCTCTGTGCCCATTCCGAGGATGGCGCGATGGGCATCATCGTCAACAAGCCGGCTTCGGACACGCGCTTTCCGGAACTGCTGGTCCAGCTCGACGTGATCCCGCCCGATCAGGCGATCCGCCTGCCGAGCCAGGCCGAGAGGATGAAGGTGCTGCGCGGCGGGCCGGTCGAGACCAAGCGCGGCTTCGTCCTGCACAGCGCCGATTTCTTCCTGGAATCGGCGACGCTGCCGATCGACGACGGCATCTGCCTGACCGCGACGCTCGACATCCTGCGCGCTATCGCCGTCGGCACTGGGCCGGAGAACGCGGTGCTGGCGCTCGGCTATGCCGGCTGGGGCGCGGGGCAGCTCGAATCCGAGATCCAGTCGAATGGCTGGCTGCATTGCGCTGCCGACGAGGCACTGCTCTTCGACGACGCGCTCGACACAAAATATGCCCGCGCGCTCAGCAAGCTCGGCATCGACCAGGCTTTTCTGTCGAAGGATGCCGGGCACGCTTGACGTGCGTCATGCTCGGGCTTGACCCGAGCATCTCTGGCCGGAAGAGGCTCCTTTTGGCGCCTTCTCGTCGCGAGGTTCTCGGGTCTGCGCTGCGCTTCGCCCGAGAATGACGGGCTCTTTTAAGCCGCCTCGAAGGACGAGCTCGACGCTCCCACCAGCCGCCTTGCCTCCGCCGCCGTCATCGGCTGGCCGAAGGTGTAGCCCTGCGCGTACTGGCAGCCGAGCTGGTAGAGCTCGATCGCATCCGATTCGGTCTCGGCGCCTTCGGCGACCACGTCCATCTGCAGGTCGGCAGCGAGCTGGACGATCGAGCGCAGGATCACCGGCGGCTTGCCGTTGCCCATCTGGCGCACGAAGCTCTGGTCGATCTTGATGGTGTCGAAGGGGAAGCGCTGCAGATAGGACAGCGAGGAATAGCCGGTGCCGAAATCGTCGAGCGACAGGCCGGCGCCGAGGTCGCGGATGCGGCTGAGCATCTGCGCCGCATATTCCGGGTTCTCCATCACCAGGCTCTCGGTGATCTCGAGCTTGAGCGTGCCCGGCAGCACGCGCCGGCGCGCCAGCACCGCCTTGACGTCCTTCAGCAGGTCGTGGCGCAGCAGCTGGCGGCTGGAAACGTTGACGCTGGCGAAGATCGGCGGCTCGACCTCGAGCGCCGCCTGCCAGGCGGCGAGCTCGCGCGCGGTCCGGTCCATCACATAGACGCCGAGATCGACGATCAGCCCGCTCTCCTCGGCGATGGCGAGGAAGTCCTGCGGCAGCAGCCGGCCCTCGCGCGGATGGTCCCAGCGCATCAGCGCCTCGAAGCCGGCGATGGTCCGGTCTTCCAGCCTGACGATCGGCTGGTACATCACCTGGATCTCGCCGCGCTCGATCGCCCGGCGCAGATCGCTTTCGAGCGCGAGCCGGTCGTTGCGGTCGCTGCGCATCGCCGGGACGAAGACCTCGACCAGGTTGCCGCCCTGGTTCTTGGCATGCGCCATGGCGAGCTCGGCATTCTTCAGCGCATCGTCCTTGCGCGCCGTCGGCGTGCCGTCGAAGAGCGCGAGCCCGATCGACGGCGTCAGCACGATCTCGCGCTCGGCGAAGGTGATCGGCGTCGAGACGGCGCGGCGGATCAGCTCGGCGAGGGCGAGCACGCGCTCGGGATCGCTCTCCGAGACCAGGATCATCGCGAAGATGTCGCCGCCGATCCGTGCCAGCGTGTCCTGGGTCCTGAGCAGCCGGCCGAGGCGGCGCGCCAGCGTCAGCAGGATCGAATCGCCGGCCGAGAAGCCGACCGATTCGTTGACCTGCTTGAAGCGATCGATGTCGATCACGATCACGGTCGGGCGGATGTTGTCGTCGGCGCGGCTGAAGCCGAACACTGCCGAGAGACGGTCCTGGAACAATTCGCGATTGGGCAGGCCGGTCAGGTTGTCGTGCACGGCGTCGTGCAGCATGCGCTCCTGCGCCGTGCGCTGCTCGGTGACATCGGCGAGCGTGCCGATGACGCGGATCACCTCGCCATCCGAGCCGATCACTGGCCGGGCCTTCAGGCTGAACCAGTGATAGGCGCCATTGGCGGCGCGCAGGCGGAAGTCGAGCTGCAGCTTGCCGCGGCGCTGCTCGATCACGGCGTCGAGCGAGACGCGGTAGCGGTCGCGATCGGCGACATGCATGTGCTCGAGCCAGCGTGCGGCCGAGCCTTCGAGCGCGCCCTTCGACAGGCCGAGCAGCGTCTCGGCCTGGGGCGAGACGAAGATCTTGTCGGCGGAGACGTCCCAGTCGAAGACGAGGTCGCCGGCGCCGGAGAGCGCCAGCGCCCGCCGCTCGGTGTCCGAGACCAGTCCCTGCGCCAGTGCACCGCCGGCGAAGGCGTGCTGCACGACGGTGAAGCCGATCAGCAGCACGATCAGGACGAGGCCGCCGATCAGCGCCGGCGGCACGAGGTCGCGCGTCACCTGGCCGACCACGGTGAAGCCGGCGGCCGTCACCCAGACCAGCAGCAGGAACCAAGTCGGGATCAGCATCACCGCCCGCTCATAGCCATGGGTGGCGAGGTGCAGGATCAGCACGAAGCCGATGGCCGCGACGGCGGCGATCGAGATGCGGGCGATGCCGGCTGCCATCGGCGCATCGAACACGGCAAGGCCGACCAGGCCGGCGAGACCGAGGATCCAGACGATGGTGATGTGGCTGTAGCGCACATGCCAGCGCGACAGGTTGAGATAGGCGAACAGGAAGACGAGCAGTGTCGCCGCCAGCACCACCTCGGCGCCGGCCCGGTATATGCGCTCGATCGCCGGAGTCAGCGGGAAGATGCGCTGGAAGAAGCCGAAATCGAGACCGGCATAGGCCAGCACCGCCCAGGCCAAGGCCGCCGCGGCCGGGAAGATCACCGCGCCCTTGACCACGAAGATGATGGTCAGGAACAGCGCGAGCAGGCCGGCGATGCCGATGATGATGCCCTTGTAGAGCGTCAGCCCGTTGGTCTTCTGGCGGTAGGCCTCCGGCTCGAACAGATAGAGCTGCGGCAGGTTCGGCGATTTCAGCTCGGCCACGAAGGTGACGGTGGTGCCGGGGTCGAGCGTGATCTGGAAGATGTCGGCGTCGGGCGCTTCCTCGCGCTCGGGCCGCAGGCCCTGGCTCGCGGTGATCGCCTCGATGCGGCGGTCGCCGAGATCGGGCCAGACCACGCCAGAGCCGATCAGGCGATGGAAGGGTGCGACCAGCAAACGGTCGATCTGCTCGTCGGAATCATTGGTCAGCGCGAAGACGATCCAGTCCGGACGCGCCCCGGACTCGCGCGCCCTGACGGCGATGCGCCGGACGATGCCGTCGGCACCCGGCGCGGTCGAGATCTGGATGACGTCGCCATCCGCCTTGTTGCGCTCGACCACATCCGTCAGGTCGAGCACCGGCACGTCGAGCGGCACGCGCTGCGCCTCGACCGCCAGCGCCGGCCGCAACAGCGAGAACAGCACCAGCATCAGGAGGCCGAAAACGGCGATGCCGGACCGGAGGAAGCGGGGCGTCGATGACAAGATGGACTCTGCGGGGGGCTCTTCAGGCGTGATGGCCAGTGGTATCGGCGGGACGTGGCGAGGGCAAGGCAAGCTGTTCACAGCTTGCGATCAGTTTCGGAGCGACGGCGCAGCTCGGAGGCGAGCATGCCATAGAGCAGGTGATCGGCCCAGGCGCCGTTGATGCGCAGATAGCCGCGTGCCTCACCCTCGCGCTTGAAGCCGACGCGCTCCAGCAGTCGGCGCGATGGCTCGTTGTGCGGCAGGCAGGCGGCCTCGACCCTGTGCAAGGCGAGCTCGGAGAAGGCGAAGTCGAGCGCGCCGTGCACCGCTTCCGTCATGTGACCCTTGCCGGCATGGCGCTGGCCCATCCAGTAGCCGAGCGTGCAGGCCTGGGCGACGCCGCGCCGGACGAGGCCGAGGGTAAGCCCGCCGAGCAAGGTTTCCGAGCGGGAATCGAGGATGAACAGCGAATAGGCCTCGTCGGTCGCGATCTCGCGGGCGGCGCGTTTCACCCGCAGGCGGAAGGAGGCGCGGGTCAGGTCGTCTTCGGTCCAGACAGGCTCCCATGGGGTCAGGAAGTCGCGGCTCTCCATCCGCAGGCTCGCCCAGGCCGAGTAGTCGCCGGCGAGCGGGGCGCGCAGGATCAGGTTCTGCGTCCTGATCAGCGGCCGCGTCGGCGGGTCGGTGGCGAAGCGGAAGAGGGCCATGGCCGTCAGGCTGCCCGCGCCAGCATGGCGCGCAGGGCCGCCACGGGAGCGAGGCCGGCCAGCGGGCCGACCGCGGCGACCGTGACCACGCCGTCGAGCAGGCCCTGGCCGGCCGCGCGCACATCGGCGAGGCTGACGGCATCGAGCCGGCGCGCCAGCTCCTCGCGCGGGATTGCCCGACCGAAGACCAATACCTGCCGCGCCATCTGCTCGAGCTTGCCGCCGGGGCTTTCCAGCGAGGCCAGGAGCCCGACCTTCATCTGGGCCCGGGCCCGGGCGACCTCGGCCTCGCTGACGTCGCAGGTCGCTTGGGCGAGGCAATCGAGCGCGACCTCGACCAGCTCGCCGACATCCTCCGGCGCGGTGCCGGCGCTGATGCCGAAGACGCCGCAATCGGAGAAGGGCCAGTGGAAGGCATCGATCGCATAGGCGAGGCCGCGGCGCTCGCGCACCTCCTGGAACAGGCGCGACGACAGGCCACCGCCGAGCACGGCCGAGAAGATCTGCAGCGGATAGTGCGCGCCATTGGTGAACGGCTTGCCGGGGAAGCCGAGCACGATGTGCACCTGCTCCTCGTCGCCGTCGATGCGGGCTTCGCCGCCCTGGTAGGTCGCTTGCGTGCGCGCCTCGGGCGTGTTCGCGGGCCGTGACGGCAGGCCGGCGAGCGCCTTCTCCGCCAGTGCGACAAGCTCGTCATGGTCGACGGCGCCCGCGGCCGCCAGCACCATGTTGCCGGCGTGGTAGTGCCTGTCGAGATAGGCGCGGATGGCGTCGGGTGTGAAGCTGTTGACCGTCTCGGCCGTGCCGAGGATCGGCCGGCCGAGCGGCTGCTCCGGGAAGGCAGCCTGCAGGAAGCGGTCATAGACCAGATCGTCCGGCGTATCCTGGACGGCGCCGATCTCCTGCAGGATCACGCCCTTCTCGCGCGCCAGCTCCTCCTCGCTGAGGGCGGGCGCGGTCAGGATGTCGGAGAGGATGTCGACCGCCAGCGGCAGGTCCTGGCCGAGCACGCGGGCGGTGTAGCAGGTGTATTCGACCGATGTCGCGGCGTTGAGGTCGCCGCCGACGCTTTCGATCTCCTCGGCGATCTCAAGTGCCGTGCGCCGGGCCGTGCCCTTGAACGCCATGTGCTCGAGCAGATGGGCGAGCCCGTGTTCGTGCGGTAGCTCGTCGCGGGCGCCGGCGCCGATCCAGATGCCGAGCGAGACGGTCGAGGCATGGGCCATGCGCTCGGAGACGATGCGCAGGCCGGACGGCAGCGTCGTCAGGCTGACGGCGGGATCGTGACCGGCTGCATCGCCTGGTTTCACGGCTTGGGGCTTCTCCGTCTTGGCCTTGAGCGTCTTCGCCACCGTCATGCCGCGGCACTCCGGACTGCCCGGGCTCGCTCGGCGACGAAGCGCTCCAGCTTGCTTTGGTCGTTCGGCAACAGCGACGAGCGTTCCTTGCGCTCCATCAGGTCGGCGAGGTGCGCGGGCAGTGCGGGCGTGACGCCGCTCGCAGCCGCGACCGCAGCCGGGAACTTGGCGGGGTGGGCGGTGCCGAGCGCGACCACCGGCGTCGAAGGGTCGGTCGCGAGCAGCTTGCGGGCAGCAGCGACGCCGATCGCACTATGCGGATCGAGCAGATAGCCGGCCTCGCGCCAGACCGTGCCGATCTCGCTGGCGATCGAAGCCTCGTCCTGCGAAACCGCGTCGAAATCGGCGCGGATGCGGGCGAGCGGCTCCGCGGCGATCTCGAAGCGGCCGGACTGCGCCAGCGACTGCATCAGCCGGCGCACGGCGGCGCCGTCGCGACCATGCGCCTCGAACAGCAGCCGCTCGAAATTCGAGGAGATCTGGATGTCCATCGAGGGCGAGGTCGTCGCCGCGACGCCGCGCATCTCGTAGACGCCGGTCTCCAGCGTGCGGGCGAGAATGTCGTTGCTGTTGGTGCCGACCATCAGGCGGCCGATCGGCAGCCCCATCTGCTTGGCGATCCAGCCGGCGAGGATGTCGCCGAAATTGCCGGTCGGCACTGCGAAGGACACCGGCCGGTGCGGCGAGCCGAGCGCGACCGCGGCGGTGAAGTAGTAGACGACCTGCGCCGCGATCCTTGCCCAGTTGATCGAGTTGACGCCGGAGAGCCGGAGCTCGTCGCGGAAGGCGTGGTGGTTGAACAGCGCCTTCACCAGGTTCTGGCAGTCATCGAAGGTGCCTTCGATCGCGATGGCATGGACATTGTCGGCTTCGACCGTGGTCATCTGCCGGCGCTGCACGTCGGAGACGCGGCCATGCGGGTAGAGGATGAAGACGTCGACGCGCTCCAGCCCCTTGAAGGCGTCGATCGCGGCGCCGCCGGTGTCGCCCGAGGTCGCGCCGACAATGGTGGCGCGCTCGCCGCGCTGCGCCAGCACATGGTCCATCAGCCGCCCGAGCAGCTGCATCGCCACGTCCTTGAAGGCGAGCGTCGGGCCGTGGAAGAGCTCGAGCGAGAACAGGTTGTCGCCGAGTTGGACGAGCGGACAGACCGCCGGATGGCGGAAGCTGCGATAGGCTTCGCCGATCATGGCTTTCAGCGCGTCGGTCGCGATGTCGCCATCGGCGAGCGCCCCGACGACGCGCTCGGCTACGTCAGCATAGGGCTTGCCGGCAAAACCGGCGATCTCCTGCGGACTGAGCCGCGGCAGGGCTTGCGGCAGATAGAGCCCACCGTCACGGGCGAGTCCGGCGAGCAGCGCGTCGGCGAAGGAGAGCGACGGCGCTTCGCCACGGGTCGAAATATGCAGCACGGTTCATGATCTCGGATGTCGTGCTGATCCTATAGGCCTGTTGGCAAAAGAGGGCAAAGTCCGGCTGCGCAACGCGGCCAATCACCGACGACGGCATGGTTGGTTTCGGGCTTCTACTCAGCCTCGGCCGGCTTCCTGCGCGCCTGCCAGGCATAGGCAGCGAACACGCCGATCAGTGTCAACGCCAGCCCCCACCAGGTCAGCGCGTATTGCAGATGGTTGTCCGGGATGCGGGCGATCAGTTCTTTGGCGTCGACGCCGGCCGGAGGAGTGAGCCCGTCGCCCTGGCGCTCGGCCTCCAGATAGAACGGCGCGGCCCTCCCGATGCCCAGTGCTGCCGCTATGCCCGCTGGGTCGCGCGTGTAGAACTCGCGCTGCTGCGGCAGGTCGGCCGGGGTGAAGCTGTTGCGGGCCTCGGGCGCGCGCAGGAAGCCCGTGACCGTGGCTTGGCCAGAGGCGGGCGCGATCGTCGCAAAGCGGCTTTCCGGGACGAAGCCGCGGTTGACCAGAATCGTCGCGCCGTCTTCGAGCCGAAAACCCTGGAAGACCCAGCGGCCGAAGCCGGAGAGCTGGCGCGAGCCCGGCGGGCCGGCGGCGATGGTGGTGCGCACGCCGGCGATGCCATCGAGATAGCTGCCCTTGGCGACGGCCCTGGTGAGGTCGACAGCCGCGAGGTCGAGCCGCGGCCAGTCGCTCGCCGGCGGCAGTGGGGCAGCGGAGCCTGCGGCCTGTGTCTCCAGCCGCGTGATGAAGGCGCGCTTCTCGTCCATGCGCTGCCATTGCCAGGCGCCGAGGTAGAAGAGCACGCTGACGCCGATGACGGTCAGCAGGGCCGGCAGCATCAGCTTTGGCCGGCTCGCGGAAGCAATCTGTTCGCTCACTTCTTCAGCCTGCCCTCTTCGGCCTTGTTGGCGTACTGCAAGGCGACTGCGAGTCCCTTCATCGGCCGCAGCAATCCGAGGCAGGTAACGAGCGCCAGCGGCAGCCAGAGCAGGAGATGCAGCCAGATCGGCGGCGTGTAGGCGATCTCGACATAGAGCGCGAGGCCGAGCACGAAGAAGCCGGCGATCAGCATGATGAACACCGCCGGCCCATCTGCCGAATCGGCGAAGGCGAAATCGAGTCCGCAGGCGGCGCAGCGCGGCTTCAGCTTGAGATAGCCGTCGAACAGCTTGCCTTCGCCGCAGCGCGGGCAGCGGCCGGAGAGGCCCGTCGAGAAGGGTGAAGGCGGAGTGATCTGCGGCTGCGTCATGGCGGCCTCCTGCAAACGGAAAGGGCGGCCTTGCGGCCGCCCCTTTTGAAGGTTCGCGGCCGCTTCCGGCCCAGGACCTAGTGTGCCGCTGCCGGCACGCCGCCGGCGCCCCAAACATAGATCGAGGCGAACAGGAACAGCCAGACCACGTCGACGAAGTGCCAGTACCAGGCGGCGAACTCGAAGCCGAGATGCTGGTCGGGCTTGAAGTGGCCGAGATAGACGCGCCACAGGCAGATCGCCAGGAAGATCGTGCCGATGATGACGTGGAAACCGTGGAAGCCGGTCGCCATGAAGAAGGTTGCGCCGTAGATGTTGCCTTTGAAGGCGAAGGCGGCGTGCGAGTACTCGTAGGCCTGGCACATCGTGAACAGGACGCCGAGGATCACGGTCAGCCACAGGGCCTGCTTCAGGCCCTTCCGGTCGCCCTGGATCAGGGCGTAGTGCGCCCAGGTCACGGTCGTGCCGGAGGTCAAAAGGATCAGCGTGTTGAGCAGCGGCAGGTGCCAGGGATCGAAGGTCTCGATGCCCTTCGGCGGCCAGTGACCGCCGGTGAATTCGGCGCGGGCGTACTGGATGTGCTCGCCGGTGAACAGGCTGGCGTCGAAATAGGCCCAGAACCAGGCGACGAAGAACATCACCTCGGAGGCGATGAACATCATCATGCCGTAGCGGTGGTGCAGCTGGACCACGCGGGTGTGGTGGCCTTCCTGCTCCGCCTCGCGGGTCACGTCCATCCACCAGGCGAGCATGGTGTAGAGCACGCCGAGCAGGCCGACGCCGAAGACCAGCGGGCCGATGCTCATGCCGAGCAGCGGCAGCGATTTCATCCACATCACGGCGCCGATCGCCATGATGGTCGCGCTGCCCGCGCCGACGATCGGCCACGGGCTCGGATCGACGAGGTGGTAGTCGTGGTTCTTGGTGTGAGCCCCGGCCATCGTGCTTAACTCTCCGCGTCCGTAGAAGTGCAGCGCTTCCAGCGCAGCTTTATAGTTTCGGTTGGTTGCCGTCACCCTTGGTTTCCGCCACCGGCTGCCCGTTCTTCGACGGGAAATAGGTGTAGGACAGGGTGATCGATTTCAGGCTGGCGAGCTCGCGGTTCAACTCGATCTCGGGATCGATGTAGAACACCACCGGCGCTTCCAGGGTCTCGCCCGGCTGCAGCGTTGTCTCGGTGAAGCAGAAGCACTGGATCTTGACGAAATAGGCGCCCGACTGGTTCGGCTGGACATTGTAGGTCGCGATCCCGGTCATCGGCCGCGAGGACGTGTTGGTGATCTTGTAGAACACCGTCTGCGTCACGCCGACCTGCGCTCTGATCTCCGTCTTCTCCGCCTCGAAGCGCCAGCCCAGCGCCGGCGCGACATTGGCGTCGAACGCCACCTGGACGATCCGGTCGCTGGTCTTGCCGGTCGCGGCGGTGCCGACCATCGGCGTGCCGGCGAAGCCGGTGACCTTGCAGAACAGGTTGTAGAGCGGCACCGCGGCGAAGGAGAGCCCGGTCATGGCGAGCACGGCGGCGCTGCAGGCGAGGACGGTGCGGCGGTTTCTCGAAGCGGCGGTCATCGCGTCACAGCGGCCGGTTGAGGATCGCCGGCCCGGTCTTGGCCAGCGTCACGATGAAGAAGAACAGCACCAGGCCGCCGAGCACGAGCGCGAGCGCGATCGAGCGGCGATTGCGCCGCGCCATGTCCTCTGGCGAGAACGGCGCCGGCGGCTGCTTCTTGTCCTGCGGGTCCTGGCTCATCCCAGCACCTTGGGCAGGGCCCACATCAGGCCGAGGCCGTTCTCGGCCAGCAGCACCGCGAAGAGCAGGAAGAGATAGAGGATCGAGAAGCCGAACAGGGCATAGGCCGCCTTGTTGGCCGCCTCGCCTTGAGTGACGCGCAGCACGCG
The DNA here is from genome assembly GCF_059415545.1 of Allobosea sp. GW821-FHT10B12. Classification (NCBI taxonomy): domain Bacteria; kingdom Pseudomonadati; phylum Pseudomonadota; class Alphaproteobacteria; order Hyphomicrobiales; family Alloboseaceae; genus Allobosea; species Allobosea sp. GW821-FHT10B12. The sequence continues at coordinate 487,111 of NZ_JBWKNL010000001.1, forward strand.
CAGCGACAGCCCGATCATGGCGAGCCCGGTGACCACCGAGACAATCAGGTAGATCAGGCCGCCGAAGCCCATCAGCGCCGGCAGCACCGCGACCGGGGCGAGCACCAGCGTATAGGCGACGATCTGGCGGCGCGTCGCGGCCGGGCCGGCGACGTTGGGCAGCATCGGGATGCCGGCGCGGGCGTAGTCATCCGACTTCACCAGAGCGAGCGCCCAGAAATGCGGCGGCGTCCACAGGAAGATGATGGCGAACAGCACGATCGAGGTCAGGCCGAAATCGCCGGTGACCACCGCCTCGCCGATCATCGGGGGGAAGGCGCCGGCGGCGCCGCCGATGACGATGTTCTGCGGCGTCGCCCGCTTCAGCCACATCGAATAGATGACGGCGTAGAAGAAGATCGTGAAGGCCAGCATCGCCGCCGAGAGCAGGTTGGCGACGAGGCCGAGCACCAGCACCGAGCCGACCGAGAGCGTCAACCCGAAGGCGAGCGCCTCTGAGGGCAGGATGCGGCCGGCTGGAATCGGCCGGCCGGCGGTGCGCGCCATCACCGCGTCGATGTCGGCATCCCACCACATGTTAAGGCAGCCCGAGGCGCCGGCGCCGACCGCGATCGCCAGCAGGGCGGCAAGGCCGATCACCGGATTGACTGTGCCCGGCGCCGCGACCATGCCGCCGAGCGCCGTCACCACGACGAGGAACATCACCCGCGGCTTGAGCAGCGCGAAGAAGTCGCGCGCCTCGCCGGTGGAACTCAGCGAGACTCCGTCGTCAGCCTGGGGGATCTGATCGAAGGCAGCAGACATCGAAATTCGTTCGCTTCAACTTTCATGATGCCCGAGGGCATCGTTTGCGGGATCCGCCCGTCTCCGGAGCGCCTCGGATCAGGCGCTCGGGGGAGGGGCGGCGGCGGGCCCTTGGGCCCGCCGCCGGTTTGATCAGTGGTCCGAGCCGGTGATGCGCGGCAGCGTCTCGAACTGGTGGAAGGGCGGCGGCGAGGGCAGGGTCCACTCCAGCGTGGTCGCGCCTTCGCCCCAGGGGTTGTTGCCGGCGAGCTCCTTCTTGGTGAAGGCGACGACGATGCCGTAGAGCCAGATCAGGAGGCCCGCCGCGAAGATGTAGGAGCCGATCGACGACCAGAAATGCCAGCCGGCGAACGCGTCGGGATAGTCGACATAGTGCCGCGGCATGCCGGACAGCCCGAGGAAGTGCTGCGGGAAGAACAGCAGGTTCGCACCGATGAAGGCGACCCAGAAGTGCAGGCGGCCGATCCAGTCCGGGATGATGTAGCCGCTCATCTTCGGGAACCAGTAGTAGAAGCCAGCGAAGATGCCGAACACCGCGCCGAGCGAGAGCACGTAGTGGAAGTGCGCCACGACGTAGTAGGTCGCGTGCAGCGAGCGGTCGAGGCCGGCATTGGCCAGCACGACGCCGGTGACGCCGCCGACGGTGAACAGGAAGATGAAGCCGATCGCCCAGACCATCGGCGCGGTGAAGCGGAGCGAGCCGCCCCACATCGTCGCGATCCAGGAAAAGATCTTCACGCCCGTCGGCACCGCGATCACCATCGTCGCGAAGACGAAGTAGCGCTGCGTGTTGAGCGACAGGCCGACCGTGTACATGTGGTGGGCCCAGACGATGAAGCCGACCACGCCGATCGCGACCATGGCGTAGGCCATGCCGAGATAGCCGAAGATCGGCTTCTTCGAGAAGGTCGAGATGATGTGGCTGACGATGCCGAAGGCCGGCAGGATCATGATGTAGACTTCGGGGTGGCCGAAGAACCAGAACAGGTGCTGGTAGAGCACCGGGTCGCCGCCGCCGGCCGGATCATAGAAGGTCGTGCCGAAATTGCGGTCGGTCAGCAGCATGGTGATCGCGCCCGCGAGGACCGGGAGCGCCAGCAGCAGCAGGAAGGCGGTGACCAGCACGCCCCAGGCGAACAGCGGCATCTTATGCATGGTCATGCCAGGCGCGCGCATGTTCAGGATGGTGGTGATGAAGTTGATCGCGCCCAGGATCGAGGCCGCGCCGGCAAGGTGCAGCGACAGGATGCCGAAGTCGACCGACGGGCCGGGGTGGCCTGTCGACGAGAATGGCGGATAGACCGTCCAGCCTGTGCCGACGCCCTTGGCGCCAGGAGCGCCCTCGACGAACATCGAGATCAGCAGCAGGATCAGCGCCGCCACCGTCAGCCAGAACGAGATGTTGTTCATGCGCGGGAAGGCCATGTCCGGCGCGCCGATCATCAGCGGCACGAACCAGTTGCCGAAGCCGCCGATGACGGCGGGCATGACCATGAAGAAGATCATGATCAGGCCGTGACCGGTGACGAAGACGTTGTAGCTCTGGCCGTTGGCGAAGATCTGCAGGCCCGGCTGCTGCAGCTCGATGCGCATCATGATCGACAGGAAGCCGCCGATCAGGCCCGCGACGATCGAGAAGATCAGATAGAGCGTGCCGATGTCCTTGTGGTTGGTCGACAGCAGCCAGCGGCGCCAACCCGTCGGGGTGTGGTGCTCGTGGGCGTGGGCGTCATCATGCCCGTGGGCGTGGGGAGCCGCGGTAGCCATTGAATTCGTCTCCTCCTGCGAATGCCGTTCGCGTGAGTTCTTTCAAGATGTCGGGTTCAGCGGGTCGCGTCGGCGACCTTGCTGGCGGCGTCGGCCGCATTGGCGAATTTCTGCTTCGCTTCCGCGAGCCAGGCCGTGTAGCGCTCCTGGCTGACGACGCGGATGGCGATCGGCATGAAGGCGTGGTTCTGGCCGCAGATGAACGAGCACTGGCCGTAGAAGATGCCTTCGCGGTCGGCCTTGAACCAGGTCTCGTTCAGGCGGCCGGGGATGGCGTCGATCTTCAGGCCGAAGGCCGGCAGCGCGAACTTGTGGATGACGTCGGCGCCGGTGACCTGCACGCGCACGATCTTGCCGACCGGCACGACCGCCTCGTTGTCGACGGCGAGCAGGCGCGGGGCCTCGGATTCGGCGATCTTCTTGGACTGGATCGCCTCGGCCCGCTGCTTCTCGTCGAGCATCAGCGAATCGAAGCCGAAGCTGCCGCCGTCCTGCGGGTACTCATAGGACCAGTACCACTGCTTGCCGGTGACCTTCACGGTCATGTCGGCTTGCGGAATCTCCAGCTGCAGCTTGAGCAGGCGGAAGGAGGGGATCGCGATCACGACCAGGATCAGGACCGGGATGATCGTCCAGGCCACTTCGAGCAGCGCGTGGTGCGTCGTCTTCGAGGGAACCGGGTTCGCCTTCTCGTTGAAGCGCCAGGCGACATAGACCAGCAGCCCCAGCACGAAGAGCGTGATGATGAAGATGAGGACGTTCACCCAGTCGTGGAACCAGTGGATGAAGGTCATCACTTCGGAATTGGCCGGCTGGAGATTGATCTCCCACGGCAGCGGCATGCCGTTCTGGGCCGATGCGACGGCCGGCGAAAACGCTACCAGAGCCGCAGCGAAGGCTGCCAGCGCGTTCCTGAGAGGAGTGGTCACAAATCGCATCGGTCCGACATAGCTCCTTTGATGCCGCACGATCTGCCTTCGTCAGCTCAAGACAGGCGCGCGCCGGGACGGCCACGTCTGGCCACCCCGGTTCTTCGGCATTGCGATAAATCAAAGATCACGCTTGCGCCAGTGGGGCAATGACAGGCTGTGACGCAGCCCGTGCGGCATAAGTACGCGACAAGTGCATGGGTGCCGGGCAGCCGATCGACGCTGTCCTCCGCGAGTCTGCGGTGAGTTCACCGCGCAAGCGCATGTGATCCTTCGCCTTGACAGGAATCGGGACGCATGGTCGGAACGCAATCTCGTATGGCGGGGGCGCCGTTCGGCGTGGGTATGCGCGCATCCCTACGTCTGGAAGAGGAGGACAGGGATGCGCTCAATCATCGGTCCCGTGGCCGCGGCGCTCGTCGTCCTCGGCTGCGGCTGGCTTTCCGTCGCACCGGCTCAGGCCCAGGGCGCGGTGCGCTCCACCCATGGTGATTGGCAGATGCGCTGCGAGACACCGCCGGGCGCCAAGGCCGAGCAATGCGCGCTCGTGCAGAACGTCGCGGCCGAGGATCGCCCGAATCTGACGTTGCTCGTCATCGTGCTGAAGACGGCCGACCAGAAGAGCCGCCTGCTGCGCGTCGTCGCCCCGCTCGGCGTGTTGCTGCCCTCCGGCCTCGGCCTCAAGATCGACGACAAGGATATCGGCCGCGCTGGCTTCGTGCGCTGCCTGACCACCGGCTGCGTCGCCGAGGTGGTGATGGACGATACCCTGCTCGGCCAGCTCAAGGGCGGTAAGAGCGCCACATTCATCGTGTTTCAGACGCCCGAGGAAGGGGTCGGAATCCCGGTTTCGCTCAACGGATTCGGTCCCGGTGTGGAGGCTTTGCCGTGATTGATCGCTTCGCTGGCCGCGTCGGCCGGTTCGCTCTGCCTGCTGCTCTGGCGCTCGCGCTCGCCGGCTGCGGTTCTTCCGGTTCATCCAGCACCGGCGAGCCGAGCTCCGCGCAGAAGCTCGGCAATATCCTGATGTTCCAGTCGACCACGCCGCCGCCAGTCGACCAACTGCCGACCGATGATGACACCAACTTCATCTGCCCGCAGGTGATCATCTCCGATGGCGGTGCCGCGATCCGCGCCCAGTCGGGGCCGGACAGCGGCAGCCTGCGCAGCCAGGTCTCGATCACCACGGTCGCGCGCGAATGCACGCCTGTGGGGAAAGACGGTGCCTTCACCCTCAAGGTCGGCGTCGAAGGCCGTATCCTGATCGGCCCGGCCGGCGGCCCGGGGAGCTATGGCGCGACGCTGTTCACCCAGGTGACGCGCAACAACCAGGTCATCGCGCGCCGCAGCTCCCGCGTCGGTGGCGCCATCCCCGGCGGCCAGACCGGCGCCGATTTCTCGCATGTCGAGAGCAATATCAGCGTTCCGGCGGGCTCCGGCGAAATCGAGATCATCGTCGGCCTGAGTCCCGGCGGCGCGGAGCCGGCGCGGCGCCGGCGCAGATAAGCGGCACGCTGCCGTGAACTGAGGCAGGGGGCCGATTGACTCGGCCTCCCGCTCGTCTATTGCTGGCTCAGCCGCATCATCCCCGCGGGAGAGACCGGAGCCGGACCTGTCCGGAGCCGGCGCCGAAGGCGCAACCGCCCCGGAAACGCTCAGGCAAACGGACCGCGTGGGAATTGGCGCTCTGGAAAGCGGCGGGCTTTTGAAGCTCGCCCACCGACGGGGGTAACCTGCCTCAGGCTTCGGCCGGGCGGGGAAATCTCTCAGGTCCCGAGACAGAGGGGGCGCGCTCCGGACGAATCCGTCCGGGGCTCGCGCTCGACTCTGGAAGGGATGCCATGGCTGCCGAAGCCGAAACTGCAAGCACCGAGCCGCTGCTCAAGACGCCGCTGCACGCCCGCCATGTCACGCTGGGCGCGCGCATGGTGCCGTTCGCCGGCTATGACATGCCAGTGCAGTACCCGGCCGGCATCATGGCCGAACACAACTGGACGCGCGAAAGCGCCGGCCTGTTCGACGTCTCGCATATGGGCCAGGCCTTCCTCGTCGGCCCCGACCACGAGACCACGGCGCGCGCGCTCGAAGCGCTGATCCCGGCCGACATCGTCAACCTGCCGCCGGGCAAGCAGCGCTATTCGCAGCTGCTGAACGAGGAGGGCGGCATCCTCGACGACCTGATGGTGACGCGCTCGGCCGATCCGGACGAGGACGGCGCGCTGCTGCTCGTCGTCAACGCCGCCTGCAAGACCGAGGACTATGCCCATATCGAGGCGCGGCTGCCGGCCAATGTGAAACTGGTCAAGGCCGAGCATCGCGGCCTGATCGCCCTGCAGGGGCCGAAGGCGGAGGAGGCGCTGGCGGCGCTCAATCCCGAAGCGGCCGAGATGGGTTTCATGACCTTGCGCACGCTGAAGCTCGGTGGCGTCAAGGCCAATGTCAGCCGCTCCGGCTATACCGGCGAGGACGGCTACGAGATCTCCGCCGCGGCCGACCGGATCGGCGAGATCTGGGATGCGCTCCTGCTCGACGCACGCGTCAAGCCGATCGGCCTCGGCGCCCGCGATTCGCTGCGTCTCGAGGCGGGCCTCTGCCTTTATGGCCATGACATCGACACCACGACCTCCCCCGTCGAGGCGGCGCTCAACTGGTCGATCCAGAAGCGCCGGCGCGAGGAGGGCGGCTTCCCGGGCGCAGCCCGCATCCAGCGCGAATTCGCCGAGAAGCCGGCTCGCATCCGCGTCGGCCTGCTGCCGGAAGGCCGCGCTCCAGCCCGGGAGGGCGCGGAGATCGCCACCGCCGACGGCACCATCGTCGGCAAGGTCACCTCGGGCGGCTTCGGCCCGACCCTGAACGGCCCCTGCGCCATGGGCTATGTCGCCAGGGAGCATTCGGCTCCCGGCACCAAGCTCGACCTGATCGTTCGCGGCAAGCCGCTGCCGGCGACCATCGCCGCGATGCCTTTCGTCCCCAACCGCTACAAGCGCTGAACCCACCTGTTTCGTCGGAGGAAACCATGGCCGAGACCCGCTACACCAAGGACCACGAATACATCCGCATCGAGGGCGACACCGGCACGGTCGGCATCACCGACTACGCCCAGGGCCAGCTCGGCGACGTCGTCTTCGTCGAGCTGCCGACGATCGGCAAGGCGCTGAGCAAGGGCGGCGAAGCCGCCGTCGTCGAGAGCGTCAAGGCGGCCTCCGAGGTCTATGCGCCGGTCTCCGGCGAGGTCGTCGCCGTCAACAGCGAGCTCGAAGCCGCGCCCGGCACGGTCAACGAGGATCCGGCCGGCAAGGGCTGGTTCGTCAAGATCAAGCTGGCGAACGCCGGCGAGCTCGACGGCCTGCTGAGCGAGGCCGAGTACCAGGACTACGTCAAGACGCTCTGACGCCATCGCTCTGGTCCGGAGACCCAAATCTCCGGACCAGAGGGCACTGGTTGAAGAGATGCTCGGGTCAGGCCCGGGCATGACGCCATTCAAGGAAACTCCATGCGCTATCTCCCCCTGACCGAGACCGACCGCGAGGACATGCTCGCGCGCATCGGCGTCGCCGATGTCGATGCACTCTTCTCCGATGTGCCCAACGGCAAGCTGCTGAAAGAGCCGCTCGACCTGCCGCGCGCCAAGGGCGAGCTCGAGGTCGAGCGTATCCTCGGCAGGATGTCGGCGAAGAACACCGCGGCCGGCGCGGTGCCGTTCTTCGTCGGGGCGGGGGCCTACAAGCACCATGTTCCGGCGACCGTCGATCATCTGATCCAGCGCTCGGAGTTCCTGACCAGCTACACCCCGTACCAGCCCGAGATCGCCCAGGGCACGCTGCAGTATCTCTTCGAGTTCCAGACCCAGGTCGCGGCGCTGACCGGCATGGAGGTCGCCAACGCCTCGATGTATGACGGCTCGACCGGCACGGCTGAGGCGGTGCTGATGGCGCACCGCGTCACCCGCCGGCGCAAGGCGGTGCTCTCCGGCGGCCTGCACCCGCATTACACCCAGGTCGTCGAGACGCTTTCCGAGATGGCCAACGACGAGGTCGTGGCGTTGAAGCCCGACGTCCGCGCCACCGAGGACATCCTTGCTGCGATCGATGACAGCGTCTCCTGCGTCGTCGTGCAGTCGCCCGACGTCTTCGGAAACTTACGTGACCTCAGGCCGATCGCCGAGAAGGCGCATGCCCATGGCGCGTTGCTGATCGCGGTCTTCACCGAGGTCGTCTCGCTCGGCGCGGTGACACCTCCGGGCGCTCAGGACGCCGACATCGTCGTCGGCGAGGGCCAGTCGATCGGCAATGCCCTGAATTTCGGCGGTCCCTATGTCGGCCTCTTCGCCGCCAAGTCGAAATATGTCCGCCAGATGCCGGGCCGGCTCTGCGGCGAGACGGTCGACGCCGACGGTCGCCGCGGCTTCGTGCTGACGCTCTCGACCCGCGAGCAGCACATCCGCCGCGACAAGGCGACCTCGAACATCTGCACCAATTCCGGCCTCTGCGTGCTGGCCTTCACCATCCATATGACGCTGCTCGGCCAGGCCGGCCTGACCCGGCTCGCCGAGGTCAACCACGCCAATGCGGTGAAACTCGCCGACGCCCTCGCGAGCATGAAGGGTGCCGAGGTGCTGAACGAGAGCTTCTTCAACGAGTTCACGCTGAAGCTGTCGAAGCCGGCTGCCGAGGTGGTCGAGGCGCTCGCCGCCAAGGGCATTCTGGCCGGGGTGCCGGCCTCGCGGCTGCTCCCGGGCTCCGGCCTCGACGATCTCCTGATCGTCGCCAATACCGAAGTGAACACGGATGAAGATCGGGCGGCCTTCGTGGCGGCGCTCGCGGAGGTGCTGTGATGCTGAACCGTCAGGGACGTCCCACCCAGGCCGGTGAGGCCGCCGCCGAGGTCCACGAGACCTTCACCGGCAACCGCGCTCTCCAGCAGATCGAGCCGCTGATCTTCGAGATCGGCCATCACGAGACGACCGGTGTCGATATCGACAAGCCGGCGCCGTTCAAGAGCCGTCTCGGCAAGCATGCCCGCCAGGGCGAGATCGGTCTGCCCGGGCTCTCCGAGCCGGAGGCGATGCGCCATTATGTGCGCCTCAGCCAGAAGAATTACGGCATCGACACCGGGCTCTTCCCGCTCGGTTCCTGCACGATGAAGCACAATGCCCGCCTCAACGAGAAGGTCGCGCGCCTGCCGGGCTTCTCCGACGTGCACCCGCTGCAGCCGGTCTCGACCGTGCCGGGCGCGCTCGACGTCATGCTCGAGCTCGCCCGCTACCTGATGACGCTGACCGGCATGCCGGCGGTGGCGCTGTCGCCGAAGGCCGGCGCCCATGGCGAAGCCTGCGGCATGATGGCGATCAAGGCGGCGATCGCTGCCAAGGGCGAGGGCGCGACCCGCAACGTCGTGCTGGTTCCCGAGTCGGCACATGGCACCAACCCGGCGACCGCCGCGTTGATCGGCTTCTCGGTGAAGGCGGTCCCGGCGCGTCCGGACGGCACCGTCGCCGTCGAGGACGTCAGGGCGCTGCTCGGCCCAGACGTCGCCGCGATCATGCTGACCAACCCGAACACCTGCGGCATCTTCGAGCCTGAGATCGTCGAGATCGCCGCGGCGATGCACGAGGCCGGCGCCTATTTCTACTGCGACGGTGCCAACTTCAACGCCATCGTCGGCAAGGCGCGCCCGGGCGATCTCGGCGTCGATGCCATGCACATCAACCTGCACAAGACCTTCTCGACTCCGCATGGCGGCGGCGGCCCGGGTGCCGGCCCGGTCGTGCTGTCGGAGCGGCTGGCGCCTTTCGCGCCGGTGCCGTTCATCCATGTCGATGGCGGTAAGTCGTGTCTCGTCGAGCACAAGGCCGATGCGCCCGAGGGTAACGATCCGTTCGGCCGCATGACCGCTTTCCACGGCCAGATGGGCATGTATGTCCGCGCGCTCGCCTACATGCTCAGCCATGGCGCCGATGGCATGAAGCAGGCCTCGGAAGACGCGGTGCTGAACGCCAACTACATCCGCGCCGGCCTCGCCGACCTGATGTCGCTGCCCTTCCCGGATCATCCTTCCATGCACGAGGCGCTGTTCGACGACGAGTGGCTCAAGGGCACCGGCGTTTCGACGCTCGACTTCGCCAAGGCGATGATCGACGAGGGCTACCACCCGATGACGGTGTATTTCCCGCTCGTCGTCCATGGCGCCATGCTGATCGAGCCGACCGAGTCCGAATCGAAGGCCTCGCTCGACCTGTTCATCGCGACGCTGCGCGACCTCGCCATCGCGGCCAAGGGCAACGACAAAAGCCGCTTCACCGCCGCTCCGCACCACGCCCCGATCCGCCGCCTCGACGAGACGAGGGCCGCGCGCCAGCCGGTGCTGAAATGGGAAAAGCCTGCGCCGGTGAAGGAAGCGGCGGAGTAAGTGCGCTTACGGCTGCTCGGTCCAGGGGTCGAGCAGCCGTAAGCTGAGGCGGTCGAAGTCGCTGACGTTGCGCGTGACCAGCGTCAAGTCGCGCATCCGGCTCGTCGCTGCGATCAGACCGTCCATCGGTTCGAGATTCGCGCCGTTTTGACGCGACCACGCCATCAGGTCGCCCCAGGCCAACGCGATGTCGTGAGCGACCTCGATGATGCGACCGTCGAAACGCTGTGGCAGGTCGGTGCCTAGCCAGGTTTCCAGAGCGTCGCGCCGCTTCCCGGTTGGCAGCAACGCGACGCCGCAGCGTATCTCCGCAAGGGTGATCACGCTGATGAAGAAATCGTCCTGGGACCTCGCCCGAATGAATTGAGCTACGTTCGGTGACAAATCCCGCTTGGCGAGCTCGGACACAACATTGGTGTCGAGCAGGAAGCTCAAAGGTCGATCTTTCGAAACCCGCCCTTGAAGCGTTCGATCTCGATGCCGCTGTCATAGAGCGGCGAGTCCTGGAAGAACTCGACGAGCGTTCCCTTCGGCGCCGTCTTCTTCTCCCACTCCTCCACCGACACCAGCACCGCCGCCGGCTTGCCGTTGCGCGTTACTGTCTGCGGTCCCTCGGATTTCGCCTTGTCGATCAGCTCCGAGAAGCGCGCCTTGGCGTTGGCCACGGTCCATGTTTCCTTGGGCAGCGCGGTCATGATGGTCTCCGCATAAAATGACTATTATGACCATATAGGTCATATCTGGGATCCAGCAAGGCGGCCGCTGCCCTTTCGTCACCTGAGCCGGCTGCCTTAAGGCTTCCTTGACCATGTGCGAGAGAAGCTTCCGACGGCGTGTATCCTCGCGCCTTGGAAGCTCGGCCATGTATCGCGTTCGCTTTCGCCATGTGCTCACCGCCGCGGTCTCCTTCGCGGCGATGCTCTCGGCCTCCCGCGCCGAGGAGCCGGGCTATGGCCCCAAGACCTATGATCGCACGCTCGAGGCGCTGATCACGCATGAGGACATCGCCGGCCGCGGCGGCTGGCCGAAGATCGCCAATGCCGCAACCGCGCTGAAGCCCGATTCGCAAGGGCCGGACGTCGCCCTGCTGAAGCAGCGCCTGATGCTGAGCGGCGACCTGCCTCCCGATTCGCTGCAGGGCGACGTCTATGACGCGACCGTCGTTGCCGCGGTGAAGCGCTTCCAGCGCCGCCACGGCCTGTCGGATCTCGGCACGGTCGGTCGCCTGACCCTGAAGGCGCTGAACGTGCCGGTCGAGGTCCGCCTCAACCAGCTGACCGCGACGCTGGAGCGGCTCAAGGGCAACGGCTTCAGCTTCACCGATCGCTATGTCGTGGTGAACATTCCTGGCGCCAGTGCCGAGGCGGTGGAGCGTGGCGTCGTCCAGCGCCGCCATCTCGCCGTGGTCGGCAGGCCCGACCGGCCTTCGCCGGTGCTGCAGGCCAGCATCACCTCGGTCAACCTCAATCCCTACTGGACCGTGCCGATGTCGATCGTGAAGGCCGACATCATCCCGAAGATGCGCAAGGAGCCGGACTTCATCGCCAAGTCCAACATGAAGCTGCTCGGTGCCGAGAACCGCGAGATCGACCCGGCCAGCGTCAACTGGGCGAGCCTGAGCAACCCGTACTTCTATGTCCGGCAGGAGCCGGGCCCGACCAACTCGCTCGGCCAGCTCAAGATCGACATGCCGAACGGCGAGGCGGTCTATATGCACGACACGCCGAAGAAGTCGCTGTTCCGCAACGATGTCCGTTTCAACTCCTCCGGTTGCGCCCGCATCGAGGGCGTGCGCGATTTGGCCGCCTGGCTGCTGGAAGGCACCGAATGGACCCAGCCCGCGATCGAGGCCGAGATCGCCAAGGGCGAGCGCAAGAACATCACGCTGAAGAAGGCGGTGCCGGTCGCTTGGGTCTACATGACCGGCTGGCAGGACGCCGAGGGGCTGGTGCAGTTCCGCGACGACATCTACGGGCTCGACACCCCCCATGGCATCGTCACCTCGACGATCCAGCCGCGCCGGCCGAAGCCGAAGCCGGTCGTCGACCCGGCGACGGCGCCAGCGACGGCAAAGTTGCCTCAACCCGTTGTCCGTCCGGTTGTGCCGAAGGCTGCGGCTGCTCCCGTGGCCAAGCCGCTCCCGCCGCCCGGAACGGCGGTGGCCATCCAGTAGGGTCGGGCTTTCGCCGCTTCGATCGATCAAACAAAAACGCCGCGGTCCGAAGACCGCGGCGTTCCTGTTTTTCTTTGGTGAGGCTCGCGCGGCTCAGTTGAGCTTGGCGCGCACGTCTTTGAGACCGGCAGTGATCAGGTCGGCACCGGCCTTGCCGGCGACCTGGCCACGCAGGATGACCTCGGCGGCGCGCGTCGCAGCCTCGGCGGCGGCGGCGCGGACTTCGGCGGTGGCTTGCGTCTCGGCCTGGGCGATCTTGTCCTCGGCCGACTTGGTCCGCCGGGTGACGAACTCAGCCAGCTTCTCCTCGGCGTCCTTGGCGAGGCGCTGGGCCTCGTCCTTGGCGTTGGCGACGATCGCCTCCGCCTCGGCCTCGGCAGCCTTGCGCTTGCTCTCGTACTCGGCGAGCAGCAGCTCGGCCTCGTGACGCAGGCGCCGCGCCTCTGCCAGCTCGCGAGCGACAAGCTCGCCACGGGCGTCGAGCGCGCCGATAAGGCCCTTGAGAGCGCCCATCTTCACCGCCAGGGCGACGAAGATGACGGTCCCGACGAGGACCCAGAAGGTTGGGTTGGCCAACAGCGTCATGTCATCAGCCTCCCAGCGCGGTCTTGACCGCCTTGGCAGCGTCGGCCGGGGCCGGAGCGGTGCCGGTCAGATGGCTGACGATGGCGCCGGCCGCGTCGGCGGCGATCGCGTCGACATGGCTCATCGCTTCGGTCTTGGTGGCGACGATCTTGGCCTCGGCGTCGGCGAGCTTGGCGGCAAGATCGGCCTCGACCGTCTTGCGCCGCGCGGCGCTGTCGGCGCTGACCTTCTCGCGTGTCTCCTGCGCGATCGCCTGCGACTTGGCGCGGGCCTCGGCAAGGGACTTCTCATAGGCCTGGCCGGCCTCTTCGGCCTTGGCCTTCATCGCGGCCGCCTCGTCGAGATCGTTGCCGATCTTGTTGGCGCGGTCCTCGAGAATGCTGCCGAGACGCGGCACGATCACCTTGGCGGAGAGCCAATAGAGGAAACCGAAGGTGATCGCGAGCCAGAGCAGCTGCGAGGCGAAGGTATCGCCCTGGAACGGCGGGAAGCTGCCGCCATGGGCGGGAGCCGCGCCGCCATGGGCGGTCGTTCCGGTGGTCGTGGCTGGCGCTGCCATCACTGAACCTCATCCGGCCGCACGAGCCCAGACGGTTCGCACGGCGATAGGGAAGGGAGGCGGGAGCCCGCCGCATGACACCTCTAGGAGCGTCGCCTGCGGCAGGCTCGGGTAGCGTTCGCGATCAGACCGCGAAGAGCAGCAGCAGCGCGATCAGCAGCGAGAAGATGCCGAGCGCTTCGGTCAGCGCGAAGCCGAGCAGCAGCGTGCCGCGCTGGCCATCGGCGGCCGACGGGTTGCGCAGGGCGCCCGAGAGGAACTGGCCGAAGAGGTTGCCGAGGCCGATGCCCGCGCCGGCCATGCCGAGGCAAGCGAGACCAGCGCCGATGTACTTGGCTGCGACGGGATCCATGGAAATGCTCCTTAGGGGGATAGTTGTGACAGTCGAGGGGTGAACTTTAAGATCAGGGCCGCTCAGTGACCCGGATGCAGGGCGTCGTGCAGATAGATGCAGGTCAGCACGGCGAAGACATAGGCCTGCAGCACCGCGACCAGGAACTCGAGCGCGATGATCGCGATGGTGAGCAGGAGCGGCAGCGGCGACAGGATGATCCAGCCGCCGGCGAAGACCAGCGTCGCCACGAAGCCGGCGAAGATCTTCAGCGCGATGTGGCCGGCGAGCAGGTTGGCGAAGAGGCGGACCGACAGGCTGATCGGGCGCGAGACGAACGAGATCACCTCGATCGGCACCAGGATGATCAGCATCAGCGGATGCACGCCGCTCGGCACGAACAGGCCGAAGAAATGCGCGCCATGCTTGGCGATGCCGTAGATGATGACGGTGAGGATCACGATCGCGGCGAGCGCGGCGGTGACGACCAGATGGCTGGTCACGGTGAAGGAGCCGGGAATCATGCCGAGCAGGTTGCAGACCAGCACGAACATGAAGAGCGAGAACACCAGCGGCACGAACTTCATGCCGTCATGACCGGCGGAGTCCTTTACCGTACTGGCGACGAACTCGTAGCCCATCTCCGCCAGCGCCTGCAGCCGGCCGGGAACCAGCGAGCGGTTGCGCGTGCCATAGACGAAGAGCAGCGCGATGACGGCGACGGCGGCGACCATGAACAGAGCGGAATTGGTGAAAGCGATCTCGCTCGCGCCGATCTTGCCGAGCGACACGATCGGCTTGATCTCGAATTGTTCGATCGGACTAGCCATCTCTCGCCCTTGTTCCTGCCATAAGACGGCCCCTTTCGGAGCCGTGCCTCAGTTCTGCGCGCCCGACTTATCGCCAGTGCGCGATTTCATCAAGCCCGCTGCGCGCACGACGTTCATCACGCCAGCGCCGAAGCCGAGCATCAGCAGGACGATCATCCCGAAGGGCGCCGTCCCGAACCACTTGTCGACGGCCCAGCCGAGCGCACCACCGACGATGATGCCGGCAACGAATTCGGTGGACAGCCGCATCGCCTGGCCAATTCCGCCGGAATTGGCTGGGGCGCTGTCGCGCCGGATTTCGGCTTCCGTCTGATTGGTCGCACGCTTCAGGCCCGCATCGAGGGATTTGAGCCGGCTTTCCAGGCTCACATCCTTGTCTGCAGGCCGTTGCGGACCCGAACCTTTGTCGTCCTGGCCCGTCATCGCCGCTTGACCGTCGTCATGACACGACCCTTCCGTGCTCGGCCCCGAAAGAACCGGACAATACCGGAATTGTCGCTGATTTGCGCTGCCTGAGCCGGCTGATCCGTTGCCGGATCACCTTGGCGGGCGCTCATCGGATTGCCGATCGCTCCGTGCGATGAAAAAGCCCCCGCCGCCCGGAAAAATCGGGCGCACCATATTGACGGGGTCATATGGTGTCAAGCCACGCTTGGGGCGATTAATGCCTTGAAAAATAAAATGATTTTAGAATGGCTCGAGACGATTCTTGTGCCTCGCGGCAATAATGTCAGACCGCTTCGCGGATGCGCTCGGCGGTGGCGAGGTCGACCGAGACCATCTGGCTGACCCCGCGCTCGGCCATGGTGACGCCGAACAGCCGGTCCATGCGCGCCATGGTGATCGGGTTGTGGGTGATCAGGATGAAACGCGTCGAGGTGTTGCGCGCCATCTCCTCGAGCAGATCGCAGTAACGCTCGACATTGGCGTCATCGAGCGGCGCATCGACCTCGTCGAGCACGCAGATCGGCGAAGGGTTGGTCAGGAACACCGCGAAGATCAGCGCGGTCGCGGTCAGCGCCTGCTCGCCGCCCGAGAGCAAGGTCATCACCTGCGGCTTTTTGCCCGGGGGGCGGGCGATGATTTCGAGCCCGGCTTCGAGCGGATCTTCCGAATCGACCAGCGTGAGCTCGGCCGTGCCGCCGCCGAACAGCACTCCGAACAGATGCTGGAAATGGCCGTTGACGATCTCGAATGCGGCAAGAAGCCGCTCCCTGCCTTCGCGATTGAGCGCTCCGATCGCCTGGCGCAGGCGCCGGATCGCCTCGGTCAGGTCGTCGCGCTCGGTCGCGAGGCCGCTGCGCTTGCCCTGGACTTCGGTCAATTCGTCGTCGGCGCGCAGGTTGACCGCTCCCAGCCGCTCACGCTCGGCCTTGAGCCCGCCGAGCCGGCGCTCGACATCCTCCGCATCCGGCGGCGTATCCCCCACCTTGAGTCCGGCGAGCTGGTGCAGGCCTGCGACCTCGGTCTCCAGCCCGTCGACGATCTGGCGCACGACGTCGGCGAGGCGCTGGCGTGCCGCTTCCAGCCTGGCTTCGGCGCTGGCCCGGCCTTCACGTGCAGCCGACAGCCCTTCGAGCGCGGCGCGCGCCTGCCGGTCGGCCTCCGCCTGCGCCACCTCGCCGGCGGCGAGCCTGTCGGCGGCGGCGCGCCGGTTGCCCTCGGCGGTTTCGATCTCGGCCAGGAGCCGGCGACGCTCGACCAGGAAAGTGTCGGGCGCCTCCAGCAGCGCCTTGTGCTCGCCCGCCGTCGTTTCGATTCGCCGGCGCGTATCGGCGGCACTCTGCTCGCTCGCCGCGGCCCGCTCGCGCCAGGCGCGCAGCTCCTGGGCGATCGCCTCGCGCCTGCGGCTGCGCAATTCGGCCTCACGCCCTTGCGTCTGCACTCGCGCCCGCGCTTCGGAGGCCGCCGCACGCTGCTCGCCCAGCTCGGCCCGGGCGGCGAGCAGGGCGCTCTCCAGCTCGGGCGCCGGCGCGAGACCGGCGACATCCTGATTCGCGGTTTCGGCCTGCGCCTGCGCATCGGCGATGTTCTGGCCGAGCCGGCCGATCGCTTCGGTCAGGGCCGAGCGGCGGGCGGCGGTCTCGCCGGCCTTGCGCTCGGCCTGGGCCAATCGCTCGCGCGCCTGGTCGAGATTGCGCCTGGCTTCGCGGGCCGTCTCCAGCGCCTTCGTCTCAGCCTGTGCGGCGGTTTTTGTGCGCTCGCTCGCCTGGTCGAGCTCGTCGCGCGCCGCTTCGGACGCCTCGCGCGCTCCTTGCGCTTCCCGTTCGAGATCGCCGAGCCGGTTCTTCTCGGCGAGCCGGCGGGCGGCGGGCGAGGGCGCCTCGGCCGCACTGGTAAAGCCGTCCCAGCGCCAGATATCGCCCTCGCGGGAAACCAGCCGCTGGCCCGGCAGCAGCTTTGGCCGCAAAGCTGGGCCATCCCCTCGCGCAACGACGCCGATCTGGCGCAGGCGCCGCCCGAGCGCCGCCGGCCCGCGTACATGCCTGGCAAGCGGCTCGACACCGTCCGGAAGGGCAGGGTCGCTCTCGCCGCTGCCGCTCTCGGACCAATGCGCCGGTGCGGCCGGATCGGCGGAGGCGTCGAGATCGTCGCCGAGCGCCGCGCCCAGCGCGGTCTCGTAGCCCTTGGCGGCAGCGATCGAGTCGAGGATCGCCGGCCAGCGCCCACCCGATGCGGGAGCGAGCAGCTTCTGCAAGGTGCGGACTTCGGTTTCGAGACGCTGCGCCTTGCGATCGGCTTCCGCGACCGGCCCGCGCAATCGCGCTTCGTCCTCGCGGGCGGCGGCGAGGGCGCTGCGTGCTGCGCCAGTGGCGGCATCCGCGCCTTGCATCGCCGCTTCAGCCGTCGCGACCGTGCTGCGCAGTCCGTCGAGCGAGGCGGCGGTGCCGTCGGCATCGAGCGCTGCCTGGTCGCGCTGCAGCCGCTCGCGCTCTGCCGCGTGGCGAGCCTCGCGCTCCTTGGCCTCGCGTAGAGCCCGTTCGAGCGCACCGCGTCGCGCGGCCAGCTCGGATAGCCTTGCCTGCACCGCGGCGTGCTCGGCTTCCGCTGCCCCCAGCGCCTTCTCGGCCTCGGCGAGCTCGGTTGCCGCGGCCTTGCTGCCGCCAGCCGCAGCTTCGGCCTCCAGCCGCAGGCTCTCATCCTCGGCTGTCAATCGCGACAGGTTCTCGCTCGCATCCTTGCCGAGGCTGTCCTGCCGGGCGAGGTCGCCCTGCAGTTCGGTGAGCCGCTTGGCCAGTTCCTCGGTGCGCTGCTTGGTGCGCCGGTTCTCGGCCTCGATCTCGTCGAGGCCGCGCTTCAACCTGACGAGGGCAGCGGCTGCGGCCGCTTCGCTCTCGCGCAGCTCCGGCAAAGCATGTGCCGCGATCGCCTGCAGCCGTGCCGCCTCGGCCTGCACGCCGGTCCTGTCGGCGACCTCGCGAACCGCCGCTTCGAGGGCGCGCTCGGCCACCGCCTCCTGGGTCCGCGCCTCGCGATGGGCGATCAGCGCCAGCACCGCCTCGGCCCTGCGGATATCGGAGGCGAGGTTGCGATAGCGTGTCGCCTGGCGCGCCTGGCGTTGCAAGGCCTCGACCTGCCCGTCGATCTCGGCGAGCACGTCTTCCAGCCGGTTGAGATTGTCCTCGGCGCCCTTGAGGCGCAGCTCCGCCTCGTGCCGGCGGCTGTGCAGCCCGGCGATGCCGGCGGCGTCTTCGAGGATGCGCCGGCGCGATTGCGGCTTGGCCGAGATGATCTCGCTGATCTGGCCCTGGCGCACCAGCGCCGGCGAGCGGGCACCGGTCGCGGCGTCGGCGAACAGGAGCTGCACGTCGCGGGCGCGCACTTCCTTGCCGTTGATCCGGTAGGTCGAGCCTTCTTCACGTTCGATCCGGCGCGTGACCTCCAGCACCTCGGCGTCGTTGAAGGCGGCGGGCGCCTTGCGGTCGCTGTTGTCGAGGGTGAGCGCGACTTCGGCCATGTTGCGGGCCGGGCGCTCGGACGAGCCGCCGAAGATGACGTCGTCCATGCCCGAGCCGCGCATGTTCTTGAACGAGCTTTCGCCCATCACCCAGCGCAGGGCTTCGACGAGATTGGACTTGCCGCAGCCGTTCGGCCCGACGACGCCGGTCAGTCCCGGCTCGATCTGGAACTCGGTCGGTTCGACGAAGGTCTTGAAGCCGGCAAGCTTGAGGCGCGTCAGCTGCATCGACGCCTCACTCCTTCTCCCCTCGGGGGAGAAGGTGGCAGCGCGAAGCGCTGACGGATGAGGGAAGGATAGCCGGAGCCTACCTCGCTCTCACCCGGTCGCACCGCCCTCATCCGTCTGCTTTGCAGACACCTTCTCCCCCGAGGGGAGAAGGACACGCGCGCGTCAGCTGCCGAGCAGCGGCTCGAGGATCTTGTCGAATTCGGCGAGGCTGAGTGCACCGGAGCGCTTCTGCCCGTTGATGAAGAAGGTCGGGGTGGAGTCCACGCCAGCCTTGGCCCCACCTTCCTTAACCTGCGTGACAGCGTCGTAAATGTCCTGACGTTTCAGGCAGGCCTCGAAAGATTCCTGTGTGAAACCGGCCTGCTTGACCAGGTTCGAGAGCGCATCGACCGGCTTTTCGGTGAAGGCCCAGTTGCGCTGCTGCGCGAACAGCAGGTCGGTCAGCGGGTAGTATTTGTCGGTGCCGTTGCAGCGCGCCAGCATGAAGCCGGCCGTGGCGAGCGGATCGAGCGGGAACTCGCGCAGCACGAAGCGCACCTTGCCGGTGTCGATGTACTTGGCCTTCAGCGCCGGCCAGGTGTCCTTGTGGAACGTGGCGCAGTGGCTGCAGGTCAGCGAGGCGTATTCGATGATCGAGACCTTGGCATCGGGGCTGCCGAGCCAGACGTCGCCGAGCGGGTTGGCGACGCCGGGAAGGGTCTGGGCCGAGGCGCCCTGGCTGGCGAGAAGCGGCGAGAGGGCCAAGGCGGCGGAGCCGATCAACACCTGGCGGCGGCTGGTCATGAGACAATCCCTGATGGTGTGTTAGTCGCTGCGGACCATAGTCGCCATCAGGATTGTGGCAAGATCGGTTCGCCGCTTCCCGCTCACGAAGCCGTGTCGTCGGCTGCGGCCTGGCGCCGCTGCGCGATGCCGCGCCCGAGCCGCGCCAGCGCCTCGCGCAACTCGATACTCTCGACGCCTGCGACCTGCGCCTCGATCCGCGCCAATACGGCCGGATCTGGCGGCGGAGCCGGCTTCGGCGCGGGCGGCGGCGCGACTGGCCCCTGCTTCAGCACCAGCTTGCCGACGGCGCGCCAGCCGAGATGGCTGTTGACCCGCTCCAGCACCAGCGGGCCGAGCTGCTGCATCTCCAGGGCAAAGGCGCCCTCGACGCGCACCACCAGCGTCGCGGGATCGGAGAGTTCGCCCGGTGCGCCGCGTCGCCGCGGCCAGTCGATCTTGAGCGGCCGCGTGCGCTGCGCCAGCCGCTCGCCGACGATCTCCGGCCAGAAGGCGACGACCGAGCGCCCCGCAAATCCCTGCGCCGCGAGCGCGGGTGCGAGGCAGTCGTCGATCAGTTCGGCGAGGGGTTTTGCGGGCATGGGCTATTTTGCGACGGCAGGTAGCAGGGGCGCAAGCTGCGCCTTCGGCGATCAGCCTGTCAGCCAGCGAAAAGCCCGCTTCAGGAACGCGTGGCCATCTGTCCGGACCGGAGTTCCGTGCGCCATCAGCACTTTCTCGGCCGGCCATGACAGCAGCCGTTCGGCCGCGGCTCGCGCGGCCTTCCTGTCGGTGAAGGCGAGACGGAACTTCCGGGGCACCGAGGGTTCCGCGGCGAGCATCAGATCCCATTTGGCGATGAGCGCGCGCCAGCCGCTGAACCAGCGCGGCGGGAACTGCTGCAACAGGTCGGTGAACAGGACCGTGCCGCTCTTCGCATGGAAGAACACAACTTCGGTCGTGATTGCATTTCCCGCCATGACGACATGGGCGATCTCGCTCGTCCAGGGCAGGATCGCCTCATCGGTGACCTCGACATCGAAAACGAGATCCCGTCGCTTCTGCTGCAATCCGGGCGCGGCATAGAGGCGGGCTTCGGGATAGGCTTCCTTCCAGCTCGCAATGAAGAGGTCGTGCAGGGAGTTGGGCGCGACGAGATGGCGGACGGGGCCGAGCGATGCGAGCTCCGTCTTGAGCTCCTCGTTCAGCGCGACCGGCGACCAGACGAACAGCTCTCCATCAGCAAGGCGGATCACGGCCATGCGCGTCGGGTAGTTGAACCCGAGCGCCGCCGTCACCTGCGGTCCGCTCGCGATCCAGATTTCGGGACCGAACTCTTCCAGCACAGCCGTCACGACAGCACCGCCTCACCCTGCTTTGCAAAAACTCCTGCCGATTGCGAACATTTGTGTGACGGCTCCCGCGCCAGGCAACGGCTTTGTGGTCATAGTGTCCCTGCATGCATCGCAGTGACCTCTGGTGCCTTTGCCTGTCCTGCCCGACGCATTACACCGGATATCATGGACGCTTCTGCTCCCCAGCCCCGCGCTGCCGATCTCCTCGCCTGGTATGACCGCCACCGCCGCGTCCTGCCCTGGCGGGCGCTGCCGGGCGAGCGCACTGATCCTTACCGCGTATGGGTCTCCGAGATCATGCTGCAGCAGACCACGATCGCGGCGGTGAAGCCCTATTTCGAGCGCTTCATGGCGCGCTTCCCGAGCGTCGAGGCGCTCGCCGCAGCGCCGTCCGAAAGCGTCATGCAGGCCTGGGCCGGCCTTGGCTATTACTCCCGTGCCCGCAATCTCCATGCCTGCGCCAAGGCGGTCGCGGATCAGCATGACGGCCGCTTTCCCGACACGGAGGAGGGCCTGCGGGCACTGCCCGGTATCGGCGTCTACACGTCGGGAGCCATCGCGGCGATCGCCTTCGACCGGCCGGCGGTCGCGGTCGACGGCAATGTCGAGCGGGTGATCACTCGGCTCTTCGCCATCGAGGACGAGATGCCCGGCGCCAAGCCGCTGATCCGCGAGCGGGTGCTGGCGCTGCTGCCGCATGGCCGGCCCGGCGATTTCGCGCAGGCGCTGATGGACCTCGGCGCGACGATCTGCACGCCGCGCTCGCCGGCCTGCGGGCTCTGCCCCTGGCGCGAGCCCTGCCAGGCGCGCATCCAAGGCACGCAGGAGAGCTTTCCGCGCAAGGCGGCGAAGAAGACCGGCAAGACCCGCTACGGCGCGGCTTTCGTGGCGATGCGCGAGGATGGCGCCGTGCTGGTCCGCACCCGGCCGGCCAAGGGGCTGCTCGGCGGCATGGTCGAGGTGCCCGGCAGCGACTGGCGGGCGGATTACGAGCTGGACGATGCCCTGCGCGATCAGCCGGTCTCAGCGCGCTGGCGCCGGCTGATGCTGCCGGTCCGGCATGTCTTCACGCATTTCCCGCTGGAACTGACGGTCTTCGCCGGCCGCGTCCCGCTGGAGACGGCGGCGCCGGAGGGCATGCGCTTCACGCCGTTCAACCGGTTGAAGGAGGAGGCGTTTCCGAACGTCTTCCTGAAGGCGCTGGAAGCAGGGCTGGAAGAGTTGCAGCGTCGCTGACAAGGCGACATCCTGTCTTGCGGAGGCAGCTATGACCACGATGTCAATGACGCAGCCGGAGCTTCGCAGCGAGATCAGCTGCCCGGAGTGCGGCCACCGCAAGGTCGAGACGATGCCGGTCGACGCCTGCCAGTTCTTCTACCAATGCGAGGGCTGCGACAGCGTGCTGCGGCCGAAGGCCGGCGATTGCTGCGTGTTCTGCTCTTACGGCTCGGTGCCGTGCCCGCCGATCCAGCTCGAGCGCCGGACCGGCAGTGGGAGTAGCTGCTGCCGCACTGGCTGATCTCTGAAACGGCGGCCTAGGCCGCCGCGAGCTGCGCCCGGATTTCGCCGCGCAGGACATCGAGCAGCATGGCTTTGCCCTCGCGCTCGACATGCCAGAAGGTCCAGCCATTGCAGGCCGGCAATCCTTGCGCCAGCGCGCCGACCTTGTGGATCGAGCCGACAGCCGGGCCAAGCACCAGCGTGCCGTCGGCACGGATGGTGGCGCTGTGGCGGCGCTTCTCGTCGAAGACGCGCTCCCCCGCCTTGACCAGCCCGGCCTCGACCAGGCTGAGGAAGGGCACACGCGGCTCGCTGCGCTTCGATGGGGCGGTGGAGAAAGCTTCCGGCGGCAGCGGCTGCACCGCGGCGATGCGCTCGCGCGCCGCCTTGGCATAGACCTGCTCACGTTCGATGCCGATGAAATGGCGGCCGAGCGCCTTGGCGACGGCGCCGGTCGTGCCGGTGCCGAAGAAGGGATCGAGCACGACGTCGCCGGGATTGCTGGCCGAGAGCAGCACGCGGGCCAGCAGCGATTCGGGCTTCTGGGTCGGGTGGACCTTGGCGCCCTTCTCGTCCTTCAGGCGCTCATCGCCGGTGCACAGCGGCAGATACCAGTCCGAGCGCATCTGCAGGTCGTCATTGCCGCCCTTCAGGGCCTCATAGTGGAAGGTGTATTTGGACGCTTCGCCGCGGGCCGCCCAGATCAGCGTCTCATGCGCATTGGTGAACCGTCGGCCGCGGAAATTCGGCATCGGATTGGCTTTGCGCCAGACGATGTCGTTCAACATCCAGAAGCCGAGATCCTGCAGGATCGAGCCGACGCGGAAGATGTTGTGATAGGAGCCGATCACCCAGAGGGCGCCGTCCGGCTTCAGCGCCCGGCGACAGGCCGAGAGCCAGGCGCGGGTGAAGGCGTCGTAGTCGGCGAAGGAGGCGAACTTGTCCCAGTCGTCGTCGACGGCATCGACGAGACTGTCGTCCGGCCGGCGCAGATCGCCGCCGAGCTGGAGATTATAGGGCGGATCGGCGAAGACGAGGTCGACGCTCCCCGGGGGCAGAGCCTCGATCGCGGCTACGCAATCGCCGACGATCACCTGGTCGAGCGGCAGCTCGCGAGGCAGGATCTCAGAGTGGAGAAGGCTCTTGGCCTTCATCCGGGCCCCCAGCGCGGGCCGTCCGGTACGCGAAACCTGAATCCGGACGGGAGCGCTGGCGGTCCCGGTACGCGAGGTACTCATGACGCCAAGACCGTTACGCAACTTCAACAGTCGCGATCCTGGCCGGTCAGGGTAAAGGTCGGGTTTCCGGGTTGAAAAAAATGCGTCCCATTCTGGGGCTGCAGTTTTTGCCTAGCCTATTGAATATGTTTGGAAATTCGTAACGGAAGTTAAGGAAGCGTAAGCGGCGTAACCCTGCCGTTGGGAGAGGCGTCATGCTCGGGCTCGACCCGAGCACCTCAGGCCGAAAGAGCCTCTGATGAATGCCTTCTCGTCCTGATATTCTCGGGTCTGCGCTTCGCTCCGCCCGAGAATGACGAGCCTGTTCGTCAGCCCACCCGCGCCCAGACGCCCTTGATCGGCGCGAAGGAATAGCGGTGCGCGGGGCAGGGGCCATGCGTCTTCAGCGCGGCACGGTGCGCGGGTGTTCCGTAGCCAGCATGGCTGGCGAAGCCATAGGCCGGATAGGTCAGCGAAAGCCGCGCCATCATCCGGTCACGCATCACCTTGGCGACGATCGAGGCCGCGGCGATCGAGGCGATCAACCCGTCGCCGCCGATGATCGACTCGCAACCGCAGGCCAGCGCCGGCGGATCATTGCCGTCGACCAATACGAGATCGGGCGAGAGCGGCAGCGCTCCCACCGCTCGCCGCATGGACAGCAGGGTCGCCTGCCGGATGTTGATCGTGTCGATCTCGGTGGCAGAGGCGCTGCCGACGCCGACCGCCAATGCGCTGGCGAGGATCAGGACGCAGAGCTCTTCGCGGCGCTGGGCGGTGAGCTCCTTCGAGTCGGCGAGCCCGTCCGGGATCGCCAGGGGATCGAGGATGACCGCGGCCGCGACGACCGGGCCGGCGAGCGGCCCGCGCCCGACCTCGTCCACGCCGGCGACGCGGGCGCGCCCGGCAATCATCGCGGCCTGTTCGCGGCTGAAATCGGCGGTCATGGCCCCGCTATGCCAGATGATGGCGCGAAGGTCTGCCGTCGCCTGCATCACATCCACAGTTCAGCCTCGATGCCGGAAGAATGCGCGCAAGGCTTCCGCTGTCGCCATCGGGTGCTCCTCCGGGAAGAAATGCCCGCCGGCAACGGCGCCGCCCTCGACGCGATCGGCCCAGCGGCGCCAGATCGCGAGCGGTCCGCCAGCGTCTTCATACCATTTTGCCAGAGCGCCCTCCGCACTCCACAAAGCGAGCACGGGGCAGGCGATGCGCCGCCCGTTCCGCTGGTCCTCGGCCTCGTGCTCGCGGTCGATCCCGGCGGCCGCCCGATACTCCTCGCAGATCGCATGGACATGGTCCGGATCGCTGAGAGCCGCGATATAGGCCTCGCGCGCGGCGGATGAGAAGGTCGAGGCCGGCGTGCCCCAGCCCGCGAGCGCATTATCGATGATCGCATCCGGTGCCGCCGTGAGCAGCCGCTCCGGCAATGGCGCGGGTTGGGCGAGCAGCGCCCATGGCCAGAAGCCGAGCGCGAAGCGGGCATCGGCACGATCCCAGGCCTCGGCCGTCGGCACGATATCGAGCACGGCGAGTTTCGCGATCCGCTCGGGATGGTCGAGCGCCATGCGATAGGCGACGCGACCACCGCGATCGTGCCCAGCCACGCAGAAGCGGCGAAAGCCCAATTTCTCCATGACTGCGACCATGTCGGCGGCGAGGGTACGCTTGCTGTAGGGGGTGTGGTCGGCGGTCGAGGGCGGGCAGGAGCTCGCGCCATAGCCGCGCAGATCGGCGCAGATGACGGTGAACTCCTCCGCCAGCAGTGGCGCGATGTCCCGCCACATCAGATGCGTCTGCGGGAAACCGTGCAGCAGCAAGAGTGGCGGGCCGGAGCCCGCTCTGCGCAGGAAGATTGCTGCCTCGCCCGTTTCGATCACCTCGCTGCTGACATCGTCCATAACGGCCTCCGCTCCATAGGCGGAAACGCATGGCGATCCGATCGGTGCCGCGAGGCGCCGGGCTGGAGCGCTCAAAACAGGCTGAGCTGCGCCTTCTCTTTCTCCGGCTTGACGAAGAGATCGGTGCGCAGGCGCAGCCGCGCACTGTTGAAGCCGAGCCGCTCGGCCGCCATCTCGAAGCGCCGGCCGATCATCCAGGCATAGGGGCCGGAGCCGACCTGGCGCTGGCCCCAGGCGGCGTCGTAATCCTTGCCGCCGCGGGTCGAGCGGATCAGCGAGACGACATGGCGCATCTTGTCGGGATGATGCGTCACCAGCCAGTCCTGGACGATATCCTTCACCTCGAGCGGCAGGCGCAGCAGCACGTAACCGGCCTCGCGCGCACCCGCGGCCTTGGCGGCATCCAGGATGCGCTCGATCTCGTGCTCGTTGATCGCCGGCACGATCGGCGCGACCAGTACCGTCACCGGGATGCCGGCCTCCGAGAGCTTGCGGATCGTCTCGATGCGCTTGGCGGGCGCGGCGGCGCGGGGCTCCATGTTGCGGGAAAGCTTGGGATCGAGCGTCGTCACCGAGAGCGCGACCTTGACCAGCCCCTTCGCCGCCATCGGCGCGAGGATGTCGATGTCGCGCTGCACCAGCGCCGATTTGGTGACGATGCCGACCGGGTGGTTGAACTTCGCCAGCACCTCGAGAATCCCGCGCATGATCCGGAGCTTCTTCTCGATCGGCTGGTAGGCGTCGGTATTGGTGCCGATCGCGATGGTGCGCGGCTGGTAGCTCGGGGACGAGAGCTCCTTCTCCAGCAGCAGCGCCGCATCGGGCTTGGCGGTCAGCTTGCTCTCGAAGTCGAGCCCGGGCGAGAGGCCGAGATAGGCATGGCTCGGCCGCGCGAAGCAATAGACGCAGCCGTGCTCGCAGCCGCGATAGGGGTTGATCGAGCGATCGAACGAAATATCCGGGGAGTCATTGCGTGTAATGATCGTCCGCGGCTTTTCGACCGAGACCTCGGTCTTGAACGGCGGCAATTCGCCGAGCGAGCCCCAGCCGTCATCCTCGCTGATGCGCTGCTCGGCTTCATAGCGGCCGCCGGGATTGATCGTCGCGCCGCGTCCGCGCCGTCGCTCCGGGTCGATCTGGCTGCCGACATGGGCGAGCGGATCGACCGGCGCGAGCCGCACCGGAGCGGACACCGTGCCCGGCTCGCTGTCGCGGCGCTTGAGCGGTTGCGTCCTGGCTGAGGGCCTGGCCTGCAGCATGGTTTCGTCTCCCGGCGGAATCGGTGGTTCCGAGACCAAGGAATGTGAACATAAAGGGAACAAAAGGCAAGTGACAGGATTGCGACATGTTGCACTGCGTCATAAGCTGGGTGCCCATGATCACCGCCGTCATCCGGGCCAATCGTGACGCCGAGGCGCTTGCCGCGACCTTGTCCGTGCTGATTCCGGCTGTCGCCAAGGGCGTGATCGGCCATGCCGTGGTGATCGACGATGGCGACGATGCCGCGATCGCCCGCCTCGCCGACGAGACTGGCGCCAGCTATGTCAGGGTGAAGAACGGCGAGGCCTGGTCGTCCGGGGTCGCAGAGGCGCGCGGCGACTGGGTGATCCTGCTCGAGGCCGGCGATCTGCCGGAGCCAGCGTGGACGCCGAGCATCGAGCGGCATCTGCTGACGGCAGCGGCAAGGCCGGCTCTGATGCCGCTGCGCGGCATGGCCGCGGCCTTGCGCGAATGGGGCGCGGTTTCGCTGCGCTCCCGCGGCGTCAGGGCGGGGCTGCTCGCGCCGAAGAAGCAGATCCTCTCCGGCCGGCTGGCACGCGCGCCGCGCCGGCTCACGGTCCGCCGCGAGCGCGCCGTGCTCTGAAACTCAGAGCTGGTTGGTGCGGAAGGTGTCGCAGCTCTGCATCGAGCCGGATTTGAAGCCGGTGTTGAACCAGCGCGTGCGCTGCGCCGACGAGCCGTGGGTGAAGGAATCCGGCACGACGACGCCGCGGCCCTGCTGCTGCAATTTGTCGTCGCCGATCGCCGAGGCGGAGCGCAGCGCCTCGTCGATGTCGCCGGGCTCGATCCGATCCATTGCCTGGATGTTGTGGGCCCAGACACCGGCGAAGCAGTCGGCCTGCAATTCGACGCGCACAGAAAGCTGGTTCGATTCGCGCTCGGAAACCCGCTGACGCAATTCGTTCACCTTCGGCAGGATGCCGAGCAGATTCTGGATGTGGTGGCCGACCTCGTGGCCGACGACATAGGCATAGGCGAAATCGCCACCGCCGCCGAGCTTGCGCTGCATCTCGTTGAAGAAGGAGAGGTCGAGATAGACCCGCTGGTCGTTGGGGCAATAGAACGGCCCCATCGCCGCCTGCGCCGTGCCGCAGCCCGAGCGGTCGACGCCGCTGAACAGCACCAGCTTCGGCGGCACGTATTTGCGGTTGGCCTGCTGCGGCAGCACCTTGCCCCAGATGTCCTCGTTCTGCGCCAGCACGGCCGAAACGAACTTGCCCATCTCGTCCTGCGGCGGACCTGCCGATTTGCGCTGCTCCTGCGTCGGCGGGCTGCGGCCGCCGATGCCGCCGATCAATTCGGCGCCGCCGATCAGGAGGCGCGGGTCGATGCCGAGCGCCCAGCCGAGCAGGCCGAGCACGACCATGGTGCCGATGCCGATGCCGCCGCGCCCGCCCGGAAGCCCGGCGAATTCACCACCGCCCCCGCCGCGCCGGTCCTCGAGATTCTCGGACTGGCGATAATCTTCCCAACGCATGCGCGAGCCCTTGTTGCAGCGCCGCCAATGTCGGCGAGGACGCGGCGGAACTCAAGCCGTGCTGTTTGCCCGGTGAGTGACCGAGCAGCCAAGCATCGCTCGCTGCGAGAGGGATGCGCTATTTGCCCTGGCCGCGCGATACGTCGGTGATCATGCGGGCCAGCAAATAGAGCCGGGGCGTGATCGAATCGAGCGCGACGTATTCGTTCTGGTTCGAATGGGCGCCGAATCCCCTGAGGCCGAAGCCCTCGATCACCGGTGCCTTGGTCTCGAGCGCGGCATAGGCGGCGTCGGTCCCACCTCCGGTCGCCGTCTCGATCACGGCCAAGGGCCGGTCGAGCTCGCTGAAAACCCGCTTGGCATGGGCGCCGAGCACCTTGGCGGATTCCGTCGGCGCCAGCGGCGGGCGGCCACGCGTCAGCGTCGCCTCGACGACGGTGTCGGGGATGAGCTTGTTCTGGATGCGCTCCTTCACGGCCGACTCGATCAGGTCGAAATCGGCCATGCGCAGCGCCCTGACATCCGCCTGCGCCTTCGCATCGGCCGGGATTGCGTTGCTGACCGAGCCGGCGGAGGCGATCGTCCAGTTCAGCTTGAGGCCCATCTCGGGCTTGGACAGGTCGCGCATCTGCAGGATCTGATGGGAGAGCTCATAGAGCGCGTTGCGGCCCAGCTCCGGGGAGCTGCCGGCATGCGAGGCCCGGCCGGTGACCTTGAGCTGGACCGAGGCGATGCCGCTGGTGGCTAGGCGCAGCGCGTCCTGACCGATCGGAGAGCCCTCGCAGGAGAATACCGCGTCCTGGTCGGCGGCGATCCTGGTGATCAGCGCCTTGGAGCCGGGCGAGCCGATCTCCTCGTCGCCATTGATGAGCACGGTGAGCGTGCCGTAATCCCTGGCCGCGATCTTGTTGAGCAGCGCAACGGTGTGGAGGATCAGGGCGACGCCGTGCTTGTCGTCTGCGATGCCGAGGCCATAGGCCTTGTCGCCGTCGATCCGGAAAGGCTGCTGGGCGAGCATGCCCTTGGTGTAGACCGTGTCCATATGCGCCAGGAGCAGCACCTTCTTGCTGCCAGTGCCCTTGAAGCGGGCGAGCACGGTCTTGCCGGGAGATTTCGACGCGTCCGCCGATTCCACGACCTCGACCTCGCCGCCCTGCGCCTTCAGGCGTTCGGCGATGAGGGCAGCGATCGTCGCGAGCCCTTCGGCATCGCGTGATCCGGATTCGATTGAGACCAGGGCCTTGAGCGTGTCGAGATAGGCGGGTTTCTCGGCCTCAGCCGCGTCGAGCACCGGCTTCTGTGGCGCCGCAAAGGCTGGGATCGCGCCCAGCATCAAAATTCCCGCCGCCGCGCGACGCAACATCCCGATCCTGCTCATAGCTTCCTCCCGCTTCGGCTTCCTCCGCCTCATCCTATGCGGCGGGGACAAGGTGCCTCAATGGTAGCCAGCATCGGCTTTCACCTTGCCGCGGAAGGTCCAGTACACGAAGGCCGTGTAGAACAGGATCATCGGCAAGAGGAAGGTCACGCCGATCAGCACGAAGACATGCGAGGACGGCGCCGCTGCCGTGTCCCAGATCGTCAGCCCCGGCGGCACGAGATAGGGATAGTTCGAGATCGCGAGGCCAAGGAAGCAGAGCAGGAAGATCGCGATGGTGAAGGCGAAGGGCGTGAACTCGTGCGCCCCATGCAGCCGCTTCCAGGCCATGTAGCCGCAGAAGGCGGTCAGCACCGGGAAGGGCCAGAGCAGCATCAGGTTCGCGGGGGTGAACCAGCGCTCGGCGATGCGCGGATGCGCATAGGGCGTCCATAGCGAGACCAGCACCGCGAAGGCGAGCAGGCCGAGGAGCAGCGTCTTGGCCTGCCGGCGGGCCCGCTCGGCCACCGGTCCTTCGGTCTTGTAGACCAGCCAGGTGGCGCCGAGCGTGGCGTAGCCGATGACGACGCCGACGCCGCACATCAGTGTGAACGGGGTCAGCCAGTCGAAGGGCCCGCCGGCGAACTGCTTGTCGACGACCTTCACGCCTTGGAGCAGGCCGCCGAGGATCAGCCCCTGCGCGAAGGCGGCTACCGTCGAGCCAGCCCAGAAGGCAAAGTCCCAGATCCTGTGATGGGGCTTTGCCACCCAGCGGAATTCGAAGGCGACGCCGCGGAAGATCAGCGCCAGCAGCATCAGGATCACCGGGATGTAGAAGGCCGGCATGATGATGGCATAGGCATAGGGGAAGGCGACCCAGAGGCCGCCGCCGCCGAGCACCAGCCAGGTCTCGTTGCCGTCCCAGAACGGCGCGACCGAGTTCATCATCTGGTCGCGCTCGCTTTCGTCCCTGGTCGTCGGGAACAGGATGGCGATGCCGAGGTCGAAACCGTCGAGCACGACATAGAGCATCACGGCGGTGCCGATCAGCCCGGCCCAGATCACGGGGAGATACCATTCCATCTTAGGTTCTCCTCAGCTCGCCGGCTGGATCTTGTCGTCGCCGGGATGGCCGTCGCCGAAGATGGCGGAGGCCGGCGCCTGCGCCGCCTTGAGCGGCCGCTTCGAGGGCTGCTCGGGCGGGTCCTCATGGCTGATCTCGTCCGGCCCCTTGTCGATCAGGCGGTTGATCAGCGCGATGCCGGCGGCGAAGACGACGCAGTAGACGAAGACGAACAGCGCCAGCGAGATCGCGACCTCCAGCGTCGTCACCGGCGAGACCGCATCCTTCGAGCGCAGCACGCCGGTGGCGAGCCAGGGCTGGCGGCCGACCTCGGTGACGAACCAGCCGGAGAGGATGGCGATGAAGCCGGCCGGCCAGCTGTACTGCGCGAGCCAGAGCCAGCCGCGCGCTTCGAACACGGTGCCGCGCTTCCAGAGCCAGGCGCCGACCCAGCCGAAGATGATCATCAGCGTGCCGATACCGACCATGATGCGGAAGGCGAAGAACGGGATGAGCACCGGCGGCCGGTCCTCGACCTTGAAATCCCTGAGGCTCGGGAAGAGCGCATCCATGCTGCCATGGGTGAGCAGGCTGGCGATGCCGGGGATCGCGATCTCGAAGCGGTTGAGCTCGGCCTTCTCGTCCGGCCAGGCGAAGAGCACGAGCGCGCCGGGCTTGGACGAATCCCAGTGCGCCTCGATCGCGGCGAGCTTGGCCGGCTGGTAGATCGCGGTCTGCTTGCCGTGGAAGTCGCCGATCACGGCCTGGAGCGGCGCGGTCAGTGCGATCATCAGGATCGCCATGCGCACCATCGTCCTGGCCGATTCGGTGCGGTGCCCGGCGAGCAGGTGCCGCGCGCCGGTCGCCAGCACGACGAAGGCGGTGGTGAGATAGGCCGCCGTCATCATATGCGCGAAGCGCAAGGGGAAGGTCGGGTTGAAGACGATCTTCAGCCAGTCGACCGGATAGGCGATGCCGTCGCGGACCTCGTGCCCGGCCGGATACTGCATCCAGCTATTGGCGGAGAGGATCCAGAAGCCGGAAAGGGCGGTGCCGCCGGCGACGATCACGGCCGAGAGGAAATGCAGCCAGGGTGGCACCCGTTTCCAGCCGAACAGCATCACGCCGAGGAAGGAGGCTTCGAGGAAGAAGGCGGTCAGCACCTCGTAGCCGATCAGCGGGCCGATGACGTTGCCGACCGCGACCGAGAATCGGCTCCAGTTGGTGCCGAACTGGTAGGAGAGGACGATGCCCGAGACCACGCCCATGGCGAAGGACACCGCGAAGATCTTGGTCCAGAACCGGGCGAGCAGATGGAACTTCTGGTCGCCGGTCTTCAGCCACAGGCCGAGCAGTGTCGCGATATAGGCCGAGAGGCCGATCGTGAAGGCCGGGAAGACGATGTGGAAGGAAACCGTGAAGGCGAACTGGATGCGTGACAGCAGAAAGGCGTCGATTTCCATCGCATCGCTCCGGCGTGCCGGCCACGAATGTCATGGCCGAATGACCCTGCTGGTTGCAGGGTCTACTTTGCACTCGGAATAATCAAGCCAACCTGGCAGGGCAGCCGTCGGTGGTGACGCAGTGGCATCGCGCCGCTGCGTCAAAGCGCGTCGAGAGCAGCCTTGAGCGCGCGCAGGTCGCGCCAGGCCAGGCGCTTCTGCAGCGGCTGGCGCAAGAGATAGGCCGGGTGCAGCGTCGCGATCGCCCGGATCATGCGCCTGCCCGTGTCATATTCCATCCAGCGCCCCCGCGAGGCCAGGATGCCGGAGACCCCGAGCAGCCCCTGGGCCGAGGGGCCGCCGATGCAGACCAGGATGTCGGGGTCGGCGAGCTCGATCTGGCGCTGGATGAAGGGCAGGCAGATCGCGACCTCCTGCGGCGTCGGCGTGCGGTTGCCGGGCGGGCGCCAGGGCAGGAGATTGGCGATGTAGACATGCTCCTGCCGGTTGAGGCCGATCGCGGCCAGCATCCGGTCGAGCAGTTGTCCCGAGCGGCCGACGAAGGGCAGGCCGATCCGGTCCTCGTCGGCGCCCGGCGCCTCGCCGACGAACATCACCTTTCCCGCCGGATTGCCGTCGGAGAAGACCAGGTTCTTGGCGGTCGTCTTGAGCGGGCAACCCTCGAAGCTCGCGAGTGCCGTCTTGAGCTCATCCAGCGTCGCCGCCTCGCGTGCCAGCGCCCGGGCGGACAGCGCCGCTTCGTCGGGCGGGGTTGCCGCAGCCACAGCGACAGGACGCCGCGCCGCCTGCTGAGGCGCCGTGAGGGGGCGTGCGACAGGCTGTCGCGCCGGCTCTGCTGCAGCAGCGAAATGGTCGTGCGGTGTCTCGTCGAGCGCTTCTGTTACGCCCATTTCGGCGTACCAGGCGATCAGTTCGGCTGCGGAGACGGCGTCGAGCGACATGGCGGGAGAATAGAGCGGCGCTCGGAACGAAGCGAGCCCTTCGCTGTTGCAAAATGAACGGGAGCCCCGGATAGAGGAATTCCAATCAGCCTTGCGGCAGCGCTTGGCGGGTTGATCAAGATAGTTCATATATAAACTATCTAACGAGACATAGCCGGCGCGGGGTGGAGGGCAGCATGGATCTGAAGGAAGCGCAGAGCACGCCGCGCGAGAGCATGGACTATGACGTCGTCATCGTCGGCGCCGGTCCCGCCGGGCTCGCTGCCGCGATCCGGCTGAAGCAGCTCGACGAGGCCATTTCGGTCGTCGTCGTCGAGAAGGGCTCCGAGGTCGGCGCGCACATCCTCTCCGGTGCGGTCATCGATCCGATCGGCCTCGACAAGCTCCTGCCCGACTGGCGCGAGGACGATGCCCGTCCGCTGCACACGCAGGTCAGCGAGGACGTCTTCTATGTCCTCGGCCCGGCCGGCGGAGCGCGCCTGCCCAACTTCGCCATGCCGAAGCTGATGAACAATCACGGCAACTTCGTCGGCTCGCTGGGTCTGGTGGCAAAGTATCTCGCGGCGCGGGCCGAGGCGCTCGGCGTCGAGATCTATCCTGGCTTCGCCGCTGCCGAGCTGCTCTACAACGAGGACGGCTCGGTCGCCGGTATCGCCACCGGCGACATGGGCATCGCCAAGGACGGCACCGTCTCCGACCGCTTTACTCGCGGCATGGAGCTGCGCGGCCGCTATACCCTGCTCGGCGAGGGCGCGCGCGGCTCGCTCTCCAAGATCGCGATCAGGCGCTTTGCCCTCGACGAGGGTCGCGAGCCGCAGAAATACGGCATCGGCCTCAAGGAGATCTGGCAGGTCAAGCCGGAGAAGTTCAGGAAGGGGCTGGTGCAGCACTCCTTCGGCTGGCCGCTCGACATGTCGACCGGCGGTGGCTCCTTCCTCTACCATTTCGACGACAATCTGGTTTCGGTCGGCTTCGTCGTCCACCTCAACTACACGAACCCGACGCTCTCGCCCTTCGACGAGTTCCAGCGCTTCAAGACCCACCCGATGATCCGCGACGTCTTCGAGGGCGCCAAGCGCCTCTCCTATGGCTCGCGCGCCATCACCGAGGGCGGTTGGCAGTCGGTGCCGAAGCTGACCTTCCCGGGTGGGGCGCTGATCGGCTGCGCCGCCGGCTTCGTCAACGTGCCGCGCATCAAGGGCAGTCACAACGCCATCCTGTCGGGCATGCTGGCGGCCGAGCATCTCGTCCCGGCGCTGGCGGCGGGCCGCTCCCATGACATGGTCGACGGCATCGAGGAGAGCTGGCGCGCCTCCGAGATCGGCCGCGACCTCAAGCTGGTGCGCAACGTCAAGCCGCTCTGGTCGAAGCTCGGCACGATCGGCGGCGTCATGCTCGGCGGCATCGACATGTGGCTGAACCAGCTCTTCGGCTGGTCGCCCTTCGGCACGCTGAAGCATGGCAAGCCCGACCATGCCACGCTGAAGCCGATCGGCATGGTCACGCCGATCGTCTACCCCAAGCCCGACGGCAAGATTTCCTTCGACAAGCTCTCCTCGGTCTTCCTCTCGGCGACCAATCACGAGGAGGACCAGCCGGCGCATCTGAAGCTGACCGACCCCAATGTGCCGGTGCTGCAGAACCTGCCGATCTATGGCGAGCCGGCGCGGCTCTACTGCCCGGCAGGGGTCTACGAGGTCGTCTATGCCGATCCTGAGAAGCAGAGCCTGCCGCGCTTCGTGATCAACGCGCAGAACTGCGTGCACTGCAAGACCTGCGACATCAAGGACCCGGCCCAGAACATCACCTGGACGGTGCCGGAAGGGGCGGGCGGGCCGAACTACTCGAACATGTGATAGTCTTCGAGCCGATTATCCAAGATTAAGGCCGCGCTGGATGCACCCGGCGCGGCCTTGGTCTTTCAAGCCGGAAGAGACGGCGAATCAGCCCTTGCGGACGACAGGAGCGGGCTTCTCCGGCTCCTTGGTGGCGCAGCCACCGGCAATGCCGGCGAGCGTCAGGACCGCAGCGAGCGCGAGCGAGACCTTCTTCATTTGAAGTGTCCTAAACGAATCGTCGCGAATATCCGCGACAGCGGAATTCTATGCCGATTTGCTTTGCGGAAAGCTAATGTTTCAACTGCCGCTTCAAGCGGTCGATTACGCTTTTCACGTCAGCGTGACGCCGCCGGCGTAGAGGCGATGCTGCACTTGTCGGCAGGCCCGGAAACGGCCATGTTGGCGGCCTAATCGTTCAGGTCACGGTCCCGTCCACGGACCAGTCCCCGGCGCCGGGGGCGGACCGAGGGAGAAAGTCGAACGTGACGTTTCAAATCGACGGCCGTAGCGCCGCTCTCGTGCTGGCGTTTGTTGCCGGCATGCATGTTGGCATGCCGGCGCTCGCGCAGGCGCGCCCGGTCGACAAGTTCGAGCCGGCCGAGAGTCTCGAAGGCAATTATCTGGCGGCTGTGGTCGCCGGTTCCGCCCGCGACCTCGGTGCGGCCTCGATCTATCTGCGCGAGGCGATCAAGAACGATCCGCAGAACAGCGAGTTGCTCGAGCGCGGCTTCGTCGCCTTCCTCGCCGACGGCGCGATGAACGAGACCTTCCGGGCCGCCGAGAGGCTGATCCAGCGCGATGCCACCAACGGCCTTGCCCAGCTCGCGCTCGGCGTGCGTGCGCTGAAGCAGAAGAACTATGCCGCGGCCCGCAGCCAGTTGCAGCGCGGCGGGCGTGGCCGTTCGGCCGACATCACCGCGACCCTGCTCGCCGCCTGGGCCTATTCCGGTTCCGGCGAGACCAATCGCGCGCTCGACACCCTGGAACGTCTCAAGGGCGAATCGACCTTCGACCGCTTCCGCGATTTCCACGCCGGGCTGATCCTCGACATCGCCGGCCGCCGCAACGACGCGAACCGCCGGCTCAAGGCGGCCTATGACGCCGAGAAGACCAATCTGCGCCTCGTCGATCTCTGGGCCCGCCAGCAGGCGCGCGCCGGCGACAGTGAGGCGGCCCTGGCGACGCTCAACGATTTCGAGCAGCGTGTGCGCCCGAACCATCCGGTGGTGCGCGACGCCATCGCCAAAATCGGCAGCAAGGAGCCGCTGCAGCGCATCGTCGGCAACACCCAGCAGGGCGCGGCCGAGGTGCTCTACGGCCTCGCCAGTGCCGGGATCCTGCAAGGCGACGAGGCGACCGCGCTGCTCTATCTGCGCTTTGCGGTCTATCTCGATCCCGGCCACGATCTCGCCGTGCTGACGCTGGCCGACATCCTCGAGCGCGCCAAGCAGACCGAGGACGCCGTCCAGGTCTACCGGCGCATGCCTGAGAACTCGCCGCTGCGTCCGGTCGCCGACATCCAGATCGGGCTCGGCCTCGAACAGCTCGGCAAGACCGAGGAGGCCGTCAAGCATCTCGAGGGGATCATCGTCGCGCGCCCCGACGACATCGACGCGATCTCGGCGCTCGGCAACATCTATCGCTCGCGCAAGCGCTTCGAGGAGGCGGCGACGACCTATGACAAGGCGGTCGCCAAGCTCGGCACGCCGGGCCGCTCCAACTGGGACCTCTTCTATTCGCGCGGCATCGCCTATGAGCGCATCAAGAAGTGGCCGCAGGCCGAGGCCGATCTGCGCAAGGCGCTGGAGCTGATGCCGGAGGCGCTCGGCCGCGAGCGCGCCCTCGTGCTCAACTATCTCGGCTATTCGCTGGTCGACCAGCATCTCAAGCTCGAGGAAGCGCTCGGCATGCTGCGCCGCGCCGTCGAGCTTCGGCCGCGCGACGGCTACATCATCGATTCGCTCGGCTGGGCGCATTACCGGCTGGGCCGCTATGACGAAGCGGCGACCGAGTTGGAGAAAGCGATGGAGCTGCGTCCGTCCGATCCGGTGATCAACGACCATCTCGGCGACGTCTACTGGAAGACCGGGCGCTATCTCGAGGCGCGCTATCAGTGGAACTATGCCCGCGATCTCGGGCCGGAGCCGGAGGACCTCACCCGCATCCAGCGCAAGATCGAGAAGGGTCTCGAGGACCCGGCGCCCTCGGCCAATGCGGCCGAGCCGAAGAA
Organism: Allobosea sp. GW821-FHT10B12; assembly: GCF_059415545.1. Lineage (NCBI taxonomy): Bacteria > Pseudomonadati > Pseudomonadota > Alphaproteobacteria > Hyphomicrobiales > Alloboseaceae > Allobosea > Allobosea sp. GW821-FHT10B12. The sequence goes on from NZ_JBWKNL010000001.1 coordinate 524,071, forward strand.
GGATGGCGGCTGAGGGTTCGCGTGGAACCATCACCGTCATTCCGGGGCAGGCCGAAGGCCTGAGCCCGGAACCCAGAACCGATCCGGCGGAACACGAAGAATCCGAAGCCAGCAGCCCTATCCTGAACGGGTATCGGTTCTGGGTTCCGGGCTCTTCGCTCCGCGAAGCCCCGGAATGACAACAGGGTTCCATGTCACTCCCGCTGGCGACCCGCGCCCCGGCCAAGGTCAATCTCTCCCTGCGTGTGATCGGCCGCCGGGCCGACGGCTATCATGAGCTCGACAGCCTCGTCGCCTTCGCCGGTGTCGGTGATGCGCTGAGCCTGTCGCCAGGCGAGCCGTCCGGAGTGCAGATATCCGGCCCGTTCGGCGCTGGTCTGTCGACCGGAGCGGACAATCTCGTCCTCAAGGCCGAGCGCATGCTTCGCGAGGAGATCGCTGGCCTGCGCTCCGGCTGCTTCCACCTCGTCAAGCGCCTGCCGGTCGCCTCGGGCATTGGCGGCGGCTCGGCCGATGCGGCTGCCGCCTTACGGTTGCTGGCGCGGCTCAACGATCTGCCGTTGTCGCACCCGGCATTGCTCGCCGCGGCGGGCAGGATCGGCGCCGATGTCCCGGTCTGCCTGGAGGCGCGCGCCCGGGTGATGCGCGGCATCGGCGAGCGGCTCGGCCAGCCCTTGCGCCTGCCGCGGCTGTTCGCGCTGCTGGTCAATCCCGGCATCGCGGTCGAGACAGCCCCGGTGTTCCGGGCGCTGGGGCTCCAGCCGGGGCAGGGGCATGCCGGCGGCGTCGAGGCATTCAGGGCCGGAGATCCATCGCCGGTCACCTCGGCGTCCCTGATCGCCGCCTTGGCGGCCTCCGGCAACGATCTCGAAGCGCCCGCCCGGTCCGTCGCCCCGGCGATCGGCGAGGTCTTGTCGGTGCTGTCGGCGCTACCCGGTTGCCGGCTGGCGCGCATGTCCGGCTCGGGTGCGACCTGCTTCGCTCTGTTCGACGATTGCCGCGCCAGTGCCGCGGCGGGGAAGCGTCTGGCGAAACAGCGGCGGGATTGGTGGGTGAAGCCTACGATGATAGGTTGAGTCCGCTTTTGGGAACTCGCAATGCTCTATGCCGTCGCCTTGCCGTTGATTGCCTCGATGTTCGCGGTGGGGCCGGCGTTCGCACAAGCCAAGCAGCCGGCGACGGACGTGGTTGTCAATGCGGAGCAGAAGGCCGAAGCCGAACAGTTGCGCGCCTGTCCTAGCGGTCGCTGGCGTTGGAGAGAAAATGAGTTTGCAACTCCGGTGACCCTAGCCGCGAAAGAGCTGGATGTGCCCGGAGGACGCCTGATCGGTATCGATCGCGGGGAATGGGGCGGCGAGTTGCGCTTTCGCTCGCTCGCAGGGCAGGAGAGCACTCTTTCTCACGACAACGTCGTAGGTCTGATGCCGGCCAAGGATGGCGCGATCGTCTTTTTCGGCCTCACGCACATGCGTACAAATCGTGGCTATGCGATGCGGGCACGGCAGAAGGACGGTGTCTGGTCCTTGACCTTCATCGGGAATCTGCCAGGCAGGCCTGCGGCCGTTAGCACACTCGGAGACAACGGGAGTACGCTCGGCGAGCACTTCGCCGTCGCAACCCGAGGCGATATTCACGCAAAGGCGTCTGTCGTAATCGTCAATGAGCTTTTTGCTTCAAGCGGAGCAGATTGCATCGGCGAGCCGCGGCGGCGCAGGTCGAGATAGGCGAGCCCGCCGAGCGTCTGGCGCATAGCCAGCCGGATTGGTGGGCGAAGCCGACTGTGCTGAGATAGACGTCATGACTTAACGCCGGAGGGCGCATCATGACGCTGGCCTCTTTCCTCGCCTATGTCGGTGTCGCGGCACTGGTGATCTGCACGCCGGGGCCGGACACGGCTCTGACCATCCGCAACACCTTGTTCGGCGGCCGTGCCGGCGGCGTGCTGACCGCGCTCGGCGTCGCGACCGGCCTCTCGATCTGGGCGCTGGCGACCAGTCTCGGCCTGGTCGCGCTGCTGGTGGCGAGCGAGCCGGTCTTCCGCGCGATCCAGTATGCCGGCGCGGTCTATCTGATCTATCTCGGCATCATGGCGCTGCGGGAGGCTTTCCGCCGTCAGGGACAGGCAGTGTCCGCGACCGCCGAGTTGCCGCCGCTGCGCCGGCTCGCGCCTGCGACCGCCTATCGGCAAGGGCTGATCAGCAATCTCGGCAATCCCAAGATCGCGGTGTTCTTCGCAAGCCTCTTGCCGCAATTCGCGGCTGGCAGCGGCAGCTTCAGCACGCTCTTCCTGCTCGGGCTGGTCTTCGCCGCGATGACGCTGCTCTGGCTTTCCGCCTATGCGCTCGTGGTCGCCAAGGCCGGCGACGTGCTGCGGCGCTCGCAGGTGAGGCGCGTCATCGAGGCGGTGACGGGCGGGCTCCTGCTGGCGCTGGGCTTGAGGATCGCGGCCGAGCAGCGCTGACGGGCGCTCAGTGCGCCCGCGCCACGCAGAAGTCGACGGCGTCGTTGAGCGCCTGCTTCATCGGCGATGACGGGTAGAGGCCGAGCGCATCCTTCGCCATCTTGGCGTAATGGCGGGCGCGCTCGATCGTGTCGGCGAGCGCACCATGGCTGCGCATCAGCGCCTGTGCCTGATCGAGATCGCCGTCGCGGACCTCGCCTTCCTGCAGGGTGCGGCGCCAGAAGGCACGCTCTTCCTCGTTGCCACGGCGGAAGGAGAGCACCACTGGCAGCGTGATCTTGCCCTCGCGGAAGTCGTCGCCGACATTCTTGCCGAGCTGGCCCGAGGAGCCGCCATAGTCGAGCGCATCATCGACGAGCTGGAAGGCGATTCCGAGATTGAGCCCATAGCTGCGGCATGCGGCCGCCTCGCCCTTCGACGAGCTGGCGATCACCGGCCCGACCTCGCAGGCGGCGGCGAAGAGCTCAGCCGTCTTGCCGCGGATCACGGCGAGGTACTCGTCCTCGGTCGTCTCAGTGTTCTTGGCGGCGGCGAGCTGCATCACCTCGCCCTCGGCGATGACGGCCGCGGCGGTCGAGAGGATGTCGAGCGCGCGCAGCGAGCCGACCTCGACCATCATCTTGAAGGCCTGGCCGAGCAGGAAATCGCCGACCAGCACGCTCGCCTCGTTGCCCCAGAGCATGCGGGCGGCGGCCTTGCCGCGGCGCATGTCGCTCTCGTCGACGACATCGTCATGCAGAAGCGTCGCCGTGTGCATGAACTCGACGCTGGCCGCGAGCTTGACATGGCCCTCGCCGCGATAGCCGCAGAGCGCCGCCGTCGCCAGCGTCAACATCGGCCGCAGCCGCTTGCCGCCCGACGAGATCAGGTGGTTCGCGACCTCCGGGATCATCGTGACCTCGGAACCGGTGCGCGACAGGATCATCGCGTTGACGCGTTCCATGTCGGCGCGCGTCAATCCGACCAGTGCCTCGATGCCAGCCTGGCCGGTGTCCTTGTCTTCGAAAGCTACGACGACGCCCACGCGCAAACTCCGGCCGTTTATCGCGCAAACGCGCATGCTATGCCCTTGCCACAAAGCTCGCATGCGGCGCCAGCCCCGGCAATCCTTTCGCGGCGCAACAGATTGACGCTGCGCCGCCATACTGGACCGGGCGATGCGATCTTTCCTGTTGCGTCGGGTTGGCTCCGCAGGCTCCATGATGGCATGCACGAACTGGTACGCTCCAATGACCTCGTCTTGCTTGGCGCCATCGAGGCGCTGCTGACGTCAGCCAATCTCGACTGCCTGATCGCCGACCAGCACATCAGCGCGCTCGAAGGCATGATCGGTGCCTTTCCGCGCCGCCTCCTGGTGCGCGAGCAGGACAGCAGGCGCGCTCGCGCTTTGTTGATCGAGGCTGGCTACGGCGATGAACTGCGCCATGAGCGCTGAAGCAGCAGGCCTTGGCGAGATCGGCGAGGACCGGCTGCTCGGCGGGCGCCTGCGCCTGCTCCAACCGGTGAAGGGCCACCGCGCCGGCTCCGATGCCGTTCTGCTCGCGGCGGCGATTCCCGAGCTCGGCGAGGGGCCTCTCGCCGATTTCGGCGCCGGCGTCGGCACGGTCGGGCTCGCCGTCGCCTTGCGGCAGCCTGTGCTCGACGTGGTTCTGGTCGAGCGCGACCCGGAGCTCGCGGCGCTCGCGGCCCGCAATGCCGGGCTCAACGATCTGGCCGGGCGGGTGCGTGCCGCGGCCGGGACCATCGGCGAGAAAAGCGGGGGGCTGGCCGAGTGCGGCCTGGCGCCGGCCTCCATGGCCTGGGTCGCGATGAACCCGCCCTTCTTCGAAGCGGGCGAGGTGCGCGCCTCGCCGGTCGCCAATCGGCGCGTGGCCCATGTCGCCGGACAGTCTCTCGGCGATTGGCTGAAGGCTGCCCGTCACGTGCTGAAGCCGGGCGGCGGCATCAGCATCATCCATCGTGCCGAGGCGCTGGGCGCAATTCTCTCAGGATTGGAGACCGGGTTCGGCGCAGTCGAGATTCGCCCGGTTCACAGTCAGGCGGACCGGGCGGCGATCCGGGTGATCGTCTCGGGCCGCCTCGGCAGCAAAAAGCCGGCAGCTGTGCTGCCGGCTCTGATTCTCAACAGTGCGGACGGGCGCTTCACCGCCTTCAGCGAGGCGCTCCACCGCGGCGAGGCCTTGCTCGCCTAGGCCAGGCGCCTCAGCGGCAGATGCGGCGCTCGCGCACCACCCAGCCCCAGCCATCCCAATAGCGCACGGGACGGACATAGCAGCGCGGGCCGTAGTAGCCGCCGCCATAGCCGTAATAGGGGCGGCCGTAATAGCCGCGGCCACCCCAGCCGGGTCGGCCATAGTAGCCGCCGCCCCAGCCGGGATTGCCGTAGCGCGGCGCGTAGGGGTGGCGGCTGCCGCTGCCGGGATAGCCATAGCCGCCGCTCAGCGCCTGTGCATCGGCCGGGGTTGCGGTGACCGCACCCATGCCGAGGCCTGCCACGCCGAGCGCAGCGGCCGCCGAAAGTCCAAGAACGAGTTTGCGAAGCATGATTACCTCCTTCGCTGATGCCCCCGGCCAATGCCGGGGCAATCGGGTGTCATCGTGGCGGCCAGCTTCTGGTCGCGGGGCTGAACGGGGCGTGGCCGCACCGTTCAGCCTCTCTTCATGAGCTCAGGTGGCCGTCAGCGGCAGACGCGTGTCGAACGGACCACCCAGCGCCGGCCGTTCCAGACGCGCTGGTCGACGATGCGGCAGCGTTGTCCGTAATGCGGGCGGCCATAGCCCGGTCGCGGGCGGCCATAATATCCGCCGTTGCCCCAGCCGGGATTGCTGTAGCGCGGTGCCGACGGATGCCGGCTGCCGCCGCCGGGATAGCCATAGCCGCCGCTCAAGGCCTGGGCCTCGGCCGGAGCCGCCGTGATGGCGCTCATGCCGAGCGAGGCGACGCCGAGGGCCGCGGCGGCCGAGAGGCCGAGGAAAAGCTTGCGAAGCATGTCGTATCCTTCTTCATGAACCGCGCTGGCCTGTGCCGTGGCGATCGGGCGTCATTATGGCCGCCGGTTAGCCTCGGGGCCTGACGGAGCGTGCCGCCAGGCCCTTCGAGGGGCTATTGCGGTCAGCGGCAGACGCGAACCGGACGGATCACCCAGCGCCAGCCGTTCCAGACACGCCGGTCGACGAAGTAGCAGCGCGGACGGTAGACCGGGCGACCGTAATAGCGGCGCGGGCCGTAATAGGGCCGGCCGTAATATTGGGCCTGCTCGATCTGGCCGGTGGTGGCCGGGACGCTGCCTGCCGCGATCGGCGCGGCATTGGCCGGGGCGACGGCGAGGCCGGTGAAAAGAAGGGCGCCGGCACCCAACAGGGCGGCGGCGATACGGTTCGACAGCATTTTGAACTCCTGCTTGTCGCGTCGGCCCGGCTCAAGCGCTCGCCCCGAGCGCCGCGGACCGTTCGATGGGGCGACAATAGCCGCCTCTCTATGAACGCGATCCTTGCCGAAGGGTTCATGCCTCATTCATGGCCAAGCGCTTGACCATGAGCGCCGCCAGCCCCTAATCACGCCGCACGTTTTTCGACAGTTTTTAAAAGGCTGATGCCCTTGGCCGCGTCCTCCGACCCGCTGAACCCGACCCGCTCCTTTCAGGGACTGCTGCTGACCTTGCAGCGCTTCTGGGCCGAGCGCGGCTGCGTCATCCTCCAGCCCTACGACATGGAGGTCGGCGCCGGCACCTTCCACCCGGCGACGACGCTGCGCGCTCTGGGCCCGAAGCCCTGGAAGGCGGCCTATGTCCAGCCCTCGCGTCGGCCCAAGGACGGCCGCTATGGCGAGAACCCCAATCGGCTGCAGCACTACTACCAGTTCCAGGTCATCCTGAAGCCGTCGCCGGCAGATCTGCAGCAGCTCTATCTCGACTCGCTCAAGGCGATCGGCGTCGATCTCGCTTTGCACGATGTCCGCTTCGTCGAGGACGATTGGGAGAGCCCGACGCTCGGCGCCTGGGGCCTCGGCTGGGAATGCTGGTGCGACGGCATGGAGGTCAGCCAATTCACTTATTTCCAGCAGGTCGCCGGCGTCGAATGCGCACCCGTGGCAGGCGAGCTCACCTACGGGCTCGAGCGCCTCGCCATGTATGTCCAGGGCGTCGAGAACGTCTACGACCTCAACTTCAACGGCCTCGAAGGCGAGGACCGCATCTCCTATGGCGACGTCTTCCTGCAGGCCGAGCAGGAGTTCTCGCGGCATAACTTCGAGCACGCCAATACCGAGACCTTGTTCCGGCACTTCAGCGATGCCGAGGCCGAGTGCAAGGCGCTGCTCGCCGCCGGCGAGGCCGATGCCGCCAGCAACGATCCCAGCCACAAGCTTGCCTTGCCGGCCTATGACCAGTGCATCAAGGCGAGCCATGTCTTCAACCTGCTCGATGCGCGCGGCGTGATCTCGGTCACCGAGCGCCAGAGCTACATCCTGCGGGTGCGTGAGCTCGCCAAGGCCTGCGGCGCCGCCTGGCTGAAGACCGCCGGCGGGGGAGCGAACTGATGCCCGATCTCCTGCTCGAACTCTTCTCCGAGGAAATCCCCGCCCGCATGCAGCGCAAGGCGGCGGAGGATCTGAAGAAGCTCGTCACCGATGCGCTGGTCGAGCGCGGCCTGACCTATGAGGGCGCCAAGGCCTTCGCGACGCCGCGCCGGCTGGCGCTGACCATCGCCGGCCTGCCGGTGCGCGGCCGCGATGTCCGCGAGGAGCGCAAGGGCCCGCGCGTCGGCGCGCCCGATGCCGCCGTGCAGGGCTTCCTCAAGGCGGCGGGTCTCACCTCGCTCGACCAGGCGACGATCGTCAGCGATCCCAAGAAGGGCGACTCCTACGTCGCCGTGATCGAGAAGCCCGGCCAGGAGACGGTCGCAGCGATCGCCGAGATCGTGCCGGCGGTCATTCGCGCCTTCCCCTGGCCGAAATCGATGCGCTGGGGCAAGGCTTCGGCCGAGAGCGGCTCGCTGCGCTGGGTCCGTCCGCTGCACTCGATCCTCTGCACCTTCGGCGCCGAGACCGAGGACCCGGAGGTCGTGCCCTTCGAGGTCGACGGCATCAAGTCGGGCAACGTCACCTATGGCCATCGCTTCCATGCGCCCGGCCCGATCACGGTCAAGCGCTTCGACGATTACGTCCCGAGCCTGGAGCGGGCCAAGGTCGTGCTCGACGCCGACCGCCGCAAGGAGATCATCGCAGCCGACGCCAAGAATCTCGCCTTCGCCGCGGGGCTGGAACTGGTCGAGGACGAGGGTTTGCTGGAGGAGGTCGCCGGCCTGGTCGAATGGCCGGTCGTGTTGATGGGCGATTTCGAGGAGCGCTTCCTCGACATCCCCGGCGAGGCGATCCGCGCCACCATCCGCGCCAACCAGAAATGCTTCGTGCTGCGCGATCCCGCGACGGGCGAACTCGCCAACCGCTTCATCCCGGTCTCGAACCTGATGGCGAGCGATGGTGGCCTGGCGATCACCGCCGGTAATGGCCGCGTGGTGCGTGCCCGCCTCTCCGACGCCGCCTATTTCTGGCAGACCGATCGCGGCCCGCTGCCCGACCTCGATACGTTTGAGGAAAGTGCCGAGAAGCTCGGGCTCGACCTCGCCAAGCCGCTCGACCAGCGCATGGCCAAGCTCGACAGGCTCGGGGTCGTCTTCCACGCCAAGCTCGGCACGCAAGGCGAGCGCGTCCAGCGCATCGCCGCGCTGGCGAAGGAGCTGGCGCCGATCGTCGGCGCCGATCCGGCGCTGGCCGAGCGCGGCGCCAGGCTCGCCAAGGCCGACCTGCCGACCGAGATGGTCGGCGAATTCCCCGAACTGCAGGGGCTGATGGGCCGCAAATACGCGGAGCTGCAGGGCGAGAACGCCTCGGTCGCCGCCGCGATCGAAGAGCACTACAAGCCGCTCGGCCCCTCTGACCGCGTCCCGACCGATCCGGTCTCGGTGGCGGTAGCGCTCGCCGACAAGCTCGACACGCTGGTCGGCTTCTGGGCGATCGACGAGAAGCCGACGGGGAGCAAGGATCCCTATGCGCTGCGCCGCGCGGCGCTGGGCGTGATCCGGCTGGTGGTCGAGAATGGGGTGAAATGCCGGCTAGGGCGCATTCTCCGATTGCACTCGCTGGCGCTGTTAATCCTGCTCAAGGGGGAGGAGTTCCGTCGTGCCGGTGCCGAGGCTCTTTCGCCGTTGGCCGCGGTGCTGACGCCGCAGGAAGCGAAAGAGCTTTCATATCGACTCGTTGATGCCGATCGCAGCGCGACAAATGAGGCTCTTTTTGCGGCTACAGACTCTATTGTGGCCGAACTTCTCTCCTTCTTCCACGACCGCCTGAAGGTGATGCTGCGCGACCAGGGCGCGCGGCATGATCTGGTCGATGCGGTGCTGGGCGAGGGCGCGTCGGCCAATGACGATCTCCTGCTCATCACCCGCCGCGTCGCCGCGCTCGGCCGCTTCCTCGACACCGAGGACGGCAGGAACCTGCTCGCCGGCTATCGCCGCGCTGCCAATATCCTGAAAGCCGAGGAGAAGAAGGACGGCGAGGGCGCTTTCGCCGGCAAGGCCGATCTCCAGCTCATCGCCGATGCCGGTTTGATCGAGGAGAAGGCGCTCGCGGTCGCGCTCGCCCAGGCGACGCCGAAGGCGGAAGCTGCCATCGCTGCCGAGGACTATGAGGGCGCCATGGCGGCGCTCGCCGAGCTCAGGCCGGCGGTCGACGCCTTCTTCGACAAGGTGACGGTCAACGATCCCGATCCGGCCTTGCGCGCCAACCGCCTCAAGCTGCTGAACCAGCTGCGCGAGGCGACCCGCGCCGTGGCGGATTTCTCGCGAATCGCGGGCTGACATCCGCGGGGAACCCTCTCCTGTAAGGAGAGGGCAGGGTGAGGTGTAGGCCCCTGGACCAATGCCGCGAGCGCTCATCGTGCGGTCGGGTTCAGGCTAGCGTTCCCGCTCCGAACACCTCACCCCTACCCCTCTCCTTCCAGGAGAGGGGATCCCGCGCCTTTCGCCGTAGCAGGCACCGCTCACCCCTCTAGCCAGCTACCCTTCCGGAACCTTTCCCCATCGCTCCACGTTCTCTTGCCCGAGATCGCTCTCTGCGAATGCGTCGCAGCTAGCGCCTCGGGGGGCCGGCTTTCGGCCGCGATAAGAGGATTTGAGCTATGAGCCTTCTGATTTCGCTGTTGATCACCATCTTGGTGATCGCTCTCGTGCTTTATCTGGTGCGGATGCTGCCGGTGGACGGCAACATCAAGAACATCATCCAGATCATCGTCATTCTCATCGGTATTCTCTCGCTGCTGCGCTATCTCGCGGTCTTCTAGCCAAAGGGGCCGCCGTCATGCCCGCCCCGTGGCGGGCGTCCATGCGAACATCGCCCGTGACTGGCGAGCACGTGGATGGTCGGGACAAGGCCCGGCCATGGCGGTGGTGACGCTTTCAACCGGCAATTGACGAAAATCCCGCGCTGATCCAGACTCTCATTGGTCCAGAGGGCCCCGGACGTGACCCGTCCCGGGGCCCTTTCCCGTTCGAGATCGAGCGATCATCGCGATGACTTCGCAGAACCGCACCAGCCATATCCGCCTGACCTCGCATCCCGAGCCCGGCAGCGCCGCCGCCCGCTTCCCGATCCAATGGGGCGCAGCGACGCCTGAGGAGCGAGGGCCGGTCATCGCCTCGACGACGAACCCGGCCGACCGCAATGTCATCGGCGCCCATGGCGGCTCCTATTCGGTCTATCGCGCCCTCGCCATTTCGGCCCGGGCGATGAACCCGGCGCAGCGCCCGGACCTGACCAACACCCACCCGACTTCCGACATCCTGCCGCAGCCGCAATGGTTCGATCCGGGCCGGATCGTCTCGCTCGATCCGTTCGGCCATCGCGTCGCGCAGGATTTCGGCAAGTGGATCGGCGAGGGCATCGACATTCGCCCGACCATCGCGGTCACCAAGGCGCGCCTCAACCTGCCCGAGATCCTCGCCGCCATGGCCGGTCATCGGTTGGCGGCCGATGGCGCCATCCTGCACGGCTCGGGCGACATCAGCGTCACCAAGATCGCGGTCGACCCGGTCTGGCACCTGCCGGGGATCGCTGACCGCTTCGGCACGACCGAGAACGAGCTGCGCCGCACTTTGTTCGAGCAGACTGGCGGCATGTATCCGGAGCTGGTGACGCGGCCCGACCTCAAGGTCTTCCTGCCGCCGATCGGCTCGATCACCGCCTACGTCATCGGCGAGGTCTCGGCGATTTGCGATCCCAGGAAGACGCTCGCCTGCCGCGTCCATGACGAGTGCAACGGCTCGGACGTGTTCGGCTCCGACATCTGCACCTGCCGGCCCTATCTCGTGCATGGCATCGAGGAGGCCGTGAAGGAGGCGCAGAATGGCGGCGTCGGCCTGATCGTCTACAACCGCAAGGAGGGCAGGGCGCTCGGCGAGGTCACCAAATTCCTCGTCTACAACGCCCGCAAGCGCCAGGAGGGCGGCGATTCCGCCGCGACCTATTTCGAGCGCACCGAATGCGTCGCCGGCGTGCAGGACGCCCGCTTCCAGCAATTGATGCCGGATGTGCTGCACTGGCTGGGGGTGAAGAAGATCGACCGGCTGATGTCGATGTCGAACATGAAATACGATGCAATGGTCGAAAGCGGCATCGAGATCGGCGAGCGCGTCGCGATCCCACCCGAACTGGTCCCGCCGGATGCGTCGGTAGAGATCGAGGCCAAGAAGGCGGCAGGCTATTACTCGCCGGACGGCACGCCCGGCGACAACGCGCTGAAGGCCACCGTCGGCCGCGACCTCGAGAAGTTCTGACGCGCTTATGCCTGACTCCAATCCCGAAGCCGTCCGCCTGCTGCTCAAGCCGGCAGCCGTCCGCGAGCGTGCGCATGAGATGCTGCGGCTCGGCCTCGAGGGCCGGCTCGCCCATTTCAGCGTCCATCCCGAGCGGCTGCCGGCCTGTGCGGCCTATGTGCTGGAGACGATCCGCCAGAATTATCCGGCGCTCGACATTCCCTTCCATGCCCGCTGGCGCCATTTCGTCATCGCCGGCATGGATCGCTGGAAGGTGCTGGACGCTGGTGCCCAGTTCGCCGATGCCCGGGCGAGGGGCCGCGCCGCCTATGATCTCGCCGTCGTCAGCGTCCTGCTCGATGCCGGCGCCGGCGCCGACTGGCGCTACCGCGACACGGTCACCGGCCAGAGCATCGGTCGCTCGGAAGGGTTGGCACTGGCCTCGCTCGACATGTTCGCCGCCGGAGCTTTTTCCAGCAATCCGGCCGAGCCGCTGCGGGTCGATGTCGCTGCGCTCGAACATCTCGACGCTGAGGCATTGGCGGCAGGCTTCCAGGTCTCCGATACCAATCCGCTCATTGCTGTCGAAGGCCGCGCCGCGCTGCTCAACCGCCTCGGCGAGGAGCTGGAGAAGCATGGGCTGACCCGGCCGGGCGACCTGTTCGACCGTTTGGTCGAGGCGGCCGAGGGTCGTTCGATCCGCGCCGGCTATATCCTCTCGCAGGTGCTGGAGGTGCTGGGTGGCATCTGGCCATCGCGCCTGAGCTATGCCGGGATCGCCCTCGGCGACAGCTGGAAGCACCCGCTGATCGCAGCGGGCGAGGTGACGGCGGGCATCGTGCCCTTCCACAAGCTCTCGCAATGGCTGAGCTATTCGCTGATCGAGCCGTTGCAATGGGCCGGCATCCAGGTGGTCGGCATCGACGACCTCACCGGCCTGCCGGAATATCGCAATGGCGGGCTCCTGCTCGATCTCGGCGTGCTCGAGCTGAAAGACCCCGATGATGCCCTGCGTGGCCACGAGGTCGGCTCGCAGCTCGTCGTGGAGTGGCGGGCGCTGACGGTTGCGCTGCTCGACAGGATCGGCGAACTGGTCCGGGCCGAGCTCGGAATGACGGCGGAGCAGTTGCCGCTCGCCAAGGTGCTGGAGGGTGGCACCTGGGCTGCTGGCCGCCGCATCGCCCGCGAGAAGCGCGGGGGCGGCGGCCCGCCCTTGACCATCGTCAGCGACGGCACGGTATTCTAGGCAAAGACAAGAAGACGAAGGGGATCAGGGCTACATGACCACGAGCGTGAACGGCGTCACCGTCGTCGACCATCCGCTGGTGCAGCACAAGCTGACGCTGATGCGCGAGAAGGACCGCTCGACCAAGAGCTTCCGCCAGCTCCTCAACGAGATCGGCATGCTGCTCTGCTACGAGGTCACGCGCGACCTGCCGACCGAGATGATCGAGATCGAGACGCCGCTGCAGAAGTCGATGCAGCCGGTGATCTCCGGCAAGAAGCTGGTCTTCGCGCCGATCCTGCGCGCCGGCGTCGGCTTCCTCGACGGCATGCTCGAGCTCGTGCCCGCCGCCCGTGTCGCCCATATCGGCCTGTATCGCGATCCGCAGACGCTGCAGGCGGTCGAATACTACTTCAAGGCGCCCTCCGACATCGCCGACCGCATGATCGTGGTGATGGACCCGATGCTGGCGACGGCGAACTCGGCGGTGGCGGCGGTCGATCGGCTGAAGGAGCGCGGCGCCAAGGATCTGCGCTTCGTCTGCCTGCTGGCGGCGCCGGAAGGCATCGCCCGCATGCGCGATTCCCATCCGGACGTCCGGATCTGGACCGCGGCGATCGATGAGCGCCTCAACGATCACGGCTATATCGTGCCGGGCCTCGGCGACGCCGGCGACCGGATGTTCGGCACGCGCTAGGTCGCAGGAAAGGGCCCTGGTGGGTTGCCAGCGTGCGTCCGAAAGGACGCGCGGCGATCCGGGGCTCCTTGCAGATTTGCTATCGTTTCGACGTCGGACCGACCACTTCACGCATCGCGATATAGGTGTGGTACTCCGACACGTTCGGATCGTCGTGGAAGACTTCGCGTGCAAAGGCGGCGTAGGCTGCCATGCTCTCGACCTGCAGATGCAGAACGAAATCGGCTCCTCCCGTCACATAGGAGGCCTGTTTGACCTCCGGACGGGCCTGAAGCTTCTGAGAGAAATCCCCGAAGGTCCGCGAGCCTCGATCGATTGAGACGAGCACGTGCACCGTGACGGGCACGCCGAGGATTTCGGGGCTGACGATCGACACATCGGCGGTGATGATCCGTTCGGCGCGCAGACGGCGCAGCCGCCGTAGCACTGCGCTCTGAGACAGCCCGACCCGCTCCGCCAGGATGCGCGCGGGCGTCTGGTTGTCGACCTGCACTTCCCTCAGCAGCGCATGATCGAAACTGTCGAGCTCGACTGTTTTCATCATGCATGCCTCGAATTGCGCCTGAATTCGTCACCTCATAGCGAAATTGCGCGAAACTCGCCACGCGTTTTCGATGAGGATGATTGCGAGCCGCAATGCGAGGACCGGGATGGGCTGGGTCTGGCGGGCATCGGAAAGCGATCATGCGCCCGAACAATTGGACCAAACGCTCACTCGCCGCGCAGGCGCTGGGCAAGATCGATCCGCTGACCAAGGCGGTTGTGCCGCCGATCCATGTCTCGACCACCTATATCCGCGACGAGGACAACGCCTATTCCTCGGGCTTCATCTATGGCCGGCCCGACAATGAGACGGTGCATGAAGCGCAAGCCGTGCTCGCCATGCTCGAGGAGGCCAGGGCCGGCGCCCTGCTGTTCGGCTCCGGCATGGCCGCGGCGACCGCGGTGTTCCAGGCGCTCTCGCCCGGCGACCACGTCGTCGCCTCCAAGGTGATGTACTGGGCCCTGCGCGCCTGGCTTTTGACCGAGGCGACGCGCTGGGGCCTGAAGATCGACTTCGTCGAGACCGACGACCTCGCCAGGCTCAAGGACGCGGTGAAGCCCGGCGTCACCAAGCTGGTCTGGGCCGAGACGCCGTCCAATCCGCTCTGGACCATCACCGACATCGCTGCGGTCGCTGAGATCGCCCACGCCGCCGGCGCGAAGCTCGCGGTCGATTCGACCTGCGCCTCGCCGGTGCACACAAGGCCGCTGACGCTCGGCGCCGACATCGTCATGCATGCCGCGACCAAGGTGCTGAACGGCCATTCCGACGTCGTCGCCGGCGCGCTCTGCGCCCGCGAGGACGACGCGTTCTGGGCTCGGATCAAGACCGTGCGCAAGGGCCAGGGCGGCATCCTCGGCCCGTTCGAGGCCTATCTCCTGATGCGCGGCATGCGCACGCTCCATCTCCGGCAGGAGCGCCAGTCGGCCTCGGCCATGGCGCTGGCGCAAAAGCTCTCAGCCCATCCGCTGGTCTCGCGCGTGCTCTATCCCGGCCTGCCGCAGCATCCTGGCCACGACATCGCCGCCCGCCAGATGGACGGCGGCTTCGGCTTCATGCTCTCGGTCCAGGTGATCGGCGGCGAGGCGGCGGCGGTTGCCACAGCGGCTCATGTCGAGCTCTACAAGCGCGCCACCTCGCTCGGCGGGGTCGAGAGCCTGATCGAGCACCGCGCCTCGATCGAGGGCGCCGGCTCGCCTTGCCCGCCCGACCTGCTGCGCCTCTCGACCGGCATCGAGGATGTCGACGACCTCTACGCCGATCTCGACCAGGCCCTCAAGGCCGGGCATCGCTGAGCGGCGGGCCGTGAGCAGCCCGGCAGTGGCACCCGAGGTCGCCGATCAGCAGTTCGGCCACCTCCTTCTTCTGGTCACGGCGGTTGGCTGGGGGCTGAACTGGTCCGTCCTCAAATTCGTTCTCCAGGATTGGCCGCCCCTTTTCGCGCGGGGCGTAGCCGGGCTGCTCGGCGCCATGGGCCTGGTCGCGATAGCCTTGCTCCGGGGCGAACGCTTCTCCGTGCCGCGCGAGGCCTGGCCGCGCCTCGCCCTCGCCGCCGGGATCAACGTCTTTGCCTGGATGGGTTTCACGGCGCTGTCGCTGAACTGGCTCAAGGTCTCGGAAGGGGCGCTGATCGCCTATTCCATGCCGATCTGGGCGATGCTGATCGCCTGGCCTTGGCTCGGCGAGCGGCCCGACCGCCGCAGCCTGCTGGCACTGGCGCTGGGCATCACGGGCGTCTGCGTGCTGATGGGTGGTCCGGATCTCGCCGCCGACAAGGTGCCGGGCATCCTGTTCGCGCTCGCGGCCGCGATCCTGTTCGCCCTCGGCACGGTCACGGCCCGCAGGCCCATCCCGATGCCTTTTGCCGTGTCGACGGCATGGCAGGTCGCTCTCGGCTGCCTGCCCATGGCGGTGCTCGGCCTGTTGCTGGAGCAGCCGGATGTCCTCGCGCTGTCGAGTCAGGGGCTCTGCGGCCTGGCCTATATGGCAATTGGCCCGATGGCCCTGTGCTATCTGACCTGGTTCGCCGCACTCAGGCGTCTGCCCGCTTCCGTCGCCGCGACCGGCATGCTGATCGTTCCGATCGTCGGAACATTGTCGGCCGTCCCGCTGCTGGGAGACGCCGTGGGGATGCGGCAGCTCATTGCATTCGCCCTGACGCTGAGCGGTGTCGGACTGGCGCTCCGGCGCTCATGAGGGCGAGAAAAAGGCCCGCCCCGTTGCCGGGGCGGGCCTGCTCCGATCGAGCGACTTGCGCGTCACTCGATGATCTGGACCACGCGGCGGGTCTGCGGCTCGACCAGCACGGCCCGGTTGTTCACCACCGTGTAGCGATAGCCGCTGGCGCGCTCGCCGAACTCGGCCGGCACCTCCCGATAGACCACGCCCTGCTGCGGCAGCACGGTGCCGACGGCGACAGGCTCGGCATAAGCGTAGGAGGGGACGCGCTGCTCGACGACATACTGGCGGAAGCGCGGGGTGTTGTCGCCGATCACAGCTCCGGTGAAGCCACCGACCACTGCGCCGCCGACGCCGCCGACGACTGCGCCGACCGGGCCACCCACTACGGCGCCGCCAACGGCACCCGCGGTCGCACCGCCGACGATGCCACTGGCCGCGCCACCCTGGGCGCCTTCGGGATTCTGAGCGAACGCAGCGGCCGGAACCACGGCGAGGGCGGTAACGAGAGCAAGCTTCTTGAACATGTCCGTTCTCCTTCCAGAGGGGAAACCTCGGCAGAAGGAACGGATACCTGCCGGTCAGGGTTCCGTAAGGGCGGTCACGAGCTGTGAACGGTTGTGAACGGCTGCTACAAAACTGTCTTTTCAATCAAGCTGTTGACATCGATCACGAGCTCGATCCCAGCGCTGCGAAAATCGTGGACCTGCGTGCGCTCGGGCGCCCGCCCGGGGTTGTCGAACAGCTCGTTCACCGTCGCCTCCTCCGACAGGAAGAGGAAGTCGGCATGGCTTCCGCGCTCGGGATAGGCGTCGATCGCGTGCCAGGTGCCGCGGTGGAACAGCACGCCTTGGCCGTCGAGCCGGAAAGCCCGCAGAGCCTCGGGCGCCGGCGGCAGCTCCGACGGCTCGGCGACCACGATGATGGCGGGCGGGCCGCCGAGCGGCTGGCGTGCCTCGGTGACGTGGAGATGGCGCTCGATCAGGGCGACGACGAACGGACGAGCATGGTAGCGCACGATCTGCAGCCGCGGCCGGCTTTCGGCGGCAAAGGGCTGGATCCAGATGTCGTAACCCTCGCGGCCGGTGTCGCGTGCTCCCGAGGGAGACAGGACGCGGCCATAGGGAGCAAATGCCTCGACGGTGAGCGGGGAGAGGGGCAGGGCGATGCGATGCATGCCGCATCGTAGAGCGAGCTGCGCAAAAGAAAACGGCGGGCACGAGGCCCGCCGTCCATAGGTGCATGCGATTGGCGCTTACTGCTTCGGCGCAGCGGCGAGCACCGGCGAAAGCTTGTCCGCGTCACGCTTGATCAGGGCAGCGAAGCCGGCCGGGGTGCGCTCTTCCTTGGTCGGCAGCACGGTGCCGAGGTCGAGCAGGCGCTTCTTGACGGTCTCGTCGTTCAGCGCCTTGTCGAGCGCATCGACCAGCTTGTCGACGGCCTCCTTCGGCAGGCCCTTCGGCGCGGCGATGCCGTTCCAGGCCTCGATCTGGTATTCGGGCAGCCCGGCTTCCTTGGTGGTGGGCACATCCGGCAAAGCGGGCGAACGCTCCGCCGAGGCGACCGCATAAGCCTTGATCGTGCCGGCCTTGATCTGCTCGGCGACGCTGACGATCTGGTCGCACATGAAGTCGACCTGTCCGGAGACGAGGTCGTTCAGCGCCGGGCCGGTGCCGCGATAGGCGACCGAGTTCAGCTTCGGCACCCCGAGCTGACCCTTCAGCAGGGTGCAGGTCGTCCACGACACCGAGCCGACGCCGGCATGGGCCTCGTTCACCTTGTCGGCGTTCGCCTTCACATAGGTGACGAACTCCTTGAGGTCCTTCGGCGCGAAGGCCTTCTTGGCGACGATCAGGATCGGCGTGCCGCCGGCGAGGCCGATCGTCGTCATGCCGTTGATCGGGTCGTATTTCAGGCCGGGATAGGTGGCCGGCGCCGCCGAGAAGGTGCCCAGATGCCCCATCGCGATGGTGTAGCCGTCCGGCGCAGCCGAGACCGCGCGCGCGATGCCGGTGGTGCCGCCGGCGCCGGCGACGTTCTCGACCACGATCTGCTGGCCGAGCGTCTTCGACATGTTCTCGCTGACGATGCGGGCGATGATGTCGGTCGGGCCGCCGGCAGCGAAGGGCACGATCATGGTGATCGGCCGCTCCGGATATTTGGACTGGGCCTGAGCCGGCAGCGCGAGCGCGACCGCCGCGGCGAGACCGAGGACAAGCTTCTTCATCGGTAATCCTCCCTGACGCAATAATCTGAAGATGGGGAAACGGGGTCGAGTGACAACCCCGTCATTCGGTGAAGACCTCTTCGCGTTTCTTCGACATCGACGGTAGCAGCGCGATGACGAGGATCGCGACGGCGACCAGCAGCAGGCCGGCCGAGATCGGCCGCTCGATGAAGGTCATGAACGAGCCGCGCGAAATGATCAGCGCCTGACGCAGCTTCTCCTCCATCAGCTTGCCGAGCACGAAGCCGAGCAGCATCGGAGCCGGCTCGAAGCCGAGCTTGATCAGCAGGTAGCCGAACAGGCCGAACAGCGCGGTGAAGGCGACGTCGACGGGCTGGTTGTTCACCGAGTAGATGCCGATCGAGCAGAAGATCAGGATCGCCGGGAACATCAGGCGGTAGGGCACCTGCAGCAGCTTCACCCAGACGCCGACCAGCGGCAGGTTGATGATCAGCAGCATCAGGTTGCCGATCCACATCGAGGCGATCATGCCCCAGAACAAATCGGGGTTCTTGGTCATGACCTGCGGACCGGGGATGATGCCGTGGATGGTCATCGCGCCGACCATCAGCGCCATCACCGCATTCGGCGGGATGCCGAGGGTGAGCAGCGGGATGAAGGCTGTCTGCGCGCCGGCGTTGTTGGCGGCCTCGGGGCCGGCAACGCCCTCGATCGCGCCCTTGCCGAAGCGCGAGGGATCCTTGGCGATCTTCTTCTCGATCGTATAGCTGGCGAACGGGCCGAGCACCGCGCCGTTGCCGGGCAGGATGCCGAGAATGGCGCCGACTGTGGTGCCGCGCAGCACAGGTGCGATCGACTGCTTGATGTCGTCCCAATTCGGCAGAAGCCGGCCGATCTTGGTGCGCACGACGTCGCGTGTCTCCGGGTTCTCCAGATTGCGCAGCACCTCGGCGAAGCCGAACACGCCCATCGCCAGCACGGCGAAGTCGATGCCGTCCGAGAGTGGCGGGAAGCCGAAGGTCATGCGCTCCTGGCCGGTCTCGAGGTCGGTGCCGACGGTCGAGAGCAGCAGGCCCAGCATGATCATGCAGAAGGCCTTGAGGATCGAGCCGCGCGCCAGCACGACGGCGAAGCACAGGCCCATCACCATCAGCGAGAAGTATTCGGCCGGGCCGAACAACAAGGCGAGCCGGGTCAGCGGCGCGCCGAGCGCGGCGATGACCATGGTCGCGATCGTGCCGGCGAAGAAGGAGCCGAGCGCTGCCGTGCCGAGCGCGACGCCGGCGCGGCCCTGCTTGGCCATCTGGTGGCCGTCGAGCGTGGTCACGACCGAGGTCGCCTCGCCGGGGATGTTGACCAGGATCGCCGTGGTCGAGCCGCCATACTGCGCGCCGTAATAGATGCCGGCGAGCATGATCAGCGCGCCGACCGGATCGAGCCCGAAGGTGATCGGCAGCAGCATGGCGATGGTGGCGATCGGGCCGACGCCGGGCAGCACGCCGATCAGCGTTCCCACCAGACAGCCGGTGAAGCAGAGCGCGATGTTCTTCAGCGTCAGCGCGACGCCGAAGCCCAGCGAGAGATGGGCGAACATTTCACTCATGGATCAGATTCCCAGCAGCCAGGGCGCCAGCGGGATCGGCAGACCCAGCGCGTATTTGAACAGGAGGGCGCAGCCGATTGTCATGGCGGTGGCGAAGATCAGGAGTTCCTTGAGCTTCACATCCTCGGCGGCGAGGCCGGAGATGATCACGACGAGCGGGCCGGAGACCAGCATGCCGAGCTGCGGCACCTTGAGCGGGCCGACCTCGAAGCCGCGGATCGTCAGGCCGAAGACCACCGCCGCGCCGAGCACGAAGAACACCCCGCGCCAGGACCAGCCGGAGAGTTTCTCGCCATTGTAGCGCAGCGAGTTGAAGGCGAGCAGAGCGCCGAGCCCGGCGCAGATCACCGCAAAGCTCTTCGGCAGCATCCCCGGGCCGATCTGGCGCAATGTCCCGGTCGGCAGGTCGCGGGACAGGAACAGCGCCAGCCCGGCCAGCGCGATCATGAATAGGCCGGCGGCTAGGTCCTGTGTCGAGCGGATGCGCCAACCTCGCGCAGCCTCGATCTTGTTCAGACTCATCAATGTCCTCCGGCTCGGATGGTTGCTGTGCGCGCGGCAGATTTCCTGCCGCGCCCGGTTACGCTGAACGGCAGGACGTTGCCATCGTCGATCAGGGTCACGCTCTCGCGCAGGATGGCGAGGAAGTCATCACGGGCCGCGAGCTTCTGGTGCGGCCGCCAGGCGACGCCGACGAGGGCGCCGGGCGGCGGCGGATCGAGCAGCGCGCCGCGCAGGCGCCGCATGGTGACGCCGGGAAAGCTCAGTCGCGAGACCCAGTCCGGCGCCAGCGCCATGCCGAGCCCGGCTGCGACCGCCGACATCATCGCCGGTTTCTCGGTCGCCTCGATGGTGACGTTGGGGACCGCGCCGACGCTCTCGAAATAGGCCATGACGAGGTCGTAGGCGAAGGGGCGGATGCGCTTCGAGGGCACCACGAAAGGCTCGCCGACGAGGTCCTGCATGGTCAGGTGCTCGCGCGCCGCGAGCGGGTGGCTCTCGCTCAGCACCACGATTGGCCGCTCGACACGCAGGATCTCGAAGGCGCAGTCGGTCGGCTTGCGCGGCGGGCGCAGCAGAGCAAGGTCGAGCTTGCCGGCCTCCAGCATCTGCACCAGCGGCGCGGTCATCGCCTCGACGAACTTGATCTCGATGCCGGGATGGCGGGAGCGGAACGTGACGAGCGCCTCCGGCACGAAACTCGACGAGGCCGCGTCGATCGCGCCGACCCGCAGCACCTTGCTGGAGGCCAGCGACGCTTCGCGCACCGAGCGGGAGGCGCGCTCCATCCTGACCAGAATGGCCTTTGCCTCTTCGAGCATGATCAAGCCGGCGCGGGTGAGCGCGACCTGCCTTGTGGTACGGGTCAGGAGGCTGACGCCGAGCTCGTCCTCGAGCGCGCTGATCTGGCGTGAAAGGGCCGGTGGTGCGAGGCCGAGCCGCTCGGCCGCCCGGCCGAAGTGCAGCTCTTCCGCCACCGCGATGAAACATCGCAGTTGCCGCAAATCCATGGTTGTCGCGCTCCCCTCTGGCGTATCGCTTTTTGTGATATCTGCCAGCTGTTTCAGTTATGCCCTTTAGCGCCTATCGCCAGTTTTGCGACCCTAGAGCAATTCATAATTTTTTGGCAACAAAGCTCGCAAACATGACGGCGGCGTCCACAGAGGGAACGCCGCCGCCGCATTGGGCGATGCCGCAATGAATTGATCTTTCAGGGTTTGTGCGCGCCCGTCCGCGCCCGGTCAAGCCGTCGGGGCGTCCGCGCGCTTGGCGCTCCACAGCCCGGCGACGCGGCCATCGATCAGGGCAAGCCCGACGAAGATCGCCGCCATCCCGGCGAAATGGCGCGGCAGCAGTTCTTCGCCCAGCAGGCCGGAGCCGAGCAGGATGGCGCTGACCGGGATCAGGAAGGTCACGAGCATGACATTGCTCGGACCCGCGGTGCGCATGATCCGGAAGAAGATGATGTAGGCGAGCGCGGTCGAGATCAGCGCCAGGCCGATCGCCGCCAGGATCGCCTGCTGCGAGGGCATCGGCAGCGTCCAGGGCGGGTGCAGGACGAAGACGATCGGGATGATCATCACCGTCGAGGCGCTGAGCTGGCCGGTCGCGGCGACGAGCGGCGGCAGGCCGCGGAAGCGGCGTCCGAACAAGCCGGAGAAGGCATAGGACACTGCGGCGAGGACGCAGGCGAGCTGCGCCGCCAGATTGGAGCCGAGACCGCCGAGCGCATCAGGGCCCATCAGGATGCCGACGCCGACGAGACCGGCCAGCACACCGCCGAGCTTCAGACCGGTCGCCTTCTCATTGTCGAAGCAATGCATCACCAGAACGGCGAAGATCGGCGTCGTCGCATTCAGGATCGAGGCGAGGCCGCTGGCGATCTGCTGCTGGCCCCAGAGAAACAGGCTGAACGGGATCAGGTTGTTGAGGATGCCCATCCCGAAGAAGGCGAGCCAGATGCTGCGCCCGACCGCCATGGACTGTCCGGTGATCCGCACCACAAGGAGAAGCGAGAGCGCCGCCAGCCCGACGCGCACCTGCACCACCGCGAAGGGCGGCCACTCCGCCACGGTGAGCTTGTTGAAGAAGAACGACCCGCCCCACAGGACCGACAGGACGACGAGCAGGAGCCACTCGGTCGGGCCCATGCGCAGCGAGGCGGCGGAGGTCGGCTGTGTCATGGCGCAATCTGTCCTCGCAGGGCGGGTCATCCTGCGTCAGTAGGCAGCCGGGACGTTCCCGGCCACCCGATTTCCGCGAATGGGCTTCAGGCCGGCTCGGATTCGCGCGCCGCCCACATCGCCTTGAAGCCCTGGCGCTGGTGCAGCTTGTCGAGCCAGGCCTTGACGTTCGGCGCGGCGTTGAAGAGCTGCGTCGCCGGCTTGGCGTAGCGGATGACCTCGGCGGTGTTGATGTCGGCGACCGTGAAGCGCCCGCCCATGACATAGCCGCCGCCCTCGGCCAGCGCCTTGTCAAGCACGGCGAACGGGGCCGCCAGTGCCTCGAGCGCCTTGCTGACGATGGCGGGGTCGCGCTTCTCCGGCGGATAGGCGGCGAGATGGTAGGTCAGGTTGAGCGCGTTGGTCTCGCACTCGGTCGCGGCCCAGAGCGCCCACATCGCGGCGAGCCCTTCCTCCTGGACGTCCTTCGGCGCGACCGGCCCGCCATGCTTGCGGGCGAGATAGAGGTTGATCGCCAGCGACTCGTGCATGACGAACCCATCATCGTCGATCGAAGGAACATGGCCGTTCGGGTTGACCGCCATGAACTCGGCGCTGCGCGTGTGGATCGGCGCGCCCGGGGCATTGGGATCGGGCAGGCGATAGACCTGGATCACCGGCACATGCTTGAAGGTGATGCCGAGCTCGTTGGCGAGCCAGACATTGCGGGTCGCGCGCGAGCGATAGCAGCCATAGATGGTCAGGGACATCAGCGGGATTCCGGCGAACGGGAAGGGGCTCCGAATCCGGCGGATGCGGAGAAGGAAATTCTATAGCATCGGACCGAAAAGTGGAATCCACTTTTCGGATAAATCCGATGCGATAACAATGTGCTAGATCATCGTGACCGCGTCTGTTCAGACGCGCGATGATCTAGGAAGCTCAGCCGAGTTGACGCAAGGTCTCGCGCGCGATGATCAGGCGCTGAATCTCGGAGGTGCCTTCGTAGATCCGGGTGATGCGGGCATCACGCGCATAGCGCTCGACCGGGAAGTCGCGGCAATAGCCGGCGCCGCCATGGATCTGGATCGCCGTGTCGGTGCAGCGATGCGCCGCTTCCGAGGCGAAGAGCTTTGCCATCGAGGCTTCCTTGGCGAAGGGCTCGCCGCGATCCTTCTTCGCTGCCGCGTCGAGGATCAGCAGGCGCGCCGCGTGCAGGTCGAGCTCGCGGTCGGCGATCATCCACTGCAGGCCCTGGAACTCGGAGATCGCCTGGCCGAACTGCTTGCGCTCGCGGGCATAGGATTTGGCCGCGTCCATCGCGGCGCGGGCGATGCCGAGCGAGACTGCGGCGACGCCGATGCGCCCGCCGGCGAGTTCGCCGACCGCGACGCGAAAGCCGTCATTCTCCTTGCCCATCAGATTGGCGGCAGGGATGCGCGCCCCGTCGAAATGGATCGTGTTCGTCGCCGAGCCGGTCTGGCCCATCTTCTTTTCGGCCTTGCCGATGCTGACCCCGGGTGTATCGGCCGGCACCAGGAAGACCGAGATGCCCTTGCCCTTCGGCGCATCTGGGTTGGTCACGCCCCAGACCACGAAGAGCCCGGCATATTCGCCGGAGGTGATGAAGATCTTCTGGCCGTCGAGAATGTAAGCATCGCCGTCGCGCCGGGCGCGCAGCTTCATGCCTGCCGGGTCGGAGCCCGCTCCGGCCTCGGTCAGGCAGAAGGCGCCGGCCGGATAGGTGCCGTCAGCCAGTTTCGGCAGATAGGTCTCTTTCTGATCTTCGTTGCCGACGGCCTGGATCACTTCGCCGACCATGTTGGTCACCGAGGTCGTGACCGCCGTCGAGGCGCAGGCGGCGGCGAGTTCTTCCAGCGTCAGGGCGAAGGCGACGGTGCCGGCTTCGGTTCCGCCGAACAGTCCCTTGACGTTGAGCGCCATGAAGCCGTTCTCGGCCAGCAGCTTCAGGTTGGCGAGGAACTCCGGCCGGCCTTCGCCGCGGTCGAGCCGCTCCGCCAGCGGCGCCAGCCGCTCGGTGGCGAGCTTGCGCGCGCTTTCGCGGATGAGCTCTTCCTCCTCGGTCAGGGCAAAATCCATGGCGGCTGGCTCACTCGTCGGGACAGATGCCGAAACTCTAGAGCCTGTGCTGCCGGCCGCCAATGCGCGGCTTCGCCCGCCGCGTCGTGCACAAGGAAGCCGCGATGCTCGAAGGGGTTGACGAATGCGGTGCGGGGGCGCATGTGCGCCCTCGTTCGCCGATCCGCGCTGCGGCCCGGCCGGCGACTCCACAGGAACCCACGATCCCCATGCCAAGCGACAGTCCCAGTCGACAGTCCTTGCCGTCCTCGGCTCGCCCGGGCGCCTGATCCTTAACCGGCAGGCTCGCCCTGGTTTGGCCGCTCGACGGCCAACCCAGAAGGAAGCGAGCCATGAACGCCGCTGTCACCGAAATCCTGCCTGCCGTCGAGCTCCCGGCCGGGGCTCTTGCCGCAACGCTGGCGCGTACGCACGTCGCCGACATCGTCGAGCGGCTCAACGAGCATGAGCCTGCTTATGCCGCGGACATCCTGCTGAACCTGCCCAAGGGGCGGGCGATCGATGTCCTCGACCAGCCCGAGCTGCATGAGCCCGGGGCCATCCTGAAGGCGCTGCCGCTCGATCGCGCCGTCGGCTTCATCCAGGGGATGTCGTCCGACCGGATCGCCGACATCTTCCGCAATGACCTCTCCGAGCCGGAGCGGCATCGCTTCGTCGCGCGGCTCGACCGCGAGACCAAGGCCGCGCTCGCCTCGCTGCTCGCCTATCCCGAGCACAGCGCCGGCGCGATCATGACCACCGAGTTCGTCAGCGTCCCGGCCGACTGGAGCGTGGCGCAGACGCTCGAGCATGTGCGCACCGTCGAGCGCACCCGCGAGACCGTCTATGCGATCTACGTGCTCGACCCGTCGACGCAGACCCTGCAGCAGGCCGTGGCGCTGCGCCGGCTGATCTCGGGTGATCCCGAGGCGCTCGTCGGCTCGGCGGCCGGCCGGCGCGAGCCGATCAGCGTTTCGCCCACGACCGATCGCGAGGACGTGGCGCGGCTGATCGCCAAGTACAATCTGCTCGCCGTGCCGGTGGTCGATGAAGGCCGGCATATCCTTGGCATCGTCACCGTCGACGACGTCATCGACGCGATGGTCGACGAGACCACCGAGGACGTCCACAAGCTCGGCGGCATGGAGGCGCTCGGCGAGCCCTATAACCAGATCGGCTTCCTCACCATGATCCGCAAGCGCGCCGGCTGGCTCAGCGTGCTGCTGATCGGCGAGATGCTGACCGCGTCCGTGCTGCAGCATTATGAGGGGGCGCTCGAGAAGGCGATCGTGCTTACCCTGTTCATCCCGCTGATCATGAGCTCGGGCGGCAATTCCGGCTCGCAGGCGACCTCGCTGATCATCCGCGCGCTCGCCTTGCGCGAGCTGGCGGTCCGCGACTGGTGGCGGGTGGCGTTGCGCGAGCTGCCGACCGGGCTGACGCTCGGCGCCATTCTCGGTGCGATCGGGGTTGTCCGTGTCGTGGCCTGGCAGAAGCTCGGCTTCTACGACTACGGCGAGCACTGGCTGCTTGTGGCTGCGACGGTCGGCGCGGCGCTGCTCGGCATCGTCACCTTCGGCTCGCTGACCGGCTCGATGCTGCCCTTCATCATGACGCGCCTCGGTTTCGACCCGGCCAGCGCCTCGGCACCCTTCGTCGCGACGCTGGTCGACGTCTCTGGTCTGGCGATCTACTTCAGCATCGCCCTGCTGATCCTGAGCGGCACGCTGCTATAGCGCGCCGCTGTCGGGGCATCCGCGCATCATTCAGGCGGCCGTCCGCGCGACCACCCGGTTGCGACCGGCCGCCTTGGCCTCGTAGAGCGCCTGGTCGGCGGCCTCGACCAGGTCTGACCAGCTGCCTGCGGCCGAGGCCATCGCAGCGACGCCGAAGCTCGCGGTCACCGACAGGGTTGCCCCCGTATCGAGCGTGAAGGGCGAGGCGAGGAACGTGCTGCGCAGGCGCTCCGCGATCTGGCTTGGCGGCAGCCCTGGATCCGGCAGCAGGATCGCGAACTCTTCGCCGCCGAAACGGGCGATGATGTCCGCCGGCCGCAAGGCGGCCTGCAGTCGGCGCGCCGTTTCCTTCAGCACCTCGTCGCCGGCGACGTGGCCGTAGCGATCGTTGATGCTCTTGAAATGGTCGATGTCGAGCAGGATCAACGGCAAGGACTGCTGCGGCGGGAGTGCAGCCAGCATGCTCGCGGCGCGTTGTTCCAGGGCGCCGCGGTTGAGGATGCCCGTCAGCCCGTCGGTTTCCGCCAGTTGCCGCAATTGGGCGGTCAGCTTCAGCTTTTCCCGGTCGAGGGCGTCGCGTTCGATCAGCTTGACCCGCAATGTGTCGAGGGCCTTGAAGAGGCTGCGGATTTCTCCTCGTGCCCGCGGAGCGTCATAGGATTGCCCGGTTTTGCCGGCGGCGAGCGCCATGATCGCGTCGCGCGCCGAGAGCAATGGGCGGAACAGCAATGTCTGGCTGGCGACCACGAGAGCGAGCTCGAGGAGCAGGGCGACCAGAGTGACCGCGCTGATGATGATCAGGAGCCGCCGGGCCTGCGCGCCATCGGCCTTCACCTTCGCCATGGCGGCATCGAGATACATGTCGCGCAGCCGCTCCATCGAGGCGAAGGTCGGCACGATCTGGTTGGTGAAGGTGATCGTGTCGAAGGCGTAGCGGCCATCCTGGCCGGTGGCGAGCAGCTCGCGATAGATCGCCATGCCCTTGCCGAAGAAGTCCTCGGCGACTGCCCGGCACATCGCCTGGATCTGCGGATCGGAGCCGGTGGCGATCTGCTGTTCGACCAGCTGCCAGAAGCCGAGCACCCGGCCATAGGCGATATCGTGCGCCGTGCGCTGCTCGGGGCTGATCGGCGTGCGTGCTGCGATCGAGGCGACGAAATTGGAGCCCATGCGCCCGACCTGCTCGCGGACGTCGCTCAGCATCCGGGCGACCAGCGCGGTTCCGATCAGATGAGCTGATTCCGTGGCGTTGAAGTCGCCGATTGCAGCGTCCACCAACGATTGCGCGGTGTCGACGGCCGCGAACATGGCCAGGACGACGTTGTGGAACTCCTGCGGGCTGCGGGTTCGCAAGGGCTGACGGTCGAGGGTGTCGGCCAGCTGCCGGGCATGCGCGAGCGATCGGCGCGCCTGCGCCAGCGGCTGCGAGAACCCGGCGATCGGGGCTAACCGGTCCAAGGCCGTGTCGGTGTTCGCCCGGAAGGTAATCAGCCGCTTGCGCGACGGACTGTCGGCGCTCGGCTCCTCGCCGAGCACGCTGTTGACCGGGCCACGTTCCGCCGAGAGCCGGTTCACGGCGCGCATGACCAGCTGGAAGCGTTCGAGCCGCGCCTCGCTGAGCCGGGTCGCCTGCAATTCGCGATAATAGGTCGAGATCAGGATCGCGCCGAGAACCACGGAGCAGCCGAGGATCACCGCGAGAGCCGCCCAGAACCGGTAGCTGAGGCTGTGATGCTTCGACATCGGGTAACCGCACGAGTTCGATGCTCGCTGGTTGCCTGGGAATGCGCCGGCGCCGCAGAGCCGTGCGGACAGCGGCCGCATCTCCCGGACATCTGCCCACGGCATCCTGGGAAGATGTGCGGTGTTTTTCCTTAAGATTCCGCTTCTGTCGGCTTCGAGCGGCGTGCTCAGCCGCCCTGCGCCGTCAGCTCGCCAGCACCCGCTGCGGCGGGAAGGTGACCTCGACCAGCGTGCCTTCCTTCTTGACGCTGGTGATGGTCAGCGCCGCCCGGTTTGCCTCGACCAGCGCCTTGGTGAGCGGCAGGCCGAGGCCGGTGCCGCCGGATCTGCGGGTCGTCGGCACCTGCCGGAACGGCTCCAGCGCCAGCTTGATCTCGTCATCGTCCATGCCGATGCCGGTGTCGCGTACCCGCAGGATCGCCTCGCCCTGGTCGCCGAGTGCGGTCGAGACGATCACCTGCCCGCCGGCATCGGTGAACTTCACCGCGTTCGAGAGCAGGTTGATCACGATCTGGCGTAGCGAGCGCTCGTCGGCGACGACCGGCGGCAGCTTCGGCGCGAGGCCG
Organism: Allobosea sp. GW821-FHT10B12; assembly: GCF_059415545.1. Taxonomy (NCBI): domain Bacteria; kingdom Pseudomonadati; phylum Pseudomonadota; class Alphaproteobacteria; order Hyphomicrobiales; family Alloboseaceae; genus Allobosea; species Allobosea sp. GW821-FHT10B12. Next base: position 552,565 of record NZ_JBWKNL010000001.1, read on the forward strand.
GAGCGCAGCACGACGCGGCCGCGCTGCGCTTCCGGCTGCAGCAGGTTGACCGCCGAGAGCGCGATCTCGTTCAGGTTGACGCTGCCGAAGTCGAGATCGAGCTTGCCGGCCTCGATCTTGGCGAGGTCGAGCAGGTCGTTGACCAGGCTGATGACATAGCCGCCCGACAGGTGGATGTCGCGCAGATACTCCTTGTAGCGCTCATTCTCGATCGGGCCGAAGCGCTCCTCGGCCATTACCTCGGCGAAGCCGATGATGGCGTTGAGCGGCGTCCGGATCTCATGACTGATCTTGGCGAGCACGTCGGATTTCTGCGCGCTCGCCTTCTCGGCCGCCTTGCGCGCCTCGACCAGTTCGCCCTCGGTCTTCTTCCAGGCGGTGATGTCGCGCAGCACCGCGCAGAACTTGCTGTCCGGTCCCTCGGCGATACGGCCCATGGTCATGAATAGCGGGATGCGCCCGCCCTGGCGCACGCGCCCGATGACCTCGCGGCCATCATTCATCAGCGAGGCGACGCCGCCGCCGATCAGCCCGTCGAGGTAGTCGAGCGCCGGCGAATGGCTCTCCGGCGCGAACAGCAGGGTGAAGAGCTCGCCGGCGACCTCGCGCTGGTCGTAGCCGAACAGTGCCTCGGCGCTCTTGTTGAGCGCGAGGATCCGCCCGCGCCCGTCAACGGTGACGACGCCGTCGGTCGCGGTGTCGAGCATGGCCGCGAGCTCGGAGACGCGGGCTTCGTTCGCCTGCCCCTCCATCCTGAGCAGCTCGACGCGGGCGGACGCCTCTTCTTCTTCCGCCTCGAACTCGGCCGCGAGCTCCTGCTCCTCCGCCTCCTCGGGCGTCAGCATCTTGAGGTCGCCGCCCGGCACGCTGTTGCGGAAGGCCATCAGGGTCGCGGGCTCGCCCTGCCAGCTCACGCTGGAGAGCCGGCCGTCGACGCTGATCAGCCCGCCCTTGCGGTCGACCAGGATCATCGCCCCGCCGGCGCTGCGGCTCGCGCCCTTGATCAGCTTGCTGACGCCGCCAGCCGCGGTGAGATCGTCGAGATCGGCATAGTCGAGCAGATCGAGCAGGGTGCGGTTGGCGTAGAGCGCCGCCTCGTCGCGATTGACCAGTACCGCGATCGGCAGCCGGTCGAGAATCTCGGCATGGGCGTTGGCGACGCGCGGCCGCGCTTCGACTGTCGCGGCTGCCGGCGAGGGCGCTGTCGCTGGAGACGGAGCGGACGCATTCTCCGTCGCCGTCGCTTCCTTGTCGCGGACGCGCAGCGGTGCGGCGACCGGCAAGCGCGGTTCGCCGGGCTCGTTCTCCTCCCCGGCGATGCGGGCGCCGAGTGCCTTGGCGATCTCGCGGAAGGCACTGCGCTCGGCCGAGGAGAGCAGGGTCTTGGACGGTTCGAGCACCGGGCGGACGGAGGCGAGATGGCCGTTGCGCAGCGGCACGACATTGGCGTGCGGAACCGCAGGGGCCGGCTGCGGCGGCTCGCTGGCCTCCGGGGTATCGCCGCTGTCGTCAACCTGCTCTGCCGGGGTATCGTCGGCCGAAGCTCCGAGCTCGGCTGCAATGTCCTGGGCTTCAAGCTGTGCAGGCGTCTCGGCCGAGCTCCCCGCTTCAGCGCTGTCGTCCGCGGAAACGGCTTCGGCAGGTTCAGCAGAGACAGAGTCGGATTCGTCGTCCGAAGCGCTCTCCGGCAGGGGCTGCTCGGTCGTGGCTGCTTCCGGCTCCGTGTCCGGGCCATCGGCCTGTGGAGCTATCGCGATGGCGTCCTCTTCCGGAACCTCCCGCTCCGGAAAAGCCTCGTTCGCAGGCGAACGGGCCAGGCCGAAACCGCGGAAGCCGGCGGGGTTGCGCTCCCCGTCGAACAGGGGAAAGCCCGAAAGCTCGACACGGGCGCCTTCGCCAGCGGAAACGCGCCAAAGCACGGTCCGGCCGCTCCAGGTCGAGGAGGTCGCGAGGCGTTCGGCCAGGTCACCTTCGAGGTCGACGACATCGCTCGCCAGCAAGGCGCGCCAGTCCCGGCCTTGCGTTGCGTTCGCGGCTTGCTGGCCGACCAGCCCGGCGAAGTCCTGCGACAGGCTGATCAGCGTGCCACTGAGGTCGCTTTCCCAGAGGAAGCGCAGATTGGCGCGGCGCGGCTGCCCGGGTGATTCGGTCGGTTCGTCCGCGTCGGCGGAGATCGTCGCGGGCGCGGCAGGGGAGGAGGGCGCTGCCGCTGCCGCCGGCGCTTCCTTCGGCACGGTGATGCCGAGGCGCCGGAGCTCGGAGGCCGTGACGCCGACGGCCAGCGCCGGGCCCGAACCGGTCTCGACGCGCTTGCAGCCGCAAGTCACCAGTCCGGTCAGGGACGCGCCGAGCCGCAATCGTTCGAGCCGTAGCGCAGTCAGCGAGGCGAGCCCGCTGGCGAGGAGGTGCAGGCGCTCGCGCGTCGCCGCCGGTAGCTTCGCCGCGCCGCCGAAGGCATCGAGCAACGCGCGGCCGCCGGCATTGGCGAAGGCCGGCGCATCGCCGCCGGCCGGCCAGAGCAGAAGCGCGCCGTCGCGAGCGAAGCCCGCAAAGGCGGGATCCTGCACCAACGCGCCGGCAATGCCGTCCCAGTCCCGTCCGGATTCGCTCATACCGCTCCGCTCAACCTGCTGGCGACTCCAGCCCGCGCGAATATGCCTAACAAATCTTTAATAACCGCGCGAGCAGGGTGAATCCATGCGGGAACCCTGCCTCTCCCCTGACGTTTCGAAACAGCGTTAATATGCCTTCGGCCGCCTGGTCCGGGGCGGCGTTGTCATTGCACTGCAATAATGATATTGCAGTGCACAATAGCGGCGTGACGTCGGAGACGGCGAGAACGCCTGGCCCGGTCGCAGGAGGACCCACGATGGACGGCAAGCTTCCCTACGAAGTTCCCACCGAGATGCGCGAGTTCGCCGAGAAGAGCGTCGACCAGGCTCGCAAGGCCTTCGACGGTTTCATCGGTGCTGCCCAGAAGGCCGTCGACAGCGCCCATGGCTCGGCCGAGTCGGCCCGCGTCAACGTCCAGGACATGACCAAGAAGGCGATGTCCTACGCCGAGAACAACATCGCGGCCGCTTTCGACCTCGCCGACAAGCTGGTCAAGTCCAAGGACATGAACGAGGTGCTCCAGCACCAGTCCGAGTTCCTGAAGGCGCAAGTTGCCGCGCTGCAGGAGCAGCTCAAGGAAGTCGGCGCGACGGTGCAGGATGTCGCCAAGAAGACCGCCGAGACCGCCGCCAAGGCGACCAAGCTGAAGTGAAGCCGGCGCGCCGCGGGCGCGGAGCGGGCTTTCACGACGTGGCGGCCGGGCCCAGATGCATGACCCCAGGCGGTGAAGCCGCCTCTCGGGGCCATGCCCAGGCCCGGTTTCGTCGATAGCGCAGGTTGGCCCTGCCGCAACCGTGAAGGAGAGATCCGATGGCTAAGCAGACTACCCCCGGCAAGGCGCCGGTCAGCCTCGCGCCGGTCAAGGCGCTGAGCGAGCCGAAGCCGGTCGCGCCGGCAGCTCCGGCCAAGGCCCCCGAGGTCAAGCCGGTTGTCGACGCGAAGCCCGCCGCCGCCCCGGTCGTGGCTGCGCCTGCGCCCAAGGTCGAGGCCAAGCCCGAGCCTGCCTCCCAGCCTGTCGTGAAGGCCGTGCCGGCCGCTGTTGCCGTCGCGAAGCCCACTGCGAAGCTTGCGCCGGAGCCTGCCAAGCGCGTCGCCCCGCAGAAGACGAAGGTCGCGAAGTCGGCCGCCAAGGTCGCCGCGCCTGCTGCGAAGTCTGAAACCAAGGTTGCGGCTGCGAAGCCGGCTCCCGCCACATCGCCTGCACCGGTCAAGGCCGTCGCCGAGCCGGTCAAGGCGCAGCCGGCTCTCGCCAAGGTCGAGCCGGTTGCAGCTAAGCCGGCGGTTCCCGTTGCGGCAACGCCCGCTCCCGCTCCGGTCAAGGTCGTCGAGGCCGCCAAGCCGGCGGCTGCCCCAGCCGCTATCGTGCCTGCTGCCGCTACGCCCGTCGAAACACCGAAGCCGGCTGCCGCCGTCGCTGTCTCTGCGGCCGCCTGGCTCGAGCCGACATTGGCGCTGACGCGTGCTTTCGGCGCGGTTCAGGCCAAGGTGCTCGACCACGCCTGCGCCGAGCTGAAGGCGACCCTGGTCGAGGTCGAGACTCTGGCGCGGACGCAGAGCGCCGCCGACGCGGTCGCGCTCCAGGCCAAGGCCTTCCGCCGCAGCTACGAATCCTTCGCGGCCCATCTCGGCGATCTCGCCGCCACGGCCCGCCAGGAGCTGCCGCGCCGCTGATTTCAAAGCCGGCGCGGTTTTCCGCGCGCCGGCATGCATTTCACCGTTGCATTCGGCGAGGCGTGGCACTAGGTTCCGCGCCGTCGCCGGACCGCTTCCGAGCGCCGCGACACAAGGCGCAAGCCGTGCAGCCATAGCTCAGTTGGTTAGAGCGCTAGATTGTGGATCTAGAGGTCCCCCGTTCAAGCCGGGGTGGCTGTACCACCTTTCCCCCTGAAATTCAGCCTTATGCGGGCGGTGCTGCGTCATCCGCTTCGCCGAGCTCGCGCATGGCACAGGCTCGCGGCGTTTCTCTTCAAAGCCTCGGCGTACTGTAGAGACGCTTGCCCTGGACCGAGATTTCGACGTCCTGAAGGTAGCTTTGCAGTGCGGTGGTCGCGACCTCGATGCCGAGGCCCGGCGCATCCGGAGCGGCGACCTGCCCCTGTGCATCGCGCTCCAGATGATTGGCGGAGATCGCCGTCGCGAGCGGCTTCGGCATCGCCGGATATTCGCAGATCTCGTGTTCGGCGAGCCCGGCATAGGGCTGCAGCGAGGCCGACAGCGCCAGGTGCGAGGTGAAGGTGTGGTTGACGAAGGTGACGCCCCTCGCCACCGCGTAATCGGCCACCGCCTTGGACGGGCCGATACCGCCGATCCGGCCGCAATCGATCTGGACATAGCCGATGCCGCCATAGTCGATCAGGTGCCGCGCCATCGATTCGTTGTGGGCGCCTTCGCCGCCGGCGAGGCGCACCTTGGCGCTGCGCCTGCCGAGCGCGCCATAGGCTTCGAGAGCGCTGGCGTGAAAGGGCTCCTCGAACCAGAGGACATCGGCCTTCTCCATCGCCGGCAGCCGGGCCGCCGCGCGCTCGACATCCTCGATGAAGATCTGGCCGGTATCGACCAGCAGAATCCCGTCCGCCCCCAGTCCCTCCCGCGCCGCGACGAAATGTTCGGCGTCGGCTTCGACGCTGCCGCGGCCGATCGGTCCCCAGCCGAACTTGGCAGCGCGGAAGTTCCGCCCCCTGGCATCGCGGGCGCGCTCCAGCGTCTCCTGCGGCGTGTCGCCGAACAGCACCGAGGCATAGGGCGTCTTGGCATGGCTCTGGCGATAACCGAGCAGGCGCCAGACCGGCTCGGAGCGCAGTTTGCCGAGGATGTCCCACAAGGCCATCTCGACGCCGGAGAAGGTATGCGGCGCCTGCAGCAGGTCCATCGAGTTGTAGGCGACCGCGGCGGCGATGCGGGCGATGTCTTCCGGTCCGTCCAGCCTCTGGCCGATGACGGAATCGGCGACGGGGCGGCAGACGCCGTGCGACATCGGGCAGATGAAGGCAGCGATGGAGGGCAGCGGCGCCGCCTCGCATTCGCCCCATCCGACCTGGCCGCCGGCGGCGACCCTGACCAGCAGCGCATCCTGGCTGCCATCGGCCTCGTCGGTGACGACGGGCATGGCGAGATAAAAGAAGTCGACGGCCTCGATCCTTGGCATAGGCATGGTCCTCACAGTTCGTAGATCGTCGCGCGCGGCGCGAAGCTGACGTCGTCGTCGAGCGGATAGACCGGACGGGCGCAGATGCGGTGGCCGAGACTCCGGAGGTTCGCCGAGGTCGCGCCGGGTGCATCGACGTTGAAATTGCGGGCGCACCATTGGTCGTACATGTGGAATTCGGTGTGCGGCGACTTCACCACGATCAGGTCGAAATCCTCGGGGTCGAGCCCGTTGGCGTAGTACATCGCCCGGTCGAACAGGCTGACCGAACGGCTCATCACCACGACGGTGACGTTGTCATAGGTCAGCACCGCTGTCGGGCCGGCCCGGAGCGGCGCCTTCATCGTCTCGAGCGAGGCCTCGCCGTCCGAGAGCAGCTTGACCGTCGCGGTCACCGGCATCGGCGGAAAGCGGGCCGGATCGATCGAGCCGCCGAGCGTCAGCGAGAGGCTCGCCCCGACACCAGCCGCATGCGCCGCAGCCGCAGCCGCCGCATCGACGATCTGGGCCAGCACGCGCTTGCCGTAGCCGGCCGCGCGCAGCCCGGCGAGGATCGCATTGCTGTCGCCAGAGGCACCCGAGGAGGTCGCGTCGGCCGCATCGGTGAAGATCACCGGCCCGTCTATGCTGCGCGCCTGTGCGATGGCGCGCTCCAGCGGCACGAGCTTGCCCTGCATGCGGAAGCGCAAGGGCCAGAACTCCTGCGCCAGTCTCGTTGCCTCGCGCTCGGCGATGGCGCGGTCACCATCCGTGAGGACCAGCACCTGCGAGCACAGTTCCGGCACGTCGGTGAAGGGGTTGCCGATCATGATGCCGGCTGCAAGCACGCTGCCCTCTTCCTCGAGCCGGCGACATTCGGCGAGCAGTTCGCCATAGCAGCCGGTCTTGGTGATTAGCTCGTCGCCGCGGACCAGCGCGGGGATGACGACACGGGCCGCGACCGGCTTCACCCCGCCTTCCATCAGCTTCAGCAGCAATTCGGCGGCGCGCCGCCCGGTATCGGCGAAGTCGACATGCGGATAGGTCCAGTAGAGCGCAAAGCCGTCGACCTGGCGCAGCATCCGGTCGGTCAGGATGCCGTGCAGGTCGAGCGAGATGACGATCGGCATCTCCGGCCCGACGCGCTCGCGCAGCTTCTCCAGCAGGTAACCTTCCGGATCGAGCTCGCCATCGGCGCCCATCGCGCCGTGCAGCGAGACATAGATCCCGTCGATGCCATCGAGCCCTGCGAAGATCGCCGTCAGAATCTCATCGGAGAGCTTCTTCCAGCCTTCGGCCGAGAGCAGCCCGGCACTGCCGGCGCGCGCGCAGATCGTCGGCACGATCTCGATGTCCGGCCGCGCCTCGAACACTGCGAGCGCGCCGCCGAGTTCCTGGTTCTTGCCGCGCTGCTCGTAGAGCCCCTCGCCATGGCGGATCAGGAAGTCGTCATATCCCGACGGTAGCGGGTTGAAGGACGAGATCTCCTGCTTGCAGTCGGCGATCAGGATGCGTTTCATCGCAGGCTCCGGCGGGTCAGAATTTCAGACGGGGGTCGAGCACGTCGCGCAGGCCATCGCCGAGCAGGTTGAGGCCGAGCACGCAGACGATGATGGCGAGGCCGGGGAACACCGTGATCCACGGCGCCTCGCGCATGAAGTCGCGGCCCTGGGCGATGATCGAGCCGAAGGAGGCGGCCGGCGGCGGCGGCCCGGCACCGACGAACGACAAGGCCGCCTCGGCCAGCACCGCGATGGCGAAGACATAGGTCAATCGCACGATCAGCGGCCCGGCCGCGTTGCGCAGCACATGCTTGAACAGGATCGTCATTTCGCCGGCGCCGATCGCGCGCGCCGCCGAGACATAGTCCAGCTCCCGCTCCAGCAGCACCGAGGCGCGCACGATCCGGGCGGTGTGCGGCGTCGTCGCGATGGCGAGCGCGATCACGACATTGGTCAGCGATGCGCCGAGCACGGCCGAGACGACCATGGCGAGCACGATCGAGGGGAAGGCCATCAGCGCGTCCATCACCCGCATGATCGGCTGGTCGAGGCGCGGGAAGAAGCCGGCGACCGCGCCGCTCAGCGTCCCGGCAATGCCGGCAAGGATCGCCGTCAGCGCTCCGATGGCGAGCGAGATGCGCGCCCCGATCATCACGCGCGAGAGGATGTCGCGGCCAAAATGGTCGGTGCCGAACCAGTGGGCGGCGTCCGGCGCGACCAGCCGCGCACGGATATTGCTGCGCAGCGGATCGAAGGGCGTGAGCAGGTCGGCGGCGAGCGCGACCAGCACCATGGCGAGCACCAGCACGCCCCCGATCATAAAGGAGCGATGGCGCAGCAGGCGCCGCAGGGCAGCGCGGCCGACGAGCGGTTCAGCCGCGCTCATGCCAGTCTCACCCGCGGATCGACGACGGCATAGAGGATATCGACCACGAGGTTGATCGAGAGATAGACGACGGCGAGGAACAGGAGCCCACCCTGCAGCACCGGAAAATCGCGCGCGGCGATGGCGCCGACGATCAGCCGGCCGATCCCCGGGATCGAGAAGACCTGCTCGACGATGACGGCCCCGCCGAGCAGTGCACCGGAGACGATGCCGATCACCGTGAGGATCGGGATCAGGGCGTTGGGCAAGGCATGGCCGAGCACGACGCGCAGCTTGGCCAGGCCCTTGGCATCGGCGGTCCGGACATAGTCCTGGCCGAGCGTATCGAGCATCGAGGCGCGCGCCATCCGGGCGATGAAGCCGACCTGGACCAGCCCCAGCGTCAGCGCCGGCAGGATCATGCAACGCAGCCACTCGCCCGGCGATTGCGTGAAGGACGTGAAGCCGCCGCTCGGCAACCAGCCGAGCGAGACCGCGAAGACGAGCACCATCACCAGGCCGAGCCAGAAATCCGGAACCGACAGGCCGAGCAGCGCCGCGGTCATCACCGCCTGGTCGGGCCAGCGATTATGGTTGACCGCCGCGACGAGGCCGGCGGTGACGCCGACCACGACCGCGAAGGCGAGCGCCAGTGCCGCCAGCGCCAGCGTCACCGGCAGGCGCTCGATCAGCGCGGCGCTGACCGAACGGTTGAGCAGGATCGACTGGCCGAGATCGCCGCTCAGGATCCGCCCGTACCAGCCCAGCATCTGCTGCGGCAGCGACAGATCGAGCCCGAGCGCGCTGCGCAGCGTGGCGATCTGCTCCGGCGTCGCCGAGGCGTCGAGAAAGGCCGCCGCCGGATCGCCTGGCACCAGCCAGATCAGCGCGAAGGACATCAGCGAAACCAGCGCGAGCACGAGGAAGGCGCCCGCGAGCCGGCGGATCAGGAAACTTCCCATGCCGCTCCTCAGGGATCGAAGTGGCGGCAGCCATCGCCACCGGCGCTGCCTGCGGGCTATCCCGCAAGCTTGGGTTCAGGCGCTCGTGCTCACGGCTCGAGCCAGACGCCCCACATCCGCGGGATGCGATAGGGCTTGAAGTTCTTGAGCTTGGCCGTCGAGGCCTGGAAGACCCCGTAATTGCCGGCCTTCATTGCGACGGCCGCGTCGTACATGTGCTTCTGGAAGGCGTCGTAGAGCGCCTTGCGCTTGCCCTCGTCCTGCTCGGCATTGAAGGCGGCGGCGATGCGGTCGATCTCCGGGTCCTTGGCCTGCTGGGACAGGCCGTTCACCCAGGGCGCCATCACCGAGCCCGGTCCCTCATAGGGCTCGATGCCGAAGCCATGGGTCCAGAAGGTCCAGTTCGTCGGGGTGAAGCCGATCTTCGAGACGGTCGGCCAGTCGGAGACGGCGATGTCGACCTCGATGCCGATCTCCTTCAGCTTCTGCTGCACCACGGTAGCAGTGTCGACATTGGCGCGCAGGTTGTCGACGATGAAGGTGACCTTGCCGCCCTTGTAGGAAGACTTGCCGAGCAGCTCCTTGGCGAGCTTCAGGTCGGCCTTGTTGTACTTGTCGCTGCCGACCGCCGAGTGGAAGGCGGCGCCGGGATAGAGCCAGCTCGGGTCCATCTGGTAGATGTCGGCATAGGAGATCGCCATGATCTCCTCCATGTCGAGCGCCGCCTGCACCGCGAGGCGGAAGTTGACGTCGTTGGCCGGCGGCTGCGCCTGGTTGAACTTGATCACCTGCAGGCCGAACGGCATCACCTTGTGGATGGTGAAGCGCGTGTCGCTGGTCAGCCGCTTCGCCGTCGGCCCGTCGACGGTCTCGTTGAACTGGATCTGCCCGGCTTCGAGCGCGGCGGTGCGGGCGCCGCCCTCGGGCATGAAACGGAAGGTCACGGCGTCGAGGAAGGCTTCCTTCTTGCCGGCGAAGCCGTCGCGGCCGGTGCCCTTCGGATTGGGCGCATAGCCGTCATAGCGGATGAGCTTCACATGGCTGTCCGGCCTGTACTCGACGAACTTGTAGGGGCCGGTGCCGATGATCTCGATCTTGCCGGCCTCCTTGGCGGCCTCGCTCGCCGGATAAATCGCGATCGGTGCGCGCGGCGACGACAGGTTGTCGAGGAAGGTCGACTGCGCCTGCTTCAGCGTGACCGTGACCTCGTGCTCGCCGCTCGCCTTGACCGTGTCGATCGCGGCGACGAGCGCGGGCGAGGCGCCGATCTTGCGGTAGCGTTCGAGCGAGGCGACGACGTCGCCGGCATCGAGCTTCTTGCCGTTGTGGAAGGTCACATCCTTGCGGATCGGGAAGACATAGCTCTTGCCGTCCGGCGAGATCGTGACGCCTTCGGCCAGCTCCGGCACCGGCTTGGCGTTCTCGTCGCGCGCGTAGAGCGTCTCGAAGATGTGCAGGGTGACGTTGCGCGCGGCCTGCGCCGAGGTGATCTGGGCATCGAGCGAGGGCGGCGCCTGACTGATGCCGATCGCGACCTCGCCGCCCTTGCGTTGGGCCAGTGCGGCTTGAGCCCCTCCCAGGGCAAAAGCCGCGGCGATGGTTGCGGCCAGAAAGCTGTGCTTTGCCATGTTCTTCTCCCCTCCGGATTGATGGTCAGGCACGAAGTCGGTCAGGCGGCGGCGCGCAGCGCGTCGTAATCCTCCATCAGCACGGCCACGGCGTCGCCGCGCTGAACGCGGCCTGGCCCCGCCGACATCCACAGCACGCCGTCGCGGCGGTAGCGCACCTCCAGCGGGGCGCGGTCGATGTCCTCGACGAAGTGCAGGTAGCCGGCGAGATCTCCCGCCCGGCAGGCGTCGCCGACGACGTTGCGCGGCTCGAACAGCCCGCCGGCGGGCGCAAAGGAGTAGCCGGCTGAATCGCGCACCATCATGTGGCGCGTGCCGGGAGAACCGTCGCGCTGGCGCGTCTCCGGCGTGCCCTCCATCAGCCCGAAATGCTTGAGGATATTGGTCAGCGCCCGGTCGGCGATGCGCACGCCCTCGACATTGACGCGGCCCCAGCCGCCGAGCTCGGTACCGAGCGAGAGGATGCCGCGCCGCTCCACTGAGGAGGTCAGCGTGGCGCCTTCGTCGACGCCCCAGAACACGACATTGTAGGGCGCGCCGAAGGCGGCTGCCGCCGCCATGGTGCGCTCGCGCAAGTCGGGATCGGTGACATAGTGCATATTGGTTGAGAGTGCGGAATCGCCGGAATGGCCCGCCGTGTGCAGATCGACGGAGACGTCGACCAGCGGCAGCAGCACCGCATCGACGAAATGCGCCAGCATTTCCGAGAAGGTGCCCTTCGGATTACCGGGAAAGCAGCGGTTCATGTCGCGGTTGTCGACCGGCGAAAGCCGGGTGTCGTTCATCACCGCCGGGATGTTGAGCGCCGGGATCATGATGACGCGGCCCTGGATCGCAGCGGGGTCGAGGCTGCGGGCGAGCCGCGAGATCGCGATCGGGCCCTCGTACTCGTCGCCATGCACGCCGCCGGTGAACAGGATCGTCGGGCCAAGGCCGTTCTTCACGCTGATGATCGGGATCTCGACGACGCCCCAGCCGGAGGTGTTGCGGGAGAGCGGCGCGCGCAGATAACCGGCCTGACGGCCGCTCGCTTCGAAGTCGATCTCGCAGCGAACCCGGCTGGTGGATGTCATCGGCAAGCCCCTTCTTGCTCTCGTTATCGTATGATTGTATACGATCATACGAAGTGTCAAGCGAGAGAGATTCGAATGCCGGAGACTGGTGGACGCGAGGCAGCGAGCGAGGTGGCAGCAGTGGAACGGGCAGGGGCGCCGGCTCCGGACTGGCAGCCGCTCCAGCCGCAGACTCTCGTCGACCACGCGATCGAGGCGATCATCGCCGGCGCCGCCGCCGGATTGATCCTGCCGGGCGATCGCATCGTCGAGGTCGACCTTGCCCGCAAGCTGGGGGTCAGCCGCGTACCCGTCCGCGAAGCGCTGCGCCTGCTGGAAAGCCAGGGCGTCGTGGTCAGCGAGCCCTATAAGGGCATCAGGCTGCGCCCGGTCACCAATGAGCGCGTCTCTGACCTGATCGAGGCCCGCATCGCGCTCGAGGCCAGCGCCACGGCCCGTGCCGTCGCCGCCGGCCGCAATCGCGGCAGCCATCTCGATGAATTGCGCAGCGCCGTCGCCGAGATGGAGCTGATGGCGGCGCGCGGCAGCGCCTATGGCGTCGCCGTCGCCGATACGCGCTTCCACCGCGCGCTCTGCCGGCTCGGCGGCAACAGTGTCACGCTCGACCTCTGGGAGACGCTGGCGCCGCAATGCACGATCATTTTCGGCCTCGCCACCTTCGGCAAGCCGATGGCCGGCGTGGTCGAGGAGCATGTCGACCTGCTCGCCGTGTTCGAGGCCGGGGATATCGAGGCGATCGGACGCACGCTCGACGAGCACATCACCGTGATGAACCACGCGATGGATTACGAGGCCATCGTCGCCAGGCGCCGCAGGGAAAGGGACGCACAGTGAACGACCAGGCTCTTCCGCAGACGCGCACGGGCAGCCGGCCGGCAGGGTTGCCGCCCTTCAGGATCACCCGCATCGAAGCCGCCCCGCTCTTCGGTGAGAGCCCGAAGGGCGGCTGGTCGGCCGAGATCCGGCCGGAGGATTCGATCCATGCCCTGATCGCGGTCCATACCGACCAGGGCATCACCGGCTATGGCAGCGTCTTCACCGACGGGCGCTTGGTCCAGGCCGGGCTCAAGGTGCTGGAGCCGCTCTTCCTCGGCGCGGATGCGCTCTCGCCCGACTTCGTCAGCGAGAAGCTGCACCAGAACACCTTCTGGATGGGCCGCGGTGGCACGCTGACGCACACGATCAGCGGCATCGACATCGCGCTCTGGGACATCCTCGGTCAGGCGACCGGCCTCAGCGTCGGACGGCTGCTCGGCGGCCGCTATCGCGAGCGCGTCCAGCCCTATTGCTCGCTGCTGATGGAGGAGCCGGACGCGATGCGGGATGTGGTCGCGAGTTATCGTGACAAGGGCTTCTCCGCCTTCAAGATCGGCTGGGGGCCGTTCGGCCGGGCGCTCGACACCAGGCTCGACGAGGCGATCGTGCGCGCCGCGCGCGAGGCCGCCGGCGAGCGCTCAAAACTCTTCGTCGATGCCGGCGCCAGTGACGCGCTCTGGCCGCATGGATTGAAATGGGCCAAGCGCACCGCCGAGATGCTGGCCGACTACGAGGTCGGCTGGTTCGAGGAGCCGGTGCGGCCGGATGCGATCGACGACTACCGGGAGCTGCGCCGCTCCTCGCCGGTGCCGATCGCCGGCTGCGAAGTGCTGACCCGGCGTCAGAATTTCATTCCCTGGCTGACCACCGGCGCGGTCGATATCGTCCAGCCCGATGTCACCAAGGTCGGCGGCATTTCCGAGCAGCGCCGCATCGCCTGGATGGCCTATGATCTCGGCATCAAATATGTCGGCCATGGCTGGAACACCGCGCTCGGCCTCGCCGCCGACCTGCAGATGGCCACGGCCTTCCCCGACGCCGATCTGGTCGAGTTCATCGGCGGCAGCCCTTATGTCGACGGTATCCTCGCCAAGCCCTTCGATCTCGATGCGGAAGGCTGGTTGACCATCCCCGATCTGCCGGGCCTCGGCGTCACCATCGATCGCGATAAGCTCTCCAAGTATACGCCCGACGCGGGAGCCCTCTTCGCGTGACGATGTCGGAAGACCGGTAGCGCTCCCGGAGAGAGCGCCGGGCACTGCCAAGGCGCGGCTGTACTGCAGCCGATTGCGCGAGCGCCCTGCGCTGGCCTAGCTTGCCGGCCCGGCGGCCGGGAGCCGCCAGCTTCGGGAGCTCGCCCATGCCTAGCAAGATCGATCTCGTCAGCCCCGCCTCGCTCTCGCCGCCGACCGGCTACTCGCACCTCGCGATTGTCGAGGCAGGCAAGCAGGTGCATGTCTCCGGCCAGGTCGCTTACGACCCGATGGGCAAGGTGGTCGGGGAGGGCGATATCGCCGCCCAGGCCGAGCAGGTTTACGCCAATCTCGCTGCCGCCCTGGCCGCGGCCGGGACAGACTTCACCAAGGTGTTCAAGCTGGTGACCTATGTCGTCGACCTCTCGACCGAGAAAGCGGTCGCCGTGCGCAAGGTGCGGATGAAATATCTCGGCGACGGCCCCTTTCCGGCGAGCACCATGGTCGGGGTCACCGCCCTGGTCGACCCGCGCCTTCTGATCGAGATCGAGGCGATCGCCGCGCTGGACTGAGGCGGCGGTCCACAGGACTTGCGGCGCGCCGCGCTGCTCGCCATATCCTGCTTACGCGGTTGGGTTCGCCTTTCGCGTACGGGGCGCTGCGCAAGCGGGCTCCGGTAGTTCCAGAGGCGCCTTTCAAAGGGCTTCGTGATGACGCGTCCGCCTAGTCTGTCGCATCCCTTCCTGCTCGGCTTCGACGATATCGAGCGGGCTCTCGACCGGGTCGCCAAAGGCGCCGGCGATGGCTATCCGCCCTACAATATCGAGCGCATGCCGCGCACCGAGGATGAGCCCGACAAGCTCAGGATCACGCTCGCGGTGGCCGGGTTCTCGCGCGACCAGCTCGAGATCACGCTGGAGGAAAACCAGCTGACCATCCGCGGCCGTCAGGTCGACGACAAGACGCGCCATTTCCTGCATCGCGGCATCGCCGCGCGGCAGTTCCAGCGCTCCTTCCTGCTCGCCGACGGCATGCAGGTCCTGGGGGCTGATCTCTCGAACGGGCTGCTCGCAATCGATCTGGCCCGTCCGGAACCGGAACGGCTCGTCCGGCGTATCGATATCATGAGCCGCGACTAGGCCCCTGAGGGCTACAGAAGGTCGGTACGTGAGGGCATGCGGTTTGCTTTCCGTTCATGATCAGGAGTCAACAATCAAACCGCCTCGCACTGCTCTGAAGGAGGGCGCGATGACTGAGACCAGAACCTCTCCCCTGACCACGGCTGAATTCGCCGCGCTCGGCAACGGCCAGGTCGCCTATCTCAAGCCGATTATGTCGGATGAGCTGGCCCGTATTTTTCCGCAGGCGCCGGAGATCGAGCCCGGCCTGCAGCTCTTCGCGCTGCTCGCGGCCGATGGCGTACCGATCCTGGTGACCGATTCCCTCGAGGCCGCAACGGCCAACGCTTGGGAGCACGATCTCAGGATGGTCAGCCTGCACTAACCTGTTTCAGGCCGTCGCGGGTACGACCCCCGCGACGGCTGTCACCAGACGCTCGATGTCGTCCGGTGTCGACAGGCGATGGTCGCCGTCCTTGATCAGGGTCAGCACGACCGGATCGTGCGGCAGATGTTCGACCAGCTTCAGCGCCTGGCCATAGGGCACGTCGGGATCCTTCATTCCTTGCAGGATATGGACGGGGCAGCCGGTCTCCAGCGGCTGCCCGAACAGGAGATGGCGCCTGCCGTCCTCGATCAGCGCCCTCGTGATCGGCATCGGTTCGGGCGAATATTCCGACGGCCGCTGCCAGACGCCCTCCGTCATGATTGCTGCACGGATCGCTTCCGGCATCTGTGCCCACATCAGCTCCTCGGTGAAGTCGACGGCCGGCGCGATCAGCACGAGGCCGGCGGGCTGGAGTTGCGGCGCAGTCTTGCGCAGCTTCAGCGTCGTCAGCAGCGCGACCCAGCCGCCCATGGACGAGCCGACCAGGACCGCTGGACCTTGCGCATGCGCAGACAGAACCGCCTGCGCGTCCTCGATCCAGTGCGACATCGTCCACTGCGCGAAGTCGCCGCTCGATTCGCCGTGACCGGCATAGTCGAAGCGGATGAAGGCACGCCCTGAGCGCTCGGCCCAGGCCGCCAGCGCTTCGGCTTTGGTGGCGCGCATGTCCGAGCGCAGGCCGCCGAGCCAGACCACCGGCGGGCCCTTGCCGGCCTGCGCCAGCACCGCGATTTCGCGGCGCTCGCTGCCTGCGCCGACGCTCAGAAATTGCGGCTGCGGCCTCGTCACTCTAATCTCTCCTGTGGTGAACCGGGCGAAAGCAGGCATGTCCCTGCTGTAATGCCGCCCGATTTAGTGATCATTCCGGCTCCGATAACACCCGCGAGTCGTCTAGCAGAAGGCCCTTTCGAACGGTGAGCATTTCCCTGCGTTCCGGCGCGCAATTGTCCCTGCCTTCGACCGAGACGCATCCGCTGGCCGGGCGCACCGTGCTGCAGATCATCCCGGAGCTGGAAGCCGGCGGGGCCGAGCGGACCGCGGTCGACATCGCTGCTGGGCTGACCGAGGTCGGCGCGCGGGCGCTGGTCGCGACGGAGGGCGGGCGGCTCGTCGCCGAACTGCAGGCCAAGGGCGGCATCTGGCTGCCGTTTCCGGCGGCGGCCAAGAACCCGGTCTCGATGCTGCTCAACGTGCGGACTTTCGCGCTGCTCTGCAAGCGTGAGCGGGTCGACCTCGTCCATGCCCGCTCGCGGGCGCCGGCCTGGGTCGCGCTGGCGGCGACGCGGGCGTTGAAACTGCCCTTCGTCACGACCTATCACGGCTCCTACAATGCCCGTTCGGCGGTGAAGAACCTGTACAATTCGGTGATGGCGCGCAGCGACGTCGTCATCGCCAACTCCGGCTACACCGCCGACCTGATCCGGGCCCGGCACGGCTTCGCCCGTGACCGCATCCGCGTCGTCCATCGCGGCACGGACTTTTCCGCCTTCGCGCCGGCGGCCGTGAACCCGGAGCGGATCAGCGCGCTGCGCAGCGCCTGGGGCGTCGAGCCGCATCAGCGCATCGTGCTGCTGCCCGGCAGGCTCACCGGCTGGAAGGGCCAGAAGGTGCTGATCGAGGCGGCACGCCAGCTCCGCGATGCCGGCGACGAGGACACCGCCTTCATCCTCGCCGGCGATGCGCAGGGCCGTGACGGCTATGTGCGCGAGCTCGACGACGCCATTGCCAAGGCCAAGCTCGAAGGCCGGGTCCGCCGTGTCGGCCATTGCTCTGACATGCCGGCCGCCTTCCTCGCCGCGGCCGTCGTCGCCGTGCCCTCGACCGAGCCCGAGGCTTTCGGCCGTGTCGCGGTCGAGGCACAGGCGATGGGCACGCCGGTCGTCGTCTCCAATCTCGGCGCCGTGCCCGAGACGGTGCTGGCGCCGCCGCAGGTTGCGCCGCAGGAGCGCAGCGGCTGGCATGTCCCGCCCGACGATGCGGCGGCACTCGCCGAGGCCCTGCGCGAGGCGCTGGCGCTCAGGCCGTCCGCTCGCGATGCGCTGGCGCGGCGCGCCAGGCTGCATGTCGAGCGCCACTTCTCATTGGCCTCGATGGTCAATGACACACTTGATGTCTATTGCGCCCTGCTCGGGCGCTGAAACTGTCTGATCCATTGACAACGCTTCGCGTTGTGCAATGTGTCTCACCAACGGCGCGATGCGCCATTCACAGGAGAATACAGCCATTCGTCGTCCCTTCCGTGCCGCACCAGCCCCCGTCAAGGACGGTCCTCGCGCCAACCGCGACATCCGTGGCGTCCGCGACGTCCAGCTCATCGACGATACCGGCGCCAACCGTGGCGTGGTCTCGTTCTTCGAGGCGCTCAAGATTGCCGAGGATGCCGGTCTCGATCTGGTCGAGATCGCCCCCAATTCTGTGCCGCCCGTCTGCAAGATCCTCGATTACGGTCGCTTCCGCTTTCTCGAGCAGAAGAAGGCGTCCGAGGCGCGCAAGAAGCAGCGCACCATCGAGATCAAGGAAATCAAGCTTCGCCCCGGCATCGACAAGCACGACTACGACGTGAAGATGAAGGCGATGCACGGCTTCTTCGAAGAAGGCGACAAGGTGAAGGTCACCCTGCGCTTCCGCGGCCGCGAGATGGCGCACCAGGACCTCGGCGTGAAGGTGCTGGAGCGCGTCAAGGCCGATACGCTCGAGGTCGCCAAGGTCGAGAGCGACTGGCAGCTCGAAGGCCGCCAGATGGTGATGGTGCTCGCGCCGAAATAAGGCGAGGCTTGCGCGCCTTGCCGAAGGCACTGCGCCCGAACCTGACTTTCACAAAGCCCGGCCGTTTCGGCCGGGCTTTGTCATGTCGGTGACGTCTAGCTGACCGAGCGGATGATCTCGCGATAGGCTGCTTCGGGGAAGGCCTTGAGCGTTTCCGTGCGAACATTGCCGAGCATGGCGAGCTGCAGGCAGAAACGCGCCTGCACGGCATCGTCCGGCGCCTCGCCGATCACGACCATGTCGTATTTGCCCATGGTCATGAAGAAGGCCTTGAAGTCGCCGCCCATGTCTTTCAGCGCCTGCTTGGCCGCGTCGAGACGGGTGGGCGAGTCCTTGAGGTTGCGTGCGCCCTGGTCGGTCCAATTGAGCAGCATGATGTAGGTCGTCATCGCGCTCTCCCCGAAAGGCCCGGCCTTTCGTCGGAAGCTGCCTACGGCGGCCGGCTTGTCGCCGCATCGGTTCCGGATGGCCGTTGAACCATCCGCCGGGCCTGTCCCGCCAATCTAGCATGACGGGCCAGTGTCAGGCAGGGCCTATTGGCCGAGCAGGCGCTTCAGCTTCCTGACTGCGCTGTCCGGCGTCGTCAGCACCGGCTTGCCCGTCGCGGCTGCGACCGTGGTCGCCGCCCGTGCCAGGCTGAACTGCGCCAGCGCGATCGCATCGCACTCCGCCAGATCAGTGGCCGCCAGCGCGGCCAGCCGGTCGTGCTCGGCCGCGTCACCGCGATCGAGCGCGGCGAGCGCGCCCTCGGCGAGTTTCGGCTTGACCGTGAGCGACCCCGGAAATTCCGGCGGCATCGATTGCAGCGTCGGTCCGAAGCTGGCGAGCAGGCCGATCCGGCCGCCGATCGCCTCGGCTTCCTCGATCATCGCCTCGTTCGGCTTCAGCACGGGCAGGGGGGCAAGCGCGCGCTGCACCGCCTCGATGCAGGGGCCGAAGGCCGAGCAGGTGAAGAGGATGCCGTCGGCTCCGGTCGCCCGCGCATAGCTGGCGAGGCTGAGGAAGCGCCCGGTCATGGCCTCGGTGATCCGCCCGTCCTTGGAGAGATCGGCCGAGAGGCTGTCGTCGAGCAGGTTCATCAGCGTGGCCTCAGGCCACAACCGCGCGAACGCCGCCTCGATCGGAGGCGGCGAATGGCGCAGCGCGTGGATCAGCGCGATCCGCATCAGCGGATGGGGTGCGGGTATTGCAGCCCGCCCTTGGAGGCGAGGTCGTTCAGCCCGCGCTTCAACTGCAGCTTGGAGCCCGTGCCGACATTGCGCTCGAAGCTCTCGCCGTAATTGCCGATGTGCTTGATGACGCGATAGGCCCAGTCATTGCTCAGGCCGAGGCCCTCGCCGAACTTGCCCTCGACGCCGAGCAGGCGCTTGATCTCGGGATTCCCCGACTTCAGCTGCTCGTCGACATTGGCCTTGGTCACGCCGAGCTCCTCGGCGTTGAGCATGGCGTAGTGCACCCATTTCACCAGCGCGACCCAGCTCTCGTCGCCGCGCTTCACCGCCGGGCCGAGCGGCTCGCGCGAAATCAGCGTCGGCAGGATGACGAAATCGTCCGGCTTGGAGAATTTCAGCCGCTCGGCGGCAAGGCCCGACGTGTCGGTGGTGAAGGCGTCGCAACGCCCGGCCTCCAGCGCCTTCACGCCTTCTTCGTTGGTGGCGAAGCCGATGATCTCGTATTTTAGTTTGTTGGCACGGAAGAAGTCGGCGAGGTTGAGCTCGGTCGTCGTCCCCTGGGTCACGCAGATCGAGGCGCCGTTCAAGCCTTTCGCCTCGGCGACCCCCAGCGACTTGCGCACCATGAAGCCCTGGCCGTCGAAATAGTTGATGATCGGCCAGGACATGCCGGCCGTGGTGTCGCGCGACATCGTATAGGTCGCGTTGCGGGCGAGCATGTCGACCTCGCCCGACTGCACCACGACGAAGCGCATCTGCGGCGTCGTCGGGATGAACTTGACCTTGTTCGGGTCGTTGAAGATCGCCGTCGCGACGGCGCGGCAGAGGTCGATGTCGAGCCCGTCCCAGCGCCCGTCCGGCCCCTGGATGCCGAAGCCGGGCAGGGCGATATGGTTGCCGCAGATCAGCTCGCCGCGTGCCTTGACGCGCTCGAGCGTGCCGGTCTGGGCGCCGGCCGCCCCGACGAAGCCGAGCGTGGCGAGCCCCGCAAAGAGTACGTGTTTCAAGTGCTTCATGGTGGTTCCCCTGTTGTGGAAGCACCGGGCTCTGCCGGCCCGGATTGTGGTTAGACCTCAGGCCGGTCGGGCCGAGGCCAAGCTTGCATCGAGCGCGTCGCCCAGGCGTTCGACGATGGTGTCGACGGTTGCGGCGTCGATGATGAAGGGCGGTGCCAGCAGGACATGGTCGCCGGCGGTGCCGTCGGCCGTTCCACCCATCGGATAGATCAGCAGGCCGCGCTCCTGCGCCGCCTGCTTGATCCTGGCGTTGAGCTTCAGGGCGGGATCGAAGGGCGTCCTGGTCGAGCGGTCGGCGACGATCTCGACGCCCCAGAAATGGCCGCGTCCGCGGATGTCGCCGACATGGTGGTGGTTGCCGAAGCGCTCGCGCAGGCGCTGCTCCAGCCGCGCACCCTGCTTGCGGACATTGGCGAGGAGATCGTCGCGCTCGATCACCTGCTGCACCGCGAGCGCGGCGGCGCAGGCGAGGGGATGGCCCACGTAAGTTTGGCTGTGCGGGAAGACGCCCGAGCCCTGCCGGACCGCCTCGACGACTCGCTTCGACGCCAGCATGGCGCCGATCGGCGCATAGCCGCCGCCCAGCCCCTTGGCGATCGCCATCAGGTCGGGCGCGATGCCCTCCTGCTCGCAGGCGTGCAGCGTACCGGTGCGGCCCATGCCGCTCATCACCTCGTCGAGGATCAGCAGCACGCCATGCCGGTCGCAGATCTCGCGGATGCGCTTGAAATAGCCGGGCGCGGCCGGAACGGCGCCGAGCGTCGCGCCGACCACCGTCTCGGCGACGAAGGCGCAGACCGTCTCCGGGCCGAGCTCCAGGATCTTCGCCTCGAGCTCGTCGGCGACGCGCAGCGCGTATTCCTCGCTGGTCTCGTCGGCCTGCCGGCCGCGATACTCGTAGCAGGGCGCGATGTGATGACCCTGCATCAGCATCTCAGCGAAGGGCGCACGGTCCTTCATCCGCCCGCCGACCGAAAGCGCCCCCAGCGTGATGCCGTGATAGCTCTGCCGCCGCGAGATGAAGTTGACGCGGCGCGCCTCGCCCTTCTCGACAAAATAATGCCGGGCCAGCTTCAGGCAGGCCTCGATCGCCTCCGAGCCCGAGCTGCAGAAGTAGACGCTCTCCATGCCGGCCGGCGCCCGCGCGATCAGATGGTCGGCGAGCTCCTCGGCGGCGTCGGTGGTGAAGAAGCTGGTATGGGCATAGGCGAGCTTGTCGATCTGCGCATGCATCGCCGCCAGTACGTCGGGATGGCCGTGACCGAGGCAGGAAACGGCGGCGCCGCCCGAGGCGTCGATATGCTCGCGCCCATCACGGTCGCGCAGCATCATGCCCTCACCGCCGGCCGCGGTCGGATAGGTCTTGCTCAGCATGCGATGCAGGATGTGGCTCATCGATGGCCTCGCCTGGTGGATCGGGGAGTGAGGAAGGTGCCGGCCGCGTCGAGTGTGGCCTCATGACGGGCGATTGCGTCGAGCGCGGCCTCGCCCTTGCGTGCCGTCATCAGCGCCGCCAGGCATTCGACTGCGGCGAAGGCCGGCGTCATCGTATGGAAGAAGGAGGGCGTCTCGGTCCTGACCAGCAGCGCTATATCGGCGAGCGTAGCCAGAGGCGAGAGCATGCTGTCGGTCAGCGCCACGACCTTTGCGCCGCGCTCTCTGGCGATCTCGGCGGCCTGCACGGTCAGGCGCGTATAGGGCGCGACCGAGACGGCAAAGAGCGCATCGCCCGGCCCGATCCGGCGCAGCGCATCGATGCCGCGCCCGCCGGCGCCGTCGGCGAGCACGGAGCCGGCGCCGATCAGGTCGCGGATATAGTCGAGCATGAAGGCGGCCGGGAAGGCAGAGCGCAGGCCAAAGCAGAACACGGTCTGTGCTTCGCTGAGCAGATCGGCAGCTTGTTCGAAGCGGATGAGCGCCTGCGGCTCGCGCAGCGCTTTCAGATGCTCGGCCAGCGCCGCAAACATGTCCTGCGCGATCGCACCCGGGCCCTCTTCGCCATGGCGCTGCATCAGCTCACCGGCGCGGCCGGCAAAGCCCTCCGGCCGCCGCCGCAGCGCCGCCGCATGGACGGCGCGCAACTCGTCATAGCCCTTGAGGCCGAAGCGCTGCGCCAGCCGGGTGAGGGTGGCTGGCGACAGGCCGGCGCGCTTGGCCTGCTCGCGCGTGGTCAGCAGCGCGACATCGGCCGGATGGTCGAGCACCCAGCGCGCCGCCGTCTGCAATTGCTGCGGCAATTGCTCGAAGCTCTCGCTGAGGCTCGCCGTCAGGCCGGGCTTGTCCATGCGCTGGACCTTAGCAGGGCAAATTGGAATGTGAAACAGAATCTCTAATTCAGGTAATATGAAACATTTGTTTCTGGCCTGAGCGCCAGTTGCTGCATCACTCGGAGCTTCGTTCAGCGCCGCACGAGCAGCCCGTCGAGCATCAGGTTGAAGGCGTCGATCGCCTTGCGCGAGGTCGCTTTCGGATCGGGCGCGTTCGCGATCCATTGTGCCGCATATTGCGTCGCCCCGGCGATCAGCCGGGCGGCGGCTTCGGGATCGATCGGACCAACGATGCCGCTTTCGGCCAGCTTTGCCATGCTCTCGGTCATCGAGCGGATGCACTCGCTCAGCGTCGGCCAGTCCCAGGGATCGCCGAGTACGGCCGGGCCGTCGCGCAGCATGATGCGCTGGATCTCCGGGTCGAGTGCCAGCTCGATATAGGCGGTGCATTCGTCGCGAAAGCCGATCCAGGGATCGGACGCCTTCGCGGTGACCTCCCGCATATGTGCGTTCATCTCGCCGTCAATCTCGGTGATAACCGCGACCAGCAGACCCTTCTTGTCGCCGAAATGATGGTAGAGCGCCCCGCGCGTCAGCCCGGCCGAGGCGGTGAGATCATCCATTGAAGTCTCGGCATAGCCGACCGTGCCGAAGGCGGCGCGCGCCGCTGCGATCAGCTTCGCCCGCGTCTCGGCGATCATCTGGCTGCGCGGCTTGCGCATCATCCATGTCCCTTTCGCATACGCTCCGTATGTGAATTGACATACGTTCCGTATGTAACTACTCATGTCACATACGCAACGTATGTCAATTGCGCTTCCAGATTGCGCTTCGATGTGACGGAGACGTCCATGCCTAACCCCTATCGCGAGATTTTCCGGGCTCCCGGCACGATCGGCTTTTCAGCCGCCGGCTTCCTCGCCCGCATGCCATTCTCGATGCTGACGATCGGCATCGTCACGATGCTCTCCCAGGCGCGGGGCCAGTACTGGCTTGCCGGTGGCGTCGCCGCGACCTTCGCGTTCTCCAATGCGTTGATCGCGCCGCAGATCTCGCGGCTGGTCGACCGGCACGGCCAGAGCAAGGTACTGATTCCCGCGACGCTCGCGACCATTGTCGCGCTGATCGGGCTGATGCTGGCGACGCGCCTGGAGGCACCGATCTGGGTGCTCTTCCTCTTTGCCGCTCTCGCCGGGCTCGAGCCGAGCATGATGGCGATGGTGCGCGCCCGCTGGACCGAGATCTATCGCGATACGCCGCATCTGCGCACCGCCTTCGCCTTCGAATCGGTCATCGACGAAGTCATCTTCATGCTCGGCCCGGTGATCTCGATCGGCCTCAGCGTCATCTGGTTCCCGGAGGCCGGGCCGCTCGCGGCGACGATCATGCTCGCCGTCGGCATGGCCCTGTTCGTGGCGCAGCGCGCGACCGAGCCGCCGGTACACGCACAGGGCGTCGGCGCCAGCAGTTCCGCCATCCGCCTGGTGCCGGTGCAGATCATCGCCCTGCTGATGGTCGCGCTCGGTGTGGTCTTCGGCACGGCCGAGGTCACCGCGGTCGCCTTCGCCGAGGCGCAGGGCAACAAGGCTGCGGCGAGTCTCGCGCTCGCGGCCTATGCCGCCGGCTCGTTCATCACCGGACTTGTGTTCGGAGCACTTCGCCTGCGCATGCCGCTCGCCACGCAATTGCTGCTCGCGATCGGGCTTGCCGCGGCAACGACATTGCCACTGCTGATCGTGTCGTCGCTCTGGATGCTGGGCATCGTGCTGTTCATCGCCGGCGCCTCGATCTCGCCGACCGTCATCGTCGCGATGGCGCTGGTCGAGCGGCATGTGCCGGCCGCGAAGCTGACCGAGGGCATCACCTGGGTGATGACCGGCATGGGCATCGGCATGGCGGCGGGCTCGGCCGCCTCGGGCTGGCTGATCGACCTCTATGGCGCGAGCACCGGCTTCTATGTCTCGGTGGCCGGTGGGTTCTCGGCGCTGGCGATCGTCGCGGTCGGCTTCTGCCTGATCGCGGAGCCGCGGCGCGAGCCCGAACCGGCCCTCGCCTGAGCCGAAAGGAAGGCCGCGCTTGCAAGGGCGCGGCTTTTCTGTCATAGGCGCCACCTTCGATCGCCCGGCTGATAAGGGCTGCCGTGGCGATCGTACTTTGCTTCCCAAAGCAAAATTGAAGCGGCGCATTGTTCGCGCTCGCGACCTATGAGGAGCTGAAATGCCCAAGATGAAGACTAAATCGGCCGCCAAGAAGCGGTTCAAGGTCACCGGAACCGGCAAGGTGCTCTACGCCCAGGCCGGCAAGCGTCACGGGATGATCAAGCGGACCAACAAGCAGCTCCGCAATCACCGTGGGACGAACGTTCTTTTCGAAGGCGATGCCGCCAACGTGAAGAAGTACTTCCTCCCCAACGGCTGACGCCCCTAACTTTTCCGGAGATCAATCATGGCTCGCGTGAAACGGGGCGTTACGTCCCACGCCAAGCACAAGAAGACATTCAAGGCCGCCAAGGGCTTCTATGGCCGCCGCAAGAATACGATCCGCGCCGCCAAGGCGGCTGTCGATCGCTCGATGCAGTACGCCTATCGCGACCGCAAGAACAAGAAGCGCACCTTCCGCGCGCTCTGGATCCAGCGTCTGAACGCTGCGGTGCGCGAGCATGGCCTGACCTACTCGCTGTTCATCGGCGGTCTCGCCAAGGCGGGCCTCGAGCTCGATCGCAAGACCCTGTCGGCCCTCGCCATCGACGACGCTGCTGCCTTCGCCGCGGTGGTCGAGACGGTCAAGGGCGCGCTCGGCGCGGAAGCCAAGGCCGCCTGAGCGGACTTGCCTGATCGGAATACAAAAGGCCGGCGGAAACGCCGGCCTTTTTGTTTAGGCTCGCCGTCATGCTCGGCCTTGTGCCGAGTATCTACGTCTTGAACGCCGTGTTCTATCACTGAAGCAAAGTCGTGGATGGTCGGGACAAGCCCGACCATGACGTCGAGGTGCGGGACCGCCTAAGTCTGCACCTTCTCGACCGCCTTCGGCGTCCAGCTCTCGCCGGCGCCGTCGACGATGCGCTGGTAGGCTTCCTCGGGGCTGTCGGCATAGCAGAACAGCTTGAGGTCCTCGGGCCGGATGAAGCCGGCCTCCCGCATGCGTTCGAGGTTGATCAGTCCCTGCCAGTAGGCGCTGTCGTAGAGCACGATCGGCACCGGCGGCATCTTCCCGGTCTGCACCAGCGTCATGATCTCGAAGAGCTCGTCGAGTGTGCCGAAGCCGCCGGGAAAGACCACCAGCGCCGCCGCCCGCATGGCGAGGTGCATCTTGCGCATCGCGAAATAATGGAAGCGGAAGGTCAGGTCCGGCGTCGACCAGGCATTCGGCTCCTGCTCGTGCGGCAGGGTGATGTTGAAGCCGATCGAGACCGCGCCTGCCTCCGTCGCTCCGCGGTTGGCGGCCTCCATGATGCCGGGCCCGCCGCCGGTGGCGATGACATGGTGCCGGCCGCTCTCCTTGCCGTCGAGCGCGCCGCCGCGCTCCGAGGCGATCTTGCCGAACGCCCGCGCCGCCTCGTACCAGGGATTGCCCTCGCGCACCCGCGCCGAGCCGAAGACGACGATGGTCGAGACGATGCCGCGGGCCCGCAGGGCGTCCTCGGCCTTCTGGTATTCGAGCATGAAGCGCGCCCCGCGCGTCGAGTCGCCGAGGAGGAAGTCCCGGTCGAGCGCGGCGACCCGGTAGGAGGGCGAATTCTTCTGGGCGGTATTGTCGGGCATGCTCGTCGTCTCCGTCGTTGGCCCTGCATAGCCGTGCCGGGCAGCTCCTGTCGCCCCTCGCCTGGAGTGCAAGCATGATTGCGACGGGATTGTCATGAAGCGGATGGTAGAGTGGCGCCGTCGCCGAAAACCGCATGAGCAGGATGCTTTGCCAGCGTGATTGGGACTGGCATCCGCCTGCCGGAGCCCCTAGAAGGTGCCTCGCAAACAGGCTGAATTGGCATGAACGACATCAACACCCTTCGCGATTCCCTGGTCGGGGAGATCGAGGCGGCCGGCGACGAGACGGCGCTCGAGCAGCTGCGCATCGCGGCGCTGGGCAAGTCAGGCTCGGTCTCGGCGCTGCTGAAGACGCTCGGCACGATGACACCGGATGAGCGCAAGGAGCAGGGGCCGCGCATCAACGGCCTGCGCGATGTCGTCCAGCAGGCGCTCTCCGCCCGCAAGGACGCGCTCGGCGAGGCGGCGCTGGAAGCGCGGCTGGCGAGCGAGCGGCTCGACATCTCGCTGCCGGTGCGCGAGGGGCCGGAGGCGCGCGGGCGCATCCACCCGATCAGCCAGGTCATCGACGAGATCACCGCGATCTTCGGCGATATGGGCTTCGCGGTCGCCGAAGGCCCGGATGTCGAGACCGACGATCTCAACTTCACCAAGCTGAACTTCCCGGTCGGCCATCCCGCCCGCGAGATGCACGACACCTTCTTCTTCGCGCCGGATGCCAATGGCGAGCGCAAGCTGCTGCGCACCCATACCTCGCCGGTCCAGGTGCGCACGATGATGTCGCAGGAGCCGCCGATCCGGGTGATCTGCCCGGGCCGGACCTACCGCATGGATTCCGATCAGACCCACACGCCGATGTTCCATCAGGTCGAGGGGCTCGTCATCGACAAGAAGACCCATTTCGGCCACATGAAATGGGTGCTGGAAGAGTTCTGCAAGGCGTTCTTCGAGGTCGAGGGCGTCAAGATGCGCTTCCGGCCGTCCTTCTTCCCCTTCACCGAGCCTTCGGCCGAGGTCGATATCCAGTGCTCGCGCAAGGACGGTGAGATCCGCTTCGGCGAGGGCGAAGATTGGCTCGAGATCCTCGGCTGCGGCATGGTCCACCCGAACGTGCTCAGGAATTGCGGGCTCGATCCGGACGTCTATCAGGGCTTCGCCTGGGGCATGGGCATCGATCGCATCGCCATGCTGAAATACGGCATGCCGGACCTGCGGCCCTTCTTCGAGGCCGATATCCGCTGGCTCTCGCATTACGGTTTCCGTCCGCTCGACCTGCCGACCCTGACCGGTGGGCTGACCTCTTAAACCTCACCGCAAGGGGAGACGCATGAACGGCGCGCAATGGGCTGGGCTGATCGCGGCGCTGATGGTCGCCGCCAATCTGCTGTGCTTGGCCGTCGCCTTCGTGCGCCTGCGCCGGAAGCAGGCGCCGTCGCGCCTGCAGAGGCTCGCGCCGCCGGTGACGATCGTCCGCCCCGTTCGCGGCATCGAGACCTTCAGCCGGGAGACGCTGACCTCTGGCCTCGAGCTCGACTATCCCCAATACGAGACGATCTTCTGTGTCGCCGACGGCCATGACCCGATCGTGCCGCTGATCGAGGAGCTGATCGCGACCCATGGCGCCGACCGCGTCCGCCTGATCGTCGGCGACGTCGCTGTCAGCGCCAATCCCAAGCTCAACAACTGCGTCAAGGGCTGGGAAGCGGCGCGCCACGACTGGGTGGTGCTCGCCGATTCCAACGTGCTGATGCCGAAGGACTATATCCAGCGGCTGATGGGCTCCTGGCGCGACGACACCGGGCTGGTCTGCTCGACGCCCGCCGGCTCGCGGCCGGGTTGCTTCGGCGCCGAGGTCGAGTGCGCCTTCCTCAACACCTTCCAGGCGCGCTGGCAATATGCCGGCGAGGCGCTCGGCTTCGGCTTCGCCCAGGGCAAGTCGATGCTCTGGAACAAGCCCTTCCTCGACGCCAATGGCGGCATCGCCGCGCTCGCCGCCGAGATCGCCGAGGACGCCGCGGCGACCAAGCTGGTGCGCAAGGCCGGCAAGCACGTTCATCTCGTCGGCCAGCCCTTCGAGCAGCCGCTCGGGCCGCGCAAGCTCGGCGAGGTCGTGCAGCGCCAGTTCCGCTGGGCCCGGCTGCGCCGCGTCACCTTCCTGCCCTTCTTCGCGCCGGAAATCCTGGTCGGGCCGCTGGTGCCGGCGCTGCTGGCAGCATATGCCGCGCCGGCTTTCGGGCTCGCGATCTGGCAGGCGGTGCTCGCCGTGCTCGCGCTCTGGTATGCCGGCGAGATCGTGCTGGCCAAGGGCGTCGGTTGGTTCGTCAACTGGCGCACGCCGCTGGCCTATCTGGCGCGCGATATCGCTTTCCCCGGCATCTGGGCCTATGCCTTCGTCGCCCGCGAAGTCAGCTGGCGCGGCAATGCCATGAAGATCAAGGCCGATGGCGAGGACGAGCTGAACCAGGCCGTTCCCGCACTCTCGACGGCGAACATGCGTAGCGACGGAACACCATGAAGTTCACTCTCTCCTGGCTCAAAGAGCATCTCGACACCACCGACACGCTCGACACCATCACCGAGACGCTGACCCGTATCGGCCTCGAGGTCGAAGGCGTCGAGGACAAGGCCAAGGCGCTCTCGGCCTTCACCATCGCTTATGTCATCGAGGCGAAGCAGCATCCGAACGCCGACCGCCTGCGCGTCTGCATGGTCGACACCGGCTCAGGCGAGCCGGTCCAGGTCGTCTGCGGCGCGCCCAATGCCCGCACCGGCATGAAGAGCGTCTTCTCGCCGCCCGGCACCTATATCCCCGGCAAGGACATCACCCTCGGCAAGGGCGTGATCCGCGGCGTCGAGTCGAACGGCATGCTCTGCTCGGCCGCTGAATTGCAGATCTCCGAGGATCATGACGGCATCATCGACCTGCCGGAAGATGCCCCGCTCGGCCAGCCCTATGCGACCTATGCCGGGCTCGACGACGCCGTGATCGAGATCGCCGTGACGCCGAACCGCGCCGATGCGCTCGGCGTGTCCGGCATCGCCCGCGACCTCGCCGCCGCCGGCCTCGGCACGGTCAAGACGCCGCCGGTCCAGCCGGTGCGCGGCGCTTTCCCATGCCCGGTCGATCTCAAGCTCGACTTCGCCGAGCAAGACCGCAATCTCTGCCAGGCCTTCGCGCTGCGGCTGGTGCGTGGCGTCAAGAACGGCCCGTCGCCGGAATGGCTGCAGGCGCGGCTGCGCGCCATCGGCCTGCGGCCGATCAACGCCCTGGTCGACATTACCAACTTCATGACCTTCGACCGCAACCGGCCATTGCACGTCTTCGACGCGGCCAAGGTCAAGGGCGATCTCGTCGTGCGCCGCGCCAGGGACGGCGAGGAGGTGCTGGCGCTCGACGGGCGGACCTATGCGCTGACCTCCGAGATGGTCGTGATCACAGATGACAACGGCGTCGAATCGATCGCCGGCGTGATGGGCGGCGAGCATTCCGGCTGCGACGAGAGCACCACCGACGTGCTGGTCGAGAGCGCGCTCTGGAACACGCTCAACATCGCTCGCACCGGCCGTGCGCTCGGCATCAATTCCGATGCGCGCTACCGCAACGAGCGCGGCATCGATCCGGACTTCACCCGGCCGGGCCTCGACATGGCGACGCAGATGATCATGGCGCTCTGCGGTGGCGAGCCCTCCGAGGTCGTCTTCGCCGGCGATCTGCCGGAGAGTCCGGGCGCGATCGACTTCCCCTGGTCCGAGGTCAAGCGCCTGACCGGGCTCGACCTGCCGCAGGTCGAGATGAAGCTGGCCCTGACCTCGCTCGGCTTCCACGTCTCCGGCGCCGGTGATCGCGTCAAGGTCGCGCCGCCGTCGTGGCGTGCCGATGTCGAGGGCAAGGCCGATCTGGTCGAGGAGATCCTGCGCATCGCCGGGATCGACCGCGTCGACCCGGCGCCGCTGCCGCGCATCAAGGGCGAGGTGATCAAGCCGGTGCTGACCGTGCTGCAGAAGCGCACGCGCGCGGCCAAGCGTTTGCTCGCCAGCCGCGGCCTGGTCGAGGCGGTGACCTGGTCGTTCATCTCGCACAGCGCCGCCAAGCTCTTCGGCGGTGGCTCGCGCAAGCTCGTGCTCGCCAACCCGATCGCGGCCGATCTCTCCGACATGCGGCCTTCGCTGCTGCCGGGGCTGATCCGCGCAGGCCAGGCCAATGCCGATCGCGGCTTCGGCGACGTCGCCCTGTTCGAGGTCGGCCAGATCTTCCAGAGCGACGAGCCGGACGGCCAGCTCATCGCCGCCGCCGGCCTGCGCCGCGGCACGGCGAAGCTGGAAGGCGCCGGCCGCCATTGGGACGGTGCGTTGAAGTCCGTCGACGCTTTCGACGCCAAGGCCGATGTGCTCGGCCTGCTCTCCGGGCTTGGCGTACCGGTCGGCGGCCTGCAGATCATCGCTGGCGGTCCGGCCTGGGCCCATCCTGGCC
The DNA here is from genome assembly GCF_059415545.1 of Allobosea sp. GW821-FHT10B12. Taxonomy (NCBI): domain Bacteria; kingdom Pseudomonadati; phylum Pseudomonadota; class Alphaproteobacteria; order Hyphomicrobiales; family Alloboseaceae; genus Allobosea; species Allobosea sp. GW821-FHT10B12. The sequence continues at coordinate 583,300 of NZ_JBWKNL010000001.1, forward strand.
GCTCGGCCACGCTCCAGTTCGGCCCCAAGGGCGTGATCGGCGCCTTCGGCGAAGTGCATCCCCGCGTGCTCAAGGCGCTCGACGTCAAGGGCCCGCTGGTCGCCTTCGAGATCCATCTCGATGCGCTGCCTCTGCCGAAATACAAGCCGACCAAGGTCAAGCCGAAGCTGGCGCTCTCCGACTTTCAGCCGGTGACGCGCGACTTCGCCTTCATCGTCGACCAAGCGGTGGCGGCCGGCGAGATGGCCAAGAGCGCCCAGAACGCCGACCGCGCTCTGGTCTCCGATGTTGGCGTCTTCGATCTCTATGAAGGCACGGGCGTCGAGCCGGGCAAGAAGTCGGTGGCGCTGGCGGTGACGCTGCAGCCGACGCAGAAGACGCTGACCGACGCCGAGATCGAGGCCGTCGCCGGCAAGATCGTCGCCGAGATGGCCAAGCGCTACGGCGCGGTGCTGCGCGGCTAACGCTCAGACCGGGGCTGCCGTCAGCGGCAGCCAGACTTCGTCTTTCGGGCGTGCGTCCGATGGTCCCCAGCTGTAGTGACCATCGGCCCGGTAGGCGAAGATATCACCGGACTTGCGATAGACGAGCCATTGCTCGTCTTCGCCATCGTCATAGGGCGAAGTTTCCAGCAATCCGCCGAGATCGAAAGTGAAGGTCGATCTGCCCCGGTGCGGCGCGACTGTCACTGCAAGAAGGCGCTGGCCGTCCAGTTCGGCGGCCGCTGCTGCGATGTCGGCGTCGGCAGAATCGGAACGAGCGATTTCCACGCCGGTCGCAAGGCATCGCCAGTTGCAGCAATAGATCCAGAGATGCCACTCGCCACGCGGCGTGACATTTCGCCGGGCCAATGACGCTTTTGTCCGGGGGCTTGCCCCCGCGCTGGCGTCGATCGGCTCCCTGATCTGGAGCGAAGGCTCTCCAAACTCGAAAGTCAGCATCGAGCCATGCCCCTTCTTAACGCCCCAGGCCGGTAGGCCGATGAGGGGAGCAAAGGCGCGCTTGACCGGGTCGCTTTCGTCCAATCCAGTGGGAGGCACCGTCATTCGCTGCAGCTTTGCCTTCGTTGGCGTCTACCCCGTTATTGACCAGAATTATGAAATAATCGACGCAAGAAATCGTTTGAAAATCCGGGTATCGGCTCTGATTGTTGCAATCTGAGAGGCCTGATGTCGCTGATCGAGCTCCCTGTCGCGGACGATCTGTTTCCCGGCTTCCGGCTGCTCGACGTCGCGACGATGGGTGCGCGCATTCGCGTTCGCACCGGCGGGGAGGGGCCTCCGCTCCTGTTGCTACACGGCTATCCCCAGACCCACATCATGTGGCGGCGTATCGCTCCGCAGCTGGCGCAGCGCTTCACCCTGATTTGCCCGGACCTGCGCGGCTACGGTGATTCCGAGAAGCCGCCGAGTGCGGCCGATCACGCGCCCTATGCCAAGCGCGCCATGGCGCAGGACATGGCCGAGGTCATGAGCGCGCTCGGCTATGATCGCTTTTTCGTCGGCTCGCATGATCGCGGTGCCCGTGTCGCGCATCGGCTGACGCTCGACCATGGCGAGCGGGTGCTGAAGCTGGCGACGCTTGACATCGCGCCGACGCGCGAAATGTATCGCGACACCAGCGATGCCTTTGCCCGCGCCTATTGGCACTGGTTCTTCCTGATCCAGCCGGCGCCTATGCCGGAGCGCATGATCGGCGCCGATCCGGAGTTCTATTGGACCAGCCGGCGCGCCTCGGACATGAAGCTGTTCGAGCCCGCGGTGCTCAGCGAATATCTCCGCTGTTTCCGCGATCCCGCGATGATCCATGCCAGCTGCGAGGATTATCGCGCCGCGGCGACGCTCGACATCGCCCATGACGATGCCGATGGCGGCAGGAAGGTCGCATGCCCGCTGCTGGCGCTCTGGGGCGAGCGCGGCGCGGTCGGAAAATGTTTCGATGTGCTCGGGCTCTGGCGCGAGCGTGCGGAAAACGTCCAAGGCCGGGCCCTGCCGGGTGGGCATTATCTGGCGGAGGAGATCCCCGATCTCGTCACCGCCGAGTTCTCGGCCTTTTTCGGAGAAGACACATGAGCCGCACCAACCGCGTCTATCGCATCGCTGCCATCGCCGGCGACGGCATCGGCAAGGAGGTCATGCCCGAGGGCCTGCGCGTGCTCGAGGCGGCCTCGAAGAAATACGGCTTCGAGCTTCAGCTCGACGAGTTCGACTTCTCCTCCTGCGACTACTATGCCAAGCATGGCAAGATGCTGCCGGACGACTGGAAGGAGAGGATCGGCGGCCATGACGCGATCTATTTCGGCGCCGTCGGCATGCCCGCCCAGGTGCCGGACCACATCTCGCTCTGGGGCTCGCTGCTGCTGTTCCGGCGCGAGTTCGACCAGTACGTCAACCTGCGCCCGGTGCGGCTGATGCCGGGCGTGCCCGGCCCGCTCGTCGGCCGCAAGCCCGGCGATATCGACTTCTTCGTGGTGCGCGAGAACACCGAGGGCGAGTACTCCTCGGTCGGTGGGCGCATGTATGGCGGCACCGAGCGCGAGATCGTCATCCAGGAGACGGTGATGAGCCGCGTCGGCGTCGACCGCGTGCTCAAATACGCCTTCGAGCTGGCCCAGCGCCGGCCGCGCAAGAAGCTGACCTCGGCGACCAAGTCGAACGGCATCTCGATCACCATGCCGTATTGGGACGAGCGGGTGAAGGAGATGGCGAAGAACTATCCCGATGTCGCGGTCGACCAGTACCATATCGACATCCTGACCGCGCATTTCGTGCTCAATCCCGACCGCTTCGACGTCGTCGTCGCCTCCAATCTCTTCGGCGACATCCTCTCCGATCTCGGCCCGGCCTGCACCGGCACGATCGGTATCGCGCCGTCGGGCAACATCAACCCGACCGGCGAGTTCCCGTCATTGTTCGAGCCGGTGCACGGTTCGGCGCCGGATATCTTCGGCCAAGGCATCGCCAATCCGGTCGGCCAGATCTGGTCGGGGGCGATGATGCTCGACCATCTCGGTGAGCACGAAGCGGCGAAGGGTATCGAGGCTGCGATCGAGCGCGCGCTCGGCGATGCCCGCACCCGCACCCGCGATCTCGGCGGCAGCCTGAATACCGAGGCCGCCGGCAAGGCGATCGAGCAGGCGCTGGGTTGACGACGACGCTGGCGCTGACCACAAGCAGTGGTCGGCGCCGAAAAAGACGTAAGACTTAAGGAGGGGAGACCAAGGTGCCTGATCTGACGTTTTCGCTGCTCGACGCCGCTCTCTGGGGCAAGCTCTTCGAGATCATTGCGCTCAATATCGTCCTGTCGGGCGACAATGCGGTGGTGATCGCGCTCGCCTGCCGGGCGCTTGCGCCTGAGCAGCGCGCCAAGGGCATCGCGCTTGGCGCTGGCGTCGCCGTGCTGCTGCGCGTCGTCTTCACCGTGCTGATCGCCTCCCTTCTCAACATGCCGTTCCTGCACATTGTCGGCGCGCTGCTGCTGGTCTGGATCGCGGTCAAGCTGATCATCGAGGACGGCGAGAGCGACGAGAACGCTGTCGCTGCCAGCAGCAAGCTCTGGAAGGCGGTGCAGACCGTCGCCATCGCCGACATCGTCATGAGCCTCGACAATGTCCTCGCCATCGCCGCCGTCGCCAAGGATTCGATCCCGCTGCTGGTCGGCGGCCTGATCATCTCGATCCCGCTGATCGTGCTCGGCGCCTCGCTGATCACCTCGCTCCTGACCCGCTTCCCGGTGCTGGTCTGGGCCGGCGCCGGCCTGCTCGGCTGGGTCGCGGGCGAGATGTTCGAAAGCGATCCCTGGCTGATCGGCAAGCTCGGCGAGACGCTTGCCCACCAATTGGAATACCCCGCTGCCATTCTGGGGGCCGTGCTCGTGCTCGGCCTCGGCTATTTCCTCAAGCAACGCCGGCCAGATCCGGCCCTCTAAGACAGGGACTGACCGACCTATGGATTTCGCATCTTCTGCTTTCTGGACGTCATTGCTCCAGATCATCTGGATCGACCTTCTGCTCTCGGGCGACAATGCGGTCGTCATCGCGCTCGCGGTGCGCTCGCTGCCGGAGAAGCAGCGCAAGGTCGGCATCCTGCTCGGCGCCGGCGCTGCCGTCGGCCTGCGCATCCTCTTCGCGGTGGTCGTCACCTATCTGCTCGCCGTCCCCTTCCTGAAGGTCGTCGGCGCGCTGCTGCTGTTCTGGATCGCGATCAAGCTCGCCAAGGGCGAGGAAGAAGCGCACAGCGACATCGAGGCATCAGACAATCTCTGGAAGGCGGTGCGCACCATCGCCATCGCCGACGCCGTGATGAGCCTCGACAACGTCCTCGCCATCGCCGCCGCAGCGCGCGGTCATTTCGAGCTCTTCATCTTCGGCCTGCTGCTGACCATCCCGCTGATCGTCTACGGCGCCCGCCTGCTCTCTACGGTTCTCGAGCGCTTCCCGATCCTGATCTGGCTCGGCGCGGCGCTGCTCGGCTGGATCGCTGGCGAGATGTTGCTTGGTGACCTGGCGGTGCTGCAGTGGCTGCAGGCGAACATGCCGAACTGGGTCGTCAGCGTGCCTGTCTCCGACACCAACCCGATCGGTCTCCTGCCCGCCAAGGTGCCGTTCTATACGGCGGCGACTCTCGGTGCGCTGGTCGTCGTCGTCGCCGGCTACCTCCTGAAGAAGAAGCCGGTCGACCAGCCGGGCTGAAGCCCGCTCAATCGAGTGTGATGAATGCGGCGGCCATGGTTTCATGGCCGCCGTTTTTCGTGAGCCGGATGACGCCGTCGGCGCGGCGGCCATTCTCCTCATCGCTGACGGCGAAATGCTCGGCGCCGTCGAGTTGCACCGAGAAGCTCTCGGGCGCGCGGGTGAAGCCGGTGCCGAGCGCTTTCACATAGGCCTCCTTGGCGCTCCAGAGCTGGGCGAAGGCGAGAGGCCGGGCAGGGGCAGGCAGGCCCTCGAACCAGCGGCGCTCGTCGGGGTGCAGAATGGCAAGGGGCGGCTCGCTTGCGAGCGCAATCTGTTCGACATCGATGCCGACCGGCCGATGCGCGAGGGCGATCGCGACGAGGCCAGCTCGCGTCGCCAGCGTCAGGTGCAGGCCGGAGCCGCGCGGACGAACGATCAACGGCCGGCCTGCCGGCTCATGCCCGATCTCGACAGCATCCTCGTCTAGGCTGAACTGGCGCGCCAGCAGCTTGCGTGCCAGCGATCGCCGCAACTCGGAGCGCTCCGGCAGGTTTGCCGGTCGTGCCTGTGTCGCGATCAGCCACGCCGCGGGCAGGGCAGGCGCGGTCTGATCGATGGAAGAAAGCCAGAGCATCTCGCGGTTCTAGTGCAGCGTGCGCCAGCGCGGAAGGAGACAGCCTCGCCCGCCCTGCGCCACGCTCATGGAGGCCCGGAGTTTGCAAGGCGTTGACGCATCGCGGGGAAACCGGTTCGAGGAGACATGCCTTTCGAAGCGAAATCCGAACCGCAAGCTGCGGCCCGACTTACCCTCGCCGGCATGATCCTCGGCCTGCGCCGTGTCTCCGTGCTGATGCCGGGGGTCATCGTCTTCGCCGTCGCCTTCGGTGCCGCTGCCTCGGCCAAGGGCCTCAGCCTGCTCGAGGCCGTGCTGATGAGCGCGCTGGTCTATGCCGGCGTCTCGCAGCTCGTGGCGATGGAGCTCTGGCGGCCGGAGTGGAGCTGGGGTGCGATCGCCGGCCTCGCCGTCGTCACGGCGACGGTGAATGCCCGCATGGTGCTGCAGGGCGCTTCGCTGCAACCCTGGTTCGCGCGCTATCCCAAGCTGGTCAACGCGGCGCATCTGTTCTTCTTCACGGATGCGAACTGGCTGATCGGCACGCGCTACCATGGTGAAGGCGGGCGCGATCTTGGCGTGCTGGTCGGTGCAGGACTTGCGCTCTGGCTGGTCTGGGTGGCGGCGACCGTGCCGGGCTATCTGCTCGGGGCGCTTGTGTCCGATCCGCGCCAATACGGCATCGATCTCGTCATGCCGATCTTCTTCGCGGCGATGATCGTGCCGCTCTGGCGCGGCAGGCGGGCGGCGCTGCCCTGGATCGTCGCCGGCATCGTCGCGCTGGTCACCGCGCGCCTTGTCGACGGCTACGCTTTCATCATCGTCGGTGCGCTCTCCGGCGCCCTTGCAGGGGCCTTCCTCGATGATGCTGCCTGATCCTGGAAGCTGGGGGGCCTATCTCGCCATCGCCGCCATGGCGCTGGCGACCTATCTCTGTCGCATCTCCGGCGTCGTGCTGATGGGCTTCATTCCACTGACGCCACGGGTCCGGCGCGGCCTTGCCGCCCTGCCGGGCTCGATCGTGGTCGCGACCGTCTTGCCGCTGATCGAGCGGCTCGGCTTCGCCGCCGGGTTCGCGCTGCTGGCGGCCGTCGCCAGCATGGTGATCCGGCGCAGCGAATTGCTCGCCTTGCTGGTCGGCATGGCAGTGGTCGCGCTGATGCGCGCCGCCGGCTTCTGAGGGCAGGGCGGGATCGCGCCGGCTCCGTCGCGGATTTACAAGCTGATGCCGCGATCCATCACCGGCTACGATCGCACCCATCACAGCAATCGTTCGCCGGCATGCGGCCGGCATGTTGACGCCGCCTTGCCTGCGGCAGACGGTGCCGGGCAGCAACCCTGACTGATCGGAGCGCATGATGGCTTGGTATTCGCAGACATGGACCTGGTTCGACGGTGAGTGGCGCGAGGGCAATCCCGGCATCATGGGCCCGCGCACCCACGCGGCCTGGCAGGCCTCCCAAGTCTTCGACGGTGCCCGCCATTTCGACGGCGTCTCGCCCGATCTCGACCGCCATGCCGCGCGTGTGAACCGCTCCGCCGTGGCGCTCGGCCTGAAGCCGATCATGTCGGCCGAGGAGATCGTCGCCAAGACCGCCGAAGGCGTGAAGAAGTTCAGCAGCGGCGCCGCGCTCTACATCAAGCCGATGTACTGGGCCGAGGCCGACGGCCCGTCGACCATCATCGGCGATCCCGAGTCGACCCAGTTCGCGCTCTGTCTGTTCGAGGCGGCGATGGGCGATCCCGGCAAGGGCTTCTCGGTGACCAAGGGCGCCTATCGCCGCCCGACCCTGGAGAACGCGCCGACCGACGCCAAGGCCGGCTGCCTTTACCCCAACAATGCCCGCGTCCTGCGCGAGGCCAAGGGCAGGGGCTTCGACAACGCGCTCGTGCTCGACATGCTCGGCAATGTCGCCGAGACCGGCACCTCCAACATCTTCCTCGCCAAGGACGGCGTGGTGAAGACGCCGGCTCCGAACGGCACCTTCCTGAACGGCATCACCCGCCAGCGCACCATCGGCCTCTTGCGCCAGGCCGGCGTGACGGTCGAGGAGACGACGCTGCGCTATGAGGATTTCGAGCAGTCCGACGAGATCTTCTCGACCGGCAATTACTCGAAGGTGATCCCGATCTACCGGATCGACGATCGCGAACTGCAGCCCGGCCCGATGTTCCGCAAGGCCCGCGAGCTCTACATGGACTTCGCCCACAGCAAGGGCGCCTGAGACCAGATGGCGCAGCTCGCCACCCGCCTGACCGAGCGCCTCGGGATCGAGCATCCGATCCTGTCGGCGCCGATGGCTCTGGCGGGCGGCGGGGCGCTCGCCGCCGCCGTGACCTGTGCCGGTGGCCTCGGCCTGATCGGTGGCGGCTATGGCGATGCTGGTTGGCTCGCCACGCAATATGCCGCCGCCGGCAACACCCGCACCGGCTGTGGCTTCATCACCTGGTCGCTGGCGAAGCAGCCGCATCTGCTTGGCGAGGTGCTGGCGCATCGGCCGGCGGCGCTGATGCTGTCCTTCGGCGATCCCATGCCCTTTGCAGGCGAGATCGCTGCGGCCGGCGTGCCGTTGATCTGCCAGTGCCAGAATCTCGGTCATGTTCGGACGGCGCTGGAGGCGGGCGCCGCGATCATCGTGGCACAGGGCGCCGAGGCCGGTGGGCATGGTCATGCACGCGGCACCTTGCCCTTCGTGCCGGAAGTCGCCGACCTGCTGGCGCGCGAAAGTCCGGACACCTTGCTGCTCGCCGCCGGTGGCGTCGCCGACGGGCGCGGCCTTGCCGCGGCGCTGATGCTGGGCGCCGACGGCGTCCTGGTCGGCACCCGCTTCTGGGCGAGCCGCGAGGCGCTGGTGCATCCGAACCATCATGCCGCAGCCGTCGCGGCGACCGGCGACCAGACGGTGCGCTCGGCACTGCCCGACATCGCCCGCCGGCTCGACTGGCCGCGGCCCTTCGACATCCGCGTCAGCGACAATGCCTTCATCGCGAAGTGGCGCGGCCGCGAGGCCGAATTGCGGGGCGCGATCGAGGATGAGGCGCCGGCCTATCGCGAGGCCTTCATGGCCGGCGATCCCGACAGGGCGGCGGTGGTCTTCGGCGAGGCGGCGGGCTTGATCTCGGATATCCCGTCGGCAGGCGAGATCGTCGCGCGCATGGTCGATGAGGCGGCTGATCGCCTGCGGGCTGGTGCCAGGCTGGTTGGCGGCTGAACTATCGCAGCAACCGCCAGAGCCCGGCCGCCCTCAGCCCGCCGAGCGCGATAGCGCCATAAATGCCGGCGGCGACGAGGCTGAGGATGGCGAGCGCGATCAATCGCGGCTCGTAGGGGAACCGGATCAGCAGCCCATAGAGCGGCTCGGCCAGCAGGCGTGCGACCAGCGCGGCGAAACCGGCGGCGACGCCGACGATCAGGATCAGTAGCGGCAGGCCGCGATCCGGGTTCGTCCAGCCGCGCTTCAGCGCGAGGCCATAGAGCGCGCCGAGATTGATCCAGGCGCCGCAGGCGGTGGCGAAGGCGAGGCCAGGCGCGCCATGGCTCTTCCAGAGCAGCAGCTTCAGGCCGACATTGGCGGCGATGGCGGCGAGCGAGACCAGCATCGGCGTCGTTGTGTCACCACGCGCCTGGAAGCTCGAGACCTGGGCACGGATCAGCACGATCGCCGGCAGGCCTATCGAATAGGCGAACAACACCGCGCCCGCGGCCTGCGTCGCCGCATCGTCGAAGCGGCCGCGTTCGAACAGCGCCGCGACGATCAGCTCGGGAATGGCGAGGAAGGCAGCGGCGAAGGGCGCGGCTGCGACCAGCGTCAGCGCAGTCGCGCGGTTCTGCGCAGCCTCCGCCTTGCTGTCATTGCCGGCGGCGACGGCGCGGCTCATCGTCGGCAGCAGCACCGTGCCGACGCCGATCGCGATCACGCCGAGCGGCAGCTGATAGAGCCTCTCGGCATAGTAGAGTGCCGAGTAAGCGCCGGCCGGCAGAAGCGAGGCGATGATGGTGTCGGCGAAGAGGGCGATCTGCACCCCGGCCGAGCCGATCACCGCCGGGCCGAACGCCTTGAGGAAGCTCTTCACCTCGCCGTCGAGACGCGGCCGCGTGAGCGCAGCCGAGACACCCGCCTGCCGCGCCGCGATCCAGAGCAGCAGCCACTCCAGCACGCCGGCGACGGCGACGCCCCAGGCGGCGGCATGGGCCGCGCTTGGGAACAGGAAGGCGATGAAGAGCGCCCCGATCAGGCAGACATTCAGGAGAATGGGCGCTGCCGCAGCGGCGGCGAAGCGGTCTACCGCGTTGAGATTGGCCGAGAGCAGCGTCACCAGGGTGACGAAGAGCAGATAGGGGAAGGTGATCCGGGTCAGTGTGACCGCGAGATCGAAGCGGGCGGGGTCGTTGACGAAGCCGGGCGCCAGCAGCCGCACCAGTTCCGGCATGAAGGGGATGGCGAGTCCCAGCAAGACGAGCTGGACGATCAGGTTGAGCGAGAAGACGCGGTTCGAGAACTGCGCCGCAGCCGCCTCGCCCGACTGCTCGCGGATGCGGCTATAGGCCGGGATATAGGCCTGGTTGAAGGCGCCTTCGCCGAAGACGGCGCGGAAATGATTGGGCAGGCGCAGCGCCACCGAGAAGGCGTCCATCAGCCCGCTGGCACCGAGCGCGGCCGCGAGCACAATGTCGCGGAGGAAGCCGGACAGCCGCGAGAGCAGCGTAAAGCCACTGACGGAGAGGATCTTTCTCAGCATCGCGCCACTCGGGGCCGCCGAGGTCGGCAGGCCGGATTGAGCTTAGCCGCATAGCTGCGTCGCGGGAGATGGTCCAGCACCGGGCTCGCTATGACACCTACCCGACTCCTGGCGGCAGTACATCGCCGCGCGGCGGAGCGCTGTCGTGCTTGTCGAAGCCGATGCGTTCGCCGACCAGGTAGAGCGGCCGGCGTTTCACCTCGGCGAAGATGCGCCCGACATATTCGCCGATCATCCCGAGCGAGATCAGCTGAATGCCGGAAAAGAACATGATCGAGACGATCAGCGACGGGAAGCCGGGCAGGTCGGTGCCGAAGAGCAGCGTGCGGACCAGGAAGTAGAGGCCGGTCAGCGTGGCGATGATGGCGATCACGACGCCGAGCCAGGTCGCGATCTTCAGCGGCACGGTCGAGAAGGAGGAGAGTCCGTCGAAGGCGAAGCTGAACAGCTTGCGGAAGCGGAACTTGCTCTCGCCATGCGCGCGGTCGGCGACCTCGAAGGGTACGCCGGTGGCGGGGAAACCGACCCAGGCATAAAGGCCCTTGGAGAAGCGAGCGCGCTCGGGCAGGGCCCGCAGAGCCTCGACAACGCGCCGGTCGAGCAGACGGAAGTCGCCGGCCCCTTCGGGCAGCTCGGTCTCGCCGAAGCTGGCGAAGAGCTTGTAGAACGCCTTGGCAAAGTTGCGCTTCAGCCGACCTTCGCCGGCCCTGTCGGTGCGCTGGCCATAGACGTTGAGGAAGCCTTCGCGCCACTTCGCCAGGAAGGTGGGGATCACCTCCGGCGGATGCTGCAGATCGGCATCCATGATCACCACGGCATCGCCGCCGGCATGGTCGAGCCCGGCGGCGATCGCGACCTCCTTGCCGAAATTGCGGCTGAAGGAGATGGCGTTGATCCGGCTGTCCTGCGCATTGAGGGCGCGCAGCGCAGCCAGCGTCCCGTCGCGGCTACCGTCGTCGACGCAGATGATCTCCCACGAGGCGACATGGGCATCGAGGATCGGTTCGAGCCGGGCGACCAGCGGCGCGAGATTGTCCGCCTCGTTGTAGACCGGCACGACGATCGAGAGTTCCGGCCGCGGAGCGGGCGCCGGCGTCGTGGTGGAAGCGGAGCTGGGCGCGATCGCGGACAAGACTTTCAGGACCTCTTCGGCTCGGCTAGGGCTGGTGCGGTGAAACGCGCAGCCGCAGGCTGCATACACCAGCGCTGATGAATAGGGGGTAACAGCCGGCATGACCCGCAGCTTCGTGCTCTGCGCCGATGATTTTGCCATGACCGAGGGCGTCAGCCGCTCGATCCTGGAGCTGCTCGCGGCCGGCAGGCTCTCGGCCACGGGAGCGATGACCAACCGGCCGCATTGGCCACGGCTCGCGCAGGAGCTCGCAGCCTTTTCAGGGGGGGCAGATCTCGGGCTTCACCTCAACCTGACCTGCGCTGCGCCGCTCTCGGCGATGCCGACCGTGGCGCCGTCCGGCAGCTTGCCGAAGCTCGGCGAGCTCGCACAGCTGGCGCTGCGCTCTGGCGCCGCGCGCGACGAGATCGCGGGTGAGATCGCGCGGCAGCTCGATGCCTTCGAGCAGCATTTCGTGCGTGCGCCCGACTTCGTCGACGGCCACCAGCATGTGCATGTCTTGCCTGGCATTCGACGAGCGGTGCTCGATGCGGTGGCCGCCCGCTACCCGGCCGGCTCGGTCTACGTGCGTGATCCGTCGGATTCCATCGCGGCGATCCGTGCGCGCGGCGTCGCCGTCGGCAAGGCTCTGACCGTGGCCGGGCTCGCGACCGGTCTGCGCAGCGCCGCGGCCCGGCGCGGCATCCCGACCAATCGCGGCTTCTCGGGCTTCTCGCCCTTCGATCCCGGGCGCGATTTCGCGGTCGATCTCGCGGCTTTCCTCGTCCAGCCGGGCCCGGTGCATCTGGTGATGTGCCACCCCGGCCATGTCGATGACGAGCTCGTCGCGCTCGACCCGGTCGTTGCGACGCGTCCGCTTGAACATGCGGTGCTGGCTGCTTTCGAGCCGCCGCCGGGCCTGCGGATCGGCCGTTTCGGCGCCGCAGCCTAGGCTCACGCTCCGCTGTCGCCCAGCGTGCAGGCCCCGTCTGCGCGCAATCGAAAATTTACCCCGCTCGTTCACTCTATGGGACAGCAGTCCCGACATCTCCGTGGGACGTCGGTGTCTGGAGTCCGCGGACGATGAGCGTGATGGCCTGGTTACAGTCACGGGCGCGGCGACCGCAGGCGGGCCTGCCTCAGGCCAGCCACGCCGAGACTGTGACGCGCTCGCTCAGCAGCCAGATCGCGGGCGCTGCCGTCGCCATCGTCGCCGTCGCCATCGTCTTCGTCGTGGTGGCTGCTGCCCGATACAACGAAACCAAGACGCGCGGCGATCTCGAGCAGAAGATGATGTCGCTGACCGCGATGATCGCCCATGCCTCGCCGCCCCTGATCCTGGCGCGCGATACGATCACGCTGAGCTATATTCTCGAATCGCTGAAGCGCGATCCCGATTTCGACGCTGGTTTCGTCGCCGATGATCTCGTCGCACTCGCCTCGGCCGGCCGCAATGATGAGGCGCGGCTGTCCTTCACCCCGAACAGGCTCAGTCGGCAGCTCGGGCGCGAGGCCTGGGATACGCTCGGCGAGCAGGACACACTCCGGCTCGAGGACAAGACCTATGTGACGCAACTGCTTACGGTGAAGGTCGGCGGCTTCAAGAAACAGATCGGCTATGTCGCCCTGCGCTTCGACAAGACCCGGCTCATTGCGCGCTCGGCCTGGGAGCAGTTCCTGACGATCGGGCTCGGCATCGCCCTGCTCGTGGTCCTCGGGCCGCTGCTCTGGATCTCGCTGTCGCGGACGATGCGGCCGCTGAAGAGCATGACCCGCGCCATCGTCAATATTTCAGATGGCAAGCTCGACACGCCGATCGACGCGGTCGGCCGTCAGGACGAGATCGGCGCCATCGCCAGGGCGCTCGGCGTGCTGAAGCTGCGCCTTGCCGAGCGGGCGAGCCTGCAGGAGCAGCAATTGGTGACGGAGGCGGATCGCCATCGCAACCAGAAGCGCGTCGAAGAAGCGATCGCGCTGTTCCGCGGCGAAGTCGGCGTCGCGCTCGAGGCCTTCAAGAGCAATGCCGACCGCATGGGCGAAGCGTCGGACGGCCTGGCACAGGTCGCGGCGGAATCGTCCGAGCGTGCCGCCCGCGCTGCCGAGAACTCACAAGGCGCCTCGGTCAATGTCGAGAACGCCGCCCAGGCCGCCGAGGAGATGGGCGCGGCGATCCGCGAGGTCGAGTTCCAGGTGCGCCGTGTCCGCACCGAGATCGTCGAGGCGGCGTCCGCCTCCCGCGACACCGCCGGCTCGGTCCAGGCGCTGGATGGGACGGCCCGCGCGATCGGCGAGGTGGTCAACCTCATTCGCGACATTGCCGCGCAGACCAATCTCCTGGCGCTCAACGCGACGATCGAGGCGGCGCGTGCCGGCGAGGCCGGGCGCGGCTTTGCCGTCGTCGCGGCCGAGGTGAAGAGCCTGGCCTCCCAGACAGCCGATGCGACCGATCGTATCGTCAGCCAGGTCGGTGCCATCCAGGGTGCGACGACCGAGGTCGTCGACGCGATCCAGAACATCGCCACCCGCATGGGCGCGATCGAGAGCTTCGCCAATTCGGTCGCCACCTCGATCGAGCAGCAGGCGATCGCGACCGGCGAGATCGCCAGCGGCGTCGCCATGGCAAGCACCTCGGCGCTCTCCGTCTCCAGCGACCTCAGCGTGCTGGCCGACAGCGTCGAGGAGACGGGCCGTTCGGCCGAGCAGGTCCGCCATGCCGCCGGTGAGGTCTCGGCCCAGGCGATGCGGCTCGATTCGACCGTGGACCAGTTCCTCAAGCGCGTTGCCGCTTGAGCATCATCAAACTGAAACGGGGCCCCGAAGGGCCCCGTTCATGTCCGTCGATCCGGCGATTCTGATCAGGCCTTGGCGCCGTCATAGAGCTCGGCGACATAGTCCCAGTTCACCAGGCTCTCGAGGAAGGCCTTGAGATAGTCCGGGCGACGATTGCGGTAGTCGATGTAGTAGGAGTGCTCCCAGACGTCGACGCCGAGGATCGGCGTGCCGCCATGGACCAGCGGGCTCTCGCCGTTCGGGGTCTTGCTGACGGCGAGCTTGCCGCCCTTGACCTCGAGCCAGGCCCAGCCGGAACCGAACTGGCCGACGCCGGCGGCGACGAAGTCTTCCTTGAACTTGTCGACCGAGCCGAAGGAATCGGTGATCGCCTTCTCCAGCGCGCCCGGCAGCTTGCCGCCGCCATTGGGCTTCATCCACTTCCAGAAGTGGAGGTGGTTGTAGTGCTGGCCGGCATTGTTGAACACGGCCGGGTTCTTGCCGTAGGAGCCCTTGACGATCTCCTCGAGCGATTTGCCCTCGAATTCCGTGCCCTTGATCGCGTTGTTGCCGTTGTTGACGTAGGCGAGATGGTGCTTGTCGTGGTGGTACTCCAGCGTTTCCTTCGACATGAAGGGCTGGAGGGCGTCATGCGCATAGGGAAGATCGGGCAGGGTAAAGGACATAGGGCCTCTCCTTGGGCTGTCGAAATCGCGACGTGAGAATGGCTGCGATGACGCAACGCTTGGGCAATGATTGCCCGGCGGAACACCCCGCCATTCGCCTGTTAGTTAAGCCCCTCGGTTCGCAGCGGCAACCGCCGAGGCCCGAGAAATCCGGCACGGCTGGACTGCGTCGTCGGCGGGAGAGCGTCGGGGGGCCATTTGGTTGGCAATCCGGAATGGTATCGATAGTTTAACCGCCGAGGCGGCAAGCTGTCGCAGCTCGCCCAGCCTCAAAGGAGCAAGCGTTGGTCAAGCTTTTCGTGGTTCTCGGGCTCGCTCTGCTGGCGGGCGGCGCCTATGCCATCGTCGATGGCTGGCCATATCTCGTTCTGGAACGTGGCTTCACCGAAGTCATCCTGGGGGCTTTGGCAACGATCGCCGGCCTGATCCTGCTCGCGCTCGCAGCCGTGCTCGCCGAAGTCCGCCGGCTCAAGGGGCTGGTCAGCGGTGCCATGGCGGTGGTGGCGCTGTCCGAATCGCGCGCCGACGAAGGGCCGCTGCCGAACGCGGCGCCCGCCCGCTTGGAGCCCGCGCTAGCAAAGGAGCCTGTGCGCGAGGCTGGGCATGTCGGCATCGCGACCACGCTGGCCGCGGGCGCTGGAGCTGCCGTGGTAGCCGGTGCGCTCACCAGCCTGGCGCAGAGCGAAGAGCGGCCGAAGGAAGAAAATCCGGACAAGGCGGATGTGGCCGACAAAGCGGAGGGGGGCGACGGCGATCGCGCCGAGCCCGCCGAGATCACCGCCGCCGAGCCATCGCAGTCGCCGCCGGCCGTGGCCGAGGAACCCGACAGCTGGCTGCTTCCCTCAGCCTCCCTGGCACTCGATGCCGCGCCTTCGGATACTGAGCCGGACCAGCGGAGCGAGAGCGACGAAGCCGACGAGACGGTCGAAGGTCCACTGGAGAAGCAGGAGCGCCCCGCTTCGGCGGGCGACGACGAGATTTCACAGCCGGACGACACAAAGGTCGATGACACAAAGGGCGACGACGCGAAGGACGAGGAAGCCGAATCGTCGGCCGTCTCTGCGGACGAGCCTGAAGATGCGCAGCCGGAGGGCGAGAGCGGCGCGGCAAAGCAGGAAACCGCGCCTGCGCCGAGCTCCGAGGATCAGCTCTGGTGGCCGAAGATCGAGCGCCCCGCCCGCGCGGAGGTCGCTTCGATCGACGACGAGTTCAACGCGCTGCGCAATCAGCTTGCCGGCGTCGTCAATGCGCCCGAGGTCGAGCCGCCGCGGCGCGATAGTGATGTGCTTGCTTCTTCCGAGAGTTGGATCGCGCCACGGCCCTGGCCGCCGGTGACGCAGCCGCGCGATCTCGGTATTTTGGGCGATGCCGAGACCGAGGCTGCCGCCAAGGCCCCGCCGGACGACGTGAAGACCGAACCGGTTCCTGCGGAGGACGAGCCTGCGGTGGCGGAGTCGGAGACCGAGGCCGAGCCTCAGGAGAAGGAAGCCCCGGAGCCGGTTTCTGCCGAGGCGGAGGCGCCCCCTGAGGAGAAGGTCGAGCCCTCAGTCATCGAGAGCAAGCCCGACGAGGAGCCTGCGGCGTCGGATGAGGGCGTGATCGGCGCCTATCAGGTCGGCGAGACGCAGTTCACCATGTTCGCCGACGGCTCGATCCACGCCCGCACGCCGGATGGCGATTACACCTTCGCCTCGATGGAAGAGTTGAAGGCCTATCTCGCCAGCGAGAAGGACAAGCTGGAGTCTAGCTCGAACTGACCGGCTCGCTGGCCTCGACCCAGCCGCCGCCTGCCGCCGTGATGGCGAAGGCGTAGGCGAGGGCGGTCTCCTTCAGCGAGTCGAAGCGCCCGGCGGCGCCGGCATGGCCGGCGTCCATGTTGGTGTGCAGCATGATCGGACCGCCGCCGGTCATGGTCGCGCGCAGGCGCGCAACCCATTTCGCCGGCTCCCAATAGGTCACGCGCGGATCGGCGAGGCCACCCGTCGCCAGGATCGGCGGATAGGCTTGCGGCTTGACGTTGTCATAAGGCGAATAGCTCAGGATCGTCCGGAAGGCGGCCTCGTCCCGGATCGGGTCGCCCCATTCCGGCCATTCCATCGGGGTCAGCGGCAGGCTCTCATCGAGGATGGTGTTGAGCACGTCGACGAAGGGCACTTCGGCGATGATGCCGGCGAACAGCTCCGGCGCGAGATTGGCGACCGCGCCCATCAGCATGCCACCGGCGCTGCCGCCTTCGGCGACGATGCGACCACGGCTGGTGAAGCCCTCCGCCGCTAGCATCTCACCGGCGGCGATGAAGTCGGTGAAGCTGTTTTGCTTGTTCTGGCGCTTGCCGTCGAGATACCAGCCCCAGCCCTTGTCGGTGCCGCCGCGGATATGGGCGATCGCATAGACGAAGCCGCGGTCGACCAGGCTGAGCGGTCGCGTCCGGAACGAGGCCGACATCGCCGCGCCATAGGAGCCGTAGCCATAGAGGAGGCAGGGCGCCGAGCCATCGAGCTTCAGATCGCGCCGATGCAGCAATGAGACCGGCACCTTGGCGCCGTCCTTTGCCGTCGCGAAGATGCGGCGCACGACATAGGCGTCCGGATCGTGGCCGGAGGGCACCTCCTGGCGCTTCACGAGCGTGCGCTCGCCGGTCGCGAGATCGTAGTCATAGGTTTCGGCCGGCCGCGCCATCGAGGCGTAGATGAAGCGCAACCGGTCGGTGTCGAACTCGTAGCCGGCATCGATGCCGAGCCCGTAGGCTTCCTCGTCGAAGGCGATGCTGCTCTCGGCCCCGCTCGTGAGGTTGCGGATGACGATGCGCGGCAGGCCCTCCTCGCGCTCCAGGCGGATCAGCCTGTCGGCGAGGCAGATATGGCTGAGGATGAGCCGGCCGCGCTTGTGCGGCACAAGGTCGGTCCAGTTCGAAGGCGAAGGATCGCTGAGCGGCGCGCCAACGACCTTGAAGTCTTCGGCGCCGTCGGCATTGGTCAGGATCAGCAATTCGTCGCCATGATGCTCGACACTATACTGCCGACCGGCCAGCCTGGGCGCGATCAGCCTGGGCTTGCCGGCCTTGTCGCTAAGGTCGACCAGACTGACCTCCGAGGTCTCGTGGTCGCTGCTGGAGATCAGCAGGAAGCGGCGCGACTGGGTCTGGTCGATATCGACGAACAGGCCGGGATCGGTCTCTTCGAAGAGCAGCTCGTCCTCGCTCTGCGGCGTGCCGAGCCGGTGGCGCAGCACGCGCGTCGGGCGATGGTCGTCGTCGAGCGCGACATAGGCGAAGGCGCTGGAATCGGCGGCCCAGATCATCTCGCCCGAGGTGTCGGAAATCCTGTCCGGCAGGTCCTTGCCGCTGGCAAGGTCGCGGATCCTGATGAGGTAAAGCTCCGAGCCGGCCTCGTCGGCGCTCCAGGCAAGCAGCCGATGATCGGGGCTGTGCTCGGCGTCGCCGAGATCGAAGAACTCTTTCCCTTCGGACAGGGCGTCGGCGTCGAGCATGACTTGCTCGCGGCCGGCCTTGTCCCCTCTAACCGCACGCGGCTTGCGGCAGATCAGCGGGTGCTCGCCGCCGCGCCGATAGCGGCTGTAGTAGAGGAACGGCCCGTCCGGCTGCGGCGGCTCGCTGTCGTCTTCCTTGATGCGCCCGCGCATTTCCTTGATCAGCGTGCGCTGGAGCGCCTTCGTCGGCGCCATCAGCGTGTCGCACCAGGCATTCTCCGCCTCGATATGCGCTTTGATCTCGCCGGGCAGGGCGTCCGGGTCGCGCAGGACCTCGCGCCAGTTCTCGGCGCGCAGCCAGGCGTAATCGTCGGTCAGTGCGACGCCATGGACAGTGCGGCTCTGCGGGCGGGCGGCAGGAGTCGGCGGGCCAGTGAACCTGCGCTGGCTAGTCATGTTTGGTCTCCAGATACGATTTGACCGCCTCGAACGCCACGATCGCTGTCGGGATCGCCTCGTCATTGCCTGCGACGACAGGTAGAGGTCGATGCAGACACTGACAAGGACAACCTTTTGGCGCAAATGCTGCAGCGCAAAGCGCTCAGGTTACGATTTGTGCTCCTCAAATCAGCAATAATATGTCTCGCTGAATGTATTCGAATCCTTGTTAGGCCACTTGCGACATTGATCCGCATGGCTTAGACGATTGCCTGCTGGTCCGTTTTGCATGATTCTATTCCGGCGGAAATTCGACCGTTCGTCGGCGGAGATCAGGGAAGGCGCTTGCGCCTGGAAACAGAGCTGGGCGCAGTCACCGCTACGACTGGTCAAGAAAACAATGGAGCAACGCCATCATGGCTGACCAAGACGGTTCCGATTTCATCGAACTCACGGCAGATATCGTTTCCGCCTACGTGTCGAACAATTCTGTTCCTGCCTCCGAACTGCCGGCGTTGATCAGCGATGTTCACGCTGCGCTCAATCGCGTCGTCGGCGGTGTCGCGCCGGTTGTTCCGGTCGAGGCGCCCAAGCCTGCCATCGCGGTGAAGAAGTCGATCACGGCCGATTATCTGATCTGCCTGGAGGACGGGAAGAAGTTCAAGTCGCTGAAGCGCCATCTGCGCACGCAGTACAACATGTCGCCCGAGCAGTATCGCGAGAAGTGGGGTTTGCCGCCCGACTATCCGATGGTCGCGCCGAACTATGCCGAGGCTCGTTCGCAGCTCGCCAAGAAAATGGGTCTCGGGCAACAGCGTCGCAAGCGCCGCTGATTTCTCTCTGACCGAGCCAGCTTGTGAGCTGGTGCCAGGAAGCCGTCGGCAAAGCCGGCGGCTTTTTGCGTTCGTCGGCCTTGTCCGAAGCAGAGGCGCCACGCAGGCCGGAAATCGCCGCGGCGACCGATTGAGCGAGCATCGGGCCGCCATTCGTCGTCGCGGGAGACTGCAAGCCCAAACTTGTCAGCAGTCTGTCGGGATATCCGATCATCCACTTGCAGTGAAATGACATAGGAATATATACCTAGAGACGTCACAGTTGCGCCGGGAGGGTGATGCTCGCAATGGAACATATCATGAACAAGACAGCTGCCAAACAGCGGCGGGATCCCCAGCAGTGGCGCGCTCCGGCGCGACTTGCCGAAGCCGCCGTCTGCGGCGCGATGCGCCTGCCCGCCGGGGCGCTGCAGGCCGGACGCGGAACCCGCCGGATCGCCTCCGCTCGCCAGCTTGCGATGTATCTGACGCATGTCGGCTTCGGCTTGACCTTGACCGAGGTCGGCGCCTGCTTCGAACGCGATCGCACCACCGTGCGGCACGCCTGCGCCCTGGTCGAGGACCGGCGCGACCAGCCGAGCTTCGATCTCGCTGTCTCGGCGCTCGAGGCCGGTCTCGCGCATCTCGCTTTCGGATTGCAGTTGGGCTTTGGCTTCGAGGGTGCGCGATGAGCGCCGCAGATGATCGCAATCGACCGCCGTCCCGCCTGCTGCGTCATTTGAGCGAGGCCGGCGCCTACGCGATCGACTCGCCGCTGGATTGCGGGCGGATCGCGCTCTACCGTCGGGGCGCGGGCGGCGCCACGCTCGGGGCCGGCTATGTCCCTGCCGCCGAGGCCGATGCTCTCGTCGCTGCTGGTTTCGCCGGCTGGGTCACGGAAGCGGAGAGACGGCGGCTGCGCCTCCTCGATGCCGAGGCCGACAGGCCGCGGGCGATGACGACCGTGATGGTCGACGGGCAGGCGCAGCAGGTCGTGCTGGACGAGCGCGAAAGCCCGCTGCTTTGGCTCCACCGCCGCCCCGGCAAGGATGGAGCACCGCAGATATCGGCGGTCGAGTTTGCCGCTGGCGAGCGCTTTCGCGCCGATCTGACGCTCGCGCAGATGCTGCCGCGAACGACGGTCAACTGGGATGCAGGCCTCGCCGCCGGCACCCATTCGCCGACGCACGGGCCGGCCGAGGCGTCCGATTCCAGCCTGGCGGCGCGCCAGCGCACGCGGCTCGCCTGCAAGCGTCTTGGCCCGGAGCTGTCAGGGCTGGCGATCGATGTCTGTGGCTTCCTGAAGGGGCTCGACCAGGTCGAGCGCGAGCGCAAATGGCCGGCGCGCTCGGCCAAGGTCGTGCTCCGACTGGCGCTGTCGGCGCTGGTCGAGCACTACGGCTTGGGCGGAAGACAAGGCATGTCGGCAAGCCGCGCCGCCTGGCACGCGCCTGATGCGCGCCCCTCGATCCCGCCTCTGACGAGCAGCGGAGACTAGGCCAAGGCCGACCGCGCGTCGTTCTTGATCCGCTCCATCATGGCGCGCACGCCGTTGGAGCGCTGCGGTGTCAGATGGGCGGCGAGGCCGAGCCGCTCATAGATCGCGAAGGCGTCGGTCGTCAGGATGTCCTGCGCGGTGTGGCCGGAATGGATGGCGATGGCGAGCGCGACCAGGCCGCGCACGATATGTGCGTCGCTGTCGCCAAGGAAGAAGAGGCGCGTCGTTTCGCCGGGCCCGCCCTCGGTGCGGGTTTCGAGCCAGACCTGGCTGGCGCAGCCGCGCACCTTGTTGGCGTCGTTATGCGCGTCCTCGGGCAGAGGCGCAAGCGTCCGCCCGAGCTCGATCAGATAGCGATAGCGATCGTCCCACTCGTCGAGCAGCTCGAAATTGGCGACGATCTCGTCGAGGCTCTCGCTCATGAATTCCGCTAACGGCCTCCGGCTCGCCCCGCGGTTGGGGGCGGCGCTGGCGAAGCTCTTCGGCCTGTCGCGCGGCGAGGTCAAGCCTCAGCGGTGTCGCGGCTGCGTCTCGGTGGCGCGGGTCGCAGCGTTTGCTGCCAGGGCAAGAACCCGGGCACGGGTTTCGGGCTCCAATCCGGCCAGCACCTCCGCCGCTTCGCGCAGGCTGGTCGCGCCCTGCAAGGCCGCCTTGGGGTCGATCTTGGCGAGGATCGCGATTGCCGCCTTGGCGTCGACTGCGAGCGTGTCGGACTCGCTCTTCGTGCCGTGCACGGGCGAATTCAGCGCGATCACGCCGACGATCGCCAGGCTGCGCAGAAGATAGGCCATCTCGGTCCCCATCGGCTCCGGGCTCTGCAGCCCGCGAATGATCGAACCTTAGTGCAGGGTTCGAAAGATCGCGTGTTGTTGTTGAATCAAAGGCAGTGTGCCGTCTTCAGCTTCCGTTCACCTTGCCGGCAACAACCACTCGGCCCGTCATAGCACGTGTCGGTCCGCGCAATTTGTTGAAAAACCAAAGCTATTTCGACGCTTGGCGAGAAGGTAGCCCGATTCCGGACGCCATCGCTTTAAGCCCCGCTTAAACGGCAGCCGCGAGGATCGTGGCAACAAGGCGAGGCGAAGGCGCCGATTGCCGGCAGAGGTGCGCGTTTGCGGTTTTCCAGTTTGATGACGGCGGTGAGGGCGCAGGTCGCGGCGATGGTCCATCCATCGGCGCTGGCCGATTCGCTCGAGCGCATGCGTCATGAGCGCTTCATGCTGAGCAGGCTCGTCGCTTCGATCGCGGCGCTCAGCCTGATGCCGGCCTATATTGCCTGGCGCGGCCGTATCGGAGCCCTTGAACTGCTTGTGCTCGTCGCGATGGCGCTGCCGTTGGTCGCGGTCTTCCTGCTCTCTCGGACCGGGCGGCTCGATCTCGCGCATTGCCTGTCCGGCGCCGCACTCACCCTGTTGATCACCACGCTGGCCTGCCTGACCGGCGGGGCAGCCTCGCCACTGTTGCTCTGGCTCGCCGCGGTTCCGGCCGAAGCGATGTTCTTTGGGTCCCGGCCCTATGTGGCGCGCGCCAGCGCGCTGGCGGTGATCGGTCTGGGGACCGTCGTCGCCCTGCAGGGAGCCGGCGCGATCGCCGAGCCGGCGGCCTGGACCTGGCAGGCGATGCCCGTCTTCGCCGCCATCGCGATCCTGCACGCAGCGCTGATCACCGTCGGTTTCCTCTATCGCCGCGACGACGAGCTGCGCGAGCACCGTGCCTCCGACGCGCGGGCGCAACTGATGCTCGAGCATGTCGGAGACCTCGTCACCTGGCATGACGCGGCCGGCGCTGTCGTCTTCTCCAACGAGGCCGCCCGCGGCCTGACCGGGGCCGAACCGGCAGAGCTTTTCGGCCGCGGCCTGTTCGAGCGCGTCCACATCGCCGACAGGCCGCTCTTCTTGAAGGCGTTGAACGATGCTGCGCATGGCAGCGGTCGGGCCAGCGCCTGCTTCCGTGTCCTGTTCATCCCGGCGGCCTCCGGCGAGCATGTCGCGGCCGGTCCGGTCGTGCGTTGGCTCGATCTGAGCGCCCGGCGCATCGAGCAGCGGGGCGCGCAAGGTGCTGCTGCCGTGGTCTGTGTCAGCCGCGATGTCACCGACCGGCATGCGATCGACGAGGAGCGCGAGCGCAATCGCGCCGAGGCGGTCAAGTCGAGCGACGTCAAGGGACAGTTCCTGGCGACGGTCAGCCATGAGCTGCGCACGCCGCTCAACGCCATCATCGGCTTCTCGGAGATGCTGAGCGGCGAGCTCGGCCCGTCCTTCAGCCCGGCGCAGCGCCAGGAATATGCCAGGATCATCCACGATTCCGGCCAGCATCTGCTCGATGTCGTCAATACGCTGCTCGACGTCTCGAAGATCGAGAGCGGGGCGATGGCGATCGAGCAGGATCCGCTCGACATGGCCGAACTCGCCGAGGATTGCTGCAATGTCGTCGCGCTCAAGGCCAGGACCGGCACGGTCGCGCTCGAACGCATCGTCGGCCCGGAGTTGCCGCAGCTGCTCGGCGACCGGCGCGCCCTCAAGCAGGTGATGCTCAATCTCCTGTCGAACGCGATCAAGTTCACGCCGCCGGGCGGACGCGTCACCCTTGCGCTGGTACGCGATGGCGGGATGATCGACCTGTCGGTCTCCGATACCGGCATCGGCATCGCAGCCGCCGACCTGCCGCGGCTGGGCGATCCCTTCTTCCAGGCCAAGTCCTCGTATGATCGCGCCCATGACGGCACCGGGCTCGGCCTGTCGGTGGTGCGTGGCCTGGTCGGCCTGCATGGCGGCACGCTCACCATCGAGAGTGCGCCGGGGGTCGGTACCCGTGTCGGCGTCCGCCTGCCGATCGGAGGCGTCGCCGCTGCGAGCGAGCCTGCCCGTATCGCGACCTTCGCCCGCGCCCCGCGCCGTGGCTTCGAAACCAAGCAACCCGTTCGCCTGACCGCCTGACCGAGAGTTCAAGACCCATGTCAGCCACGCTCGCCGCCCGTGCCCGCTCAGATGCGACGCTGTCCATGCCCGTCCGACGCCCCGCCGGCCGGCGTGCGGCGCCGTCGCTGCCGGCGCGGCTGCTGCGCTGGCTCGTCCGCCGCCCGGGCCGTGGCCTCATCGTGCTGCTCTTCGCCGCCGTATCGGTGCTGATCGTCCTGAATGCAGTGCTGTTCCAGAAGGGTCGCCATCCCGCGCCGATGCTGTCGCCGCCGCAATCGGCGGCCCGGCCGACCGAGCAGCGCCGGGTCGAAGCTCCGGCCGCCGCCGAATCGACCAGCGCAGCCCCGGCTCAGCAGACGGTGATGCCGCCGTCGCGCCCCGGCACCCTTGCGCCGGCTGCCCGCGAAGCGGCACCGCGCCCGCCGGCGCCGGTCGCGCCCGCGCAGCCGCGGCAGACGCAGTCGGCGCAGGCTCCGGCTCGCCCGGTCCCGGCCGCCCCGCCGGCGCGCGATCCGATCGCCGACCTGATCAACGGCGCCGACATCCGCCCGCCGGCCGATATCCGGGGGCAGCGGCGCTGACGGCCATGTCGCGCGGACTGCGGGAGCGCGCGCCTTGCCGCGCCTGACCAGCGACTTCTGGGTTTCGGCCTATTTGCGCCAGGCCGCATCTGACGGACTCGTCGCGGTGCTGCGGCGGCGCGGCGCGCGCGAAGCCGGCGCGATCTTCGTCAAGCTCGACCGGCTCGATGGCACGGCGGCGCTCTACGGCCCGGCGCCGCAGGCGCTGGCCGACGAGGCCGGCGAGCGGCGCTTCCAGCTCGTGCTCGACGCCGATCCGCTCGCCGTCGAGGACAGGGTCGCGCGCGAAGTGCGCTTCGACAGCGATCTCTGGCTGGTCGAGATCGAGAACCGTGCCGGCGATGCGCGCCTCGATATCGTCGAAGGCTAGTCCTCAGTCGCCGTTGCCGCCGAGCCTGCGCCTGACTTCCTGAACGATGCTGCGCGACGGCGCCCGCTCGGCACCTGGCCGGACCGGCGTGCCGCTCGGAGCCATGGCGGGCTGCAAAGCACCTGAACGGGTGCTGCGCGGCGCGATCCCACCGATCTGCTGAGCCAGCCGGCGCGCCACCGTCGGCTGCAGCGACCGCATCAGCTCGACCAGGGCGAAGATGCGCTCGACCGAGCGC
The DNA here is from genome assembly GCF_059415545.1 of Allobosea sp. GW821-FHT10B12. NCBI lineage: Bacteria > Pseudomonadati > Pseudomonadota > Alphaproteobacteria > Hyphomicrobiales > Alloboseaceae > Allobosea > Allobosea sp. GW821-FHT10B12. The sequence goes on from NZ_JBWKNL010000001.1 coordinate 608,175, forward strand.
GCCGCATCGTCGCCGAGCCCGATCAGGAAGCGTGTCGCATCTTCCGGGCTGGCCCCGCAGCCGATCAGTGCCAGCGCTGCGAGCTGGCGCGATTGATCGTTCGCCATGGTCGTCGCGAAGCGCGCATCGCCGCCAAAGGCATCCGCCAGCGCCGCGAAAGCGACGGGCCGATCGGAGAGCACCGTCGCGATCAGGCCGGCGATCTGTTCGCCGGGAAGCGCTGCCGGTCGCGGCGAGGGCGCCAGCGCTTCGTGGGCCGTGGCGGCCTCGATCATGGCGAGGCGCTTTTCCAGGCTCGCCTGCAGGAAGAGCGGCGTCAGTTCCGACATCGGCAGGTCGGTCCGCGTCAGCAGGCTGGCGCCAAGGGCGGGCGTCTGGATTGCGCGCGGCAGCAACAGGTCGAGCGCGGCATGCGGCAGCGGCGCCGCCGCGTTGGCGGCCAAGGCGGCGTCGATCTGCGCGTTGTTGCACCCGGCGAGGGTGATGCTGGCATTGCTGGAGAGATCACGACGGTTGGCGAGGGCGATCCTCGCCTCGTTCCCTCCCTCCGCTGCGATCTCCTCGATCTCGGCCACGGCGAGCGGCATGTCGTGGCTGATCAGCGCGGCCAGCACGTCGCCTCCGCGGGCGCGCAAGGCGGCGAGCACCTCCTGCGGCGCATGCGGCCAGCTCGCGAGCTTGCGGGCGAGGATCGTCGCCGTCGCCTCGTCGATCACGGGGACCAGGGCCTCGGCCATGGCGCGGAAGGCGTCCATGTCCTCGGGCGACGGGCTAGGTGTCGCCAGCAGGAGATCGGTCTTCACCCGCAGCGCGACCTGGCGCAGGTCGAGCCCGCCATCGCTGGCGAGCCTGGCGAGCTCGGCGAGGTCTGTGGCGATGCGGGACGGCATGGGCGATTCTCGTCGGGCGAATTTCACTTTTGCGAAACTTATCCGCGATGCGTTAGCACGGCGTTAACCATGATGGCCTCTTGATGGTCTTGAGGATGGCTGGCGCGATTTGTGCAACCAGCCGTCCGGGCTTCCGCGTTGTTTGCGAATTGGGCGCAGGCGCCAGCAAGGGAGGCGCATCATGGCAGACGTCATTCCTTTCGCGCCGCGCAGGCGCTCCTCCAGCCAGAACCTCGCGGTAGCGGGGCCGTTCGGACAGATTCTGTTCTTCACCGGCGTGCGCTACGAGCGCCAGCACGAGCCGGTTGCGAGCAAGCCGCCACGGCGGCCGCGTCCAGCCGGCCGCGGCGAACGCGAGACAGGGCGCAGGCGCCCGGGCTGAGAGCCGACGGTTCAGGATGATTTTGGATCGACCTGGAATCATCGCGATCCCTGTTTGAGAGTTCGAGTGGGATTCATGCGAAAAACCGGTTCCCACTTTTTCGTATCCCACTCGGTCGCGATAGCGGCCCTGTCCTGCCTTCTGCTCGCCGGCTGTTCGACCACCGGCGATCTCGGCCGGCCCCGCCCCAATATCTTCGCCGACCAGATCGCACCGGCGATCGGCGACTGGAGCGCCCGCTTTCGCGGTGAGGCCTCGTCCTGGTTCCACTTGACCGACGATGAGGAGCAGTTGCGGGCTCGTGCCTGGCGGCTGGTCCTGCCTGCGCATGAGCGCAGCGATTTCGATCGCGAGGTCTCCAAGCTCGCCCATGCCCGCATCCTGCCTGTCGAGGCGCAGTCGAACGATATCGCCTCCTACCATCGCGCCCTGACCTCCGGCTCCTTCGCCTCGCAGGCCTCGCGCTACAACCGGCTGAGCGACGACGCCAATGGCGACCGGTTGCTGCTTGGGCAGTTCCGCGCCAACGCCTTGCGGGTCATCAATGCCGATCGCGCCCGCCTGCGGACCCTCGACGCTTCGCCGCAGGTGCCGCCCGAGCAGCGCGACCCGGCCTGGCAACGCGTCGTCGAGAACGAAGGGCTGATGCTCTGGGTCTGCGAGCGCGCCCGCTTCCGGCTGAAGAGCTATCGCTATTCGCTCGACAACCTCGTCGTCGAGATGCCCTCACGCGAAGGCGTGAAGGCCGAGCGCGCCATCATGGCGCTGGAGAGCGAGCTGGGTCCAGCCTGCAACCTGCCGCTGATCGGCGTCTTCTCCGGCAAAGGCGGCGGTGCGCCGGCGGAGCGTGGCCCGGTGGTCTACAAGGGCTAGCGAGCCTGCGTTCAAGCCCCTGCGCCTGCTGAGAAAAAGGTTCCCATCGCCCCAGCGTTGGGTCTAGCCTGCCGATCATGAGCTGGCGATCGGTGGAGTGACCTCATGTCAGTCGCACATCTCAGGTTCACGGCCTCGACAGCGGTGGAGCCCTCCGGCGATCCGCCCATTGATCAGGGGCAGCGTCACGAAGCCGGTATCGTCGCCTCGAGCGTCTATGCCCATGGCGTGCGCATCGCCGACATCCCGATCGAGGAAGCCGGCGAGTGGTCCCGCAAGGATGGCCATGTCGTCTGGATCGGACTGCTGGAGCCTGAGCCGGCATTGCTCAAATGCGTGCAGGAACAGTTCAATCTGCATCCCCTCGCGGTCGAGGATGCGACCAACGCTCATCAGCGGCCCAAGCTCGAGCAATATGGCGACGCGCTCTTCGTCGTCGCCCGCACCGCGCAGATGGTCGACAAGCGCATCGCCTTCGGCGAGACGCATATCTTCGTCGGCCACGGCTACATCGTCAGCGTCCGCCACGGTGCCTCGACCTCGTACAAGTCGGTCAGGCAGCACTGGGAGACCTGCCCGACCTCGCTGGCCAAGGGCGAGGACTTCATCCTCTACGCGATCCTCGATTTCATCGTCGACAACTACATGCCGGTGCTCGAGGCGATCCATGACGAGGTCGAGGAGATCGAAGACAAGGTCCTCGCCAGGCCGATGACGCGCGCCGACATCGAGCGGCTCTACATGCTCAGGCGCGACCTCCTGCGCCTGCGCAATGCGGCTGGCCCGCTCGTCGAGGTCTGCCAGCGCCTGACCAATGGCAGCGTGCCGCAGGTGCGCCCGACGCTCGCCGCGATGTTCCGCGACGTGACCGACCATGTCCGCACCGTGCAGGAGAAGATCGATAGCCTGCGCGAGGTGCTGGCCTTCGCCTTCGAGGCGAGCCTGCTCGTCGGCCAGAGCCAGGAGAACGCGATCACCAAGCGGCTCGCCTCCTGGGCCGCCATTCTCGCAGTGCCGACGGCGGTCGCCGGCATCTACGGCATGAACTTCAAGAACATGCCGGAACTCGAGATGCACTACGGCTATTACGTCGTCCTCGCGTTCATCATCACCGCCTGCTTGACGCTGTTCTGGCGCTTCAAGCGCAATGGCTGGCTCTGATCGGCGGCCCGGGCTATCCGCAGGTCGCTAGTCCGCCAACCCGCAGGCCACGCCGGTCGCCAGTGCCTCCGCCTCGCCGCGGTCGAAGGCGCGCCGGACCGCCACCCGCACGACGACGAGTCCTTGCAGAGACGGCGAGACTACGCGCAGCTCCCGCGAGGTCTCGCCTTCCTCGTCATTCGCCAGCCGCTCGTCGAGCTGTTCCTGCGTCATCACCACGAATTCGAGGACGCCGCGGATCGCCGCCCGGTCGGTGATCGCATAGGCGACGCCGCCGCCGCGGCGATGCACCGTCAATCCGACCGGCAGGGAGCCGGTACGGGCCACCACGCGCAGCGGCCCGGTCGCGAGGTCGTAGCTGCACACAGCGGCGACGCTGTTCGGATCGGCATCGAGCATGGCCGGCAGCCCGGCCGGTGGCGGTGTCACCAGCTCCGCCTTGCCGTTCATGCCCAGAGCCGCGTAGACGGTGGCCGCATCGCGCATGGCGAGGGCGGGTACCCGCAACACGGTGACGATGTGGACGATGCCGGCCAGCACCAGTCCGGCCAGCGTCAACAATGTCAACCGCAGCAGGCCGCTTCCCAGCCGCGACAGCCCGCGACGCAGCGAGGCGCCGGCACCTGGGGCGGGCTCGTTCACCGGGCGCATCGCCGCCTCGTCCGCCGCGCTCATCGGCAGTCGATCCTGATGATGCGGGGCAGGGCGTCGGGCCTGAGCTCGCCGGCATGGCTCGAGATCGGCGTGTCGTAGAGCCGCAAGTGGAGCTCGAAGCGACCGCCTGCCGGCAGGGGCAGCCAGTTGCCGGCCTCGGGCGTTGTCGCCAGCACGATGCGCATGCCGCCGCGCTCGCCACGGACGATCTCGGCGTCGGTGAAGCTCTCACGCGCCGCGGCGAGTTGCAGCGAACTGCCCGCGGGACTTGCAGTGCCAAGTGACCAGCCGCGTGCAGGCGGTGTCACCCCGGTGACCAGATAGCGGCAACGGGCATCGAGTGCCTGTCCGGCATCGTCTGCCTTGGCGATCAGCTCAAGGCCTTCGCCGGCGCCGAGCGGCAGGTGCACGCCGCGGGCCAGATGGGCCCGCATATAAGGATCGATGTCTCGTGCGCCGCTGTTCGGCCAGCTTGTCCAGGCGCCGATCTGGACCCGGCCGAACCAGGGCCGCTCGGCTACCGCATAGCGCGCCGAGACGAGGCCAAGGCCAGCGCCGAGTGCGATCACATAAGCCAGCGGAAGGACGCGCATGGAATGATCCCGGATCGCATCGGCGCAGAGCCTAGCGAATGACGGAGCGGTAGGCGGGAACGTCCCGGATCCCGGCCTGGACGGAGGCGCGGGCGGCCCGCGGCGCCTCGACCGCCTTGAACATCGCGCCGACGGAAGAGAGCACCTCGAAGGATTTGCGCGGCATATGACCGGCACCGGCGCCGGCCGCCGGGTCGGCCGGCTTCGCTATCGCCACCTTGGCGTCGCCCGGCTGCGGCGTCACGCCCGGGATCGGCTTCAGCTCGATACCTTGATGGGCGAAAGCCATGATCTCCTTCCAGGTCATCGCTGGCAGAGAGCCGCCCGTCATGTTGTTGGTCTCGGAGGAATCGTCGTTGCCGAACCAGATCGCGCCGACGAGATTGCCGGTGTAGCCGACATACCAGGCATCCTTGTAGCCATTGGTCGTGCCGGTCTTGCCGGCGCTGACGACGCCATCGAGCGCGGCGCGGCGGCCGGTGCCGGCGGTCGGCACGGTCGAGAGCATCTGGTTCATCTCGAAGGCGACCTGCGTGCTCAGCACCTGGGCGGGCGCCGGCTCGTCGCGGTCGTGGCGATAGATCTCCTCGCCGGCCGAATTGCGGATATCGAAGGCGGCGTAGGGCTTGGCCCGCTTGCCGCCGCTGGCGAAGACGGCGTAGCCGGCGGCTTGCTCGATGACCGTGACCTCGCCGGCGCCGATCGGCAGCGAGACGGTATCGGTCAGCGGCGTGGTCAGGCCCATGGCCCGGCAGGTCTCGACGATCTTCATTCGGCCGATACGCGCGGCGCGGGCCTCGTGCGTCTCGCCGGTGGCGCGGCCGATCGCGATCGACATCTGCACCGGGATCGTGTTGATCGATTTGGCCAGCGCCACGGTCAGCGGCATCGAGCCGGCATAGGAGCGCCCGTAATTGTTGGGGCACCAGTTGCCGATGCAGACCGGGCGGTCGGTGACGACCGTCGTGGGCTTGTAGAGCCCGGCGCTCATTGCCGCGGCGTAGACATAGGGTTTGAAGGAGGAGCCCGGCTGGCGCAGGCTCGCCGTCGCCCGGTTGAACTGGCTCGCGCCATAGTCACGTCCACCGACGATGGCGCGCACCGCCCCGTCCGGATCCATGATCACCGCTGCCGCCTGCTTGGCGCGATAGGCGGGCCCATGCTGGCGCAGGATCGATTCGACCGCCTCGTCGGCGCGCTTCTGGATCGCCGGGTCGTGCGGCGTCTTCACGGTCAGCACGCGCTCCGGGCCGAGCTTGCCGTCCTCGGCGAGCTTGCGGATCTCGTCGAAGGCCCAGTCGAGATAGTAGTCGGGGCTGGAATCGCGCCTGCGGTCGATCGGCGTCGCCGGGTTGCGCTTGGCGGAGTCGATCTGGCCGGCCGTCATGAAACCGGCATCGACCATGGCGTTGAGCACGTCATTGGCCCGCGCCCGCGCCGCTGGCAGATTGACGTGCGGGGCGAACTTGCTCGGAGCCTTGAACAGGCCGGCGAGCATCGCCGCCTCCGCCAGGCTCACATCCTTCACCGACTTGCCGAAATAGTAGTCGGCCGCCGCCGCGACGCCGAAGCTGCCGCCGCCCATATAGGCGCGGTCGAGGTAGAGCTTGAGGATCTCGTTCTTGCTCAGCCGGTATTCCAGCCAGAGCGACAGGAAGGCTTCCTTGATCTTGCGGTCGAGCGAGCGCTCATTGTTGAGGAAGAGGTTCTTCGCCAATTGCTGGGTGATCGAGGAACCGCCCTGGACCACGCCCGAGGCGCGGGCGTTGACGGTGAGCGCCCGGAAGGTGCCGATCACGTCGATGCCGAAATGGTCGTAGAAGCGCCGGTCCTCGGTCGCCAGCACGGCCTTGAGCAGGTGATCCGGGAATTCCTCGAGCTTCAGCGAATCGTCATGGCGGGCGCCGCGATGGCCGATCTCCGAACCGTAGCGGTCGAGGAAGGTGACGGCGAAGACCTGGTTCTTCAGCGCCTCCTCGCGCCCTTCGCGAAAGGCCGGGATCGCCAGCATCAGCATCACGATCGCGCCGGCGATGCCGACATTCAGCCCCTCGCTGGCGAATTCGGCGGCGAGCCGCTTCGGGCCGCTGACGGTTAGCCGGTCGGTGATGCTGCGGATGCGCTCATAGATATCGCCGGCGCGGTGCCCGGCCGAATAGAGCGAGGCGTCGATCCACGAGTCGACGCTCAGCGCGAGGCGCTTGAGACGGGTCGTCCAGCTCGCTTTCCTGAACTCCATCACGGCGGTCGGGCATCCTGAGCCTGCCGCGGACGCAGGTCCGCGGTATCCCGGACCGGCCGGCGAAGACCTGGCCCGATCTCAGAAGGTAAGGGCTCGGGGCTCGCAACGGAAGTGTGCGAAGGTGTGGTGCCCGACAAAAAAGGCGGTGTTGCGAACCGGTCAGCCCTTGGTCGCGAGCAGGGCGAACCGGGTCGAGGATGCCAGCCGAAGGGCATCGTGCAGGGCGGCATGGCGCTGCTGCGCTTTGACCACCTGTGCGTAGTCGGCCGCTTCGATACGGGCAAAGCCGGCTTGGCGCAGCATCGTGCCGAGGCGCTCGAAGCTCAGGCCCTCGCGGAAAAAGAAGCGCTTGGTGATCGAGTCGAAGGCCTCACGGTCGGAGCCGTGCGGGGCGGCGCCGGCGCGCTCACGAAGGAAGGTTGCTGCCCGATTGAGGAGGCCCTGCAGCCAGGAGCGGTTGATCCAGTCGCCGTCGATGACGAGCAGCTTGCCGCCGGGCTTCAGCACCCGGAACCATTCGGTGAAGGCGGCTTCCGGATCGGTCAACGTCCAGACCAGATGGCGCGTCACCAGAGCGTCGTAAGTCCCGTCATCGTCGAGCAGGCGCTCGGCATCGCCGGCCAGGATGCGGGCCTTGTCGCCATGCTTGGCGCGGGCGCGCGTCAGCATCTCGTCGGAGAAGTCGATTCCCGTGACCTTGTGGCCGAGCGAGAGCAGCGCGCGGGTGATCTCGCCGGTGCCGCAGGCGAGGTCGAGCACCTCGCGCGGCTCGGCGCCGAAGGACTGGCGCAGCAACGACTGGAAGGCGGCGAGCTCGGCGTCCGATTTGATGGCGTGGCCGACCTGCTCGTCGAAGCTGGCGGCCCGCCCGGACCAATAGGAGCGAATCTCCTCCTTCAAGGAGAAGTTTGCACCGGAAGTGGGAAGGCTGCTGTCGGACATCGGCATTTCGCCAAACGGAGGCTGAAGGGACTTATTCCGCGGCTCGGGCGGGCGCAAGCTGCGCCTCGCCGTGGCTGCGCCTGCGGGCCGAGCCATGCACGACGACGAAGGGCGTCTCGCCGTCGTTTGCCTCGACGCGGGCGACGACGCCGTAGACCTCTTCCAGCAGGGCCGGCGTGATGATCTCGCGCGGATCGCCGAAGGCAGCGAGCCGCCCCTGCGACAGCACCATCACCTTGTCGGCGATGCGCAGCGCCTGATTGAGATCGTGGATCGCGATCAGCACGCAGATCTGCCGTTCGCGCGCCAGCCGGCCGACGAGGCTGAGCACCTCAAACTGGCGGTGCAGGTCGAGCGCGCTGGTCGGCTCGTCGAGCAGCATGATCTCGGGCCGGCGCACCAGCGTCTGGGCGATCGAGACGAGCTGGCGCTGGCCGCCCGAGAGCTCGCCGAGGCCACGGAAGGCGAGATCGGCGATGTCGAGCGCGTGCAGGGCCTCATCGATCGCCAGGAGTTCGTCGTCGCCGACACCCCAGGCGCCGCCCTGTTTGCGGGCAAGCAGGATCGATTCATAGACGGTCAGGACCGCGTTCACCGCCGTGTCCTGCGGCAGGTAGCAGGGTGACTTGCGGGCCGAGCTTTCGACCTGGACCGAGCCGGCGCCACCGAGCAGTCCGGCGATGCGGCGGAACAGGCTCGATTTGCCGGCGGCGTTGGGGCCGATCACGGCGACGACCTCGCCACCCGTCATCGTCGGCGTCGTGATCCCCGAGAGGATCTGGCGCTTGCCATAGGCGACGCCGACATCGCTGAGCGTCAGGCGCTTCACCATGAGCGTTTCCGGCTGGTCAGGATCAGGCTGAAGAAGAAGGGCACGCCGACCAGCGCGGTGACGATGCTGATCGGGAAGATCAGGCCGGGGATCAGCGACTTGCTGACCACCGAGGAGGCCGACAGGATCGCAGCTCCGGCCAGCGCCGAGGCCGGCAGGAAGAAGCGCTGGTCCTCGCCGATCACCATGCGGGCGATATGTGGGCCGACCAGGCCGATGAAGCCGATCGTACCGACGAAGGAGACCGGCACCGCCGCGAGCAGCGCGACGAGCAGCATGGTCTCGAGCCGCAGGCGCTTGACGTTGATGCCGAAGCTCGCCGCCTTCTCGTCGCCGAGGCGCAATGTCGTCAGCGCCCAGGCGCGGCGTGCGAACAGCGGGATGCAGGCGACGAGCACGGCCGTGGTGATGGCGAGCTTGTGCCAGTTCGCCTTGGTCAGCGAGCCCATCATCCAGAAGACGACCGCGCCGAGCGCCTGCTCGGAGGCGAAGAACTGCAGCAACGACAGCAAGGCGTTGAAGGTGAAGACCAGGGCGATGCCGAGCAGCACCACCGTCTCGGTGGTGACGCCGCGGCGCTGGCTGAGCAGATGGATCAGCAGCGAAGCGCCCATCGCCATGATGAAAGCATTGAGCGGCACGACATAGTCGATGGCGAGCGGGACGATGGAGACACCGAAGACCAGCGCCAGCGCGGCCCCGAAGCTCGCCGCCGCCGAGATGCCGAGCGTGAACGGGCTGGCGAGCGGGTTGTTCAGCACGGTCTGCATTTGTGCACCGGCGATGGCGAGCGCGGCGCCGGTGACGACGGCCATCAGCGCGACCGGCAGGCGGATATCCCAGATCACCACCCTGACCGCAGCAGGAGCGGTCGAGGGCGAGATCAGTGCGTTGACGACCTCAGCGACGCTGTAGCGCGCGGGGCCGAGCATCAGGTCGACGATCAGGCAGGCCAGCAGCACGGCGGCGAAGCCGGCGAGGATCAGCTTGCGGCGCAGCGCCAGCGCCCGATAGGCATCGCGTCCCTGGGCTGCGGCTCGCGGCGCCTCGGCTTGCTGGGGCACGATCTCGTCAGCGCTGGCCGGAGCAAGGCTCACTTGGCAGTCTCGAGGGAGACCCACAGGCCGGGCTCGTAAGGTAGAGGCAGGAAGCGCTCATGCAGCGTCTTCATGGTCGCGTTCGGGTCGACGTCCTTGAACAGCTCGGGATGCAGCCACTTCGCGATCTCCTGGATCGCCACGAACTGGTAGGGGCTGTTGTAGAACTGGTGCCAGATGCCGTGGACCTGGCCGGTCTTGACGGCCGTGGTCTGCGTGAAGGCCGGGCGCTTCATCAGGTTGGTGAGCTTGCGGCGCGCCTCGGTCATGTTGGCGCCATAGCCGAGCCCGACCCAGTTGCCGCCGGGGACATAGCCGTCCCAGTTGCTGCCGGTGACGATCACGACATCGGGATTGGAGGCGACGATCTGCTCGGCGTTGACCGTGCCGAAGGTGCCGGGGATCAGCGGCGTCGCCAGATTCCGGCCGCCGGCGAAATCGACCATCTTGCCGAAGTTCTCGTTGCCGAAGGACATGCAGCAATCGTCGGAGAAGCCACCAGCGCGCTCGACCATGACGAGCGGCCGCTTCAGGTCCCTGGCGCTGGCGAGCCGGTCCGTGATGACCTTGATCTGCTCGGCCCGGAACTTGATGAAGTCCTCGGCGACCTGCTCCTTGTCGAAGAGCTTGCCGATCAGCCGCATCGACGGCTCGGTGTTCTCGAACGGCTTTTCGCGGAAGTCGACATAGACGACGGGAATGCCGACCGCGGCGAGCTTCTCGACCAGCTTCGCCTCGTCGCTGGCGATCTTGGCCTCGATGTTGAGGAAGAGCACATCGGGCTTGAGTGCGATCGCCTGCTCGATGTCGAAGGCGCCTTCCTTCATGCCGCCGAAGGTCGGCAGCTTGGCGATCTGCGGATAGCGCTTCTCATAGGCGCGATAGGTCTCGGGATCGGCCTTGCCGAGATCGTCGCGCCAGCCGACGACGCGCCTGAACGGCTCGTCCTTGTCGAGCGCGCCGACGAAGTACATCTGCCGGCCCTCGCCGAGGATGATCCGCTTGACCGGGGCCTCGACCTCGACCTTGCGCCCGACGATGTCGGTGACCGTGACCTTGTCGGCCAGCGCGGGGAGGGAGGCGATCGCAAGGCCCGCGGTGACGGTAAAGGCGCGCAGCAGTTGTCGGCGGGTCAGCATCGGATAGCTCGGGAACGAGGGAATTCTTCCTCCCGTTAGGCCGATCCGAGTATTCGGTCAATTTTCATAGATTATAACACCTCTAAACAAAGCTTAGAATGAATATAAGGTTGTTGGCCGCAGCTGCCCTCGCTGCGACGCTCGCGCGCTTCCCTCCACGGCCGCGCCGGGGCATAAGCGGCCATGGCCGACGCGATGATCGACAGCACGCCCTTCTGGCGCAGCAAGACGCTTGAGGACATGACCGAGGCGGAGTGGGAATCGCTCTGCGACGGCTGCGGCCGCTGCTGTCTGGTCAAGCTCGAGGACGAGGATACCGGCAGGATCCACGCGACCGATATCGGCTGCCGCCTGTTCGATGCCGGGACCTGCCGCTGCCATGACTATGCCAATCGCTCGAAGACGGTCCCGGATTGCGTCACGCTGACGCCTGATGCGGTGCGGACATTGTCCTGGCTGCCGCCGACCTGCGCCTATCGTTTGCTCGGTGAGGGCAGGGACCTGCCCTGGTGGCACCCGCTCGTCTCGGGCGATCCGCAGACGGTCGTTGCCGCAGGGGTGTCTGTCAGAAACCGCGTCTACGCCAATGAGGATGAGGTCGCCGAGGAGGAGATCGTCGAGCGCATCGTCAATTGGCCGCTGCGCTGGCCGAAGGCAGCGCGCAGCAAGAAGGCCGGTTAGGAGAGCCTGTCACCATGCAGTACCGGCTAGGCCACCTCGTCGATGACGTCTGGCAGATCTATTCTCACTCACCTCTATATGAAGTGCAGAAAGAGCGGCTGGTATCGGCTGCGCCAGCGAGCGATCCGCTCGTATTCAAACATCTGATAGCCTGCCTGAAGCCCCCGTTCCATCTGCTGTATGTCTTGCATACGCCGCGCGGCGAGGGAGATGGTGGGCGGTACCAAAGTCCCGCCATTTCCCCCTCCCAGGTTGCGGCATTCCTTGAACGCTTCAGCGATCTTTTGCGTGGCGATGGACGCTTCGACCTCTGGCTGCATTCGCCAGCGGATCACGCGACCGTCGTCTGGGATAGGCACGATATGATATTCGCTTACGGGCCTGTCGCCGCTTATGAAGGCGCACTACGTCGTTTGGGCTTCACGCCGGGCGAGCCCATCATTCCATTTCCGCACGAGCATCACTATCGAGCCGAGTTGGACCAGCAGGCGCGCGACGTGCTTGGTGCGTTCGACTGGCGCTACAGCCCTCTCGAAGAAGATGACGAACAATAAGGGGCGAGGCACCGCTATCGGAACCGCAAATTCTCGCGTGACAGCTGGTCGAGACTGGTGACGCCCATCAGCTTCATGCCGCGCTCGACCTCTGTCTTGAGCTGGCCGAGGGCACGTTCCACGCCCGGCTGCCCGGCCGCCGCGAGCGGGTAGAGATAATAACGCCCGACGCCGACAGCCTTGGCGCCGAGCGACAGGGCCTTCAGCACATGCGTGCCGCGCTGGATGCCGCCATCCATGATCACGTCGATACGATCGCCGACCGCATCGACGATCTCGGCGAGCTGGTCGAAGGCTGCGCGCGAGCCGTCGAGCTGCCGGCCGCCATGGTTGGAGAGGATGATACCGGTGCAGCCGATCTCGACGGCGCGCCTGGCGTCGGCGACCGACATGATGCCTTTCAGGCAGAACTGCCCGGACCAGAGCCTGACCATCTCGGCGACGTCGTCCCAGGTCATCGCCGGGTCGAGCATCTCGGTGAAATAGCGGCTGATCGAGATCGCGCCGCCACCCATGTCCACGTGCTGGTCGAGCTGCGGCAGGCTGAATTTCTCATGGGTGAGGTAGTTCAGCGCCCATCGCGGCTTGATCGCGAACTGCGTCACGCCGGAGAGGTTGAGCCGGAACGGGATCGAGAAGCCGGTGCGCAGGTCGCGCTCGCGGTTGCCGCCGGTGATGCTGTCGACGGTCAGCATCATCACGTTGACGCCGGCGCCCTTGGCGCGCTCCATCATCGCCCGGTTCAGGCCGCGATCCTTGTGGAAGTAGAACTGGTAGACCTGCGGGCCACTATGGGTCTTGCGCAGCTCCTCCAGGCTGACGGTGCCGAGCGAGGAGACGCCGAACATGGTGCCATAGCGCGCCGCTGCCGCAGCGACCGCACGCTCGCCCTGATGGTGGAAAAGGCGCTGCAGGGCTGTCGGGGAGCAGTAGAACGGCACGGCGAGCGTCTGGCCCATCACGGTGACGGAGGTATCGACGCTGCTGACCCCGCGCAGCACGTTGGGAACGAGGTCGCAGAGCTCGAAGCTCTCGGAGTTCCGCCGATGGGTGACTTCGTCATCCGCTGCGCCGTCGATATAGTTGAAGATCGGGCCCGGCAGCTTCCGTCTCGCCAAAGTGCGGAAGTCATGGAAGTTGTGGCAGTCGTTCAGGCGCATCGGTCGCTTCGGCGTCGTTCTGGAAAGGGACGGCGCTGGCAACCATTGGGTCGGCGCCGCCGCTGAAAGGCGGGAACGGCACCCTATCGCCGCGCGCCGACCTTGGCCATATTGCGCCGCCGGTCTCTGCGCGGCCTGGGATTGCCGGGCGGCGCGTTGGCGCTGCCGCATGATCATTGATTGTTCATCCGGTTTTCGGCATGACCACGCCGCACGGGTGCGCAGCAGCAAGCGGCATCGCAGATGCGAAACCATACGGGCGCGCCGGCGTTCAGTGCCGGTCACCAACGTTGGGAAAGGCAGGCTATGGCAGGCGAGAAGTGGGTCTACACCTTCGGCGATGGCAAGGCCGAAGGCGAGGCGGGCATGAAGAACCTGCTCGGCGGCAAGGGCGCGAACCTGGCCGAGATGAGCAATCTGGGACTTCCGGTGCCTCCAGGCTTTACCATCACCACCGAGGTCTGCACCTGGTATTACGACAACGGCAAGAGCTTTCCGGCCGCACTCGAGGCTGAGGTCAAGGCGGCGCTCGCCGGCATGGCCAAGCTCACGGCTAAGACCTTCGGCGACCCGGCCAATCCGCTGCTCGTCTCGGTCCGCTCCGGCGCCCGCGCCTCGATGCCGGGCATGATGGACACCGTCCTTAATCTTGGTCTCAACGACATCACCGTCGAGGCGGTCGCTAAGGCCTCGGGCGATGCCCGTTTTGCCTATGACAGCTATCGCCGCTTCATCACCATGTACTCGAACGTCGTGCTCGACGTCGATCACGGCCATTTCGAGGAGGCGCTCGAGGACTACAAGGAGCGCAAGGGTCTCAATCTCGACACCGACCTCTCGGCCGACGACTGGAAGGTGCTGGTCGGCAAGTACAAGGAGATCGTGAAGAAGGAGCTCGGCTCCGACTTCCCGCAAGATCCGCAGGAGCAGCTCTGGGGCGCGGTCGGCGCCGTCTTTTCCTCCTGGATGAACGCCCGCGCCATCAAGTATCGCGAGCTCAACAGCATCCCGGCCTCCTGGGGCACGGCGGTCAACGTCCAGTCGATGGTCTTCGGCAATATGGGCGAGACCTCCGCGACCGGCGTCGCCTTCACCCGCAATCCCTCGACCGGCGAGAACGCGCTCTATGGCGAGTTCCTGATCAACGCCCAGGGCGAGGACGTGGTCGCCGGCATCCGCACCCCGCAGGACATCACCGAGGTGGCCAAGGCCGCTGCCGGCTCCGACAAGCCTTCGATGGAGAAGGCGATGCCGGAGGCCTATGCCGAGCTCTGCCGCATCTACGGCATCCTCGAGAAGCACTATCGCGACATGCAGGACATGGAGTTCACCATCCAGGAGGGCAAGCTCTGGATGCTGCAGACCCGCTCCGGCAAGCGCACCGCCAAGGCGGCGCTCAGGATCGCGGTCGAGCTCGCGCGCGAGGGCCTGATCAGCGAGCAGGAGGCGGTCGGCCGCGTCGAGCCAGGCGCGCTCGACCAGCTGCTGCATCCGACGATCGACACCAAGGCCGAGCGCCGCGTGCTGACCGCCGGCCTGCCGGCCTCGCCCGGCGCCGCCGCCGGCGAGATCGTCTTCACCTCGGAGGCTGCCGAGGCCGGCAAGAAGGCCGGCAAGAAGGTCATCCTCGTCCGCGTCGAGACCTCGCCTGAGGACATTCACGGCATGCACGCTGCCGAGGGCATCCTGACCACGCGCGGCGGCATGACCTCGCATGCCGCGGTCGTGGCGCGCGGCATGGGCAAGCCCTGCGTCTCCGGCGCCGGCCAGATCCGCGTCGACTACGCCAAGGGCACGATGACCGTCGGGCCGACCACGCTGAAGGCCGGCGACTTCGTCACCATCGACGGCAGCAACGGCCAGGTGCTGCTCGGCGAGGTCAAGATGCAGCAGCCCGAACTCTCCGGCGATTTCCGCACGCTGATGGGCTGGGCCGACAAGGTCCGCCGCCTGAAGATTCGCGCCAATGCTGAGACCCCGCGCGACGCCAAGACGGCGCGCGAGTTCGGTGCCGAGGGCATCGGCCTCAGCCGTACCGAGCACATGTTCTTTGATGCCGGCCGCATCCTCTCCGTGCGCGAGATGATCCTGGCCGAGGACGAGAAGGGCAGGCGCGCTGCGCTCGCCAAGCTCCTGCCGATGCAGCGCCAGGACTTCGTCGAGCTCTTCACCATCATGCAGGGCCTGCCGGTGACGATCCGCCTGCTCGATCCGCCGCTGCATGAGTTCCTGCCACAGACCGATGACGAGATCGCCGAGGTCGCTTCGGCGATGGGCACGACCTCGGACAAGCTGAAGCGCCGCGCTGCCGAGCTGCACGAGGTCAACCCGATGCTCGGCTTCCGCGGCGTGCGTCTCGCCGTCGCCTATCCCGAGATCGCCGAAATGCAGGCGAGGGCCATCTTCGAGGCGGCCGTGATCGCAGCCAAGGAGACCGGCCATCCGGTCATCCCGGAGGTGATGGTGCCGCTCGTCATGGGCGCGCCCGAGCTCGACCTGGTCAAGGCCCGGATCGATGCGATGGCCGAGGCGGTCCGCAAGGAGAGCGGCAGCGAACTGACCTATCAGGTCGGCACCATGATCGAACTGCCGCGCGCCGCGCTGCGGGCGGAGGAGATCGCGCAAAGCGCCGAATTCTTCTCCTTCGGCACCAACGACCTGACCCAGACCGCGCTCGGCATCAGCCGCGACGATGCCGGCTCCTTCCTCGGGTCCTACACGGCCCGCGGCCTGCTCGAATCCGATCCGTTCGTGACGATCGACCAGGACGGCGTCGGCGAGCTGGTCAGGATCGCCGTCGAGCGTGGCCGCAAGGCGCGTCCCAATATCAAGCTCGGCATCTGCGGCGAGCATGGCGGCGACCCGGCCTCGATCGGCTTCTGCGAGAGCGTCGGGCTGGACTACGTCTCCTGCTCGCCCTTCCGTGTGCCGATCGCGCGCCTCGCCGCTGCGCAGGCGGCGCTGGGGGCGATCAAGGCCAAGGACGCGTGAGGCTGCACGCGGGAAACAAGCCGTCATGCTCGCCCTTGTGGCGAGCATCCACGTCTTGAACACCGCGCTCGATCAAGGAAGGCGTGGATGGTCGGGATAAGCCCGACCATGACGAGGTGGCCGTGCCCGTAAACCTCACCACCATCGGCTTCGATGCCGACGACACGCTCTGGCAGAACGAGCAATTCTTCCGGCTGACGGAAGACCGGTTCGTCGCGCTGCTCGGCGAGCATGGCGAGGCGGCCGAGATCTCCGGCAAGCTGCTGGAGGCCGAGAAGCGCAACCTTTCCTTCTACGGTTTCGGCATCAAGGGCTTCACGCTCTCGATGATCGAGACGGCGCTCGAGATCACCCGCGGCCAGGTCCCGCCGGCGGTGATCGGCGAAATTCTCGCAGCCGGCCGCGAGATGCTGACCCACCCGGTCGAGACGCTGCCGCATGCGCAGGACACGCTCGCCGCGCTCGCCGGCCGCTACCGGCTGGTGCTGATCACCAAGGGCGACCTCTTCGACCAGGAGCGCAAGCTGGCGCAGTCCGGCCTCGGCGACTTCTTCGACGCGGTCGAGATCGTCAGCGACAAGAGCGCGGAGACCTATCGACGCCTGTTCGCCCGCCACGGCGACGGGCCGGGGCGGGCGATGATGGTCGGCAATTCGCTGAAATCCGACATCGTCCCGGCGCTCGCTGCCGGCGCCTGGGCCGTGCATGTGCCGCATGAGCTGACCTGGGCGCTTGAGCATGCCGAGGAGCCGACCGGGCACGCGCGCTATCGGGCACTGCCCGATCTCGCAGGGCTGGCGGCCGTGCTCCGCGACATCGACGCTTGATGCGATGAGGCTTCGTCGCTTCACTGGATTTGTCGCTGCCCTGGCCGTCGCGGCGGCCCTGCTTGCCACCGCGCTTGGCGCAATGGCGTGGCTCTTCCCCTATCTGGAGCTGATCAATCACTTCAGGTGGCTGCTGCTCGCCGGCTCAGCCCTCGTGGCTTTGGCGGCATTCTGGACAGGTGGCCGAGTGCTTTTCCGCCTCGGCGTGGCGGTGCTGGTCGCCAATGTGATGTTGGCGGCCTTGCCGCTCATGTCCCGGGCATCGTCGTCGGCGCGGCCGACGCTGCGCGTGACCACGTTCAATGTCTGGATCGGCAATCGTGAGCCGCACGCCGTCGTCGGCTTCCTGCGCGAGGAGGATGCCGACGTTGTCGTGCTGCAGGAGGTCGGCAGCAAGCTCGAACAGGCGATCGTCCCGCCGCTCAGGGACAAGTACCCCCATGTCATGTCTTGTGCCCGGCGCAATTGCGGGCTGGTCCTGCTGTCGAAGGCGCCTTGGCTCGACGCGGGGTTCTCAGATCGTACCCGCTCGAGTCCACCCATTGTCTGGGCGCGCTTTGCTGGAGCGAACAAGCCCTATGTGATCACAGGCCTGCATCTGGCCTACCCGTTTCAGCCGGAGATGCAGGTCGATCACATCGATTGGCTCGCCGAGCGCCTGCGCAAGGCGCAAGACACACAGGTACTGGTCGGCGATTTCAACCTCACCCCTTTCTCACTCAAGCTCAACAGTCTGGCGCTGCGGACGGGTTTGCGCCGCCATGCGACCCTCGGTGCGTCGTGGCCCGCTGACCGTTTCGTGCCTGTCGTCTTGCTCGACAATCTGCTGGCCAGCCCTGAGGTCAAAGCGGTCAATGTGCACCATGGCACCGGTAGCTATGGCTCGGATCATTATCCGCTGACCTTCGATATCGCGCTCGATTGACGGCTCGTGCGCAGCGCGTGCCCGCCTCAGTCGATCCATAGCCCGCGCTTGCGATGCCATTCCTCGATCGATTCCTGCGGGTAGTCGTCGAAGTGCTGGTCGCGAGGGCCGATATCGGGTTCGACCCAGCCCGCCTTGAAGCGGAGCAGCAGATGGGTCTTCTCGTCTGCTTTCGGCAACTCGCTATCGATCACCGAGGCAAAGGGATGGATGAGTTCTGGCCAGGCCGGATCGAACACCCATAGCGCCGTGCCGCAACCCTTGCAGAAGCGCCGTTCGCCGCGCGACGTCTCGCAGGTGCCGGAATCGTCGCAAATCTCGGCATGGAAGACGCCGATCGAATCTTCGCCTTTGACCTTGAGCGTGGCCGCATCCGCCATGATGTTGATGGCGAAGCCGCCGCCACCGGCGGTCTTGCGGCAGATCGAACAGTAGCAGAGCTGGTAGGGTACCGGCGTGTGACTCTCGGCTGTGAAGCTCACCTTGCCGCAGCGACAGGACCCTTTTAGCGTGATCGGCATCGTTCGCCTCCCGACAATCGTCTGACGACAACCAGCCGGAGGCGTGGTTGTTCAACCTGTCGCAAAGGAGGCGAAAACCCGCTCTGCTGGACCGAGCTTGCAATTTATGCTAGCTCCACCGATGTAAGACGAGATGCGGCCGGTTCTGGCCAATCCTCCGCGCGGGTATTCCGACCGGCGGGCCACTTCAGATCCACCACACGTCGATACAAGGCCATGGCAAGGCGTCCGCGCGTCCGGTCATGGGTTCCACGAATACGCGGATCTGAAGTGCAAGGATTAGTCCCGTTATGAACAAGGGCACCGTCAAGTGGTTCAACGCCACCAAGGGCTACGGCTTCATCACCCCTGAAGCTGGCGGCCCGGACGTTTTCGTCCACATCAGCGCCGTCGAGCGCGCCGGCCTGCGCGAGCTGCGCGAAGGTCAGGTCGTCTCCTACGAGCTGATCGCCGATCGCAAGACCGGCAAGTCCTCGGCTGGCAACCTCGTCGCCGGCTGAAGACGCCTTTCGGGCGGACCATCCGTGTCCGCCCGTTTCAGACGCGGGCCTTCGGGCCTGCGACACACGACATCCCCCGGCGCAGTGGCTAGCGGTTCGCCGGGCGGAAAGAGACCATGCGTAGACCGCGTTCACATGCCGAGGCGCTTCCGTTCACCACGTGCGCCCCATGTCGTCCGGTTCAGAAAGACCTGATTTGACCAAATTTACCGACCTCGGCCTGGCCGAGCCGCTCCTCAAAGCGCTCGCCGCCGAAGGTTATGAGACGCCCACGCCGATCCAGGCGCAGGCGATCCCTTCCATTCGCGATGGCCGTGACCTGCTCGGAGCCGCCCAGACCGGCACCGGCAAGACCGCCGCCTTCTCCCTGCCCATGCTGCACCGGCTGCTGAACCAGCCGCGGCGCATGCAGCCGCGCTCGGTGCGCGCCCTGATCCTGTCGCCGACGCGCGAGCTCTCGGCGCAGATCGAGGCGAGCATCCGCAACTACGCCCAGTTCACCTCGCTGAAGTCGACGGTGATCTTCGGCGGCGTGCCGGTCGGCAAGCAGATCCGCGCGCTCGGCCAGCATGTCGACATCCTCGTCGCCACGCCCGGCCGCCTGCTCGACCTCGTCGACCAGCGTGCCGTCTCGCTGCGCGAGATCGAGTTCCTGGTGCTGGACGAAGCCGACCAGATGCTGGACCTCGGCTTCATCCACGCGCTGCGCAAGATCGCGACGCTGATTCCGAAGCAGCGCCAGACGCTGCTGTTCTCGGCGACCATGCCGAAGGCGATCCGCGAGATCGCCCAGGCCTATCTGACCGACCCGGTCGAGGTCGCGGTCGCGCCTGTCGCCACCACGGCGGAGAAGGTCGACCAGCGCGTCATCTTCACGGAAGCTGGTCAGAAGCCGGCACTGCTTGCGAAGACCTTGAGCGTTCCCGAGATGGAGCGTGCCATCGTCTTCACCCGTACCAAGCACGGCGCCGACAAGGTCGTGCGCCAGCTCGAGCAGTCCGGCATCAAGTCGGCTGCGATCCACGGCAACAAGAGCCAGGGCCAGCGCGAGCGCGCCCTCGGAGCCTTCCGTGACGGCGAGCTGCGCATCCTGGTCGCGACCGACATCGCCGCGCGCGGCATCGATGTCGACGGCATCAGCCATGTCGTCAATTTCGACCTGCCGAACGTGCCAGAGACCTATGTCCACCGCATCGGCCGCACCGCGCGCGCCGGGGCGTCGGGCCTCGCCATCGCCTTCTGCACGCCGGAAGAGCGCGGCGATCTCGCCGCGATCGAGAAGCTGACCAAGATCGCACTCACCCCGGTCGGTGACGTGCCGCATTGGGACGGCCGCACCCCGAAGAAGCCGCCGCAGAATCGTGGCGGCCGCGGTCAGGGGCGTCCGCAGAACGGACAGCAGCCGGGTCAGGGTCAGCGCCGCGACGGCCGGGGCGCGCAGGGCCGCAATGGCCAGCGCCCGGAGCAGGGCGAGCGTCAGGGCCAGCCGCATCGCGAGCAGTCCCGTCCGAACCAGTCGCGCCCGCATCAGGCTCGTCCGGAGCAGCAGCGTCATGAGCGTCCGGCCCAGCGCCAGGATGGGGGCGGTGCACGAAAAGACGCGGCTTCCGGCAAGGAAGGGCTTGGCGGCGTCGCGTTCTTGCAGCAAAGAACGGGACAACGACGCACCGGCGGCGGCGGGCGGCGCCCGAACTGACAGGCACCGCAACCGCTGGGGCTAGGCCCATCCGGCCTGGCCCCGCGCCGAGGACAAGACGAAGGATCAGCGAATGGCGAAAGAAGAACTGCTCGAATTCGACGGCACCGTGGTCGAGGTGCTCCCGGACGGCAACTACCGGGTCAAGCTCGACAATGATCACGTCATCCTGGCCTATGCGGCCGGCAAGATGAAGAAGAACCGCATCCGCACCATCGCCGGCGACCGTGTGGTCGTGGAGATGTCGCCCTACGATCTCGATCGCGGCCGGATCAATTTCCGCCAGAAGACCGCGAGCCCCGGCCCGATGCCGCCTCGCCCGCAGAACTTCCGCCGGCGCTGACGCCCGTGCGCTTCAGCCGGCCCGAACAGTTCTTCATCGCGGCCGGTGCCGGGCTCGGCGCGCTCGCCTCGCTCGCGGTCCACTCCGGCTGGATCGCCAGAGGCGGCACTTTCCCGCCCTTCGTCTATGTGCTGCTGGCGCTTGCTCTGGTCGAGGTCGTCGCCGGCTTCGCGACGAAGCAGCCACCCGGCACCCTGTTCTCGATGCCCGCCCGCATCCTCGCCTTCGCGCTCGGCGTCGGCGTGCTGATCCTGCTGACCGGCGGCTTGGCCTGAGCCTGCGCCGTCATTCTCGGCCGCAGCGAAGCGAAGAGCCGAGAATCTCCTGACCATCGAGCGTGGATCAAAGCCTCATCCGGCCTGAGATGCTCGGGTCGAGCCGGAGCATGACGCACGACTCCCCCAGACAAAAAAAGCCCCGGCCGAAGCCGGGGCATAAGGTGCTTGTTACGTGGTGACAGGTACTACGAAGAAAACTCAGAAAAGCTCAGTAGCCGCCCCGGGCCCAGTATTGCGAACCGGGGCTGACCAGAACCTGGCGTTGGCGCGTGGCATATTCGGCCGGTACGGTCTGGTGCTCGACCCGCGAGGCGCTGACCATGACGCGGCGGCTGCGCTGGCCATATACGGCCGGAATGACGTCGTAATCGACCGAGGCCGGCGAGACTTCGACGGTGCGCTGCTGATAGCCGTACTGCGCGGGAACATGCACCCAGCAGCCGGTGGTCTGGCCATAGGCGTCGCGGCTGACTTCCCAGCGCTTGGTCGCCGGCGAGATCAGGACCTTCTCGGAGACGGTCTTGTACTGGGCCGGGATCTGGCGGGCGACGCGGCGCTCCGGCTGGAGCACCACCTGCTCGGTGACGGTGTCGTACTGTGCCGGGATGACCTTGGAGAAGGTGCGCTCGGGGCGCACGACATAGCTCTCGTTGACGGTGTCGTAGACCGGCGGCGTCGCGACCAGCTTGTAGCAGGAACCGCTGCCGCAATTGCTGACCGGCGCCCGGTAGCAGGAGGAGGAATAGCAGCCGCCGGCGAACGCCGGAGCGGCGAGGCCGAGCAGGGTCGCCGCGGCGAGACCCGAAAGCGAAAGAAGCCTGAACGTCATAGTCGACCCCAACCCTGCGTTGCGCACCGCTGCCGCTGCGTCGTTGAGGGTAGAAAGCCCGAAGCGATCTATGAAGACAAGGTTAACTGCAAAACAAGGTAAAATTAACCAGTTTCAGCGGCGCGGAAGCTGCCGTTACCCTTGTCGAAGCGTCAAGCCGGTCGCCGGCATTCGAGTGAGTTTTCCTTGCTCGCCCGCTGCCGTTAAGGGCAGCAGGCGGTCGCTTTCGGCGGGGGAGCGTTGCTCGGCGTACTTCACTCGATCGCGCCGCGCTTCATGCCGAAGCCTTCGATATAGCAGCCGCAGGACGAGTTCCGCGGCGCAGGTTCCGCCGCGCAGGAGCCGCGCGAGGTCAGGCAGACGTCGCCGAAGCGCCGGCGAGAGGGCCGATCATAGCCGTAGCGCGGGCCGTCATCGCGATAGCGCGGGCGGTCATAGTCATAGCGCGGTGGCGGCGGCCGGTCGTAATCGTAGCGCGGCGCCGGCCGGTAATACGGGTCATAATACTGGGCGTTTGCGCTGGTCGCGGACGAGATGGACGCGCCGACGAGCGTCGCAATGGCGAGGGTCCTGATCATGCCTGTCCTCCTGGTCGCCCGGCCGGGGCCGGGCGTGAATCCATCGGAGGTCAGAATAAGAGCCGGTCTATGAACGGCGCGTGAGTGTGGATGCGTGAGCGTGAGTGTGGATGCGGGATCAGCCGGAAGGCCTGGGTCAGCTCAGCTGCCGGCCTTCATACTGTTGGCCCAGTAGTCCTTGACCTGCTTCACCAGCGTTTCCGGCAGCGGCACATAGCCGAGCGTGGTGGCGTCGGCCGCGCCGGTCTCGAAAGAGAGCCGGAAGAAGTCGAGCACCTCCTGGGTGCGGCGCGTGCGTGGTTTCGGCACCAGGGCGAAGGTCGTGGCGACGATCGGATAGGCCTCGGCGCCCGGCGCATCGGTCAGCATCAGCGAGAAATCCTTGGCTTTGGCCCATTCGGCGCTGGCCGCAGCAGCGGAGAAGCTCGCCGGATCCGGCTTGACGAAATTGCCGGCTTTGTTCTGCACCTGGGCATAGGCGAGGCCGGCACGCACGACCTGGCCGAACTCGACATAGCCGATCGCGTTCTTCGTCCGCTTCACCGCATCGGTGACGCCTTGCGTGCGCTCGGCGCCGGCGCCGACCGGCCAGGGAACCTGCGTGTTGACGCCGACCTTCTCGCGCCATTCCGGGCTCGCCTTGGCTAGATAATCGGTCCAGTTGAAGGTCGTGCCCGAGCCGTCCGAGCGATAGATCACGCTGATCGGAGCGTCGGGCAGCTTCAGCTCGGGATTGGCCGCCTTGATCGCCGGGTCGGACCAGAGCTTGATCTTGCCGAGATAGATGTCGGCGAGGAGGGGGCCGGTGAAGCGGATCTGCCCGGGGCCGACGCCGTCGAGGTTCACCACCGGCACGATGCCGCCCATCACGATCGGGAACTGGATCAGCGCCGAGCGCTGCAATTCCTCGGAGGAGAGCGGCCGGTCGGAGGCGCCGAACTCGGCGGCGCGCTGGGTGACGCGGACCTCGCCGCCGAGCGAGCCGATCGGCTCGTAGTCGACGCCGATGTCGAGCGGGGTCATCTCGGCGCCGTCCGACTTGGCGACGCGATAGTTCTGAGCCCATTTGCCGATGACCGGGAAGGCGAAGCTCGACCCGGCGCCGGTGATCGGCTCGGCCTGGCCGGAGGCCACGGAGGAAGCGAGAAGAGCGCCGGCGACAGCCAGCTTGACCAGGAGCTTCATGCGTCCACCCACCCTGTCGGGGCCCATGGGGCCAAGATCAACAAGGTGACGCTAGGGCGGCGCGGTGACGTTGCGATGACGTCTGTGCTCCGGCAAACGAAAGGCCCCGCCGGTGCCAGCCGGCGGGGCCTTCCTTCAGCGGTCAGGTCCGTTTTGCAACCAACCTTGACCTCGTGTCGTCAGTGCCAGGTCTGGCGGCCGTACCAAGCGTCGACATCGGTCCGGACCTTGTCCTTCTCAATGCCATAGCGCTCCTGGATCTTGCCCTCGAGCTGGTCGCGCTTGCCGTCGATGACGTCGAGATCGTCATCGGTCAGCTTGCCCCACTGCTCCTTGACCTTGCCCTTGAGCTGCTTCCAGTTCCCTTCGACGCGGTTCCAGTCCATTGGACGCTCCTCCTGTTCGTGAACGGTGTACTGAAGCAACGCGTGGGCGGGAGAATTGTTCGACGGAAAGTCGCGGTACGGCCGAATGCCGGCCTCGCCGTCGCCTACCGGCGCTCCAGATTGCGAGGCGCTAACCGTGCACGCAGGCGCGGGGTCATCCAATCGAGGAAGGCGCGGACTTTCAGGCTGCGGAGTCCGCCCTCCGCATAGGCAAGACTGACCGGCAGTGGCGCCGGAGCAAACGCCTCCAGCACCGCTTCGAGCGCGCCTCGCCGGAGCTGCTCCTCGACCTGATAGGACAGCACGCGCACGAGGCCGAAACCGGCCAGCGCCGCATCGATGGCGGCGACGGTCGAGTTCACCGACAGCCGCGCTCTCGGCTCTTCGCCGAGGGCTGGATTGTCGCCGCGATAGCGCCATTCCGGCGTGACGACAAAGCCGCGGAACGAGACGCCGTCATGATCCCTGAGGTCCTCCGGTGTTCGCGGCCTGCCGCGGCGGGCGAGATAGGCCGGGCTGGCGCAGATCACGCGGCGGACCTCTCCGACCTTGGCCGCGATCAGCCCGCCGGCGTCGAGATGGCCGATCCGCACCGCGACGTCGATATGCTCGTCGGCGAGGTTGATCTGCCTGTCCTCGAGATGAAGCTTGAGCGCGATTTCCGGGTTCTGCTCCAGGAAGGCGAGGGCGATCGGCAGGACATGGCGCTGGCCGAACAATGTGGGAGCAGTGACGCGCAGCTCGCCGCGGGGCGCGCTGTACTCCCCGGCGGCCATGCGCTCGGCCTCCTCGACCTGTTCGAGGATCCGCCGGCTGGCTTCGAGATAGGCGAGGCCCGCTTCGGTCAGCTCCGTTCCGCGCCGCGTGCGCAGCATCAGCTTCGCCCGCAGATGGCTTTCGAGCTCGGCGATCTTGCGGCTGACGGTCGCGAGCGGCATGCGCAGCTTGCGCGCGGCCGCCGACAGGCTCCCGGCCTCCACCACTGCGAGCAGCACCGCCATGGCGTCCAGACGATCCATCAGCCTTCCATAATTCGGGAGGGTATCTCCATGATCTGTCCATAGCACCCGTTCATCGAGAGGACTACGTCACTCTCCATGAAGGCGCTGCTCTTGGCGCCTCGCGCTCGGACGAGCCCAGGAGTTCACGATGACCGGTCTTTCGCGCAGGGGATTTTCGCTCGGCCTCCCGGCCCTGGCGGCAGGCGCCGCTCTGCCGTCGGCCGGCTTGGCGCAGGCGCCGGCAGCGGCGGAGCGTTCCGCGGATCAGCTGCCCCTGGCGCAGCTCAGGATCGGCCGCTTCAAGGTGACGGCGTTGAGCGACGGCTATGTCGACATGCCCTACGAGTATTTCCCCGGCCGCTCCGCCGCCGAAGTCGAGGCGCTGGCGAAGGCGCAGTTTGCGGCGCGCGCCGGCGGCGTCAGGATGATGTTCAACCAGTATCTGATCGAGGACGGCAGCAGTCGCATCCTGATCGATGCCGGGCCGGGCGGGACCATCGGCCAGTCGGGGAAGCTGCCGGCGGGCTTAAGCGCGCTCGGCCTCGATCGCGGCAGGATCGACGCCGTGATCGTCACCCACATGCATCAGGACCATATCGGCGGCCTCGTCGCCGGCGAGCAGGCCAGTTTTGCCAAGGCCGAGATCTATGTCGACCGGCGCGAGCTGGCGCACTGGACCAATCCGGCGACCCGCTCGGCCTCGCCGGCCTATCTGCAGAACGGCATCAAGCTCGCCGGCGAGGTGGCACGGCTCTATCCGAAGCTGCAGGCCCTCGATGGCGAGCGCGAGATCATTCCCGGCGTCTCGATCGTCGATCTTGCCGGCCACACCCCCGGCCATGTCGGCGTGCGCATCGCCGATGCCGGCCAGAGCCTGATCATGGCCGGCGACATGCTGTTCCCGGTCGTCCATCCGGCGGGGCTCGATGTGAACTTCCTGTTCGAGCAGGACCGCCCGGCTGCGCAGGCGATGCGCACCCGCTTCTTCCATCGTGCGGCCGCGGAGGGGGCCCTGGTCGCCGCGACCCATATGCCCTTCCCAGGATTGGGCCGGGTTGTCGCCGATCAGGGGCAATATCGCTGGCTGCCGGCCGCCTGGGCTTTCCAGGACTAGGCGGCTCGGCGGGCGTCATCCGAAAGTTCTGGGCGAGGCCGGGAGCGATCCCGGCCTTGCGCTGCATCGCGGCGATGCTCGCATCGGCTGCGCGGCCGGGTTCCATGCAACCCGGCATGTTGACGTGGCGTCTCGGCCGATGCCACATCGCGCGGGTCTGGAGGCCCGCGGTGAATCGCCTATTGCTGCAAACCGTGATCGTTGTCGTTGGTTGCCTGCTGCTGCTGCGCCTGCTCGACGCCTATTTCTCCTGGCAGGGACAGGCGGCGCTTCGGCTGATCGCGGGCTGGGGCGTGATTTATCTGGCATTCGCCGCGCCGCTTTATTTTCTGGCCTGCCGCAGCGAGGACCGCGGCGCCGAAACGACCTCGGCCCCGAAGGCGGCTCACCCAGCAGAGCAGATCTTCGGCATAGGCTTCTTCGGCGTGATCGGCCTGCTGCTCTTGGGCCACTATCTCACCAGGATCTAGAGCGCCTCCCAAGGGAAGCCCTGGGAAGGACCGTGCGTCAGGGCGCTCGGCGGTTGCCGCCCCCAGCTTCGACGCAGGCCCGCCGCGTGCGCAAAATCGGCAACCCGCTAAAATGCAGGCCAAATCCGTAGCGGTTGGCCAACGGCCAGTGGACTAGAGGAGCGCCAGCAAAGCCCAGAACAGGCCATGACATATTCATCGCAAGACATCTCGAACGCGCTTCTGCGAATCAAGGAAGACGGGTTCGTCCTCGACAACGACGCTTTCGGCTATGCCGCGATCCGATGGGACCTGCGCAGGCTCAGGCGCGATCTGCGCGAGGCTGGCTATGCCGGCGCCGAGCTCGCCCAGGGCCGGATGGTGAATGAGGGCGAGGACATCTGCTGGCTCTACAATCCCGACGCGATCGGGAAAGACCAGGTCGACAGCCTGGCTGCGGCGCGGCATTCGGCGCTTTACAGCGGGTAGCGTTGGGAGCCGGCAGCTGGCTGCGGCCGCTCATCGGCTGTCTCGACCGAACGAATGGCTCCCGTGGCCTAGCGTGAGGAGCAGGGAGCGCTCTTCTCAAAGGCCTGTTCGCCGGTACCCACGCCGACTCCGTCGACTGCCACGGCCGTCCGAGGCGGTGCGAGCAGCGCGACCGGCGTCTTGCGGCCCGCCCTCAATGTCCCGCGCAGGAAACCCCTGACAACGGCGACGGCTGTTCCGATGCCGAAGCCTTTCAGCATTGCAATCACGAACAGGTTGACGATGATGGCCCTGGTCGGACTGCCATGTTCCAGGATCGGAATCAGGCCGAAGGCGAACAAGGCCAGACCGGAGATGATAGCGAGCGCAACGGTCATCGTGCCTACCGCGTAGTCAGGGGCGCGGTATCTGGCACGGCAACCGACGGCTGTCTAGAAGAGTTGATTGCAACTTTCGGGTACCCACCCGGCGCTGCGCGCATGCGGTTCGTCAAAGCCGGGTTTGAGATCCGGGGAGCACTGTGTGTGCTGCCATGGCGAGCCGGCGAAGGCCTGCCAGCACAAGCATGCCGCCCCTTGGGCCGGGCCGGAAGACGCTCCGCAGCCCTGCCTACGAACGCGACAAGACATCTTGAAGACGGCGCTTATCGTCCCTGCTGGAACTGGGGCGCAGCAATGTCTTGTCCGAGGGCGTCCGCTTGCCGCTCGTATTCGCTCGCCATCACCTTCAGGCGGGCCGCGGTCTCATCGTCACAGGCCGTAGCGGCCCAACGGCGGCACTTCAACGCTTTCACACGCAGGGCCTGGGCCTGTCGAATTCTGTCATGGTCCATGAGGGCGCTCCAGCACAGCAGATCGCTAGCCGACTTGTGGCGGTCAGGACCGAAAACGCTTCCGTCGCGGGAGTGATCACGCGAGCTTGAACAACTCGGACTCGTCTACTGTCCAAGCAAGCTTCTGGATGCACAGGCCGAAATCAAAAGCGCCGAGCTGCCCTGGCGCGGCTGCATATCGTCTTTGATCTCAGCTTACGACTCGCTCAGCGCGGCGCTACTGCATGTTGTCGGCAACGTTAATAGCAAAAATCTGGTAGTGCGGCGTCATGAACATTAAGCATACTGCTTGGCGGGGCGTTCCGTTGTCTCAATAGCAATGTCAATCGATTATAGGAGAATCGAAATCAACTGATGAATTGAATAAAGCTGAGAGGTGGATGTAGCTGTCGCCGAGCGCAAGTTGCTCAATAATGTTGATAGAGCGAGGGTCGAACAATTATTGCTGTGTCGGATGGCTAGACGGAGCGTTAGCTACGTCTGCCCCGGCCTGAGCTTGTAAAAAACGTGCCGGCCGATCGTGTCCATCTTCTTCAGCTTGCGCGCCCAGTAAGGCCGGACATAGTCGGCGTGGTAGTGGGTGGAGGCGCCGACTTCCGCCAGATAGGTCGTGCCCTCATAGACCTCGCGGGCGATGCGGGTGGCGTCGCGCCAGGGGCCGGGCTCGGTGATGCGCAGCGACTTGCCCTCGCAGGCGAAGGTGAACTGGCAGGCGAGGTGGCGGCTGGCGTTCTGGTAGACCGCGCCGCAGACCGTGTTCGGGTAGAGCCCGCTCTTGACCCGGTTGAGCACCACCTGCGCCACCGCGGCGCGGCCCTGCTCGCCCTCCGAGCGCGCCTCGAAATAGACGGCCTCGGCCAGGCAGCGCTGCTCCTTGGCCATGTTCTCGGGCGCGATCAGGCTGGTGTAGATCTGCTTCTCGGCAGGATCGACAGTGCGCAGATCCGTGGTCGGTCCGCGCTCCGATTTGGCGACACGGCTGCGCGACTTCGGCTCGGCGGCGACGGGCGCCATCTGCATCGGCGTCGCCGAGGCGCTGCCGGCGATGCCGGTGGCTGTCGGCGTGCTCGAGGACTGGCCGAGTGCCGTGGGGACGGTCGGTGTCGCGCCGTCGAGGTTTTCTGGGTTCAGTTCGCCATGGCGCGGAGAGCCGATGCTCTTCGGAACCGCTGTCGGTGAGGAATCCGACAGGGCCGGGTCGGTGACGCCCTCGTCGCGCAGGAAGGGCTCGAAGCCGAGCGGCGGCTCCTCCGGGCTTTCCTGCGCCTCGAGCGAGAAACCGCCCGAGATCAGCCCGGGCTGGGTGTCGCCGAAGACGACGCGTTCGAGCTCGCCGGGCGGGCCGTTGCGGGTGATGGTCGGGCGCAGGCCGATAAGCGGGTCGCCCTTGCTGCTGCGGTCGACCTGCGGGAAGGCGCTGGCGGAGCGCTTCATGTCCTCGCGCGGTTGGCGCGGATCGATCGCGAAGATGGTCTCGGGCTGCTCGAAGGAAAGGCGCGCCGGCTGGATCAGGCGGGCATAGGCGCGCTCGGGCAGATGGAAGGCGCTGGCGGCGACGAGGAGAGAAGGGCCCTCTGCCAGATCGGAGAGCGGGCCGGGCGCGGTACGCGCAATCAGCGAGCCCGGCGGGCCAAGGGGCGCCGGGTTCTGCCCAGCCGAGGCGGTGAAGGAGACCAGCATGCCGGCCGAGAGCGCCCAGGGCGCGACCGTCGCCAGCGCCCAGCGCAGACGCTGCCAGCCCACTCGCTTCGATCGCCGACGCAGACGCAACTGACCAGAGCCCTCATAGCCAAAAAGACGAAAGACGAGCGGCCGCGAACCGCGATGATGCAAATTCGCGACAGTTGGATAATCCCTTGTCAGGGTTGAAGGGGGGTTAACGCGGCAGCGCCCGCCGTGGCGGACATCCGCCAAAAGACGGCTTTCGCGATCGGCGATTCTTCCCTTATGCTGCGCCGCAACAAAGGGAGAGAGACATGAATGCCACCGCCCTCAAGGCCGATTCCGAAGCCAATGCCGTCGCGCTGATCGCTGCGGCGCTGCCGGGCTTCGAGAGCTTGCTGGAGGAGGCGGTCGCCGCCGTCAGGCAGAAGGTGCTGGTCGACGGCCGGATTTCTTCCGCGAAACTGGAGCAGGAGCAGCACGCCGCCCACGGCCTGTCCTGGCTCGCCACCTATGTGATGGCGCTGCGCGAGCTCAAGGCCTATGGCGAGCGCCTGCAGGAAGAGGATCGCTACGGCGCGATCGAGGACTACGCCATCAGGATTGGCGCCGGCGAATACGCCGCCCAGATCTTCGGCGGCATCCCGATGAGCCAGGGCGAGATCGTTCGCCTGCCGACGCTCGGGCTTTCGGCCAAAGCCGTCGCCGCTGCCTGCTCGGATGCGGCCGAGCAACTGATCGCCGAGGGCAACACGCCGGAGAACCGCGCCCGCTTCGTGTCGCTGTTCAGCCAGAGCCAGGGCCTCGCCAGCGTCGGCGATCCCGGCCTCGACGAGACGCTGGAAGCGATCCGCTCGGAGATGCGCCGCTTCTGCGAGCAGCAGGTGACGCCGCATGCGCATGAATGGCACTTGGCAAACGAATACATCCCGATGCCGGTGGTCGAGCAGATGGCCGATCTCGGCGTCTTCGGCCTGACCATCCCCGAGGAATTCGGTGGCATGGGCCTGTCGAAAGTCTCGATGTGCGTCGTCTCCGAGGAGCTCTCGCGCGGCTATATCGGCGTCGGCTCGCTCGGCACCCGCTCCGAGATCGCCGCCGAATTGATACTGAACGGCGGCACCGACGAGCAGAAGGCCTACTGGCTGCCGAAGATCGCCTCCGGCGAGATCCTGCCGACGGCCGTCTTCACCGAGCCCAATACCGGCTCGGACCTCGCTTCGCTGCGCACCAAGGCGGTGAGGGATGGTGATGTCTGGAAGGTCTACGGCAACAAGACCTGGATCACCCATCCCGTCCGCGCCGACATCATGACGCTGCTGGTCCGCACCGATCCGGATGCGCCGGGCTATCGCGGCCTCTCCATGCTGATCGCGCAGAAGCCGCGCGGCACCGACGCCGAGCCGTTCCCGGTCGAAGGCCTGACCGGCGGCGAGATCGAGGTGCTCGGCTATCGCGGCATGAAGGAATACGAGCTCGCCTTCGACGGTTTCGAGGTCAAGGGCGACAACCTGCTCGGCGGCGTCGAGGGCCAGGGTTTCAAGCAGTTGATGCAGACCTTCGAGGCGGCCCGCATCCAGACCGCGGCGCGTGCGCTCGGCGTCGCGCAATCGGCCTTCGACCTCGGCTTGCGCTATGCCCAGGAGCGCATCCAGTTCGGCAAGCCGCTGATCGCCTTCCCGCGCGTCGCCGACAAGCTCGCCATGATGGCGGCCGAGCTCGTCATCGCCCGCCAGCTCACCTATTTCGCCGCCCGCGAGAAGGATGCCGACCGACGCTGCGACCTCGAGGCCGGCATGGCCAAGCTGCTGGGCGCCCGCGTCGCCTGGGCGGCGGCCGACAACGCGCTGCAGATCCATGGCGGCAATGGCTTCGCGCTGGAATACCCGGTCAGCCGCGTGCTCTGCGACGCCCGCATCCTCAACATTTTCGAGGGCGCCGCCGAGATCCAGGCGCAGGTGATCGCGCGGAGGCTGGTCGAGGGGTGAGGGGAAGACATCTGGCCTAGGCCGTGCTGATTGCACGCGGAACCACGATCGTCATCCTGGGCGAGCGAAGCTCGGCCCGGGATCCATCATAGAGCTCTGGCGTCTTACGATGGATCCCGGAGCTGCGCGGCTTCGCCGCTTGTCCAGGATGACGGCGTGGTTCCGAGTAAAATCCGCGTTTCTAGAGACTCGCCGCCGCTCGCGCCGCCTGATCGTACTGGCCTGACAGCGAGCGCATCGCGGCGGCGATCTCCGATAGCCGGGCCGGGTCGACGCCGGTCGCCAGCACGGATTTCACCAGGAGCTGCTCGCGGATCTGGGCGTAGCGCTTGCAGGCTTCCTCGCCGGCCGGGGTTACTGCGACGGTCTTCTCCTTGCCCTTGCGGCCGCTCTTCAGAAGCTTTAGGCGCTCGAGCTTCTTCAGCGAATAGTTCACCAGATGCGTGTCCTCGATGTTGAGGACGAGGCAGATATCGGCGAGGCGCTTGGCCTTGCCGCGATGGTTGACGTTGTGCAGGACGAGCACGTCCATCGGCGTCAGTTCGGGCACGCCCGCTGCCGTCATGGCGCGCAGCATCCAGCGATGGAAGGCGTTGACGGTCATCGTCAGCGCGAACTCGAACTCCGACAGCGCCGGCATCGCGCCGGAAGCGAGATGACCAGAGGAGACGATCGGGCCGAGGTCGTCGGAAGGATGCATGGTCCGTTCACCGAGGGGCGCGGGGAACCCTCTTCCGGAGGGTATCTTCCTTCTCCCCTTGGGGGAGAAGGTGTCTGCGGAGCAGACGGATGACGGCGGTGCGACTGGGTGAGAGGAAGATAGGTCGAGCCTGTCCTTCCCTCATCCGTCAGCGCTACACGCTGCCACCTTCTCCCCCGAGGGGAGAAGGTGAGCGTGACGTCTCACATCTTCTTATAGGCGTCGACGATGGCCTGGCCGTCGGCTCCGGCCTTCTTCAGCCAGTCGGCAGTCAGCGTCTCGCCGGCCTTCTTGAAGCCGGAGGCGAGAGCGGGTGAGGGCGCGTTGACCTTCATGCCCTTGCTCTTGAGCTGGTCGAGATACCAGTTGGTCTTCTCTTCCCAGAGCTTCCAGCCGCGAGCCTCCGCATCGGCCGAGGCCTTGAGGATCGCGTCCTGCGTCGGCTTGTCGAGCGCGGCGAAGGCCGCCTTGTTGACGAAGGTGGCGTTCTTCGGGATCCAGGCCTGGACGTCGTAGAAATGCGTCAGCGTCTCCCAGGCCTTCGAGTCATAGCCGGTGCCGCCCGACGACATGAAGGAGTTGACCACGCCGGTCGCCAGCGCCTGCGGCAGTTCCGCCGCCTGGATGGTCACCGCCTGCATGCCGAGCAACTCGCCGAGGCGGGTCGTGCCGACATTATAGGCCCGCCATTTCAGGCCCTTCATGTCCTCGATCGTGTTGATCTCCTTCTTGGCGTAGACGCCCTGCGGCGCCCAGGGAACCATGAACAGCAGCTTGATGCCCTGGCTGTCGAGCTTCTTCTCGACCGCCGCCTTCGAGGCCGCATAGAGCTTCTTCGACTCGACGAAAGAGGTGGCGAGGAACGGCACCACATCGATGCCGAAGACCGGGTCCTCGTTCTCGTGCAGCGACATCAGCACTTCGCCCATCTGGGCCTGGCCGGTCTGGACGGCGCGCTTGATCTCGGGCGCCTTGAACAAAGCGGCATTGGCGTGGACCGTGATCGAGAGCTTGCCGCCGGTTGCCGTCTCGACGTCCTTGGCGAAGGTGGCGAGGTTCTCGCTGTGCGGGTTGTCTGACGGGTAGGCCGCCGGCAGGTTCCACTTCGCCTGCGCGAATGCCGCCGGGGCGGCGAAGACCAGCGTTCCGGCGGCGACGCCGGCAACCAGTAGGCCCTTGATGAAATCGCTGCGCTTCATGGTGTTCTCCGTTCCCTCTTGGTGGTGATTGCGCATCATTTCGGAAAAGCGAGTTCGGGCAGGACCATCACGATCTGCGGGAAGATCGTAATGATCGCCACCGCGGCGACCAGCAGAAAAAAGAAGGGCAGGGCGGCGAGCGCCACCGTGTTCGAATCCTTGCCCGACATGGTCTGCAGCACGAACAGGTTGAAGCCGACCGGCGGCGAGACCTCGGCCATCTCGACGATCAGCACCAGGAAGATGCCGAACCAGACGAGATCGAAGCCGGCGGCCTTGATCATCGGCAGCACGATCGCGGTGGTCAGCACGATCATCGAGATGCCGTCGAGCGCCGCGCCGAGGATGATGTACATCACGGTCAGCGCCGCGATCAGCGCATAGGGCGAGAGGTGCAGGCTGTCGACCCAGGCGGCGAGTGCGGCCGGGATGCCGGTATAGGCCATCGAGGTCGACATGAACGAGGCGCCGGCAAGGATCAGCATGATCATGCAGGTGATCCGCGTCGTGCCCATCACGCTCAGCCAGAAGGCTTCCTTGGTCAGCGAACCCGACCACCAGGCGATGCCGAAGGAGCCGAGCACGCCCCAGGCGGCGCATTCCGTCGCCGTCGCCCAGCCGAGCAGCAGCGACAGGAAGACCAGGGCGATCAGCAGCATGCAGGGGATGAGATTGGCCGATTCCCTGAGCTTGTCGCGCAGGCTCATCTTCGGCTCAGCCGGCGGCGCCTTGTCGGGGTGCAGCATGTGCCAGACGATGATGTAGCCGGAGTAGAGCGCCATCACGAGCAGGCCAGGCAGGAAGCCGGCGAGGAAGACCTGGATGATCGAGACGTTGGCCGCCACCGCATAGACCACCATGGTGATCGAGGGCGGGATCAGGATGCCGAGCGTGCCGGCGCCGGCGAGGGAGCCGAGCGCGAGCTTCTCGTCATAGCCGCGGCGCTTCAGCTCGGGCAGGGCGATCTTGGCGACGGTGGCGCAGGTGGCGGCCGAGGAGCCGGAGACCGAGCCGAAGATGCCGCAGGCCAGCACGTTGACGTGCATCAGCCGGCCCGGCAGCCAGTTCAGCCAGGGCGCGAGGCCGCGGAACATCTCCTCCGACAGCTTCGTTCGATAAAGAATCTCGCCCATCCAGATGAAGAGCGGCAGGGCGGCGAGCGTCCAGGAGGCGCTGTTGCCCCAGATGGTCGTGGCAAGCACCGAACCGGCTGGAATCCCTCCGGCGACGAACTGCATCGCGACCCAGCCGCACGCCATCAGCGAGATGGCGATCCAGACACCGCCCGCGAGCAGGGCGGCGAGCAGGACGAGCAGCAGTGCGGAAATCTCGATCATCGCCATCGGTCAGACTCCGCTCGCCATGGCGCGCTCGACGATCTCCTCATCGGATTGCGGCGGCGGCTTTTCGTAGCGCGGCGGCTGGCCACGCAGCACGACATGGACGAACTCGTCGAGCATGGCGATGAACAGGATGACGAGGCCGCCGGAATAGCCGAGCTGCGGAATCCACATCGGCATGGCGACGACGCCGCCGGCGATGTCGTTGAATTCGTAAGATTGCCAGGTCATCACCACGGCGTGCCAGGCGAAGAAGCCCGCGAAGCCGAGGCCGAGCACCAGCGAGAAGACCTCGAAGAACCAGCGCTTGCGGCCCTGGAAGCGGTCGATCAGGAGGCCGACCCGGATCATCTCGCCGGACTTGAAGGTGTGGGCGAGACCGAGGAAGGCCATCGCCGCCATGCACCAGGAGGCGAAATCGTCGCCGGCAGGAATGTTGAAGCCGACCTCGCGGCCGATCGACAGCCCCATCATCAGGACGAGGATCGCGATCAGGAAGAGGCCGGCGGCGTAGCCGGCGAAGAGATAGAGCGCGTCGAGGAAGCGGCGGATCATGCGCGCGCCTCATGGCCATGCGTCATCGCGCCCGGCTGCTCGGCCATGCGCAAAGCGGCGGTTGCCAGGACTGGTCCCGTCATGAAAGCCTCCCCTGGATCGGTCCGGCCCCTCTGCCATGTCCCGATCGTAAAGCCGATCCTAATCGGCGAAACGGGCTTGTCAACGTTTCATCGACGATTTATCGATGAAATGTCAAAGAGCCACTATGGCCAATAATCGGGGGATCAGATGACGAGCGGCCGTTGGGACTTCTGGATCGACCGTGGCGGCACCTTCACCGACGTGATCGGCCGCGATCCCGCAGGCAAATTATATGCCCGCAAGCTGCTCTCCGAGAATCCCGGCGCCTATCGCGACGCCGCCGTCCAGGGCATCCGCGACCATCTGCGCCTGAAAGCCGGCGAACAGATTCCGGCCGATACAGTCGGGGAGGTCCGCATGGGCACGACGGTCGCGACCAATGCGCTGCTCGAGCGCAAGGGCGACCGCACCTTGCTCGTCACCACCAAGGGTTTCCGCGACGCGCTGCGCATCGGCTACCAGGCCCGGCCTGATATCTTCGCCAAGGAGATCATCAAACCGGAGCAGCTCTACGATGCTGTGGTCGAGGTCGAGGAGCGCGTGCTCGCCGACGGCTCGGTCGAGAAGGCTGCCGACGAGGCCGCGATCCGCGCCGCCTTGCAGGCTCAGTTCGATGCCGGCTTCCGTGCCGTCGCAATCGCCTTCATGCACGGCTACCGCTACCCGGCGCATGAGCAACTTGCCGCGAAGGTGGCTCGTGAGATCGGCTTCCCGCAGGTTTCGGTCAGCCATGAGGTCTCGCCGCTGATCAAGTTGGTCGGGCGCGGCGACACCGCCGTGGTCGACGCTTATCTCTCGCCGATCCTCGCCCGCTATGTCGCGCAGGTCTCGGAAGAGCTCGACATCGCCCGCACCGGCGCGCGGCTGATGTTCATGATGTCCTCGGGTGGCCTCACCGCCGCCGAGCTCTTCCAGGGCAAGGACGCGATCCTGTCCGGCCCGGCCGGCGGCGTCGTCGGCCTCGCCGAGACCGGCCGCTCGGCCGGCTTCGACAAGGTCATCGGCTTCGACATGGGCGGCACCTCGACCGACGTCGCCCATTTCGACGGCGAATATGAGCGCGCCTTCGAGACCGAGGTCGCCGGCGTGCGCATGCGCGCGCCGATGATGCTGATCCACACGGTTGCGGCCGGCGGCGGCTCGATCCTCCACTTCGACGGTTCGCGCTTCCGCGTCGGCCCCGATTCAGCCGGCGCCAATCCGGGCCCTGCCGCTTATCGCCGCGGCGGCCCGCTCGCCGTGACCGACGCAAACGTCATGGTCGGCAAGCTGATCCCGTCCTATTTCCCGGCGATCTTCGGCCCCGGCCAGGACCAGCCGCTCGATGTCGGGACGGTGCGGGAGAAGTTCGCCGCGCTCGCGAGTGAGGTCGGTGACGGCCGCTCGCCCGAGGAGGTCGCCGACGGCTTTGTCCAGATCGCCGTCGCCAACATGGCCGAGGCGATCAAGAAGATCTCGGTCCAGCGCGGCTACGACATCACCCGCTACGCGCTGAACTCCTTCGGCGGCGCCGGCGGCCAGCATGCCTGCCTCGTCGCCGATGCGCTCGGCATCAAGACCGTGCTGCTGCATCCGTTCTCCGGCCTGCTCTCGGCCTATGGCATGGGCCTCGCCGAGATCCGCGCCACCCGCACCGCGGCGCTCGACGTTCCGCTCGATGCCGAGGCCAAGGCCGCGATCGGCGTTGTCGCCGACCGGCTGGGCGCCGAGGCGAAGGGCGAAGTCGCCGGGCAAGGCGTGGTTGAGGGCGACATCGCCATCCATGTCCGCGCCCATAT
This sequence comes from Allobosea sp. GW821-FHT10B12, assembly GCF_059415545.1. Lineage (NCBI taxonomy): Bacteria > Pseudomonadati > Pseudomonadota > Alphaproteobacteria > Hyphomicrobiales > Alloboseaceae > Allobosea > Allobosea sp. GW821-FHT10B12. Next base: position 645,625 of record NZ_JBWKNL010000001.1, read on the forward strand.
CCGCTATGCCGGCACCGATACCGCGATCGCCACGCCCTTCGGCAGCCGCGCCGAGATGCAGGAGGCCTTCCAGGCGGCGCACAAGGCCCGCTTCGGCTTCATGGACGAGACCAAGGCGCTGGTCGTCGAGGCGGTCGAGGTCGAGGCCGTCGGCGGTGGCGCTCGCTTCGAGGAGGCCGCCGCCACCGAGGACGCTGGCGAGCCAGAGGTTGCCGAGCGCACCCGCTTCTTCTCGAAGGGGCAATGGCACGAGGCCGCGATCGTCCGCCGCGAGGCGATGGCGCGGGGCCAGGGCATCGCCGGCCCGGCGATCGTGATCGAGCCGAACCAGACCGTCGTGGTCGAGGATGGCTGGACCGCGAAGCTGACCGCCAAGGATCATCTCGTCCTCACCCGCAGCAAGGCGCTGGTCCAGAACGCCGCGATCGGCACCAAGGCCGACCCGGTCATGCTCGAGATCTTCAACAATCTGTTCATGTCGATCGCCGAGCAGATGGGCGTGACGCTGCAGAACACTGCCTATTCCGTGAACATCAAGGAGCGGCTCGATTTCTCCTGCGCCGTCTTCGACCAGACCGGCGCGCTCGTCGCCAACGCGCCGCACATGCCGGTGCATCTCGGTTCGATGGATCGCTCGGTCGAGACGGTGATCTCGAACAACCCGGTGATCCGTCCGGGCGACGTCTACTGCCTCAACGCGCCCTATAATGGCGGCACGCATCTGCCCGACATCACGGTCTGCACCCCGGTCTTCGATAACGAAGACAAGAACATCCTGTTCTGGGTGGCGAGCCGCGGCCATCATGCCGATGTCGGCGGCACCGCGCCGGGCTCGATGTCGCCGCTCGCGACCAATATCGAGGAAGAGGGCGTCTATATCGACAATTTCAGGATCGTCGATCAGGGCCGCTTCTGCGAGGAGGAGCTGGTCAAGCTCCTGACCGGCGCGCGCTATCCCGTCCGCAACGTCGTCCAGAACGTCAACGACCTGAAGGCGCAGATCGCCGCCAACGAGAAGGGCGTGGCGGAGCTGCGCAAGATGATCCGCTCCTTCGGCCTCGACGTGGTCCAGGCCTATATGGGCCACGTCCAGGACAATGCTGCCGAGAGCGTCGCGCGCCTGCTGACTCGTCTGCACGACTCAGAGTTCACCTACCCGATGGACCAGGGCTGCGCGATCAAGGTGAAGATCACCATCGACCGCGAGAAGCGCGAGGCGACGGTCGATTTCACCGGTACCTCGCCGCAGCGGCCGGACAATTTCAACGCCCCGGCGCCCGTCACCCGCGCTGCGGTACTCTATGTCTTCCGCGTCATGGTCGACGATGCCATCCCGATGAATGCCGGTTGCCTGCGCCCGATCAAGGTGATCGTGCCGGAGGGCTCGATGCTGGCGCCGCGTTATCCGGCCGCCGTCGTCGCCGGCAATGTCGAAGTCAGCCAGGCCGTGACGAACACGCTGTTCGGTGCGCTGGAGGCGATGTCGTCCTCGCAGGGCACGATGAACAACCTGACCTTCGGCAACGACCAGTACCAGTATTACGAGACGATCTGCTCCGGTTCGCCGGCCGGACCGGGCTTCAACGGCACCTCGGGCGTCCATGTCCACATGACCAATTCGCGCTTGACCGATCCGGAGATCCTGGAGACGCGCTTCCCGGTCGTGCTCGAGGATTTCCACATCCGCGCCGGCTCAGGCGGCAAGGGCGAGTGGAATGCCGGCGACGGCACCAGCCGCACCATCCGTTTCCTCAAGACGATGGACTGCGCCATCCTGGCCTCGCACCGCAAGGTCCGCCCCTTCGGCATGAAGGGCGGCGAGCCCGGCGAGCTCGGCAGGACGCTGGTCCGGCGGCTTTCGGGCGCGGTCGAGGAGCTCAAGCCGAGCGACCAGACGCTGCTGCAGGCCGGCGAAGCGGTCACCGTGATCACGCCGACTGCCGGGGGCTATGGAAAGCGCAAGGACTGAGGCTTAGGTCTGGTCTCTAAGACGGAGACCGACCATGCCCCAGACCTGGATGATCACCGGTGCCAATCGCGGTATCGGTCTGGCCTTGACGATGGAATTGCTGCGGCGGGGCGACCATGTCGTCGCCGCGGCGCGCGATCCCTGGGGCGGGGCGCTGGCGGAGGTCGCCGGCGGGCAAGCCGGCACGCTGACGCCGCTCGAACTCGACGTTACCTCCGATCGCAGCATTGCTGCGGCCAAGCAGGCACTCGAGGGCAAACCGATCGACGTGCTCGTCAACAATGCCGGCGTCTACGGCCCGCGCGACCGGCAGACTGCGCTCGACATGGACTTCAGGGCCTGGCGCGAGGTCTTCGAGGTCAATGTCTACGCCCCCTTACGGGTGGCGCAGGCCTTCCTGCCGAATGTCGAGGCCGGCTCCGGCCGCAAGATCGTGACGATCAGCAGCCGCATGGGCTCGATCGGCAGCAATCCATCGGGCGCCATCGCCTATCGTTCCTCGAAGGCGGCGGTGAACATGGTGATGGTCGGCTTCGGCAACGCTGTGCGCGACAGCGAGGTCGCGGTGCTGCTCTTCCATCCCGGCTGGGTCCGCACCGACATGGGCGGCGGCGGCGCCGACATCCCGCCGGCCGAGAGCGCCGCCGGGTTGATCGGCACGATCGACGCCTCCGGCATGCGCGAGACCAACAGCTTCCGCAACTGGAAGGGCGAGGCGATCCCGTGGTGACTGCCTCGCGCTAGCGCTCAGTTGCCGCGGGTCGAGGCGAGCCAGAGCCCGCCGCCGATCAGGAAGCCGCCGCTGAACTTCGACATCAGCCGGACGCGCTTCTGCGAGAGGAAGCGGCCGGCACGCCCGGAGAGGATCGCATAGGCGCCGTCGCTGAGCGCGGCGAACAGCATCGTGGTCGCGCCCATGATGACGATCTGCGTGGCGTAGTCCCGCGCCGGGTCGAGGAACTGCGGGAAGAAGGCGCCGAAGAAGACCAGCGTTTTCGGATTGCTCAGCGCCACCAGCAGCCCCTGCAGGAAGAAGCCGCCGCGCGGCGGACGTGCTTCGCCTGCGCCCTCGGCGGACGCGCCGGCACTACGGTACATCTTCCAGCCCAGCCAGATCAGATAGGCGGCGCCGGCGAGCCGGACCCAGTCGAACCAATGGCCCATGGCCGCGATCACCGAGCTCAGGCCGATGCCGACGATCGCGATCATGATCGCGAGCCCCGCCTGCGTTCCTGCCATGTTGAGAAGCCCGGCGCGGCTACCATGCTTCAGGCTGTTGGCGATGATCAGCGTCACGGTCGGGCCGGGTACGATGATGATGACCAGGCAGGCGACGAGGTAGGCGGCGAAGAGTTCGAGTGACATGGAATAGCCTCCGACGGCTTGGCGGCCGCCTCGCAGACGGCGCGTCATTCCTCTCCTGTTCGCGGAGGCCTGTCGAGAGAGGAGGAGCGGACGTGCCGAAGACTGATTTCCAGGTTGTCCCGCTGACACCGGAGCACTGGCCGGCGCTGGAGGATCTCTTCGGCCCGCAGGGGCCCTGCTATGGCTGCTGGTGTAACCATTTCCGCATGTCGCCGAAGCTGCGCAAGCCGCTGCTTGGCGAGGGCGCACGGCAGCTCTTCGAGGAGCGGGTGAGGGCAGGCCCGCCGCCCGGCGTGCTCGCCTTCGCCGGCGATGTCGCCGTCGGCTGGCTGCAGGTCGGGCCGCGGGCGCATGTGCCCGAGTGGAACAATCCGCGCCGCGCCTCGACGCCGCTGCCGGACGCAGCAGCCGAGGACGAGCGCAACTGGGCGGCCTCCTGCTTCTTCGTGCGCAAGGGTTTTCGCGGGAAGGGCGTCACGGCGGCACTGCTGGCTGGCGGGCTTGATTTCGCGCGGCAAAGCGGCGCGCGTCTGGTCGAGGCTGCGCCGATGGACAACGAGGGGAAGCGCAGTGCCGATGGGCTCTATGTCGGGCCGGAGAGCGTGTTCCAGCGCGCCGGCTTCGCCGAGGTCGCGAGGCAAAAGCCCGGTCGGCCGCTGATGCGGTTCGCGTTCTGAGAGCCGGCGATTGCGGCTTCGCGTCCGGGTCGATGTCAAGTTTAAAATTTAAGATATTTGAGATAGTTAGCTGGCTCCGTTAAGCATCTGTTTGCTTCGCAGCTGCGAGAAGTCGGCCGCTCGACTTTGGCGGTGGATGTGATGCGGCGGTTCGGGTTGACGGCGAAGATCACGGCGCTTTTCGCGATCTTCGGCATCGCGGCGGCGCTCGGTCTCGCCAGCGCCGTGAGCGGCCTCGATTCCGTCCACGACATCGATCGCCAGGCCTTTGGCGGACAGCAACTCGCCAACAAGGCGGCACTGCTCTCCAGCCGGGTGGCGCAGGCCTCGCTCCTCAGCCGTTTCGAGGACGCGACCGAGCCGCGGGCCGTCGAACAGGCGCTCGATCAGCTCGATGCCGCCGTCGAGCTCGTCGATGCGGCACGGGCCAATCTGGCCTCTTCCTTGCCGGCAAATGTCCAGCAGTCCAACGCGACACTGGATGCGCGTATCCGGACCTTCATCGATTTCCAGCGCGACATCGTCGAGATCGGCCGCAAGGTCTCGCCGAAGGCCGCGCTGATCGAAGCCTCGGCCGAAGCCGCAAAGGAGAATGTCCGCCAGATCATGCTGGTGACCTCGGCCATGCGTGACGACCTTGATCGGCAGGCCGGGATCGCAGCGTCCCGGGCGCAGGATCTTGCTTCGCAGGTGAGGTTGCGTGTCATCGTGATTGCCGCCGGCCTGCCGCTCGCCGGCGGGATGCTGGCGATCCTGATGTTGCGGACGCATCTGACCCGGCCGCTGCGCGAGCTGATGGACGCGATCAAGCTGGCGACATCGTCTGACCGGGTCATCGACGTGCCGCATCACAGGCGCCGCGACGAAATCGGCGAGCTTGCCCGCACGGTGCGCACGCTGAGCGAGGTCCGCGCCACGCTCGTCACCCGCGATGCCGAAGCCGATCTCTCGCAGCAGCATCAGCAGCGCCGGACCGAGGAACTGCACCGCATCGCCCAGGAATTCGAGACGCGCATCGGCCGCCTGCTCGCCGATATCGGCCGGTTGAGCGAGGGATTGCGCGCGGCGCTCGCCGCCTCCGCCGCCCGTTCAGCGCAGATCTCGCACAGCGGCAACGCTGCTGCACAGGCCGTCGCAGGAGCCGGCGATGAAGCGGAGCGCATCGCCGATGCCGCCTTGCGGCTGGAGGAGGTCGTCGAGCAGATCAATCGCGAGGTCAGGCGGGTCTCCGAGACCGCGAGCCTCGCGACCCGCGACGCCGCCGGCACGGTCGGCCTCGTCGGTCGATTGACGGAGAATGCCGGCAAGATCCGCGACGTCGTCCAGCTGATCGAGGCGATTGCCCGGCAGACCAATCTGCTTGCCCTCAACGCCACCATCGAGGCGGCGCGGGCGGGCGCGCATGGCCGCGGCTTCGCCATCGTCGCCAGCGAGGTGAAGGCCCTGGCGACCCAGACCGCCGACGCGACGGCGCAGATCTCGACACGGATCGCGACCGTGGACACGGCCCTGTCGCAGGCCGCCCAGGCGATCATCGGTATCGCCGGCCGGGCCGGTGCGGTCGAGCAGGCGAGCACCGAGATCTCGACCATGGTCGCCTCGCATACCGGCCTGCTGCAGGGGCTCGGCGAGACCATAGCGCGCATCTCGGTGGTCACGGGGCAGGCGGCCAGCGCTGTCACGACGATCGCCGGCGCCGGCGTCCAGACCACGGCCCATGCCGAGCAGGGCGCGAGCGGTGCCCGCCAGCTCGATGAGCGCATCTCGGCGCTGCAGGCCGAGGCCGACGAATTCGCCCGGCGGCTGCGCGCCGCCTGAACCGGCTTGCCTTGACCGCCCGACTCGCGGCCTTGTGCGCCATGCCCAAAAGCATCCGCATTCACCCATGAGCTGGTCGCCGCAGCAGGACGCGGCGCTTGCCGCCGTGGCCGATTGGCTCAAGGTCGGCTCGCCGCAGCTCTTCCGCCTGTTCGGCTATGCCGGCACCGGCAAGACCACGCTCGCCCGGCACATCGCCGAGGGCGTCGACGGCACCGTCGTCTTCGCCGCCTTCACCGGCAAGGCCGCGCTCGTCCTGCGCAACAAGGGCTGCGAGGGCGCGCAGACCATCCATTCGCTGATCTACCGCTCGCGCGGCGTCGACGAGGAGAGCCCGACCTTCGTGCTCAACCGCGAAAGCACCGCCGCCAAGGCCAAGCTGATCATCATCGACGAATGCTCGATGGTCGACGAGGAGTTGGGGCGCGACCTGCTCTCCTTCGGCACGCCGGTGCTGGTGCTCGGTGATCCCGCGCAGTTGCCGCCGGTCAAGGGTGGCGGCTTCTTCACCGAGGCCGAGCCCGACGTGATGCTGACCGAGGTCCACCGCCAGGCGGCCGACAACCCGATCGTGCGCATGTCGATGATCGTGCGCGAGGGCGGCCGGCTCGAGGTCGGCGATTATGGCGCGAGCCGGATCATCCGGCGCGCCGAGATCACGCCCGAGATCGTGCTCTCGGCCGATCAGGTGCTGGTCGGCATGAACAAGACGCGCCGGCAATATAACGCCCGCATGCGCCAGCTCATGGGCCATGTCGCCAATGTCCCGGCGGTCGGCGAGAAGCTGGTCTGCCTGCGCAATGACAAGAGCAAGGGCCTGCTCAATGGCGGCGCCTGGATCGTGCAGGAGCTGAAGACCTCGAAGAAGGGCCTCGTCACCATGCGGGTGACGCCGGAGGACGATACTGGCGGCAAGCCGGTCAAGGTCTCGGTCATGCCGAACTTCTTCGACGGCACCGAGGATGAGGTTCCCTGGGAGCTGCGCCGCCACACCGACGAGTTCACCTTCGGCTATGCGCTGACGGTGCACAAGGCGCAGGGCTCGCAATGGGACAATGTCGTGCTCTTCGACGAGGCCTTCGCCTTCCGCGAGCACCGGGCGCGCTGGCTCTATACCGGCCTGACCCGCGCTGCCGAGACGATCACGGTGGTGATGTAAGCGCTGCCAGCAGGCGAGCGCGTTCGAGATCCTTCGGGCGGCCGAAGCCTGCGATGATGCGCCGGAGCTCGTCCCGCTCGGGTACGTAGACGGTTGCCGAGCCGATCGGGATGGCCAGCCGCGTCACTGGCTGAACCGGATGCCAGGCATCGCCGACGCGATGCTCGAAGCCGGCCATGAGATCCACCGGGACGGGGGGCGTCGGCCATTTGGCGAGGATCGTCGAGCGGAACAGAGGGTTCGGCGACCCTCGATAGGGTTCGACGCCGAGAGCAGGCAGGATGCGGCTGATATCCTCGACGCTGAGCAGGACGTCGACATCGGCGACGCTGATCGGTCTGGCGCCGTGCAGGGCGGCCGCAGCGCTCGCGATGATCCACCAGGGATCGCGTGCCGTCTCCATGATCGCAGCGACGGAACCGAGGGTTTCGATCAGGGGCGCTGGCAGGCTCATGGGCAGCTTATAGCAGCTCCGGAATCGCTGCGGCGAACCCAGTCAGACCGTCACGGTAGATTGGAATTGCGCGAAATGCTGCTGGCGGAGAAGAATTTTCTTGGTATGCGATGGTCTCGTGCTGGCCCGGCAATGCATCGGAACCCGAGATGATCGCAGCTTCGACCTTTGACTTGCACATCGATCGCCGTGGCAGCAATTGCGCCAAATGGGACAAGATGGAAGCCATCTACGGCGTGCCGGCATCCGAGGGCATCGCCATGTGGGTCGCCGACATGGATTTCCGCCCGCCGGCCTGCGTGCAGGCCGCGGTCGAGGCGATGGCCGCCCACGGCGTCTACGGCTATTTCGGCGACGAGAAGACGAACAGCGACGCGATCCGCTGGTGGATGCAGGAGCGCCATGGCTGGGCCGTCGAGCCGCAGGCGATCTTCACCACGCATGGGCTGGTGAACGGCACCGCGCTCTGCGTCGACGCCTATACCAGGCCCGGCGACGGCGTCGTGCTGATGACGCCGGTGTACCATGCCTTCGCCCGCGTCATCAAAGCCGCTGGCCGCGAGGTCGTCGAATGCCGGCTCGCGCAGGAGGATGGCCGCTATGTCCTCGACATCCCTGCCTGGGATGCGCAGATGACCGGCAAGGAGAAGATGCTGATCCTGTGCTCGCCGCATAACCCGGGCGGGCGCGTCTGGAGCGGTGACGAGCTCCGCCAGATCGCCGATTTCTGCCTCCGCCACGACCTGATCCTGGTCTCTGACGAGATCCACCACGACCTGGTCATGCCCGGCTACAAGCACATGGTCATGCCCCTCGCGGCGCCGGAGATCATCGATCGCCTGGTGATGATGACGGCGACGACCAAGACCTTCAACATCGCCGGCGCCCATGTCGGCAACGTCATCATTCCCAATGAGGCGCTGCGTGCGCCGTTCCGCGCCCGCATGAACGCGCTCGGCATCTCCCCGAACTCCTTCGGCATGGAGATGTCGACGGCGGCCTACAGCAAGGAAGGCGCGGCTTGGGTCGATGCGCTCGCGACCTATATCGACGGCAATCGCCGGCTCTTCGACGAGGCGATCCACGCCATTCCCGGCCTGCGCTCGATGCCGTTGGAGGCGACCTATCTCGCCTGGGTCGACTTCGCCGGTACCGGCATGGACGCGAAGGACTTCATCGCTCGCGTCGAGAAGCAGGCGAAGATCGCGGTGAATCACGGCGTGAGCTTCGGCGCCGGCGGAGACAGCTTCCTGCGCTTCAATCTCGCGACCCAGCGTTCCGTCGTGGTCGAGGCAGCCGAGCGCCTGAAGCGGGCCTTCGCCGACCTTCAGTGAGGCTGGCTGCGGGCGAAAGTCCGTCGCCGCGGCCTTCAGAAATGCGCGAGATAGCCGCCGTCGACCGGTAGCGTGACGCCGGTGACATAGGCCGCTTCCGGTGAGCACAGGAAGGCGACGGCGCCGACCAGCTCGGTCGGCGCGCCCCAGCGCCCGATCGAGGTCCGCTGCGCCAGCATGCCAGCGATGCCGGGATCGGCGACGAGGCCGGCATTGGCCTCGGTCGCGAAGAAGCCGGGCGCGACGGCATTGACCGTGATGCCGCGCTGGCCGAGCTCGGCCGCGAGCGCGCGGGTTAGCGCCTCCAGCCCGCCCTTGGTCGCGATGTAGCCGGGGTCACCGGCCCGCGCGATCGAGCCGGCGATCGAGGTGATGTTGACGATGCGCCCGCCATCCGGGATGTGCGGGGCGAGCCGCCGCACCAGGTCGAAGGGCGCAACGAGGTTGACCTCGAGCAGCGCGCGGAAGGCGGCACGGTCGAGCGCATCGAGCGGCCGGCGGTCGCGCAGACCGGCATTGTTGACGAGGATGTCGATGCGGGGATGGCGTACGACCAGCGCCTCGAGTGCCCGCGCGGTCTCCTCCTCGTCGGCGAGATCGGCGGCGAAGGTCGAGACGGCGAGGCCTTCGGCGATTAGCTCAGCGGTAGCGCTGTCGAGCATGTCCTGGCTGCGGCCGTGGAACACCACATGCGCGCCGCGCGCCGCGAGCCCTTTGGCGATTGCAAGGCCGAGGCCCTTGCTGGCCCCGGTGACCAGAGCCGTTCGTCCGTTCAGATCAGTCATTACGTCTCGCCGTCAGCCTTGCAGATCCGCCGAGCTTGTCGCCCGGCGGCGTCCTGTCGCGTCAGCACTGGTCGGCTCCATCACAGCCGCTGCGAGGTCGTGCCCTTGGCGATGATCGGGCCGGTCGGGCGCCCGGTCGGCGAGCCGGTCGCCGGCTCCAGCGTGATCTCGAAGAGCTGGTCCTTGCCGAGCGGCAGGTTGTCGAGCCGCAGCGGCGTCGAGCGCGCCCGGTCGATCAGGCCGACCGAGCGCGGTCCGACGGCCCGGTCCCACAGGGTCCAGATCTCCAGCGCCTTGCCGGCCGGCACGTCGATGCTCTGCAAAGGCAGCATCTCGACACGTCCGTCCGCGAAGGTGTTGACCACGGCGGCGGCGGCGTTGCCCTCGGTCAGAAGCACCGCGACCATCAATGGCTGGCGCCTGGCGCGATCGAGTGCGCCGACGAGACCGACTGCCAGCAGCAAGGTCGCGAATGCGCCGGCGAAGGCAGCGCCGCGCCAGACGAACAGGCTGTTCCACCATTCGGCAAAGCGGCTGGAGCCAGCCATCGCCGGGCGGGCCGTCGCCGCCGAAGCCGCCGGCTGGATCAGGCCCGCCAGCCCGGCCTCGATCCGGGGCCAGAGATCAACGGATGGCGCGAGCGGCGTGGCAGTCGCATCGAGTGCAAAGAAGTGCTGCCGCCAGCGCTCGACCGAGGCGGCGAAATCGCGATCCGTGTCGAGGCGGCGCTCTGCCACTGCGAACTCAGCGTCGTCGAGCAGGCCGAGCACATATTCGCCGGCGAGCGCGTCGCGCTCTGGCGGGCTGAGTTGATCGTCGCGGGAGGGGCTCATCCGAGGCACTCCTTCAGCGAGAGCAGGGACCGCCTGATCCAGGATTTGACGGTCCCAAGCGGCAGCTTGAGGCGCCCAGCGATCTCGCCATGCGTCAGCCCTTGCACGAAGGCGAGCAGCACGAGGCCGCGCCGTTGCGGCGGCAGCATCTCCAGGCAGGCGCGCAGCGCCGTGGCGTCCGATAGTTTCGCCATCACCGTCTCGGGGTCGTCCTCCTCGCTCGCCGTCTCCTCGGCGATCGGCGTGTCGCTGGTCTCGGTCCGTTTCTCGTCGCGCAGGATCGAGAGCGAACGGTTGCGCAGGATGGCGTAGATCCAGGTCAGGCCGGCGCCGCGCTCCGGGTCGAAGCGGCCGGCATGCCTGAAGATCAGCACGAACGCATCCTGCACCGCTTCCTCCGCCAAGGCGCGGCGCTTCAGGAGACGTTGCGCCACACCGAGCATACGCGGCGACTCGGCCTCGTAGATGCGGCGGAGCGCTGATTTATCGCCGGCGGCGCAGGCGAGCAGCGCGGTTTCGATCTCGCCGAGCTCTCCTGGCTGCTTCACGTCGGTCGCCATCCGTCTCCCCGGTCTCCGGCCGTCCTCGCGAGAGCGGCGGCCCATTGTTACGCGATGCCCGCCGCCTTGGATGCAGGCTGAGGCTTTTATTTTTGCACCCGCATCCGCCCCGGAAGCTCGTCGCTATCCGCCATGGGTGCCGCGTCGCAGGAGGCGTCGGCCAGCCCCTTTGAGATCGCGACACCAACCGGAGGACATCTCATGACCAAGGCTCGCAACCTGCTTCTCGCATCCACCATTCTCGCTGCGGCCGTCGCGGCCAATGCAGCCCAGGCTGGTACGCTCGCCGTGCTGACCGGCGATGACACGCTGACCATGGTCGATACCGCGACCCAGAAGGCCGGCAAGTCGATGAAGGTCAGCGGCATCAACGGCAAGATCGCCGGCATCGATGTCCGCCCGGCCGACGGCATGCTCTATGCGCTCGCCACCGACGGCACGATCTACACGGTCGACAAGGCGGGCAAGGCGACGATGAAGTCGAAGATGGACACGGTGCTGCCCGCCAGCACGATGGCGACGGTCGACTTCAACCCGGCGGCCGACCGTTTGCGTGTGATCGGCGCCGACGGCACCAACCTTCGCGTCAATGTCGACGACGGCAAGACCATGGTCGACGGCAAGCTGAAATTCGCCGAGACCGACATGCACAAGGGCGAGACGCCGATGGTCGTCGCCGGCGCCTACAGCAATTCGGTCAAGGGCACCAAGGAAACGGCGCTCTACGACATCGACGGCAAGATCGGCGGGCTCCTGAAGCAGGCGCCGCCGAATGACGGCGTGCTCGGCGCAATCGGCAAGCTCGGCATCACCCCGAAGGCGATCGCCTTTGACATCGAGACGGCTGCCGATGGCAGCAACACGGGCTGGCTCGTCGCCGATGGCGGCCTCTACAAGCTCGACATCGCCACCGGCAAGGCCGCGATGGTCGGCAAGATCGGCGGGCTCACCGCGCCGGTGCGTGATGTCGCGGCGCTGCCGGCGATGTGACCCGAAAGCATCTTTCGACCAGCGGGAGGCCGTCGTTCCCTCGGGAGCGGCGGCCTTTCGCGTTGCGGAGATGGTCGGGCTTTCGCCATAGTTGCAGTGGACTTTGCGGGCGGCGACGCAGATGGCGGAGGCGAGGGCATGGCAGATTGGTCAGACCCGCGCTTGAAGATGCTGGCCCTGCAACGTTTTGGCCTCGGCCTGAGGCCGGGGCAGAGCGCAGCGCTGGGAGATGCACGCGAGCGCCTGCTCGCGGAGATTCGCAGCGACGGCGCTGCCCAGCCGCGCGCCAGCTTCTCCGGCGCCGCGCCGATCGGCCGGGCGCTCTATGCCTTCGAGGATGAGGAGCGCGCGGCGCGTGAGGCAAAGCGCGTCGCCGGCCAGCAGGGCATGGGGCAGGGCGTGCAGGTCGCAGCCGCGCCGCCTATGTCCGGACAGCCGCAGGGACAGATGCCCGCTCCCGCGCAGCCGGTTCCCCAGTTTCCGCAGGCGATCTATCGCGAGGAAGCGGTCGCGCGCTTCCAAAGCGCGCTCGAGGCCGAGACCGGCTTCGCCGAGCGAATGGTGCAGTTCTGGTCGAACCATTTCTGCGTCTCGGTCGCCAAGGGCAATTTCGTCCGCGCCATGGCTGGCGCCTTCGAGCGTGAGGCGATCCGCCCCAACATCTTCGGCCACTTCGAGGACTTGCTGATCGCGGTCGAGAGCCACCCGGCGATGCTCAACTTCCTCGACAACCAGCTCTCGATCGGCCCGGATTCGCGCGCCGGCAAGCGCCGCGGCCGCGGCCTCAACGAGAACCTCGCCCGCGAGATCATGGAGCTGCATACGCTCGGCGTCTCCGGCGGCTATACGCAAGGAGACGTCACCTCGCTGGCGCGGATCATCACCGGCTGGACCGTCGTGGGGCGCGATGCGCGGCTCGGCTTTCCCGGTTCCTTCGCCTTCAATCCCGGCCTGCATGATCCCGGCGGCCAGAGACTGCTCGGCAAGGTCTATCGACAGGACGGCAAGGAGAAGGGCATGGCGGCGCTCGCCGATCTCGCCCGCCATCCGAGCACGGCCAGTTTCATCGCCCGCAAGCTCGCCCGCCATTTCGTCGCCGACGAGCCGCCGCAGGCGCTGGTCGCCGAGCTTTCCCGCAGCTTCCGCGAGACGGGCGGCGATCTCGCTGCGCTGTCGCGTACGTTGGTGACCTCGGAACTCGCCGTGGCGGCGCCCGCGACCAAGCTGCGGACCCCGCAGGAATTCCTCATCGCCTCGTTCCGGGCGCTCGGCCGCAAGCCTGATTTCGGCCAGGTCGCCGGGCCGCTCGGCGTCATGGGCCAGCCGCTCTGGCAGCCCTCCGGCCCGGACGGCTATCCCGATACCAATGCGGCCTGGGCGACGCCGGAAGGTATCAAGACCCGCATCGATGTCGCGGCGCAACTCGGTCGGCAGGCGGCCGGTTCGGTCGCCGACCCACGCGCGCTGGTCGAGGAGGTGCTCGGCCCGATTGCCTCGCCGCAGACCCGGCAGGCTGTGGCGCGTGCCGAGAGCAAGCCTCAGGCGCTCGCGCTGCTGTTGATGTCGCCCGAATTCCAGCGGAGGTGAGCATGGCCGCCGACGACGATGATTGCGAACGGATGACGCCTTCGCGCCGCGCCGTGCTCGGGGCGGCCAGCGCGCTCTTCGCCTGGTCCTACATGCCGAAATTCGCGCATGCGGCGGCAGGCTCGCGCGATGCCCGCTTCCTGCTGGTGGTGCTGCGCGGCGCGCTCGACGGGCTCTCGGCCGTGCCGCCGCTCGGCGATCCCGCTTATGCCGATCTGCGCGAAGGCATCGTGCTGGCCAAGGACGGGCCGGAGGCGGCACTGCCGCTCGACGGCTTCTTCTATTTGCACCCGGCGATGCCGAACCTTGCGCGGCTCTATGCCGGCGGGCAGGCCGCGATCGTCCATGCCAGCGCCACCGGCTATCGCGAGCGCTCGCATTTCGACGGGCAGGACGTGTTGGAAAGCGGGCAGGGCGGGCCGGGCAAGACCGATAGCGGCTGGCTCAATCGTTTGATCGCCAGCCTGCCGCCGGGCGAGGCGGTCTCGCGTCATGGCGCACTCGGCGTCGGCGTGGTGCCTCCATTGGTGGTGCGTGGCGCGGCGCCGGTGCTCGGCTGGGCGCCGCCGCGCATGGCGCGGGCCGGGGCCGATCTCGTCCAGCGCCTCGGCGATCTCTATGGCGAGCGCGATCCGGCCCTGGCGCTGGTGCTGAAGCGAGCGATCGAGACCGAGCTGATCGCGAGCAAGCAGGGCGCCGAGCAACCGCGCGGCGGCGGCGGGCCGGACAGCGCCGAGGGCATGAAGCGCATTGCCGAGGGCGCAGCGCGACTGGTCCGTGCCGAGGACGGCCCGCGCATCGCTGCATTGGCGTTCGAGGGCTGGGATACCCATGCCAACGAGGGCGGCGCCAAGGGAAGGCTCGCCACGCTGCTCGGCGGGCTCGACGGCGCGCTCGCGGCCTTCGAGAGCGGGCTAAAGCCGGTCTGGAAGGACACGGTGGTGATGGTCGTCACCGAATTCGGCCGCACCGCCCGTGTCAACGGCACGGTCGGCACCGATCACGGCACCGGCACGGTCGCCTTCCTGGTCGGCGGCGCGGTCAAGGGCAAGCGGATGATCGTCGACTGGCCGGGGTTGAGGCCGGAGCAACTGCACGAGCAGCGCGATCTGAAGCCGACCACTGACATCCGCGCGGTCGCGAAGGGGGTGGTCGCCGATCTGTTCGGGCTATCCGGGCCTGTGCTGGCCGAGAAGGTGTTCCCCGGCACCGGCGGGCTCGCGCCGATGCAGGGGCTGATCGTCTAGCTTCCTTCTCCCCTCGGGGGAGAAGGTGCCGGCAGGCGGATGAGGGCGCTTCGACTGGGTGAGACAGAAAAGGGCCGCTTACGCGGCCCTTCCCTCATCCGTCAGCGCTTCGCGCTGCCACCTTCTCCCCCGAGGGGAGAAGGGGTCATCACGCCCAGGCGCGCTTTGCCAGCTTCTCCTCGAAGGCGTCGATCTTGCTCGACTTCTCCATGGTGAGGCCGATGTCGTCGAGGCCGTTGAGCAGGCAGTGCTTGCGGAACGGGTCGATCTCGAAGCGGATCTCGCCGCCATCCGGCCCCTTGATACTCTGGTTCACCAGGTCGACGGTCAGTGTCGCGTTCGAGCCGCGATCGGCGTCGTCGAACAGCTTCTCCAGGTCCTCCTGGCTGACCACGATCGGCAGGATGCCGTTCTTGAAGCAGTTGTTGTAGAAGATGTCGGCGAAGCTGGTGGAGATCACGCAGCGGATGCCGAAGTCGAGCAGGGCCCAGGGCGCGTGCTCGCGCGACGAGCCGCAGCCGAAATTGTCGCCGGCGACCAGGATCTCCGACTTGCGATAGGCGGGCTGGTTGAGGACGAAGTCCGGGTTCTCCGAGCCGTCCTCCTTGTAGCGCATCTCCGAGAACAGCGCGGTGCCCAGCCCGGTGCGCTTGATCGTCTTCAGATACTGCTTGGGGATGATCATGTCGGTGTCGACATTGATCACCTTCAGCGGGGCGGGGGTCGAGGTCAGGGTGGTGAAGGGCTGCATGGCGGATACTCCGGCAGGTCTTGTCTGGTCAGGTTGGGGCGACGGCTAAGTCAGAGCTGCGCCGTCAGGAGCTTGAAGCTGGCGAAGGTGAAGAAGGCGGCGAGGCAGGCTTCCGCCCGGCGGCGGATCCTGCGGTAGCCCGCCACCATCGAGGCGGTCGAGAACAGGTAGGCATAGGTCTGGTTGATCGCGAGCGAGATCGTCAGGCAGCCGAGGATGATGGCGTAGAGCACCACCGCCGGCGTCTCGGGCCTGAGGCCGAGCGCGATGATCGCCGTCCAGCTCAGGATCGCCTTCGGGTTGGTGAGGTGCATCAGGTAGCCGCGCAGATAGAGGCGGCGGCCCGAGCCACTGGCTTTCGGCGGCGGCATCTCCGCCTGCATCGCCGAGCGGGCCGAGCGCCAGGCCAGGAACAGGAGATAAAGCCCGCCGACGATCTTGATGGCGTAGAGCGCTCCGGGATGGGCGACGATCAGCGCCGTGACGCCGATGGCGGCGAGGATGCCCCAGGTCAGCGATCCCGTGGTGACGCCGAGCGCGAGCGTCATCCCGGCTTTCCGACCATGCTCCATCGAGGTCGCCATGACCTGGAGATTGCTCGGTCCAGGGCTGGCCACGGCGATGACGAAAGCCGAGAAGACCAGGGCCAGGTCGGGCAGATGGCGGATCAGTTCGTCGATCATTGTCTTTATCCCGCCGCCTTCTCGATTGCGTCCATGTCGTCGTCGTCGAAGCCGAAATGGTGGCCGATCTCGTGGACGAGCACATGGGTGACGATGGCGCCGAGCGTTTCGTCATGCTCGGCCCAGTAGTCGAGGATCGGCCGGCGGTAGAGGTGGATGGTGTTGGGCATCTGCCCGGTCTGCGGGGCGTAGCCCTGCTGCGGCAGGCCGATCCCGGAGAACAGGCCGAGCAGGTCGAAGGGGCTCTCGGCCTCGAGCTCCTTCAGCACGTCGTCCTCGGGGAATTCGGTGACATTGATGACGAGGTCGGCGCAGAGCTTGCGGAAATCCTCGGGCAGGCGGTCATAGGCCGCCTGCGCCAGGATCTCGAACTCGGCGCCCGAGGGCGCGCGCACGCCGTCCCAGTCGAGACCCTGCGAGGCCGGCGCCGAAGCGCCTGTCTTGATCGAGGGAACTGAGCCCATCACCAGATCTTCAATTGATGCCCGAGCCACCAGGACAGACCGATGAAGGCGATCAGCGAGAGGAAGCGGCCGATGCGCCGGCCCCAGAGCTCGATGTTGTCGCCTTCCGGCGCGTCCTTGCCGGAGAAGTGGTCGGCCGCGCGCCCCATGGATGAGCCGAGGAAGCTCTCATCGTCGCGCCTGACGCGATCGAGCGCTTCCTTGGCTTCCTTGGCGCGAGCGGCTTCGCGGGGATCGGTGCTCATGACATCCTCCCGCGAAACGATCCGCTTCAGCCCAGCGTGCGCACGTCGACGAAGTGGCCGATCAGAGCCGCCGCGGCCGCCATCGCCGGCGAGACGAGGTGGGTGCGGCCGCGATAGCCCTGGCGACCCTCGAAATTGCGGTTCGAGGTCGAGGCGGCGCGCTGGCCCGGCTTGAGCTGGTCCGGGTTCATGCCGAGGCACATCGAGCAGCCCGGCTCGCGCCATTCGAAGCCGGCGGCGAGGAAGATCTTGTCGAGCCCCTCGGCTTCCGCCTGCTGCTTCACCAGGCCAGAGCCCGGGACGATCATGGCGTAGTCCAGGCTCTCATGGATCTTCTTGCCCTCGACGATCTTGGCGACCGTGCGCAGATCCTCGATGCGGCCATTGGTGCAGGAGCCGATCCAGATCACGTCAAGCGGGATATCGGTCATCTTGGTGCCGGCGGTCAGGCCCATATAGTCGAGCGCCCGCTGCTTCGAGCTGCGCTTGGTCTCGTCCTCGATCAGCGCCGGATCGGGCACTGCGCCGGTCACCGAGATCACGTCCTCGGGGCTGGTGCCCCAGGAGACGATCGGCGGCAGGTTGGCGGCGTCGAGCCGGACGATCCGGTCGAAATGCGCGCCCTCATCGGTGCGCAGCGTTTCCCAGTAGCGCAGCGCCTCGTCCCAGGCGGAACCCTGCGGCGCCTTCGGGCGGCCCTTGAGATAGGCATAGGCCTTCTCGTCCGGCGCGACCATGCCAGCGCGGGCGCCGCCCTCGATCGACATGTTGCAGACGGTCATGCGGCCTTCCATTGAGAGGCCACGAATGGCTTCGCCGGCATACTCGATCACCGAGCCGGTGCCGCCGGCGGTGCCGATCTCGCCGATGATGGCGAGCGTGATGTCCTTGGCGCCGACGCCCGGAGCGGGCTTGCCGTCGACCTGGACCAGCATGTTCTTGGCCTTCTTCTGGATCAGCGTCTGGGTGGCGAGCACGTGCTCGACCTCCGAGGTGCCGATACCGTGGGCCAGCGCGCCGAAGGCGCCATGGGTCGAGGTGTGGCTGTCGCCGCAGACGATGGTGGTGCCTGGCAAGGTGAAGCCCTGCTCGGGGCCGACGATGTGGACGATGCCTTGGCGGATATCGAGCTCGTTGAAGTACTCGACGCCGAATTCCTTGGCGTTCTTGGCCAGCGCCTCGACCTGGATCCGGCTCTCTTCCTCGGCGATGCCCTTGGAACGGTCGGTCGTCGGGATGTTGTGGTCGACGACTGCGAGCGTCTTGCCGGGGGCATGGACCTTGCGGCCGGTCATGCGCAGGCCCTCGAAGGCCTGTGGGCTGGTGACCTCGTGCACCAGGTGGCGGTCGATATAGAGCAGGCAGGTGCCGTCGTCCTGGCGGTCGACGACATGGTCCTCGAAGATCTTGTCGTAGAGGGTGGTGGGGGCCTTGGTCGCAGTCATGGCTTCAATCGCCTTCGGTATGGAAATCGGGTAGCGGCCCGCTTTGGGGCCAGCACGCATCGCAACGGCCTGTCGCCGGCCGGACGGCCGGTCTCAGGCGAGCGTAAGGCCTGCTGCGAGCGAGGCCGTGAAGCGGCCGAAGAAGCGCCAGGGCAGGCGGGCATGGTCATGCAGCGCGGCGAAGCCCTGGGTGGTCGGAAAACGGCGCAGGTTCAGCGTGCGGCGCATCACGCGCCGGACTTCGCCCCTGTTCTGCCGCTTCGGTGTCATGACCCGCTTCTACCAGTTCCAAACTGCACGGGCAACGCGGTGCAGCTGTCGCTGCGGCAACCGCGTAGCGCGTTCCGCGCAGGGCTGATATCTAGCGGCTCCGGGTGCGCTGCGAAAGAGTGGCTGTGCCGGCAAACGGATTGGTGATGCGATGGCGCGCTTCTTCCCCTTCATGCTGCTGGCGGTCATCGCCTATGGCGTCACCGTCGCGGCGATGGGCGTGCCGCTTTCGCGCGAACTCCTGAGCATCGGCCTGCCGTCAGGCGGTGCCTTCGTGCTGACGGTCAGCGAGCTCCTGCTGGCGATCTCGACCGTCGTGCTCTTCTTCGAGATCATGAATGCGACCAGCGCCAAGTCGAGCTCGATCCTCAACCATGGCCTGTCCATGGTGGTGTTCATCGCCTGCGGGCTGATTTTCCTGTTCGTCCCCGGTTTCGGCACCGGCACCTTCGTGATCATCACGCTGATGGCGCTGGTCGACGTGATCGCCGGCTATTCGATCAGCATCCTGACGGCGCGACGCGACATGACCTTCGGGAACAACGAGTAACCTCTCCCGTCATGGTCGGGCTTGTCCCGACCATCCACGTCTTTTTGTGGCAAGTGCGGCGTTCAAGACGTGGATGCTCGCCACAAGGGCGAGCATGACGAACTGGAAACGCGCGCTCGCCCGGAATGATCAGGAGAATTAGAGCTCGCTCCGCAGCTGCCACAGCTCCGGGAAGAACGAGCGCTCCAGCGCCGTCTTCAGGAACTTCACCCCGCTTGAGCCGCCGGTGCCTTGCTTGAAGCCGATGATGCGCTCGACCGTCTTCATGTGGCGGAAGCGCCATTGCTGGAACTGGTCCTCGAGGTCGACCAGTTCCTCGGCGAGCTCGTAGAGATCGAAATGCTGGTGCGTGTCGCGGTAGATCGAAAGCCACACCGCCTTCACCGCCTCGTTCGCGACATGCGGCTGGCTCCAGTCGCGTTCGACGCACTCGGGTGGGACCGGTAGGCCGCGTCGCGCCAATAGGCGCAGCGCCTCGTCATAGAGGCTCGGCGCTTCCAGTAGCTCCTTCAGATGGGCGTGGTGCTCGGCGTGATGCTTGTGCATCGCCAGCATGCGCGGATCCTTGGCGCCGAGTCGGAATTCAAGCGCGCGATACTGGTAGGACTGGAAGCCCGAGGACTGGCCGAGCGCGTCGCGGAAGGCGAGATAATCGGCCGGGGTCATGGTCGAGAGCACGTCCCAGGCGGTGACGAGCTGCGCCTGGATGCGCGAGACCCGCGCCAGCGACTTGAAGGCGGGCTGCAATTCGTTCGCCCTGATCGCGGCGATGGCGCCGTCGAGCTCGTGGGTCGCGAGCTTCAGCCAGAGCTCCTGCACCTGGTGGATGGTGATGAACAGCAATTCGTCGGGCGCGTCGCTCAGCGGCTTCTGCGCTGCGAGCAGGAGATCGAGGCCGAGATAGGAGCCGTAATCCATCCGCTCCTTGAAATCGGTCTGCATGCCCGGCTCGATCCGGCTCTGGTGGTCGCCCGTCCCGCTGGTCATGATGCCGCCCTCGCTCGCCTCGCGCCTTGACTGGGGAGCGGCGCAAGATATTTTAAGCTTAAAGTATTTTGCCGGTTCGGCAAGGCTGCGGAGCATGATGATGGACCAGATGACGAAGGTTCCGGCAACGCTCGGTCGCCCGCCCTTCGACCTTGCCGCCGAGTTCTCGCGCTTCCGCCAGAACTGGCCGGCCAAGCTGCATTTCGCTGCCCACAGCCATCATTTCTGGCCGGACGTGACGCGCGAGGCCCATTTGCGCGCCTGGGACGATGCCGCCCGCCTCGTCGACGGCAAATGGCAGGAAGTACTGGGTCCGGTCTGGCAGAAGCTGGCGCAGGGCGTGGCGCGGCACCTGAATCTGCCCGGCATCGACGGGCTCGTTCCGGCCAACAACACCCATGAATTCGTCAACCGTTTGCTCTCCTGCCTGCCGCGCGAGCGCAAGCCGCGCATCCTGACCAGCGATGCCGAATTCCATTCCTTCCGGCGCCAGATCGAGCGGCTCGCCGAGGACGGGCTGATCGAGCTCACCGTCGTGCCGGCCGAGCCTTTCGAGGGCCTGACCGAGCGGCTGATTGCGGCGGCGCAAACCGGCCTCGGTCCCGACATGGTCTTCGTCAGCCAGGTCCACTTCAACTCTGGCTATGCGCTGACCGACCTGGAGGCGCTGGTCGACGGCGTCTCGGCGCCCGGCCGGCTCGTCGTCATCGACGGCTATCACGGCTTCCTGGCGCGGCCGACCGATCTCTCTGCCATTGCCAACAAGGCCTTCTACATCGCCGGCGGCTATAAATACGCCATGTCGGGCGAGGGCGCCTGCTTCATGCACTGCCCGCCCGGTTTCGCCATGCGGCCGCGTGACACTGGCTGGTATGCCTCCTTCGGCGCGCTTTCGGGCGCGCAGGGCGAGATCGGCTATGCGCAGAACGGTTGGCGTTTCATGGGCGCGACCTTCGACCCTTCTGGCCTCTACCGCATGGGTGCGATGTTCGACTGGCTCGAGGCCAAGGGCCTCGACGTCGCGGCGATCCATGCCCACGCCCATGCCTTGCAGGCGATCTTCGCCGACGGGCTGGCGCGGAAGCCGGTTGGTGTGCTCGCCCTGGAGAACCTGGTCGTGCCCTTGAGCGAGCTGGCACGCGGCAATTTCCTGACCTTCCGCCATGCCGATGCGGAGTTGTGGCACGAGAAGCTGAAGCAGTCCGGCATCACCGTCGACCTGCGTGGCGATCGCCTGCGTGTCGGCTTCGGGCTCTACCAGAACGCCGACGATGTGCAGACGCTGTTGAAGCGCTTGAGCGAACTCGTCTGAGCGAGCCTAGATCCGCACCTTGCTGACGGGGTCGAACAGCACCGCCTTGTCCAGGTTGAGGGCGAGCCTGCACATCTCCCCGGCCTTGACGGGAGCGTCGGCACGCAGGCGCGCGGTCAGTGTGATCTCGCCGCGGCGGGCGATGGCGTAGAGGTCCGAGCCGGTCGGCTCGACCACCTCGATCTGCATGTCGAGCGGCGCGAGCCTGCCGGCGGAGGGGTCTGTGATGGCGGTGTCGGTCACCGCTTCCGGCCGGATGCCGAGGATGACCTCCTGGCCGTCGCTCAAAGCGGCACCATGGGCGCTGGGCGGCAGGGCGATCTCGATGTCCGCGCCGTTCTTGCTGACCAGGCCCTTGCCGGCGACATGGCGCAAGGTGAGCAGGTTCATCGCCGGCGAGCCCATGAAGTCGGCGACGAAGAGATTGGCTGGCCGGTTGTAGATCTCGTCCGGCGTGCCGACCTGCTGCAGTTCGCCGTCGCGCATCACCGCGATCTTGGTGGCGAGCGTCATCGCCTCGATCTGGTCATGCGTGACATAGACGATGGTGTTGCCGGTGCGCTGATGCAGGCGCTTGATCTCGTGCCGCATCTCGACGCGCAGCTTGGCGTCGAGATTGGACAGCGGCTCGTCGAACAGGAACACCCGCGGCTTGCGCACCAGAGCGCGGCCCATCGCGACGCGCTGGCGCTGGCCGCCGGAGAGCTGGGCCGGGCGCCGGCCGAGCAGATGCTCGATCTGCAGCGTCTGAGCCACGGCGCGTACGGCCGCCTCTCGCTCCGGCTTGGGGACTTTGCGCATTTCCAGGGCGAAGGCGATGTTCTGCGCCACCGTCATGTTCGGGTAGAGCGCGTAGGATTGGAACACCATGGCGATGTCGCGCTTCGACGGGGCCAGGTGCGTCACCGTCTGGCCGTCGATCAGGATGTCGCCGCTGGTCACCGGCAGCAGCCCGGCAATGGTGTTGAGCAAGGTCGACTTGCCGCAGCCGGACGGGCCGACCAGCACGAGGAAGCCGCCCTTTTCCAAGGTGAGGTTGATGCCCTTGAGCACCGGCGTCGCGCCGATGCGCTCGTGAACGTCGCGGATGTCGAGGAACGCTGCGCTCATGCTCACCCCTTGACCGCTCCGGCCATCAGCCCGCGCACGAAATAGCGGCCGGCGACGACATAGACGAGCAATGTCGGCAGGGCGGCGATCATCGCCGCCGCCATGTGGACATTGTATTCCTTCACGCCCGTGGAGGAGTTGACCAGATTGTTCAACGCCACCGTGATCGGCGCCTGGTCCCCCGAGGAGAACGAGACGCCGAACAGGAAGTCGTTCCAGATATTGGTGAACTGGTAGATCACCGTCACCACGATGATCGGCCCCGAGGAGGGCAGCAGGATCCGCCAGAAGATCTGGAAGAACCCGGCCCCGTCGATCTGCGCCGCCTTGACCAGCTCGTCCGGGAAGGCCTCGTAGAAATTGCGAAAGAACAGGGTGGTGAAGCCGAGCCCGTAGACGACATGGACCAGCACCAGCCCGGCGGTGGAATTGGCCAGACCCATGATGCCGAGCAGCCGCGCCATCGGGATCAGCACGATCTGGAACGGGATGAAGCAGGCGAACAGCATCAGGCCGAAGATCAACTGGTGGCCGGTGAAGCGCCACTTGGTCAGGACGTAGCCATTGAGTGCCCCCAGCATCGTCGAGATGATCACCGCCGGCACGACCATGCGGAAGGAGTTCCAGAAGAAGCCGCGAATGCCGTCGCCATTGACGCTGCCGACGCCGATACGCGCTTCGCTCCAAGCCTTCTGCCAGGGCTCGAAGGTCACCTCCTGCGGCAGCGACAGCATGGTGCCGCCGCGCAATTCGTCGAGCGATTTAAGCGAGGTGACCACCATGACGAACAGCGGCAGCAGGAACAGCACCGCAAAGATCGCCAGGAGCCCGTAGATCACGATCCGCGAGGTCAGGTTGGTGCCGGGGCGCACCGAGCCGATGCTGCCGCTCATCCGTGCCGCTCCCTGAGCTCGGAATAGAGATAGGGCACGATGATCGCGGTGATCGTCATCAGCATGACCACGGCACTGGCGGCGCCGACCGCCATCTGGCTGCGCTCATAGGTGAAGGAATACATGAAGGTCGACGGCAGCTCGGTGGCGTTGCCGGGGCCGCCGCCGGTGAGCGCCTTGACCAGGTCGTAGGACTTGATCGCCATGTGCGCGAGCACGATGAAGACGGAGAGGAACACCGGCCGCAGCATTGGGATGATGATGCGGCGGTAGATGGTGAAGGCAGAGGCGCCGTCGATCTCCGCCGCCTTGACGATCTCGCCGTCGATGCCGCGCAGGCCGGCGAGGAACATCGCCATGACGAAACCGGAGGCCTGCCAGACGCCGGCGACGACGATCGTGTAGATCGCGGTCTCCGTGCTGACCAGCCAATCGAACTGCGCGTTCTCCCAGCCGAGCCAGCGCACCGGCGCCCATGTCTGCCAGCCCAGCGCGTGCAGGGTGCGCCCCAGGCCGAGCGTGGGATTGAGGAACCATTGCCAGGCCGTGCCCGTGACGATGAAGGACAGCGCCATCGGGTAGAGGAAGATCGGCCGCAGCACGCCTTCGAAGCGGATGCGTTGGTCGAGCAGGATCGCCAGCGTCAGCCCGATCGCCGTGCACAGCACCAGGTAGAGCGAGCCGAAGATCGCGAGATTCTGCAGCGCGACATACCAGTTCGGCTGCGACCAGAGCCGCTGGTAGGCGTCGAAGCCGATCAGCTGGTAGATCGGCAGCATGCGCGAGGGCGTGCACGAGAGGTAGATCGTCCAGAGGATGAAGCCGTAGACGAAGACGAGCACCACGGCGAAGCTCGGCGCCAGCACCAGCTTCGGCAATGCAAGGCGCAGCTTCTCGGCCAGGTGGCCTGACGATCTCCCGGCCGCGTCGGTCAAGGGCGCTGCAGTCATGCGGATGGAGTCCGGCGGATGCCGGAGCGCAGGGCGCCGGCATCCGGGAGGGCAGGAGAGGCGACTACTTGGCGGCGGCGATCGCCGCCGGCAGACGGGTCAGCGCCTGGTCGGTGGTGAGCTGGCCGTTGAGGTGCTGCGTCACGACGTCGAAGAAGGCGTTCTTGATCGAGTCGGGCTGGGCATAGCCATGGGCGAGCGAGCCGACCATGGTGCCGGCGGCCATCGCCTCGGCGACATCCTTGATGCCCTTCTTGCCGCAGGCGTCGAACTCGGCGTCAGAGACGCCCAGGCGCGCCGGGGCCGAGCCCTTCACCTTGTTGAAGGCGATCTGGAAGCTCGTATCCAGCACGGCCGCCGCCATCTTGTGCTGCGCCGGGATGTCCTTTGTGCCGAGCTTGAACATCATGAACTGATCGGAATTGAACAGCACGTTGCCCTGTGTGCCCGGGAAGCGGATGCAGACGAAGTCCTGCTCCGGCACCTTCTTGGCGCCGATGAACTCGCCCTTGGCCCAGTCACCCATCTCCTGCGCGCCGGCCTCGCCCTTGATCACCATGGCGGTGGAGAGGTTCCAGTCACGGCCGGAGAAGCCCTTGTCGAAATAACCGCGCAGCCTGGTCATCGTGTCGAAGGTCTTGCGCATCGTGTCCGATTTCAGCGCTGCCGGATCGAGCTCGAGCACGGCCTTCTTGTAGAAATCCATACCGCCGAGCGAGAGCACCACCGCCTCCCACAAGGTGGTGTCCTGCCAGGGCGAGCCGCCATGGGCGAGAGCCGTGATGCCTTGCGCCTTGAAGGCGTCGAGCATGGCGAAGAACTCGTCGAGGGTCTTGGGCGGCTGCAGGCCGGCCTTGTCGAGCGCCGCCTTGTTGATCCAGAGCCAGTTGGTCGAATGGATGTTGACGGGCGCGGCGACCCAGTGGCCGCCATCCTTGGCGAATGCCTTGAGCGGTTCGGGAACCAGCTTTTCCCAGTCATTGGCCTTGGCGACATCGTCGAGATTGGCGGCGAAACCCTGCGAGCCCCAATCGCGCAGGTTGAAGCCGAGCAATTGCGCCGCGGTCGGCGGGGTGCCGGCGGTGACCCGGGCGCGCAGCGCGGTCATCGCCTGCACGCCGGAGCCGCCGGCGACCGGCATGTCCTTCCAGCCGACACCTTGCTTGCCGAGATTGTCCTTGAGCACGCTGAGCGCCGCAGCCTCGCCGCCGGCGGTCCACCAATGCAGGACCTCGACCTGCTCCTGTGCCTTGGCGGGGGCGAGGCCGAGCAGGCCAGCGGCCAGAACGAATGTGAGCTTCCGGATCGTCATCGTTGTCCACTCCCTGGAAGAATTTGCTGGTTCTCGCGTCGGCTCTTCGCCGATCGCTGCCATTTCGATGCAGGGGCGAGCTCACCCGCCCGTCGGTAGGGAAATCATATCGTCGCCGGTCCGCTTCACCCCGCTTGGTTTCGACGTTCCTGCTGGTCTCGCCATGGCGAGGCGATCAATCGCCAGCCTACATCGCAAGGGCGAATTTCACGGGCCGGTCAACCTAACATGGTGGGATCGAAGCCGATGCGTCAATCCGTGATCCGCATCGGGAATGGACGCACGCCGCTGGAGAGAATGGTGACGTTGCGGTAGCATCCCGCCCGGTCAGCGACCCCGCGCTGATTGAGCGGACGGAGCTGACGCATGAAGACGCTGCCGGGCCTTGTGATCGCCGCCGCTCTCGCCTCCTTCGCTCCCGCCTCCGCTCAGGCTCCCAGACCGGCCACTGCCTCTCCGGCCGTGCAGAAGGAGTTCGACGGCTTCATCGGAAAGTTTCGGGCGGCGCTGAAGGCGAACGATCCGGCGGCCGTCGCCGCCATGACACGGTTGCCCTATATGGCTGATGCCTCGATCAGCGATGCCGCGCAGTTCCGTGCCAAGGCCTGGCCGCGCGACTTCACTGCGAAGAACCGCACCTGCCTTCAGCGCGCCAAGCCCGTCTACGATCGCGACGGCGCCAGGAACGAGGTCTACGCCATCGCCTGCGGAGGCAGCATCTTCACCTTCACGAAGACGCCGAGCGGCTTCCAGCTCACCGACGTCGATATCGCTGATTGATCAGGTCATGCGGCTCGTCAGCGCTGAGCGGTGTCGACGCTGACCACCACCGACATGCCGGGCGAAAGCCGCGTGGCCAGCTCCTGACCGGGATCGATCGCGATGCGCACCGGCACGCGCTGGGCGATCTTGACGAAATTGCCGGTGGCGTTTTCCGGCCGGATCACGCTGAACTCCGAGCCGGCCGCCGGCGAGAAGCGCTCGATCTTGCCGGTCAGCCGCGCGTGACGCAGCGCATCGACCGTGAAACTGACCGATTGGCCGATCCGCATGCCTGGCAGCTGCGTCTCCTTGAAATTGGCGATCACCCAGACCTGGCTCGGCACTAGCGCCATCAATTGCGTGCCGGCCGAGACGTATTGCCCGAGCCGGGCCGAGACCTCGCCGAGGCGCCCATCCTGCGGGGCGGTGATGCGGGTGTTCTGCAAGTCGATCTCGGCGAGGTGGACGGTGGCTTCGGCTCCCTGGACCGCCGCTTCGAGCGAACCCTTGTTGACGATCGCGCTCTGCACATCCTGACGCGAGACGTCGACGGCGGCGTTGCTCGCCGTCAGCCCGGCCCGGGCCTGGTCGAGCGCCTGCAGGCTCTGATCGGCATTGGTCTGGTTGACGACGCCACGCTCGCGCAGCGGCTCGATACGGCCCCAATTGGCCTCCGCCGTGCGCAGGGCAGCCTCGGCGCTGGCGACATTGGCCTCGCTGGCACGCAAACGCGCCTCCGCGGCGTGGCGGGACTGCTCGGAATTGGCGAGCGCCGCGCGCTGGGCGGCGAGGCTGGCGCGGGCCTGCTCCAGCCGCTGCTGGAAGATGCGCTCGTCGATGCGGACGAGGAGCTGGCCGTGCTTCACCGCGGCGAAATCCTGCACGGCCACCTCGGCGACATAGCCGGCGAGCTGCGGTGCGATCACCGTGACCTGGCCGCGGACATAGGCGTTCTCGGTGGTCTCGATCGCGCTGGCGAAGGGCGGCAATCGCCATGCGTAGAGGATGACGGCGAGCCCGGCGAGGCCGACGGTGAGCGCGATATAGGTCGAGACGGAGCGGAAGATGCGGGTCATGGCTGGGGCGCGGGTTCAGACGTGGCGGCCGGAGCGGCGAAGCGCTCCCGCAGGTTGATGGCGGCGAGATGGGCGGTCAGGCCAGCGAGCGCGCTGCCGGCGATCACGGCGATCAGCAGGAAGGCATCGTTGTAGGCGAGCACGGTCGCTTCCCGGATCGCCTGCTGGGCGAGCAGGGTGATGCCCTCGGCTCGCGTCAGCCCGGCGTCGGTCAGCATATGGCCATAGGTGCCGGCGAGCTCCTGGATGCGCTGGGCGACGAGCGGATCGGCCAGCGAGAAATGCTCGGCGAGCTGGCTGTAGTGGAAGCTGATCCGGAGCGTGATGAAGCTGCCGAACAGCGCCGAGCCGAGCAGGCCGCCAATGCTCTGGGTGAACAGGAAGATCACGAAGAAGCTGAGGATATAGACCGGCCCGCGCGCCAGCGCCGGGGCAAGGCCTTGTCCCATGGCTGCGGGCAGGAACAGGGCCGAGCCATAGGCCACCAGCGCCTGGCTGAGATGGATGTCGTGCGGGCGGGTCAGGCTGGTGGCGCTGCTGTCGAGCAGCGCGCCGGTCATGATGCAGATCAGAGCCACGGCGTAGAAGGCGCTCTCCCGCCCGGGCCGCAGCAGCGCCGCGCAGGTGAAGCCGCCGGCGAGGATCGCCGCCAGGATCACGCCATAGAGCGGCAGGGTCTGCTCGTTCTGGAAGCCGAGGGCCTGGAAGAAATTGGAGGCGCCGACTGTCTGTTCCGCCAGCACGACGCGGAAGAGCAGCAATACCGTGGCGTAGTGCAGCGTCGCCGGGCTGGTCAGCCAGCGTATGTCGATGAGCGGGCTTTGCCGGTGCAGTTCGATGATCGCCGCCAGCGTCAGGCAGAGGATCGCGCCGGCGAAGAGCCAGCCGAGCCAGGGCGCTTCCAGCCACCAATAGATGCGGCCGAGCGAGAGCGCGACGGCGGTGGCGCCGAAACCGAGCGCGATCAGGAGATAGCTTAAGCCGTCGAGCGGGCCGATCACCTTGACCCGCGGCGGCGTGGTCAGCGGCAGGGCGTAGACTAGGCCGAAGGCGACCAGCGCCAGCCCCATCTCGAACAGGGTCAGACCATGGAAGCCGCCGATCTCGATCAGGCTCGGCGAGAGCAGCCGCGTTACGGGAATGCCGAGCGTGGTGTTGGTCAGGGCCAGCGACAGGCCGACCGTGAGCTTCTGGCGCGGCTGCAGCGGCTCGATCATGTAGAGGAAGGCGAGCGAGGACAGCGGCGCGGCCGCGATGCCACTCATGAAGCGCACGACCACGGCAGATTGCAGGTCGTGCACGAAGAAGTTCAGCAAGGCGGCGACGACGAAACCGGCGATGCTGATCTCGGCGAAGTTGCGCAGGCCGTACTGCATCCGGATCTTGATCAGGGCGATCGAGAGCGAGACGTTCGGCGCCATATAGGCGGCGATCAGCCAGTTGGTTTCGGCGACGGTGGCTCCGAGATCGCCCTGGATCTGGTAGACATTCGTCGCCACGAGATTGGCGCCGACCTGTTGCGTCATCGCCAGCACCGTCGAAGCCAGCATATAGCCCAGCGCACGGGCGCGGCTCATGCCGGCCGCGGCGGGTGCCGCTGGCTGCGGCACGGTCTGCGGAGCAGGCGAGGGTAGGCTCATCGCGGGGTGCCCCGGCTGGCGACGATGTTCTCCGACATCCGGGCGAGGACACGCAAGGCGATCTCCAGATCGTGCGGATCGATCCCGTCGAGCACATCGGCACGCAGTTCGGCCAGGAAGGCGAGGATATCCTCGGCCTGGGCGCGCGCGATCGGCGTCAGGAAGACCCGCCGGGCGCGGCGGTCGCCTTCGGCGGCGCGGCGCTCGATCATGCCGGTGCGTTCGAGCCCGTCGAGCAGGCGCACCAGCGTCGGCTGCTCGATGTCGAGCAACCCCGCAAGGTCGGACTGGATCGGCCCGTCGGCCTTGGCGAGCTGCATCAAGAGGCGAGCCCGTGAGAGCGTCAGCCCCATGTCGCGAGCGCGCTCGTCGACCAGCGCCCTGAGCTTGCGGTTGGCTGAAGCCAGCTCAGCGGTGAAGGCGGCCTGAAGCTCTGGGGAGTCCATAGCGTTCATATAGATAGCTTGCTAATGATATGCCTACATATCAATGCAATGAGTGCATTTCAATCGCTATTCGTCGACTTTGATATGCATGGTGGGAATGTTTCGTCCTGCGCCTTCGTCGAGCGCCGACAAACAAAAAACGCGGCCCGAAGGCCGCGTTCCTGAAATCCCGAAGCGGGCAGGGAGGCTTACTTGCCGTCCTTGCCGCCCTTGGCCTCGACGCGCTCGGCGATGCGGGCCGACTTGCCGCGGCGATCGCGCAGGTAATACAGCTTGGCGCGGCGAACCTTGCCCTTGCGGACGACCTTGATCGAGTCGAGGTTCGGCGAATACAGCGGGAAGACGCGCTCGACGCCCTCGCCATAGGAAATCTTGCGGACGGTGAAGCTCTCGTTGAGGCCGCCGCCATTGCGGGCGATCACGACGCCTTCATAGGCCTGGACGCGGCTGCGCTCGCCTTCCTTGACCTTGACGTTGACCTGCACGGTGTCGCCGGGCTGGAAATGCGGGATCTCCTTGCTCTCGGCGAGCTTGGCGATCTGCTCCTTGTCGAGCTGCTCGATGATGTTCATGGGTCTCTCCATGGCCGTGTTCGCGCGGGTAGCGCGGGCTTTCGGCTCGCTGTTTTCAGTTGAGGGCGTGGCCATACAGGAGAGCGGGGCTCTTGTCGAGCGCCGATGAGCCGGCGGAAGGGTTTTGCCTTGGCCGGTCGCCCTGCCTATGGTCGCCGCCTCGCTTGAGCTTTCCGGATCGCATCATGCCGCAGGACATCGCCAAAGTCGCCCTCGTCACCGGGGCCGCGCGCGGAATCGGGCTGGCGACCGCCAAGCGCTTCCTCGCGGACAACTGGCGCGTCGCCTTGCTCGACATCGACGAGCCGGAGCTCGCCAGGGCGATGGCCGAGCTCGACGCGCCGACGGTGACGATGTCGATCGGCTGCGACGTCGCCATGCCCGCGCAGGTCGCGGAGGCGGTCGACGCGACGGTCGAGCGCTTCGGTCGGCTCGATGCGCTCGTCAACAATGCCGGCACCGCCGTGTTCAAGCCGTTGCTGGAGACAACCTATGCCGAATGGCAGCGTGTGCTCGCGGTCAATCTCGATGGGCCGTTCCTGACGACGCAGGCCGCCGCGCCGGTGATGGCCGACAATGGCGGCGGCGCCATCGTCAACATCACCTCGATCTCGGGCCTGCGCGCCTCGACGCTACGTGTCGCCTACGGCACCAGCAAGGCGGCATTGGCCCATCTCACCAAGCAGCAGGCGGCCGAGCTTGCCGGGCTCGGCATCCGCGTCAACGCCGTCGCGCCCGGCCCGGTCGAGACGGCGATGGCCAAGGCGGTGCACAGCCCCGAGATCCGTGCCGACTATCACGACGCCATCCCGCTCGCCCGTTACGGCGCGGAAGAGGAACTCGCCGAGGCGATCTTCTTCCTGTGCAGCGACCGTGCGAGCTACATCACCGGCCAGGTGCTCGCCGTCGATGGCGGTTTCGACGCGGTCGGGATCGGCCTGCCGACCCTGCGCGGGCAAAGGCGTAACCGCTAGCGCAGCAGCCCGGCCAGCGCCTCCTTCAGCGTGACGCTGCCGCGGCGCGTCTCGCCGATCTCCTCGAACACGACCCGGCCGGCGTTCATGGCGTCATAAAGCCCGGCTAGCTCGCGCGCATGGCTCGCGCTGAGCCCGACGGCGACGAGACCCGGCTCCCACTCCTCGCGTGGCGTCGGCACCGCCGCGACCGGCTTGCCGAGCAGCTCGCCGAGCGCCTGTGCGGCATCCTCAGGCGAATACTCCGCCGGCCCTTTCAGGTTGACGATGCGCTCGCCGGCATGCGGACGGGCGAGCTCGGTAGCCACCTGTCGGCCGACATCGACCGCGGAGACT
Organism: Allobosea sp. GW821-FHT10B12; assembly: GCF_059415545.1. Taxonomy (NCBI): domain Bacteria; kingdom Pseudomonadati; phylum Pseudomonadota; class Alphaproteobacteria; order Hyphomicrobiales; family Alloboseaceae; genus Allobosea; species Allobosea sp. GW821-FHT10B12. The sequence continues at coordinate 677,181 of NZ_JBWKNL010000001.1, forward strand.
GTCTCGCCGGCGGCGTCGAGCGGCTGGCGCATGCTCGGAAGGATGCCATGCTCGGCCGCGACGCCAAGGACGCTGCCCCAATTCTCCATGAATTCGGTGGCGCGGATGAAGGTCAGCGACGGCGCAGCGCCGCGCAGCGCCTGCTCGAAATCGTGCAGCGCCCGCACAATGCCTGTGCCTTCCGTGCGATGAGCGCCGCTCGACGACAGCGCCACCACATGCGGCACGCCGGCGCCGCGGATCGCCTCGGCGATTGCCGCCCCGGTCTTTGCCGCAGCGGCAAAGACGTCCTCGGCGGCGTGCGGCACCGGATTGAGGACATAGACCGCCTCGACGTCGATGAAGGCTGCCGTCAGCGCCTCGACATCGTCGAGATCGGCCTTGGCCAGAACGGCGCCCTTCTCGGCAAGCGCCGTGGCGCGGCTCGGTTCGCGGACGATCGCCTTGACTGCGTGACCAGCTGCGAGCGCGGCCGCCAAAGCCATCCCGCCCGTCTGTCCCGTCGCTCCCATGATCGCAAACATCCAAGTCCTCCATCGGTTGATGCGAATGAGATAACAGGGCAGTATCAGAAGGATAAGTACGCACAATTTTTATACCAGATTGGAGCTGCCGATGCGCCCCTCGCTGAAGGACATCCCTTTCGTCTGGTGCCCGGTGGAGGCGACGATCGACGTGATCGGCGGCAAGTGGAAGGCGCTGATCCTGTTCCAGCTGACGCGCGGTCCGTGCCGCTTCAACGCGCTGCGCCGGCTCCTGCCGCATGTGACGCAGCGGATGATGACCCTGCAACTGCGGGCGCTGGAGGAGGACGGCATCATCTCGCGCAGCGTGCAGGAGACGGTGCCGCCCAAGGTCGAATATGCGCTGACTGAGCAAGGCTGGGCGCTCGCGCCGATCTTCGATGCGATGGCGCTCTGGGGGCAGGCGCATGGTCCGCGCCGGTCGGAGCCGGCCTGAGAGGGCGGGCAATATTCCGCTTGCACCGGCTCCGGAACGGCGCGAACCTGTCCCTCGACATCCCTCTTCGACGGCCGCCCGACCCTGTCGGGCCCGAGCGACCGCCGCCTTTCCGGCGTGGGCACTCCATTCGCGTTCCCGCCGGTCAATCGCCGCTCCGGAAGCAAGCCTTCAGGGCCATCGTCCGCATGCGGCCAGAACCGAAGGAGGACGACATGGCTGCGACGCCCGGCAATGGAGGACGCTCACTCGGAGACAGAGGCAGGGGGCCGCGATGCATCGCCCTCGTCGGTCCCTTCCAGAGCGGCAAGACCAGCCTGTTCGAGAGCATATTGGAGCGTTGCGGCGCGGTTTCGCGAGCCGGCTCCGTCAAGACGAAGAATAGCGTCGGCGACGCCTCCCCCGAGGCGCGTTCCCATCAGATGAGCACCGAGCCCAATGTCGCGACCGTCGAGTTCATGGGCGAGCGCTACACCTTCATCGACTGCCCCGGCTCCGTCGAATTCCTGCACGAGATGCGCCATGTCCTGCCGGCGGTCGACGCCGCGGTCGTGGTCTGCGAGGCCGACGATCGCAAGGCCCCAGCGCTCGAGCTCGTGCTGCGCGAGCTCGAGGAGGCCGACATCCCGCGCTTCCTCTTCCTGAACAAGATCGATTCCGCCTCGCGGCGCGTGCGCGAGACGCTCGGATTGCTGCAGCGCGCCTCGCGCACCCCGCTGCTGCTGCGACAGATCCCGATCTGGCAGGGCGGCATCGCCGTCGGCTTCATCGACCTCGCCTTGGAGCGGGCTTTCATCTATCGCGAGCATGCGCCGAGCGAAGTCGTGCCGCTGGCGCCCGAAGAGATCGAGCGTGAGCGCGACGCCCGTTTCTCGATGCTGGAAAAGCTCGCCGACTATGACGACGAGCTGATGGAAGGCCTGCTTGGCGACATCGAGCCGCCGCGGGACCTCGTCTTCGACGACCTCGCCCGCGAACTGAAGGAACGCCACGTCGTGCCCGTGCTGATCGGCGCGGCCGAGCGCGGCAACGGCGTGACCCGGCTGCTCAAGGCGCTGAGGCACGAGGCGCCGTCACTGGAGGTGACGCGTGGGCGGATCGGCGTGGTCGACAGCGGCGCGCCACTGGCGCTGGTGCTGAAGACCTGGCAGTCCGGCCAAGGCGGCAAGCTCTCGCTGGTGCGCGCGCTGCGCGGCCGCATGGCGGAAGGCGATGTGATCACCTCCTCCAGCGGCGTCGAGGCTCGTATCGCCGGGGTGCTCGAACTCAAGGGCTCTGAGCAGCAGCGCCGCCCGGCGGCGGAGGAGGGCGAGACCGTCGCCTTCGCCCGGCTCGAAGGCGTGCGCACCGGCGAGGCGGTCGCTGTCGGCAAGGTGAGACCCGATGTCGTCAGCGCCGTGGCGCCGCCCGAGCCGGTTCATGCGCTCTCGGTCAGCGTCAAGGACCGAAAGGACGATGTCAGGCTCACCACCGGCCTCGCCAAGCTGATCGAGGAGGATTCGGCGCTCGCCCTCGAACATCGTCCGGAGTTCAGCGAGATGCGGCTCTCCGGCCAGGGCGAGATGCATCTGCGCGTTGCGCTTGAACGGCTCGCCGGGCGCTATGGCGTCAATGTCGACAGCGGCGCGACCCAGATCGGCTATCGCGAGACCTTGCGCGGTAAGGCCGGTGCGCGCGGCCGGCACCGCAAGCAGAGCGGCGGCCATGGCCAGTTTGGCGATGTCGTATTGGAGATCGCGCCGTTGCCGCGCGGCGAGGGCATCCGTTTCGTCGACCGCATCACCGGCGGCGTCGTGCCGAAGCAGTACATCTCGTCGGTCGAAGCGGGCGTGCGTGACTATTGCCAGCGCGGGCCGCTCGGCTTTCCGCTGGTCGATATCGAGGTGACGCTGACGGACGGCTCCTATCACACGGTCGATTCCTCCGACATGGCGTTCCGCCAGGCGGCGCGGATCGCGATGGGCGAAGCCTGCCCGCAAGCCAAGCCCGTGCTGCTGGAGCCGATCCTGGCGGTAGAGATCGTGATTCCCTCGGACGCGATGTCGCGCGCTTCGGCGATCGTCTCGGCGAGGCGCGGCCAGATCCTCGGCTATGACGCGCGGCCGGGCTGGCGCGGCTGGGACCAGATCAACGCGCTGATGCCGGAGGCGGAGATGGGCGGATTGATCGTCGAGTTGCGCTCGGCGACCGCCGGCGTCGGCTCGTTCAGCGCCCGATTCGACCATCTCGCCGAGCTCGCCGGCAAGCCGGCCGATGCGGTCGTCGCGGCACAGGCGATGGCGCAGGCGCGCTAGCGCCCGCTTTCAGCCCGCTTGTGCAGCGGGCTGATCTGGGGGTGTAGACTAAAGTCTACAGACTAAAAGAGAAGGGGGTGGGTTCGCTGGTCAGGCTGTTCCCACCCGACCGGATCTGGCGCTGGCCCCGCCCCCGCGCGGTGCTGGAGATCCGGTAGAGCGCTGCCTTTGGCCTGTTGCAGCGCAAAAGTTTATATGTAAACTTTCTTGCGGCGAGTGCTTGCGCCCGCCGCAAGGCTTGCGCAGTGTAGCGTAGGACAATCAGAAGGTGCGGACCGTGACCGGCCGACGGTCGAGTGTCCGCCACGCGGTACCCACGCCCGGCAACAGGGCGGGCCGCTGAGGGGAGGGTGAAGATGACGGTTCTTTCCGCGGTTCAGGCGACATCGGATGCGCGTCCCTGGCTGGCGCATTATCCGCCGGCCGTGCCGCCGACCATCGACGAGGCCAAGGTCGGCACGCTCGCCGACCTGATCCGTGGGGCCTACGAGACCTACCCTGATCGCCAGGCCTTCGAGAGCTTCGGCAAATCGATCACCTTTGCCGAGGTCGGGCGCGCGGCGCGGACCTTCACCGCCTGGCTGCAGGCGCAGGGCTTCAAGAAGGGCGACCGCATCGCGCTGATGATGCCGAACATCCTCGCCAATCCGGTGACGATCTTCGGCACGCTGCTCGGCGGCTTCACCGTCGTCAACGTCAACCCGCTCTACACCGCCCGTGAGCTGACTCATCAGCTCAACGATTCCGGCGCGCGCGCTCTGGTGGTGATCGAGAACTTCGCCCATGTCGTCGAAGAGGCGCGGCCCAATCTCAAGCTGGAGTCGATCGTCATCGCCACAGCGGGCGACCTGATGGGCTTCAAGGGCGCGATCGTCAATTTCGTCGCCCGCAAGATCAAGAAGGTGGTCAAGCCCTACAACCTTCCAGGCGCGGTGCCGCTGAAGACCATCCTGGCGCATCCCGGAACGATGAGCCCGGTCACGATCGCGCCCGAGGATGTCGCCTTCCTGCAATACACCGGCGGCACCACCGGCATCGCCAAGGGCGCGACGCTGACCCATCACAACGTCGCCTCCAATGTCGCGCAATGCGCGCTCTGGCTCGGCTGGGAGCTCGAGGCGCCGCATGGCCGCGGCGACTACCAGCACGTCATGGTGACGGCGCTGCCGCTCTATCACATCTTCGCCTTGACCTGCTGTTGCATGTTTATGTTGCGTATCGGCGCCAAGAGCCTGCTGATCGCCAATCCGCGTGACATCGCCGGTTTCGTGAAGATTCTGAAAGGGAGTCGGTTCACGCTCTTCTCCGGCGTCAACACGCTCTACAATGCGCTCGCCAGCCATCCCGAAATCAAGGATGTGGATTTCTCGGAACTGCGCTTCGCCATCGCTGGTGGCATGGCGACACAGGCCGCCGTCGCCAAGCGCTGGAAAGACGCCACCGGCCGGCCGATCATCGAAGGCTACGGCCTGTCGGAGACGTCACCGGTCGCCTCGGTCAACCGCACCGACATCACCGAGTTCACCGGCACGATCGGATATCCGCTGTCTTCGACCGACTTCGCCATTCGCGACGCCGAGGGCAATGACATGCCGGCTGGCGAGGCCGGCGAGATCTGCATTCGCGGGCCGCAGGTGATGGCCGGCTACTGGAACCGGCCGGACGAGACCGCCAAGGTGATGACAGCGGATGGCTTCTTCCGAACCGGCGATGTCGGCGTCCTCCTGCCGGACGGGCAGGTCAAGGTCGTCGACCGGATGAAGGACATGGTCATTGTCTCCGGCTTCAATGTCTATCCGAACGAGGTCGAGGACGTGCTCGCCAAGCATCCCGGCGTGCTGGAATCGGCCGTGATCGGCCTTCCGGACGAGCATTCCGGCGAAGCGGTGACCGCCTTCGTGGTCAAGCGCGACCAGGCCGTCACTGCGGAAGAGCTGCGTGCCTTCTGCAAGGAGAACCTCACCGGCTACAAGGTGCCCAAGCAGATCATCTTCCGCGAGACGCTGCCCAAGACCAATGTCGGCAAGGTGCTGCGCCGGGCGCTGCGCGAGGAGGTCGCTGCGCAGAAGGGCTGAGCGCGGCCTATTCCGGTGCGTGGATCGTCGCGCGCAGGGCCTTGAGCTGCGGCAGCGCAGCAGCGAGGCCGGCCTGATCGGTGGCACAGATCAGGGCGGTGCGGCCCTTGGCCGTCTCCACGGTCGAGGTGAACATGCGCACGTTCTGCGCATTCGGGCCGGCCTTGGGCGCGACGATCAGCTCGATGCCGGTGAAGCCCTGGTGCTCGAACAGCTTGAGATCGGACACGGTGCCGATCGTCTCGAACATTTCGCGATAGAGCTGCTGCCATTCCGGCTTGGCCATCTGCTCATTGATGGTCTCGCGCGTCAGCTGGGCGTTCTGTGCCGCCCTTTTGAAACCGAGCGTGCAGAGCTGGCCGGTGCTGTTCACGACCTTCGGCGCGCCGGTCTTCGAGTTGATGTCGATCGTCACTTCGAATTGCGGGTGCGGCTTGCCGGCTTCCGCCTTGAAGCCCGCCGGCGGCGTAACGGACAGGCCGGTCGCCGCATCGCCATAGGATTGTGCGGCGGCGACGCCGGCGAGCAGGGTGGCGGCGAGGGCGACGGGCAGGCGAAGCGGTCTGATCATGGCCACGGGCTAGTTCCTGATTGCGACAGCGGCGAGACGAGCGAAGTTCTGCGGGCTATGAGCGGCAAGAAACGACCGGTCAAGCCGCCAGCAAGGATTTGCCGGCCTGTGTGTGCGCTGTCACCGGCAGGATCTGGCCGGGCGCAACGCTGCGGCCGAAGCGCACAAGCGTGAAATCCTCGGCCCGCCCGCTGTCGCCGCGCTCGGTCAGCACTGAAAGCGGCCGGCCGATTCGGGCGGCAAGATGCCGGGCATGGGCGGCTTCCGCCGCTTCGCGCAAGCGGCTTGCGCGCTCCTTGATCAGGCTGCCGGCGACCTGCGGCATGCGCGCTGCCGGTGTGCCCGGCCGGGCTGAGAACGGGAAGCCGTGGACATAGGACAGTCCGCACTCCTCGATCAGGGCGAGCGTGCGGGCGAACATCGCCTCGTCCTCGGTCGGGAAGCCGGCGATCAGGTCGGCGCCGAAGACGATATCGGGCCGCAGGCTCCGCATCTCGGCGCAGAAGCGGACTGCGTCGGCGCGGCTGTGGCGGCGCTTCATCCGCTTCAGCACGAGGTCGTCGCCGGCTTGCAGCGACAGGTGCAGATGCGGCATCAGCCGCGGCTCCGCGGCGATCAGGGCGCGCAGGTCGTTATCGACCTCGACGGCGTCGAGTGAGGACAGGCGCAAACGCTGCAGCTCGGGCAGCGCGATGAGGATCGCGCCGACGAGTGCGCCGAGCGTTGGCGCATCCGGCCGCTCCCGGCCGTAGCTCGTCAGATCGACTCCGGTCAGCACGATCTCGCTGGCGCCGTCCGCAACGAGACGGCGCGCCTGCGCCACGACCTCGTCGATCTCGGCAGAGCGGGCATTGCCGCGCCCGAGTGGGATGACGCAGAAGGTGCAGCGATGGTCGCAGCCGTTCTGCACCTGCAAGAAGCCGCGCGTGTGTTGGCCGAGCGCCCGGGTGCGGTGAGGGGAGGCGTCGCGCGCCTGCATGATGTCGCCGACGGCGATCTTGCCGGTTGGCTCATCCTGCGAGGCGGCGGCGCGCAGGCTGTTCGAGCTTGCAAGTGCCCGCCAGCTGGACGGGTCGAGTTTCTCGGCATTGCCGAGCACCCGCGCCACCTCCGGCATGGCGGCGAAGCGCGCGGGTTCGATCTGCGCCGCGCAGCCGGTGACGACGATCGGGCGCTCCGGCTGCTCGCGTGAGAGCCGGCGGATCGCCTGGCCGGCCTGGCGTACGGCCTCCGCCGTCACAGCGCAGGTGTTGATCACCGCGACATCAGAGAGGCCGGCGGCCAGCGCCTGCCGTTCGATCGTCTCGCTCTCGACGAGGTTCAGCCGGCAGCCGAAGGTGACGAGCTCGACGCCCATCAGGCGACGGCGGCGAAGAGGCTGGGCTCCAGCACGCCCTCCCAGTCCAGCGCTGCCGGCCCGGTCATCAGCACATGGCCGTCGCTCTCGCGCCATTCGATGACGAGGTCGCCGCCAGGCAGGCTGACGGTCGCCTTCCGGTCGGAAAGCTCGCGGCGCACGGCGGCGACCAGCGCCGCACAGGCGCCCGAGCCGCAGGCACGGGTGATGCCGGCGCCGCGCTCCCAGACCCGCAGCACGATATGGTCCGGCGCCTTGACGGCAGCGAGGCCGATATTGGCCCGGTCCGGGAAGATCGGGTGGTTCTCCAGCAGCGGGCCGATCTGCTCGAGATTGAAGCGGTAGGGATCGTCGACGAAGAAGACGGCGTGCGGATTGCCCATGCTGACGGCGCAGGGCGTGTGCAGGATCGGATCGTCGATCGGCCCGATCTGCAGTTCGAAGCGGCTGGTGTCCTCGAATGGCTCGGCCAGCGGGATCTCGTCCCAGGCGAGGCGCGGCGCCCCCATGTCGACGGTGAAGACGGCCTCTGACAGGCGCGCCACCGGCAGGAGGCCGGCCTTGGTCTGCAGCAGGAGATCGTCGCGGCCGCCGTGCCCCATCTCGGCATCGGCGGTCATCGCCCAGGCGACGCAGCGCGTGCCGTTGCCGCAGGCGCCGGCCTCGGAGCCGTCGGTGTTGTAGATGCGGACATAGGCGTCGATGCCGGGCGCCTTCGCGTCGTGCAGGACCATCAGCTGGTCGAAGCGGGTGCGGTCCTGGCTCGCGATGGCGCGTGCCTCGGCTTCGCTGACGACATGCTTCGTCCCGCGCAGATCGAGCACGGTGATCTCGTTGCCGAGTCCGTTCATCTTGAGGAACCGGCGGTTGGCGAGGGCGTTCATATGGTCACACGTCGTTGATGATGCGGGTATATGAGCCTGACGTCGAAAAAATGCCACCCTTCGCGATCTTCCTGCCGTAACGGGATCGTCGTAGCGTGCGGCACGGCGCGAATCGATCGTGTCAGCTCGGGATATTCGGGTATGCGGCAGTCGAGATTCAGCGCGCTCTTCCTTGCGCTCGCCTTTGCCTATCCGGCCGCCGCGCAGACGCGTGTCGCGCCGCCCACCCCCGTGGAGAGCGCGCCGCTCGCCGCGCCGCCCGGTACCGCGACGCCGGCGCAGAATGCGCAGCCTGCCCAGCAGGCTCCGACCCAGACCCAGGCCAATCCGCCGGCTCCGGCCGAGCCGCAGCCCGTGCAGCCGCCGCCGGCTCCGCAGGGGCAGGTGGTGCCGCAGCCGGTCCAGCCTGCCCCGACGCCGCAGACGCCGATCGAGCCGCAGCCTGTCCAGCCGCCGCCGACCCTGCCCGATCCCCAGCAGGCGCCGCCTGTCCAGCAACAGCAGACCGGCACGCCCAATCCGAACGCGACGCTCGCCGGCAAGCCGGGCGACCCCTCTGATGTCGACGAGGTCCCGCTGACCGCCAAGCCTGTGCTGCTGCTCGCCGGCCAGTCGAGCTGGGATCAGGGCTTCCAGAAACTGTCGGAGGCGATCGCGCTGCTTCGCGGCGAGGCCGACAAGGTCGGGCTCAAGGTCGCCGGTCGGCCGCTGACGCTGTTCGTCGAGACCGACGACAACGGTTTCAAATTCGAGGCGATGCTGCCGGTCGACAGGGCGGCGGATGCCGCAAAGCCGCTGGCATCAGGTGTGCGCAACGGCCAGTCGCCTGCGGGACGCTCGCTGCGCTTCGTCCACACGGCGCCCTATGACGACATCGATTCGACCTATGAGACGATCACGGCCTATCTCGAGGCCAAGAACATCGTCGTGAAGGACGCTTTCCTCGAGGAGTATGTCAGCGATCTCAAGGACCCCGGCGATCCGAACCTCGAGATCAACGTCTACGTCCAGCCGAAATAGGGTGAGGCCCTCTGCGGTCATGGTCGGGCTTGTCCCGACCATCCACGTCTTCCTTCGAGTGTGCGGTGTTCAAGACGCGGATGCTCGCCGCAAGGGCGAGCATGTCGGGGTGACCGTCTAAGCCTCCCAGACCAGCCCCGGCCGCATCGGCCGAAAGCGCTCCTGAGACAGTCCCGCCTTCTCCAGCGCGATCGTGAGCGCTTCGGGCGGGCGGCCGACGCCTTCGTCCGTGAGCTGGAAGGTGCCCCAATGGTGGCCGAGCGCCTGCTCGGCCCGCAGCGAGCGCATCACCGCGACCGCCTCTTCCGGGTTCATGTGGTTGTCGCTCATGAACCAGCGCGGCTCATAGGCACCGATCGGCAGCGCTGCCAGCCGGAACGGGCCATGCTCCTGGCCGAGCCGCTCATAGAGCGAGCCGTCATGATAGCCGGTGTCGCCGATGTGGAAGAGCTTGCCGGCCGGCGTCTCGATCACGAAGGAGCACCACAGCGCCATGCGCCGGTCGAAGGCGCCACGGGCCGACCAGTGATAGCTCGGCACCAGCGTGGTGGTGACCTTGTCCGAGAGCTCCAGCCGCACCCCCCAGTCATGCGCCTCGGCCCGAATGGCAGCGTCGCGCGCCTTGACGATCACGTCGTTGCCGAGCGGCATGATCATGCGCGGATTGTCGCGGGCATGAACCGATGCCAGCGTCTCGACGTCGAGATGGTCGTAATGGTTGTGCGTGACCAGCACGATGTCGATCTTCGGCAGGTCGTTGAAGGCGACGCCGGGCGCATTCACCCGCTTCGGCCCGAAGAAGGAGAACGGGCTCGCCCGCTCGGAAAAGACCGGGTCGATCAGGATGTTGAGGCCCGCGACCTGGTAGAGGAACGAGGCGTGGCCGAGATGGACGACCCGCAGGCCCTCGACGCGCGCCGGCGGCTTGTCCTGCGGCGGCGCCTCGTATTGCGCCGGGAAAACCTCGCGCTCGCGCTTCGAGAACTGCCAGCGCAGCACGTCGGCCAGCCCCTTGGTCACCGGCCGGCCGTCGCTGAAGATCACCCCGTCGAAATGGTCGCTGACCGGACCTTGGTAATAGGGATTGCGCGAGCGCGCATAGGAAGCCCAGGCGAGCCCGGTCGAGCCGAGCAGAGCGGGGATGCCGAGGAGGCGCAGGAGTTTGCGGCGTGTCATGGCTGATGGATGTGGGCCGGACGGCACGATTATCAAGCTGCGACCGAGCTGATTACCTGCGCCATCGTCGTTCCTGCGGGAAACTCAAGGTAATTTGATCGCCGTCATGTGCAGCCATCGTGTCGGCTCGTTGTCGTAGCCGCCGCCGATGTCCTCGGCGATGTCGAGGCTGCGCCAGCCTGCGTCGCCATAGGCCGAGCGCAGCCATGCGGCGTCCGGATAGTTGAAGTAGCGGCCGAAGCGGTCGCGTCCTTCCGCCTCGCCGGCCTTGAAGCTGGCGTAGAAGGCCCCGCCTGGCCGCAGCGTCCGCTGCACTTTGGCCAGGATGCCGGGTAACGCCGGACGCGGGACATGCAGCAGGCAGGCATTAGCCCAGACGCCGTCGAACGCGGCATCGGCCGCGATATTCTCGAAAAGCAGGACCGGGACAGGCCTGCCGAGGCGCTTCTGTGCCTGGGCGGCGAGCTCAGGGGAGCCATCGGTCGGCGTGACGTCGAGACCGAGCGCAAGCAGGGCCTCGCTGTCCTGTCCCCCGCCGCAGCCGAGTTCGAGCACCTGGCCGCCGGTGGGGATCGACTCGGCGAAGCGCCGCAGTCGCGCCGCGCCGAGCTCCCGGTCCCGCCCGGCATAGGTTTCCGCCTCGTCAGTATAGAAATCGAGCGTCGCACGGTCATCGCCGGACATTGTGGTCTCCCCGGACAGGATCTTCGGTCGCAATTGCAGGTCGCTGACACACACCGTCAGCGTCAAGCCTTGATCGCGCTGGGCAGGCGGGCATAGTCCGGCCTCGTCTCGCGAGGCTGCCATGGCACGACTTTCCATTTTGTCCGCGCTTCTCTTCAGCTTCGCCAGTACGGCGGCGCAGGCCTGCGGCCCGCAAGCCGAGCCGTGCAAGGTCGCGCTCGGCGACTATCATGCCGCCGTCCCCGCTGCCGCGCCGCCGCCTGGTGAAAAGCGCCCGGCCGTCCTGTTCTTCCATGGCGCGGGTGGCGGTGGCGACGCCGTGCTGGCGACCGATTCCGTCCTGCGGCCCTTCGTCGAGGCGGGCTATGTCGTGCTCGGCCCGAACGGACTGGTCATGCAGGGCAGCCGCTATGGCCGCGGCTGGTCCTTCCTGCCCGATGCGCCGCAGCAACGCGACGAGCTCGCCTTCGCGCAGCAGGTGCTCGACGACGCCGTCGCCCGCTTCGATATCGACCGCAAGCGCGTTCTCATCGGCGGCTTCTCGATCGGCGCCTCGCTGACCTGGTATCTCGCCTGCCGGCAGCCGGATCTCGGCGCGGCCTATGCACCGCTCGCCGGCAATTTCTGGCGGCCGCATCCGGAGAAGTGCGCCGGGCCGGTCGATCTCCTGCAGACCCATGGCTGGCGCGACGAGGTCTTCCCGCTCGAAGGCCGCCAGCTCGGCCCCAACCATGCCCAGGGCGATGTCTTCGAGGGCCTGCAGCTCTGGCGCGCGACCAATGGCTGCAAGACTACGCGCCCTGATGCGATCGAGGTACGCGGCCCGGTCTGGCAGCGCTCCTGGACGAATTGCGAGAGCGGCCGTCAGGTCTCGCTGATGCTTCATGCCGGCGGCCATGAGAATCCGCCGAAGGAATGGGCCGAACTGGCGCGCCACTGGTTCGAGGCGCGCCTGAAAGCCCGGCCGGCAGCGAACTGAGGTCAGCTTCAGTTGCTGCCCGAGCGCACCGCGACGGTGGCGATGCCGGCGCCGATCAGCAATGTGCCGCCGGCCTTGTTGAACAGGCCGATGGCGCGCGGATTGCTGACGACGGCGCGGGCGCGCGAGGCGATCAGCGCGTAGCCGAAGGCGTTGGCGAAGGCGAGGGTGATGAAGGTCGCCTCGAAGATCAGCATCTGCATCCAGAAATCGGCCTTCGGATCGAGGAACTGCGGCAGGAACGCGACGAAGAAGGTGATGCTCTTCGGGTTCAGCGCCGTCACCAGCCAGGCATGGCCGAGCATCTTCAGCGCGGAGGCCGCGTCCTGGCGTGGCTCCGCATTCAGGCTGCCACCGGCGCGGAAGAGCTTGACGCCGAGATAGATGAGATAGGCCGCACCGGCCCATTTCAGCGCGGTGAAGATCGTCGCCGAGGTCGCGAGCAGCGCGCCGACGCCGAGCATGGACAAGGTCATCGCGGTGAAGTCGCCGAGGGCGACGCCGACCGCCATCGGCAGGGCGGTGCGCCAGCCCTGGCCGAGGGCATAGGAGATCACCAGCAGGATGGTCGGGCCGGGGATGACGAGGAGAACGGCGGTGGCGGCGGCGAAGGCGGCCCAAGCTTCGAAGGTCATGATGTGAAGGCTCCGCTAAAAACCAGAGCCATCACCAGAGCGGGGCGCTTGTAAAGCGGAAAATTTGGCGGCGCTCGCGACGCCGCCATTGTCGGGCCGCTTCAGCGGCCGGCGCCGTTGATGATGCGGCAGAAGGCGGTGCGGATGAAGGCCTCGTCCGAGACCTGGCCGCTCTGGAGCTGGTAGAAGATCTCGACCACCGTGCCATTGCCGGCCTTGCGCGCGTTTCCTTCCAGGCGCTGCAGCCGGCCGGTGCCAGCGCCGTCCTTGAAGCCTGTCACGGTCCCTTCCTCCTGATCGACCGTGACATTCGAAAAGCCTTCCGCGGCCATGCCACGCTTGAGGCCGTTCAGAGCCTTGGCCGGGGCGGCCTTGACGATGCCGGAGGCGCGATAGTTGATCCCGGTCAGGAAGGGCTCGCCGCCGGCGGCGAAGGTCTTCTCGCAGCTCTGGGCGAGGGCTCCGGTCGCGCCGGAGAGCAGAAAAAGCGCGATTCCGGCGCAGGCAATATTCGTCTTCATCGTTCGCAATCCCATCTCGAATCGGCGGCGCCGACCGCGGCGCATTTGTCGATGTCTGTACCGGTTTAGAGCGGCGCGCCCCAGCGGAAGGTTGTCGTCCCGCCGCCGCGCACGGGCACAAGCGGGCCGGCCGACATCTCCCGCCGCTTTTCCGGCTCGCCTGCCAATACCAGCGTCCACCAGGCGCCGTAGCGGGTCTGCGGATTCTTCGCCAGGGCGAGGCCGATGCGCGTCGCCTGCGGCATGGAGAGATTGGCCTCGTGGCCGGACGACTTCTTCCAGCCATCGAAGGCTTCCTGCGTCGAGTAATAGCCGGCGCCGAGATTCTCCGCGGCGCGCACCGTATCGAGGCCGGTGGCATTCACGCGGGAATTGAAGCTGCCGGCGGCGCTGTGGGAGAGGTCGTCGCTGGCCGCCATCGCATCGGACTGCCGCTGCGCCATCGCGGACAGCATCGGGTCGAGCCGGACCGGGCCGAGGCCTTTGCCGGCGCGATAGGCGTTGAGGATGCGCACGGCCTCGGCCGGATCGGCCTTCACCGCCGCGAGGCGCTCCTGCCTGCGTGGGCTCGGCGCGGTGGTTCCGCGCTGCGCTCCGGCGCAGCCGGCCAGGAGCAGGGCGATCAGGAGGGCTGCGCCCGAATGTCTTGTCATGCGGATCGTCTCGGCATTTGCTGTCGCCCGATGAGCCTGGGCTGGGGAGTCGGGCGCGCTTAGCGCAGCCCCAGCTGGGAGAAAACCCCATGAGCGATGACGAACAGGCGATCCGGGATCTGGTCGAGACCTGGATGAGCGCGACGAAAGCGGGCGACGCGGCGACCGTGCTCGACCTGATGAACGACGACGTGATCTTCATGGTTCCGGGCGCCGAGCCCTTCGGCAAGGAGGCTTTTGCCGCCGCGTTGAAGGGGCTGGGAGTGATGACGATCGAGGGCCGCAGCGACATCCATGAGCTCGCGGTGCTCGGCGACATCGCCTATCTGCGCAACCAGATCGACATGACCGCGACCGCGCCGGACGGCAACGCCACCCGCCGCTCCGGCTGGACGCTGACGATCCTGCGCAAAGGGACCGATGGGCGCTGGCGGCTTTCTCGTGACGCCAATCTGCTGACGACACAGGCGTAAGGACGCTCCTTTCAGCACGCGAGCTTGACTTTCGCCGCATTTGTCCGCTTTAACGCGCGCATTCGTTTCGCCGACATCGCCGAAACCTCATCCGCCGACCGGGCCGCCCAGCGGCTTTCATGAGCCCGGAGGTCAACGCCCGACAGCGCGTCTGCGCCCTCGGGCGCGAAACCGTTTGGCGTCTATGTAGGATTTTGCGGCCGACGTCAGCAAACAAGGATAGGGCACTCGCCGCATGTTCGGCACGCTGAGCGACAGACTTTCCGGCATCCTCTCGGGCCTGACCCGCAGGGGCGCGCTGACCGAGGACGACGTCAACGCCGCGCTGCGCGAGGTGCGCCGGGCGCTGCTCGAGGCCGACGTCGCGCTCGAGGTCGTGCGCAGCTTTACCGACAAGGTCAGAGAGCGCGCCGTTGGCGCCGAGGTGCTGAAGTCGGTCACGCCCGGCCAGCAGGTCATCAAGATCGTCAACGACGTGCTGATCGACACGCTCGGCGGCGAGGGCGAGGGCATCACCTTCGACGCCGTGCCGCCGGTGCCGATCCTGATGGTGGGTCTGCAAGGGTCGGGTAAAACCACCTCCACGGCCAAGATCGCCAAACGGCTGACCGATCGGGACAAGAAGAAGGTCCTGATGGCCTCGCTCGATACGCGCCGCCCGGCCGCGATGGAGCAGCTCGCCATCCTCGGCAAGCAGGTCGGCGTCGAGACGCTGCCGATCGTCGCCGGCCAGAGCGCGGTGCAGATCGCGCGCCGCGCGGTCGAGGCTGGCAAGCTCGGCGGCTATGATGTCGTCATGCTCGACACCGCCGGCCGCGTCACGCTCGACGAGGCGCTGATGGCCGAGGTCGCCGAGGTCAAGTCGGCAACCAATCCCCATGAAGTCCTGCTCGTCGCCGACGCACTGACCGGCCAGGACGCAGTCAACACGGCGCGGGCCTTCGACGGCCGCGTCGGCCTGACCGGCATCGTGCTGACCCGCATGGACGGCGATGGCCGCGGCGGCGCCGCGCTTTCGATGCGCGCCGTCACCGGCAAGCCGATCAAGCTCGTCGGCACCGGCGAGAAGACCGACGCGCTCGAGGATTTCCACCCCTCCCGCGTCGCCAACCGCATCCTCGGCATGGGCGACATCGTCGGCCTGGTCGAGAAGGCCGCCGCCACCGTCGACGCCGACAAGGCGCAGGAACTGGCGCAGCGCCTCGCCAAGGGCAATTTCGATCTCGGCGACCTGCGCACCCAGCTCCAGCAGATGGAGAAGATGGGCGGCCTCGGCGGGCTGATGGGCATGCTGCCCGGCATGGCGCAGATGAAGAACCAGATCGCCAGCTCGAAGATGGACGACAAGGTCATCGCCCGGCAGATCGCCATCATCAACTCGATGACATCGGCCGAACGCAAGAATCCCGACCTGCTCAAGAACAGCCGCAAGAAGCGCATCGCCGCCGGTTCCGGCACCTCGCCCGAGGCGATCAACAAGCTGCTCAAGATGCACCGCCAGATGGCGGACATGATGAAGCAGATGGCCCGCCAGAAGGGCGGCATGCTCGGCAAGCTCGGCAGCATGTTCGGCCTCGGCGGCGGAATGGGTGCTGGATTGCCGGCCGGCATGCCCGACCCCTCCAAGATGGATCCCGCTCAGCTCGCTGAACTGCAGAAGCAGCTCGGTGCCGGCGGCGGCATGCCTTCGCTGCCTCCGGGCGGCTTCCCCGGTCTGCCCAAGGGCGTCACCCCGCCCGCCGGCATGATGCCTAAGCTCCCCGGACTGGGCGGCCTGCCTGGCCTCGGCAACAACCCGTTCAAGAAGAAGTAATTCTACCGCTCGAACCAAAGGAAGAAGAGCAATGTCCCTGAAGATCCGCCTGACCCGTGGCGGCGCCAAGAAGCGCCCGTACTACCGCATCGTCGTCGCCGACGCCCGCTCGCCGCGCGATGGCCGCTTCATCGAGAAGATCGGCGCCTATGACCCGATGAAGGCGAAGGATTCGCCGGAGCGCGTCGTGCTCGATCTCGAGAAGGCCCAGGCCTGGCTCGCCAAGGGCGCCCAGCCGACCGACCGCGTCCTGCGCTTCCTCGATGCCGCCGGCGTGCTGAAGCGCCCCGCCCGCAACAACCCGAACAAGGCTGTTCCCGGCGACAAGGCCAAGGAGCGCGCCGAGAAGAAGGCCGAGAAGGCCGCCGCCCCGGCCGAAGCCGCGGCTGAGTGAGCCTTCGATGTTCAGGGCGTCATTCCCGGGCGAAGCGCAGCGGAGACCCGGGAATCTCCAGCTGGAGATGCTCGGGTCAAGCCCGAGCATGACGCGCTGACATGAGCGACGATCTCGTCCTGCTTGGCATCGTCGGCGCGCCGCATGGCGTGCGCGGCGAGGTCCGGATCAAGACCTTCACGGCCGATCCGCTGGCGCTCGCCGAATACGGCCTGCTCGTCGACGAGAAGGGCCGTCGCTTCGAGATCGCCGATATCCGGCCCGCCAAGGAAGTGGTCGTCGCCCGGCTCAAGGGCGTGACCAGCCGCGAGGCGGCCGAGCTGCTGAATGGGGTGAAGCTCCATATCGAGCGCTCGCGCCTGCCGGCGCCCGAGGACGAGGACGAGTTCCTGCAGGCCGATCTCGTCGGCTGTAGTGTCATCGGTCCTGATGGAGCAACGCTCGGCACCGTCACTTCCGTCGCCAATTACGGCGCCGGCGACCTCATCGACATCGAGACGCCGGATGGCCGCTCGGTGCTGATGCCTTTCACCAAGGCCTATGCGCCACGCATCGACATCGCGGCCAAACGCATCGAAGCCTTGCCTCCCGCCGGCCTGTTCGAGGATGACGATGCTGCCTGAGACCCCGGCCAAGGCGCTGATCTTCGATATGGACGGCACCATCGTCGACAATATGCGCTTCCATGACGACGCTTGGGAGAGTTGGTACCGCAAATACGGCCTGCCCTTCGAGCGCGCGACCTTTTCGGCGCGTACCGCCGGCATGGCGATCTCCGACATCATCGGCCCGCATTTCCCCGGCGCCGACGCGGCCGAGCTCGATCGGCTCGCCGAGGAGAAGGAAGGGCTCTATCGCGAGACCTATGGCCCGCTGGTCACGCCGCTCGGTGGCCTGGTCGATCTGCTCGACCGTGCCCGCAGCCACGCCGTGCCGATGGCCGTCGGGACTGCTGCGGCGCCCCCGAACATCGCGCTGATCCTCGATACGCTGTCGCTGCGCGAGCGCTTCGCCACCATCGTCTCGCCGAGCCAGGGTTATCCCGGCAAGCCGCATCCCGACATGTTCCTCGCGGCGGCCAAGCGCATGGGCGTCGCCCCCGCCGACTGCATCGTCTTCGAGGATGCGCCGAACGGCGTCGAGGCGGCCCGCCGCGCCGGCATGCGTGCCGTCGCGGTGCTGACCATGCTGCCGGCTGCGGCCTTCGCCGCCTTCGACAACGTCATCGCCAGCGTCGACGACTATGCGGCGCTGGACGGCAATCCGGCACTGCGCTTTGCTTGAGCGATGGCATTCCGCGCCTCGGTCCTGACCCTCTATCCCGAGATGTTTCCCGGCCCACTCGGCGCTTCGCTGGCGGGCGAGGGCCTGCGCACCAGCCTCTGGTCGCTGGAGACGCACCAGATCCGCGAGCACGGCATCGGCCGCCACCGCAATGTCGACGACAGCCCGGCTGGCGGCGGCGCCGGCATGGTGTTGCGCTGCGACGTGCTGGCGGCGGCGATCGACGCGGCGGTTCCAGCTGACGACACCCGGCCGCGCCTCCTCATGTCACCACGTGGCCGGCCGCTCAGCCAGCGCATGGTAAGAGACTATGTTGCAGGCGAAGGCGTCGTTATCGTCTGCGGCCGCTTCGAGGGGGTCGATGAGCGGGTGATCGAGGGGCGGGGGCTGATCGAGGTCTCGGTCGGCGACTACATCCTCTCAGGCGGCGAGATGGCCGCCATGGTGCTGCTCGACGCCTGCGTGCGCCTGATCCCCGGCGTGATGGGCAAGCAAGCCTCCGGCACTGAGGAGAGCTTCGAGAACGGCCTGCTCGAATACCCGCACTACACCCGCCCGCGCGAATGGGAGGGTAGGGGCCTGCCCGAGGCGCTGCTCTCCGGCGACCATGCCCGCATCGCCCGCTGGCGGCGCGAGCAGGCGGAGCAGATCACGCGGGAGAGAAGGCCCGATTTGCTCTCTCCTTCTCCCCTCGGGGGAGAAGGTGGCAGCGCGAAGCGCTGACGGATGAGGGAAGGGTCGCGTAAGCGGCCCTTTTTCGTCTCACCCGGTCGTACCGCCCTCATCCCCTGCCGGACCTTCTCCCCCGAGGGGAGAAGGAGGCTTGTCACGGATACGTCGTCACCGGCAGGCCTTCCGCCAGCCAGCCCTTGTCCGTGGGATTGCCGAGCAGGCCGCCGCGGACATCGACCAGCTCCTTCCAGCCGCGCCCGACGAGCTTTTTCTGCAAGGTCGAGGTTCGATTGCCGGTCCGGCAGATCAGCGCGATCGGCTTGCCGGGATGGTCGAGCTTCAGCGCCGCCAGTCTGACCTCGAAGGCGCTGCCGGTCATGTCGAGCCTGATCGCTCCCTCCGGCACGCCGGTATCGGTCCATTCCTCGGGTGTGCGGATGTCGACAAGGACGAGCTTGCCGGCCTTGGCTGCCTCATGCGCCTCGCGGACGGAGAGCGAGGGCAGGGGCGTCTGCGCCCCGGCGCTGGCTGGGGGCAAGCACAGGGCGGCGAGCAGCAGGAGTGCACGGCGGTTCATGCCTGAGCGATACTCCCAAGGCATGGGCTGCCGCAATTCACGAAGCCCGGATACGACCGAGTCCACTTAAGCGCGCGTCGAGCGAAACCCGGTCCTGTCCGCCTCGGTGATCGTGCGCAGCACCTTGCAGGGGACGCCGGCCGCGATCACGCCGGCCGGAACGTCGCGCGTCACGACACTGCCGGCGCCGATGATGGCGTCGTCGCCGATCGTGACGCCCTGGTTGATCTGGACGCCGCCGCCGACCCAGACCCGGTTGCCGATCGTCACTGGTCTGGCGTAGCAGCCGCCGGCCACCCGCTCGGCCGGATCGATGGCGTGGTTGGAGGTGTAGATGCCGACGCGCGGGCCGAGCAGGACGTGGTCGCCGATGGTGATCTCGCCGCCATCCAGCATGACGCAGTCGAAATTGGCGTAGAAGCTGCGGCCGATGCTGATGTTGAAGCCGAACTCGCAGCGGAAGCTCGGCTCGAAATGGGCACCGGGACCGACCTCGCGCAGGAAGGCGCGCAGCAGCGCCTCGCGCTCCGCCTGCGGCTGGCCGAGGCTGCGATTATAGGCGTCGGTCAGGGTGACGGCCCGCGCCCGTGCTGCGATCAGCTCGGGCGTGAGATCGTCATACATGCGCCCCGAGAGCATCAGGGCGCGCTGGTCTTCCAGTGTCATCGCGGGTCAGAACGAGGCCGGCAGGCGAGCTGCCGGCCTCTGTCCAATCTCAGCGCAGCTCGGCGCAGAAGCGCTGGATGCGGCGGCAGGCCTCTTCCAGCTTCTCGTCCGAAGTGGCGTAGGAGATGCGGAAGTTCGGGCCGAGGCCGAAGGACGAGCCGTGCACCGCGGCGACCGCTTCACCCTCGAGCAGCCCCATCACGAGGTCCTCGTCGGTCTCGATCTTTTTGCCGTTGGGCATGGTCTTGCCGATCAGGGCCGAGCAGTCGGGATAGACGTAGAAGGCGCCTTCGGGCTTGGGGCAAACCAGCCCGCGCGTCTGGTTCAGCATCGAGACGACGAGATCGCGCCGGCGCTCGAACGCCTTGCGGAACACCGGGATGTGCTCCTGCGTGCCGTCGAGCGCCTCGACCGCGGCCCATTGCGAGATCGCCGAGGTTCCCGAGGTCTGCTGGCCCTGGACAAGGTCCATGGCGTTCATCAGGTGCTGCGGACCCGCCGCGTAGCCGATGCGCCAGCCGGTCATGGCGTAGGATTTCGAGACGCCGTTCATCGTCAGGGTACGATCGTAGAGGCCGGGCTCGACCTGGGCCGGCGTCACGAACTGGAAGTCGCCATAGACGAGATGCTCGTACATGTCGTCGGTCAGCACCCAGACATGCGGGTGGCGCATCAGCACATCGGTCAGCGCCTTCATCTCGGCATGGCTGTAGGCCGCGCCGGACGGGTTCGACGGCGAGTTCAGGATGACCCACTTGGTCCGGGGCGTGATCGCGCGCTCCAACTCCTGCGGCTGCAGCTTGAATTCGTTCTCGATCTTCGTCTCGGCGTAGGTCGGCGTTCCCCCGCACAAAGCCACCATCTCGGGATAGCTGACCCAATAGGGCGAAACGCAGATCACCTCGTCGCCCGGGTTCAGCGTCGCGAGCAGGGCGTTGTAGATGACGTGCTTGCCGCCGGTCGAGACGATGGTCTGGCTCGGCTTGTAGTCGAGGCCGTTCTCGCGCTTCAGCTTGCGGGTGATGGCCTCGCGCAGCTGCGGGATGCCGGAGACCGGCGTGTACTTCGTCTCGCCGCGATTGATCGCCGCGATCGCCGCCTGCTTGATATTATCGGGCGTGTCGAAATCAGGCTCGCCGACCGAGAGCGAAATCACGTCCTTGCCCTGCGCTTTCAGATCGCGCGCCTTCTGCGTGATGGTGATGGTCGCAGACGGCTTCACGCGCTTCAGGGCGTCGGCAAGGAAAGCCATGGTCCAGGTCTCCGGGAGGGCAAAGGCGCCCATCGCGGGCGCGGGGTGCTTCCTAGGCCCGCATGACCGGCCTCGCAAGCATTCGTTCATGATGCGATGCGACGCGGTGCGCAGACGTCACCTGCGGTAACGGCATGGAAACGCGGTTGCGAGAGGTTGCGGCATGATGATCCGCGCCCTTCCCGCCGCCAACCTGATGCTGATCCGTGCCTTCGCCTTGCCCTTCGGGCTGTTGGCCGGCGCGCTGGTGGCTGGCCTCCTCAGCTTCGCCTGGCTCGGCATCACCATCGAGCCGGCCAGTTGGCGCACCATGGGGCTCGTCCTCGCGATCGCGTCGGGATTCGTCCTGGCTGCCGCCTGGCTCGGCAATGCTGTGGCGACGTCGTCTGCGCTGAGTGTGGCCTGGTTCCTGCTGATGCCGGCGCCACTCGCGATCTTCACCTACGCCACGGCCGGGCTTGGCGCGGGCATGCCGCTGATGGACCCCGTTCTGGCGCGGGTCGATAGCTGGCTCGGCTTCGATTGGCTCGCGGTCGTCGCCTGGTTCAACGAGAGCCCCACTCTGATCTGGCTGCTCGGTTACGCCTATCACGGCACCATCGTGCCGCTGATCTATGTGCTCGTCCTGCTCAACGTGCTGCAATGGCACCATCGCATCGTGGAATTCATGCTGCTGCTTGTCGGGACCTGCCTGCTGGCCGCCGTTCTGTCCGGCATCGTCCCGGCCGTCGGCGCCTATGTGCATTTCCGTCCCGACGAAACCGTGCGCAGTGCCATCTCGTCGGATGCCGGGGTTTGGCATCTCGCTCAATTCGAGGCGCTTCGGGCGGGGACCTTCACCCGTTTCAGCCTGCCTGCCACGGAAGGCCTGATCACCTTCCCGTCCTTCCATACGGCCGCCGCGCTGTGCGTGCCGCTGGCCTTGCGCGGGCTCGGCGCGGTGACCGCGCTGGCCTGGGCGGTGGCGGGCGTGATCATCATATCGACCATTCCGATCGGTGGTCACCATCTCATCGACGTCATCGTCGGCGCGGTGATGACGGTTGCCTTGCACAGGCTGATCGCGCAGCGGAAAACCGGCCATGCAACGATGGGAGTCGTCGTTGCCGCTGCCCGACGGCCGAGCATGCTGACCGGGCTTCGAGGCTGATGCGGGCAGGCGTGTCACACGCCGGCCCCCATGTCAGGCTGCTTCGCGCAGGCGTTCCCGGCGACGCAGTACCGTCGCGACCGCGACGGCATTCCAGCGCGGCCGCCCGAAACAGGGAAAGCCGCGCCGGTTGAGCCGGCGGGCGATGTCGGCGGGATCGACGATGCCGGCCTCGACGAGCTGATCGATCAGTGCGCCGGCGGCTTCTAGGAAGATGGCGAGCAGCGCCCTGTCGAGGTCGCGGCTCGCCTTGTCGGCTGCAGGCATGCCTTCAATGGATGCCCAGGCCATAGCTCGGCTCGACCTCGTTCGGGGAGATCAGCACGGCATTGGGGTGGCCACCCTCGGAGAGGGCGAAGCGGACCGCGTCCTTCTGGTTGCGGAAAATGCCTTCGCTGCGGCCTTCGAGGTCGCGCGCGACCCAGAAGCCGTGGCTCGACTGGCCGACCAGGAAGAGATGGCTCTCGCCGTTGAGCGGCTGCAGCGGCTTGAATTGTCCCATGGTGGCGTCCTCAGTTCGGCAGGGCGAACCAGGCGCGCAGGCCGATGAAGGCGGCGGCGGCCAGTGCGAACACGGCGAGCGCGACCATCTCGGCGCAGAGGATTCCGACGACCGGGCGGCGGCTGGCGACGCTGTCATAGACGGCGCGGGCGCGGCGCTGCTGGCTGGTGCGGAACAAGGCGTTGTTCATCGACATATCGACCTCCATCGATGCCGATGATGTAGGTCTGGTCCCGATAAGACCGCCATGTGGAAGGCGTTGCGGCGCATAAGGGCCGCATAAAGACGGTTGGAAGGCACAAAATGCCTGAACTGGCGGTGAATTCGAGCTTCGAACGCGATGTATAAATGCATAAATTGGCTCAGTCGCCGGCACGAAATCATCACGAAATCATCACAGTGCTTCCGATTGTCGTCACGGGATCATCACCCTTCGCCGCCCATCATTTCCGGACCTCTGCCGATCCGTGCGAGGTCGGTGGCTTTGTTCAATGTCCCGTATCGCGAGACCTTTCGCTTCACGGGCTTTGCATCGGAGGCTGATATGAGAAAGATCATGATCGCTGCGGTCTCGGGGCTCGCCCTGACGGTCGGCAGCATGGGCATGTCCACCCCTGCCGCGGCTGACCCCGTGCTCATTCCCGCGCTGGTCGCGGCCGGCATCGGCGGCCTGGGCATCGGTGCGCTCGCCGCTTCTGCACCCCGCCCTGCGGAGACCGTGGTCGTGCCCGCGCAGCAGGAATACTACGCGGCGCCGCGCCGGGGCACGGTGACGGCGGTACCCGCCGCGGAACAGCAAGGTCCCTGCTATTGGACCCGGGCGCGCGTCAGTGGCGTGGTGCGGCGGGTTCAGGTTTGTGACTGATCGTCTTTTTGCCCCGAGCCGCCTCCCGGCGGTTCGAGGCGCTAGCAGAGTTTCGACGACAAGCCGCTTGCGTCCCGCCATACAGCCTGCGATTCCGGCTGTATGGATACCGTTTCCAACAGCATCGCCATTTATGTCGACGCCGACGCCTGCCCGGTGAAGCCGGAGGTCTATCGTGTCGCCGAGCGGCATCGGCTCAAGGTCTTCGTCGTCGCCAACAGCTTCATGCAGGTGCCGCGCGAGCCCTGGATCGAGCGCGTCGTCGTGCCCGGCAATTTCGATGCGGCCGATGACTGGATCGCCGAGCGCGCCCGCCGCGGCGCGATCGTGATCACCGCCGACATCCCGCTCGCCGATCGCTGCATCAAGGCCGGCGCCGACGTGATCGGCCCGACCGGCAAGCCCTTCACCGAAGCCTCGATCGGCATGGCGCTGGCGACGCGCGACATGATGGAAGACCTGCGCGCCATGGGTAGCGTCAGCGGCGGCCCGAAGCCGTTCTCGCAGAAGGATCGCTCGGCCTTCCTGCAAGCGCTGGACGTCGCGGTGCAGCGGCTGAAGCGGGCGGGGTTTGTGGCCTAGCTCAGCTAGGGAATTTGCCCTTGAAGAATCTTGGGCAGGAACCCGGCAGCCAGCAGCAGCCGCTTCTGACGCGCAGACACCTCGCTCAGGCTGCGGCGGAAGTCGATCCTGTGCACATACATCCAGCCGAGTTTCATCGGTGTCTGCCGGCGCAGGCGTGAAATCCACGGTGTGGCGTCATGATCCGTCACGACGGTTCCGCCCCCCATGATCGAATAGTATCGCCCGAGCGTCCGGCCGTATTGCGCAGTGTCCTGCTGGGCTCTGGGAAGGGTGAGCGCATAGGACCGATCGATGTGGTCGAACACTGTCGATCCGGGGTTGCGGAGCCAGTGGCCGACCTCGTGCGCCGCAGCGAACTGCCCGGTCTTCCCACCGATCCCGCGTGCCCGGCCCGCCCTAAAATTATGCTCCCCGAACTGGACGCTTTCGTCCGTGATGCGGGTCATCCGGTCCCGGAAACTCGCGCCTGGATTGGCCAGATGCGCGACCTCGATGATGGCATGGCTGCCCGCACCGGTCGGCTGCAGATCGATCTCGAGCACACCGGCGACATGCGCCGGCACCTTGGGATTGCCGATCAGTTGCCAGAAATCGGCGTCGCTCAGGCTGTCGCCATTCTCGGTCGGGAGGAACACCATCTGGTTGTTCCAGACGGTCTCGACGATGTGTTTGAAGCGCTTGGTGAAATCCTGCCACTCACTGGCGAGCCAGCTGCGGCAGGGCACGGGTTGGCCGCCGGCGTCGACGACGTTGCCGCGTTTGGAGTCGGACTCGCTCGCAGCCAGATGGGACGGGGGAAGCGGTCCCGCAGGCGATCCCGGAAGGTTGGAGGCATGGCGGCTTCTCGCCCACGCCGTCGAGGGGTCGAGGGGAACAAGCGTCACTTTCAACCTGATGCGAAGCTGCGCGGGTTGTCCCGTTCCCGCACGGTCGAAGAACGAGTCGTAGTTGGGCTCGAGGATGAAGGGCCGGATCGCCATTTGGTCACCTGCGCTTTGCGAGCAGATTGGAGCGGACAAAGTCTCGCTCAAGGCACGGCTATCCCAGTCAGCGTAGCAGCAGTGGCACGACAGCGCCACGCTGTGCGTGTGGTGAGCCGCGGGCGGCTGGACGAACTGGGACGTTGCCCCTAATCCTGCCGCGAAAGCCCGTCTTCCAATCGGGCTCCCGGGAGGAAATCCATGTCGCTGACCCGCCGTTCCACGCTCGGCCTCGTTGCCGGCGCCGTCTTCGCTCCGGCCATCGTCCGGGCGCAGAGCTATCCGTCGAAGCCGATCACCCTGGTCGTGCCCTATCCGGCCGGCGGGCCGACCGATGCGATCGCGCGCTTCGTCGCGCAGGACCTCTCGACCTCGATCGGCCAGAACGTCCTGGTCGACAACCGCGCCGGCGCCTCGGGGGCGGTCGGCACCCGCGCCGTCGCCAAGGGCGAGGCCGACGGCCACACCTTCATCTTCGGCAACAACCAGACGCACGGGAACAACATGTTCCTGCTGAAGGAGCCGGGCTATGACGCGGTCAAGGATTTCGCGCCGGTCGCCGGCGTCGGCGCCTTCGAGCACGCCTTCGTCGTCCGCAACGATCTGCCGGCCAAAAACATCAAGGAGCTGATCGCGCTCGCCAAGGCCGATCCGGGCAAGCTCAACTATGGCTCGACGGGTGTCGGCTCCGGCTCGCACCTCGCCATGGAGCTGTTCATGCAGCGCACCGGCATCAAGATGACGCATGTGCCGTTCAGGGGCGCCGCGCCGCTGGTCCAGGAGATCATCGGCGGGCGCATCGACATCGCCAATTCGACGCTGCCTTCGGTGCTGGAGCAGATCAATGCCGGCACGCTCAGGGCGATCGCGCTGGCGAGCCCGGAGCGCAATCCGCGCGCCAAGGACATCCCGACCCTGCGCGAGCAGGGCGTGACCGACGCCGACGCCGACAGCTGGGCCGCCTTCTTCGCCCCGGCCGCGACGCCGGCGCCGGTGCTGGACACGCTGTCGAAGGCCGTGCTGGCCTCGCTGGCCAAGCCGGCGATCGCCGAGCAGATCCTCAAGCTCGGCTTCACTCTCAAGGTCCGCGACCCCGCCGCCTTCCGGCCCTATCATCAGCAGGAAATCGCAACCTGGGAGAAGATCATCAAGGACGCCGGCGTCAAGCCGGAGTGAGCCTAGCGCGCCATCGCATGTCGGCCTCTTTCGTCATGGTCGGGCTTGTCCCGACCATTCACGTCTTCGCTTCTTTGATCGCACGCGGTGTTCAAGACGTGGATGCTCGCCACGATGGCGAGCATGACGGGTAGGGCGTGCCCGACAGGATCGATGCTAACGGAGCACCGCCCATGAACCTGATGCCCAAGCTCGCCGCGCGTGCCGAGGCTGGCCGCCCCGTCCGCTGCGCCTTGGTCGGTGCCGGCAAGTTCGGCTCGATGTTCCTGGCGCAGGTGCCGCATATCGCGGGCTTGGAGGTCGCGGCGATCGCCGATCTCGACCCCGAACGGGCGCGCCAGGCTTGCCGCACCGTCGGCTGGGACGAGGCTCGCATCGCCGCCACACGCTTCGTCGACAGCGGCGTCATCGCAGCGGAGCTGGACGGCGTCGAGGTGGTGATTGAGGCGACGGGACACCCGGCCGCCGGTGCCCGCCACGCGCTCGCTGCAATCGCGGCCGGCCGCCATGTCATCATGGTCAATGTCGAGGCCGATGTGCTGGTCGGCCCCGTCCTGGCGGCCAAGGCCAAGGCGGCCGGCGTGGTCTATTCCATGGCCTATGGCGACCAGCCGGCGCTCGTCGCCGAGATGGTCGACTGGGCGCGCGCCACCGGCTTCACCGTCGCGGCCGCCGGCAAGGGCACGAAGTACCTGCCGGCTTATCACCGCGTCACGCCGGACGAGGTCTGGAGCCATTACGGGCTGACGCCGGAGGCGGCGAAGGCCGCCGGCATGAACCCGCAAATGTTCAACTCCTTCCTCGACGGCACCAAGTCGGCGATCGAGATGGCGGCGATCGCCAATGCCAGCGGGCTCGACGTGCCGGCCGATGGGCTCGCCTTCCCGCCTTGCGGCGTCGATGATCTCGCTCATGTCCTGCGGCCGAAGGCGGTCGGCGGCCAGCTCGATCATGACGGCATGGTCGAGGTCGTCTCCTCGCTGGAACGTGACGGGCGGCCGGTCTTCCGTGACCTGCGCTGGGGCGTCTATGTCGTGCTGAAGGCGCCGAACCCCTATGCCGCCGCCTGCTTCAAGCAATACGGGCTGCCGACCGATTCCACCGGCCTCTATGCGGCGATGTACAAGCCCTTCCACCTGATCGGGCTCGAGCTCTCGCTCTCGGTGCTCAACGCGGCGCTGCGCGGCGAACCGACCGGCACGACCAAGAGCTGGCGCGGCGATGCGGTCGCGACCGCCAAGCGCGACCTCAAGGCCGGGCAGATGCTGGACGGTGAGGGCGGCTACACCGTCTACGGCAAGCTGATGCCGGCTGCCGCCAGCCGCGCGGCGAAAGCGCTGCCGATCGGGCTCGCGCATGGCGTGACGTTGAAGCGCGACGTCGCCGCCGGTGCGGTGGTCACCAGCGCCGATGTCGCGCTGGACGAAGCCTCGCAGATCGTCTCACTTCGGCGTGAGCTCGAAGCAACCGGTGGCTGAATCGTGCATTCTCCTTGAGCCGGTGTCGCAAGGGGCCGGTAGCGATCAGGAGATGTCGATGCGTTTCGTTCTCGCCGCAGCCCTCGCGCTGGCTCTCACCATCCCGGCGACAGCCCAGCAGCGCTATCCGTCGAGCGCCGGTGAGCTTGCGGTCGAGACGGTGGCGAGCGGGCTGGAGAACCCCTGGGGCCTCGCTTTCCTGCCTGACGGGCGCATGCTGGTGACCGAGCGGCCGGGGCGCCTGCGACTGGTCGGCAACGACGGCAAGCTCTCGGCGCCGATCGCGGGCGTGCCGAATGTGGTGGCGCGCGGGCAGGGCGGCCTGCTCGACGTCGTGCTCGATCCGAACTTCGCGCAGAACCGCTATCTCTACCTCTCCTTCGCTGAGCCCCGCGCCAACGGCAACGGCACCAGCGTCGCCCGCGCCCGGTTGAGCGCCAACGGCACTGCGCTGGAGGGGCTCAGCGTGATCTTCCGGCAGCTGCCGACGATCGCCAGCAACATGCATTTCGGCTCGCGGCTGGTCTTCGACCGGACGGGGGCGCTCTTCGTCACCGTTGGGGACCGCTACAGCCAGCGCGATCAGGCGCAGAACCCGGAGAACCATATCGGCAAGGTGCTGCGCATCCGCCCCGAGGGCGGCGCGGCGGATGGCAATCCGAAGAAGTCGGGCTGGCAGCCGGAGATCTGGTCGATCGGCCACCGGAATGTGCAGGGTGCTGCTCTCCACCCGCAGACCGGCCAGCTCTGGACGGCCGAGCACGGCGCGCGCGGCGGCGACGAGGTCAACACGCCCAAGGCCGGCCTGAACTATGGCTGGCCGGTCATCACCTACGGCATCGACTACTCCGGCGTGAAGATCGGTGACGGCACGAGCAAGCCCGGCATGGAGCAGCCGCTGTTCTACTGGGATCCGTCGATCGCGCCCTCGGGCGCCGCCTTCTACACCGGCGATCGCTGGCCGGCCTGGAAGAACTCGCTCTTCGTCGGCGCGCTCGCCGGCCAGCTGCTCTCGCGGCTCTCGACGGATGGCGAGAAGGTCACCGGCGAGGAGCGGCTGCTAAGCAATCTCGGCGAGCGCATCCGCGATGTCCGGCAGGGGCCGGACGGCTATCTCTACCTGCTCAGTGACGACTCGAACGGCAAGGTCCTGCGGGTTCGGCCGGTGCGATAATTGCCGCTGTCATTCCGGGGCTTTGCGCAGCAAAGAGCCCGGAACCCAGAACCGATGCCAGTTGTGATAGAGGTGCGAGGGCCGACAGGCCCTTTCGGATAGGGCATCGGCTCTGGATTCCGGGCTCAGGCCTGCGGCCTGCCCCGGAAAGACGGGAAGCTCACGGCCCACAATCCCATTCGCGCTCGACGACGAAGACCTTGCGGGTCGCAAGCTGCCCGCGCGTGTCGTAGAGGTCGCCGACATAGTATTCGGTGCCGGCGGCGTCGCGCACGCTGCGGTCGACCTGCAGCGACCAGCCATAGCCGACCTGGTTTCCGCCCTTCCAGTCGCGGTGGAGATTGCCCTGAGAGGCCGAGGCGAGGATGCGGGCGCGCTCGTCGCTCGGCGAACAGGTCGGCCCGGCAAGGGCGGCGCCGGACAGGGCGGCAAGGCACAGGGCGAGCGTCATCGGCTTGAGCAAGGCAGGCATCCTTCGGGAGAAACCGGGCAGAATCAGGTGATCTCGGCGAGCCGCGTATCGAGCGACAGAACGAGGCACCAATGTGGCTCGAAGTCGGCTCCCAGCGGCCAGATCTGCTCCTTGAAGATCGTCAGCATGACCGCCTGATAACGCTCGAACCAGTCGCGCTGGCAAAGCACGAACTTGGTCGCGCCGACAATGGTCTCCCGGTCGATGATGCACAGCGGAACGATGCCGGGATTGGCGGAAAGATACTCCTGGACCGCGACCATCAGCGTCGGATAGCCGGGGTGCAGCATGTCGTCGAGCACGATCAGCCCGCCCCCGGAAAGGCAGGCGGTGGCGAGCGCGAGGTCCTTGCTCAAGGCCGCGCGCGAATGCTCGCCATCGATATGGATGAAGCGCAGTTTCTCGCCGCTTGCATGGCCGATCAGCTCGGCCGGAGACATCGCGCCGGCATCGCCTTTGATGGTGACGCGGCGCTCGGGCGCAATACCGTGCTTCAGGCAGTTGGCCTCGAAGCGATCCTTCACCTCGGGGTTCGGCCATTCGAAGATGTCGAGGCCGAGTGCGATCTCGCCGGGTTCGAGCGCATGGGCGAGCGCGATGAAGAAGCGGCCTTCGAAGGCGCCGATCTCGGCGATCGGCCCGCCGACGCCCTCTTCCGTCTGCAAACGCAGCAGCCGCGCGCAGACCGCGGCGGCGAAACGCGAGGACATGCCAACGACGCGCTCATAGCCCTCAGTGAGATAGGTTTCGACCGCGGGGTGGCCGGAATGCGGGATCGGCGCCATCTCGTTCAGGCCCTGGCGTTGAAGATAAAGAAGGCGCCGGCCGCGATCAGGGCAAAGCCAATGGCGTGGTTCCAGGTCAGCTGTTCCTTGAGCCAGAACACCGAGAACAAGGCGAAGACGCAAAGCGTCACCACCTCCTGGATCGTCTTCAGCTCGGCCGCCGAATAGACGCCGTGACCGATGCGGTTGGCCGGCACGGCGAGCATGTATTCCGGCAGGGCGATCATCCAGCTCGCCAGGATCGCCAGCCAGATCGCCGTGCTCTTGTAGGAGAGGTGGCCGTACCAGGCGAAGGTCATGAACACGTTCGAGGCGATCAGCATGCCGATCGGTGAGAGATGGGCGGCGCTGAGAGCTGGCATGGCAGGTTCCGGATCGTGCGGTGGGGCGGGGTTCGTGGCTCAGCCGTAGCGCAATTTCATCGTCAGGATGACGAGAACCAGCGCGAGCGTCACCGTATTGGCGCCGATCAGCGGCCAGGAGGCGATCAGCACGCCATAGATCAGCCAGAGCACGATACCGGTCGCAAACAGCGCCTGCGTCCACAGCGAGATGCCGCTGGTGTCGCGGGTGCGGATCGTCTGCCAGGCCTGCGGCAGCCAGCAGAAGGTGGTGAGCAGGGCGGCACAGAAGCCGAGCGCTTCGATGGCGGCGGTGGACATGCGGACCTGCAGCGATTCGCGCGGTAAAGAGAGGTCGGCAGACATAGCCGGTTTCGGCGCGCCGCGCGCTCCCCGGACGCGCATGGTTAACCTCCGTTAACCGCAGCGCCCTAGTTTTGCGTCAATCCTGCGATTCGGTGGACCCATGCGCGCTTCGATCCTGGCCCTGCCTTTCCTGCTCCTCGCCGCGACCGGTGCGCGCGCCGATTTCGACTCCTGCGTCGCCGGCCTGCGCTCGGCCGCTGCCGCCAAGGGCGTCTCCGGCGCCACCTTCGATCGCGCCATGGCGGGTGTCACGCCCGACATGAAGGTGATCGAGGCGATGAACAACCAGCCGGAATTCAAGACGCCGATCTGGGACTATCTCGGCACGCTGGTCGACGACGAGAAGGTGGCGGAAGGGCGCTCGATGATGCGCCAGCACGCCTCGACGCTCGCCGCCGCCGAGAGCCGCTTCGGCGTCGACCGCCACACGATCGCGGCCGTCTGGGGCGTCGAGAGCGATTTCGGCAAGGCGCGAGGCAAGATGCCGCTGGTCCAGGCGCTCTCGACCGGCGCCTGCCTGGCGCCGCGCCGCAACGCCTTCTTCAAGGGCGAATTGATCGCCACCCTGCAGATCATCGAGCGCGGCGACCTCCGTCCCGAGCGGCTGTTCGGCTCCTGGGCCGGCGCCTTCGGCCACACCCAGTTCATACCCTCGACCTATCTGCGGCTCGCCGTCGACGGCGATGGCGACGGTCGGCGCGATCTCGTCGATTCGATCCCCGATGCGCTGCACTCGACCGCCAACTTCATGGCCAAGGCTGGTTGGGTCACCGGCGCGACCTGGGGCTATGAGGTCCGCGTCCCCGGTGGTTATTCCGGCCCGACCGGGCGCAACCCGAAGCAGCCGGTCTCGTCCTGGGCGGCGCGCGGCATCGTCAAGTTCGACGGCTCGGCGCTCTCCGGCTCGGGCAATGCCGGCCTGCTGATGCCGGCGGGCAGCAACGGCCCGGCCTTCCTCGTCTTCAAGAACTACGACGCCGCCTACAGCTACAATGGCGCGGATTCCTACGCCCTCGCGATCTCGCTCCTCTCCGACCGCCTGCGCGGCCGGCCGGGCGTACAGGGTGACTGGCCGACCGACGATTTGCCGTTGTCGCGTGAGCAGCGCCGCGAATTGCAGCGCCTGCTGATCCAGCGCGGCTACAATGTCGGCGAGCCCGATGGCGCCGTCGGCGCGCTGACGCGGGCCGCGATCAAAGAGATCGAGGCCAAGGTCGGCATGCCGCAGACCGGCCGCCCCGGCGAGAAGGTCCTGCGCGCGCTGAAGGGCGGACGGGTCTGACGCAGGAAACGGGTGGGCCACGGCCTATTAACCTGGCAGAGGGCAGGGCGCATCCTCGGAGCCCTGTCATGACCCGCCGTCTCATCTCCACCGGCTCGCCCTTCGAGTGCGCCTTCGGCTATTCCCGTGCCGTCGTCGACGGCGATCTCGTCTTCATCTCCGGCACGACCGGCTACGACTATGCCACGATGACGTTGCCGGAGGATCCGGCCGAGCAGGCGCGCAACATCTTCCGCACACTGGAGACGGTGATGGCGGAGGCTGGTTCCTCGCTCGCGCAGGTGGTGCGGGCGCAGTATTTCGTCACCGATCGCAGCTATTGCGAGCCGGTGCTGGCTGTCTGCGGCGAAGCCTTCCGCGAGATCCGCCCGGCGGGCGGCATGTACATCGTCGCCGGCCTGCTCAAGCCCGAGATGAAGGTCGAGATCGAGGTGACGGCGCGGCTCGCATCGGCCTGAGCGCCCGCTGCAGCGGGGCAGGGCTGCAATCCCGGCCTTGCGCCCATCGCGGCGCGCCCCTAAGCAGCCAGCGCATTTCTGTTGCGCGAGGCTCAATCGATGGCGAACCACAAGC
Source organism: Allobosea sp. GW821-FHT10B12 (assembly GCF_059415545.1). Lineage (NCBI taxonomy): Bacteria > Pseudomonadati > Pseudomonadota > Alphaproteobacteria > Hyphomicrobiales > Alloboseaceae > Allobosea > Allobosea sp. GW821-FHT10B12. The sequence continues at coordinate 709,850 of NZ_JBWKNL010000001.1, forward strand.
TCCTGCTGCTCCCCGGCGACGGCATCGGCCCCGAGGTGATGGGGCAGGTCGAGAAGATCGTCTCCTGGTTCGAGAAGCAGGGCCTCGGCTCGTTCTCGCTCGAGCGCGGCCTCGTCGGCGGCGCCGCCTATGACGCGCACAAGGCAGCAATCTCCGAAGGCGACATGAAGCTCGCCCAGGACGCCGACGCCGTGCTCTTCGGCGCGGTCGGCGGCCCGAAATGGGCCGATGTGCCCTATCAGCACCGTCCCGAGGCCGGCCTGCTGCGCCTGCGCAAGGATCTCGGCCTGTTCGCCAATCTGCGCCCGGCGATCTGCTATCCGGCGCTGGCCTCGGCCTCGTCGCTGAAGCCCGAGGTCGTCGAAGGCCTCGACATCCTGATCGTGCGCGAGCTCACCGGCGGCGTCTATTTCGGCGAGCCGAAGGAGATCGTCACCCTGGAGGACGGCTCCAAGCGCGGCGTCGATACCCAGCTCTATACGACCGGCGAGATCGAGCGCATCTGCGCCGTCGCCTTCGAGCTGGCCCGCACCCGCCGCAACAAGGTCTCCTCGGCCGAGAAGCACAACGTCATGAAGACCGGCGTGCTCTGGAAGCAGACGGTCACCGCGCTGCATGCCAAGAGCTACAAGGACGTCGAGCTCGAGCATGTGCTGGCCGACAATTGCGCCATGCAGCTGGTGCGCTGGCCCAAGCAATACGACGTCATCGTCTGCGACAACCTCTTCGGCGACATCCTCTCCGACGTCGCGGCGATGCTGACGGGCTCGCTCGGCATGCTGCCCTCCGCCTCGCTCGGCGCCGAGGACAAGGGCACCGGCAAGCGCAAGGCGCTCTATGAGCCCGTGCACGGCTCGGCGCCCGACATCGCCGGCAAGGGCCTCGCCAATCCGATCGCGATGATTGGCTCCTTCGCCATGGCGCTGCGCTATTCCTTCGGCGCCGGCGAGGCGGCCGACCGGCTCGAAGGCGCGATCGCCGACGTGCTCGGCGCCGGCACCCGCACCAAGGACATCGCCGCGCCCGGCGCCAACGCCGTCTCGACCACTGAGATGGGCGATGCCATCGTCAAGGCGCTCGAAGCCCGCGGCTGAAGCGGGCTTCTCTGGAACTACCATTCCGGGTGCACCTAAGGTGGAAACCCGGAATGGTTGACGTAACGGCCGATAGCAGCGATCCTTCTCAAGCTTGCTGCTGCGGTGCGTGATGTGGCCTTTTCCGACTCGGATCGTCGACGACGACACTGTCAGGTGGCAGCTCGGCGTATTCGAATGGTTCATCCGGAACCTCTCCGGTGACGTGCCGCTCTCGGACGTACCGAGCCTCGTGCCGGGCAACGGGCATTTCATCGCCGATCAGGAGCGCGGCCACGCGCTGGCGTTGCGCATCTTTGAGCAGGTCCGGCACTATGTCCGCCTCGGTGACGATGTCTCGGTTGCGCTAGTCGCTCAGCCGCCGCGTCGCGCATCGATCGTGAGCGAGCGGATCGCACTCCACCATGAGAAACCCGAACCCCTCGGGACCTGCCGCACGCTGGGGCCGGGGCAGTTCGAGATCAGCTACGATCCCGAACTGCTCAAGGATCACGAGAACCTGATCTCGACCTTCGCACACGAGCTTTCTCATGTGCTCGTCCCTCCGGGGAGCGATCTGCCCGTCGCCGAGGACGAGTATGAATTCCTGATCGACCTGTGTGTCGCGTTCCTTGGCTTCGGGGTCTTTCTGTCGAACACCTGCGCGCAGCGACTGACGGACGGAGCGTGGAGCTGGTGGCGCGGCGGCGGCTACTTGCCTGTGAACGACCGGATCATGGCGACGGCCTTGTTCGTCGCCATGAAAGAAAGCGAGATGGATCGCGCTCTGGTTCTGGAGTTCCTGAGACCCGAGCTCCGCGGCACCTTCAAGAAAGGGCTGCGGCAGCTTGCTCGCTTCGATGCCGAACTGTCGCGGCTGCGCACGCTTGCGAGCGAGGTGGTCGAGGCCGCAAGGGCACAGCCGGTGTCCGCCCTGCCGTCGAGCTTGCCATGGTCGATGGGCATGAAGCTCGCGTTTCGAGCCCCGCATATCCAGCCTCTGACCTCGGACATCGCCGCGCCCGGTGCCAACGCCGTCTCGACGACCGAGATGGGCGACGCGATCGTCAAGGCGCTCGAAACGCGCGGCTGAAGCCGATCGCTCATCAAACCTGTCCCCGGGGATACTCGCAGGCGAGATGCCTTGGGGCAGGTTACGTCACGACCGGCGATTTGCTCGCTGAAGACCGCAAAGCGCTCGCGGATGAGGCCGCGCGCTTTGCCTACGCGAAATCGCATCGCGGCTGCTATCCTGACGTGCATCGGTCAGCAGGGGGCAGCCTTGGCTGTCGAAGACATGGCGGTCAGCATCAGCGGCCCGGTCGGGCTGCGCAATCGTACCCAGAATGTCGCCAACCTCGCGAAGGATCAGGCGGCGATCATCGATCTGCTCGTGAAGATTCCGGGCAAGCAGGGCGGCAAGCGCGAGCTCTGGCAGCCGCCGCCCCGGCCGGGAGCGGACGGCGCCGTGCCTAAGGCGCTCGCCGAGGCGATCTGGGAGTTCCAATCCTTCTGGCGTGGCAAGGGTGCCTTCCGCCAGATTGACGGCGTGGTCGATCCCGGCGGCAACACGCTGAAACGGCTGAATGAGCTGGCGGACGGTGCGCGGGGCAAAGGGCGCGTCCTGACCAGCTCGGAGGAGATACGCGCCGCCTACCCTGATCTGGCTGCCGTCACCAGCCCGGGGTCGATCCTGGCCGAGTTGAGCCATTACGACATCGGCGAGGACGAGCTCAAGCAGGAGCACACGGACGCGATCTTCACGGCCAATCTGCGCGCCTTCGGCAAGACGTTCCGGATGATCCGCGTCTACGGCTTCCACAGCAATACCGGTGAGCCGGCCTTCAATCTCGAGCTGGCGCGGCGACGGGCACAGAAGGCCTATCGCTTCGCCTGGTATCTCGGTCTCGTCGACGTCATCATGCTGGGCCAATGGGGCTTCAGGCCGGTGCCCTGGCGGCGCGGCTGGCCGGATGGCGAGAGCGCAGAGATGCGCAAGGTCGTGATCTTCTTCCGCGCCGGCGACCTCTTCGACGAGCCGGATCCACCGGCCGGCGGGATCATGACGCGGCAGCGCTTCTGAAGCAGCCGCCTACCGCCGGCCTCCGCCATATTGCGCCTCGTGCAGGCGCCGGTAGATGCCCGGCCGCTGTACCAGTTCCTGATGCCGGCCCTGCTCGGCGACGCCGCTCTCGTCGATGACGATGATGCGGTCGGCGTCCTGGATCGTCGCGAGGCGATGCGCGATCACCAGCGTGGTCCGGCCTTTCGACAATTCGGCGAGCGAGGCCTGGATGGCGCGCTCGGTCTCGGTGTCGAGCGCCGAGGTCGCCTCGTCCAGGATCAGGATCGGCGGGTTCTTCAGGAACATCCGGGCGATGGCGAGGCGCTGCTTCTGCCCGCCCGAGAGCTTGACGCCGCGCTCGCCGATCACCGTATCGAGCCCGTCGGGCAAACGCGCGATCATCTCGTCGAGCCGGGCGCGCCGGGCAGCCTCGACGATCTCGTCCTCGCTCGCCGTCAGCTTGCCGTAGGCGATGTTCTCGCGCAGCGTGCCGGCGAAGAGGAAGACGTCCTGCTGGACGATACCGATCTGGCCGCGCAGCGAGGCCAGCGTCATCTGCCTGATGTCGATGCCGTCGATCGCGATCTGCCCGCCCTCGACATCGTAGAAGCGCGGCAGCAGCGAGCAGATCGTCGTCTTGCCGGCCCCTGAGGGCCCGACGAAGGCGATGGTCTCGCCGGCACGGATATTGAGGTTGATGCCCTTCAGGATTTTGCGGTCCGGCGTATAGCCGAAGCTGACGTTCTCATAGGTGATGTCGCCCTTCAGGCCGGAGACGGCGATGGCGCCGGGCAGGTCGGCGATGTCAGGCCGCGTATCCAGGAAATCGGTGTAGCGCCGGAAGCCGGCGATCCCCTTCGGGTAGGTCTCGATCACCGAGTTGATCTTCTCGATCGGCCGGAAGAACACCGTGACCAGCAGCAGGAAGCCGACGAAGCCGCCGGCGCTGAGGTCGCCGATCAGCACGTAATAGGCGCCGGCGATCATTACCGCCATCTGGGTCAGGCGCATGCCGAAATAGGAGAGCGAGGTCGAGGCCGCCATCAGCCGGTAGGCATCGAGCTTGGTGCGGCGATAGCGCTGGTTGTCGACCGCGAACAGGCTGCGCTCGTGCTCCTCGTTGGCGAAGGCCTGGACGACGCGGATGCCGCCGACATTCTCCTCGATACGGGCGTTGAACGAGCCGACGCTGCCGAACAGTTTTTGCCAGTTCGCCGTCATCCGCCGGCCATAGCGGCTGACCAGCCAGGCGATCAGCGGCACGATGATCGCGGTGATCAGCGCCAGCTGCGGATGCACCATCAGCATCAGCGCGAAGGCGCCGATGAAGGTCATCACCGCGATGAACAGATCCTCCGGCCCGTGATGGGCGACCTCGCCGATCTCTTCCAGGTCCTTGGTCAGGCGCCCGACGAGATGGCCGGTCTTCTGGTTGTCGAACCAGCCGAAGGAGAGTTTTTGCAGATGGTCGAACGCCTTGCGACGCATCTCGGTCTCGATGTTGATGCCGAGCATGTGGCCCCAATAGGTCACCACCACCATCAGGCCGGCATTGACCAGATAGATCGCCAGCAGGCCGAGCGAGGCCAGCACGATCAGGCTCCAGTTGCCACTCGGCAGCAACTGGTCGACGAACAGCTTCACCGCGACCGGAAAGCCGAGCTCGAGCAGCCCCGACACCACGGCGCAGCCGAAGTCGAGCATGAAGAGCCCGCGATGCGGGCGGTAATAGGCGAAGAAGCGACGCAGCATGGCGGGCGGGGCTTTAGCACGCGGCGGCGCGCCGGGCCATGAGCTGGAGGCGGGGCAGGGGCTGCGCCGGCGGCAGATTTGCCACAGAGATGCGATTTAGCGGGTTGTGAATGGCTGTTCATTGCCTTGCCGGTGCCCTGGCGTAAGCCTTCCGCAGCGGCCGGGGAACGAGACGTGGCTCTACCGATTTTCGATGGAAAATGGGGCGGCTTTGCCCTGCGGCTGGCGCTGCTCGCCGGCACGGCGCTCGTCGCGCCTGCCCACGCTCAGAATGCGACCTGGCACACGGCGCCGGTCTCGACCAATTTCAGTACCGGCCTGAACTGGGACACACTAGTGCGGCCGACCGGCACCGCCTTCTTCGGCACGTCGACGATTACGAACCTGTCGTTCGCGAACAATGTGACCATCGGCGGGTGGACGTTCAACGCCAATGCCTTGAACTACACCTTCAACAACAACCAAGTGCTCGAGTTCACCGGAGCGGGGATCGTCATCAACGGCGGCAGCGCGACCATCAGCAACAGCGGCGACCTCTATTTCCGGAATGCCAGCTCTGCGGGCAGCGCCTCGATCACGAACAACTCCCTCACGGCGTTCCACGGCACCAGCTCGGCAGGCAACGCCACCATCTCCAACACCAGCACGGCTTACCTGACGTTCAATGACGACAGTACGGCCGGCAGTGCGACCATCAGCAACAGCGGCGACCTCTATTTCGGGAATGCCAGCTCTGCGGGCAGCGCCTCGATCACGAACCACCTCTTTACGGGGTTCTACGGCACCAGCTCGGCAGGCAACGCCACCATCACCAACACCAACACGGCGGCCCTAGCGTTCCAAGGAGACAGTACGGCCGGCAGCGCCACCATCACCAACAAGAACAGCCTGATCTTCTCTGGCAGCAGCTCGGCCGCAAGCGCGACGATCGTCAACGAGAGCAGCCTGCTCTTTCGCAGTCTCAGCACGGCTGGCACGGCGACGATCACGACGGCGGCCGGGGCGATGACCCAGTTCACCGTCGGCAGCAGCAGCGCCGGGGCGCGCCTCATCACCCAGGCCGGCGGCACGGTGGATATCTCGGATCCCATCGGATTGGCCGCGATGACGGCCGGCTCGATCGAGGGGGCCGGCAACTACGTCATCGGCGCCAAGCAGTTCACGGTCGGCTCGAACAATCTCTCGACCGAGGTGAGCGGCGTCATCTCCGGTACTGACGGCTCGCTGGTCAAGACGGGCACGGGCACGCTGACATTATCGGGGATCAATACCTATAGCGGCGGCACGACGATCAACGGCGGCACATTGCAGCTTGGCACTGCCGGTGCGGTCGGCTCCATTCTGGGGACAGTCACCGTCGGCAATGGCGCGACATTCGATATCGTCAACGCCGACACGAGCGGCATCACGACGATCTCGAATGATGGGCGCATGAATTTCCGTGGCGCCAGCAGCGCCGGCACGAGCAGCTTCACCAACACCGGCTACGGCCTGACGCAGTTCTACGACAGCAGCACGGCGGGCAGCGCCACCATCATCAATCACGGCTCCTGGGGGTTCAACGACACCAGCACCGCCGGCAGCGCCACCATCACGAACACCTACAGCATGATTTTCGCCCACAGCAGCTCGGCGGGCAGCGCCACTATCTCCAATAGTTATGCGCTGTCTTTTAATTACAACAGCACGGCCGGCAGCGCGACCATCACAAACAATCCCGGTGGAATTCTCTATTTCTCCGGCAACGGTACGGCTGGCAGTGCTGTCATCGCCAACAACGGGAATATGTCGTTCAACGGGAGCAGCACGGCCGGCAGCGCCACCGTCACCAACAACAGCGGCAAAGATCTGAATTTCAACAACGCCAGTACGGCAGGCGATGCCGCCATCACCAACAGCGGCAACCTGCGCTTCAACGACAGCAGCACCGCGAGCAGCGCCGCCATCACCAACAACGACGCCCTTGCTTTCTTCGGCGCCAGCACGGCGGGCAGCGCCACCATCACCAACAACCACAATGTGTACTTCTACGGCACCAGCACAGCGGGCAATGCAGCCATCACCAACAGTGGCTACCTGAGCTTCAACAACGCCAGCACGGCGGGCAGCGCCACCATCACCAACAACAATAATCTGTACTTCTACGATACCAGCACGGCCGGCAACGCCACCATCTTCAACACCGGCCAGGTGGACTTCAACGCGGCCAGCACGGCGGGCAACGCCACCATCACCAACGACGGCATGCTGCGATTCAACAACACCAGCACGGCGGGCAATGCCACCCTCGTCAATAATGCCGGTGGAACGGTCGATTTCTCGGGCAGCGCCGGCCCGAACGGCGACGGCAAGCTGAGCGCGGGCTCGATCGCCGGGGCCGGCAATTACGTCCTCGGTGCCAATGAGCTGACGGTCGGCTCGAACAACCTCTCGACCGAGGTGAGCGGCGACATCTCCGGCACCGGCTCGCTGGTCAAGACCGGCACGGGCACGCTGACCCTGACCGGCGCCAAGAGCTATACCGGCGGTACGACGATCTCGGCCGGCACGCTCCAGTTCGGCAACGGCATATCGGCCGGCAGCATCAATCTGGCCGGCAACATCAATGTCACCGGCGGCACGCTGGCGATCCAGGCGCCGACGACCCTGACCGTCGCCCAGGCCGTGACCTTCGGCAACAGCACCACGCTGTCGATCGCCGCCGGCACGAGCAGCCCCGCGCTCTCCGCCAACAGCATCACGATCGGCAACGCCGTCACCTTCAATATCAGCGGCATCAGCGATGCGAGCCAGCTCGACCTGGTGCTGATCGATACCGCATCAGGCATCAGCGGCGACTTCGCCGGCATCAGCGTCGGTGGCTTCAGCGGCACGGTGGACTACCTCACCGTCTCCACCCGCAAATCGGCCGACGGCCGGCAATATCTCGCCAGCTATAGCCTGACCTGGAACGCCCACAACAATCTCGCTCACGGCACCTTCACGCTGACCAACGCCACCGACAGCTTCACGGTCGGGGCGGTGCTGGCCGATCAGGCGGCGAACCCTGCGGCCGGCTGGAACGGCATCTCGCTCACCAAGGCCGGCGCGGGCACGCTGATCCTGACGGGCACTAACACCTATACCGGCGGCACGACGATCTCGGGCGGCACGCTCCAGATCGGCGATGGTGGTGCCACCGGCTCGATCCTCGGCGACGTCGTCAATAATGGCCAGCTCGTCTTCAATCGCAGCAATGCGATCGGTTTCAATGGCGCGATCAGCGGCACTGGCGGCCTGACCAAGCAGGGCGCCGGCACGCTGACCCTGACCGGCACCAACAGCTATTCCGGCGCGACCTCGATCGAGGCCGGCGCGCTCTTCATCGACGCTGCTCGGGCCATGTCGGCGGCTTCGGACTACAGCATCGCAACAGGCGCGCAATTGCAGATCAGCGACGGTCTGGGCGCCGTGACCGCCGCATCGATCGCTGGCGCGGGCTCGATCCAGATCGGCACCGGCACGACACTGAAGGCCGGCAGCAGCAATGCCTCGACGACCTTCTCCGGGTCAATCAGCGGCAATGGCGGGCTCGACAAGACCGGCAGCGGCACGCTGACGCTGACGGGAGCCAACACCTACGCCGGCTCGACCAAGGTCTCGGGCGGCAAGCTCGTCGTGAACGGCTCGCTGGCGAGCACAGTGACGCTCGACGGCGGCACGCTCGGCGGCTCGGGCACCATCGGCGGCGTCAGCGTCGCCAGCGGCGCGACGGTGGCGCCGGGCAACTCGATCGGGACCCTGAATGTCTCCGGCAATGTCGCCTTCGCTGCGGGCTCGACCTATCAGGTCGAGGTCAACGCCGCCGGCCAGGGCGACAAGATCGTGGCGTCGGGCTCGGCGACGATCACCGGCGGCACGGTGCAGGTGCTGGCCGAGACCGGCAACTACGCGGCCGCGACCAGCTACACCATCCTGACCGCGTCGAGCGGGGTCACCGGAACCTTCACCAGCGTCAGCTCGAACCTGGCCTTCCTGACGCCGTCGCTCGGCTATGACGCGAACAACGTCACGCTGACCATGACGCGCAACGACACCGGCTTCGGCCCGGGCGGTGGGGACACCGGCGGCGGCACGACCCCGGGTGGTGGCACGTCTGGTGGAACCGGTGGCGGCGGCAGCACGAGCAACTACATCGCCGCGACGCGCAATCAGGGCTTCATCGCCAATGCGGCCGAGGCGCTGGGCGCTGGCAATCCGGTCTACGACGCGCTGATCTCGGCCACGGCGGCCGAGGCGCGGGCCGGCTTCGACCTGCTCTCGGGCGAGGCGCATGCCCAGGCCGTCAGCGTGATGATCGACGAGAGCCGGCTGGTGCGCGACACCATTCTCGGCCATCTGCGCGGTCCGCTGCTCACGCAGGCTCCCGGTCAGGTCGCAGGCGCCTTCAGCGCCGATCTTCCGGGCAGGAAGGGCGCGATCACGATGCCCGCGCCGATCCCGCAGCCGCGCTATGCCTTCTGGGGCGAGGCGTTCGGCAGCACCGGCAACACGGATGCCGACGGCAATGCCGCGAGCATGAGCCGCCGCAGCGGCGGCGCCCTGCTCGGGGCGGACATCATGCTCTACGACGCGCCTGGCTCGTCGCTGAAGGTCGGCGTCGCCGGTGGCTACAGCCAGTCGCGCTTCGATCTCGATGCGCGCCTGTCCTCCGGCAAGCTCGAAAGCGGCCATGCCGCGCTCTATGCCGGGGCGCGTGTCGGCCAGCTCAGGCTCGACGCTGGCGCGGCCTATTCCTGGTCGGAGAGCGACATCCGCCGCCAGGTCGCGATCCGCGGCTTCGGCGACCTCTTGCGCCTGCAGCGTCCGGGGCAGGTCCTGCAGGGTTTTGCCGAGCTCGGCTATGGCTTCGCCTTCAGCGGCTTTGCACTCGAGCCCTTCGCCCAGCTGGCCTTGCTCCGCGTCAGCACCGATGCCGGCACCGAGCAGGGCGGGGCCGCGGCCTTGCGGGTCCTCTCCTCCGACCAGACCCTCGGCTTCACCACGCTCGGCCTGCGCGCCGAGGCGCAGATCGGGACGATGCCGCTGTTCGCCCGCGCCATGCTCGGCTGGCGCCATGGTTTTGGCGAGCTGACCCCGCAGGCCCGCACCGCCTTTGCCCTCGGCACCAACCCGGCCGTGGTGTTCGCCGCCCCGATCGACCGCAACGCCCTCACCGCCGAGGCCGGGCTCGACTGGCGCATCTCGCAGGCCACGGCGCTCGGCTTGACCTACTCCGCGGCAATAGGCGAGCGCTCCAGAGACCACGCCCTCAAGGGCAGGGTCGAGATGCGGTTCTGAAGGACGCCGGGTTCGAGCGCGTCGGAGGTACCAATCTTACGTCGTTGACGCGCCTGTCGTGAGCGTCACGATCGCTCCTTCTTTGCAGAGGGGCGGGCATGGTCCGATTAGCGCTCATCGCAGGCGTGGCGGCGTCGCTCGCCATGTCTTTCAGCGGTTCGGCCTCCGCGCAGGATGGCTGCAGGCAGGTCACCAGTTCCTGCTCGGCTCTGTTCAGGGACTGCGAGCAGAAGTGCAACACGGCCGGCCGCAATCCGTCGGCCTGCGTCGCCCGCGTCTGCAGCCAGCCGCTCGAAGGCTGCAAGGCGAACGGCGTCTGGCGCAGCGTCCAGAGCGGCTCGGCCTGCTGGGCGACGAAGAACAGGTCCTGAGTCGCCGAAGCCTCCGCCCCGAGCCGGAGGCTATCCGCCCAGCCGGTACTTCACGAAACCTTCGCCGGCATCGCCGACCGGCTGCGCCTTCAGCGCCTCCGGCTTCTTGCTCACGGCAGCCGGCGCGGTCGGGAAGGTGACGTTGACATTCGCCGGCAGCGGCTTCAGCGACCAGTTGCCATCGGCGGTGGGGTTGATCGTCTTCTTCTCGATGAGGAAGCGCACGATCACGTCGCGGTTGAGGTCGGGCGCCTCCAGCACCACCGTCGTCTTGGTGCCCGGGAAATTGCCGCCGCCGGAGGCGCGGTAGTTGTTGGTGACGACGATGAACTCGGCTGCCTCATTGATCGGCTTGCCCTGAAAAGCGAGGTCGACGATGCGGCGTGCGTCGGGCGCGACCAGCTTGCCGTCGCCGTCATAGCGCGAGGCTTGCGTCACATCGATCTGGTAGGTGACGCCGTCGATCACGTCGAAATTGAAGGCCGGAAAGCCCGGATTGATCAGTGGCTGCTCTTCGCTCTTGGCGATGTCGATCTTGTTGAAGATGCCGGCCGAGCGCTCCAGCCATTCGCGCAGCTGCGCGCCGCTGACTTTCACGATCTGCACCGTGTTCGGGTAGAGATAGATGTCGGCGACGTTCTTGATCGCGATCGGCCCGGCCGGGATGTCGGTGAAGAAGGCGGGGCCTGCGCGCCCGCCGGACTTGAACGGGGCGGCGGCCGAGAGGATCGGCAGATCCTTGTGCGGTGTCTGCGCCATCAGCGGCTTGGCATAGGCGATCTGCGCCTCCGCCACGATCTGCACGGACGGGTCGTCGGCGACCAGCGCGAAATAGCTGTTGATCGGCGCCGCCGTGGTGCCGACCGGCTCGCGCATGTAGGTCAGCGTCGCTTCGTGGTCGGCCTTCACCGTGGCGAGTACGGCCGCTTCGACCTCCGCCTTCGGCACGATCTTGCGGTCGGGCGTGCGCTCATAGATCGGCTTGGGATCGACCTTGAAATCGGCGATGCGCCAGCGCCCGTCGCGCCTCTCCAGCTCGAGGTCGACGATGCCGACATGCGAGCCCCAGAAGCCGGGCTGGCAGGCCGGCTTGCCGTGCAGCGAGCCCTTCTTGTTGTCGACGCCGGGAATGCCATCGAAGGCCTTGCCGCCGGGGAAGACGAGATGCTGGTGCCCGGTCAGCACGACATCGATGCCGTCGAGCTTGGCGAGGTGCAGCGCCGCGTTCTCCTCGCCACCCTTGCGCTCGCCGCCGGCGATGCCGGAATGGCACAGCGCGATGGTGAGGTCGGGATGGGCCTGCGCGATCTCCGGCAGGTATTTTTGCGCGGCCTCGACGATATCCGTCGCGGTCACCTTGCGATCGAGATTGCCCTTGTCCCACTGCATGATCTGCGGCGGCACGAAGCCGATCACCGCGATGTTGAGGACATGCTTTGTGCCGGCCTCGTCCTCGAAGCTCTGTTCGAAGATGCGCCAGGGCTCGATCAGCGTGCCGCCGCCGACGCGATCGACATTGGCGCAGACGATCGGGAACTCGGCGCGGGCGAGGCCGTGCTCGAGGAATTCCAGTCCATAGTTGAATTCGTGATTGCCGAGCGTGCCGCATTGATAGGGCAGGGCGTTCATCGCGGCGATCATTGGGTGGGTTTCGCCGGCCTTCAGGCCCTTCTTATAGGCGACGAAATCGCCGAGCGAGGAGCCCTGCAGGAAGTCGCCATTGTCGAAGAGCAGGCTGTTCTTCGCCTCGGCCTGGGCGGCCTTGATCAGGTTCGCCGTCTTGGCGAGGCCGACCGTGTCGTCGGGCGCGTCGCGGAAATAGTCGTAGGGAACGACGTTGACATGGAGGTCGCTGGTCTCCAGCAGCCGGAGCTTCAGCTTGGCCGGCGCCTGCGCGGCGAGGGGGCTCGTCAGCGCGCCGGCCGCAGCGATGGCGGCCCCGGCCTTGAGCGTGTCGCGGCGGCTGAAACGGGGGGCGCGGTCCATCATCGGCTCCTGAAGCAAGGTGCAGCGACAGACGCTAGCACCATGGCAGGACCGTGACACGGGGGAAGATGACGGCGCAGCCGTCATGCTCGGGCTTGACCCGAGCATCTCAGGCCGCAGGAGGCTGTGTTGGCGCCTTCTCGTTATGAGATTCTCGGATCTGCGCTTCGCTCCGTCCGAGAATGACGCTGTTCAGCGGCTCACGCCCTCCATCCGCACCCGCCCGTCGGCTCCTTCCGTCCACGCGGCGATGCCACCATCGTCCAGCCGCTTCGCCTTCACTTGGAACGCCTCGCCGGCGATCAGCGGCGCAAGCCCGCGATAGTCGAGCCGGATCGGCTCGCCGCCGGACAGCGTCGCGATGATGTTCATGATCAGCGTCGCCTGGATCGGCCCGTGCACCACGAGCCCGGCATAGCCTTCGACGCCGGTGACATAGGGCTGGTCGTAGTGGATGCGGTGGCTGTTGAAGGTGATCGCCGAATAGCGGAACAGCAACACCGGATCGGCCTCGATCGTCCAGGTCAGGTCGGCGGCGCGCGGCTCTGCCGGGGTCGGTGCCGGCGCCGGCTCGGAACCGGGTTTGGCCGCCTCGCGATAGACGATGTTGTGGCGCTCGCGCAGCGCGACGCCGCGTGCTGTTACCAGCTCATGATCGACCGCGACGAAGCAGAGCGGGCCGCTGCGTCCGTCCTTGTAGGAGACATCGCCGATGGTCGAGCGGCGGGTGACCTCGTCGCCGGTCCGTAAGGGCGCGATCGTCTCGATCCGCCCGCCGGCCCACATCCGCCGCGGCAGCGCGACCGGCGGCAGGAACTCACCCTTGGCGGCGTGCCCGTCCCGGCCGAGTGCCGCCATCGGCGAGATCGGCGGTGCCAAGCACCAGTGCAGAGCGAGTGGGGCCTCGCCTTCGGCATAGGGAGCAATATGCGGCGCGAAGGTCGCCTCATAGCTGGCGACGAGCCGCGGCGTGATCAGGTCGGAGGCCTGCTCAGTCTTGCCGATCCAGGACTTCAGATGGTCGATATTCATCGGGCTCAGTAGCTTCTCGGCATGCCAAGCACATGCTCGGCGAGATAGGACAGGATCAGGTTCGTCGAGATCGGCGCGACCTGATAGAGCCGCGTCTCCCTGAACTTGCGCTCGATGTCGTATTCCTCGGCGAAGCCGAAGCCGCCATGGGTCTGGATACAGGCGTTTGCTGCCTCGAAGGAGGCGTCCGCCGCCAGCAGCTTGGCCATGTTCGCCTCGGCGCCCGGATTGGCGCCGGCCTCGTAGAGCCGGATCGCCTCGCGCACCATCAGTTCGGCGGCGCGCATATTGGCGTAGGCCCTGGCGATCGGGAACTGGATGCCCTGGTTCTGGCCGATCGGCCGACCGAAGACCTGGCGCTCTTTCGCGTAATTCGAAGCCTTGTCGATGAACCATTTGGCGTCGCCGACGCATTCGGCCGCGATCAGGATGCGCTCGGCATTCATCCCCGAGAGGATGTAGCGGAAGCCCTTGCCCTCCTCGCCGACGAGGTTGGCGGCCGGCACCTTGACGTTGTCGAAGAAGACCTCGGTGGTGGCGTGGTTCATCATCGTGCGGATCGGCCGGATCGTCAGGCCGTCCTGCAACGCCTCGCGCATGTCGAGGATGAAGACCGAAAGCCCGTCGGTACGTTTCGCTACCTGATCGCGCGGCGTGGTGCGGGCGAGCAGCAGCATCAGGTCCGATTGCGCTGCGCGGCTGGTCCAGATCTTCTGACCGTTGATGATGTAGTAGTCGCCCTCGCGCCTAGCGGTGGTGCGCAAGGCAGTGGTGTCGGTGCCGCTGGTCGGCTCGGTGACGCCAAAGGCCTGCAGACGCAGGTCCCCGGAAGCGATCTTGGGCAGATAGCGCTGCTTCTGATCGGCGTTGCCATGGCGCAGCACCGTGCCCATCACATACATCTGGGCGTGGCAGGCGCCGCCATTGCAGCCCTGGCGCTGGATCTCCTCCATGATCACCGCCGCGGCTGACAGGGTGAGTCCCGCCCCGCCATACTCCTCCGGGATCAGCGCCGAGAGGAAGCCGCTCTCGGTCAGCGCCGTCACGAATTCGCTGGGATAGGCCATCTCGCGGTCGAGCTTGCGCCAGTACTCGCCCGGATAATCCGCGCACAGCTTCGCCACCGCCTCGCGGATGTCGGAATGGTCGTTGGATGTCGTCATGCTCATCTCAGGCTGATCGCGTTGCCTTCGCCGCGAATTCGCGGCGCAGTGCTTCATCATGCTCGCCAAGGCCGGGCGGCGCCCGCATCGGCACGCGCTTGCCGTCGACCAGCACCGGCGGCGCCAGCACTTCGATCGGGCCGTTCGGGGTCGGGACGGGCAGGGCCGTCGCGGCCGGATGGTCGATCAGATCGGCCATCGTCGAGACCGTGCCATAGGCGATGCGGGCCGCATCGAGCCCGGCCGCCGTCTCGGCGTAAGAGCGTGTGGCGAGCGTCGCCTGGATCGCGGCATCGAGCGCCGGGCGGTTGCGCACGCGCAGCACGTTGCTGAAGAAGCGCGGGTCTTCGAGGAGGCCGGCGTCGCCGAGCACGTCGCGAGCCAGGATCTGCCATTCGCGCTCGCTCTGGATCGAGATCAGCACCTCGGCATCGGCAAGGCGGAAGACGCCATAGGGCGCGATCGAGGGGTGGGCGAGGCCGAGCCGCGGCGGCTCGATGCCGCCATAGCGCCGGGTGAGATAGGGCACGTTCATCAGGTCGGCGATGGTGTCGAACAGTGAGAGCTGGATGCGCGAGCCCTCGCCGGTGCGACCGCGCCTGATGAGCGCTTCCAGGATCGCGGCATAGGCGGCGTTGCCGGTAGCGATGTCGGCGATCGAGATGCCGATCCGCGTCGGTCCGGAGTCCGGACTTCCGGTGACGGCGGCAAGGCCGGCCTCCGCCTGGATCAGGAGGTCATAGGCCTTCTTGGTGTAGTGCGGCGTGCCCGGCGCATAGCCGGAGATATCGCAGGTGATCAGCCTGGGGTGGCGCTGGCGCAGCGCCTCGCTGCCGATGCCGAGCCGGTCGGTGGCGCCGGGCGCGAAGTTCTGGATGAAGACATCGGCCTCGGCGAGCATTGCCTCGACCAGAGCGAGGTCCGTCTTGTCCTTGAGGTCGACCCGGCAGGATTCCTTGCCGCGATTGATCCAGACGAAATAGGAGGACAGGCCACCGGCATAATCGTCATAGCCGCGCGAGAAATCGCCTTCCTCGCGCTCCAGCTTGATGACGCGGGCGCCGGCGTCGGCGAGCCGGCAGCTCGCCATCGGAGCGGCCACGGCCTGCTCCAGGGCCACCACCAGGATTCCATCGAGAGCATTCGTCATCAGTCAGTCGCGCGCCTTCCGTTCCGCGCGAGAGATCGTTGTCGGCCCGGTGAAGTCAAATAGCGTTTCGCGATATCGGCCATAGCGCCCGGCTCCATAGAAAAACCCTATGGCCTTCATCGCTTTATCCTTCTTGTCCGACTGCTGGCTCTATGCGCCCCTTTTTGCCGGACGAGGCGCCGCTCAAGAGCGCCCGCTGTCATGCGAGGTTCAGGGAGGACGCTCATGAAAACGATGAAACTGGCGCTTGCCGCGCTGGCCGGCACGCTGCTCGCAGGCTCGGCGCTCGCACAGGACAAGCCGAAGGAACTGGTGGTCGGCATCGCCACCTTCCTGTCGGGCCCGGCCTCGGTCTTCGGCGTGCCCGGCCGCAACGCGGCGGACCTCCTGATCGAGGAGATCAACGCCAAGGGTGGCGTGCTCGGTGTGCCCCTGAAGCCGGTCTATGTCGACGAGGGCGCCGGCACCAATCAGCTGCTCTCCGAATATCGCCGCGTCGTGCAGGAGCAGGGTGCGCAAGTGATGCTGGGCGCGATCTCGTCCGGCTCCTGCAACGCGCTCGCCCCGGTCGCGGAGGACCTCAAGGTCGTCAACGTGATGTGGGATTGCGGCACGCAGACCATCTTCGAGGACGGCAAATGGAAATATTCCGTCCGGACGCAGGCCCATGCCGGCGCCGAGATGATGGCGACTCTGCTCTACCTGATGAAGGTCAAACCCGACTTCAAGAGCGTCGCGGTGGTCAACCAGGACTATGCCTGGGGCCGTGAATCCTGGGCGCTGCTGCAGGCCGGCCTCAAGGCGCTGAAGCCCGACGTCAAGGTCGTCGCCGAGCTCTTCCCGAAATTCGGCGCCCCTGATTTCTCGACCGAGATCACCCGGCTCTCGGCGCTGCGGCCGGACGTCGTGATCTCGACCTCCTGGGGCGGCGATCTCGACACCTTCGTCCAGCAGGCGGCGGCACGCGGCCTCCTGAAGCAATCGACCTTCGTGCTGCCTTTGGCCGAAAGCTCGCTGGAGCGGCTCGGCAATGTCCTGCCGGAGGGCGTGATCGTAGGCAGCCGCGGCGACCATTACTGGCGTCACCCGACGCACAAGGACACGCCGGAGATGCAGGCCTTCGTGAAGAAGTACAAGGACAAGACCGGCGTCTATCCGATCTACCCGACCTTCCACATGCAGCAGGCCCTGACCGGGTTGACCAAGGCCTATGAGAAAGCGGGCGCCGGCGGAAAGTGGCCGAGCAAGGAGGAGGTGATCGCCGCCTTCGAGGGCCTGGAGTTCAAGTCGCTGACCGGCACGATCACCATCCGCGCGGATCATCAGGGGCTGGAGGACCAGCTGCTCGGCACCACCAAGCGCGTGCCGGAATTCCCCTTCGCGGTCTATGACAAGATGGCGCTCTATCCCGGCAAGCTGGTGACCACGCCGCTCGGCGAGAAGTCGCTCGACTGGTTCGCCAAGGTGAAACCCGACCTCGTCACCGACAAGTCGATCGAGACCTTCGACTACGCGAAGTGATGCTGCTGCCGTCGCGGTTGTCGTCCCGGACAAGCCGCGTTAGCGGCGCCGATCCGGGACCCATGCCGGAACGGTTCAGGCATGGGTCCCGGACCTCCCTCCGATCGCCCGGGACGACTCGTGCTGAGAGCAGCCGTCCAAGAATCTGAAGAACGGACCGCATGCCTCCTGAAATGCTCCTCCTCGCCGCGCTAGACGGCCTGGCCTATGGCTCGCTGATCTTCCTGGTCGCGGTCGGGCTGTCGCTGATCTTCGGCGTGCTCGGCATCGTCAACGTCGCTCATGGCTCGTTCTATGCGCTCGGCGCCTATGTCGCTGCGGCTGCCGTGCTCGCGCTCGGCGCCGCCGGCCTGCCGACCTGGCTCGCCTTTCCGGCGCTGCTGCTCGCGGCGGCGCTGGTCGGCATCCTCGTCGGTGGCCTCGTCGAGATCGCGCTGCTGCGCCGGGTCTATGGCAAGGAGGAGGTGCTGCAGCTGATCGTCACCTTCGCCGTCTTCATGATCCTGGAGGACGCGCAGAAGGTCGTCTTCGGCGTGCAGCCCTATTTCGCCAACGCCCCGATGAACTGGCTCGGCACGGTCGAGGTCTTCGGCATCTTCTACACCACCTACCAGCTCATCCTGATGCCGCTGGTGGCGCTCGCGGTGCTGCTCGGCCTGCGCTTCTTCCTGCGCCGGACCAGCTTCGGCCGCGCCATCGTCGCGGTGACACAGGACCGCGAGGCCGCGACCGCCATGGGCATCGATGCGGCGCGGGTCTACCTGATAACCTTCATCATCGGCGCCTTCCTGGCGGCACTGGGCGGGGCGCTTGCATCGGCCACGACCTCGCTGACCCCCGGCATCGGCGCCGGCACGCTCGTCCTCTCCTTCGCGGTCGCCGCGACGGCCGGGCTCGGCCGCATCGAGGGCGCGGCGGTGGCGGCGCTGCTGATCGGGCTCGGGCGCTCGGCCGCGGTCTATTTCGCGCCGGAATTCGACGTGCTGATCCCTTATCTGATCATGATGCTCGTGCTGCTGGTCCGTCCGCAGGGCCTGTTCTCGACCGTGCAGACGAGGAAGGTGTGATGGCGCGCCAGCTCATCTTCGGCCTGGCGCTGATCGCGGCGCTCGCTGTCTTCCCGCTGTTCTCGCCCTGGTCGACGGTGATCCTGACCGTCGCGCTCTGCGAGGGGCTGGCGGCGCTCGGTATCATGGTGCTGCTGCGCGCCGGCCAGGTCTCCTTCGGCCACGGCCTGTTCTTCGCCTTCAGCGCCTATGCGGTCGCCTTCCTGGCGGCGGCCAAGGTTGGCCACGAGGCGCTGATCCTGATCCCGGTCGGCATGGCGGCGTCGGGCCTGCTCGCGGCGATCGTCGGGCTCTTCGTCGTGCGCTACCGGGCGATCTTCTTCGGCATGCTCAACCTCGCCATCTCCATGGTGTTCTTTTCGCTGCTGGAGAAGCTCTTCCCGATCACCGGCGGCGCCGACGGCAAGCGCGTGCCGCGCCCGACCTTCGCCGGCATCGAGTTCGGCCGCGAACAGTTCGAGCTCGCGACCTTCTATGTCACGCTGGTGCTCTGCATCGTCGCCGCGCTCTTCGTTGCCCGCTACCTGCTCTCGCCTGGTGGCAAGGCGCTGGAGGCGATCAAGTCGAACGAGACGCGGCTCGAATATCTCGGCGTCTCCCCGCGAAAAGTGCTCTACGGCGCCTATCTGCTCTCCGGCTTGCTGGCGGGCTTGGGCGGCGCCATCATCGCGCTGGTCTCCGGCCATGTCACACCGGAGCTGGCCTATTGGGTGCGCTCCGGCGAGTTCGTCTTCATCGCGATCCTGGGCGGCATCGGCGGCGTCGCCGGTCCTTTCCTCGGCGCGCTGATGTTCCAGATCATCCGTGGCTATGCGGCGGTCTACGCGCCCGAGACCTGGCATGCCGTGCTCGGCGTCATGCTGCTGGTCATCATCTTCTTCGCCCCCGCCGGCCTCTACGGCATCGTCGCCGGCAAGGGCGGCAAGCCGCAGCGCGAGGAGGGCGGGCGATGAGCGGCGTCATCCTCGAGGCGGACGACCTGCACCTGCGCTTCGGCGGCGTGCAGGCGGCGAATGGCGCCTCGCTCAAGGTCGTGGCGAATGAGCGCATCGCCATCATCGGCCCGAACGGCGCCGGCAAGACCACCTTCATCAATCTCTGCACCGGCTATCTCAAGCCGCAATCGGGCCGCGTCGTCTTCAATGGACAGGATGTGACGCGCCTCTCGCCGCAGGCGATCACCCGCCTTGGCATCGGCCGCTCCTTCCAGATCCCGCAGCTCTTCCTCGACAACAGCGTGATCGAGAACCTGCTGCTGGCGCTGTCGGCCCGCGAAGGCTCCTGGTCGCCCTTCCTCGCCATGCAGCGCCATCCCAAAGCCGAGGAGATGTGGGCGCTGCTCGATCTGGTCGGGCTGAAGGCGACCGGCAACCGCATCGTCCGCGAACTGCCGGAGGGCATGCGCAAGCTGATCGACATCGCGGTCGCGCTCGCGCTCGAACCGAAGCTGATCTTCATGGACGAGCCGACCAGCGGGGTATCCTCGACCGAGAAATTCCAGGTGATGGATACGCTGACCCGCGTGCTCGACGCCCGCGCCACCACGGCGGTCTTCGTCGAGCACGACATGGACGTCGTCGCCCGCTACGCCAATCGCGTCGCGGTCTGGACCGGCGGACGCATCGCCCATCAGGGCACGCCGGAGGAGATATTGAGTCATCCGGAGGTGCGCGAGACCGTGATCGGGGTGGGGGTCTGAGATGCTGGAGATCAGGGAGCTCTCGGCGCAGATCGAAGGCGTGCAGGTGCTGCGCCGGGCCTCGCTGTCGCTGGAGGAGGGGGCGACCGTCGCCCTGATCGGCCGCAACGGCGCCGGCAAGACCAGCCTGCTGCGCGCCATCATGGGCTTCATGACAGTGACCGGCGGCGCGATCAGTTTCGATGGCAAGCCGCTCGATACGGTGAAGGCACATGAGCGGCCGCGCCTCGGCATCGGTTATGCGCCGGAGGATCGCCGGCTGTTCTCGACCTTCACCATCGAGGAGAACATCCGCCTGCCGGCCGAGGTGATGAAGCTCGGCGAGACGGAGATCGCGCGAAGGCTGGAGCGCATCTATGCCGTGCTGCCCGAGCTCGCGGACCTGCGCCAGCGCCCGGCAGCGGGGCTCTCCGGCGGGCAGGGCAAGATGGCGGCGCTCGCCCGGGCGCTGATGGTCGGCAGCCGCGTCATCCTGCTTGACGAGCCCTTCCAGGGCCTCGCTCCGGTGCTGGCCAATCGCTATGCCGCTGCCCTGCGCGCTCTGCGCGACAGCCATCCCGACATCGCCTTGCTGATCACCGAATCCAACCCCAGTCTGCTGCGTAACTTCGCGGGCCGGGCTTATGCGATCGAGCGCGGCGAGGTCAGCGAAACGCAATTGGCCGAAAGCTCGCTCGCCGCAGCCGGGCTGCATTGAGACTGAACGAGACGGCATCGCCGTAGACGGAGACCATCATGACCCAGCACTTCATCAACGGCCGGCACGTCGCCGGCCGCACCGGCGAGACCATGGCGGTGCTCGCGCCGGCGACCGGCGAGGAATTCACCCGCATCGCCTGCGGCACTGCCGAGGATATCGACGATGCGGTGCGTGCGGCGCGCGCCGCCTATGAGGGCGCCTGGGGCAAGCTGACCGCGGCCGAGCGCGGCCGGCTGATCTCGAAGCTGGCGCTCAAGGTCCAGGATCATTTCGACGAGCTGGCGCGGATCGAGGCGCAGGACACCGGCAAGCCGATGGCGCAGGCGCGTGCCGATATCGAGGCGACCGTGCGCTATTTCGAGTTCTATGGCGGCGCCGCCGACAAGGTGCACGGCCACATCATCCCGTTCCTGAACGGCTACAATGTCAGCGTCGTGCACGAACCCTACGGCGTCACCGGCCATATCCTGCCCTGGAACTATCCGGCGCAGATGTTCGGCCGCTCGCTGACCGCCTCGCTCGCGATGGGCAATGCGGTGGTGCTGAAGCCGGCCGAGGACGCCTGCCAGACGGCGCTGCGCCTCGCCGAGCTCGCCAGCGAGGTCGGTTTCCCGGATGGCGCGATCAACATCGTCACCGGTCGCGGCCATGAGGCGGGCGAGGCGCTCTGCCGCAATCCCGGCGTCGGCTTCATCTCCTTCACCGGCTCGCCGCAGGTCGGCCAGATCATCCAGAAGGCCTGCGCCGACAATTTCATCACCTGCACGCTGGAGCTCGGCGGCAAGTCGCCCCAGATCGTCTTCGACGATGCTGATTTCGACGCCGCCGTGCCGATCGTCTGCAAAGCGATCGTGCAGAACACCGGACAGACCTGCTCGGCCGGCAGCCGCGTGCTGGTGCAGAAGAGCGTCTATGACGACTTCGTCGGCGCGGTCGCCAAGCAATTCGCCAAGCTGCGCGCCGGCACGCCCGAGATGGACCTCGATTGCGGCCCGGTGATCAACGCCAAGCAGCGCGGCCGGGTCCAGAGCTTCGTCGACCAGGCCCGTGAGCAGGGCATCCCGGTTCTGGCCGAGGGCGCGATCGCGCAGGGCGTGCCGAATGGCGGTTTCTACGTGACGCCGACCCTGTTCGGCCAGGTGCCGCGCGGCAACCGGCTGGAGCAGGAGGAGGTCTTCGGTCCCGTGCTCGCTGCCTTCTCCTTCGACGACGAGGAGGATGCGGTGAAGCTCGCGAACTCCACGCCCTACGGCCTCGTCGCCGGCGTCTGGACCAGTAATGGCGGGCGCCAGCAGCGCGTCGCCAAGCGCGTCCGCGCCGGCCAGGTCTTCATCAACGGCTATGGCGCCGGCGGCGGCATCGAACTGCCCTTCGGCGGCACCGGCAAGAGCGGCCATGGCCGCGAGAAGGGCTTCATGGCGCTGGAGGAGTTCGCCGTCGCCAAGACGATCGTGCACAAGCACGGGTGAGGTGGAACGAGTAGATCGCGGCCAGGTTGTTCATCCGTAAGGAGTAGCTTGGGATCGTACGGGAACAGGTCTTGCGCCCGGAAGCGGGCGCAAGCATTGATTTGTCATGGGCATGCTGCCGGCAGGCGATACCGTCGATATCTTGGGAGGATTACTTGCGCCCCTGCAGGGCCGGCGCATCCTCGACATCGGCTGCGGCCGGGGCAATCTGCTGCAGGCGCTGGCCGAGCGAGGCGCGAGCGTCGCCGGGCTCGATCCGGACGAGGCGATGCTGGAGGTGGCGCAGACGCTCGTGCCGAAGGCTGTGCTGAAGCAGGGCTGCGCCCAGCTCCTGCCCTTCGGCGATACCAGCATGCACGCCGCGATCTTCCTCAACAGCCTGCACCATATCCCTATCCCCGACATGCTGCTGGCACTGGAGGAGGCCGCCCGCGTCGTTGGCAAGGGTGGCAGCGTGATCGTCGTCGAATCCCTGTCGGAAGGATCGTTCTTCGATGCGCTGCGGCTGATCGAGGACGAAACCGAGGTTCGGCAGGCAGCACAGGATGCGATCGTCAGGGCGAGGCGCCTCGGCATCGTCAGCGAGATCAGGCAGATCGAATACGACCGCATCGAAACGTTTCGCGATGCCGAGGCCTTCCTGGCGCGTGCCGTCGTGATCGATCCGTCGCGTGAGGAGCGGGCGCAAGCGGCGCGCGGCAAGCTGCTCGCCCGCTTCGAGGCGCTGTCGGATCACGACAAGGGCGGCTATGTCCTGCACCAGCCGCTGCGGCTGCACCACCTCAAGGTGCCGTTCGCCGCGAAGCCGGCCGGCACGTCCGCGATGTTCGGCTGAGGCTCAGCCCGCCCCGGCTGGGGCCGGCAGCCGAGGATCCTTCACCCGTCCCGGCCATTCGCTGGTGATGCCCGGCTGGACCGGCCGCTCCAGATAGGTCGAGAGCACGACATAGCTGCGCGTCGCGGTGACGCCGGGCACGTCGTAGAGCTTCGCCAGCAGGCCTTCGAGCGCGTGGGTGCTCTGCGTGCGCACCTTCAGCATCATGCAGGTGTCGCCGGCGACCGAATGGATCTCCTCGACCTCGGGATGGGTTTCGATCGCCAAGAGCGTCGTCGTCTTGCCCCAGCCGGTGGTGTCGACATGGACGAAGGCGAGCAGCGTCTTGCCGGTCGCTTCCGGCTCGATCAGCGCCGCGATCCGCCTGATCGCTCCGGAGCGTCGCAGCCGCTTCACCCGCTCATGCGCCGCCGGCGGCGACAAGCCGACCCGCTCGCCGAGATCGGCGTAGCTGATCGTCGCATCCTCGACCAGGACGCCTAACAGCTTTCGGTCCATCGCATCGAGTTCGCGCTCGGACCCGCGGCTGCGCCGAACGCCATCTGTTTTTTCAAGCATTCGCTAATCTCCGATTGAACCAGAATTTCATTCGGTCATTCTGCTAAAATGACGAATAAAAATCAAACAGCTTCCGAAGTGT
This sequence comes from Allobosea sp. GW821-FHT10B12, assembly GCF_059415545.1. Lineage (NCBI taxonomy): Bacteria > Pseudomonadati > Pseudomonadota > Alphaproteobacteria > Hyphomicrobiales > Alloboseaceae > Allobosea > Allobosea sp. GW821-FHT10B12. Next base: position 733,692 of record NZ_JBWKNL010000001.1, read on the forward strand.
CCCGGATACCGGCCGCAGCCTATGCGCTCTGCCTGTGCATCGGGCTCGTCGGCGCCAACTCTTTGGCGCTGGGGCCGATCGCGCCCAGCGTGGCGGAGAGCTTCACCAGCAGCGTGCCAGCGGTGATGACGGCCTCGGCCGCCTTCGGCATCGGCACGGCGGCGAGCGCCTTGCTGCTCGCCGGGTTGATCGACCGCGTCGGTGCCGGACGGGTCTTGCGCTATGCCCTGCTGGCTTTCCTCGCTGCGCTTGCTGCGAGCGGGGCGGCTCCCGTCCTGCCGGCCTTCGTCGGCGCGCAGTTGCTGGCTGGGCTCGCCGCCGGCCTCGCGCTGCCGTCGATCTATACGCTGGCGGCGCTGGCGGCGCCTCCCGGCCGGGAGAGCGACACGCTCGGCGTCGTCCTGTTCGGCTGGACGCTCAGCATGGTCGCGGGCGTTTCGCTTTCAGCGGTGATCGCCGATCTCTTCGGCTGGCGCATGGTCTACGCCATCGTCGTCGTCGCCGGGCTCGCCGCCATGGCCGGGACCACGAAGCTGACCGCAGGCGGCGCCGCGACCGGACGCGCTGCGCCGTCGCCGCTCTCGGCCCTGCGCGTGCCTGGCATCGCGCCGCTGCTGCTTGCCTGCGCCGCCTTCATGGCCTCGTTCTATGGCGTCTACGCCTATGTCGGCGATCATCTGCATCGCGGGCTCGGTCTGCCGGTCAGCGCCGGTGGTCTGCTTGCCCTGTGCTACGGCCTCGGCTTCGGCGCGACGACCTTCCTCGACCGCTGGATCGACCGCCTCGGCCCGGCCCGCCTGCTGCCGCTGTTCTTCGCGGTGGTCGGCGGCGTCTATCTGGTGATGACGGCAGCCGCTGCGTCCTACCCAGCGATGCTCGCCGTCGTCTTCTGCTGGGGCATGGCCAATCACGCCGCGCTGAACGTGTTGATCCTCCGGCTGGCGGCGCTCGATCCCGGCCGCCGCGGCGCGATCATGGGGCTCAACAGTGGCGTGACCTATCTCGCGCTCTTCGTCGGGACGACGGGCTTCGGGCCGGTCTATGCCCATGCCGGCTTTCCGGCGCTGGCCGGGCTCGCGGTGGCGCTGATGCTCGTGGCGGCCCTTGCGACGATCCTCGCTTCTCGCCGCGGATCGGAGGCGAGCCCGGCGCCGCAAGGTCATCGATAGCACCAACTCGCCCCCGCAGGAGCAGGCGTGCGCGCACGCCATGACAATGGCATAAGGGCTCCCGAGACAGGGGAATCGGGTGCCTGAAACGACGACGGCCAGCCTCGCTGGCGCCATCGCGGTCGATCTGATCGCCGTTCTCGTCGCGGTCGTGAACGGCTCGCCATCGGTGCTCACCGTCCAGAACGGCGATGCCCTGCCATCCGGGCCGTTCGAGGATGCGCATCGCTCCCTGCAGACCGGTTTGCGCACCTGGGTCGAGGAGCAGACGCATCACCCCCTCGGCTATGTCGAGCAGCTCTATACCTTCGCGGACCGGGATCGGAGTGCGGCGGGCTCGTCGCAGCGTGTGATCTCGATCAGCTATCTCGGCCTGACGCGCGAGACGCGGGGCGAGGTCGGCTGGCGCAGCTGGTACGACTATTTCCCCTGGGAGGACCATCGCGACGGCCCGCCGGCCATCATCGCAGAGCATCTCGCGCCGCGTTTGCGCGATTGGGCAAAGGCCGGCGGCACCGCGGCCCTGTCCGAGGCGCGCTGGCGTCGATGCGCATCCGTGTTCGGTCTCGATGGGGAGGGTTGGAACGAAGAGCTCGTCCTGCAGCGCTACGAGCTTCTCTATGAGGCGGCCCTGGTTCCGGAGCGGGTGAGAGACACTGCTGTGCAGTCCGGCGCCGAATACGTGCCGGGCAAAGCGATGACCGGCGATCACCGCCGCATCCTGGCTACGGGCATCGCCCGGCTGCGGGCCAAGATCAAATACCGTCCGGTCGTCTTCGAGCTGATGCAGCCCGCCTTCACGCTGCTCCAGCTCCAGCGCGCCGTCGAAGCCTTGGCCGGCCGGCTCGTCCACAAGCAGAATTTCCGCAGGCTGATCGAACAGCAGGAACTGGTCGAAGAGACCGGCGTCACCACCTCCGACACCGGCGGGCGGCCGGCGAAGCTCTTCCGTTTCCGCCACGCCGTCCTGGCCGAACGGGCCGCTGCCGGGACAAAGTTACCGCTGACCAGGGCTTGACAGGTCTTATACTCAGAGTAAGCATATGCCAGATTTATGCTCACATGGAGTATAAGAAAGATGGCCCCATTTGCTGCTGCTCGGGCACGAACCGAGGACCTTTACGAACGCGTGCGCCGGGTGATCCCGGCCGCTGAATGGCCGGTCTTCGCTGGGGATGTCGAGGCGATCCTCGAACTCAAGCGTAAGCGCAACGCGGTCATTCTGGCGCACAATTACCAGACGCCGGAGATCTTCCACTGCGTCGCGGATATCGTCGGCGACAGCCTCGCTCTGGCGCGCAAGGCGATGACGGTCGATGCCGACGTGATCGTACTGGCCGGCGTCCACTTCATGGCCGAGACCGCCAAGCTGCTCAATCCGGACAAGACCGTGTTGATCCCGGATCTCGATGCTGGCTGCTCCCTGGCGGATTCGATCACGGCGGCGGATGTGCGGCTGATGCGGGCGCGCTATCCGGGCGTGCCGATCGTCACCTATGTCAACACCTCGGCGGCGGTGAAGGCGGAGTCTGACATCTGCTGCACCTCGGGCAACGCCAAGGCGGTGGTCGAATCCCTCGGTAGCGAGCGCGTGATCATGCTGCCGGACGAGTATCTCGCCCGCAACATCGCGGCCGAGACCAGCGTCGAGATCATCGCCTGGAAAGGCCATTGCGAGGTGCATGAGCGCTTCACGCCGGGTGACATCGCCGAGCTACGCGAGGCCAATCCGGGGGTGGTCGTCCTGGCGCATCCGGAATGCCCGCCGGATGTGGTCGCCGTCTCCGATTTCGCCGGCTCGACTGCGGCGATGGCGGACTATGTTACGGCCAACAAGCCGGCGCGCGTCGTGCTGATGACGGAATGCTCGATGAGCGACAATGTCGCGGTCCTGCATCCCGATGTCGACTTCATCCGCCCCTGCAATCTCTGCCCGCACATGAAGCGGATCACGCTGCCGAACATCCGCCGGGCGCTGGAGGAGATGCGCCATGCGGTGACGCTCGATCCGGCGACGGCGGAAGGCGCGCGCCGCGCGGTCGAGCGCATGCTGGCGGTATGATGCCCGAGATCCAGCGCCTGAACGGCAGGCCGGTGATCATCGGCGCCGGCCTCGCCGGGCTGATGACCGCGCTGCATCTGGCGCCCGAGCCGGTCCTGCTCCTGTCCTCGGCCAGTCTTGGAACGCAGTCGTCGAGCGGCTGGGCGCAAGGCGGTCTGGCGGCAAGCCTCGGTGCGGACGACAGTCCAGAGCTGCACCTCGCCGATACGCTCGCCGCCGGCGACGGGCTCTGCGACCCCGGCATCGCCGAGCAGGTGACGAGGGCCGCTCCGGTCGCGATCGAGGCGCTGATGCGCCATGGCGCCATGTTCGATCATGCGCCAGACGGCGCGTTGCGGTTGGGGCTGGAGGCGGCGCATTGCCGCCGCCGTATCGTGCACGCTGCCGGTGACGGCACCGGCCGCGAGCTGATGCGGGCGCTGGTCGAGGCGGCGCGGCGGACGCCGTCGATCACGATCCTCGAAGGCGTCACGGCGCAGTCATTGCTGCTCGCCGATGGCGAGGTGGCGGGCGTGCTGGCCCGCGATGACGCCGGTCGCCTGGTCGTGTTCGACACGCGCCGTGCGGTCATTGCCACCGGCGGTGTCGGCGGCCTCTTTCCGCATAGTTCCAACCCGCTGACATCCTGCGGGCAGGGTCTGGCGCTGGCGGCGCGGGCAGGGGCGGTGCTGGCCGACATGGAGTTCGTCCAGTTTCATCCGACCGTGCTCGACGGCCCGGCGCGGCCGATGCCGCTGGTCAGCGAGGCGGTGCGCGGCGAGGGCGCGACACTGATCGACGAAAGCGGTGAGCGCTTCATGGCAGGCGCGCCCGGTGCGGAGCTCGCTCCGCGCGACGTCGTAGCGCGCCGGGTCTGGGCGCATCTGCAGGCCGGCCATAATGTCTTTCTCGACGCGCGTTCGGCGCTGGGAGCGAGCTTCCCGCAGCGTTTCCCAACGATCGCCGCAGCCTGCTGGGCGGCAGGCATCGATCCGGCGACGCAACCGATCCCGGTCCGGCCGGCGGCGCATTATCACATGGGCGGCATCGCCGTGGACGGCGAGGGGCGGTCTACCGTTCCCGGGCTCTGGGCCTGCGGCGAGGCAGCCTGCACCGGGCTGCACGGCGCCAACCGGCTCGCCAGCAATTCCCTGACCGAAGCCGTCGTTTGCGCCGCCTGGGTTGCGCAGAGTCTCGGTGGGATGCCGGCGGGGCCGGCGCGCCGCGTGAACGAGCCGGCGATGGCTCCGATGCCGCTGGCGGATGCCGCGCCGGCGCGCGCCATTCTGGGCGAGGCGCTCGGTGTCCTGCGCGATCGGGCCGGACTCGAAGCCGGGGTGCGCCAACTGCTGCCGCTCGCGACCGGCTCGACGGCCGCGGCCGATCCGGCTCTGGTCGGCCTGATGATGGCGGTCGCGGCGCTGCGGCGCGAGGACAGTGTCGGGGCGCACTACCGCACGGATTTCCCGCATGCTCGCGCGGCGCGGCGACGTTCAACCCTCTCGCTCGACGCCGCCCTTGAGCAGGCACGAAATCTCGTTGCGCTGCCAGTCGAGTGCCAGCGCGAGCGGTTGCTGGAGCCAAGTCTCACATCTGGATGACGTGTCGGATCGTGCGGCCTTCGTTCAGCGCGTCGAAGCCTTCATTGATCCCCTCGAGCGGGCTCGAACTGGTCCAGAGCTTGTCGACCGGCATGCGGCCGCGCTGGTAGAGATCGATGAAGCGGGGAATGTCGCGCACCGGTATGCAGGAGCCGACATAGGAGCCCTTCAGCGTCCGCTCCTCGCCGACGAGCCGGACCGGTGCCAGCGACATCGTATGGGCGGGATTGGCGAGGCCGGCCGTCGTCGTCGTGCCGCCGCGCCGCGTGATCTGGTAGGCGAGTTCCAGCGCCTTCACCGAGCCGGCCATTTCGAGTCCGTGGTCGACACCTCCCTTCGTGGCGGCGCGGATCGCCTCGACGACATCGGGCGCGCCGGCATTGAAAGTGTCGGTCGCGCCGAGCTCGCGGGCGATCCTGAGCTTGTCGTCCGAGAGGTCGACGGCAATGACGCGCGAGGCGCCGCAGGCGACGGCACCGAGCAGGGCCGAGAGGCCGACGCCGCCGAGCCCGACGACCGCAGCCATCTCGCCCGCGCGGACCTTGGCGGTATTCACCGCAGCGCCGACGCCGGTCAGCACGGCGCAGCCGAACAAGGCCGCGATCTCGTGCGGGATGTCGGCCTCGATCTTCACCAGCGAATGGCGCGACATCACCGTGTGCTCGGCGAAGGCGGAGACGCCGACATGGTGGTTGACCGGCTTGCCATTCTGCGAGAGCCGGCGGCCACCGGCCATCAGTTCGCCGACGCCATTGGCGGCATTGCCGGGCTCGCACAAGGCAGGGCGCCCCTCGCTGCACGGCGCGCAATGGCCGCAGGAGGGCACGAAGACCATGACGACGCGATCGCCCTTCCTGAGGTCGGTGACGCCGGGGCCGACCTCCTCGACCTCGCCGGCAGCCTCATGGCCGAGCACCATCGGCACCGGGCGCGGCCGGTTGCCGTCGATGACCGAGAGGTCGGAATGGCAGAGGCCCGCGGCGCGCACCCTGACCAGCACCTCGCCCATCGCTGGCGGGGAGAGTTCGACCTCCTCGATCCGGAGCGGCTTCGACTGCGCATAGGGCGCGGTGACGGGGCTGGCGTGCAGCACGGCGGCGCGGGTCTTCAAGGCGTGTCCTCGTGAGCTGATTTGCGGGCGAGTGTTCGGCCCGCGGCGCCGCCTGTCAAAGACGAAATCCCGATCAGCCGTATAAGGCGGGCGGATCGGTCTCGTCGCCGAGCGTCGCGGTCCAGCGCTCGTCGGCAACGAGGCCTCGCAGGATCTCCCAGGAAAGCTGGCCGATGGCGCGCGCGGCGGCCGTCATCGGCCGCTCGGTCGAATAGGCGAGATAGACCTTGCGATAGAGCGAGGGCTCCTCGAGTGACCAGGTGTGGAAGATGCCGGCCTTCTCTTGCGCCCTGACCGCCATGCGCGGCAGGATGCCATAGCCGAGGCCGCGTTCGGCCAGGCGCTTGATCTGGCTGTAGGATTCAATCTCGACCGCGGCGTGGACGGTAGCGTTGATGCCCGCTGCCGCCTCGTCGATCTGGTCGCGCAGGCCATGGCCTGGCCCGGGCAGGATCAGGTCGAGCCCGGCCGCCTCGGTCAGGGTCACCGCCTTGCCGGGAGCCGTCTTGAGCGCCGTAAGGGCCGGCACGCCGAACAGGCAGAGTTCCTCCGTCAGGATATGGTGGATGCCGAGCCCCTTCGGGTCCGAGGTCGAGTAGATCACCGCGAGGTCGACCTCGCCCTTGCGCAGCCAGTCGAGCACGAAACCGCTCATCGCCTCGGCGATGCGGATGCGCACATCCGGAAAGCGCTCCTGCGTCGCCTCGATCAGCGGCACGCTGAACTGCTCGCTGACCGTGCCCGGCAGGCCGATGCGGACCTCGCCGGCCGGCGCCGCCTGCTCGCCGCGGACGCTGTCGCGCAGTTCAGCGAACTCGGCGAGGATGGTGCGGGCCTTGGCGAGCAGACGCTCGCCGGCCTCGGTCGGCTGCACGCCGCGCGTGCCGCGATGCAGCAGGGCGACGCCGAGCTCGTCCTCCATATGGCGCAGATGCTGGCTCAGCGCCGGCTGCGCCACTCGAAGCTTGCCTGCCGCCTTGGAGAACGAGCCCTGTTCGACGATGGCCGTAAAATAGCGCAACTGGCGCAGATCCATCGCCGCCCGATCCCCCTCGGTCATGGTCCGATGCCGCCATATCGAGCGGCAGCTTTCGCTTATGCAGACTAGAGCGAAGCCTTATTGGCCGTCCACTCCGCGGGCGTGCATCTTTCCCTTCCGGCAAGGCCTGTCGCGACACTACGGCCGCCCGGCGAAGAAGACGGCGCCCGACGCCGCTCCCCTTTCACCTGGAGGAACGCCATGTCGAAGCTGCTCATTCCCTCCCTCGATCGCCGCGGGTTCCTGTCCGGCGCTGCCGCGCTCGCCGCCGGTGTTTCCTTGCCTGGCGGCACCTTCGCCAAAGCCCCGCTCGCGAACAGCCAGGTGCCCTATTATTACCGCTTCGCGCTCGGGCAAGCCGAGGTCACGGTCGTGTCGGACGGGCCGCTGCCGCTCGGCGATCCCGGCTCCAGCTTCCTCGGCCTGCCCAAGGAGCAGGTCTACGGCCTGCTCGAGACGAATTTCCTGGCCAAGGACAACGTCGTGCTCGAGCAGAACATCCCGATCGTCAATTTCGGCGACCGGCTGGTGATGTTCGACACCGGCATGGGCTTCTCCAAGGCCTTCGGCCCGACCACGGGCCGGCTGCTGAAAAGCATGCAGGAAGCCGGCATCGATCCGGCCTCGATCGACGCGATCGTCTGCAGCCATGCCCATATCGACCACACCGGCGGCATCTGCTCGGCCGAGGGTAAGCCGAATTTCCCCAATGCGCAGATCTATATCAACCAGGTCGACCATGATTACTGGCTCGACGACGCCCGGCTCGGCACGCCGTTCAAGGCCTTCGGCGAGCATGCCCGCGCAAACTTACGCCCGGTGCGCGACCGCATCGTCTTCTTCAAGGACGGCCAGGAGTTCCTGCCGGGCATCACCGCGATCTCGGCGCCGGGCCACAGCCCCGGCCATACCATCTTCAACGTCTCCTCGGGCGGGAAGTCCTTCACCTTCCTCGGCGATCTCACCCATCATCCGGTATTGCTCACCGAGAATCCGCGCGTCGAGTTCGCCTATGACTGGGATCCGAAGATGTCGGTGCAGTCGCGGGTGAAGCTGCTGACCATGCTGGCCGAGCAGAAGACGCCGGTGATGTCCTATCACTTCGCTTGGCCGGGCTTCGGCAACCTTGCCAAGGCCGGCGATGGTTTCCGATACTATCCAGCGCCAATGCAGATGCTGCGCGGCTGAGCCGGTCCTCCCCCAGGCTCGGCTTGTGCGGCGGCCATGGGTGCCTGGGCGCGGCCCCGGGCACCCATGGCCACAATTATTGTCGGATAGCGGTGTTCCGCCAGCGTGCGGGGGCGCTAATCCTCGTGCAGCGGGCGCGGCACCGTCACGGGCCGCGCCTCACGCGCCTGCGCCGCCAGCCTGACCGGCGCGTTGACCGCGCCGAAACCGCGATAGCCGCCACGCCGCTCGACGATCTCGAAGAAGAAGCGCTGGGCGAAGACGTGAGTATAGACCTGCAGGAACTCGGCCTCGCCGTCGCGATCGTAGAGGATGTGGTGCTCGCGCAGCCGGTCGAGGAAGGCCGGCTCCAGCCCGTAGCGGGCTTCGAGATCGTCGTAATAGTTCTCGGGAATATCGAGGAAATCGAGCCCGGCGGCCCGCATCGCCGCCACGGCCGCAAAGATGTCCGGCGAGGTGAAGGCGATGTGCTGAACGCCCGAGCCGAAATGCTCGGAGACGAAGCGCGAAGACAAGGTGCGGGTCGCCTGCGAGCCGTTGAGAATGAGGCGGACCGAGCCGTCCGCGTTGACGAGCGGTCGGCTCTGCACCAGCCCGGCGGGGTCGGCGATGGCGAGCTGTGGCACGCGGTCGAGCGCGAAGAGCGAGGTGTAGAACAGCAGCCAGGATAGCATCTCGTCATAGTCCATCGACTGCGAGATGTGGTCGACCGCGGTGAGCAGGGTGGGGGCGTTCTCGCCTTCACCGGTGGCGATGAAGTCGTCATGCCAGCTTTGGGCGCCGTCCGGGCGCGGCTCGGTGAAATAGATCAGGCTGCCGCCGACGCCGCGGATCGCCGGGATCTCCATCTCGCCCGGTCCGACCGATTGCTCGAAGGTCGTATCCTTCAGCGCCCGGGCGCGGGCCATCGTCGCCGCGACATCGGCGACGCGCAGCGCCAGCGCGCAGACGCCGGGCCCGTGCATGATCGCATGCGACTGGGCGAAGCCGTCCTTCTCGGTGTTGACGATCAGGTTGATGCCGCCCTGGCTCCAGCGTGTCACCGACTTGCTGCGATGCTCGCCGTTTCTGTGGAAGCCGAGCGCCGCGAACAGGCTGGTCAGTGCCTGCGCCGGCTCCTCGTCGAGCGCGAACTCGATGAATTCGACGCCGAGCAGCGGCGCACGGTCCGGCATCTCGGCCTTGGCGGGATCGCTCAGACGGGTGGTCTGGTCGGCAAGCTGGATCAGCGAGCGCAAGCCGTCGACCGCGACGCGCTTGGCCGAGCCGGCGCGGAACTGGTCGTTGAAGATCTCGAGCGAGAGCGGGCCGGAATAGCCGGTCGCCTCGACTGCCCGGAGGAAATCGGCGACGGGCAGGTCGCCCTGGCCCGGGAAGTTGCGGAAATGCCGGCTCCAGCTCAGCACGTCCATGTCGAGCTGGGGGGCGTCGGCGAGTTGGACCAGCTCGATCCGGTCGCCGGGGATCGAGGCGATCGGCTCCAGTGGCGAGCGCCGCGCCAGCGTGTGGAAGGAATCGAGGATCAGGCCGATGCGCTCATGGTTTGCCCGGCGCACTATCTCCCAGGCGTCACGATAATCATTGACGTGCTTGCCCCAGGCGAGAGCCTCGAAGCCGACGCGCACGTCATACTTGCTGGCGAGGTCGCCGAGCTCGCTGAGATCGTGGGCCGCGCGGTCGATACCCCCCAGCGATTGCGGCGAGACGTTCGAGCAGATCAGCATCAGCTTGGCGCCGAGCTCGTTCATCAATTCGAACTTGCGCCGCGCCCGTTCGAAGGTGCGCCCGCGCAGCGGCTCCGGCATGCCTTCGAAATCCCGGAACGGCTGGAAGGCGACGATGGCCAGGCCGAGATCAGTGATCATCCTGCCGACATCGCGCGGATTGCCGTCGAAGGTCAGGAAATCGTTCTCGAAGACTTCGACCCCGTCGAAGCCGGCTGCGGCAATGGCGCGGAGCTTGTCGGCGAGATCGCCGGAGAGCGAGACGGTGGCGATCGAGGTCGGGTTCATGGGCTCAGGCCGCTTCCGTCATCGCCCCGCCGAGGAAGAGCTGGCCGACGCGCGGATCGGCGAGGATGTCGGCGGCCGGACCCTGCATGCGGGTTCGGCCGAGCTCCAGCACCAGGCCCTCGTCGGAAATCTCCAGCGCCGAGCGGGCGTTCTGCTCGACCATCAGGATGGTGACGCCTCTGGTGCGCAGCTCCTTCAGGATGTCGAAGGTCTCCTGCACCAGCATCGGCGAGAGGCCGATCGAGGGTTCGTCGATCAGCACCAGCTTGGGATCGAGCAGAAGTCCGCGGACGATCTCGAGCTGCTTCTGCTGGCCGCCGGAGAGGGTCGAGGCCTGGACGTCGGCCTTGGCGCGCAGCGACGGGAAGCGGTCGAGGGCTGCCTCGATGCGCTTGGGCATATCGGTGATCTGGCTGCCGGCCGCGACCGCGCCGAGCTCGATATTGTGGCGCACCGAGAGCTCGGGGAAGATGTTGCGGCCCTGCGGCACATAGCAGATGCCGGCTTCGAGCAGCTTGCGCTGGTTCCAGTTGGTGATCTCCTGGCCTTCCAGCCGGATATGGCCCTCGCGCACCTTGATCAGGCCGAAGATCGCCTTGAACACGGTAGACTTGCCGGCGCCGTTGGGACCGATCACGGTGGTGATCGCGGCGCGCGGCACCTTGAACGTGGTGCCGTTGAGGATGGTCATGGCGCCGTAGCCGCCGACCACGCCGTCGAGTTCGAGGATGGGGGTGGTCATGGGATCGCTCCTCAATGCCCGAGATAAGCTTCGATGACCGCCGGATTGGCGCGGACCTCGGCCGGAGTGCCCTCGGCCAGGACCTTGCCCTCGGCCAGCACGATGACGCGCGAGCACAGCGACATCACGAAATCCATGTTGTGCTCGATCACCACGAAGGTCGCGCCCTGCTCTGCATTGATGGCGCGCAGGCGTTCCTTGAGGTCGCCCAGCATGGTCAGGTTGACGCCGCCGGCCGGCTCGTCGAGCAGGACGAGGCGAGGGCCCGCCATGAAGGCCATCGCGGCGTCGAGCAGCTTCTGCTGGCCATAGGAGAGCCCGCCCGCCTTGGCCTCGGCGAGATGGCCGAGCTTGAAGAAGCCGATCATCTGCTCGGCCTTGGCCGAAAGGCCGGCATCGCGCGGCCCGAAGAAGCGCGAGAGCATCGTGCCTTCGTGCTCCTGCCCGGCAAGGATCAGGTTCTCGCGCACCGAGAGCTCGGGGAAGACCTGCAGCAGCTGGAAGGTACGGCTGACGCCGAGCCGGTTGAGCTCGGATGGGCGCATATTGGTGACGTCGCGCCCGTCGAGCTTCACCGCGCCCTCGGTCGGCTCCAGCTGGCCGAGGATGCAGTTGAACAGGGTCGACTTGCCGCAGCCATTGGGGCCGATGATGCCGAGGATCTCGCCTTCATTGACCTTGAAGGAGACGCCGTTCACCGCCTTGATGCCGCCGAAGGCCTTGTGCAGGTTCGAGACTTCGAGGACCTCAGTCATCGCGCGCCCTCCTTCTTGCCGGTAAGCTTCGCCCAGCCTCGTTCCAAGAGGCCGCTCATGCCTTGCGGGCAGGCGATCAGCAGCAGCATGACGATCGCCGCGAAGATGATCAGGTAGAGCGAACCGGCAAAGCGCAGCCATTCCGGCAGCACGACGCCGAGCAGCGCCCCGATGAACGGCCCGAGCAGATAGCCGGCGCCGCCCGCGACCACCATCAGCAGCAGGAAGAAGCTCTGCGACAGCGAGAAGGGCGAGGGGTCGATGAACTCGACCAGCGGTGCATAGAGCGCCCCGGCGAAGCCCGCATAGGCAGAGCCGATCGCGAAGGCGAGCAGCGTGTACATGCGGGTGTCGATGCCGAGGCTCGCGGCGCGGATCGGGTTCTCGCGCAGCGCCGTGAAGGCGCGGCCCCAGGGCGAGCGGATCATCCACCAGAGCACGACCGCGAGCAGGAAGGTGACGACGACGACGAAGCGATGGAAGGCGAGCGCTCCGTCGAGCTTCAGCCCGAAGAAGCTCGGGCGCGGGATGTTGGAGAGGCCGAAGACGCCGCCGGTGAGCCATTGCTCGTTACGCAGCACAAGCCAGATCAGCGTCGAGAAGGCGAGCGTCACGAAGGCGAGATAATGCGCTTTCACCCGCAGCGCCGGGAAGCCGAGCACGAGCCCGACCGCGAAGGTGAGCACGCCCGAGATCGCGAAGGAAGCGTACCAGTTCAGCCCGACCTTGCTGGTCAGGAGCGCTGTCGCATAGGCGCCGATGCCCATGAAGGCGGCCTGCGCCAGCGATTTCAGGCCGGCGTAGCCAAGCGTCAGGTTGAGCCCCATCACGGCGACGCTCATCACCAGCCAGAGCGAGAGCACATAGGTGCCGTAGCGGCCCATGCCGGAGGGAGCGAACCAGAGGATCACCGCGGCGGCGACCAGCGTCAGCAGCGTGCCGTCGACGAAGGCGGGCAGGGGCAGGCGGCGCGCCGCCGGAGCGGCGCTGTGGGTTGCGGGCGCGGTCATACCCGGCGCTCCTCTTTGCGGCCCATCAGGCCTTCCGGCTTGACGAGGATGACGACGACCAGGAGCACCAGCGGCACGGCGAGCCGGTAGGAGGTCGAGATGTAGGCTGCCGCCATGCTGTCGACGATGCCGACGATCAGCCCGCCGACGAGGGCGCCGCGAACCTGGTTGAAGCCGCCGACGATCGCCGCGATGAAGGCGAACAGGCCGATGACCTCGCCATTCGAAAATTTCGCCAGATAGATCGGCGAGATCAGCACGGAGGCGACGACGGCGAGCGCCGCATTGATCACGAAGGTCAGCAGCACCATGCGCTCGACCGGGATGCCGAGGATGCGCGCAACCGTCGGGTTCTGCGCGGTCGCCTGCATCTGGCGCCCGAGCCGGGTGCCGCCGACGAACCATTGCAGCAGGCCGATGACGGCGAAGGCGACAGCGATGATCGCGACATGCTGCAGCGAGATCGCCGCGCCGAACACCGAGATCGTCTCGGTCGGCACGAAGGAGGGGAATTTCTGCGCCTCGGCCGAGAAGCCGTCCTTGGCGCCTTCCTTCATGATGATCGACAGCGCCATGGTCGCGATGGCGAGCGGCAGGACGCCGTGCCGGATCATCGGATCGACGATCGTCAGCTTGAAGCCGACCCCGAAGATCAGGATGAAGGCGGCGATCCCGATCAGGGCTCCCAGCCAGATCGGCGCGCCGAACAGCTTGATCGCCAGCAGCACCAGCACCGCCGGCAGCATCACGAACTCGCCCTGGGCGAAGTTGATCGTCTGCGAGGTCTGCCAGACCAGAGTGAAGCCGATCGCGGCCAGGGCATAGATCGCGCCCGTGGCGATGCCGGCGATGAGATAGGCGAGGAATTCGGCCATGGCTTTGCTCTCGCTCGATGCCTTGAGCGTCATGGTCGGGCCCGACCCGACCATCTCTGGATAGTGAGATTCTCGGGCGGCGCGCCGCGCCACCCGAGAATGACGCGCCTGTTACGGGTTGATCTTCGGCAGCGTCGCCGTGATCACCTGCTTGCCGTCCTTGACCTCGGCGAGGAAGCTCTCGCGGTCGAGGTCGCCGTTCTTCTCGATCGTGGTCTCGATCAGGATGCCCGGCTCTTCTGCGGTCTTGATCGTCGCGCCGCGCAGCGTGTCGGCGACGCCCTTCTTGTCGAACTTCTTCTGCTTCTCGGTCGCCCATTTGACCATGTAGACGGCCATGTAGCCCTTCAGGCCGTTATGATCGGAGGCGTAGTTGTACTTGGCCTGGAACTTCTTGCCGAATTCCTGGAAGGCCGGGATCGGCGCGTCGATCGACAGGCCGACATGGCCCTTGACGCCATTGGCGGCATCGCCCGCGAGCTCGATCACCTTGGCGCCGAGCAGCGTCGTCTCGCCGACCATCGGCTTGGTGATGCCCTGCTGCTTGGCGGCGCGCAGGAAGCGGGCGCTCTCTTCCTCGTTCAGATAGACGAAGATCGCGTCGGCGTTGGAATTCTTGACCTTGATCGCATCGGCGGCGAAGTCGGCCTGGCCCTGCTCGGTGGCGACGTCGACCGCGAGCTTGATGCCGGCCTTCTCGAGCTCGGGGATGATCGCGTCGCGGCCGCCCTTGCCGAAGTCGTTGTTGACCCAGACTACGGCAACCGAACCGGCCTTGACCGTGTCCTTCAGATATTTGGCGATCTTCGGCATCGCCGCGCTCTGGCTGAGCGAGGTGCGGAACAGGTACTGGTTGCCCTGCTTGGTCAGGCCGGCCGCCTCGCCGCCGACGAGCTGGGCGATCTCGGCGCGCTGGGCGATCTGCATGGAGGCGCCGATCGGGCCGGAGAAGACCGGGCCGAGCACGGCATAGGTGCCCTCGTCGATGGCGCGCTGCACCGCGGCGCGGGTGTTACCCGGATTGGTCTGCGTGTCGTAGTGGACGATCTCGATCTGCTTGCCGAGGATGCCGCCCTTGGCGTTGATGTCGGCGACGGCGAGGTCGATGCCGTTCTTCCAGTTAGTGCCGGCGGTCGCGCCCGCGCCCGAGAGCTCGACGACGTCGACCAGCTTGACCTTGTCCTGCGCCAGAGCCGGCAGGCTGACGGCCATGCCGAGCGCGGTGGCGATGATCCAGTGCTTCTTCATGCTCGTTTCCTCCACTCGTCCTTCACGTTTCTTGATCCCCGCCCGGTGCTGTCCGGGTCGTCTTGCTCAGGCGGCGCGATCGGCTTTCTCGCGCGCCGCGATCACCGCGTCGAAGGCCGCGCCGATCACTGCTTCCGAAGCGTCCAGCCCGGTGAACAGCCGGAAGGCGTCGACGCCCTGGTGGATGGCGAGCTCTCGCCCGGTCATCACCGTTGCGCCGGCCTTCTGCGCCGCTTTCAGCAACGGTGTCCAGAGCGGGTGATAGACCGCGTCCGCGATCCATTGCGACGCCTGGATCGCGCCAGCGTCGATCGGGATTCCGCGGTTCGGCAACATGCCGATCGGCGTGCCGTTGACGATGCCGGCGGCACCGTCGGCGGCGGTTTCGGCGCTGCTGGCGATCATGGTCTCGGCCCGCCCGTCCAGGGCGGCTGCGAGCGCCTCGGCCTTGCTGCGGTCAGTGTCGTAGAGCCTGAGCCGGCTGACGCCGCTGCCGGCGAGCGCGAAGGCGATCGCCCTGCCGACGCCGCCCGCGCCGATGATCGCGACCGGCCTGTCGCCATCCTGGCGGCCGAGCCGGCGATAGGCGGTGGCGAAGCCCGAGGCGTCGGTGTTGTGGCCGATCAGCCTGCCATCGTCGACGACGACAGTGTTGACCGCGCCCATCGCCGCGGCCTGCTCCGACAGCCCGTCGAGCAGCGGCACGACCGCTTCCTTGTAGGGGAAGGTGACGTTGATGCCGGAGAAGCCGAGCCGGCGGATGCCGTCGAGCATTGCGACGAGATCATCTTGCCCGGCACCGGCGACCTCGATCAGATGGTAGTGCGCCTCGATGCCGGCCGCCCGCGCCGCCGCCTCCTGCGCCGCCGGCGTCGCCGAATGCGCGATCGGCGAGCCGATCAGCCCGAGCAGCACCCGCTTGCTCTTCCTGGCGGTGACGATGGTCGACATTCCATTCCCTTCGGGCGCCCGTCTTGGCAGGCTTCCTCAATCGCTCCGACATAAACCGATTTGAACCGCTAACGCGATAACCAATTTGTCGCTAGCGCCTAACCTGATGTTATCTTTCAGGGTGAACCTGCAAGCCGTGGCCCAACCACCGCGTTCATCTCTTCGCGCAGCAGTTTCACGAAGGTCTCGGCATAGAGCGAGGGGGCCTTGTCGTTCTTCATCGCGACATAGGTCTGGAAGCTGGTCGGTTCCTCGATCGGGATGGTGACGATGCCCTGCATCGAGCCATGGGCGACGGTGAACTGATCGATGATGGCGATGCCGAGCCCGGCCCTGACCAGCGAGCAGACCGTGGTGCCGAAGCGCGCCTTGATCGCCATGTCGTAGCGCAGTCGCTGGTGCTCGAAGATCTCGCTCATGATCCGCCCGTAAGGGTCGTTCGGATCGATGCCGATCAGCTGATGCTGCACGATCTCGCGGGCCGAGATGCTGCTGCGGCCGGCGAGTGCGTGGCCCTGCGGAACGATGCAGAGCAGTTCGCCCATGGCGAGCGGCATGAAATCCAGGCCGGGGTGGTCGAGCTTGTAGCTCATCGCCACGATCTCGCCCTTGCCGAGCAGGAGGTAGTCGAGCGCCTCCTCGATCTTCAGGATGTTGATGTCGATGCGCAGGTCGGGGTGCTTGCGCCTGAGGCGTTCGATCGCGCGCGGCACCATGACATGGCAGATGCTCGGCACCGAGCCGAGCTTGAACTCGACATCGCCGCCGCGCTCGATCCGGGCCAGCATCGAGTGCAGGTCGTCGACCTTGCGATAGACGCCGTTGATCTGCTCGAAGATGTCCTTGGCTTCCGGCGTCGGCACGTAGCGGCCATGCTTGCGCTCGAACAGCTTGAGCCGGAGCGTCCGCTCGGTGTGCTTCATCAGCCGGCTGATGCCGGGAGCGGAGACGTTGAGCAGCTTCGCTGCGCCGGCGATCGTGCCGGTGATCATGATCGCCCGGATCACCTCGATCTGGCGCAGCGTGAGCATGGGTGGCGTGTCCTCGCCGGCTTCTTGACGACAGCGGAGGCGAGGGCTGGCTGCCTGTCAAGGCGGGAGGGCGTAGTCCGGTCGAGGCTGATTGACTCTGGCGCGGTTTATTCGTCACCTGCCCCTACGTCGTCTATGGATCCGGGGGGATGGATATGGCGAACCAGGCTCACCCGGCGGCGCCGCATCACCTGCCCGCCTTCATCACCGATCCGGGCGGCACGGATTATCTGATGGTCGCCGCGGCGATCCTTCTGATCGCTGCCGTGCTCGGCGTCGGCCTGCTCTTTCTGCGCCTGCACACCTTGCCCGAGCGCATCGCGCATAAATCGCACAAGCTGCAGTTCGAGATCGTCGCCGTGCTCGGGCTGCTCGCCCTGTTCACGCATGTGCATCTGTTCTGGGTGATCGGCCTGCTGCTTGCCCTGATCGACGTCCCCGATTTCTCGGGCATGTTCAGCCGCATGGCCGGCGCGCTCGAAAAGATCGCAGGCATCGCGCCCGGGCGCGGCGGCGAAGCCGCTTCAGACGTCGAGCATGGCATCGTCCCGCCGGAAGGCGAGCAGTCACCTGCGTCGGTCGTAGCTGCCGCGCCTGCCGGCCAGCACTGAGGGGGCGGCGATGCTCGAACTTCTCATCTGCGCACTCTTCACCCTCGTCCCGGACTACCTCTACCGCCGCTATGGCCAGGGCAAGCGGCTGGGCAAGGAGATCACGCTCTACTCGGCCTGGTTCGAACTGCGCTGGGGCATCGTCACTTGCGTGATGCTGACGGTCGGGCTGATCACGGTGATCTTCTACAATCACCCCTCGACGACATCAGCCACGGTGTTCTTCCGCAGCGTTCCGATCGTGCCGGAGATCAACGGCAGGGTCGCGCAGGTCCATGTCGGCGTTAGCGGCAAGGTCGCGCAGGGCGCACCGATTTTCACGCTCGACAGCACCAGCCAGCAGGCGGCGGTCGAGACCGCGCGGCGCAAGCTCGCCGAGGTCGATGCCGCGCTGGTGGTCGCGAGGGCCGACATCCTCACCTTCGACGGCAAGATCCAGGAAGCGAAGAGCGCGCTGCAGCAGGCGCTCGACGAATTGCAGACCAAGCGCGAACTGAAGCGGCGCAACGACGACATCGTCGCGACCCGCGAGATCGAGCGGCTGGAGAACATCACCGCAGGACGCGAGGCCGCGGTCGCCTCGACCACAGCGTCGCAGGCCGCCGCCCAGACCAAGATCTCGACCTTGCTTCCGGCCGAGCGGGCCAGTGCCGAGGCCGCGCTGGCGCAGGCCGAGGTCGAGCTGAGCAAGACCGTGGTGCGGGCCGGCTTCAACGGGCATGTCGAGCAGTTCACGCTGCGGCCCGGCGACATCGTCAACCCGTTCATGCGTCCGGCCGGCGCGATCATCCCGGAGGAGGCCGGCCGCGGGCGGCTTCAGGCCGGCTTCGGCCAGATCGAGGCGCAAGTGATGAAGGTCGGCATGGTCGCCGAGGTCACCTGCATCTCGAAGCCCTGGACAATCATTCCGATGGTCGTGACCGGCGTGCAGGATTTCATCGCCGCTGGCCAGCTCCGCAGCGGCGAGCAACTGATCGACGCCCAGCAGGTCGTGCGGCCGGGGACGATCCTGACCTATCTCGAGCCGCTTTACCCGAATGGGCTCGACGGGGTGACGCCGGGCTCGAGCTGCATCGCCAATGCCTACAGCAACAATCATGACGTGATCGCGGCCAAGGAGACCGGCACGCTCCGCCGTATCGCGCTGCACGCGGTTGATGCGACCGGAATTGTGCACGCCATGCTGCTGCGCATCCAGGCGCTGGTGTTGCCGATCAAGACGCTGGTCTTCAGCGGCCACTGAGGTTGGCCGACCGCTTCCTTGGCTGGGGTCGGGGCTGCTCCTGCCGGGTGGCCGCTGTACCCATCTCCCTGAACGCTTCGACATTCGCCGCGCCGCTGCGCATGGCCGTGTCCATGCGGCCGTCATGCATCATGCCGTAATTCTCGAGCTGGGCATCGTGGATGCAGCCGTCCATCCGGTTGCAGGCGGCCGCGGGGCTGGCCAGCAAGCTTGCGGACAGGGCGATGACGGCCGACGCGGCGAGCGCGCCGGCGGTGATCCGTGGGATCATCGGCGTTCTCCATGGTCGTTGGGCGGGGCGTGTGCGAGGTGCGTCGGAGCGCCTTACTTCTTGCCCTTCTTGTATTGAGCGTAGAACTGGTCGGCCATGCT
Source organism: Allobosea sp. GW821-FHT10B12 (assembly GCF_059415545.1). Classification (NCBI taxonomy): domain Bacteria; kingdom Pseudomonadati; phylum Pseudomonadota; class Alphaproteobacteria; order Hyphomicrobiales; family Alloboseaceae; genus Allobosea; species Allobosea sp. GW821-FHT10B12. Next base: position 752,691 of record NZ_JBWKNL010000001.1, read on the forward strand.
GCGCAGGGCCCTGCCGATATTGGCGTATTCGTACTCGTTGAGATTGGCGAGCGAGGCGCGCCCGGCCGGCTGCTTCGTGCCGAAGCCGCGCCCGGGCAGCAGCACGATCCCGGTCTCGTCGGCGATGCGGAACAGGAAATCGCCGGCGGCCGAGCGCTTGAGCACCCAGGCGGCGAACTCCTCGCCATAGAGCTTGCGCGCGATTTCCTCGAGGTCGAGCAGGGTGTAGTAGTCGACGGCGTTCGGATCGCTGTCCTGTTCGATGCCGAGCTCGCGATAGAGCGCAGTCTCGCGCCGGCGGATCAGCTTCTTCAGCTCGGCCTTGTAGCTGTCGCTCTCGTCCATCAGCGCGAACAGCGAGAACAGCACCATCTGGATCTGCTGCGGCGTCGACAGGCCGGCGGTGTGGTTGAGCGCCACCGCCCGGCTATCGGCGACGATGCGGTCGATGAAGCGCAGCGAGCGCACATCCGGCAAAAGCGAGCCATAGCGGTGGTCGAGGCTCTTCTTGGCCTTTTCGGGCAGGGCGTTGAGCGCGCTGTCGAAGACGTTCTGCTTGTGCGTGGCGATCACGCCGAGGCGCCAGCCGGTCGCGCCGAAATATTTCGAGAACGAGTAGACCAGCATGGTGTTCTGCGGGCAGGTCGCGAACAGCGAGCGGAACTCGTCGGCGAAGGTGCCGTAAACGTCGTCGGTCAGGATGAACAGGTCCGGCCGATGATCGCGCACGATCGCGGCGACGCGGTCGAGGCTGCGATCGTCCATCTTGACCGAGGGCGGGTTGCTCGGGTTGACGCAGAAGAAGATCTTGACCGCCGGGTCCTTGAGCTTGTCGAGTTCCTCGTCCGGGAATTGCCAGCCCTTGGCGGGGTCGGCGTTGATCGCGACCTCGACGAGCCCGTATTCTTCGAGCTCGGGGATCTCGATATAGGGCGTGAACACCGGCAGGCCGATCGCGACCTTGTCGCCGCGCTTCAACAGGCCGTTCTGCTTCAGCGTGTTGAAGATATAGGCCATCGCCGCCGTGCCGCCCTCGGTGGCGAAGAGGTCGATGCTGCCCGCCGGCAGGAAGCCGCCGATCATCTCCTTGACGATGTACTGCTTGACGATCTCCTCGCTGATCCTGAGCATCCGCGGCGGCACGGGGTAGTTGCTGCCGAGGATGCCCTCGACCATCTCGTGCAGGAAGTCGGAAGGCGGCAAGCCGAGCTGGTCGCGGACATAGCTCAGCGCCCGGCCGAGGAAGACGACGCCCGGTTGGTCGCGGTGCTCGGCGGTGAAGCGCTCGAACCGTCCTTCGATGCCCTCGATCTTCGGCAGGCCGCCAACGCCGTTCTCCATGTAGGAATAGGAGAGCTCGGCCTCGGCCACGGCGAAGAGGCCGAGGCGGAAGAAGGCGCGGCGGGGCAGGGTGGCCAGGAAATTGGGATTGCCGCGGCCGGCATTGAGCATCAGCCGGTTCGCCTTGCCGGAGGCCAGCTTGATCAGCTCGTCCTTGAGCTCGAACGGGCTGAGCTTGGCGTATTTCGAGTAGTCGGTGGCCATGGCAAACTCCGATCGGTTCAGGCAAAGGCGACGACGAGCGGTCCGAGCAAGGTCAGGAAGACGTTGGCGAGGGCGTAGGTGATGGCGAAGGGCGTGGTCGGGATCGAGTTCCCGGCCTTGTCGAGGATCTCGCCGAAGGCCGGGTTGGCGCTGCGCGAGCCCGACAGGGCGCCGGCGAAGACGGCGGTGTTGTCGTAGCGCAGGACATAGCGGCCGAAGACCATGGTGATCAGCAGCGGCAGCAGCGTCACCACGACGCCGATCAGGAAGATCGACAGGCCCTTGTCGGCGATCGTGCTGACGGCCTGCAGCCCGGATTGCAGGCCCACCACCGCGACGAAACCTGCGAGGCCGAGATCGCGCAGCAGCGTCGAGGCCGCGGTCGGCATGTTGCCGAGCGTCATGTTGCGGCTGCGATACCAGCCGAAGGCCAGGCCCGAGAGCAGGGCGCCGCCGCCGCTGCCCAGGGTCAGCGGGATGTCGCCGATCCGGACCACCGCGAGGCCGATCAGCAGGCCGACCACGAGGCCGAAGCCGTGGAAGACGAAATCGGTCTTGTCGCTCGGGATGATGACGCTGCCGACCTGGCGCGCCACGCGCTGCACATCCTCGGCCGTGCCGTAGAGCGTGGCGACGTCGCCAGGCTCGATCACCGTCGCGCCTTCGAGCGGCAACGCGGTGCCGGCCCGCTTGACCGCGATCACATAGACACCATGGCGCAGATCCGCGGCGGTCGAGCTGCGGATCTCGGCGACGGTGCGCTTGACGAAGGCAGGCGCGGTGATTGCGACGTCGCGGGTGACGACGACCACATCCATGCCCTCCGAGGATTCGAGCTCCGGGCCGAGCTGCTGTGAGAGGCCGACCACGCCCGAGCGGCGCCCGACCAGCAGGACGATGTCACCCGCTTCGAGCTTGAGCGACGGTTCCGCGCCGATCAGCGCGCCGCCGCGCTTGATGCGCTCGATGCTGATCGGCTGGGGGCTGGCGCCCTCGACTTCGGCGACGCTGCGGCCGGCCGCGGTCTCGATGCGATAGATCCGCCCGACCAGATCGGGCGCCGCCGCATGCTCGCCGACACCGTAGCTGCGTGCTCCGGCCAGCATCTCCGCCTCGGCCTTGATCGCGTCGTCGCGAATGCTTCGCCGCATGAACCAGGGCAGGATGTTGACGCAGACGATGATCGCGCCGAACGAGCCGAAGATATAGGTGACGGCATAGCCGATCGCGACATTGGCCTGCAGGCGCTGGGTCTCGTCGGCGGCGAGGCCGAGCTTGCCGATCGCGGCGCCGGCCGTGCCGATGATCGCCGACTGGGTCAGGCCGCCGGCCGCGATCCCGGCCGCCAGCCCCTTGTCGAGCCCGAACATGCGCGCCAGCACGACGACGGTGATCAGGCCGCTCACCGCCAGCACGGTCGCCATCGCGATCTCACGCAGCGACTGGCGCCCGAGCGAGCGGAAGAATTGTGGGCCGCTCTCATAGCCGACCGCGTAGATGAACAGGGCGAACAGGACGGATTTGATGCCGTTGTCGATGGAGACACCGACCTGGCTGATGATCACGGCAGCAAGAAGCGAACCGGCGACGCCGCCGAGCTGGAACTTGCCGAACTGGAATTTGCCGACCCAGTAGCCGATGGCGAGAGACAGAAATAATGCGATTTCGGGCGACTGGGCGAACAGGGCGTGCAGCCAGGACATAAGCGCTCCATCGACATCGAAGTCTGCGGGAACCAAGGTCGTCTGCTGTGCTGTTATTGACTTAAATTATAACCGTTCTGATTGAATATATACATGGTAAGCAACTATCGCGGGCGGTGTCCAGCGCGTTCATCCTCTAACTGAACGCGCCATTATGTCAGGCGCAGCGGCTGCGCCCGTGGATATGCCTTGAGTTTTGAAGGCGCACTGGACTCAGAGCACGTCGCGGACGCGTACCAGCGTCGAGTCCATGTGCTTGCCGATGATCACGGCGAGCGCGTCGCCGTCGCGCTTCAGCAGCGCCTCGATCATCTCCTCGTGCTCGGCCACGGCACCGGCCCATTTTTCCGGGCCTTCATTGCCGACGAAGCGCAGCCGCTTGATCCTGGCCTGCAAGGTGCCGTGCATCTCGACCAGCACGTTGTTGCCGGAGGCGGCGACGATCGCGCTGTGGATCGCCTGGTTGAGCTTGAAGTAGTCGAGCCGGTTGCGGACCCGGTAGAGCTCCATCATCTCGTCATGCATCGCCTTGATCCCGGCGATGGTCTCGTCGCTCGCCTGCGCGCAGGTCATCCGGCCGCCGAGCTGTTCCAGCGTCTTCAGCACTTCGAGGATCTGCAGCAGGTCCTGTGCCGAGAACTTGCGGACGATCGCGCCCTTGGCCGGCTGGATCTCGACCAGGCCCTCGCTCGCCAGCGTCTTGATCGCCTCGCGCAACGGGGTGCGCGAGACTCCGAGCTGCGCGCCGACAGCGCCTTCATTGATGCGCTGACCGGGCGCGAGCCTGCCCTCGATGATCATGTCGCGCAGTCGTTCGAGCACCTCTTCGTGCAGGGTGCGCCGCGTGATGCGCGGATAGACGTCCTGCGCCTCGCTGGACATGCCGGCCTCGTTCGTCATCGCGGCTCTCCTTTGTATCTGTACGGCATGGTGCTTTCGCGCTGTCAACGCGGCCGGGGTTGCTGTGACGCGCCCCTCCTGATCGAACGCGGCCTCGCCTGTGGACAGGTGAAGCCGCTGCCGGACTCGCGGCAGAGTAGTGCAGGAATGTTATGCTGCATACAGCATACTTGCCTTCTCGTCGCTGCCCATGATAGGCCGAAAGCCAAGCAACCGGCTGCGGCCGGCCTCGGGAGGACGAGATGGACATCAAGGCGCAGGCTTCCTTGCCGGTGATCGCGGTCGCGATGGGCGACCCTTCCGGCATCAGCCCCGAACTCACCGCCCGCATCCTGGCCGAGCCTGACTTCAGCAAGGCCGCCCGCTACATCGTCTTCGGCGACTATCGCCTTTTCCAGCTTGGCGCCGACGATGCCGGCCTGACCCCCGATCTCAATGTCGTCGGCGAGGGCGATGCCCTGCCGGCCGATGCCGGCAAACCGATCTTTGTCGATCTCAAGAACCACGATCCGGCCGACCTCCAGCGCGGCACGGCGACGCTCGCCGGCGGCAAGGCCGCGACCGACAATTTCCGCCGCGCGCTGCGCCTCGCCGCCTCCGGCAAGGCCGATGCGGTGTTCTTCACCCCCTTCAACAAGGCGGCGATGCGCTTCGCCTATCCCGGCTATGACGACGAGATCCGCTTCGTGCGCGACGCGATCGCGTTCGAGGGGCCGGCCAGCGAGTTCAACGTGCTGGAGAAGCTCTGGAACGCCCGCGTCACGTCGCATATCCCGCTGTCTGAAGTGGCGCAGAACATCACCCAGGAGCGCATCCTGCGCGCCCTCGATCTCGCAGACCGGAACCTGCGCGCCGCCGGCTTCAATCCGCCGCGCATCGCGGTCGCCGGCATCAATCCTCACGCCGGCGATGGCGGCAATTTCGGCCGCGACGAGATCGAGACGATCGAGCCGGCGGTGAAGGCGGCCAAGGCCAGGGGCTATGTGGTCGAGGGGCCGTTCCCCTCCGACACCGTGTTCCTGCGCGCCAAGAACGGCGATTTCGACGCTGTTCTGACGATGTATCACGACCAGGGCCAGATCGCGATGAAGCTGATGGGCTTCGACCGCGGCGTCACCCTGATCGGCGGCTTCCCGTTTCCGATCTGCACGCCGGCCCATGGCACGGCCTATGAGATCGCCGGCAAGGGCATCGCCAATCTCGGCGCGACCCGCGCGGCGCTCTCGCTCGCGATCAAGATGGCGAGCGAAGGCAAGGCGGCGCGCAAGGCCGCCTGAAAATTACGTCCCGGCGAAGCGGCCGCAAAGAGCCGCGCCCCATTTCAACAATCATCCAGGGAGAAACAGCATGAAACGTTTCTGCATTGCGGCCGGCTTTGCCGTCGCTTCCGTCATTGCCGCGGTGGTTCCGGCTGCGGCCTGGCAGCCGACCAAGCCGATCGAGTTCGTCGTGACCTCGGGCCCGGGCGGCGGCACCGATAATTTCGCCCGCATCGTCCAGTCGATCATCACCAAGCACAAGCTGGTCGAGCAGCCGGTCGTCGTGCTCAACAAGGGCGGCGGCAGCGGCGCCGAGGGTTACATCTACGGCAAGGGCGCCAAGGGTGATGCCCACAAGGTCGTCTTCGGCACCAACAACGCCTATCTGCTGCCCTACGTCGCCAAGCTCGGCTACAAGCTCTCCGACCTGACGCCGGTCTCGGCGCTGGCGCTCGACGAGTTCCTGATCTGGGTGAAGGGTGATGCGCCCTATGCCGACGCCAAGGCCTATGTCGAAGCGGCCAAGGCCAAGCCCGGCAGCCTGAAGATGGCCGGCAGCCAGTCCAAGGATACCGACCAGACGCTGACCGCGATGATCCAGGAGGCGACCGGCGCCAAGTGGATCTACGTACCGTTCCAGGGCGGCGGCGCGGCTGCGACGCAGCTCGCCGGCGGCCATGTCGATTCCAACACCAATAATCCGAACGAGAATATCGGCCAGTGGAAGGCCGGTCAGGTGAAGCCGCTTTGCGTCTTCTCGCCGGTGCGTCTTGCCAAGAGTGATCCGATCCATGACGGCAAGGGCTGGGGCGACATCCCGACCTGCAAGGAAGCCGGCCTGCCGCTCGAGGCCTTCCAGATGCCGCGCACCGTCTGGCTGCCGGCCGAGGTTCCGGCCGATGCCGTCGCCTTCTACGCCGACGTGATGGAGAAGGTCTCCAAGACGCCGGAATGGGCCGAGTTCATCGCCCGGACCGCCCAGACGGCCCGCTTCATGAAAGGCAAGGAGTTCACCGACTTCGTCGCCAAGGACGAAGCCGCCAATGCCAAGGTCTTCAAGAACGAGGGCTGGGTCATCAACTGACCTCGCCGCATCACGCTTGGATCATCCCGGACGGGCACAGCCCGGTCCGGGATGATTGTTCGGAACACCATCAGCATTCGGGAGGAGCGCCGATGATCAGCCGTTTCCAGGCCGAGATCGCGACAGCTTTGGCGACGCTCGCCTTCGGCCTCGTCATCGTCAACGGCGCCCGCGAGTTCGGCATCGGCTGGGATTCCTCCGGCCCGCAGCCCGGCGCCTTCCCGTTCTATTGCGGCCTTTTGATCGCGCTCGCCAGCGCGGGCACGATCGCGACGACGATCGGTCGGCGCATGAGCGGCTCGGCGGCACTCGCCGGGATTGTCCTCGACAAGGAGCAGGGCAAGCGCGTCCTCGCCTTCTTCCTGCCGATGCTCGCCTTCGTTGTGCTGACCGTCACGCTCGGCATGTATGTCGCGATGCTGCTCTATCTCGTCTTCGCGATGCGCTTCCAGGGCCGCTATGGCTGGCTGCCCTCGCTCGCGACGGCCTTCGGCACCGCCGCCTTCTTCTATCTCGGCCTCGAGAAATTCGCCCAGGTCGGCCTGCTCAAGGGGCCGGTCGAGGCGATGCTCGGCCTCTGAACAGCGAGCCGGACAGTTTCCATGGAAAACTTCGCCTCGCTCCTTCACGGCTTCCAGATCGCGCTGACGACCCACCACGTCGCGCTGATGATGGCCGGCGTGCTGCTCGGCATCCTGGTCGGCGTGCTGCCGGGGCTGGGAGCGCCCAACGGCGTCTCGTTGATGCTGCCGCTGACCTTCTCGATGGACCCGGTCTCGGCGATCATCCTGTTGACCTCGCTCTACTGGGGCGCGCTCTTCGGTGGTTCGACCACCTCGATCCTGTTCAACATCCCGGGCGAGCCGTCCTCGGTCGCGACGACCTTCGACGGCCATCCGATGGCCAAGCAGGGCAGGGCGACGGAGGCGCTCTCTTTCGCTTTCCTGTCGGCCGGCATCGGCGCCATGGCCGGCGTCATCCTGATCACGCTGCTCTCGGGCTGGGTCGCGCGCTTTGCACTGAAGTTCTCCTCGCCGGAGTATTTCGCGGTCTATTTCATGACTTTCGCCAGCTTCGTCGGCCTTGGCGGCGCCTCGCCGTTCAAGACGATCGTCTCGATGGCGATGGGCTTCGCCTTCGCCTCGATCGGCATGGATTCGGTCTCGGGCAATGTCCGCCTGACCTACGAGTTCGACGTGCTGCTCGCCGGCGTCAGCTTCCTGATCGCAGTGATCGGCCTGTTCGGCATCGGCGAGCTGCTGCAGACGATGGAGGAGGGCCTGCGCTTCGAGGGGGTAAAGGCCAAGGTCAGCCCGCGCGACGTGCTCGCCACGGCGCTGAAGCTGCCGCGCTATTGGCTGGCGCTGCTGCGCTCCAGCATTATCGGCATCTGGATGGGCATTACGCCGGGCGGCCCGACTGCGGCGTCCTTCATGAGCTACGCCATGGCCAAGCGCTCCTCGCGCAATCCGGAGAAGTTCGGCAAGGGCGAGCCCGAAGGCGTGATTTCGCCCGAGACGGCCGACCACGCTGCCGGCTCCTCGGCCATGCTGCCGATGCTGGCGCTCGGCATTCCCGGTTCCGCGACCGCCGCCGTGATGATGGGCGGCCTGATGATCTGGGGCCTCAACCCCGGCCCGATGCTCTTCGTCGAGCGGCCCGATTTCGTCTGGGGCCTGATCGCCTCGATGTATCTCGGCAACGTCGTCGCCGTCATCGTCGTGCTGGCGACGGTGCCGCTCTTCGCCTCGATCTTGCGCATCCCGTTTTCGATCATCGGCCCGGTGATCGTCGTGGTCTGCTTCATCGGCGCCTATACCGTCGGCAACAAGCAGTTCGACATCTGGCTGGCGCTGGCCTTCGGCATCGTCGGCTATCTCTTCAAGAAGCTCGACTATCCGATCGCACCTTTGGTGCTCGCCATGGTCATCGGCGACAAGGCGGAGGACGCTTTCCGCCAGTCGATGATCTTCAGCCAGGGCTCGCTTTCAATTTTCTGGTCGAACCCGCTGGTGGCGAGCTTGATGGCGATCGGCCTTGCGCTCCTGCTCTTCCCGCTGATCGGCTCGACGCGGCGCGGGATCCGCAAATTGGTGACGGCCCGCGCAGCCAAGGCCTGATCCAGACGCACTGCCGGAGGCTGGATGCTGACGCTATGGTGACCCATCCAGAACTGAGCCGAAGGCGGAGCGCCGATGACGGATGCAAGGCTGCGCGCCATCCAGGCAGATATCACGACGCTTGCCGTCGACGCCATCGTCAATGCGGCGAACAACTCGCTGCTGGGCGGGGGCGGCGTCGACGGTGCGATCCATCGCGCGGCGGGGCCGGAGCTGCTGCAGGAGTGCCGCAAGCTCGGCGGCTGCCAGACAGGCGACGCCAAGCTAACCCAGGGCTATCGCCTGCCGGCGCGTTTCGTCATCCACACGGTCGGGCCGGTCTGGCAAGGCGGCGGCCAGAGCGAGGCGGAACTACTGGCGTCCTGCTATCGCCGCTCCCTCGCGGTGGCGGCCGGTGCAGGCGCGCGAGCCATCGCCTTCCCGAGCATCAGCACCGGCGTCTACGGTTATCCGATCGCGCCCGCGGCGAAGATCGCCGTGACGACGGTCGCCGCCGCCCTGAAGGCCAATACGGCCTTCAACGAGGTCACCTTCTGCTGCTTCTCGCCCGAGGACCTCGCCATCTACCAGCGCGAGCTCGCCGAAACCGGTGACGGGCAGGCGCAATGAATTTCACCCGCTCCATCAACGAACAGCCGAGGCCTTGCCATGAGCGAACCCTATAAGGGCATCATCCCGATCGCGCCGACGATCTTCCACGAGAACGGCGACCTCGACCATGACGGCAATCGCCGGGTCATGGACTTGATGGTCGACCAGGGCGTCGACGGCATCTGCATCCTCGCCAATTTCTCCGAGCAGTTCCTCTTGACCGACGCCGAGCGCGACGAGGTCATGCGGCTCTCGATCGAGCAGGTCGGCGGCCGGGTGCCGGTCTGCGTCACCACCTCGCATTTCTCGACCCGCATCGCAGCCCAGCGCGCCAAGGCCGCGGCCGATGCCGGTGCCAAGATGCTGATGATGATGCCGCCCTATCACGGCGCGCTGCTCAAGGCCGACGAGCAGGGCATGATCGAGCATTTCAAGATCGTCGCCGACGCCTGCGGCTTGCCCATCATCCTGCAGGATGCGCCGCTCTCGGGCGTGACCATGACCGTGCCCTTCATGGTCAGGCTCAACAAGGAGGTGCCGCTCGTCCGCTACTTCAAGATCGAGGTGCCCGGCACGGCGGGCAAGCTGCGCTCTCTGATCGAGGCGGGTGGCGACGCCATCGTCGGCCCGTTCGATGGTGAAGAAGCGATCACGCTGATGGCCGATCTCGACGCCGGCGCGACCGGCACGATGACCTCGGCGATGATTCCCGACCTGATCAAGCCGATCCTCGCCGCCCATGCGGCCGGCGACCGCAGAGAGGCAGCGGCGCTCTATGCCCGCGTGCTGCCGATCATCAACTACGAGAACCGGCAATGCGGCCTGCGCTCGGCCAAGGCAGTGATGAAGGCAGGCGGAGTGATCAAGTCGGACGCCGTCCGCCATCCGCTGACGCCGCTGCATCCCAAGACGCGCGAAGGCCTGCTCGAGCTCGCACGCGAACTCGATCCGCTGGCGCTGCGCTGGGACAAATGACCCAGCGGTTTCGCGCTGCCCGTCGCTAAGGCGGGCAGCGTCGGATCAATAGGCGCCGATGCCGCCGGATGGCGGCGGCATGTTGCCGCGTCGATCTTTGGTGATGAACTCCGGCGTCACCAGAAGCATCCGGGACAGCCAGGAAGAGTAGGCGGACAGCAACTCGATGACGGCACGCATAAGACGCCTCCACGATTGCGGAGACGATCCTAGCATGAAAACCTGCCGTTTGCCGGCGAATTCTTTGGGTCAGGCCTTCGTCCAGACCGCCAGCTCGTAGCCGTCCGGGTCGGCGAAATGGAAGCGCCGGCCGCCGGGGAAATCGAAGGCCGGTTTGACGATCCGGCCGCCGGCCGCCTCGATGCTCTCCTGTACGGCCGCGAGATCATCAGCATAGAGGATCACCAGCGGGCCGCCGGGCCTCATCGTGCCGATCGTGGTGAAGCCGCCCTCCAGCCTGCCGTCGGCGAAGGCGCAGTACTCCGGGCCGTAATCCGTCATCGTCCAGCCGAAGGCCTTCTCATAGAAGCTGCGGGCACGCAGGATGTCGGCGACGACGAACTCGACATAATCGATGCGGCGATCATTGCTCGCTGCGGGCATAGCTTTGCTCCTTGTGATCGGTCTGCTCGGTTCTTTATGGCGCAGGGGCGTGGTCAGCCTGTGACCGCAGTGGAGGGGGGCATGCAATCCTGTGATGCGCAACGTAACGAAATCGCGTTGGCATGCTCAGGCTGCACGCCCTATCGTGCAGACACACGTTTCCTGCTCCGGAGCCCGTCATGACCGCCACCACCAAGCGCGGCTACGCGCCGGAGATCATCGTCGCCGCCGGCTGCCTGATCGCGCTGATCAGCTTCGGTCCGCGTGCTAGTGCCGGCCTGTTCCAGATCCCGATGACATCCGAGTTCGGCTGGGGCCGCGACACGTTCAGCCTGGCGCTCGCGATCCAGAACCTGCTCTGGGGTCTTGGTGCACCTTTCGCCGGCGCGATCGCTGACCGCTTCGGCATGGTGCGGGTGCTCTGCGCCGGCGCGCTGCTCTATGCTGCTGGTCTGGTGACGATGGCCTATGCCGGAACGCCGCTGCAGTTGCATCTCGGCGCCGGCGTGCTGATCGGCTTCGGCCTCTCAGCCTGCTCGTTCAACCTGATCCTCGCCGCCTTCGGCAAACTCCTGCCCGAGCAATGGCGCCCGCTCGCCTTCGGCGCCGGCACTGCGGCCGGCTCCTTCGGCCAGTTCCTGTTCCCGCCGATCGGCAACATCCTGATCGAGACATTGGGCTGGCAGCAGGCGCTGATCGTCTTCGCCTTCACCTTGCTGCCGGTGCTGCCGCTTTCGGTGATGCTGGCGATGCGGGGCACTAAGCAGTCCGCTACGGCGCCTGGCGCTGTCGCTGCCCCCAATCAGAGCATTGCGCAGGCACTGGCCGAGGCCTTCAAGCATCGGTCATATGTCCTGCTCGTGCTGGGGTTCTTCACTTGCGGCTTCCAGCTCGCCTTCATCACCGTGCACATGCCGGCCTATCTCAAGGACACTGGAATGCCGGCCTGGGTCGGTGGCTGGACGCTGGCGGCGATCGGTCTCGCCAACGCGGTCGGCTCGCTCGGCTCCGGCTGGCTGACGGCGCGCATGCCCAAGCGCCATCTGCTCGCTTGGATCTATCTCGGCCGAGCCGTCGCCATCGCTGCCTTCATCCTGCTGCCACCGAGCCCGATGACCGCGATCGCCTTCGGCATCGTCATCGGCGTGTTCTGGCTCTCGACCGTGCCGCCGACCTCGGCGCTGGTCATGCTGATGTTCGGCACCAAATACATGGCGATGCTCTACGGCTTCGCCTTCTTCTCGCACCAGGTCGGCGGCTTCCTCGGCGTGCTGCTCGGCGGCATCCTCTACGAGCAGTTCGGCTCCTACAACATCGTCTGGTGGCTCTCGGTTGCGCTCGGCGTCGCCTCGGCGCTGATCAACCTGCCGATCGTCGAGAAGCCGGTGGCGCGCGCCGTGCCGCAGCCGGCCTGACCAAACCCGCACCAGCTTGCCGCTTGCGGGCGGCGGCCGGGCGGGTCACTCCTAGGGGAGGTTCGATCGCTTCCCGGGAGTGAGTTCATGTCGACCTTCAAGGCCCTGATCGCCAGCAAGGGCGAAGCTAGCACCAATGTCGCCTTCGGCGAGTTCGCCGAAGCGGACCTGATGGAAGGCGACGTCACCGTCCGCGTCACCCATTCGACGCTGAACTACAAGGACGGCCTCGCCATCACCGGCCGCGCCCCGGTGGTGCGGCGCTGGCCGATGATTCCCGGCATCGACTTCGCCGGCCGGGTCGAGACGTCCGATCATCCCGAGTTCAAGCCCGGCGACCTCGTCATCCTCAATGGCTGGGGGACGGGCGAGACGCATCTCGGCGCCTATGCCCAGAAGAGCCGGGTCAAGGGCGACTGGCTGGTGCCGCTGCCGGAAGGCATGACGCCGGCCGAAGCGATGGCGATCGGCACCGCCGGCTACACCGCCATGCTCAGCCTGCTCGCGCTGGAGCGCCATGGCGTGAAGCCCGCTGATGGGCCGGTCGTCGTCACTGGCGCGGCCGGCGGCGTCGGCTCGGTCGCGACCGCGCTGCTCGCCAAGGCCGGCTGGCATGTGATCGCCTCGACCGGTCGGCCGGAGGAGGCGGATTACCTGAAGGGCCTCGGTGCTGCCGAGATCATCGATCGGAACGAACTCTCCGGCCCTGGCCGCCCGCTCGGCAAAGAGCGCTGGATCGCCGGCGTCGATGCCGTCGGCTCGCACACGCTCGCCAACGTGCTCTCGATGACGAAGTACGGCGGTGCCGTCGCCGCCTGTGGGCTGGCGCAGGGCATGGACCTGCCGGCCTCGGTCGCGCCCTTCATCCTGCGCGGCGTCGCGCTGCTCGGCATCGATTCGGTGATGTGCCCGAAGCAGCGCCGGCTTGAAGCGTGGGCCCGTCTCGCGCGCGATCTCGACCGCGACAAGCTCGCAGTGATCACCACGACGATCCCGCTGGAGGATGTCGTCGAGACTGGTCGCGCTCTGCTCGACGGCAAGGTGCGCGGCCGGGTCGTCGTCGAGATCGGCTGAGAGACCGGGTCGTCATTCTCGGGCGGAGCGCAGCGGAGACCCGAGAATCTCCTGCAAGAGATGCTCGGCTCAAGGCCGAGCATGACGCATGTTTCTACCCCGCCCCTTCGAGCTGCGCCTTGCGCTTCGCCAGTTCGCCGCCGACGAAATCCATGAAGGCGCGCACCCGCGGCGCGTGCCTGATATCGGGATGGGTCAGGATCCACAGGCCGGTGGAGAAATCCGGGTCTGGCGGCAGCAGGCGGACGAGTCCCGGCCGCTGGTCGGCGATGAAGCAGGGCAGGGGCCCGATGCCGATGCCCTGCTCGACGGCTTCCGTCAGCCCGAGCACGGCCGAGGAGCGCAGCGCGATCCGCTCGGCCGGGACATGGTCGCGGACATAGCGGGCGGCCTTGACGTAGCCGAGCGGGTCGCCGAGCGCGACCCAGTCGCGCCGGAACAGCAGCTTCGGCTCGTGTGCCTCGGCCTCCGTGGTCGGCGCATCAGAACGGGCATAGACCGCCCAGTTCAGATTGGCGAGTCGGCGGCCGACCAGCGTCTCCCCCGGTGAATCGCTGGCGCGGATGGCGACGTCGGCATCGCGGCGCGACAGGTTGAGCGTCTGGCTGGCCATGACGACGTCGAGCCGGATCAGCGGATGCGCTGCCCGGAACGCCGCGAAGATCGGCAGCAGCACATGCAGATAGAGCGTATCGGTAGTGGTGACCCGCAAATCGCCGGAAGGGGCGAGGTCGCGCCCCGCGAGTCTTCGCCCGAAAGCGGTGACGTCGTCATCGATGCGCGAGGCCAGCGTCGTCATCTCCTCGCCGGCCGAGGTTGCGACATAGCCGGTCTTGCGCCGTTCGAAGAGGGCGTGGCCGAGCTGCTCCTCGATCTGCCCGAGGCGGCGGAATACGGTGGAATGGTTGACGTTGAGCGCGGCGGCCGCGCCGGTCAGCCCGCCGGCATCGGCGATCGCCTTGATCAGGCGGAAATCATCCCAGGCGAGCTTCGACGTCGACAACGGCCACTCTCCGGCAAACCCGCGCGCAGCATTGCCGGATCTTGCGGAATTGCAAGCGGGTATAGGCGATGCGGCCGGGTATCAGCGCGGGGCGGCGGCGCGGCGCAGCCGGTCGTTGATCGCTTCGCCGAGGCCGTGCATCGGGATCGGCGCGACCGCGATTGTCGCTGGGCTCTGATCGTCGAGCCAACGCATCGCCGCGAAGAGATTGGCGGCGGCCTCGGTCAGGTCGCCGGTCGGGCTCAGGTTGAAGGCGAGCGCGGGTAGGGCGGCTCCATTCGCTTCCGGCCCGAAGCCGAGCCAGGCCTCGCCGGGGCGCGGCGCCTCTGCGTCGAGCCTGACGGCGGCTCTCGGCGCGTAGTGCGAGGCGAGCAGCCCGGGGGCGATCGGCGCCGTGCCACCTTCTTCGACGATGACGAGCGCTTGCCCGATCGCGGCTTCTAGGGCCGCGCGTGGCACGCCGCCGGGCCGCAGCAGGCGCGGGGTGCCGCCGAGGCAGGCGACGATGCTGGATTCGACCCCGACCGCCGTCGGCCCGGCATCGAGCACGGCGTCGATGCGGCCGTCGAGATCGGCGAGGACGTGGTCGGCCTGCGTCGGGCTGACTCGCCCCGAACGATTGGCCGAGGGCGCGGCGATCGGCCGGCCCGCCGCTTGCAGCACGGCGCGTGCCACCGGATGCGACGGCACCCGCAGCGCGACGCTGTCGAGCCCGGCGCGGGCAAGGCTGCAGACTGTGCACGAGCTCGAAGCCGGCACGACCAGCGTCAGCGGCCCCGGCCAGAACGCCTTCGCCAGCGCCAGCGCCGGCGCGTCGAACAGGCCCTGGCGCCTGGCAGCATCGACATCCGGCAGATGCGAGATCAGCGGATTGAAGCTCGGGCGTTCCTTGGCGGCATAGATCGACGCGACGGCGCGATCGTCGCTGGCGTCGGCGGCGAGGCCGTAGACCGTCTCGGTCGGCAGCGCGACCAGCTTGCCGGCGTGCAGCAGCTCCGCCGCGGCGGCGATGCCGGCCTCGTCGGCGGAAAGACGCTGGGTCTGGCGAGATGCTGTCACGGCCGCTCTTGAAAGTTCATATGTAAACTATAACAATGCCGGGATGGCATGTGCGAGACCGCGCCATCTGGCGCGTGGGCAAGCGCATAGTTCGCGGCTAGCATCGCCGTCAACGCAATGAGACGAATGCCCAGCCATGCTGCGCGGGCGCCGAGGGAGGTAAGCGATGTCGTACCGTGCTCCGGTCGAGGATATCCTGGCGACGATGCGCCATGTCGCCGGGCTCGACGCCCTGATCAGCGAGGGGCTGGCACCGGAACTCGCGGATGGCGTCACCGAGGCGGTGCTCGAGGAAGCCGCGAAGTTCGCCGGCGATGTCCTCGCACCCCTGAATGTCGTCGGCGACCGCATCGGCTCCAAGCTCAAGGACGGCACGGTCGTCACCCCGCCGGGCTGGAAGGAAGCCTATCACGCCTGGGCGCAGGGTGGCTGGAACGCGCTGCCAGGGCCGGAGGCCTATGGCGGCCAGGCCTTGCCGACTTTGGTGCAGTCGGCCTGCACCGAGATGTGGAATTCGGCCGCCTTCGCCTTCGCACTCGGCCCGCTGCTGACGGTCGGCGCGATCGAGGCGCTGCACGCCCATGGCTCCGACTATCTGAAGGAGACCTATCTCGCCAAGCTCGTCTCCGGCGAGTGGATGGGCACGATGAACCTGACCGAGCCGCAGGCCGGCTCGGACCTCAACGCGCTGCGCTCCAAGGCCGAGCGCGCCGGCGACGGCACCTACCGCATCAGCGGCCAGAAGATCTTCATCACCTATGGCGATCACGAGATGACGGAGAACATCGTCCACCTCGTCCTCGCCCGCCTGCCCGACGCACCTCCCGGCACGCGCGGCATCTCGCTCTTCCTCGTGCCGAAATTCCTGGTCAACGCCGACGGCTCGCTTGGTCAGCGCAACGATGTCCGCTGCACCGGCGTCGAGCACAAGCTCGGCATCCATGCCTCACCGACCTGCGCGATGAGCTATGGCGACGAAGGCGGTGCGATCGGCTGGCTGATCGGCGAGGAAAATCGCGGCCTCGCCTGCATGTTCACGATGATGAACAATGCCCGCCTCAATGTCGCGGTGCAGGGCGTCGCCATCGCCGAGCGCGCCTATCAGCAGGCGCTTGCCTTCGCGCAGGAGCGCAAGCAGGGCACGGCGCTCGATGCGCCCAAGGGCGCCCCGATGAGCCCGATCATCGTCCATCCCGATATCCGCCGCATGCTGATGGAAATGCGCGCCAAGACGCAGGCCGCGCGCACGCTCTCGCTGCTCCTGGCAGCCTTGCTCGACCGCTCGCATCGCGAGCCCGACGAAGCGAAGCGCAAGGCCGCGGCCGAGCGGGCGGCGATCATCACACCCGTCGCCAAGGCCTACGCCACCGATATCGGTGTCGAGGTCGCTTCCACCGGCGTCCAGGTCCATGGCGGCATGGGCTATGTCGAGGAGACCGGCGCTGCCCAGCATCTGCGCGATGCCCGCATCGCCACGATCTACGAAGGCACCAACGGCATCCAGGCGATCGACCTCGTGCTGCGCAAGCTGCCGCTCTCGAATGGCGATGCCGTCAAGGCGCTGATCGGCGAGATGCGCGGCGTCGTCGCGCAGGTGCGCGAGGCCAATACGCCGGGCTTCGGTCACAGCGCGGCGCGGCTTGGGGCCGCCGTCGACTCGCTCGAGCGCGCCACCGAATGGATGCTGGCGACGATGGGCATCGACCAGGCGAGCGCGCTCGCGGGAGCGACGCCCTATCTCAAGCTGTTCGCGCTCGCCCAGGGCGGCACGGGCCTGGCGAAGAAGGCGCTGGCGCTGCAAGGCGAGGATCAGGGCGCCGCGGCGCTCGCTACCGCCCGCTTCTATGCCGAGCATCATGTCGGCGAGGCGACGGCGCTTGAGCTCGCGGTGACCGAGGGCGCCGGCGCCGTCGAAGATTCGGCTGCGGTCTTCGCGGCGTGAATGTGCTCGCCGCACCAGTCACGTCAGGCTGGCTTGCGCACGCGCATGTGCAGGAACAGCGGCGCGATGTAGGTGTCGGCGAGATAGGGCACGGCCTTGGCCATCTCTTCATCGACGCCCGGCTCGTGCATATGCTCGAGCTGGAAGCCGGTCGCGATCAGGAGGTTGATCCAGTCGCTGAGCGTGCGATGGAAGCGCGGCACCCGGAACGGTTCGACCTTGGCCTTCTCCTCGGCCGGCGCGGCGCCGAAGCGCCAGCTCTCGATCTCGCCGTCGCTGACGCGGAAATACTCGCGCACCTCGATGCCGAGCACGTTTCCGGCCTCGTCCCGCATCACCTTGCGGCCGGGCGTCGCGAAGCAGGGGTGCAGGATCGAGAACTGCAGGAAGCCGCTGGGCTTCAGCACGCGCTTGGCCTCGGCGAGCACGCGATCCTGATGCGGCATGTCCATCAGCGACATGAAGGCGGTGGCGAAATCGAAGGAGGCATCGGCGAAGGGCAGGGCCATGCCGTCGGCGACGCGATAGGTGATCCCGAGCGGGCTGGCAGCCTCAGCCTCCTGCGCGTGTCGGATGAAGGTCGGGGCGATGTCGATCGCGGTGATGCGCCCGCCGGCCTCGGCGAGCTTGCGCGTGTTCGAGCCCTCGCCACAGCCGATGTCGAGGCCGGTGAGACCGGCGATGGTAGGCAGGTTCGCCAGGAAAGCCGGGGTGTTTTGGGCGTCCCGGTAGAGATCGTAGCCGGCGCGCGCATGCCGGGTCCAGGTTTCGGCATTGGCCTCCCAGCAGGCCGCGACCTCGCTCGCTTCCATGATCGTCCTCGCCGTTCGGGGGAGGGGGCTTCTAGCTCAGCTCGCGCTCGCATGGAACTGCGCCGTCATTCCGGGGCGCCGCGAAGCGGCGAGCCTGGAACCCAGAACCGATGTGGCATCAGGCTCTATCGATCGGCAACCGCGCCTTCATGCCAACTGACATCGGTTCTGGGTTCCGGGCTCAGGCCTGCGGCCTGCCCCGGAAAGACGGGGTGGCTCCGATGAACGCAGCTTCGCTCACCAGCAAGGTCTGCCTCGTCGCTGGCGCCTCGCGCGGGCTCGGGCGCGGCATCGCCCGGGCACTCGGGCAGGCGGGGGCTACCGTGATCGTCACCGGCCGGTCCAGCGAGGCCGGCCCGCGCACCGATCAGCGCTCGGAGACCTTCGAGGACACGGCCCGCGAGGTCGAGGCTGCCGGCGGGCGCGGCGAGCCCTATCGCTGCGATCACACCAATGAGCGCGAGGTCGACCAGCTCGTCGCCTGGTCGCTTCGCCGCTTCGGCCGGCTCGATTGCGTCGTCGACGCGGTCTGGGGCGGCAATGAGGGCTATGACGGCGAGCGCTATCCGGATGGCTCGGCTTTCGGCGCGCCGTTCTGGCGCCGCCCGGTGGCGAGGCTCGGTGAGAGCTTCGAGAGTGGCGTCTACGCTCAGCTGCTGCTGGGGCGCGCCGTCGCGCCCGCCATGGTCCAGATGCGCCAGGGTCTGATCGTAACGGTCAGCTTCGACACCGCTGGCGGCTATCTCGGCGATGTCTTCTACGACCTGTCCAAGGCGGTGATGAACCGGCTGACGCTGGCAATGGCGCAGGAGCTGAAGCCTTTCGGCGTCACCGCGCTCGGCCTGTCGCCCGGCCACGTCCTGACCGAGCGCGTGCGCGACGCCGGCATGGCTGCCGAGACCACCGAGACGCCGCTCTATGCCGGGCGCGCGGTTGCTGCATTGGCGGCCGATCCGGATGTCGGCCGCCACGCCGGGCAGGTGATGCATGTCGCCGATCTGGCGCGCAGCTATGGCTTCACCGATGCGGACGGCAGCCAGCCGGACCGGTTCAACTTGCAGACTTAACGAGGGAGGACACCATGTCGCTCAAGGGCAAGACGCTCTTCATCACCGGCGGATCGCGCGGCATCGGGCTCGCCATCGCCATCAAGGCTGCGCGCGACGGTGCCAATGTCACCATCGCCGCCAAGACGGCAGAGCCGCATCCCAAGCTCGAGGGCACGATTTACACCGCTGCCGCCGAGATCGAGGCGGCCGGCGGCAAGTGCCTGCCGCTGATGGTCGACGTCCGCGACGAGCAGAGCGTCGCCGAGGCGATCGCGAAGACGGCCGGGACTTTCGGCGGCATCGACATCGTCGTGAACAATGCCAGCGCGATCTCGCTGACCAACACCCAGATGACCGACATGAAGCGCTACGATCTGATGCACCAGATCAACACGCGCGGCACCTTCATGGTCTCGAAATACGCCATTCCGCATCTGGAGAAGGCGGAGAACCCGCACATCTTGATGCTGTCGCCGCCGCTCGACATGAAGATGCGCTGGTTCGCCCCGCACCTCGCCTACACCATGGCGAAATACGGCATGAGCATGTGCGTGCTCGGCCTTGCCGGCGAGCTTGCGCCGAAGGGCATCGCCGTCAACGCGCTCTGGCCGCGCACCACGGTTGCGACGGCGGCGGTCAAGAACCTGCTCGGCGGCGACAAGATGGTGCAGGCTAGCCGCACGCCCGAGATGCTGGCCGACGCCGCCTACATGGTCTTCAACAAGCCCTCGCGCAGCTTCTCGGGCAATTTCCTGATCGACGACAACTTCATGGCCGGCGAGGGCGTCACCGACTTTACGCCCTATCGCGTCGATCCGTCGGTGCCGCTGATGCCTGATTTCTTCGTGCCCGAGGAGATCAAGCCGCCTGAGGGCGTGAAGGGCGGCGTCTGAACCCTGGCAGGCTCAGAACTCCTCCCATTCGCGCTCGCGCGCTCCGCCGCCCGCGACCTTGCGGGCGGGCATCGGGGCGGCGTGGGATGTCGGCGCATGCGTCTTCCGCGCCGGGGCACGCGGTGCCGAACGGGTTTCCGACATGGCTGCTGCGGCGAGATTGCGCAGGCGCTCTGGCTCGCTGACTGATCGCGCGCCGCCAGCGATGCGGAACGCTGCGACGAGCTGATCCAGGCTGTGGATCTGGTCGGCCAGCGAGGCTGCCGAAGCGGCGCTCTCCTCCGCCAGTGCCGCGTTCGCCTGGGTCATCTCGTCCATATGGGCGACGGTCTGGCTCATCTCGTCGATACCGTTGGCCTGCTCGCCCGCCGCTGCCGAGATCTCGACGACGGTCGCAGCCACCTGACGGGAGGCCGAGACGATTTGGTCGAGAACGGCGCCGGCCGAGCGGACCAGCTTGACGCCCTCTTCGATCTCGCTGGTCGAGGACTGGATCAGGGTGGTGATGTCCTTCGAGGCCTCGCCCGAGCGCTGGGCCAGTGTCCGCACTTCCGAGGCGACCACGGCGAAGCCCTTGCCGGCATCGCCGGCGCGGGCGGCTTCCACCGCGGCGTTCAGCGCCAGCAGGTTGGTCTGGAAGGCGATGCCGTCGATCACCGAGGTGATGTCGGTGATCTTGCGCGAGGCCGCCTCGATCCGCTCCATCGCCGCGACCGCGTCCTGCACGATGGCGCCGCCCTGCTGCGCCACGTTCGTGGCCTCGTCGGAGGCCGATGCCGCCGCCTTCGAAGAACCCGCACTCGCCTTGACCGAGGCCGCGAGCTCCTCGGTCGTGGCCGCGGTCTCCTCCAGCGAGGCGGCCTGCTCCTCGGTCCGCTTGGCGAGATCGTCGGCGCCGGCCTTGATCTCGCGGGCCGAGGCGGAGACCTGGGAGGTCGTCGCCTGAATGCCGCCGATCGTCTCCGAGAGGCGCTCGACCGTCTCGTTGACCGAGTGCTTCAGCTCGGCGAAGCGGCCCTGATAGCTGGTCGCGATCCGGCGGGTCAGGTCGCCCTGCGAGACCGATGCTAGGATGTCTGCGAACTCGGTCGTCGCGCCATCGACCACGGCGTTGATCTGGTTGATGCCGTCGACCAGCTGCTGCATCTGCGCGTCGGCGCTCTCCAGGCGCAGGCGTGCACTGAAGTCGCCAGCAGCCGCGGCCGCTACGACAGTGCCGACATCGCTGACCACGGCGATCATCGATTCCGTCCGCGCGGCCCGCTCGGCGGCAGCGGCGCGCTCCTGCGCTTCCAGCGCCTGCACGCGCAGCCCATTCTCCTTGAACACCCGGACGGCGGCCGCCATGCCGCCGATCTCGTCGTTCCGGCCGCTGTCCATGACCTCTGCAGTGAAGTCGCCCTGCGCCAGCTGCTTCATCGAGGCGGTCAGCGTGGTGATCGGACGCGTCACGCGGCGCTGCACCAGCCAGAGCCCGACGAGCGCGAGCGCCAGCGCGGCCACGAGGACGAGGCCATACAGGACGAGCGAGCGCATCGCGGCGTCAGCCTTCGCGTCGGCGACATCCGACACGACATCGATGGCGCGGCTTGCCACGGCGCCGACGGTCTCGGACGCCGCGACGATCTGGTCGCGCCACTGGTCAGGGTTGATCGAGGGCTTGCGTCCGCCGGTCGCATTGGCGACCAGATCGGCGCGCGTCGCCTTGAAGGTACCGCCGAAATAGGTGCTCTCGGCGGTGGTGAGCGCCTCCTTCAGCGCTTGCGGGGTGTTGGCCTGGCCGATGAGCTGCTTCACCACGCCCCAGGCGAAGTCCATGCGCGCATCGTTGACGAGGACCGCATTGCTCTCCTTGGCGTCCAGCGGCCGGTCCTGGGCGACGGCGTTGTTGAGAACGATCGTCGATGAGCCGCTGAGCGAGCGCGCTGCCCAGGCCATCGAGCGGATGGAGGTGAGGTTGGCGAAGTTGGCGTCGAGGACGAGGATGCGTTCTTCGAGTGTCGCCGACGCATTTTCCAGCGCGGTCAGGAACTTGCCGGTCTGGGCCATGCTGGCTCCGACCAGTTCTCTCTCGCGCGAGTCCACCGGGAGTTTCCAGTTGGCGTCGATCTTCGCCCGCAAGGGCTTGAGGGCCGCGACATGGCCGTCGATCTCGTTCGAGACGGTCGTTGCGGTGCCGTAGCCGTTCTTCTGGACGATCGCCTGCGCCGTGGCGATCGCATCGTCCAGCCGCTTGCGCCGCGTCAGCACGTCTTCGATCATCCCGCCGTTCTTGTCGGTGGGCATCGCCAGCGCGCTCGCGCCGTTGCCGCGTTCGTAACGGAGATTCTGCAGCGCCGCGAAATAGGCCTTGTTCAGATCGGCGAGAACAGACACCTCGACAGCCGTGTTGTAGCGCGTCCAGGCCTGCCAGAGCGATTGCGTCGAGAGCGTTACGATCGCCGCGCTGGCCAGACCGAGGACGGTCAGGAGCATGGTCTTGATGCTGAGGTTTTTCGCGGCGTTGAGCATGGCAAACCCGGAGGAGCAATTGATCCGTTAAGTGTCTCATCCGGCGATTTATTTTATGCTAACCACGCGCTTCGCCCCGGGGAGCGCCTGCCGGCGGCGAGCCAATATTGCGCCGGAGGCCACCATCGCCGTGGTCGCGTCATCGGTTTGACACTGCCGAACGTTTGGAGTTGGTGCAGTGCAAATCCGCGCCTCGTGGCGCCCGCCTTCGGATGACCAGCCATGCTCCTGATCCACGGCATCTGCCAGACGCACGGCGACAAGCTCGCGCATCGAACCCTGGCCGTCGAGGAGGAGATCCCGCCAGGCTCGATCTGGATCGACCTGTTCAACCCGACGGCACCGGAAGATTCCAAAGTCGAGCAGCATCTCGGCATCTCCATCCCGACGCGGGAGGAGATGCATGATCTCGAGCCGTCCGAGACGATCTATGCCGAGGATGGCGCGCATTACATGACGCTGCGCGTCATCTGCCAGTCCGAGACCAATGTTCCGCGCCTCGCCGACGTCACCTTCATCCTGACCGAGAAGGCGCTGGTCACGGTGCGCTATGACGAGCCGGGCGCTTTCAACATCTTCCTTAACCGCGTCACCAAGCCCGGTGGTTGCGAACTCGAGCCCGCCGGCGTGATCGAGGGGCTGATCGAGGCGATCGTCGATCGTGCCGCCGAGGTGCTGCGTGGCGTCGGCGACCGCATCGACCTGCGCTCGCGGCAGATCTTCGATGGCAACAGCGCCAGCGTCGAGCAGGGGCGCGTCTATCAGGCGGTCGTCCGCAAGATCGGCCAATACGAGCACATCATCTCGAATGTGCGCGAGAGCATGGTCTCGGTCGAGCGGGTGCTGCTTTACCTCTCGGCCAATTTCAAGCGCACCAAGAAGGCGGCGAGCGGCTTCACTCCGGAATGGCGCGCCGCGATCCGCGACGTCCAGGCGATCGAGGAACACGCCACCTTCCTGTCGAACAAGCTCCAGTTCATGCTGAACGCGACGCTCGGCCTGGTCAGCATCGAGCAGAACAAGATCATCAAGCTGTTCTCGGTCGTCGCGGTGGTGTTCATGCCGCCGACGCTGGTCGCCTCGATCTACGGCATGAATTTCGAGAAGATGCCCGAGTTGAAATGGGAGCTCGGCTATCCGATGTCGCTCGCCATCATGGTGGTCGCGGCGATCCTGCCGTACCTCTTCTTCCGCTGGAAAAAGTGGCTTTGACCGTGCCGAGGCGGCCTGCCTTCCGCTAGCCTGACCGGATGACGCTGCCGCAGATTCTCTCCTGTTCCCTGGTCGCCGCGATGATGGCGGCCTTTGTCTGGGGCAAGCTGCGCTATGACGTGATTGCGCTCCTGGCCCTGCTTGCGGGCGTCGCGCTCGGCGTCGTGCCGACGAAGGAGGCCTTCAAGGGCTTCTCCGACGATATCGTCATCATCGTCGCCAGCGCGCTGATCGTCAGCGCCGCGGTCGCGCGCTCGGGACTGGTCGAGACCGCGCTCGCCCGCATCTCCCCGGCGCTGCGCTCGACGCAGGCGCAGGTCGCCGTCCTCGTCTTCGTCGTTGCCGGCATGTCGGCGATCATCAAGAACATCGGCGCGCTCGCGATGATGTTGCCGATAGCCTATCAGCTCGCCCGCAAGGACGGGAAATCGCCTTCGGTCTTCCTGATGCCGATGGCCTTCGCCTCGCTGCTCGGCGGCATCGTCACCCTGGTCGGTACCTCGCCCAACGTCATCGTCGCGCGCGTCAGGCAGGAGCTCGGTGGCGAGCCCTTCGCCATGTTCGACTTCACCCCGGTCGGCATCGGTATCGCGCTCGCCGGCTGTGCCTTCCTCAGCGTCGCCTACCGGCTGCTGCCAAAGGATCGGCAAGGCTCGCGCTCGCTCGACCAGGCACTCGACATCAAGGACTACGTCACCGAGGCGCGCATCCCCGAGAAGGGGCCGCTCACGGGCAGGACCGTGGCCGATCTCAGGAAGCCCGGCGATGGCGAGGTCGAGGTGGTCGCGATCCTGCGCGATGGCGAACGCCGCCGCGCACCATTGCCCGATGCCAGCCTGCGCGCTGGTGATATCCTGCTCCTGCGCGGCGAACCGAAAGCGCTCGAACGCGTCGTCGCCGAGGGCGGGCTCGAACTCGTTGGCCAGCACCGATCGACACAACGCGAGGGCTCGCTCGATCCGGCCCGCACCGGCGAGGCGATCGTCACGCAGGGCTCGCTGCTTGAAGGTCTCAGCGCTGCCGAGATCGACCTGCATGCGCGCTTCCACATCAACCTGCTCGGCATCAGCCGCGCCGGCGAGCGCTTCACCGAGCGGCTGCGCGACATCCACCTGCGCGCCGGCGACGTCGTCCTGCTGCAGGGCGACGAGGACCTGCTGCCAGAGCGCCTGCGCGAGCTCGGCCTGCTGCCGCTGGCGGCGCGCAGCCTCGCTTTGGGCAGCACGCGCCGCCGCTTCGTCACCGGCTCGATCGTCGCCGCGACTGTCATTGTCGTCGCGCTCGGCCTGCTGCCGGTGGCGATCGCCTTCTTCGCCGCCGCCGTGGCGCTGCTGGCGACGCGGGCGCTGACCCTGCGCGATGCCTATGAGTCGGTCGAGGCTCCGATCCTGGTGATGCTGGCGGCGCTGATCCCGGTCAGCGACAGCCTGCGCGTCACCGGCGCGACCGATGTCTTCGCCGGGCTCCTGGCGCAGGTCGGCGCCGGCCTGCCGGGCTGGGGCGCGGTCGGGCTGATGCTTGTAGCCGCCATGGCGGTGACGCCTTTCCTCAACAATGCCGCGACCGTGCTGGTGATGGCGCCGATCGGCGCCGGCTTCGCCAAGACGCTCGGCTACAATCCCGACGCCTTCCTCATGGCTGTGGCGATCGGCGCGGCCTGCGACTTCCTCACCCCGATCGGCCACCAGTGCAACACGCTGGTGATGGGCCCGGGCGGCTATCGCTTCGGCGACTATGCCCGGCTCGGGGCACCATTGTCGCTGCTGGTCATCCTGCTCGCCGTGCCGTTGATCCTCTTCGTCTGGCCGCTGCGCTGAGCTCAAGGCGCCTGCGGATGTCCAACCGGAGAAAATAATTCTCCACGAAGCGTTTCCGTGGAGAAGATTACCGCTGTCGGAATGGCGCAAAATGGACGCGCTTGGCTTCCCGCAAGTTGCCGCGACGCCTATATAAGCGGCAGATATGTTCAGCCGCACTGCGGCGATTGACGAGTTCCTGCCATGACCACTGTGACGTCCCGAGCCGGCGCGGCGACCGCCGGCGCAAAGCCATTTTACGCAAACTTCGGCTTCCAGGTTCTGGCGGCCATGGTGGTCGGGCTCGTGCTCGGCTGGATCGCGCGCAATATCGGCCCGGATGCGGCTGGCCAGCCGAACGGGCTGACGACGACGCTGGCGACGACCGGCTCGATCTTCGTGCAGCTATTGCAGGCCCTGGTGCCACCGCTGATCTTCACCGCGATCGTCGCCTCGATCAGCAATCTCAGGCAGCTTTCCAATGCGGCGGCGCTGGTCTGGCAGACGCTGCTCTGGTTCGCTCTCACCGCCTTCATCGCGGTGCTGATCGGCATCGCGCTCGGCCTGATCATCCAGCCCGGCATCAATTCCGGCGCGATCGCCGCCAGCGCCAAGGCGCCCGGCACGGTCGGCTCCTGGCTCGACTTCCTCAAGGGCTTGGTCCCCGCCAACGTCTTCGGCCTGCAGGCCACGACGAGGGTCGATGGCGGTGCGGCGACGACCCGGCTCGGCTTCAACGTGCTGCAGCTGCTGGTGATCTCGATCGTCGTCGGCGTCGCCGCGCTGAAGGTCGGCGAGCGCGCCAACAGCTTCCTCGCCTTCAACGAGTCGCTGCTGGCGATCACGCGCAAGATCCTGTGGTGGGTGATCCGGCTGACGCCGATCGGCACCATCGGCCTGCTCGGCAATGCCGTCGCGCAATATGGCTGGCAGACCCTGCAGCAGCTCTCCTGGTACGCCTTTGCGATCTATCTCGGCCTCGCCATCGTGCTGCTGATCGTCTACCCGGCCCTGCTCATCCTGCACGGGCTCTCGCCGCTGCGCTTCTTCGCCGGAGCCTGGCCGGCAATCCAGCTCGCCTTCGTCTCGCGCTCCTCGGTCGGCACCTTGCCGGTGACCGAGGCCGTGACCGAGAAGAGCCTCGGCGTGCCTCGCGAATATGCCGCCTTCGCCGTGCCGCTCGGCGCCACCACCAAGATGGATGGCTGCGCTGCGATCTACCCGGCGATCTCGGCGATCTTCGTCGCGCAGTTCTATGGCGTCCCGCTCGGCATCCAGGAATATGTGCTGATCGCCTTCGTCTCGGTGATCGGCTCGGCCGCGACCGCCGGGCTCACCGGTGCGACCGTGATGCTGACGCTGACCCTGTCGACGCTCGGCCTGCCGCTCGCCGGCGTGGGGCTGCTGCTCGCCATCGACCCGATCCTCGATATGGGCCGCACCGCGGTGAACGTCGCCGGCCAGGCGCTGGTGCCGACGATCGTCGCCAAGCGCCAGGGCATGCTCGACCAGGCGCAGTATGACCGCGCCGGTGACATCGAGGCGATCGACGCCGGCGCTCAGACGGCCTGACGTCGCCGGCTACAGGCTGGTTGCAGGGAGCCGCTCCAGCCTGTCGTCGATTGCGACGGTCCCGCTTGCGATGACCCGCGCCGTGATGCCGCCATGGCCGCGCACGGCGTTGTAACCACCCTGGCCGAGAACCTCCTCCATCCGTGAGCAGGGATGGCATTCGCCGGTCCATTCCAGCACGGCCTCGCCAAGCGAGAAGCGGTGGTTCTTCAGGGCGAGCAGATTGATGCCTGCCAC
The DNA here is from genome assembly GCF_059415545.1 of Allobosea sp. GW821-FHT10B12. Taxonomy (NCBI): domain Bacteria; kingdom Pseudomonadati; phylum Pseudomonadota; class Alphaproteobacteria; order Hyphomicrobiales; family Alloboseaceae; genus Allobosea; species Allobosea sp. GW821-FHT10B12. The sequence goes on from NZ_JBWKNL010000001.1 coordinate 780,046, forward strand.
CACGATGTTGCGCCGGAGCAGACCCGGCTCGACAGTGGCAATGCCGAGATGGCTGGCGATGGCGGCAAGATGCTCCTGCTGGATCAGCGTTACATGGCGCGTTCCGCCGGTGCGGCTGCTGTAGTGATCGCCGACCAGGCCTTGCCGCTCGTCGAGCGTCGCCAACTCGACGGCTGTCACGACGGCGCGTCGTGCCGGTCTGAGGCCGATCCAAACGATGCGGCCCGGCCGCATGGGAGCTTCGGTCAGGCGTGCGAGCGGCGAGGCGGGGTTGAGCATGGGTCAGGCTTCCGGCCCAAAACGCGACAGCAGAGCCTCTCCACGTGGAGAGAGCCGGTAGCCGACATCAAGGCTTTCGGTCAGCCCCAGCGCCTTGAGCTTGCGGACATCCTGCTTGAACGGCAGCATCTCGCGCCCGAGCAACTCAGCGAGTTCGGCAGCGCGTTGCCCGGGGTGCGCCGCGATCAGCTCGAGCGTGGTGCGTGTCCAGGGCCGGCGCGCGTCGAGCCGGTCAAGGCGCCCGACCAGCTCCCGAGCTTCGGCGTCTGTCAGTTCGTCGGATTCGCGCAAGGCCGCGCGCGGATCGGGGCCGATCAAGCGAATGCGGATGCGGTAGAGCTCGCCTTCGCGTCCGGCCAAAGCAGCGAGTGCATCTTCCCGCGACCTGAAACCCGCTGCTTTCGCGGTGTCAGTGTCGATTTCGGCCTCGGATATGGGCTCGACCGCCTCGATGGCGAGCTGGCCGATCGCCGTCAGCAGCGTGCCGCCGCTTTTGACGCTCGGCCGGCGCCAGCGCCGCAGGACGCTGGTAATGCTGCCCTCGGCGATGCCCTGGAGCGTGCGCCGGTCGAGCAGCATGGCTGTTAGGCCATCACCTTGGCGAGTACGTCCTTCAGCCCGCCATCGCGTTCGAGCCAGCTGGGCACCGGCAGATTCTTCGAGCGTAGGAACTCCGGATTGAACAGCTTCGACTGATAGCGCGTGCCGTAGTCGCAGAGGATGGTCACGATCGTGTGGCCGGGGCCCATCTCCTTCGCCAGCCGGATCGCGCCGGCGACATTGATGCCGGAGGAGCCGCCGAGACACAGGCCCTCTTCCTCCAGCAGCTGGAAGCAGAGCGGGATCGCTTCCTCGTCCGGAATCTGGAAGGCGACGTCGATCGGGGCGCCCTCGATATTCCTGGTGATCCGGCCCTGGCCGATGCCCTCGGTGATCGAGGAGCCTTCGGCCTTGAGTTCGCCGGTGGTGTAGTAGGCGTAGAGCGCTGCGCCCATCGGATCGGCGAGGGCGATGCGGATCTTCGGATTGAAGCCCTTCAGTGCGATGGCGACGCCGGCGAGCGTGCCGCCGGTGCCGACGGCGCTGACGAAGCCGTCGACCTTGCCGTCGGTCTGCTGCCAGATCTCCGGACCGGTGGTCTCGATGTGGCCCTGGCGGTTGGCGACATTGTCGAACTGGTTGGCCCAGATCGCGCCGTTGGGCTCGGTTCTGGCCAGTTCCTCGGCGAGGCGGCCGGAGACCTTCACATAGTTGTTCGGGTTGACGTAGCCGACGGCCGGCACCTCGACCAGGGTCGCGCCGGCGAGCCGCAGCATGTCCTTCTTTTCCTGGCTCTGCGTCTCCGGGATGACGATCACCGAGCGGTAGCCGAGCGCATTGCCGACGAGCGCGAGGCCGATGCCGGTATTGCCGGCCGTACCCTCGACGATGACGCCGCCGGGCCGGAGCGCGCCGCTCTGTTCGGCATCGCGAATGATGGCGAGCGCGGCGCGGTCCTTGACCGACTGGCCGGGATTCATGAACTCGGCCTTGCCGAGGATCTCGCAACCGGTTTCCTGCGAAGCGCGCTTCAGTTTGATCAGGGGGGTGTTGCCGATCGCTTCGACGACGCCGTTGCGGATAGTCATATTAGGCAACTCCAGCCATTTCCCTGCTTGCCGTCACCTGATAGGCCAAACCCGTAATCACGTCACGAGCCCAGCGCCCTATGTCCGCCCTCGCCATGAATGAAACGCTGACGATCGCGCGGCTCGGCCAGCGCGGCGACGGCGTCGCCGAGACGGCGGACGGTCAGGTCTTCGTGCCCTTCGCGCTGCCGGGCGAAAGCGTGCGGGCCGTGCGCGACGGCGATCGGGCGCAGGTCGTCGAGATCCTGACGCCCTCTACCTCTCGCATCGCCGCGATCTGCCCGCTCTTCACCCGCTGCGGCGGCTGCGCCGCGCAGCATATGGGCGAGGCTCTCTATGCCGAATGGAAGCGCCAGCAGGTGGTGACGGCGCTGTCTCGTGCTGGGCTCGAAAGCGAGGTGGCGCCGCTGGTCGATGCCCATGGCGAGGGTCGCCGGCGCGTCACCTTCCACGCCCGTCGCGGCGAGGATGGCATGCGCGTCGGCTTCATGGCGGCGAAGAGCCACGACCTGATCGAGGTCGAAACCTGCCCCGTGCTGGCGCCGGGACTGGCCCGGGCACCGGTCGTGGCGCAGCTCCTCGCCAATCGCCTGCGCGCCTCGAACAAGCCGCTCGATATCCAGGTCACCGCCTCGCAAGCCGGGCTCGACGTCGACATCCGCGGCCATGGACCAGCCGGTGACAGCCTGCGCCGGCAGCTCACCGAGGCGGCCGAGCGGCTCGACCTCGCCCGCCTCTCAATGCATGGCGAGGTCATCGTCGAACGGCGCGCGCCCTTCCAGCTGATGGGCAAGGCAGCGGTGACGCCCGCGCCCGGCGGCTTCCTGCAGGCGACGGCCGAGGGCGAGGCGGCGCTGTCGCGCCTGGTACTCGAAGCGATCCCGAAGGCGAAGCGCGTTGCCGATCTCTTCGCCGGCTGCGGCCCGTTCAGTGTCCGGCTCGCCGAAAAGGCGCAGGTCTCCGCCTTCGAAAGCGACAAGGCCGCGATCCAGGCGCTGAGCCGTGCCGCCAATCATACGCAAGGCTTGAAGCCGATCGCGGCCGAGGCGCGCGATCTCTTCCGCCGGCCGCTGCTGGAGCATGAGCTCAATGGCTTCGACGCCGTCGTGCTCGACCCGCCGCGGGCCGGCGCGGAGGCGCAGGTGAAGCGCCTGGCGGCCTCCAAGGTCCCGCTGGTGGCTTACGTCTCCTGCGATGTCGGCAGCTTCGCCCGGGACGCGGCGCTTTTGGTCGCAGGCGGCTATGCGCTGGAGCGCGTGACGCCGGTCGACCAGTTCCGCTATTCCGCCCACATCGAACTCGTCGGCGTCTTCCGCAAGGCTGCCGGCCGCAAGTGATCAAGTCTCCGGAGGCAGAATGAGCGCGCCCGTTATCGAAGCTCTGGCCGGCATCGTCGGCGCGAAGAACGTCATCACCGACGCCGACGCGATGGTGCCCTATCTCAAGGAGCCGCGCGGTCTCTTCCACGGCAAGGCGCGGGCCGTGGTGCGGCCGGGCTCGACCGCCGAAGTTTCGGCCGTGATGAAATGGGCGAGCGAGACCGGCGCGACGATCGTGCCGCAAGGCGGCAATACCGGCATGGTCGGCGGCCAGGTCCCGGTCGCCGAGGGCAAGGAGATCATCCTGTCGCTGCAGCGGCTCGACAAGGTCCGCTCGGTCGATGTCTCCGGCGATACCATGACCGTCGAGGCCGGTGTCATCCTGCAGAGGGCGCAGGAGGCGGCCGAGGCCGCCGGGCGGCTCTTTCCGCTCTCGCTCGCCTCGGAGGGCTCCTGCACGGTCGGCGGCAATCTCTCGGCCAATGCCGGCGGCACGGCGGTGATCGCCTATGGCAATGCCCGCGAGCTCTGCCTCGGCCTCGAAGTCGTCCTCGCCGATGGCCGCGTCTGGAACGGCCTGCGCCAGCTCCGCAAGGACAACACAGGCTACGACCTCAAGAACCTCTTCATCGGCTCGGAAGGCACGCTCGGCATCATCACCGCCGCGGTGCTGAAGCTCTTCCCGCTGCCGGCGGCTCGCGCCACCGCCTTCCTCGCCGTGCCTGATCCGGAAGCGGCGCTCGCACTGCTGAACAAGGCCAAGGCCAGCGCCGGCGGCACGCTCACCACTTTCGAGATCATGCCGCGCATCGGCCTCGACTTCGTCGTCCGCCACGCCAGCGGCGCCCGCGATCCGCTCTCCGAGTCCTCGCCCTGGTATGTGCTGATGGAGGTCTGCGCCCAGGCCGAGACGGGGCTGAGCGAGGCGGTCGAGGCCTTCCTCGGCGAGGCGCTGGAGGAGGGGCTAGTCACCGATGCCGTGCTCGCCGGCTCGCTCAGCCAACGCGCCGATCTCTGGAAGCTGCGCGAGATGCTCTCGGAGGTGCAGACACACGAGGGCGGCTCGATCAAGCACGACGTCTCCGTGCCGCTCCATGCCATGCCGGAGTTCCTGAAGCGCGCCATCGCCAAGGTCGAGGAGATGGTGCCGGGCTGCCGGCCAGTGCCCTTCGGCCATCTCGGCGACGGCAACATCCACTTCAACGTCAGCCAGCCGGTTGGCGCCGACAAGGCCGCCTATCTCGCCGGCTGGGGCGCGATGAACGAGGCGGTCCACGCCATCGTCACCGAGCTCAAGGGCTCGATCTCGGCCGAGCACGGCATCGGCCGCCTCAAGCGCTCGCTGCTGCCGGGCGTCAAGGATCCCGTCGAGCTGGATTTGATGCGGACGGTGAAGGCCGCGCTCGATCCCAAGGGCGTGCTCAATCCCGGCTCGGTGCTGTGAACAGCCGTTCACATCCTGCGCGCGAGATGTCATGGAGCTGACGTCTTAAAAGAGCTAAAACTTTTAGACGATCGGCGTGGCGAAATCGCTCTATGGTTGCGCTTTGTCGTTCGCCGGCGGCTGGCGACGGCCAGTGACTTTGCGCGAGCCAAGGTAGTCATCTGACATCGCAGTGAAGCAACGGGCCGCCTCGCCGTGCGCCCGCATGCTGTCGCGCGCGCTGAGCAGGTCGCCGGGGGAAAAGCTTCACGCTCGCTGGGACCGTCGACCGACTCGGCGGCCGGCGACGCATCTCAGACAACCGGGGGGATGTCATGTCGGATTCAGAGAGCGATCTTCATGCAGAGGCGCTAGGCGGTCTGTTCGGCACGCTCGGGAGTCGGATCGGCACCCTCCTGCGGAATCGAGCCACCGGCCTCGCCGCTGCCACGCGCGGCTATTCGACCTATCGGTCGCTGTTGCTGCCGCCGGTGATGCGCCCGGCGACTCGTCTGGATGTTGTCAAGAATGTCGGCACGATCAGGGACTACATCTACAAGAGCGGCGTGCTGCGGACCAACAATCCGACGCGGCTGACCATCATCTCGCAGCCCGAATTCGCCTGGAACGGCTACTGGAAGGACGTCCGGACGAACGACGATCCAACGGCGCCGCGCATCCGTGCCTACGACGCGAGCAACCCGATAACGGCGGATGTCTGGCAGGCGATCAGGGAGGGATATACGGGGCTCGCCAAGGAACTTCCCGCGGGCTACCTCCTCAACACGACGGCTGCGATCGACACCGGCGGGGTGATTAGCGAAGGCCCCCAACAAGGGCTCAGGATCGGCGAAAATCGCGGACTCGCCATCATGAGCGGTGCGGTCGCAGCAGCGCAAATTCTCGAGTACGGCAAATACTACGACAGCAAGATCGACGGCTGGGTCGGCGATCGGATGACGGTTCAGCCGGTCGGGACGCCGGAACCGGCGGTTCTGTCGGTCGCCGATGTCACCGGGCGCCGTGGCGGACCCGTGACCATCGGCTTCGCGATCTGCAAGGATTTCACCGAAAAGGTGTTCCCGATGAAGCCGGACATCCTGCTGGTGCCGGCCGCTGGCGGGAGCCCGGTCGTCAGGCCCGGCGCGGAAGGGAGCCAGGTCATCATCGTCGATGCGATCCACAATCGCTTCTTCGATGGCGCTCCGCTGGCCGACGACCTCACCGCCTCGTATACCCCGGCTGCGATCGAGAAATATCCGTTCATCGCAAGTCTCTACCGGTCGCTGAACGATGGAGGCTCGATGGCCGATGTGCTGCGTTCGGGCGTGACGCTGGTCTCCGGCATCAGCCCGGCGGCAGCCGAGCAGACTATGCTGGCGCTGCAGAGAAACGCTGCCGAGACCATCGAGGTCGACAAGGGCGTCAAAGCGGTGCTCACCGAAGAGCGCTCGATCCCGGTCCAGGCCAATGACACGGAGATCGCGGCAACCGCTGCTAAGACGGACGCGGGCACGGCCAACCTGCTCGATCCCACCGGTACCGTGGCCGATCCATCCAAGGAAAACCCGGCAGACTCTCCATTCGGCAATGGCGAAGGACCAGGTGAGCTCGACGCCGTGGGGCCGGCCGTCATGCCGCCGGCCGAAACCGCGGCTGCATTGTCGGTTGCTCGCTTCGGGGCGCTCAGCGGCAGGCTGTCGGATTACCTGCCTGCAGTCTCGCCTGCCGTGGCAGCTGACCCACAACATTTCGTCCTCGACAGCGACGGCCTGTCATCGCTCGGCGACGCCGAGACGGCGCGCCTTAAGCAGGCCTACGACGCCGGCAAGTCCGTCACTCTCCTGCACCCGGCAAGCACGGACGTCATCGCCGCGACGTTCTCGTTCCTGCACGGCTCCGCACAGCCCTGTCCCTGTGCCGATCCTATCGAGATCATCGATGCCTGGATGATCCAGCGCGACCGCAACGGCGGTTTTCGCCAGACGACGCTCGCCGTGCCGATGCGGCAGGTCGAGGCGCCCGCATCCGTCGCCACCAGAACTCTCGTCGCCGCACCCGCGCTCGGCGCCACGCCGGCGCAGAACGCGGGCTGGGAGCGCGACGACTCGGAGGCCGGCAACACCCATCAGGCCGGCCAGCTGATGGCGGCGTTGCGAGACGCCGAAACCCGGAGTCTGACCGAGGACACCAAACCCGCCCCTGCTGTACGGGCAAGGTTGCTTGGTGCCTCGGTCGACCCGGTCGATTTCATCAAGGAGGTGCAGAACGTCTGCGACGTGTTCACGCAGTCACATACGGTCGACGGCCAAGGCGAGCCCACAACCTATACGGTCACCAACATCGCCATCCCCGTGTCTTGCCTCGACAACGACAACAAGCTCTGGGACTATTACTATCTGGCACATCAGGCGGTGTTCAGCTGCGGCGGCTATCCAGCCGCGACCATGGACTGGTACGATTTCAACGTCTGGACCGAGCAGTCGGGCGTGACCCCGGTCGTGATCGTAAGCAGCCCGCAGACCACCGAAGGCCAGACCACAACCACGAGCAGCACGAGCCTGACTGTCGGCGGCAATCTCGGCTTCTTCGGCGGCACGGCGACCGGCGGGATGAGTGTCTCCGGTACCTGGAGCAAGTCTACGAGCTACTCCTCACCGGACGTCCTGACCGAGAACAAGTCCGACGCGTCGCATGTGATGTGGACGTATTACTTGTCGAACGATATCTCGCATACGACCTTCCAGCCCTATATGCAGGAGGTCTTCCGGTTCGATCGTTCGCCCGAAGCGAAGCAGGCCAACAGCCCGTTCAAGACGCTGGCCAAGATCGTCCCGCACGACAATCACAACGGCATCTGGATCGAGCATTGGTTCAACGCGCCGGTCCCGCCTGCGCCGCAATGATCGCGGCTAGCTGACGTTATGGCCCCGGTGGCCTGGCTTCACGGCGTCGCGACATAGCCGTCGCGGCGCGGGTCGCAGGCGCCGGTGAGCCGGCCGGTCGCCGGATCGCGCGACACCGCCTGCATGCCGCCGACGCGCATCGTCCAGCCGCCCTCATTGGCGAAGATGCCGTGCCCGCGCTCCGCCAGCGCTGCGATCGTCGCCGATGCCAGCCGGTTCTCGACCTCGACTTCGCGGCCGTCCCAGAGCCGGGCGCGCGGCGCCTCGATCGCGTCCTGCAGCGGCAGTCCGAAATCGACATGCTGGACCATGGCCTGCACCTGCGTCTGCAGGATGCCGTAGCTGCCGGGCGTGCCGAGCGCGAGCACCGGCGCGCCGTCCTTGGTCGAGAGCGTGGGGGACATGCACATCGGCAGTTCCGAGCCGGGCAGCGAGCGATTCGGGCTGCCCGGTTGGACGTCGGCCCAATAGAGGAAGTTGTTGAGGCAGATCCCGGTGCCGGGCACGACGACGCCGCTGCCGAACGGACTGCCGATGCTCTGTGTCACGCAGATCAGATTGCCGTCGCGATCGGCGATCGAGAAGGACGTCGTATGGCCCGGGTCTTCGCCATCTGGCGCCTGCGGCATCCATTGCTCGGTCGGGCCGTCGATCGGCTTGCCGTCACGAAGCCGCACCCGCAGCCGCTCGACGAAGGCATCGGACAGGATTTCGGCGAGCTTCTCGGGCTTTGGGTTGTTGTGGGCGATCCGGACGCCGGCAGCAAGGCGGATGGCGCGGTAGACGATATCGAGATGCTCGGTGCCGTTGCGCTCCAGTCTGCCGAGATCGAAGCCGTCGAGGATGCGCAGGGTCAAAAGGAACTGGAAGCCTTCGCAGGCCGGCGGCGGCACATGCACCTGCCGGTCGCGATAGGCAGCGGCGAGCGGCTCGCGCCATTGCGGGGCGATCCTTGCGAGATCGGCCATGGTCAGGGTGCCGCCCTGCGCCTTGAGATGGTTGGTGATCGTCTCGCCGAGCGGGCCTTGGTAGAGATGGCCCGGCCCCTTGGCGGCGATATCGCGCAAGGTCGTCGCCAGCTCCGGCTGGCGCAGGATCTGCCCGAGCGCGACGCTTGTCCCGCCATCGCGCAGATAGTTGCGCGCCCAATGCTCGTAGAGTTCCGGCCGTTCGCGCAGCAATGGCGCCTGCTCGTTGAACTCGATCACACCGAATTCGGCGATCGGGAAGCCGTCTTCGGCGAGCGCGATCGCCGGCGCGAAGATTTGCGCCAGCGAGAGGCGGCCATAAGCGCGGTTGAGCTCGCACCAGCCGGCGAGATTGCCGGGCGGAGCGACGGCAAGCGCGCCGCGCTCGAGGTCGGAGCGCTGGCTGAACCGTTCGAGCGGGAAGCTCTCCGGTACACGCGGCACGAAATCGAGCACGCGCACACGTTTCTCGGCCGCGACCCACATTGTCGCCGAGCCCATGCCGGCGAGGCTCGACATGAACGGCTCGACCACATTGAGCGCCGCTGCGACCGCGCCGACCGCGTCGAAGACGTTGCCGCCCTGACTGAGGATGCGGGCGCCGGCCTGCGCCGCCAATGGGTGGGCGGCGGCGACCATGCCGTGCAGGGAGCTCATCGTCGGGCGGCGGCCATCCATCTCGTGCGTTCCCTCTATTGGTCTCGTTTGGGACCAGAGTAAGCGCGCCGCTATGGCCAGCGCTAGAACAGGCTGCCCTGTGCATCGTCGGGGCCGCCCCGACGGGAACGCATGGCGGGCTTGGGAGCGGGCGCCGGTTCCGAAGCAGGGTCGAACGGCTCCTGTACCTCCGGCCCGTCATTGGCGACCTTGTTGACGCGGGCACCGAGCCGGAACATCTCGAAGAAATCGTCGGGCGGCGGGCGCATCAGGCTCTGCACGGTCGCAGGCTCCGCCGAAGGATCGAGCCAGGCGTCGAACGCTTCGGGCGGCAGGATGACCGGCGAGCGATGATGGATCGCCGCCATCTGCCCGTTCGCCGGGCCGGTGACGATCGCGACCGTGTCGATCTCGGAGCCATCGGGGCTGTGCCAAGTCTCCCACAACGCCGCGAAGGCGAAGAAGCCCTGATCCGGCTTGCGGAAGAGATAGGGCCTGTTCTCCTGCTGGCGGCCTTCGCCGAGGCGGTGCCATTCGTAGAACCCGTCCGCCGGCATCAGGCAGCGCCTGCGGGTGAGAGCGGCGCGGAAGGACGGCTTCTCGCTGGCGCTCTCGCTGCGGACATTGATGACCAAAGGGTAGTCCTTGGGATCCTTGACCCAGCCCGGGATGAAGCCCCAGCGCATCAGGATGAACTGGCGCCGGCCCTCGTCGAGACGCACCACCGGTACCGGCTGCGTCGGCGCGATATTGTAACGCGGCGGGAAATTCGGCTGCTCGCGATAGGCGAAAGCCTCGCGCATCGCCTCCGGCGGCAAGGTAACGGCATAGCGACCACACATCCTCGGATGTGTTCCGTCTTATCGTGACCGGAGCAAGACTTTGTTTGCGGTTGGCACAGCATAGTCGCGGCGCTTCCGGGGCCTCTTCATGTCTGCTTCCGCGACCGAGACATCACCGACCGCGGCAGGCGGATTCGCGCCGCAGCTCTCGACCGACTATCTGAACCGGCACAGCGAGGCGCTGATGCTGCTGGAGATGGTGCCGGCCGACCGCGAAATCGTCGGCGACCTCAAGGCCTGGTGCGCGGTCAGCTATATCGAGCATTTCGAGGCGTCGTCGCTGCGCTGCGCCAGTGATGCCATGGCGGCCTATCGCGCGCTCGGAAGTCGCGAGGTGGAAAGTTTCGAGGCACTCTGTGCCGCCATGGAGCGCCTGATCTACGCAGCGACGGCGCTGCTCGACGAGATGCCGATGGAAGAGGACCCGACGCTGATCGTCGATGTGGCCTCCCTGTCCTTGCGCCGCCTGATCGCGCGCGCCACCGCCTTCATCAACGCCAACGGCCGGGGCGAGGCGGCCTATATCGATGCCGGAGCCGTGCAGGCCGACATCGATGCCGTGATGGCGGGTTAGGTGGCCCGCTCGCTGCCGAGCAGGAATTCGCGGTTGCCGTCGCCGCCCTCGATCGGCGAGGGGATCAGCCCGCTGACGACGAAGCCGAGGCTGGTGGTCACCTCCGCGATCTCCGTGCAGATCTCCTGCTGGAGTGCCTCGTCGCGCAGCACGCCCTTCTTCAGCGCCGAGCGCCTGGTCTCGAATTGCGGCTTCACCAGCGCGACCAACCGGGCTTTGGGAGCCAGCCGCTCCGCCACCGCCGGCAGCACCAGCTTCAGCGAGATGAAGCTGACATCGATCACGGCGAGCGCCGGCGCTTCGGCGAACAGGCCGGGATCGAGCGTGCGGATGTCCTGGCTCTCCAGGCTGGTCAGACGGGAATGGCCGCGCAGGCTGTCATGCAACTGCGCCTGGCCGACATCGACGGCGTAGATATGCGCCGCCCCGCGCCGGAGCAGGACGTCGCTGAAGCCGCCGGTCGAGGCGCCGACATCGAGGCAGGTCAGCCCTTTCGGATCGAAGCCGAAGGCGTCGAGCGCTGCGGCGAGCTTCACCCCGCCGCGCGAGACGTAAGGATGCGCTGCCTGCGCTTCGATAGACGCCGTGTCGGGAACCGTTTCCGAGGCCTTGCGCAGCACGACGCCGTCGGCGCGGACCAAGCCGGCGGCGATGGCCGCCTGTGCCCGCGCCCGGCTTTCGAACAGGCCGCGCTCGACCAGCAGCAGGTCGGCGCGGACCCGGCGTGGCAGGCCGGCGGTCACGGGGTCAGGCGCGGCGGATGGCGCTGGCGGGGCCGAGTGCGGTCTCGACCGTACGCACGATCCCGGCGGCGTCGAGCCCGGCCTCGGCATACATGACCTCGGGCTTGTTGTGGTCCTGGAAGATGTCTGGCAGCACGAGGCTGCGGATCTTCAGCCCGCGATCGAGCACGCCTTCGCGCGCCAGCAACTGCAGGACATGGCTGCCGAAGCCGCCGACCGAGCCTTCCTCGACCGTGATCAGCACCTCGTGCTCCCTGGCGAGACGCAGGATCATGTCCTCGTCCAGCGGCTTGGCGAAGCGGGCATCGGCGACGGTGGTCGAAAGTCCGCGCTGGCCGAGCTGCTCGGCCGCCGTGAGGCATTCGGCGAGGCGCGTGCCGAGCGAGAGCAGCGCGACCTGCGTGCCTTCCCTGACGATGCGCCCCTTGCCGATTTCGAGCGGCACGCCATGCTGCGGCATCTCGACGCCGACGCCCTCGCCGCGCGGATAGCGGAAGGCGATCGGGCCGTCATCATAGGCGGCGGCGGTCGCGACCATATGGGTCAGCTCGGCCTCGTCGGCTGCCGCCATCACTACCATGTCGGGCAGGCAGGCGAGATAGGCGACGTCGAAGGCCCCCGCATGGGTCGCGCCGTCAGCGCCGACCAGTCCGGCCCGGTCTAGCGCGAAGCGCACCGGCAGCTTCTGGATGGCGACGTCGTGCACGACCTGGTCATAGGCGCGCTGCAGGAAGGTCGAATAGATCGCGCAGAACGGCTTGAAGCCCTCGGTGGCGAGACCGGCCGCGAAGGTCACCGCATGCTGCTCGGCGATGCCGACATCGAAGGTGCGGCCGGGGAATTCCTTGCCGAAGGCATCGAGCCCGGTGCCTGACGGCATGGCGGCGGTCACCGCGACGATCTTCTCATCCTCGCGCGCCGCCTTGACCAGGGCATTGGCGAAGACATTGGTGTAGCTCGGCGCATTCGCCGGGGCCTTCGCCTGCAGGCCGGTGACCGGATCGAACTTGACGACGCCATGGTATTTGTCGGCGCTGGCCTCGGCCGGGGCATAGCCCTTGCCTTTCTGCGTCACGACATGGACCAGGATCGGCCCGGTCTCGGCGTCGCGGACATTGCGCAGCACCGGCAGCAGATGGTCGAGATTGTGGCCGTCGATCGGGCCGACATAGTAGAAGCCGAGCTCCTCGAACAGCGTGCCGCCAGTCCAGAAACCGCGGGCATATTCCTCGGTCCGCTTCGCCTTCTCGTGGAAGAAGCGCGGCAGCCTCTCGGCGAGATATTTCGCGATCTCGCGCAGCGAACGATAGGTCCGCCCGGAGACGAGGCGGGCGAGATAGGCCGACATCGCGCCGACCGGCGGAGCGATCGACATGTCGTTGTCGTTGAGGATGACGATCAGCCGCGAGCCCGTGGCGCCGGCATTGTTCATCGCCTCATAGGCCATGCCGGCCGACATGGCGCCGTCGCCGATCACGGCGATAACGTTGTTGCGCCCGCCTGCGAGGTCGCGCCCGACCGCCATGCCGAGCCCGGCCGAGATCGAGGTCGAGGAATGGGCGGCGCCGAACGGGTCGTATTCGCTTTCCGAACGCTTGGTGAAGCCCGAGAGCCCGCCCGGCTGGCGCAATGTGCGGATCTCGGCGCGGCGGCCGGTCAGGATCTTGTGCGGATAGGCCTGGTGGCCGACATCCCAGATCACCCGGTCGCGCGGCGTGTCGAAGACATGGTGCAGGGCGACGGTGAGCTCGACCACGCCGAGACCGGCGCCGAGATGGCCGCCGGTGACCGAAACGGCGTCGATCGTCTCGGCCCTGAGCTCGTCGGCGAGCTGGCGCAACTGCGCATCGTCGAGCCGGCGCAACGCCGCCGGATCGGGCACCTGGTCGAGAAGGGGAGTGTTGGGGCGAGGCAAGGGCTGGCCAAAGCTTGCTGGATCGTGCCCCCGAGATAGTCCTTCGCGGCGGTGCTGGCAAACCGGTGCGTCGTCGCAGGTAGACAGGAAACGGGTGGGAGCAGCCGGCTCGATCTGGAAAATCGGGCCATCCTCTTCGCTGGACACCTCGCATGACCTCGCCCTTTTTCATCGCCCTGCTGCTGGCGGGCGTCACGGCGCAGTTCGCCGACAAGCTCGCGCTCGACACGATCACGCTCGCCGCGACGCAAGGCGGTGCGAGCCCGCGTTTCGTCGGCCTGCTCGTCGCCGCGCAATCGGCCGCCTGGCTCTTGATCTCGCTGCCGGCCGGCGTACTCGCCGACCGCATGGCACCGCGCACGCTGATTCTCGTCGGCGGCATCCTGATGGCGGTGGGCTCGGGCCTTGGTGCGCTCCTGCTCGTCAGCGGTGCGATCGGGCCGGCGCTCGCGCTCTCGACCTTCATCGCAGCGGCGGGGCCGGTCACCATCGCGCTCTCGATCTTCGTGCTGATGCCGAAGGTGGTGACGCTCGCCGAATTGCCGCGAGCCAACAGCCGCCTCGAGCTCGGCCGTGCCGCCCTCAGCCTGATCGCGCCGCTGATCGCCGGCTGGGCGGTGGCGCAGGCTTCGGGCTGGCTCGGGCTTGGCCTCTGCGCCGCCTGCGGTGTCGTCGTGATCATGGCTGCAGCCCGTCTGCCGGCCGAGCGGCCCCCCCCGCAGCCGCGCCAGCCCCTGCACCGTGCCATCGCCGAGGGCGGGGCTTTCGTCGCGCGCCACCCCTATCTCAGGCCGATCGCGCTCTGCGCCATTGGCTGGAACCTCGCTTTCTTCGCCTTCATGGCGCTGCTGGCGCCCTATGCGCTGCGCGTGCTGGCGCTCGACCCCGCGACCGTCGGTCTGGCGTCGTCCGTCTATGGCGCTGGTGCGATTGCGGCCGCGCTCAGCGGCGCCTGGCTGATCGCGCGCCTGCCGACCGGCTTCCTGCTCGTCTTCGGCCCGGCGGTCTCGCTCTTCGGAGCCGGCGCATTGGCGCTCGCCCCACCGGCGCTGGGCTGGCCGGCGCTGGCACTCGCCTTCTTCCTGTTCGGCTTCGGCCCGATCCTCTGGTTCATCACCCAGACGACCTTGCGCCAGGCGGTGACGCCGCAGCCCCTGCTCGGCCGTGTCAGCGCGACGATCACCACTGCCATGTACGGCATGCGCCCGCTCGGGGCGCTGGCCGGCGGCCTCGCCGGCGAATGGCTCGGCGTCGAGGCGGCGATGTGGCTGCCGGTCGGCCTGTTCGCCCTGTCGACGCTGGCGATCCTGGCCTCGCAGATGCCGCGGCTGAAGGTGATGCCGACGATGGAATTCGAGCCGGGGAGGTGACGGAATTATAGTAATAGTAGGTTTTAGATTTCAATCTATATTGACATGACCCTTAGTCACTGATTGCATGAAATCTCCCATGCGCGCCTTACGTGTGGCGTCGACAACGGGAGGAGCGTGATGAGGGTCGAAGCCACAAGCTCAAGCTCGCTTCCGGCAAATTCGCGCTCTTCGTCACGACGCTCCGACAGGCGTTCGGTTTATCGGCGGGAAGCCGGATACTCTCGTACTCTACGCCTGAGCCATAGAAAATCTGCTGCACCGCGAAGCTGTTTGTAAATCACGAGGGGCGTGATGTGGTACAATTTTTACGGTATATTCGGAGTGATTGGCTTTATTATTATCATGGCGATAGTTGGTAATTTTAGTTATAGTTGGTTAGACGGGCAACCTCAAATTATATTTCCAATCATGGCCGCTTATTTCCTGGCTATAGTGACTCCGATCACGATCATCGCAATACGGCATCAGGTTCGGCTGAGCCGAATCAAGCTGATCGATCTTTTCGCCAGGAGTTTCCAATTCGGTTCGCTCGACGCGAAGACGGTCTCCGTCGTTCCGAGTGGAGCGATGCAGCTGGGGCAACCTGTGCAACCCGTTGCGGCGAAGATCGAGCCCGACGGCGCGCTCGTCTCAGCCAATGTCTCGTTCGAGTTCGTTAAGGGGAAGTACTTCGCCGACCTCGATCTCAAGGACGGCGTCGAGCCTACATTGGCCGATGTGCCGCGCTTCCCGATGATGCTGCATGCGGACTGGATGCTGCTGCTCTGCGCGGTGCCCTATATGGTTCTATGCTGGTTCGGCGTGTTCCTCTTGTTCGCGCCCGTCGTCGAGATCATGCACGTTGGCAAGCCGTCTCTCGTCGGCGCTTGGCTCTGGCCTAGCCTGCTCGCGGTCGGAGGGCTCAGCGGTGCCGATCTCGGCGATTCCCGCCTGTACCAGGCTTGGCATGTCAACGTTCTGACCGTCGCCTGTATGGCCTTCGCCGGCGCCTATTTTTACACGCTGCGTCTGCTCCTGCGCGCTGTCGCAGTCTTCGACCTGTCACCAATCACATTCCTGCGCGCCTTTGCGCATGTGCTGCTGGCAATGCTCCTTGCGGTTGTGATCTATCGCGTCGTTCCGTCCGGCGACGCGGTTTGGCGTGGGGCGCAGGACATAGCGCGTGGAATTGGCATCGAGAGAACCGTTCCGCAAAAGCCGGCTGCACCTGCCCCTGCGCCTGGCGGAGCAGGAAGCGAGTCGGTGCCGCCAGCGGCGGCCCCCGCGGCTGCTCAGGCGGGTGTCTGCCCGCAAGAGAATCTCTGCCCATCCGGCAATCCGGCCAAGGGCGTCAGCACGCTGTGGCTGATCGTGGCCTTCGCCTTCGGCTTCATACCCGATGCCGCCATTCAATATGTGCTCAACAAGAGCGGCCTCGCCTTCAAGGGACGTTACAACGAGCTCGATGTGCATACGAAGCAAATCCCTCCAACCGTGTTGGACGGCGTCGATCACTTCATCGCATTCCGCTTGGAAGAGGCAAACATCTTCGACGTGCAGAATCTGGCGGCCTCAAACCCGATTATGCTGCATATCGAGAGCCCGTATGGCATCTATACGACGATCGACTGGGTCGCCCAGGCGCAGCTCTGTACCGTGGTCGGACCCGATCGCTTCCTTCTGCTCAAAACCTTGAATATCCGAACGATCTTCGACCTCGAGCGGGCGGTTCAACCTAGCGGGCTTATGGCTCCGCCGCCGACCGTTCCTGCGGATCCGGCCGCGGCCAACACGCCCCAGCAGCCGGTGCGTGAGTTGCCGCCAGAGGTGGATGGAAATCTTATTGTCATGATCGGCAGGATTCTGCTGCGCGACACCGACCGCGATAGCCGCCTGAGAGCAAGTTTCCGGTTGGGGGACCACCTGGTCGACTGGCCCGTTGTATTGAACGACCGGCAGGCGTTCATCGGCACGACCAAGGCGCTCGTCTCGGTCATGCTCGACGATCTCCACGTCCATCGGCTCAGGCAGATTTGGAAGCATATCGCCCGCCAGCTGAAGCAGGAGAATGCCCATCTTTACAGCTGACTCCGCGGGCTTCAGCGCTCCGGCAGCGGGATGAACTCTTCCTCGTCGCCGGGGACGGTGTCGAAGCTGCCGGTCTTCCATTCCTGCTTGGCCTGGTCGATCCGCTCCTTCGAGGAGGAGACGAAGTTCCACCAGATATGGCGCGGGCCGTCCATCGGCTCGCCGCCGATCAGCATCAATCGGCTCTGGTCGACGGCGAGGATCGAGATCCGGTCGCCTGGCTTGAAGATCAGGAGCTGGCCGGCGCCGAACTCGTCGCCGGCGATGTCGATCTTGCCGGTGACGATGTAGACGGCGCGCTCGTGATAGTCGGGGTCGAGCGGCAGGATCGCGCCCGGCGCCAGCACGGCCTCGGCATAGAGCGTGTCCCAGGGGAACTTCACCGGCGAGGTCTCGCCAAAGGCCGAGCCCATGATCAGGCTGACGCGTTTTCCCTC
Source organism: Allobosea sp. GW821-FHT10B12 (assembly GCF_059415545.1). NCBI lineage: Bacteria > Pseudomonadati > Pseudomonadota > Alphaproteobacteria > Hyphomicrobiales > Alloboseaceae > Allobosea > Allobosea sp. GW821-FHT10B12. The sequence goes on from NZ_JBWKNL010000001.1 coordinate 797,177, forward strand.
GCCGACGATGCGCGGCAGCTCAGGCGCGGCATGGTGGATGAACTCCGGCGCGATCTCTTCATGCGTCTTCGGCAGGGCGAGCCAGGTCTGGATGCCGTAGAGCTTGGGCGCCTTCAGCCGCTCCTCCGGCGCGGTGCGCTCGGAATGGACGATGCCGCGGCCGGCCGTCATCAGATTGACCGCCCCGGGGCGGATCGGCAGGGCCGTGCCGAGCGAATCGCGATGCATGATCTCGCCGTCGAAGAGATAGGTGACGGTCGAAAGCCCGATATGCGGATGCGGGCGCACATCGATGCCCTCGCCGAGCAGGAACTCGGCCGGGCCCATCTGGTCGAAGAAGATGAAGGGGCCGACCATCTTGCGCCCGATCGAGGGCAAAGCGCGGCGGACCGAAAAGCCGCCGAGATCATGCGCGCGCGGCATGATCACCTGTTCGAGCGCCTCGCAGGAGCGGGTGTCGCCCGCGATCGGATCATGATCGGGCAGCTGCGACATGGCGATGTCCTCCTGTGAGCACAGAAGACTGGCCCCACGCGCCGCACACGGCAAGGGTACAACCGGCTGCAGTGGGCTCGACGCGCGCGCTGGGAGAAATTATCGATAATTCATGGCCAGTGAAAAATCAGAAACCCTGCCGGTTCGCATCAGCCGCGTCCTAGCCGAGCGGATCATTTCCGGGCAGATCGAGCCCGGCGCACGGTTGCGGCAGGACCATGTCGCGGCCGAGTTCGGCGCCAGCCATGTGCCGGTGCGCGAGGCCTTCCAGCGGTTGGAGGCGCAGGGGCTCGCGGTCAGCGAGCCGCGGCGCGGCGTGCGCGTCGCCGCCTTCGACCTGCGCGAGGTCCGCGAGGTCGCCGAGATGCGTGCGGCGCTGGAGGTGCTGGCACTGCGCCATGCCGGCCCGCATCTGACGCGCGCCATCCTCGACGAAGCCGAGGAGGCGACCCGCGCCGGCGACAACTCGCCCGATGTCCGCGCTTGGGAGGAGGCGAATCGGCGCTTCCACCGACTGATCGTGACGCCTTGCGCCATGCCGCGCCTGCTGGCGACGATCGACGATCTTCATGCTGCCAGCGCCCGTTTCCTGTTCTCGGCCTGGCGCTCGGACTGGGAGGCGCGAACCGACCACGACCACCGCGCCATCCTGGCGGCGCTGCGTGCCGGACAGGTGGATGAGGCCGCGGCCATCCTTGCCCGTCATGTCCAGTGGATCGGCTCCAAGCCGGTGCGCACGGCCGCTGGCGGGACGCGGGACGTCTTCGCCATCCAGGGCTGAAGCTGGGGCTATCGGCCGGCGACGCACAGCGGCGGCGCGGTTGTGCGTCGATGCGCTCGCGGATGATCGCGCATGGCGCTCTTGCAATCCCCGCGCGTCTGTGAACTCTAAGATAGATCAGGCAACAAAATTATCTATAATTATGGAAACGATGGAGACGAAGCCATGAGCGACCTCAGCTACGCCACGCCCACCCGCTTCAGCCCGCTCGGCCTGCAGGCGCGTCCTGCCCATGTTCAGGGCGCTGCCGTGCTGCTCGGCACGCTGGTCCTGGCGATCGCCTCGCAGATCAGCGTGCCGATGCTGCCGGTGCCGATGACCATGCAGACGCTGGCGGTGATCCTGATCGGCGCGCTCTATGGCTGGCGGCTCGGCGCGCTCACCATCCTCGCCTGGCTCGGCGAGGCGGCGGTCGGCCTGCCCGTGCTCGCTAATGGCAATGGTGGTCTCGCGCCCTTCATGGGACCGACCGCGGGCTATCTCGTCTCCTTCCCGCTCGTCGCCGCCCTCGTGGGTTGGTTGGCCGAGCGCGGCTGGAACGGCAGCCGCCCCGCCTTCGCCTTCGTCTCGATGCTGCTCGGCCATGCGCTTTGCCTGGCGTTCGGCGGGCTCTGGCTGGCGACGCTGATCGGCGCCGAGAAGGCGATGCTCGCCGGCGTCGTGCCCTTCCTGCTCGGCTCGCTGGTCAAGTCGGGCCTCGGCGCCGCGATCCTGATGGCGCTGGTGCGCCGCACGAGCAACACCGAACAGGCGTGAGCTGACGCTCGCCCGGCAGGTCAGGCGGCCTGCCGGGTTTCGAGCCGGGCGAGCCGCGTGAGGTAGTGGTCGGCGGCGGCCTCCAGCGCCTCGGCATCGGCCCGGCGCGCATTGTAGATCAGGAACGGCTCCTGCCAGGTGAGGGCGCAGCGATGCGCCGTCGCCTGCAATGGCTTCAGCAGGTCGCGCAGCGAGAACAGATTGGCGCCGCTCGGCGCATAGGCCTCGGGGATGTTGCCGGCGGTCGCCGCGATCAGGAGCGGCCGGCCGGCGAGCTTTGCGCCTTCCGCCTCATAGTGGATGTAGAACATCCGGGTCAGCACCGCGTCCTGCCAGGCTTTGAGCAGCGGCGGCGTCGAATACCACTGCACCGGGAACTGCAGGACGATGCGCTCGGCGGAAAGCAGCCGGGCGACCTCCACATCACCGTCGATACGCCCGTCTGGATAGAGCGCCTGCATGTCGACCACGCTGGTGCCGGGCCGGCTGCCGGCGGCCTGCGCCAGCGCCCGGTTGGCGCGCGAGCTCTGATAATCGGGGTGGAAGAGCAGGATCAGCGTCTGCGTCATGGCGACCTCCTTCGGTTCGAGAGGAGGATGCGGTGGTCCAAGAAATTACTCCAATGGATGATCGATATATCGTATCATCGATTTCATGAATTTACGGGCGATCGACCTCAACCTCCTCGTCGTGCTCGACGCCCTGCTCGACGAGGCGCATGTCTCGCGCGCGGCCGAGCGGATCGGCCTGTCGCAGCCGGCAGCCTCCAGCGCGCTCGAACGCTGCCGTCACCTCTTAGGCGATCCGCTATTGTTGCGGGGCAGGGGGCGGATGCGCCTTACCGCGAAGGCCCAGACGCTACGGCAGCCGCTGCGCGACATCCTTGCCCAGCTCACCGAGTTGCTCGATGCGCCGGAGCCCGATCTGAAGAGCCTGACGCAGACCGTCAGGGTGATGACGGCCGAGCTGCCGCCCGCGCTGCTAACCGGCCGGATCTATGCGCAGCTGATGCAGACCGCGCCGGGCCTGACTCTCGCCATCCTGCCCTGGCAGGGCGCGCAGGCGACGTTGGAGGCGCTGGCGCAGGGGCGCGCCGATCTCGCCATCTCCGTTTTCCCGACGATCGACGCCGACTTCACTCGCCGGGAACTGCTGCGCGAGCGCTATGTCGTGGCGATGCGCCGGGATCACCCGGCGCGAGCCGGCTTCGATCTCGACCGCTGGCTCGCCTTTCCGCATGTGCTGGTTTCCGGCCGAGGCGAGACGCATGGCCCACTCGACGAGGCGCTGGCCCGGCTCGGGCGCAAGCGCCATATCGGCCTGGTCGTACCGAGCTTCCTCAGCGTGCCGCCGCTGTTGCTGGCTTCGGAGCTGATCGCGCTCCTGCCGAGCCGGACCTTGCCGCCGGAGGAGGCCGCGCGCTTCGTTACCTTTGAGCCGCCGGTCGCGGTCGAGGGGTTCCCCTTGCATCTGGCCTGGCATCGGCGCAGCGAGCGCGATCCGGCGGTGCAGCACGTCGCGCGCCTGATCGAAGCCGTCCTCGGCGAAGCGGCAGCGATCAGTCCGCCGGCCTGATGCTCGCCATGATGGCGCGGCCGGCCTGATGGCGCTCGCTGCCGGTCTCGCAGGTCTTGCAGATCACGCCGAGATAGCGCCCGTCGATCACGGTCTCGGCGAACAGCCCGGATTTGTAGTTGTGGCGGGCGTCGGTCTCGATTGCCCACCAGTCGCGCGAACCTAGCGCGGCACGCGCCAAGGGCTGCAGCACCTGCGCATCCTTGCTGGTACTGCGCAGTACGGCGCGGATGCGGAAATAGCGGTCGGTCGGCGCAGCGTAGAGCGAGGCCAGCCGGGCTTCGTCATCGGCACCGGCGACGGGCTGGACCCGCGTCATCACGGTGCAGGTCTCCTGCGTGCGCTTGCAGGTCTCTGTCTCGCAGACGAGCTGAACGCGGGTGCGCCCGTCCTTGCCGGTCGTACCCTCGGGCGGTCCGTCGATGCGCCAGCCATCCGGCAGCTCGAGCATGAGGCCATCCGGCAGGGGAAGCGGCTCCGCATTCGCCCGGCCAGCCAGCAGCGCGCTGCCTATCAGGGCAGTGCAGAGCGCGAACTGGCGTAGCCCCGTCATGCAATTCCTCCGGAGCGGCCGATATGCGTGGCCGCCAGTCGATCGAATAGCTGCATCTGGTCGGAACTGAGGACGCGGGCGGGCAGCAGCAACGGGTCGCCATGGCGCAGGACGAGGAAGATGTGATCGCCGCGCCGCTCGATGCCAGTGAACGCCTCCCAATCATAGCGATTCTCGAGGCCGCGCTGTCGGCTCATGGCGCCCTCTGGCGAGGCCAGGACCCGGATCTCGTCGTCGCTGGCCCGCCGATGCAGGGTCTTGCCGAGGCTCTTGGCATTGAGGCGCATGAACAATGGTGTCGCGAAGTAGCCGAGCAGAACCAGGCCGCAGAGCCCTGTGGTGATCGGCCAGAACGTCTTCACCGCCATCTCGGCGAAGAGCGGCAGTGCGAATTCGAAGGGTACGCGATCAGGGTCGATGCTCCACAGGAACAGCATCGCCGCCGGCACCAGCAGCACGGCGAAGACGAGGCCGAACGCAGTCCGGCGCAGCAGGCGGCTGCGCGGCCAGAAGCGCCCCTGCTGGCGGATGATCGCGGCGGTCCGGTCCTCTGGTGTCAGATGGAAGCGCAGATCGAGAGACGCTTGGTTTGTGGCCGAAATCGGTTGTTCTGGTGCACCTGGATTGATGGTGGCAGCTTGCCCGACACAGAACCGCGCCCAATCCTGAAGGTGCGCCTGCTGTTCGGTCGACAGGTCTCGCTTCGGCAGCGCGACGAGATCGTCGACCCCTTCGATCTCGATGAAAAAGTGGTCGCCACCTTCGGCCAGGCGGCGCAGGCGCGCGGCCGGAATATGGCTGCGATGATACGGCTCGCTGCTGTCGAGACCGCCTTCGTGCAGGCGGTAGCTGCAGGGCGTCGCGGTTGTGAGGCCCTCGTTCCGATACCAGCGTCGCAGGCGATGGCGAGTCGAGGCGCCGAAGAGGGCATAGGCGATGCCACCCGCCGCAGCGAAGGTCGCGAGGAGAATGCCGGTCGGGCCGGTGAGCGCGTCGAGGAAGTTGCGCCCCATCAGGGCGAAGTCGCCGCGCCCCCGTCCGCCCCAGGAGGTCGAGAGCTGCCCGACCGCGATCAGGAGCAGTGCGATGCCGGTGAAGACCAGGACATTCCGGCGGCGCGTCGCGATCAGGTCGCGGTAGAGATGCATCGCGCCGGCGACGCGGTCCTCGCCGGTCAGCGAGATCGCCAGCTCGAGCGGCGGCGGGGCCGTGACCGGCTTGCTCGCTATGGAGGGCGTGGTCCGCATCTCGCGGCGCGCCGGCTGCGTTCCTAGTTTCCGACGTCGAGGGGCTGGGTGCCGGTCGGCTTGCCGTCGGCGCCGAGCGTAATCTTCTCGATCCGCGCCTCGGCCTGCTTCAGCAGTGCGTCGCAGCGCGCCTTCAGCGCCTCGCCGCGGGTGTAGATGTCGATCGATTCTTCCAGCGCGACATCGCCGCGCTCGAGCCGGGCGACGATCGCCTCAAGCTCCTTCAGGGCCGCCTCGAAAGGCAGGCCGGCGACATCGGCATTGGTCTTGGCGTCGGTCACGGGCGCGATTCCTGTTGGGGGCTCGTTATCGACTCTGGCCCCGTTCGCCGCAACCCCGATGGTCACATCGGTAGCGACGAAGTCTTCTTGATCGTGCGCAGCGTCAGCGTCGATTGCACCCGGGTGACGCCCGGCAGTTGCGTGATGATGTCGGTGTGGATGCGCTCGAAATCGGCGCTGTCGCGGTAGATTACCCGCATCAGGTAATCGTGCGCGCCGGCGAGCAGGTGGCATTCGAGGATCTCGGGCAGGTCCTGTACGGCCTTCTCGAAACTCTCCAGCGAGGCGCGGCCCTGCTGGTCGAGCGTGACGAAGACGAAGGCGGTGCCGGGGAAGCCGGCGATGCGCTCGTCGAGCATCATCACATAGCCGCGGATCAGCCCGCTCTCCTCGAGCTGGCGCACGCGCCGCAGGCAGGCGGAAGGCGAGAGATGCACCTTCTCGGCCAGGTCCGAATTGGTGATCCGGCCATCCTTCTGAAGGATGCGCAGGATCGTCCTGTCGCGGGAATCGAGTTCGATCTGCATCGCTGGAGCATCGTCCCGTGGGCCGGCGGCATCTGGTGCAGTCACCGGAAAGCGCAGATGTTTCTGCGCAAAAAGCGCGCTTGGCAAGCATGATCTTGCGCGCGAGCCCGCATTGTCCGCATGGCGGCGCTGTTGCAGGGGACTGCGCCGCATGATCGTGCAGCGCAACATGCAGATGCGAGAAGGCTAATCCAAGGCGAAAGGGCTTGCCGCTGAAAGCGTCGTGGCAGCGGCTCTGGCCGCGCGCGCAAAAATGTTTACAACTAAACTATTCCATTCCGGGACGCCGCCATGAATCTCTGGTTCCGCCTCATCTGGCTGCTGCTGACGCGGCCCTTCCAGCCGAAGCTGAAACCGCCCTTCGAGGCCTCGATCCTGCCCTTCCGGGTCTGGTTCCACGATCTCGACACCAGCCTGCACATGAACAATGCCCGCTATTGGGGGCTGATGGATCTCGGTCGCGCCGATCTGATGCTGCGCAGCGGCCTGTGGCGCGCGATCCTGCGCCATGGCTGGGTGCCGGTGGTCAATTGCGGCACGATCCGCTTCCGCCGCGAGGTCCGCCTGTTCCGGGCGCTCAGGCTGGAGACGCGGCTGCTCTGCTGGAGCGAGGGCTGGGTCGTGATCCAGCACCGCATCCTGACTGAAGGGCGCGACGGCAGCGAGATCGTCGCCGCGGTCGCGCTCGTCCGGGCTGCGCTCTACGACCGAAAGGGCCGGGCCTATGTGCCGGCAGCCCGCCTGTTCGCTGAGATGGGCGTCGCGGTGGAAAGCCCGGAGCCGAGCCACGAGGTCGCAGCCTTCCTGGCGGCCGAGGAGGCGTTGCGGCAGGCTGGGACGGCGATGGAAGCGTGATGCGCCGTCATTCTCGGGCGGAGCGAAGCGCAGACCCGAGAATCTCAGGACGACAGGGGCACTGACCAGAGCCTCATTCGGCCTGAGATGCTCGGGTCAAGCCCGAGCAGGACGTGCTTCCTCACTCCGCCGCCAGCCTTGTCGCGCGCCATTGCGCCAGCAGCGCCCGCAGCGCGCCCGGCTTCAGCGGCTTGTTCAGCACATGGATGTCGAGCGCCCCAGCTTCTTCCCGCACTTCGGGTGAGCGGTCGGCGGTCAGCAGGATTGCCGGCAGGCCGCCAACGCTCTGCCGCAGCGTCGAGATCAGCGCGATGCCGTTCTCGCCATGATCGAGATGGTAGTCGGCGATCAGCACATCCGGCGGGCCGCTGGCGGCGATCACAGCGGAGGCTTCGTCGAGATCGCGCGCGGTCTCGACCTTGCAGCCCCAGCCGCCGAGCAGAAGCCGCATGCCGTCGAGGATCGTCGGCTCATTGTCGATAGCGAGCAGCTTGAGACCTGCGAGCTGGCTGCTCGACGGCGTACCGCGCGCGGCCTGCGTCGTCGCCATCGCCGGCAGCGGCGCAGCCCGCGGCACCAGGATCGAGAAGCGCGTCCCGCGTCCCGGTGTCGAGGCGAGCACGAGCTTGTGGTCGAGGGTACGCGCGATGCGTTCGACGATGGACAGGCCGAGGCCGAGGCCACGCGCCACCTTGGCGCCCTGGTCGAGACGCTGGAACTCGCGGAACACGGTCTTCTGCTTGCTCGCGGGGATGCCGAGCCCGGTATCGAGCACCTCGATCGCGACCTGCCCGTTACGCCTGCGGCAGCCGACCAGCACCTTGCCGCTCGGCGTATACTTGATCGCGTTCGAGATCAGGTTCTGCAGCAGCCGGCGCAGCAGGCGGCGGTCGGAGCGGACGGTCGTCGAGGTCGCGGCAAAGATGAGGTTGAGGCCCTTCTCCTGGGCGCTCGGCTCGAATTCGCGCTGCAGCTGGCGCATCAATTCGTCGAGGCGGAAGGCGCTGATCTCGGGCTTGAGCGCGCCGCCGTCGAGCCGGGAGATCTCGAGCAACGCGGTCAGGATCTCCTCGACCGCGTCGAGCGAGGCGTCGATGTTCTCGGCGAGGTCGGGTTGGGCGCTGCTGCGGTCGCGCTCGACCAGGGCGGAGGCGTAGAGCCGAGCGGCATTCAAAGGCTGCAAAATATCGTGGCTGGCGGCGGCGAGGAAACGCGTCTTCGAGGCATTGGCCTCGTCGGCCTCGGCCTTGGCGCGCTGCAATTCGGTGTTGACGTGCCGGATTTCCTCGGTGCGCTCGGCGACGCGCTTTTCCAGCGTCTCGTTGGTCCGCTCCAGTTCCTCCTCGGCGGCGACCGAGTCGGTGATGTCGGTATAGGTGGTGACAATGCCGCCATCGGGTAGCGGATTCGAGCGGATCTCGATCACGTTCTTGGACGGGTAGAGCCTGAGCCGGACGGGCTCGCGATCATTGATAAAGCTCTCCAGCCGCGCCGCCATCAACTCGTCCTGCGGGCCGGCGCCATAGGCGCCGCGCTGGGCGTTGTAGCGCACGATCTCGTCGAGCCCGGTACCGAAGCGCACCAGCGAGGGCGGCAGGTCGTAGAGCTGGATGAAGGCCTTGTTCCAGGCGAGCAGGCGAAGATCCCGGTCGAGCACGGTGATGCCCTGGCCGGCATGGTCGAGGCCATTTTGAAGAATATCGCGATTGTACTGCAATGCGGCCGAGGCATCGTCGAGCAGCTTGAAGGCGGCTTCGGTCGAGAGGTTGCGCCGTTTCAGTAGCAGCGACAGCACGAGGCGCGACGACGCGGCGCCGATCGCCGAGGAGAGCAGGTGCTCGCCGAAGCGGAGCATGTGGATGTCGGCCTCGCGCGTCCCGTTCAGGACCTCGCCGCGTGAATGGGCAAAGCCCTCGAAGGCGCGCTGCGTCCGCTCCTGGCCGAGATAGCGGCCGATCGTCGATTGAAGCTCAGCCTCGGTGACGCTGGAGCGCCAGAGCGAGAACGACTGGGCCATGGTCGCCCGGTCCGACTCGACGAAGGCGTTGGCCTGCAGCCGCTCCATCGCGCTTGCCGGCCGCACCAGCGAGAAGCCGAGATAGCAGACGAGGTTGATGCCGAGGCTCCAGAGCACGCCGTGCGGCAGCGCCGGCAGTGACAGGCCGAACAGGGCTTCCGGCCGCAAGGCGGCGATGCCGAGCGGTCCGTACTCGACGATCCCGGCCCAGTAGCCGCCGGGGTTGGCCAGGCTCGGCATCAGCAGCGTGTAGAGCCAGGTCAGCAGGCCCGCCGACAGGCCGGCCGCGGCGCCGAGCGCCGTGCCGCGCCGCCAGATCAGCCCGCCGAAGAAGGCCGGCGCGATCTGCGCGGTGGCGGCGAATGAGAGCAGGCCGATCGAGACCAGCGCCGCCTCGCCCGCGGCGCGGTAATAGGCGTAGCCGAGCAGGATCACCGCGACGATGGCGAGGCGCCGGATATGCACCACCTGCGAGCCGAGATCACCGCCGGTTGGACCGCTGCGGCCTTTGCGCTCGATCATCGCGGCCGCACGCTCGGGATCGACGCTGACGCCGCGCCCGCGCAGCAGCAGCGGCGTGACGAGGTGGTTCGAGATCATGATCGCGAGCGCAACCGAGGCGACGATCACCATCGCGGTGCCGGCCGAGAGCCCGCCGATGAAGACGAACAGGGCAATGAGGCCGGCCTGTTTCTCCAGCGGCAGTAACAACACGGTCATGTCGCGGTCGACCGCCGTCCCCGGCAGCAGGACTTCGCCGGCCGCCGCCAAGGGCAGCACGAACAGGTTGATCAGCACGAGGTAGAGCGGGAACATCCAGGCGGCGCGGCGCACGTCGCGGACATCGCGGTTCTCGACGATCGCCATGTGGAACTGCCGCGCCAGCAAGAGCGCGGCGCAGGAGGACAGCGCCGTCAGCGTCAGGAACATCGGCCAGCTTGACGTCCGCTCCCAGATCGGCGGCCTGTCGCCTGCCGCTCTTGTCGCCTGGGCGAAGAGGTCGCCAGCGCCGTCGAACAGGCCGTAGACGACGAAGACGCCGAGCGCCAGGAAGGCGATAAGCTTGATCAGCGACTCGACAGCGATCGCCAGCACCAGCCCGTCCTGGTGCTCGGTTGCGTCGATATGGCGGGTGCCGAAGGCGCAGGCGAAACCGGCCAGCACCAACGCGACCAGGAAGGCGAGGTCGCTCAGCACCGGCACGTCGGTCATCGGCGGCGGCCCGCCGGCGGCGGCGAAGAACACCGAGAGCGAGTTCGCCACCGCCTTCAGTTGCAGGGCGATATAGGGCAGGGCGCCGATCACCGCGACGATGCAGACCAGCGCCGCGACGCGCTCGCTCTTGCCGTAGCGCGCGCCGACGAAGTCGGCGACCGAGGTGATGTTCTGCGACTTGGCGATGCTGACGATGCGGGCGACGAAGCGGTGCCCAAGCCCGATCACCAGCGCCGGGCCGACATAGATGCCGAGGAAGTCGAGACCGGCCCGGTTGGCGAAGCCGACCGAGCCGTAAAAGGTCCAGGAGGTGCAGTAGACTCCGAGCGCCAGCGCATAGATCGTCGTGCGCGCCCGCCCGGTCATCAGGCGGCGGCCGGCTGTGTCCGCGAGATGGGCGATCGCGAACAGCACGCAGAGATAGCCGAGCGCGCTCAGGACGACGGACCAGGCCGGAAGCATCGCACCTCCTTGCAACGGCGATCGCCGGCAAACCTATCGCCGCCGCGCCATTGCCGCCATCGGTCTTTAGGCCGGTTTCAGGCTGCTGTCTGGACCTGCGTCAGCCGTTCCAGCCGCCGCGCTCCCCAGGCATGCATGGCGCGGACGATCTCTTCGAGCGAGCGGCCTTCGTCCGTGAGGGCGTAGTCGACGCGCGGCGGAACCTGCGCATAGACGGTGCGGGTCACGAGCCCGCACTCTTCCAGCTCGCGCAATTGCCGGGTGAGCATGCGCTGCGTCGCGCTCGGCAGCTTCCGGCGGATCTCGTTGAAGCGCAGCGTGCCCGAGAGCAGGTGATAGATGATCACGCCCTTCCACTTGCCGTCGATCAGGTCGAGCGTCGCCTCGACCGGGCAGCCGGCGGCGCAGTCGTAGCGTTTCTTCGTCTTCAGCATCCGACAGTATCCATTGTGATACTACTGGTCCGATTTGTGCGTATTGCAGCTCAGGAGCCTATCAGTATTTCTCGGCCTTCAACAGGAGATATTCCGATGAAGGCCGTTGGCTACCGCGCATCCCATCCGATCGAGCATGCCGAAGCGCTGCTCGATCTCACGCTCGCCAAGCCGGCGGCGGCCGGCCGCGACCTGCTGGTTCGGGTCGAGGCGGTCTCGGTCAATCCGGTCGACACCAAGATGCGCTGGCGCTCGCAGCCCGAGCCGGGCAGCGTGAAGGTCCTCGGCTGGGACGCTGCCGGCATCGTCGAGGCGGCTGGCCCCGAGGCGAGACTGTTCAAGCCGGGCGACAAGGTCTTCTACGCCGGCGCGATCGGCCGCTCGGGCACCAATGCCGAATATCATCTGGTCGACGAGCGTATCGTCGGGCGCCGGCCGGCTTCGCTTTCGGTCGCGGAAGCCGCGGCGCTGCCGCTGACCGCGATCACCGCCTGGGAGATGCTGTTCGACCGGCTCGACATCCGCAAGCCGGTGCCGGGAGTGGCGAATGCGCTCCTCATCATCGGCGGCGCCGGTGGCGTTGGTTCGATCGCGATCCAGCTCGCCAGGCAGCTCAGCGACGTCACGGTGATCGCGACCGCCTCGCGGCCGGAAACACAGGCCTGGGTCAGGGAGCTCGGCGCCGACCATGTCGTCGACCACACCAGGCCGCTGGCCGCCCAGGTCGCCGCACTCGGCATCGGCGCGCCAGCCTTCGTCTTCTCAACCACCCAGACCGACCGGCATTTCGACGAGATCGTCGAGCTGATCGCGCCGCAGGGCCGCTTCGGCCTGATCGACGATCCCGAACCGATCGATGTGATGAAGCTCAAACGCAAGAGCGTCTCGCTGCACTGGGAGCTGATGTTCACGCGCTCGCTCTTCGGCACTGCCGACATCGAGGCCCAGCATGTGCTGCTCAACGAGGTCAGCGCCATGGTCGATGCCGGCAAGCTCAGGACCACGCTCGGCGAGCATTTCGGCAGGATCGACGCCACCAATCTCAAGCGCGCCCATGCCCTGCTCGAAAGCGGCAAGGCCAAGGGCAAGATCGTCCTTGAAGGCTTCTGAAAGAAGGGGAGGAAAGAACAATGCGCGTTGTCGTCAAGGTTGCGATCGCGGCCGGATTCCTCGTGGCACCCCATGCTGCGCGAGCCCAGCAGCCGGCTGAACCGGTGAAGGCCGAAATCTTCGCCGAATTACCCCAGGCGGTCGGCAACATCACCTTCACGCCGGACAAGCGGGTGATCTTCAGCCACCACCCGTTCTTCGCGCCGGACATCCGCGTCGCCGAGCTCAACCCGGATCGCAAGTCGTTCAAGCCGTTCCCGGATGCGAGCTGGAACACGCCTCGGCCGGGTACCGACCGCTATCTCGACAGCGTGCTCGGCCTGCGCGGCGACGAGAACGGCATCATCTGGCTGATGGATATGGGGCAGCGTACGCCGCTGACGCCCAAGATCGTCGGCTGGGACGTGAAGCGCAACCGGCTGCACCGGATCTACTATATCCCGGCCCCGGCTTCGCTACCGGAATCGCAGCACAACGACTTCGTCGTCGACCTGAAGAACCGCAAGTTCTACATCGCCGACGAAGGCATCGGACCGGGCGGCGACGGCAGCAAGGCGGCGCTGGTCGTGGTCGACATGGACACCGGCGCGGCGCGCCGTGTGCTCCAAGGCCATGCCAGCACGCTGCCGGAAAATCGGCCGATCACGGTCGAAGGCAAGGATCTCACCGTGCCTGGCAAGGACGGCAAGCCCGCCGTGATCAAGGTCGGCGCCGACGGCATCGCGGCTGATAAGGATTTTACCTGGCTCTATTTCGCGCCGCTCAATGGCACGAGCGTCTATCGCCTGCGCATCCCCGACCTGAACGATGAGCGTCTCAGCGATGCCGGGCTCAGCGGCAAGGTCGAGCGCTACGCGGCCAAGCCGAACAATGGCGGCTTTTCGCTCGACGCCAGGGGCAATCTCTACCTCACCGAGGTGGAGGCGAAGGCGGTCGGCGTCATCCCCGCCGATGGCCGCCAGTACCGGCGTTTCGCCGCGCACGAGGGACTGCACTGGCCCGATGGCGTCAGCTATTCGCCCGACGGTTTCATGTATGTCTCGGCCGCACAGCTCGCCCAGGCCGCCGTGTTCAACGATGGCAAGGGCCTCAACAAGCCACCCTATTACATCTTCCGCTTCAAGCCCTTGGCGCCGGGCCGAATCGGGCACTGAAGGGAAAACGAACGCTGCGGCAGGGCTGGAATCCCTGCCGCAGCGTTCGTTGTCATCTCGACTTGGCATTAGGATATTCGGAGCCTGAAACCGGTGTTTACCCGGTGAAAGGCCGAGGAAAACGGCCCGAAAGCGGTTTCCTCTGCCGCCGCAGATGATCTAGCTTGCCGCGGGGGCGGCATTGCGCAGCGTGATGCCGAAGACTGGCCAGGCATTCGGAAAGGCGCGCTATGATCAAGGAATTCAAGGAATTTGCCCTGAAGGGTAATGTCGTCGATCTCGCCATCGGCGTGATCATCGGCGCGGCTTTCGGCAAGATCGTCGAATCGCTTGTCGGCGACATCATCATGCCGCTGATCGGCGCGATCGGCAGCGTCGACTTCTCCAATTACTTCATCGGCCTCAACAGCGCCGTCACCGCACCGGTCCTCGTCGATGCCAAGAAGCAGGGCGCCGTCCTCGCCTATGGCAGCTTCCTCACCATCGCCGTCAATTTCATGATCATCGCCTTCGTGCTGTTCATGGTCGTCAAGGGGATCAACCGCCTCAAGCGCAAGGAAGCGGCCAAGCCCGCCGAGCCCGCGCCGCCTGCGCAGGACGTCGTGCTGCTCGGCGAGATCCGCGACCTGCTGAAGCAGAAGGCCTGACGTCTTCCCGGGGCGCGCCGGAACCTCCGAGCGCGCTCCGCGATCCATCACCGCGACCGATCGGGTCGATCTCGTCAATTCATGCCGCCGCGACGCTTTCTGCGTTAGATTGGCCTGCATGTTTCTCGCGACGGATCGCCCGAAGGATCGCCCATGAACATGCACGCACCGGCCGGCACCAGCCTGATCGCGGACCTGCGCCCCGAGGCACGCAATGCGCCCGAGAGCGGTATCGTCGAGGTCGTCAATCACGGCCGGCTCAAACCCGGGCTGATCCCGCTCTGGGTCGGTGAGGGCGACTTGCCGACGCCCGAATTCATCGTCCGCGCCGCCAACAAGTCGCTGGCCGATGGCGAGACCTTCTACACCTGGCAGCGCGGCATTCCGGAGCTGCGCGAGGCATTGGCGCGCTACCACACCGCGCTCTATGGCCGTCCTTTCAATATGGACCGTTTCTACGTCACCGGCTCGGGCATGCAGTCGGTTCAGATCGCGGTCCGGCTGATCGCGGGCGTCGGCGACGAATTGATCATCCCGACTCCGGCCTGGCCGAATTTCGCTGCTGCCATGGGCGTCGCCGGCGCCAATCCGGTCTGTGTACCGATGGAGTTCAAGGACGGGCGCTTCACGCTCGACCTCGAAAAGCTGGAAGCCGCGATCTCGCCGCGCACCCGCGCCTTCGTCATCAACTCGCCGGCCAACCCGACCGGCTGGACGGCGACGCGTGACGAGCTCGCCGCCATCCTCGCCATCGCCCGCAAATACGGCATCTGGATCATCGCCGACGAGATCTATGCCCGCTTCGTCTATGACGGCTCGCCGCGCGCTGCTTCCTTCCATGATGTGATGGAGCAGGAGGACCGCGTCCTCTTCGTCCAGACCTTCTCGAAGAACTGGGCGATGACCGGCTGGCGCGTCGGCTGGATCGAGGTCCCGCCGGCCTTCGGCCAGATCGTCGAGAACCTGATCCAGTATTCGACCTCCGGCTCGCCGGTCTTCGTCCAGCGTGCCGCCATCGCGGCGCTGGAGGAGGGCGAGCCCTTCGTCGCCGAGCAGATCGCCCGCGCCACCGAAGGGCGCCGTATCGTCGCCGAGGGGCTGAAGGCGACCAATCGCGTCAACTTGCAGGCACCCGACGGCGCCTTCTACCAGTTCTTCAGCGTCGATGGCTGGACCGATTCCCGCAAGCTCGCGATCGAACTGGTCGACACGGCCAATGTCGGCCTGGCGCCGGGCACCGCCTTCGGCCCCGGGGGCGAGACTGGTCTGCGCTTCTGCTTCGCCCGCAAGGCCTCGGACCTCGTCGAGGCGGTGGCTCGGCTGCAGAAGGCGCTGACGGGCTGACCGCCAGTGTCATGCCCCGAATGCGCGCGGGGCGTTTGACCTGAGGACTGGCGGCCGGCATTGATGCCGCGGTGCGCAGTCATGGCGCATCACGAGCCTCATGCCTGTTCCGAGCTACGTCCCCTATCATCTGCGAACCCTGTCGCGCGAAGCGGCGGTGATCGCCTGCGCGGCGGTCGGTGGCACGCTCTTCGCCTTGCTCGACGTGCCGGCCGCCTGGCTTTCCGGCTCGATGCTGCTGGTTTCGATCCTCGGGATCACCCGGCCGCTGCCTGATCTGCGCCGTCCCTGGTTCGATTCGACCATGGTGATGTCGGGCGCGCTGATCGGCTCGGCGGCGACGCCCGAAGCGCTCGCCGCGACGGCGCGTTATCCCGGCTCGCTGCTGGTCCTCGTGGTCGGCCTCCTCGCGATCATGCTGGCGACGGGCGCCTATCTGCGCTTCGTCGCACGCTGGAGCTGGATCGACTCGCTGCTCGCGGCCGCGCCCGGCGCGCTCTCGGCCGTGATCTCGGTGGCGCAGGACAAGGGCGCCAATATCGGCCGCATCGCCGCGATCCAGCTCTTCCGCATCCTCGTCCTGGTCGCGGTCCTGCCCAGCATCATGAAGTTGAGTAGCGGCGGGCCGCTCGCTCTGCCGCCTCCGGTCGCAATCGCGAGCGTCGGCGATATGGCGCTGCTGCTCGGCAGCGGTCTCGTCACCGGGCTGGTCTTCGAGCGGATCGGCATCACCGCGCCCTTCATCCTCGGCGCGACCCTGGCGAGCGCCGTGCTGCACGGCACCGGCCTCGTTCACGGCACCATGCCGCCGGAGATCGCGATCGCGGTGATGGTGATGCTCGGCGCCGCCATGGGCGGGCGTGTCTCCAATCTCAAGCGCAACGAGATCGCGGCGCTGTTCCCGCTCGCGATCGGCGGCTTCGTCGTTTCGATGGCAGTCGCCTTCGCCTTCGCCTGGCCGGCGGCCTGGCTTGCCGGCGTGCCCTATGCCAGTGCCATGGCCGCCTTCGCGCCGGGCGGGCTCGAGGCCATGGCGATGCTCGCCTTCGCCATGGGGCTCGATCCGCTCTATGTCGGCGCGCACCATCTGGTGCGCTTCATGCTGCTCGGGCTGCTGATGCCCTTCCTCGTCGGCTGGGTGAAGCCCGAGAAGCCGAGCGGCGAGAGCTGAACCTCAGGCCACGCCGTTTGTGTGGGTCATCAGCGAATAGAGCGAGGTCGTGCCGCAGATGAACAGGCGGTTGCGCTTCGGCCCACCGAAGCAGAGATTGGCCACCACCTCCGGCACCAGAACCTTGCCGATCAGCGTGCCGTCCGGATCGTAGACATGGATGCCGTCGGCGGCGCTGCTCCAGAGCCGCCCGGCAACGTCGAAGCGGAAGCCGTCGAACAGCCCGTTGGTGCAGGTCGCGAAGACCGAGGAAGCGCCGAGCGTCCTGCCGTCGCCGGTCACCGCGAGCTTGCGGATATGGCGCGGCCCGTTCTGCGGGTCATGGCTCGCGCCGGTGTCGGCGATGTAGAGCGCGCTCTCGTCGGGCGAGAAGGCGAGCCCGTTCGGCTTGACGAAATCGTCGGCGACGATGGTGACGTCGCCACTCTGCGGATCGATGCGATAGACATTGCAGCGGCCGATCTCGCTTTCGGCCTTGTCGCCCTCATAGTCGGTCAGGATGCCGTAATCGGGATCGGTGAACCAGATCGAGCCGTCCGACCTCACCACCACGTCGTTGGGTGAGTTCAGCCGCTTGCCCTGGTAATGGCTCGCCAGCACGGTGACCGAGCCGTCATGCTCGGTGCGTGTCACCTGCCGCCCGCCATGCTCGCAGGTCACGAGCCTTCCCTGCCGGTCGACGGTGTTGCCGTTCGAATTGCGCGCCGGCTGACGGAAGGTGCCGACCTGGCCGGTGAGCGCGTCGTAGCGCAGCATCCGGTCGTTCGGGATGTCCGACCAGACCAGCGTCTGGTGTGCCGGGAACCAGGCCGGGCCTTCCGACCAGCGCGCCCCGGTCCACAGCCGCTCCATCCGGGCCGAGCCGGGCACGATCCGATGGAAGCGCGGGTCGAGCACCTCGACGCGAAAGCCCTCGATGAAGCCGAATGTCATGCCTGTCCTCCCTGGTGGCGCGGGAGGATCGACGATTGGAATGGCAGAGGCAATCGCGGGAGACACAAGGGGAGCATGTCCGGGCGTCATTCTCGGGCGAAGCGAAGCGCGGACCCGAGAATCTCGTGACGAGAAGGCGTCGATCGGGCCTCTTCCGGTCTGAGATGCTCGAGTCTTCGCCCGAGCATGACGCCAACTTTAAACTCTACAGCGCCAACCCCTCGTCCCAGTAAGGCGTCGCCCCATAGAGCTCTGCCAGATAATCGACGAAGGCGCGCACCTTCTGTTCCATGTGCCGGCGGCTCGGGTAGACCGCATAGACAGCGACACGCTTGCCGACCGAATAGGCCGGCAGCACCCTGGTGAGCGCGCCCGATTTCAGCTCCGGCCCGACATCCCAGGTCGAGCGCAGGGCGATGCCGACGCCGGCGAGCAGGGCCTCACGCACCACCTCGCTGGAATTGGTCCGCAGCGGCCCGTTGAGCCGGACAGTGACCTGCCCTTCCGGTCCGTCGAGCCGCCACTGGTCGGCATTGTGGGCGACGAGCGTGTGGCGCGACAGGTCCTCGATCGTCTCGGGCGTCCCATGGGCGGACAGATAGTCAGGCGTTGCACAGAGCACGCGATGGTTCGGCGCCAGCCGCTTCGCCACCAGGCTGGAATCGCGCAGGTCGGCGATCCGCACCGCGAGATCGAAACCCTCCGCGATGATGTCGACGAACCCGTCGCTCAGGATCAGCTCGACATTCACCGCAGGGTTGGCGTCGAGGAAGGGTTTGAGATGCGGTGCGACATGCATGCGCCCGAACGAGGTCGGCGCCGAGACGCGCAAGGTTCCGCGTGCCTGGCCGGCGCCGCTGGCGACCCAGGCCTCGGCTTCCTCGATCGAGCCGAGGATCGACACCACCCGCTCGTAGAAGCCCTGGCCGGCCTCGGTCAGCGACAGCTGGCGCGTGGTGCGCTGGAGCAGGCGGACGCCGAGCCGGTCCTCCAGGCGGCGGATGCGCTTGGAAATGACGGCCGGCGAGAGGCTGAGCTCGCGGGCGGCAGCGGACATGCTCCTCGCCGTGACGACATGGGCGAAGACGTCGAGGTCGCCGAACCGGTCCATGCGCCCACCATCTTTTCCGTTTTGGAAATAATCATGCACGTTACTCGCGCTGCGTCGCATGTGGAAGTATTCTAGAGTCGCATGGGACTCGGGGTAGGTGTGCATGCCGGGCGCTACCGTCCGGCGGGGCGCGCGTGGGACAAGGTGAGTGGAGGATTGGCCATGAGTGCGATCGCTTTTCCGGCGCCCGATGCCGGCATCCTCGCCCGCCGCGACGCCATCCTCGCCGGTCTCGCGCCGCTGGTTGCACCGGATGCGCTGATCACCTCCGAGGACGAGCGGCGTCCCTACGAGACTGATGCGCTGACCGCCTATCGCCGCATGCCGCTGGCCGTGGTGCTGCCCTCGACCACGCAGGAGGTCGCGGCGGTGCTGCGCTACTGTTCCGAACAGGGCGTGCCGGTCGTGCCGCGCGGCGCCGGCACCTCGCTCGCCGGCGGGGCGATCCCGCAGGAGGATGCGGTGGTGATCGGCGTCTCCAAGATGAACCGCATCCTCGAGATCGACTACGCCGATCGCACGGCCAAGGTGCAGGCCGGCGTCACCAACCTCGCCGTCACCGGCGCCGTCTCGGCCGATGGCTTCTTCTATGCACCTGACCCGTCCTCGCAGCTCGCCTGCTCGATCGGCGGCAATATCGGCATGAACTCCGGCGGCGCGCATTGCCTGAAATACGGAGTCACCACCAACAATGTGCTCGGCGTCACGCTGGTGATGCTGGATGGGAGCATCGTCGAGATCGGTGGCGGCCATCTTGATTCTCCCGGCTACGACCTGCTCGGCCTGATCGTCGGCTCGGAAGGCCAGCTCGGCATCGTCACCGAAGCGACGGTGCGCATCCTGCGCCAGGCGGAAGGCGCGCGGCCGGTGCTGTTCGGCTTCCCGACCAGCGTCGAGGCGGGTGCTGCCGTCGCCGCGATCATCGGCGCCGGCATCATCCCGGTGGCGATGGAGTTCATGGACAAGCCGGCGATCGAGATCTGCGAGGCTTTCGCCCATGCCGGCTATCCGATGGATTGCGGCGCGCTGCTGATCATCGAGGTCGAGGGCTCGGAGGCCGAGATGGACGCCCAGCTCGCCCGCATCGTCGCGATCGCCCGGGAGCACGGCGTCGGCACGGTCAAGGAGAGCAAGTCAGCGATGGAGACGGCGGCGATCTGGAAGGGTCGCAAATCCGCCTTCGGCGCGACCGGCCGTATCGCCGACTATATCTGCATGGACGGCACGATCCCGACCGGGCAATTGCCCTTCGTGCTCGAGCGCATGGACGAGATCATCAAGGGCTATGGCCTGCGCGTCGCCAATGTCTTCCATGCCGGCGACGGCAATCTGCACCCGCTGATCCTCTACAATTGCAACGACGCGGTCGAGGCGCAGAAGGCGGAGGATGCCGGCAACGACATCCTCAAGCTGTGCGTCGAGGTCGGCGGCTGCCTGACCGGTGAGCACGGCGTCGGCATCGAGAAGCGCGACCTGATGAGCGTGCAGTTCAACGAAGCCGATTTGCACCAGCAGCAGCGGGTCAGGGCGGTGTTCGATCCGCGCTGGCTGATGAACCCGGCGAAGGTGTTTCCGCTGGAAGGGCGGATCGCAGCCTGATGCTCCACACCCCCACCACAGAGGCGCAGGCCTGCGCCGTCGTCGCATCGATCGTCGAGGCGCGTGTTCCGCTCGCCATCCGTGGCGGCGGCACGCGCACGGGGCTCGGCCGGCCGGACAACGCCGTCAGCACCATCTCCAGCGCTGGGCTCGCCGGCATCACCCTCTACGAGCCGGCCGAGATGGTGATCGGCGCCAAAGCCGGCACGCCGCTGAAGCTGATCGAAGAGACGCTGGCGAACCGAGGCCAGATGCTGCCCTTCGAGCCGATGGACCACCGCGCTTTGTTCGGCAGCGAGGGCGAGCCGACGATAGGCGCCATCGCGGCCGGAAATATCTCCGGCCCGCGCCGGATCAATGCCGGCGCCGCCCGCGACTCGCTGATCGGCATCAAGCTGATCAATGGCCGCGGCGAGCTGGTGAAATCGGGCGGGCGGGTGATGAAGAACGTCACCGGCCTCGACCTGGTGAAGCTCGTCTCCGGCAGCTTCGGCACGCTCGGCTTCCTGACCGAGGTGACGTTCCGCGTGCTCCCGCGGCCAGAGCGCGTGGTGACGCTGATCTGGGAAGACCTCGCCGACGAGGCGGCGGTGGCGCTGCTCTCGGGCGCGCTCGGCTCGCCCTTCGAGCCAATGGCGGCGGCGCATCTGCCGGCCGGGATCGGCGCCGAGCAGGCGCGCACCTTGCTCAGGCTGGAGAATTTTTCCGCCTCGATCAGCTATCGCGCCGCGGAGCTTGCCCGCCTGCTCAAGGCCCATGGCCGGCCCGAGCTGATCGAGGGGCGCCCCTCCGACGCGCTCTGGCGCGAAGTGCGCGATGCCGCCTTCTTTGCCGGCACGCGGGAGGCCGTCTGGCGGCTCTCTCTCGCGCCAGGCAACGGGCCGAAGGCGACTGCCGCGATCGCGCGAACCGTGCCAGGCGCGCGCTGGTTCTATGATTGGGGCGGCGGCCTCGTCTGGCTCGCTGTGCCTGCCGATGGAGATGCCGGAGCAGCCGCGATCCGCGCAGCGCTGAAGCCGCTCGGCGGCCATGCGACGCTGGTCCGGGCGCCCGATGCGGTACGGGCTGCGGTTCCCGTCTTCGAGCCGCTGTCCAAGCCGCTGATGCGGGTGAGCGCCGGCATCAAGAAGAGCTTCGATCCGGAGGGCGTGTTCGAGCCCGGCCGGATGTATGCGGGGATCTGATGGCGCTCGCTGAATCGCTTTCTTCCACTGCGTCCTCGGCGCGAACGCGCTGGGCGCCCGGCCGCCTCGGCCCCGGAGCCATCGCGGTGCTGGCCGTGTTGTTGACCGCAGGCGCGGCGGCGATCCTGCTCTGGATGGGCCGCGAGCCGATCTGCAAATGCGGGACGATCAAGTTCTGGCAGGGCACGGTGATGTCCTCCGAGAACTCCCAGCACATCGCCGACTGGTACACCTTCTCGCACATCATCCACGGCTTCCTGTTCTACGGCCTGTTCTGGCTGATCCGGCGGGTCACCGGCCTGCCGCTCTCCGTCGGCCTCGCCCTGCTGCTCGCCATCGTGCTGGAGAGCGCCTGGGAGATCACCGAGAACACCGATGCGGTGATCAACCACTACCGCACGGCCACGATCTCGCTCGATTATTACGGCGACAGCGTCCTGAATTCGGTGAGCGACATCCTCGCCATGGCGCTCGGCTTCCTGTTCGCCTGGTTCGCGCCGGTCTGGATCACGGTGTCGGGCGCGCTGGCGATGGAGCTGGTCGTCGGCTGGCTGATCCGCGACAACCTCACCCTCAACGTCATCATGCTGCTCTGGCCGATGGACTGGATCAAAGCCTGGCAGGGCGGAGCCTGAGCGATGCAGACCAATTTCACGCCCGAACTCCTCGCCTCCGATCCGCGCCTGCCGGCCTCCGAGAAGATCCTGCGCACCTGCGTGCATTGCGGCTTCTGCACCGCGACCTGCCCGACCTATCTCCTGCTCGGCGACGAGCTCGATTCCCCGCGCGGGCGCATCTACCAGATCAAGGACATGCTGGAGAGCGGCAAGCCGGCGAGCCCGGACGTGGTCAAGCATGTCGACCGCTGCCTCTCCTGCCTCTCCTGCATGACGACCTGCCCCTCGGGCGTGCACTACATGCACCTGGTCGACCATGCCCGCGCTCATATCGAGGAAACCTATGAGCGGCCGGTTGCCGACCGGACGCTGCGGGTTATTCTCTCGGCGATCCTGCCCTATCCCGACCGCTTCCGCCTCGCCATGCTCGCCGCTCGGCTCGGCAAGCCGCTCGCGGGGGCGCTCGGGACGCTGCCCGTCATCGGCGCGCGGCTGAAGGCGATGTTGGCGCTGGCGCCCTGGAGCCTGCCGGACCGCTCGGCGATGGAGGGGCCGGCCTCCTTCCCGGCGCAGGGCGGACGGCGCAAGCGCGTCGCCATTCTCTCCGGCTGCGCCCAGCCGGTGCTCGATCCCGGCATCAACGAGGCGACGATCCGCCTGCTCACCCGCCACGGCGTCGAGGTGGTGCTGCCCAAGGGCGAAGGCTGCTGCGGCGCGCTCGTCCACCATATGGGCCGCGAGCATGACGCGCTCGCCTTCGCCCGCGCCAATATCGACGCCTGGATGGCGGAGATCGAGGGCGAGGGGCTCGACGCCATCCTGATCACGGCCTCGGGCTGCGGCACCACGATCAAGGATTACGGCTTCATGTTCCGGGCCGATGAGGCCTATGCCGAGAGGGCGGCGAAGGTCGCTGCCTTGGCCAAGGACGTGACCGAGTTCGTCGAGACGCTGGAGCTGACCCCGACCCGAAGCTTCGACCTCACCGTCGCCTATCATTCGGCCTGCTCGATGCAGCATGGCCAGCAGCTCAAGGATGGGCCCAAGCGCCTGCTGGCGCGCGCCGGCTTCCGGGTGAAGGAGGTGCCGGAGGGGCATATCTGCTGCGGCTCGGCCGGCGTCTACAACATCCTCCAGCCGGAGATCGCCGGACAATTGCGCGAGCGCAAGGTCGGCAACATCCAGCGCACCAAGCCGGATCTCGTCGCCACCGGCAATATCGGCTGCATCACCCAGATCGCGAAGGGTTTCGCCGATCGCGGCGCGGCGACGCCGATCCTGCACACCGCCGAACTGCTCGACTGGGCGACCGGCGGCCCGCTGCCTGCAAGGCTGGCGAAGGCCGGGATCGGGGAGGAGGTTCCGGCTGGCGTCGTCGCGGCGGAATAGGCCCGTTCAGTTTCCGTAGACCATCTGCCGGAGCTTCTGCTGGGCGGCTGTCATCGCCGACTGCTTGGCGTTCATCGCGGTGATCGCCGCCTGCACCCGGTTGCGCAGCGCCGGGTTGCGCACATCGACCTGCGAACCACTCACCCGGACCGCCGCCTTGTTGGCTTCGATCAGATCGGCGAGAGCAAGGATCGCGGCGAAGGTCTCGTCCGTCACCGGAAAGACCTCGCGGACGGTCGCGGCCGGCTCGGTCACCAGCTTCTGGTAGGCGCTGGCATAGACCTTGGCGAGGTCCTCCGGCTGCTTCAAGGCTGCGCGCTCGCTCTCGGCAGCAGCGAGCGCAGCGTCGAGCGCCTGGCGGATTTGGGTGAAGCCGGCGCGTACCGCCGCGATCTCGCTCTTGCGCGCGACCACGTCCTCGATCGAGCGCGGTGCGGCCTTGGCGGTCGCTTCCTGCATCGGCTTGCCGACCGTCGCATTCATGCGCTCATGGAAGCGCAGGATCACCGCATAGTGGCCGGCATAGTCGCCGAAGGATTTCTGCTTCTCGGCATCAGGGCGCGGCAGGCGCACGCCCGGGCGCGCCAGGATCTCGGCCTGCAGGAAGCCGATGAAGGCCTTGCGCTGGTCGGGCTCGCTCGGCCCGCAGGCCGCGAGCAGCAGTGCCGCGAACAGGCATGCCAGCAGGTTGCGCAATCCGACCCGCATCCATCCATTCCTCGCGCCGCGGCCGGAGACTAGAGCCGGATCCGATAAGATTGCATCAATCCGATCGCTGAATCCGCCTCTGACTTTAGTATCAGAGACTGCTCGCCGGTCGGGTTCCGAGGCAAGCCGACCGGCGAGCGGTCTGTAGTGCGCGATTATGGCCACGGCTAGCCGGATTGCGGCCGCTGCGCTTGCCCCTGGCGGCCGTCCGGTCTAACCCGCTCGAACATCAATAAGCGTTTACTTACCGAGCTCCCATCATGTCCGCCGACAAGTCCGCCCCTGCCAAGCTGAAGGCCCGCCAGCCGCGCGGTTTCGTCGATCGCGGCCCGGCCGATGTCGCCGCCACCGAGCGCATGCTCGCCGTGATCCGCGAGAGCTTCTCGCTCTATGGCTTCGACCCGGTCGAGACACCCTTCGTCGAATACACCGACGCGCTGGGAAAATTCCTGCCGGACCAGGACCGCCCGAACGAGGGCGTCTTCTCCTTCCAGGACGATGACGAGCAGTGGCTCTCGCTGCGCTATGACCTGACCGCGCCGCTCGCCCGCTATGTCGCCGAGAATTTCGACGCGCTGCCAAAGCCCTATCGCAGCTATCGCGTCGGCTACGTCTTCCGCAACGAGAAGCCCGGGCCGGGGCGCTTCCGCCAGTTCATGCAGTTCGACGCCGACATCGTCGGCTCAGGCACGGTCGCCGGCGATGCCGAGATTTGCATGCTCGCCGCCGACACCATGGAGAAGCTCGGCATCAAGCGCGGCGACTATGTCGTCAAGGTCAACAACCGCAAGGTGCTCGACGGCGTGATGGATGCAGCCGGCATCGAACAGGGCACGCGTTTGACGGTGCTGCGTGCGATCGACAAGGCCGACAAGTTCCCGCTCGAAGAGGTCGGCAAGCTCCTGCGCGATGGGCGCAAGGACGAGAGCGGCGATTTCACCAAGGGCGCGGGCCTGTCCGATGCACAGGCGGATACGATCCTGCGCTATCTCGCCGTCGGCCAGCGGCTGGCTGATCTCGGCAAGTCGACAGCCTCCGACAGCGCCAAGTCGGCCGAGTTGTCTGCCGAGGCCGTCGCGGAACTGCGCAAGCTGGTCGAAGGCGCCGAGAACGGCGTGGCCGGGATCGAGGAACTCGAACAGATCAGGGAGCTTGTCACCGCGGCGGGGTATCTCGGCCGCGTCATCATCGACCCGTCGATCGTCCGCGGCCTCGAATACTACACCGGCCCGGTCTACGAGGTGGAGCTGACCTTCCCGGTCACCAATGAGGACGGGCAGGTCGTGCGCTTCGGCTCGGTCGCAGGCGGCGGGCGCTATGACGGGCTGGTCGGCCGCTTCCGGCCCGAGCCGGTGCCGGCGACCGGCTTCTCGATCGGCGTCTCCCGGCTCTATTCGGCGCTGAAGGCGGTGAAGTCGCCGATCGTCGATGCCAGGAACGAGCTGCCGCTCGTCGTCGTCACCGCGATGGATAACAAGTCGCCGGAGTTCATGCCGGCCTACCAAGCCTTTGTCGCACAGCTCCGGCAGGCCAAGGATGGCGAGGGCAGGGCGCTCTGCCGGGCCGATCTCTATCTCGGCTCGTCCGGCTTCAACGCCCAGATGAAATATGCCGACCGCCGCGGCGCCGCCTGCGCGGTGATCCAGGGCTCCTCCGAGCGCGAGGCCGACACGGTGGTGATCAAGGACCTGATCCTCGGCGCCGAGCTCGCCGCAGCGGGCCGCGACGTGAAGGACTCCGCCGAGCACAAGGAACGGCAGGCGCAGGCACAGTTCTCCGTGCCGGCGGGCGAGCTGGTCGACGGGGTGAAGCGGGTGCTCGGGCGCTACGCCTGATTCCCGTTCACCCAATTCCCTAAAAACCGTCGAAAATCGCGGGCGTCCCTGCTAGTACGGCGCCGCAACAGGGTTTTTGTAAAGTGCCGGCCATGCGCTCAAAGCTCGAGACCGTGATCGCGCCGTTCGAGCGCGAGGGCTATCGGCGCGCCGAGCCGGCGATCCTGCAGCCGGTCGAGCCCTTCCTCGATCTCTCCGGCGAGGATATCCGCCGCCGCATCTTCCTGACGCAGGACGATGACGGGCGCGAATGGTGCCTGCGGCCCGAATACACCATCCCCGTCGCGCTGGCGCATATCGCAGCCCATGCCAGCGAGCCGGCGTCCTACGCCTATGCCGGCCCGGTCTTCCGCATGCGCGGCGCAAACGAGCCGAGCGAATTCGCGCAGGCGGGCTTGGAATCTTTCGGCCGCACCGATTTCGCTGCCGCCGATGCCGAGATCATGGCGCTGACCGTCGAATCCGCCGCGGCACTCGGCCTGACCCGGCCGCGCCTGCTGATGGGCGACGTCGCGCTCCTCACCACGCTGCTCGACCGGCTCGGCGTGCCGCAGGCCGCGCGCCGCCGGCTGATGCGCGCGGTCGCGCAGGGCAAGGGCGCCGATGCCGTCGCCGCGCTCGAGCCGCCGGTCAACGAGGTCGAGCACGCTCACGCCGGGCTGCTCAAGGCGCTGGAAGGCCAGGACCCCAAGGCGGCCCGCGCCTTCGTCGAGGACGTGCTCTCGATCGCCGGCATCTCGACGGTCGGCGGCCGCTCGGCCGGCGACATCGCCGAGCGCTTCCTGGCCCGGGCCGCCGAGCGCGACAACCCGGTCAATGGCGAGGCGAGCGGCGTGATCGCGCATGCGCTGGCGATCGGTGGTGATCCGGACGGTGCCTCCGCCGCCTGGCGCAAGCTCGCCGGCGAGGCTGAGCTCGACCTTGCTGCCGCGCTCGACGCCTTCGACGAGCGCACCGGCTTCCTCGCCGCGCGCGGCGTCGATGTCGCCAGTATCTCCTTCTCCGCGGGGTTCGCCCGCAATCTCGACTACTACACCGGCTTCATCTTCGAATTGCACGATCCGGCCCGGCCGGATCTGAAGCCGATCGCCGGCGGCGGCCGCTATGACGGCGTGCTGCAGCGCCTCGGTGCGCCTGCGCCGGTGCCGGCCGTCGGCGCCTCGCTCTGGCTCGACCGCCTGGCGGGAGGCAAGGCATGAGTGGGGCGGAGACAATGACGAACGACGCGCCGCTGGTTCTCGCCGTGCCCTCCAAGGGGCGGCTGCAGGAGAACGCCACCGCCTTCTTCGGCCGTGCCGGGCTCTCGTTCGTGCAGGCACGCGGCCAACGCGAGTACCGCGCCCAGATCGCCGGACTCGGCGGGGCCGAGGTCGCCTATCTCTCGGCCTCCGAGATCGTCGCGCAGCTTTCCTCCGGCGCCGCCCATCTCGGCATCACCGGCGAGGATCTGGTGCGCGAGCAAGTCGCCGACGCCGATGCCAGCATGGTGCTGCTGGCGCCGCTCGGCTTCGGCCAGGCCAATGTCGTCGTCGCCGTGCCGCAGGCCTGGATCGATGTGCGCACCATGGCCGATCTCGACGACGTCGCGGCGACCATGCGCGCCCGTCACGGCCGCAAGCTGCGCGTCGCCACCAAATACGTGAACCTGACGCGGCGTTTCTTCGCCAGCCACGGCCTCGCCGATTATCGCATCGTCGAGAGCCTGGGGGCGACCGAGGGGGCTCCCGCCGCTGGCACCGCCGAGATCGTCGTCGATATCACCACCACCGGCGCGACGCTCTCCGCCAATGCGCTCAAGGTACTCGACGACGGCGTGATCCTGGCCTCGGAGGCCAACCTCGTCGCCTCCGTGCGTGCGCCCTGGAGCGAACAGGCTCGGGATGCCGCCGCAGCGATCTTGTCGCGCATCGCGGCCGAGGAGGAAGCGCGCTCGCTGCGTGAGGTTCGCGCCGTGCTCAACGCCGTCTCGCCGCAGCGGCTGGGC
This sequence comes from Allobosea sp. GW821-FHT10B12, assembly GCF_059415545.1. NCBI lineage: Bacteria > Pseudomonadati > Pseudomonadota > Alphaproteobacteria > Hyphomicrobiales > Alloboseaceae > Allobosea > Allobosea sp. GW821-FHT10B12. The sequence continues at coordinate 825,161 of NZ_JBWKNL010000001.1, forward strand.
GAGATCGCGCATCGGCTCGGTGCGCGACTGCCATTCGGCGCAGCCGGTGGTGACGGCGTCGTCACGCTGCATTGCCCGCGCAAGGCGGTGTTCCCGCTGGTCGAGGAACTGGGCAAGGCGGGGGCGGACGACATCACCGTGCGCACGCTCGACTATGTCTTCCGCCGCTCCAATCCGTTGCTCGAGCGGCTGCTGGCGCGCATCTGACGCGCCGGATTCCCGACGCAATGTCCGGGTAACCAGCCAAGGCGAAGCGATTTCGGTGCAAGTCGTACCAAAAGCGGTGCGATCGAGACTTGCGCTCGCCACCGCGATCGGTGCAGTGGAAAGCGTCGGTTCTCCGTCGCGCTCTTTCCAATCGGGGTCTGGACCAGTTGAATACGCAGTCGCGCCTTGGCCTCCTGGCCGCCCTCGCTCTCTCCCTGTCGCCGATGCTGGTGACTGATGCGCTTGCCCAGCGTCGCCAGCAGATGCCACCTCGTGGCGAGCAGCCGGGAGGGGAGGCTCCGCCGCCGCGGCAGCAGGAGAAGAACTTTCCGTTCGACGCCTCCTGGACCATCCTGCAGATGAACGGCAAGCCGGTCACCGGCTATCGCGCCACGCTGAAGGTCGATTCCAATCTGCGCGGCACCGGCTTCGGTGGCTGCAACACCTTCTCGGCCTCGGCCTATCCGCTGCGCCAGCAGGGCTTCGCGGTAGGCCCGCTCGCAGTGACCAAGATGGCTTGCGACAAGGGCGCCTCGGATTTCGAGCGCAGCTATCTGATGGCGCTGCGCACCGCCCGGCAGTGGGATATCGTCGAGGGCCGCCTCGTCATCAAGACGGCGAGCGGCGAGATCCGCTTCGACCGCGGGATCTGACGGGCGAGATTCCTGCCGTTCCGGACAGGCCGGCAGCCTGAGCCTGGGAGTTCGGGGCCAGGGCGCTGTTCCGCCATGTGGTGCTCGCCCCTGTGGCGAGCAGCCATGTCCTGAACACCGCGTTCGATCTGTGACATGAAGACGTGGATGGTCGGGACAAGCCCGACCATGACGCTATGGCTACAGGCTCGCACCTTTGGTGGAGCCTGAGCAGCCCTTGTTCGCTTACCCAGCCTCCGCCATGGCCTTCGCCTTCGGACTGAAGGTGCCGTCGGCATTCTTCTCCATCGCGATCAGCTCGTCGTGCATGGCGCGCAGCGTCGAGCGATGACCGATCGAGACGATGCTGGTCTGCGGCAGCTCGCGCCGGATCACCTCGTAGATCTCGCCTTCCAGCTTCTCGTCGAGCGAGGCAGTGGCCTCGTCGAGGAAGAGCCAGTCGGGCTTGGCCAGCAGGGCGCGCGCCACCGCGAGACGCTGCTGCTCGCCGCCCGAGAGGCGCTGGCCCCAGAGATCAATCTCGTCGAGCCGCTCGGTGAGATGGCCGAGCTTCACCTTCTCCATTGCCGCATGGATGTCGGCGTCGCTGAACGCGTCCGGCTCTGACGGATAGGCGAGCGCGGCACGCAGGGAGCCCTGCGGCAGATAGGGCCGCTGCGGCAGCACCAGCATGCGCTGCCCTTCCGGCGTCACGACCTTGCCCTCGCCGAACGGCCAGATGCCGGAGAGCGCGCGGAACAGGGTCGACTTGCCGGACCCGGAGGGGCCGATGACCAGCGTCGAATGCCCGGCAGGCAGTGTGAGGTTCGAAGCCTGCACGATCGGTTGTCCGTTCGGCAGGTTGAGCGCGAGCGTCTCGATCGTCGCGTCCTTGACCGGCTGCTCGACGATGTCGATTGCGGCGCCTTCGCCGCCCGCGCCTTGCGCCTCCGCCGTGGCGATCGCCTGCTCGAAGGTGGTCAGGCGGTTGATCGAGGCCAGATAGGAGGCGATCGACTGGTAGCTGTTGATGAAGAAGGACATCGCCGTCTCGACCCGGCCGAAGGCCGAGGACACCTGCGTCAGCACGCCGAACGCGATCGCGCCGGCGAAGTAATAGGGCGCCAGCAGCACGAAGGGGATGACGACGTTGGCCTGGTTGTAGGACAGGGTGAAGGTCGTCAGTTTCAACCTGCGCCAGAGCAGTCGATAGAAGTTGTCGACGATGCCGCCGAAGGTCTCGCCGAGATGGCGCCGCTCGGCAGTCTCACCGCGCATCAGCGCGATCTGTTCGGAGTATTCGCGCAGGCGCGCCAGGGCGAAGCGGAAGTTCGCCTCGCGCCGCTCCTGTTCGAACTCTAGCCCGATCAGCGGCTTGCCGATCAGATGAGTTATCCAGGTCGCAATCGCGGCATAGATCAGCGTCGCCCAGAAGATGAAGCCTGGGATGACGATGTCGGTGCCGGGAACGGTGATGGCGACTGGAATCGACCAGAGGATGATCGAGAACGAGACCAGCGTTGAGACCTGTGTGATCAGCGTCAGCGAGAAGCTGTAGGTCTGATTCAGGAAGGCGCGGGTGTCTTCCGAGATGCGCTGGTCGGGGTTGTCGGCCGTGCCGGCGAGCGAGATGCGGTAATGGTTGCCATTACCGAGCCAGCGCTTGTTGTATTCGGCCGCCATCCACTCGCGCCAGCGGATCAACAGCACCGAGTTGGCAACGGTCTCGATCAGCACGCTGATGACCGAGACGGCAGCCCAGACGCAGAAGACGTTGATGAGCTGTTCCCAGAAGGCCGGCGCATTCTTCTCCTGCAGGGCGTTGTAGAAATCCCGATAGAAGAAGTTGATGCGCAGTGAGATGCCGACCTGCGCCTGGTTGAGCACGATCAGAAAGACAACGAGCGCGACAGCGAAGGTGCCGAGCCGCATCCGGTAGCGGCCGAATGGCCCGAGATTGGCGATCTGCGGCTCGGACGATTCGAAATAGGGCGAGGCGATGCGGGCGATGCGCTGTACCACCGGGACGAACGAAACCAGGTAGATCAGGATGCCGAAGACGGCGACGGTCGTGCCGAGGCTCGCCGGCGGCGCGGCCGCCTGCCAGGCGGTGGGCCAGAGGCCGAGTTGGGCCAACAGCGCGCCGGCGCCGAAGATCACGTATTCAGTTCCAAAGATGCCGGAGAAGATCTTCAGGAAGAATGGGATCGCGGTCGCCCGGAACGTCGCGAAGGCGAGCAGGACGCCGATCACGCCGAGGCCGAGGATGCCCGTACTCCCGCTTTGCTGGCCGACCACGAGCGCGATCACGGCGAGCGCGGCGATGGCGAAACTCAACAGGCGCATGGCGTCGTCCTTGTCGGGGAATCAGCGCAGGAGCCGCGCTGCATAGGAGAGAGCTTTGTAGATCAGCCCTGCGCACAAAAAAGGCCCGGCTCAAGGCCGGGCCGCGCTTTTTCAGCGTTTTGTGATGGGCCTTCAGTCCTTGTCGACCGAATAGGCGCCCGCGCCGGCCGCGAACAGCACGAGGAAGCCGCCGGCGACGGCGAGGTTCTTCATGAACAGCAATTGCTGCATCGGCTGGGCCCAGTTCATGTGGAACAGCACCGAGGCGGCGATGGTGAAGGCGAACAGGGCCAGCGCCGCGAGACGGGTCTTGTAGCCCACGACGATCATCAGTCCGCCGACCAGTTCGACGATGATGACGAGCGGCAACAGGATGGCCGGAACGCCGGCCGAGCCCATATAGGCTTGCGTGCCGGCATAGCCGTTGATCTTGGACCAGCCGCCGAGCACGAACATCAGGGCGAGCAGGATGCGGCCGACCAGCTTGGCGGCATCGCCCAGGGCAGGGTTGTTCATGGAAAGGACCCCCGAAAGCAGGGCGCGGCAGGATGCCGCACCTATCGCGATCTAGGGCCTACAACCAAAGTCGATGCAAGCCTGCGGAGCCTCTTCCTTGTGCAAAGCTGCGATTGCCAGATTCGGCTCAGCCGCCCGGCTTCTGCTTGCGCCGCGCTTCCAGCTCCTCGGTGACGGCGATGACGTCGAGATAATCCTCATGCCTGGCGGGCGCGTAGCGCGATACTTGCCCGTCGGTGAAGGTCTTGAACACCTCGGGGGCCTCGTCCTTCATCGCCATCATCGCTGCGACGAACGCATCCTTGAGTGCCTGCGGCAGGTTCGCGCGCGTCGAGAACGGGCTCGCCGGAATGAGCGGCGAGGTCCAGATCACGCGGGTCGCTCCGGCGGGGACCATGTTGCGCAGCACCAGCCGCTGCACGACGCCGGAGTTCTCGTTGACCTGATAGGTCGCGACGCCATCGAACTGGCCCCGGACCAGCGCCAGCACCGAATTATCGTGGCCGCCGGAGAAGACGGTGCCGCTGAAATGGGCCTGCGGGTCGAAGCCCTGCCTGCGCAGGAAATAGGCGGGGAAGGCGAAGCCCGAGGTCGAGTTCGGATCGGCGAAGGCGAAGCTCTTGCCCTTGAGGTCGGCGATCGAGCGATAGGGGCTGTCGGCGCGCACGACAACGACCGAGTAATAGCCCTCCTGGCCGTTGTTATCGACGTCACGGAACAGCGGCTGCAGCTTGTCGCCGAGGACGCGCCGGCCGAGCGAATAGACCGCCGGCCCGAAGCGGGCGAATTCGAGCTGGTCGGCGCGCATCGCTTCGACCAGCCCGGCATAGTCGCTGACCCGGTAGAGCTTCACCGGCACGCCGAGCTTCTGTGTAAGGTAATCGACCACCGGCTGGTTTCGCGCGACCGCGGCCGCCTCGTTCTCCGCCGAGGAGACGCCGAAGCGCACCTCCTTGATCGCCTGCCGCCAATCCTGCTGAGCGAGGGCGGGCAAGACGAGGCTCGAAGCGGAGCCGGCGAGCAGCAGGCGGCGGGTGATCATGACCGGGGCTCCCAAGGAACCCCGATCTGATCAGCAGGCGGCGTCAGCGCCGTTACGAAGCGATGTCGGTTGCGCGACGCGCCGGCAAACGAAAAAGGCCCGGCGTAAGCCGGGCCTCCGTAGTGTTCGCAAAGGCGAGGGCTGGACTTCCTCAGAAGTCCATGCCGCCCATGCCGCCGCCGCCCATCGGGGGCATCGGGGCGTCCTTCTTCGGCGCCTCGGCGATCATCGCCTCGGTGGTGATCAGCAGGCCGGCGATCGAAGCCGCGTCCTGGATCGCCGTGCGCACGACCTTGGTCGGGTCGATGATGCCGGCCTTGACCAGATCGCCGTACTCGCCGGTCTGGGCGTTGTAGCCCCAGGCGTAGTCCTTCGACTCCAGCAGCTTGCCGATCACGACCGCGCCGTCATCGCCGGCGTTGTCGACGATCTGGCGGGCCGGGGCCGCGATCGCCTTGCGGACGATCTCGACGCCGGTCTTCTGGTCGTCGTTCTGGGTCTTGATGCCCTTGACCGAGGACAGGGCGCGCAGGAGTGCAACGCCGCCACCGGGAAGGATGCCTTCTTCCACCGCAGCGCGGGTGGCGTTCAGGGCATCGTCGACGCGGTCCTTCTTCTCCTTGACCTCGACCTCGGTCGCGCCGCCGACGCGGATAACCGCGACGCCGCCGGCGAGCTTGGCCAGGCGCTCCTGCAGCTTCTCACGGTCGTAGTCCGAGGTGGTCTCCTCGATCTGCGCCTTGATCTGCGAAACGCGGCCCTCGATGTCCTTCTTCTTGCCGGCGCCGTCGATGATCGTGGTGTTCTCCTTCTCGATGCGCACCTTCTTGGCGCGGCCGAGCATGTTGAGCGTCACGGTCTCGAGCTTGATGCCGAGGTCTTCCGAGATCATCTGGCCGGCGGTCAGGATCGAGATGTCCTCGAGCATGGCCTTGCGGCGATCGCCGAAGCCCGGAGCCTTGACGGCCGCGACCTTCAGGCCGCCACGGAGCTTGTTGACGACGAGCGTGGCAAGAGCCTCGCCCTCGACGTCCTCGGCGATGATCAGGAGCGGCTTGCCGGTCTGCACGACGGCCTCGAGGATCGGCAGCATCGCCTGGAGCGACGACAGCTTCTTCTCGAAGATGAGGATGTAGGGGTCCTCGAGCTCGGCGACCATCTTCTCGGCGTTGGTGATGAAGTAGGGCGAGAGATAGCCACGGTCGAACTGCATGCCCTCGACGACGTCGAGCTCGGTCTCGGCGGTCTTGGCTTCCTCGACGGTGATGACACCCTCGTTGCCGACCTTCTGCATTGCGGTCGAGATCATCTTGCCGACCGACTCGTCGCCGTTCGCCGAGATGGTGCCGACCTGCGCGACTTCCGCGTTGGAGGTGACCTTCTTGGAGTTCTTCTTGAGGTCGGCGACGATGGCCTCGACGGCCAGGTCGATGCCGCGCTTCAGGTCCATCGGGTTCATGCCGGCCGCAACCGACTTGGCGCCTTCACGGACGATCGCCTGGGCGAGCACGGTGGCGGTGGTGGTGCCGTCGCCGGCATGGTCGTTCTGGCGCGAAGCGACTTCGCGGACCATCTGAGCGCCCATGTTCTCGAACTTGTCGGCGAGCTCGATCTCCTTGGCGACGGTGACGCCGTCCTTGGTGATGCGCGGCGCGCCGAACGACTTCTCGATCACGACGTTGCGGCCCTTGGGACCGAGCGTGACCTTCACGGCGTTGGCGAGGATGTCCACGCCGCGCAGCATCTTGTCGCGGGCGTCGGTGGAAAAGCGAACTTCTTTGGCAGCCATGAGACTACTCCTGATTGAACTCTACGGACGGGTGGGCGTCAGGCTGCTCAGCCGACGATGCCCATGATGTCGGATTCCTTCATGATCAGGAGATCCTGGCCGTCGATCTTGACCTCGGTGCCGCTCCACTTGCCGAAGAGGACGCGATCGCCCTTCTTGACATCGAGCGCAACCAGCTTGCCGGCATCGTCGCGGGCACCGGCGCCGACGGCGACAACCTCGCCCTCCTGGGGCTTTTCCTTGGCGGTGTCGGGGATGATGATGCCACCCTTGGTCTTCTCCTCGCCATCAAGGCGACGGACCACAACGCGGTCATGCAGCGGACGGAACTTCATGGTTCTGTCTTCCTCTCGGATCATATTCTGGACGGGCTCGTGACCGGCCCGCGATAAGGGTCTGTTAGCAGTCTCACCTGGTGAGTGCTAATCGACATCGCGGAGATAGGCGTGGGGTCTGCCGGAGTCAAGGAAAGCGCCGCGCAAAAGGTGAACGCGACGACGGGCCGCCGATCAGCGCTGCTGCGGCGGCAGCCTAAACCGGTTATCGTGGCGAGATGACGACGCCCGCGCCCGATCTCCATCTCGACGACATAGCCCGCTCCTGCGTGGTGCTGCATGTGCGCATGACGGCGCGGGCCGTGACCCGCGCCTATGACGAGGCGATGCGGCCGAGCGGCCTGAAGATCACCCAGTTCGTGCTGCTCTCGGCGCTCTCGACCGGCGCCTGGCGTTCGGTCACCGAGCTCGCCGACCGTTTCGCGCTGGAGCGGACCTCGCTGACGCGCAACCTGCAACTGCTCGCCGCCGAGCAACTGATCGAGCCGGTCGACTGCAAGGGCCGGGCGTTGACCTATGCCGTGACGGAGAAGGGCCGTGCCGCGATCGAGGCGGCGATCCCCTATTGGCGTGCAGCGCAGGAGCGGATCGAGGGCGGACTCGGCCAGGAGCGCTGGAGCGAGACGCGCGACAATCTGAAGGCGATCCGGCGGGCGGCGAGGCAGGTGGGCGAAACTCAAGCCGGCTGAACGCGGCTTGACCTGAATGACGCGATCCGATCTTTATCGTGCATCTACACGATAAAGATCGGAGTTCCCGCATGTCCCGCCAGGTTGGTGTCGTCAGCCGTGATGTCCTGCTCGCGGAGGACGGCGCGTCCTTCCTGCGCGGGATGATCGAGGGCCGCCATCCCGGCCCGCCCTTCGCCGATGCGATGGATTTCGACCTGGCCGAGGTCGATGAGGGCAGGGTGGTCTTCGTCGGGACACCCTCGCCGCGCTTCTTCAACCCGCTCGGCACGATCCATGGTGGCTGGACCGCGACGATCCTCGATTCCGCCATGGCCTGCGCCGTGCATTCGACGCTGCGGGTCGGCGAAGGCTACACCACGCTGGAGATGAAGCTGAACTATGTCCGCCCGGTCATGCCCGGCAGCGGGCCGGTGCGCTGCGAGGGCAGGCTGATCCATCGCGGCGGCTCGGTCGCGACCAGCGAGGGCAAGCTGGTCGACGCGCAGGGCAAGCTGTTGGCGCACGGGACGGAGACCTGCATGATCTTCGGTGCGAAGGCGGGAGCGGGGCGCTGATCGGAGCAGCCGCACCTGCTGGTTGGCAGGAGCGGCTCGTGAGATTTGCGCCATTCACCGACATGGCCGTCGAGGCGAAATACCGGTCGCTGCCGGAGCTCCTGCGGTTGCCCATGCTGCGCCTGCGTCAGACGATCCTCGACGTTGCAGCCGCGACCCCTGAGATCGGCGCGCTGACGGAGACGCTGAAATGGGGTGAGCCCGCCTGGCTGCCCGAGCGGCCGAGGACCGGGACGACCGTGCGGGCGGACGCGCTGAAAGGCTCGGCGACGCATTACGCGCTCTACGTCCATTGCCAGACGAGCCTGATCGATACGTATCGGCGTCACTATCCCGACCAGTTCAGCTATGACGGCAACCGCGCACTGATCTTCGCCGTCGGCAGCGAGCCACCGGCTGAGCCGTTGGCGCACTGCATCGCACTCGCTTTGACCTATCACCGCTGGGCGAAGCGCTGACGCCGCTCAGGCGCCGCGGTACTCGCTCGGGCTCGCGCCCATCACCCGCTTGAAGCGCCGGTTGAAGGTCGAGAGGTCGCCGAAGCCGCAATCGAAGGCGATGCCGGCGACCGGCTGCTTGGTCCGGCGCAGCAGTAAGGCCGCGCGGTGCAGGCGTGTGCGCAGCACATATTGATGCGGCGTCATCCCGACCAGCGCCCGGAAGGTGCGCAGGAAGTGATAGGGGCTCATCGCGGCCTGCCGTGCCAGTCCGTCGATCGAGAGCGGCTCCTCGCAATGCGCCTCGATATGGCGCAGCGCCCGCGTGATCCGCTGCTGGTCGCGGGCGCCGGGCGTCTCGACCCCGGGCTTTGCGCCTGACAGCGCGCTCGCCACGGCGCCGGCGAGCCGCAGCGCGGTCTCTTCCAGCCTCTCGGGGTAGTCCGCGACGATCTCGGCCTCGGCGACGAGACCGGCGAGCGCGGAGAGAGGCGGCAGATGCGCCCGCGCGAAACCCGTCTGACGTGCGCCCGGCACGGCCGCGACGATGCCTTCGAGATAGGCCGGCTCGAACTGGAAGGCGAGGCAGCGGTCGCCCGCCGCATGCTCATGGCCGCATTCGAAGCAGGCGCCGCCATTGCCGAGCAGCAGCGAGCCTGGCGCCAGCACGGCGCTGCCTTGCGTCGAGCGGTAGCGGAACGAGCCGCTGCGGACGATGGCGATGCAGTGCTGCGGGTGCTCTTCCTCGAAGGCGCGGTCGTCCGGGCCGGCCGTGCAGACGATGTCGCTGACCCGCCAGCCGGGGCCTGACGCCAGGAGATGAGCGGTCGCGGTCATGCTGGTGAGTTTAGCAGTTTTTCCCAAGCGCTGCCCGGCGCTTCGGGTCAAGCTGGGCGCCACTCTGATCAAGAACGGAACCAGATCATGACAGCAGCGCCATCGACGCTGGCCGATGTCCTCATCGCGACCGGGCCGGCGCCTGAATTCGCGGACAAGCTCGCCCTCTACGGCCAGTTCGTCGGCGCCTGGACCATGGAGGCGGTGATGCACACCGATGACGGCCAGCGCCACGAGGCCAAGGGCGAGATCCGTTTCGGCTGGGTCTTAGGCGGCCGCGCCGTGCAGGATGTCTGGATGCTGCCGGGCTTCTTCCACGGTACGACCTTGCGCATCTACGACCCCGGCCAGGACGCCTGGCACATCCTCTGGAACGATCCGCTCAAGCAATACTACACGCACCAGATCGGCCGCGCCGAGGGCAGGGATATCGTCCAGCACGGCAAGCTCGATGACGGCACCGCGATCCGCTGGCGCTTCACCGAGATCACCCCGGACTCGTTCCACTGGATCGGCGACCGCTCGCACGACGAGGGTGCGAGCTGGCAGGTCCAGGCCGATTTCCGTGCCAAGCGCATCAAAGCCTGACGATCAGGAGGACCATCATGTTCGATCATGTCTCGATCGGTGTTCGCGAGATCAGCCGCACCAAGCGCTTCTATGACGGAGCGCTCGGCGCGCTCGGCTACGACTGCCTCAGTGCCGACGAGGGCTCGCTCGGCTATGGCAAGGGGGGCGTCGGGCTCTGGATCGGGGCGGTCTCGGCGCCGGTGCCGCCCGACCGCGACTCCAATCTGCATTTCTGCTTCGTCGCGCCGACACGCGCTAGCGTCGACGCCTTCCATGCCGCTGCACTCGCGGCGGGCGGCACCGACAACGGCAAGCCAGGCCTGCGCGAATCCTACGGCCCCGATTACTACGCTGCCTTCGTCGTCGATCCCGACGGCTACCGGCTGGAGGCCTATTGCAGCAAGCCGACCTGAGCCCGCGTCGGCTTAGCTAATGCTCGGGCGGCAGGTCATGTGCCGCCCATTCGCTGCGCGGGATCGCCTCGCCGACGCGGAACTGGAAGCCGGCGACCTTGCCGTTCGCCGCCATCTCGCAACGAAAGCGCAGCCCGTACCATTGCTTGCGGCTGCGAAAGGCGGCGCCCTCGGCTTCCAGGGCACCCTTGGTCAGCTTCGTGCCGGCCATGGCGAAGGCGACGACGCGGTCCGGCTCGAATTCTGCCTTCCAGGCATGGATCTGGCTCATCGCTTCGAGATTGCAGAGCTGCTCGATGCGCTCGGCCGCCTCGAGCGTCTTCAGCGACTCGCGCGTCCCGCGGCTGCGCGGGTTGGCCAGCACGCCCTCGGAATGCAGCGTCCGAGCCGTGATCATCGCCGGCGGCTCGGCGGGTGTTGGAACGGGCAGGGCGGGCGGCTTGTCCGGAAGCGGGGGAGCTTGGGCTGATTGTGGAGGTGCAGCGATCTCGGCTGCCGGCGGAGGGCTGGGCGCCCGAGTCGGCACGGGTGGCGCAGGTGGCGTCAGCGCTTCCGGGCCAACCAGTTCGACTTCGACGCTCGTCTCGTTCGCCGGTACGAAGCTGCTGACTGTCCGGATGGCGAGCAGGACGCCGAGCAGGATATGGAAGCAGAGCGCGGCAGGAAGGCCGGGTTCGCGAAGGACGCGAACAGCGGTGCCGGGGCGCTGCATGCCCGGATCAATCGCGGTTGGAGCGGAAGCTGGGCATGCGCGATCGTTCGCTTCCCTTTGGTCTTGCTCCGCACAAGTCCGAGCAACCGGGCGATTTTGCGGCAGGGATCAGCGCCGGCTGACGGCGAAGGCGCCGGCGACGATCAGCAGCGCGCCGGCATAGGTCGTCCAGAGCGGGGCCTCGCTGAAAACGAACCAGCCGAGCAGGCTCGCCCAGATCAGTGCCGTGTATTCGATCGGCGCCAGCCGCGAGGCGGGCGCGCGGGCGAAGGCTGAGGTCAACGACAAGTGCCCGGCGACGCCGAGCGCGCCGGCGCCGAGATAGGCGAGCAGGTCGCCGCCGCTCATCGGCTGGAACACGAAATAGGCCGGCCAGGCCAGGCACAGCGCCGGTCCGGCATTCTGGAACAACACGATGATCGCCGGATGCTCCTTCACCGCAATCCGGCGCAGCAGGATCAGGTTGAAGGCATAGGAGATCGCCGAGAACAATGCTGCGGCGACACCGAGCTCGGCGCCGGTGACGCCCCCTTGCAAGCGCGGCCAGACCATCACCAGCATGCCGGCAAGGCCGAAGCCGAGCGCCTGCAGGATGCGCCCGTCGAGCCGCTCCTTCAGGATCAGCGCCCCGAGCAGGGCGACGAAGACCGGGGCGAGGAACGACAGCGTCAGCGCCTCGGCCAGCGGCAAAACAGAGACCGAATAGAAGAAGCTGCCGGCGGTCAGGATCACCACCGGCACCCGCACTGAATTGCCGATCAGGCTGGCGCGCGTCGGAAAGGCGGGGCGCAGGAAGGCCAGCACCGCTAACGCGCACAGGCCGCCCATGGCGAAGCGCATGAACAGCGCCAGCAGGAACGGATGCTGCTGCATCTGCGCCTTGATCACCGCATCCATCGCGGTGAGCAGCGCGATGCCGAGAACCGCCCGCAGCGCCGTGTTGGCGGTCATGACCGTGCCGGGGCGAGCGGCTTGCGGAAATGATACTCCCAGGAGGAGGAGATGTCGGCGAGATAGCGCTCGCCCGGCCAGCGCACGAAGCCGAGCTTCTCGTAGAAGCGGTGGCCGCGGGCGAACTTGCTATCCGACCACAGCATCATCTCGCCATAGCCGCCGGCCTCGGCGAAGGCGAGGGTGCGGGCGAACAGCGCCTGCGCCAGCCCGCTGCCGCGCTGGCTCGGGTCGGCATAGACCTTGAACAGCTCGACCGCGTTCTGGTCGGGCACCGGCACGACGGCGATCGAGCCGGCGATGCGCCCATCCGGCCCATCTGCGACCCAGAGCCTGCCGCCCTTTTCAGCGTAGTGGCTGGCCGGGCGACGCAGCTCCGGGAATTCCGACCAGTCGAAGAAGCAGTTCGGATACTCGGCGAAGGTCGCCGCGATCAGGGTGGCGAGCGGTTCCGAATCGGCGTCGGTGGCGTCGCGAAGAGCGGGCAGGGCGGTCATGATCGATCGCTTAGGGCCAATCCGGGACTCTGCAAAGATGGCTCGCTCGCGCTCCTGCCATGCCGTTATCGCAGCAATGCCAGCGCGGCGTCGGCCGTCAGCTTCAGCGCGGCCACGGCAAGCAGCAGATAGCAGGCGAAGAACAGTCGCTTCTGGTCGAGCCGCTCATGCAGCCAGCGCCCGATCCAGACGCCGATCGGCGCAGCCGGCAACAGCGCGAGCGCGGCCCAGAAAGCCTGCGGCTGCTTCAGCCCAAGGGCGATGTAGGGCGGCAGCTTCAGGAGGTTGCCGAGCATGAAGAAGGCGATGGTCGTGCCGACGAAGGCGGTCTTGGAGAGGCCGCGCGCCAGCAGATACATCGCCACCGGCGGCCCGCCGGCATGGGCGACGAAGGTGGTGAAGCCGGAGGCCGTGCCAGCCAGCAAGGCCAATGGCGGTGATACCGGAAGTTTGCCCGCCAGTACGGTCCGGCCGCGCAGGAACCAGTGCGCGGTGAAGGCGAGCGTGATGATGCCGATGATCAGCGTGACGATGCGTGCGTCGACGATGAGGAAGACCGCGTAGCCGATCGCGATGCCGACGATCAGGCCGGGGATCAGCCAGGCGAGATCCCTCTTCGACCAGGTCGAGGCGCCGAAGCTGCCGATGGCGACGAGGTCCATCGCCGCGATCAGCACCGCTACCATGATCGCGGCCTGCAGGGGATCGACCACCAGCGCCAGCAGCGGAACGCCGAGGATGGCGAGCCCGCCGCCGAAGGCGCCCTTGCCGATGCCCATGAGCAGGGTCGTGCTCCAGCCGACGAGATAGAACAGCGGATCGCTCGGCATCTGTTCAGCCCATCGCCATAGCGAGCAGCGAGATCGGGCCAGTTTGGGTCTGGACAGGCGGGGTTTGGCGATTGCGCGGAATCAGCGCAGTCATGCGTTGCCGGTGTCGAGCTGGCCTGCCCCTTCGCGATGGCGTCATGACCGTTCTCCTGCCCTTCGTGATCAATGCCGGGCTGAACTTCGCCCTCGGGCTGCTCATCGCCTATTTCCTCGGCCCCGCCGAATTCGGCCGCTACGCCATCGGCGCGGCGATCATCGTCGTGCTCAACACCGCGCTGCTCGACTGGATCAGGCTCTCCGCCGTCCGTTTCTACTCGCAGAAGAGCCGGGAGGAACAGCCGCAGATCCGGGCGACCCTCGATGTGCTGAGCGCAGGTATGACCATCGCGCTCACCGGCCTGCTCGTCGCAGCCGTCGTCGCCGGCGTCGATTTCGGCCTGCCGGTCATGCTGGTGGCGGCCTCGGTGCTGGGCGGCATCTGCGCCGGCATGTTCGACTATCATGGCGCCATCGCCAGGGCGCGTTTCCTCGATGCGGCCTATGCCCGTCTGGTCATCGTCAAGAACGTGCTGGCGCTGTTGCTGATGGTCGGCGGCGCCTGGTGGATGCGCGACGCGACGATCGTGATGTTCGGCGGCGTCGTCAGCGTCATGGCGGCGCTGCTCGCGGTACGCAGGGCGCTCGCCGACGCCCCGCTCTCATGGTCGGCGGCACGGCGCGATCTCGCGCTCGACTTCGCCCGTTACGCACTGCCGCTCGTCGGTGCCAACGCGATCTATTCTCTGATCCCGCTGCTCAACCGCTCGCTGCTCGCCGACGCCTATGGCTTCGCCGAGGCCGGCTATTTCTCGCTCGCGGCCGATATGGGCCTGCGCCTGTTCGGCACGCTCGCCGCGACGCTCGAGATCGTCATGCTGCGCGAGGTGCTGCGGCTCGACGAAGCGAAGGGCCGCCGCGCGGCGCAAAAGCGCATCGCCGACAATCTCGTGATCGTGCTGATGGTGGCGCTGCCGGTCGCGGCCGGGCTCTTCCTCGTGCTGCCGGCGTTCGAGAGGTTGCTGGTGCCGGCGGCGTTCCACGGCCACTTCGCAGCCTACATGCTCTTGCTGCTGCCGGGCTTCGTCGCCCTGACGGTCTTCGTGGCCGGGCTCTATCCGGTCTTCCTGCTCGGCAAGCGCACCGGCATGGTGACTTTCGCCGCCTGCACGGGCCTGGCCGCCAATCTCGCGCTCGTCTTCGGCGGCGTCGTGGCCGGGCCGGAGCGCTTCGCGCTCGGCCAGACCGTCAGCTTCCTCACTGTTCTCGTCATCACCGGCTGGCTTGCGCTGCGGAGCCTGCCTGTCCTGCCGAAGCCGCGGGATGTCGGCATCATCGTCGCGGCGGTCGCAGTCATGACGGCAGTGGTCTGGCCGCTCTCGGGCCGCTTGCCAGCCTTGCCGGAATTGCTGCTCCAGGCCGCGTTCGGTGCAGTGGTCTATGGCGGGCTGATGCTGGCTTTCGACGTGGCGCGCTGCCGGACATTGCTGCGGCTATGGCTCGCCATGCGCAAGCGGGCAGCGTGAACCAGGCGTTTACTGCGTTTGCTCGGGGATCGCTAAGGTTAATCCCGGGAATTCGAGCGATTAAGTCGGTTCCAGCCCGAGCAAAGTCAACGATTCACCATTCATTTCAACGCATCGCCTCACGCTTCCGGCACGTTGCGTCCAGAGAGTTGCGTCATGCGTCCGCTCTATTTCGTTCCCGTCGTCGTGCTTGGCGGTACCCTCCAGCTATCGGGCCAGGCCAATGCCCAGACCTATTGGCGTCCTGCCGACCCGATGGTCACGAGCTCGACTGCGCGCGGCCAGTATGGTGGCGGCTTCATCGAGATGATGATGACTGGCCAGGATCCGACCGACTATGGCCGCGGCGGCGCCGTCTACAACCGGCCGCCGCGCGCTGCCTATGGCCAGCAGCCGGCGATGCGCCGCCTCTCCGACTACGAGGCGCCGGTTCCGATCCAGGGCGATCCGATGGAGCCGCGCCGCGAGCGCCGTTCCGCTGCGCTCGGCACGCCGATGCCGGCCGAACGGCCGATCGCGCGTACCCTCGACCCGCGCTTCCAGAAGCAGGAAGTCGCCTATGCCGGCCCGCATAAGCCCGGCACCATCATCATCGACACGCCGCAGCGTTTCCTCTTCCTGGTGCAGCCGGGTGGCCGTGCCTTGCGCTACGGCATCGGTGTCGGCCGTCCCGGCTTCGAATGGGCCGGCATGAAGGCCGTCACCCGCAAGGCGGAATGGCCGAGCTGGACGCCGCCGGCCGAGATGCTGAAGCGCCGGCCCGACCTGCCGCGCTTCATGGCGGGCGGTCCCGAGAACCCGATGGGCGCACGCGCGCTCTATCTCGGCTCCTCGCTCTATCGCATCCACGGCACCAACGAGCCGAACACGATCGGCCAGGCGGTCTCCTCCGGCTGCATCCGCATGAACAACGAGGATGTGGTCGACCTCTACGAGCGGGTGCGCGTCGGCGCGAAGGTTCTCGTGATCTGAGGCGAGCGGCACGCTGCCCAAAGAAAAGGCCCGCCTGTCGCCAGGCGGGCCTCGTCGTTTCAGCGGGCCATGTAAGCCTCAGGCCCAGTCGTCGTCTCCGCCGCTCGAACCGTCGTCATAGCTGCCATCATCGTAGCTGGCGTCCTGATAGGTCGGCTCCGGCTGGGCTTGCTGCGGCTCTGCAGCGGGCTGCTGATCGGCGGCCGTCTGGGTATTGGCCGCCTCGTTGCTCTGCGATGCGTCCTTGTTCTGCGCAGTGCTGGCCTCGGCCGGTTTGGCCTCGCTCGCCGTGCTCTTGTTGCCGCCGAGCGCGTTCATCAGCATGTTGCCGGCGACCATGCCGCCGGCGACGCCGGCCGCTGTCGTCAGCGCGCTTGCCATGAAGCCGCCACCGCGGGCCGGAGCCTGCTGCGGCGCCTGGTTCTGCCAGGAGCCGGGCGCAGCGCCCATGCCTTGCTGCGGAGCCATGCCCTGCTGCGGCGCTCCCGCCTGGCTGCCCCAGGGCGGCGAGGCCGGTTGAGGCGCGGCGCGCTGCGGGAAGGACGGCACCGAGCCGGAGCGGGCCGGCTGGCTCGCGCCACCGCCGAAGATGCCCGACAGGAAGCCGCCGGATTGCTGGGCCGGGGCCGGTGCGGGCGGCTGGCTGCGCAATTGCTGGACCTCGGCCTGCAGCTGCTCGATCTGGCCCTGCAGGCTGGTGAGCGCCTGCTCCTGGATGTAGACCGATTGCGCCATCGCATAGACGGCATAGGGCTGCTCGCGCAGGCGGTCAGCGATGAAACGTTCAGCCTCGGGGTCGCGGGGCTGGTTGGCCGCCTGACGCAGGCGGTCGAAAATCCCGGCGATCACGTCGCGTTCCTGCGGCGTCATCGTCATCTCCTCTCATGTTGGACAAGGCGGTCGCCCTGTCGCCCCGAAAGGTGGTGACGGCTTATGACGCTATCAAGGCGGCTGTCCGGCGCCTTTCTGTCGCGCCGAAAAGGAGCGAAGCTTCAGGCGTTGCCGACATTGACATAGGTGAAGCCGCGCTCGCGCATCTCGCTGGAGCGGTAGACGTTGCGCAGGTCGACGACGACGGGATGGCGCAGCGCTGCCTTGACGCGCCCGAGGTCGAGCGCCCGGAAGGCATCCCATTCGGTCACGATGACCAACGCGTCTGCTCCCTCGATACAGGAATACGCATCGGGCGCGTAGGTGATTTCGGGCATCAGCGCCTTGGCACTGGCCATCGCCTCGGGGTCGTAGGCAGTGATATCGGCGCCGGCATCGAGCAGCGCCGTGACGATCGCCAGCGAGGGCGCCTCGCGCATGTCGTCGGTGTTGGGCTTGAAGGCGAGGCCGAGCACGGCGATGCGCTTGGCCCTGACCGAGCCGCCGCAGGCGGCGATCACCTTGCGTGCCATCGCCCGCTTGCGCTGGTCGTTGACCGCCACCACCGTCTCGACGAGGCGCAAGGGGCTTTCCATGTCCTGCGCCGTTTTGATCAGCGCGAGCGTATCCTTCGGGAAGCAGGAGCCGCCATAGCCGGGGCCGGCATGCAGGAACTTGCCGCCGATGCGGTTGTCGAGGCCGATGCCGCGCGCCACCTCCTGGACATTGGCGCCGACTCGCTCGCACAGATCCGCCATCTCGTTGATGAAGGTGATCTTGGTCGCGAGAAAGGCGTTGCCGGCGTATTTGATCAGCTCCGAGGTCCGCCGTGCGGTGAACAGGAGCGGAGCCGCGTTGAGATAGAGCGGCCGGTAGAGCTCTTCCATCACCTTGCGGGCGCGATCGTCTTCTGTGCCGATGACGATGCGGTCCGGCCGCTTGAAGTCGGCGATCGCGGCGCCTTCGCGCAGGAATTCGGGATTGGAGACCACGGCGAAATCGGCGTCGGCCTTCGTCTCGCGCATGATCCGCTCGACCTCGTCGCCGGTGCCGACCGGCACGGTCGATTTGGTCACGACGACGGTGAAGCCCTCGATCGCCGCGACGACATCGCGCGCCGCCTGGTGGACATAGGAGAGATCGGCATGGCCGTCGCCGCGCCGCGAGGGTGTGCCCACCGCGATGAAGACGACATCGGCCGCCGCGACCGGTCCGGCCAGCTCGGTGGTGAAGGAAAGCCGCCCGGCGCGGACATTGTTGGCGACGAGGTCGTCGAGGCCGGGTTCGTAGATCGGGATCTCGCCGCGCTTCAACGCCGCGATCTTGCCGGCGTCGGTGTCGACGCAGGTCACCTCATGGCCGAAATCGGCGAAGCAGGCTCCCGAGACCAGACCGACATAGCCTGAACCGATCATCGTCACGCGCATCTGGCGTTCTCATCATCCGGCCGGCGGGCTGCCGACAGGCAGGGCGTACCGCAAAACTGTGCCGAGGCAAATCGCTGCCGCGCGCCCCGGTCCTGCGCGCGCTATGACGATGACGGGTTACGCTGCTGTGACGATACGGGAAAAGGGCGGCTATCAGGACTTGCGCCTCGCGAGCCTCCAATTCGTACTGTTGGGACAAAATCGCCAATTATAACAATAATATATTCTAAGGTTGCCTTGGCCTGTGCCGAAGGCGGGGGCGGCATTGGTCGCGGCTTTCCCTTCGTGTGTTGGAAGGCTCGAGCCGACGGTTGGCGGATGGCCGTGGCGAGCTGGGAAAGACGGTGCACCTCCTTTGCGCGCGGGGCATGACCATCGATCAGCCGGCGATGCGCACGGCTCCATTTACCCGAACGGGCAATCGCCGGAAGCGAACTCGAGGCTGGACAAAACTCGGACGACGTCAGGCGAAAGGGCTGTCGAAATCGGCTCGGCTGTCGCAATTGCCTTAGTTTAAGAGTTATTTCGACTATCAATATATTTCCTGCGCAAATCAATTTTCAAATAAATGGAAGAATTACAGTAATATTTATAAGAAAGAACACTTGCCACCATGTTGATAAGACGTGTTTTTTTATTTACTTTGGATGTTCGGAGGCTGAATGAGAGGGAGTGAGTTCATGGCCGAAATCGTGGGGACGGTTGGACGCGACACGCTCCGCGGGACAAGCGAGGCGGATCGCATCTGGGGCCTTGCCGGCGATGACGACATCGACGGCGGCGCTGGAGACGACATCGTCGATGCCGGAGCGGGCAATGATGTCGTCAGGAGCGCCAGCGGCTATGACCAACTCTATGGCGGCGATGGTTTCGACCGGCTGATCCTGGTCGGAACGGGCGGCGCGGTCGATGGTGGCACCGGTTATGATGCGCTCTTCGTGGATACCTCCTCGGCCACGGACGACGTGACCTTCGACGGTGCGAGCGGCCATGGCTCGATCGGCAGCGACCCCGCGACCGCTCAGCACATCGTCTTCCAGGATATCGAATGGGCAGTCGTCACCACCGGCGCCGGCAACGACAGAGTGAGTGCTGGCGATCTCGATCGTCTCATCGCCAGTACCGGAGCGGGTGATGATCGCATCGAGGGTGGAGACGGTGCCGACGAGCTGTCCGGCGGCTCCGGCGATGACGAGCTGCATGGCGGCGAGGGCGTGGACACCCTGAGAGGGGGAGCCGGCAATGACTGGATCACCGGCGGAGCCAGCTATGACAATTTGTCGGGCGATGACGGCGACGATGTGCTGTTCGGCGGCGACGGCCTCGATTCCCTCCAGGGAGGCGCCGGCAACGACTATCTGAATGGCGGGGCCGACAACGACACGATGGACGGCGGTGCCGGCGACGACGTCCTCAAGGGCGGGGCCGGCGACGACACCATCGGAAGCTGGGAAGGCAGCGACATCATCGACGGCGGCGATGGCAATGACAGGATCACGCATTTCTCGCAGCGCGGCACCGACGAAGCCGCGACGATCAATGGCGGCGCGGGAGACGACTGGATCCGCGCGGATGCCAACGACACCGTCAATGGCGGGGCAGGCAATGACCGCCTCCTGTTCGGCCTGGGCGATCTGCCCGGCCCGCTCGACTTCGACGCGACGCAGGGCTGGATTCCCGGTGGACCGACCTATGCCAGCATCGAAAATTTCGAGCTCGAAAGCGGGGCTTCTGACGACACTTTGCGCGGCGCCGATGGCAGTGACCGCTTTTCTGCGAACGGCGGCAACGATCTCCTGGAGGGACGGGGCGGCAACGACGAGCTGATCGGCGGCTTTGGCGACGATCGGCTGAGCGGTGGCGCGGGCGATGACCGCCTGGTCGGCCAGCCGGGAACCGACGAGCTGATCGGCGGCGACGGCGCCGACGTGTTCCACTGGAGCGTCAGTTACGACACCCCCGGCAGCGTCGATCGCGTCGTCGATTTCAACGCTGCTGAAAGGGACATCCTGAGTTTCCTCATCGACGCCAACGGCGATATCGCCTCGATCCGCGACTATGATGATTTCCTGGCCGCCTCGCGCGATACGGAGGCGGGCGTCCTGGTCACGCTCGATGGCTTCGAGGATGCGGCCGTCCTGATCGAGGGTGTTTCCCTCGCGGAGATCTCCGCCGCCAACCTGATCTTCACCGCTATCGACTTCTGAACCATGTGGCGCGCCTGGCACACCTGGTGGCCGCGTGGCGTCTTCGATCTCGCACGATGAAGCGCCTGCGGGCATGCAGGCGCTTCATTCGTCGTCAGTGGCCATCCGGGGTCGGAAGAACCGGCCGCCCTTCTGATGAAACAGGCCGAACGGGCCGGCTGCGAGCCCTCAGATGTCGTCAGGCGGCAGGGGAGCGTCGGTCTCGTCGAGCTCGGGTTCCCCGATCGGATTGCGGTTCAGTACCACCACCGGCGTGCCGGTCGGGACGCGGCTGTGCAGGTCGATGATGTCCTGGTTGAACAGGCGGATGCAGCCGGAGGACACGGCCTTGCCGATCGACCAAGGCTCGCTCGTGCCGTGGATGCGGTAGAGGGTGTCGCGATTGCCCTGGTAAAGATAGAGGGCGCGCGCGCCGAGCGGATTCTCGATCCCGCCGGCCATGCCGCCGGCCCAGCGCGCGTTGCGCTCCGGCTCGCGGGCGATCATCGCTGCGGTCGGCGTCCAGCGCGGCCATTCCGCCTTGCGGGCAACGTTGGCGCGGCCGCGCCAGGACATGCCCTGCTTGCCGACGCCGATGCCGTAGCGGATGGCACGGCCATTCTCGCGGACCAGATAGAGATAGCGCGCCGAGGTATCGACCACGATCGTGCCGGGCGCTTCGGGGGTCCGGTAATTGACCTCCTGGCGCAGGAAGCGCGTGTCGACTTCGTCGATGTCGGTCGCTGGCAGCGGATGACGCTCCTCCGGCCGCTCGTCATACATCGACAGGAAGGCGGCGTTCTGATGGACCGGCGTGCGCGCCTCGTAGGGCTGCTGCGGACCAGTGACGCATCCGGCCAGGCCGACGGGTACGAAGGCCGAGGCCATCGTCAGGAAACGGCGGCGGGAACAGGTGGCGGAAGCATCAGGCAGGGAGGGCATCTCTCGAACTCTTGAATTGGGCGGCGGCTGGCAGCGACAACAGGTGAAATGCCGACAAGTTCCAATGAATTCTCGCCGGCTGACCTCTTCCACTTCACGGCCCTGCGTGGCGTCGGGGTGAAAAGTATGCGGCGAAATTGTGGCCGACGCACAGCGTGGCTCGAATGCCACAGTGCGACATGCTGTCTTTGCATGCCGGACGAGGCGCAACCTTATGCAGGCGTCTGCTCAGATTTGCAGCTAAAAGAGGAGGATTGCCGCGTTTTGCATCGGTTTCCCAAGGGAAAGGACGCTGCCTTAAACGGCTCTTAACCACTGTCGGCAAAGCTTTTCAGGCCTCATCGGCTTCGGTGCCTGGTCATGCCGAAAGTTTAAGCGCCGGTCACGTCTTCGACCGTGCGGAAGCACGAGCAAGAACATGAAATCGATCCGCTTCAAGGTGTTGGCGATGCTGGGGATCGTCGCCGCCGGCGCGATCCTGTCCGCGGTCTTGAGTCTCTACGCACTGTCGCGTTCCAGCGATCTCAATGCCCGCTCCGATATCCAGGGCGAGATCGCACTGCTTACCGAGCGGCTCAACACCCAGGTCTTCGCTGTGGTGATGGATTCGCGCGGCATCTACATGTCGAAGGATGCCAAGGAGGCGGAGGCTTTCGCCAAGCCCAAGGAGGCGCGCTTCCCGGTGATGCGCAAGCTCGCTGCCGATCTGGTCGCTCTGGTGCCGGCGCAGGAGCGCGAGACCGCCGTCAACCTGCAGAAGTCGGTCGAGGAGTTCATCACCTTCCGCAGCGAGACGATTCGGCTCGGCCGCGAGGTCTCGACCGCGGCCGCCAACCAGCAGGGCAACAACGATCAGAATCGCGCCAATCGCAAGGCGCTGAACGATCAGCTCGTTGCCTTCGGCAAGCGCAACGAGGAGGTCGGCAACAGACTAGCTGCAGAGGCCGCCGCCTTCACGAAGCAGGTCCAGTGGATCCTTCCGGCGGTGCTGCTCTCGGCACTGTTGGCCTCGATCGCCGCCGCCATTCTGTTTGCACAGCGCTCGATCACGCGGCCGCTGCTCGATCTCAGTGGCAGCATGAGCCGCCTCACGGCCGGCGAGACGGACATCGCGGTCCCGCACACCAAGCGGCAAGACGAGATCGGCGACATGGCGCGGGCCGTCGCGGTGCTGCGTCAGAGCACCGAGCAGGTCGCGCTGCTGCAGGAGCAGGAGCGCGCCGCTGCGGCGGACCGGATCCGTTCGGCCGATGCGATGGCTGTTGTCGTCTCGGATGTCGGCGAAGTGGTCGCGGCTGCGGCTGCGGGTGACTTCTCGGCGCGGCTGCAGGTAGAGGATGCCGACGAGCAGATGCAGAAGCTCGTCGCCGGTATCAACGAGATCAATGCGGTCGTCGATTCGGCCACAACCGAATTCGTCGAGGTGCTGAATGCACTGGCGGCTGGGGACCTGACCCGGCAAGTGCCGACCGCCTATCGCGGCCGCTTTGCCGAACTCAAGGACGCGGTCAACGAGACGATCGCACGCCTTTCCGAGACGGTCCGGACAATTCAATCGACCTCGGCCGATGTCGGCGTCGCGGCGCGCGAGATCAACATGGGCGCCGACGATCTGTCGAAACGGACCGAGGAACAGGCCTCTTCGCTCGAGGAGACGGCGGCGACGACCGAGGAGCTCGCGGCCTCGGTGAAGGCTTCCGCTCAGGGCGCCCGCCAGGCGGCGGCGGTCGCCGAGGAGGCGATGAAGGCGGCGCAGGATGGCGGCGCCATCGCCGGCGAGGCGGTCAGCGCCATGGCCCGGATCGAGGAAGCCTCGAAGAAGATCTCGGAGATCGTCTCGGTGATCGACGGTATCGCCTTCCAGACCAACCTGCTCGCACTCAACGCCGCGGTCGAGGCGGCGAGGGCCGGCGACGCCGGCAAGGGCTTCGCGGTCGTCGCCTCGGAAGTCCGCACGCTCGCCCAGCGCTCAAGCGAAGCGGCCAAGGACATTTCGGGGCTGATCTCGTCCTCCAACACCGAGGTCGAACAGGGCGTCAAACTGGTGCGCCGGGCCGGCGATTCGCTGGAGAAGATCCTGTCCGCCTCGCAGAAGGTCACCGGCACGATCCAGGAGATCTCGGCGGCCTCGGCCGAGCAGGCCCACGGCATCGACGAGATGAGCCAGGCGGTCGCCCATCTCGACGAGATGACGCAGGCCAACGCGGCGCTGGCCGAAGAGAGCGCCGCCTCGGCCGGCGCGCTCACCGGCCGGATCGGCGAGCTCAACACCCTGGTCGCGAGCTTCCGGACAGGCAACGGCCTCGCCTCGGCTGGCATGATGGGGGCGGGCTCCGCCGGCCCCGTGACGCGTCCGTCCGCGCGGCCCGCAGCCCAGGCGCCAGCGCGCGCCGCCGCCCCGCTCCACCCGGCGGGCCCGGCCGATCGCGCCAGCGGCCACGACCCCGAGCCGGAGCGCCTGCGCCAGCTCGCCGAGGCCGCCTTCGCCCAGAGCAAGGCCGCCCCGCGCCGCGAGCCGAAAGCCGCGGCCGCGCCGGCCCGCAAGGCCGCAAACGGCCGCGACAGTGACGATGGCTGGGAAGAGTTCTAAGCGGGCTTAAGCCGAGCGCCGGCTCGGCGCGGTGGCGGAAAGCATGGTTTCAGCTATCTGACCGTAGAGCTCGGTCCAGGCCGCCCGGGTCTGGGCCGTGAAGGCTGGGCCCAGCGAGGTCTCCAGAGTCCAGAGCAAGGCCTTGCCGACGGCCTCGTAATGCTCGGGCTGTACACCGTAACCGTGATGGCGCTCGCCCAGGCGCTTGAGCAGGGCATCGAGGCCGGCCGGATCATTCAGCATGGCGAGCGCGACCATCAGCGTTTCCATCAGCTTGGCCGCTTGGGTCTCGATATCAGTCTTGAAGAGGGCGCGTGCGCTGGGCGTCGTGGTGAACAGCCGCTCGTAGAACAGGCACGCCGTCTCGATCTTGCGCCGATGCAGCTGCGCAAAGCTCGACCGGACCAGCGCGATATCCTGCGGCGTCACGACCTTCTCCCTTCAGCATTGCAGCATGAGGGATCGTTTCGGAAATCCTCCGCCAATTCACCTGGAAGCGCAACCCAGAGTTAGCGGATTCTTGCAAATAAGAAGCCGTTGAATCTAGGAGGTTTGCTCGCCGGTCGCTCTGGTCAGGCCGAGCCGCTCGCGCGCGAACCAGCGTGCAAGCATCAGCCCGGCGACGATCGCCAGGCCGGTTGCAAGACCGATCCAGATGCCGACGCCGGCGAGCGATGTCCAGAAGCCGAGCGCGGCCGAGAGCGGCAGGCCGATTCCCCAATAGCCGAGGCCGGCGAAGAGCATCGGCACGCGCGTGTCGCGCAGGCCGCGCAGGATCGAGACGCCGACCACCTGCACGCCATCGACGACCTGAAAGATCGCCGCATAGAACAGGAACAGCACGGCGAGCTGCGCCACTTCGGCGGCGCGCGGCTTGCTGGCGTCGAGGAATGGCAGGACCAGCCAATGCGGGATCAGCAACATCAGCAGGGCGGTGAAGCACATGAAGGCGGTCGCGAGCACGAGCGCCGTCGCGCCGGCCCGGGCGATGCCCTCGCTGTCGCCGGCGCCGAAGGCGCGCCCGACCCTGACCGTCCCGGCCTGACCAATGCCCATCGGCACCATGAAGCACAGCGAGGCGATCTGGATCGCGATCGCATGGGCGGCGAGTGAGGTCGGGCCGAGCAATCCCATCAGGAAGGCGGCGCCGTTGAAGATCCAGACCTCGAAGCCGACGGTGGTGCCGATCGGCAGGCCCATCCGCCAGAAGGCGCGGTAGCGGCTCCAGTCCGGTCGCCAGAACCGGCCGAACAGGTGATAGCGCCGGAAGCGCCGGTCGAGCGAGACCACCAGCGCGAGGCCTGCGAACATCAAGGTCGAGGCCAGGGCCGTCGCCAGCCCCGAGCCGGGAAGGCCGAGCGCCGGGAAGCCGAGCCGCCCGAACATCAGCACCCAGTTGGCGAAGGCGTTGAAGACGACCGCGAAGAGCACGGTCACGAAGACCCAGAACGGCCGCTGCAGCGCCGCGAGAAAACCGCGCAGGACGAGATAGCAATAGAACGGCAGCAGACCCCATTGCAGCGTGTGCAGATAGGAGGCGGCTGCTTGCGCCAGCGCCGGACTCTGGCCCATCGCCGCGAGGATCGCCTCGGCCTGCCAGAGGACGAGCCACATCGGCCCGGCCATGGTCGCGGCCACCCAGAAGCCCTGGCGAACGGTACGGCGGACATCGCGCACCGAATGCCGATTCCGCCCGAGCTCGATCGCGACCATCGGCGCGACGGCCGCCATCACGCCGATGCCGAAGATCAGGAAGGCCATGTAGAGATTGGAGGCGAGTGCGCCGGCGGCGAGCGAGTCCGGGCCGAGATGGCCCATCATAATCACGTCCGTCGCCGTCATCGCCGTCTGGGCGACATTGGTCAGGACCATCGGCCAGCTCAGCGCCAGCATGGCCTTGACCTCGGTGAGCCAGGGGCTCGCCGGCTGGTAGGGAAGAGCGATCTGCGACATGAGTGCCTTTTATCTGGGCAGATTGCTCCTTCACAGCCCAGGAGGCGCCGGCCCGGGCCGCGTTCTGCGCGTGGCGCGCTGCCGGCCCGCGTCGCGTCGCCCAATCTGCCTCTTGCGCGCCGGCGCCGGTTCCGGCCTGCTGGGCAGGAGAACCGATCTCATACCCGCCTATGGAGAGCCGACGCGATGAGCACCAACCTGCGGATCGACGGGGAGCGCCTGCTCTCGCGGCTGGCGGCCCTGTCGCGGATCGGGGCGACGCCGGAGGGTGGCTGCAGGCGCCTCGCGCTGACCGACGAGGATAAGCAGGGGCGCGACTGGCTGGTCGGCGAATTGAAGGCGCTCGGCCTCGATGTCCGCGTCGATGCGATCGGCAACATCGTCGGCATCCTGAAGGGCCAGGAGGACGGGCCGGCGGTGATCATGGGCTCGCATATCGACACGGTGGGCACCGGCGGGCGCTTCGACGGCGCGCTCGGCGTGATCGGCGGTGTCGAGGTGCTGGCGGCCTTGCGCGATGCCGGAGTGACCCCGAAACGCGACATGGCGGTGATCGCCTTCACCAATGAGGAGGGCGCGCGCTTCCATCCCGACATGCTCGGCTCCTATGTCTGGGCCGGCGGGATGAGCGTCGAGGCCGCCCATGGCGAACTCGATTCCGAGGGTGCCGTGCTCGGCAGCGAGCTCAAGCGCATCGGCTATCACGGCGCCGAGCAGCCCGGCTTCCTGCCGGCGCACGCCTATCTTGAGCTGCATATCGAGCAGGGACCGGTGTTGGAAAGCGAAGGTGGCGGGCTCGGCGCGGTCACCGGCATCCAGGCGATCTGCTGGCTCGAGCTGACGCTGACGGGACGGCCGAGCCATGCCGGGACTACGCCGATGCGCTATCGCAAGGACCCCGGCCTCGCGGCCGCCCGCATCAACATCTTCGCCAACGAGCTGACCAAGACGATCCCGGGCCAGCTCGCCAATTCCGGCGTCATCCGTACCCGGCCCGGCAACGTCAATGTCGTGCCCGAAACCGTGGTGATGACGCTCGACCTGCGCAATCCGCAGGATGCGCCCCTGGCCGAGGCCGAGGCGGCCGTGCGCAAGTTCTGTGCTGAACTCTCGGCGCGCGACGACATCGCCATCAGCTTCCGCGATCTCGCCCGGTTCCCGGCGACGCCCTTCGCCGAGGACCTGATCGCCAGCGTCGAGGCGAGCGCCGCCGAGTTCGGCCTGCCGATCCGCCGGATGATCTCCGGCGCCGGCCACGATGCGCAGATGATGTCGCGGCTCTGCCCGACGGCGATGGTCTTCATCCCCTCGATCGGCGGCCTCTCGCACAACCCGGCCGAACTCAGCAGCGACGACGACATGGTCGCCGGCGCCAATGTCCTGCTCAGCGCCGCCTGGCGCGCCGCCAACGCCTGACGGGGATTCGATCAATGACCACCATCGCTTCGCTGTCCGCCGCCGAGCTCGGCGGCCTCTATGCTGCGCGGGAGCTCTCGCCGGTCGAGGTCGCGAGGGACGCGCTCGCCCGCATCGAGCAGTTCGAGCCGGAGGTGAACGCCTTCGTTGTCCGTGACGAGCCCGTGACGCTCGCCATGGCGCAGGCTGCCGAGGCGCGCTGGCTCAAAGGCGAGGCGCTCGGCCCACTCGATGGCGTGCCGGTGACGATCAAGGACAATCTCGGCGTCGCCGGCTGGCCGATGCGGCGCGGCTCGGCGCTCGCCTCCGACGCACCGTTCCAGCAGGACGCTCCGGCGACGGCGCGGCTGCGCGAGGCCGGCTGCGTCTTCCTCGGCAAGACGACCATGCCGGAATATGGCTGGAAGGGCGTTGGCGATTCGCCCTTCTCCGGCATCACCCGCAACCCCTGGGATGTCTCGACCGGCCCGGGCGGCTCCTCCTCGGGCGCGGCCGTCGCCGCCGCACTCAATCTCGGCTGCATTCATCTCGGCACCGACGGCGCCGGCTCGGTGCGCATCCCCGCCGCCTTCTGCGGTGTCTTCGGCCTGAAGCCGACCTATGGCCGCGTGCCGGCCTGGCCGGCCTCGGTGATGGGCTTCCTCGCCCATCTCGGCCCGCTGACCCGCACCGTGCGCGATTCCGCCCTCGCCATGAACGCGATCGGCAGGCCCGATGCGCGCGATATGACCGCCTTCAAGGACATGCCGCCCGATTTCACGGCTGTGCTCGATCGCGGCGTGCGCGGCCTGCGGATCGCCTGGTCGCCGCGTCTCGGTGGCGATGCCCTGGTCGACCCGGAGATCGCAGCGCTGACGCATGCGGCGGCGCTGACCTTCCGCGAGATCGGCGCTACGGTCGAGGAGGTCGATCCTGGCTTCGACGATCCGATCGCGACGCTGATGACGCTCTGGTCCGCCGGTGCGGCGCTGGGCTTGCGCAGCACCGACGCGGCCGGACGCGCCCAGATGGACCCCGGCCTCGTCGCGGTCGCCGAAATGGGCGAGCGGATCGACAGCGCCGCTTACGTCGATGCCCTTTTGTATCAGCGCAATGCGCTCGCCTATCAGATGGCGCAGTTCCACGAGCGCTTCGATCTCCTGCTGTCGCCGACACTGCCGCTGCCGGCCTTCTCCGTGGGCCGCAATACGCCCGAGCACGGTCGCTATGGCGAGGACTGGACGCGCTGGACGCCGCTGACCTACCCGTTCAACATCACGCAGCAGCCAGCCGCCGCCGTTCCCTGTGGGCTGACCTCTGCCGGATTGCCGGCAAGCCTGCAGATCATCGGCGCCTTCGGCAATGATGGGCTGGTGATGCAGGCGGCCGCGGCCTTTGAGGCAGCACATCCCTTCGCGCGCGTCGACGCTCCGATCAAATCGATTTAGTTTTCTGGGCGCAATTTTCTGCGGTGGTGGGGTCGCTTCATGCGTCGTTTGTTTGCAAACGATGTCGTGAGGCGCAAACCGGTTCCGTCTGGCACGAACCCTGCACGGCGCTTTCTGTCGTCAGCGGCCCTTCAAGCGTGTTGTCAGCGGCGGATTTTTCTGCCCACACTCTAGGCAAGGTCGCCCGATCAGAGGTCGCCGTTCCAGGGGAGAGCATTGCGATGGACCGCAGGAATTTTCTGAAGACCGCCGCCGGGACCGGTGTCCTGGCAGCGACCGGCGGCCTCGCCATGCCGGCGCTCTCGCAGGGCGCCGCGGCAAAGACGCTGCGCTTCGTGCCGCAGGCGAACCTCGCCA
Organism: Allobosea sp. GW821-FHT10B12; assembly: GCF_059415545.1. Lineage (NCBI taxonomy): Bacteria > Pseudomonadati > Pseudomonadota > Alphaproteobacteria > Hyphomicrobiales > Alloboseaceae > Allobosea > Allobosea sp. GW821-FHT10B12. The sequence continues at coordinate 854,223 of NZ_JBWKNL010000001.1, forward strand.
ATTTCGACCCGATCTGGGGAACGCAATACGTCGTCCGCAACGCCGCCGCGCTGGTCTGGGACACGCTCTACGGCATCGATTCGAAGTTCCAGCCGCAGCGCCAGATGGTCGAGGGCGAGGAGGTTTCCTCCGATGGCCTGACCTGGACCTTCAAGCTGCGCTCCGGCCTCAAATTCCATGACGGCACGCCGGTTCTCGCCAAGGACGTGGTGCAGAGCCTGAAGCGCTGGCAGGCCCGCGACCCGATGGGCCTGATGATCAGGGCGATCGAGAACGAGCTCGCCGCGGTCGACGACCGCACCTGGACATGGAAGCTCAAGCAGCCCTTCCCGAAGATGCTGCTGGCGCTCGCCAAGAACAACGCGCCGTGCTCGTTCATCATGCCCGAGCGCATCGCCAAGACCGATCCGTTCACGCAGATCACCGAATATGTCGGCTCCGGGCCGATGAAGTTCGCCCGCAATGAATGGGTGCCGGGCGCCAAGGCCGTCTTCGAGAAGTTCGCCGATTATGTGCCGCGCTCCGAGAAGGCCGACTGGCTCGCCGGCGGCAAGAACATGCTGGTCGACCGCGTCGAATGGGTGATCATCCCCGATGCCGCGACCGCGGCGGCGGCGCTGCAGAGCGGCGAGGTCGACTGGTGGGAGACCCCGCTCTCCGACCTCGTGCCGGTGCTCAAGGCTCACAAGGACATCAACGTCGATATCGGCGATCCGCTCGGCAATATCGGCGCCTTCCGCATGAACCACCTGCACCCGCCCTTCAACAATCTGAAGGTGCGCCAGGCGGTGCTGACGGCGATGAACCAGGAAGACTTCATGCGCTCGATCGTCGGCGACGACGACAAGCTCTGGAAGCCGCTGCCCGGCTTCTTCACTCCCGGCACGCCGCTCTATACCGAAGCCGGCGGCGACATGCTGAAGATGAAGAACATCGCGGCCGCCAAGAAGCTCATCGCCGAGTCCGGCTATAATGGCGAGCCGGTGATCTGCGTCGTGGCGCAGGACATGTCGGCGACCAAGGCGATGGGCGACGTCACCGCCGAACTGCTGAAGAGCATCGGCCTGAAGGTCGACTTCGTCGCCACCGACTGGGGCACGGTCGGTGCCCGGCGCGCCCAGAAGACGCCGCCGAGCCAGGGCGGCTGGAGCATGTTCCACACCTGGCATGCCGGCGCCGACTGCATCAACCCGTCCTCCTACACCGCGATCCGTGCCAATGGCGACAAGGCCTGGTTCGGCTGGCCGGACGTGCCTGCGGTCGAGACCGAGGTCACCAACTGGTTCAACGCCAAGGATCAGGCCGAGGAGAAGGCGGCGATGGACCGCCTCAACAAGGCCGCCGTCGAGAACGTCGTCTATGCGCCGACCGGATTCTATCTCGGCTACCAGGCCTGGCGGAAGAACGTCACCGGCGTGACCAGCGGTCCGCTGCCCTTCTTCTGGGGCGTGGCCAAGGCCTGAGACCGAGCAGGCCTGCGTCCCGGCTTTTCGCCGGGGCCGGGCCCAGATCAAGCCCGCCGGGCCTGTCGGGACTTAAGGTCCTGATTGGCCCGGCGCCAGCAGCGGCAACTCAGGGTTTCGATGCTCGCATTCATCATCAGACGTATCATCACGACGATCCCCGTCATGGCTTTCGTGGCGCTGTTCGTCTTCTCGCTTCTCTATATCGCGCCGGGCGATCCGGCGGCCGTGATCGCCGGTGACCAGGCCTCACCCGCCGACGTCGAACGCATCCGCCAGAGCCTGGGCCTCGACCGGCCCTATCTGATCCGCTTCGGCGAATGGTTCTTCCGGGTGCTGCAGGGTGATCTCGGCACCTCGATCTTCACCTCGCTGCCGGTGACCCAATTGATCGCCCAGCGCATCGAGCCGACGCTGTCGCTGATGGTGCTGACGCTGATCTTCGCGGTGGTGATCGCCGTGCCGCTCGGTGTCGTCGCGGCCTGGAAGGCTGGCACCTGGGTCGATCGCGCCGTCGTCGGCTTCGCGGTGTTCGGCTTCTCTGTCCCGGTCTTCGTGATCGGCTACCTGCTCGCCTATGTCTTCGCGCTCAAGCTCGACTGGGTGCCGGTGCAGGGCTACACGCCGATCGCGCAGGGCGTCTGGCCCTGGTTCAAGAACCTGATCCTGCCCTCGATCACGCTCGGCACGGTCTATATCGCGCTGATCGCGCGCATCACCCGCGCAACCATGCTCGAGGTCCTGCAGCAGGACTATATCCGCACGGCCCGTTCCAAGGGGCTCGCGCAGAATAACGTCCTCTTCCTGCACGCGCTCAAGAATGCCGCGGTTCCAGTCATCACCATCATCGGCATCGGCGTGGCGCTGTTGATCGGCGGCGCCGTCGTCACCGAGAGCGTCTTCGCCATTCCGGGGCTCGGCCGCCTGACGCTCGATGCGATCCTGCGGCGCGACTATCCCGTGATCCAGGGCGTCGTGCTGATCTTCTCCTTTGTCTACGTGCTGGTGAACCTGGCCGTCGACTTGATCTACACCCTCGTCGACCCGAGGATACGCTATTGACCGCTCCAGCTGCTCCACTGCCCCTGGCGGATGAAATCGGCGCGGAGTTCAAGCCGCCCAGGCGCTCCTATCTGCGCAAGCACCCCTCGGTCGCGATCGGCGGTTTCCTCCTGCTGCTGATGATCTTCATCGCCGTCTTCGCGCCGCTGCTCTGGACGGTCGATCCGACGGCGATCTCGACGGCACGGCGCACCCGCGTACCGTCCGAACTATATTGGTTCGGCACCGACATGCTCGGTCGCGACATCTATTCGCGTGTCGTCTATGGCGCGCGCGTCTCGCTGATCGTCGGCTTCTCGGTTGCGATCCTGGCCTCCGTCGCCGGCCTTGCGGTCGGGCTGTTCTCCGGCTTCATCCGCTGGGCCGACGGCATCGTCATGCGCGTCATCGACGGCATGATGTCGATCCCGCCGATCCTGCTCGCCATCGCTCTGATGGCGCTGACGCGCGGCTCGGTGGGCAACGTCATCGTCGCCATCACCATCGCCGAGATTCCGCGCGTCGCCCGCCTGGTGCGCAGCGTCGTGCTCTCCCTGCGCGAGCAGCCCTATGTCGAGGCCGCGATCTCGAACGGCGCCAGCGTGCCGCGCATCATCTGGAAGCACATCCTGCCCAACACGATCGCGCCGATGACGGTGCAGGCGACCTATATCTGCGCCAGCGCCATGATCATCGAGGCGATCCTGTCCTTCATCGGCGCGGGCGTGCCGCCCGCGACGCCGTCCTGGGGCAACATCATGGCCGAAGGCAGGGCGCTCTGGCAGGTCAGGCCGCACATCGTCTTCTTCCCGGCCGTGTTCCTGTCGATCACGGTGCTTGCCGTGAACCTGCTCGGCGACGGTCTGCGCGACTCGCTCGATCCGCGGCTGGCCAAGGGCATCTGAAAGCGGCCTGGCGTCATGTCATGCGTTGTCGTCGGGCCTCGTCAAAGCCCGATCCGAACATTGAACTCGCCCGCATCCGGGCGAGCTTGTTCGCGCGGCGATGCCGTCGCTTTCCGTGATGAGCCTGTCTGCCGGGGCTTAAGCGCGAAGGTCCACGACCACGTCTCCGGACACCGCATCGGTGACGCCGAGATTGCCGCCGAGATCCTCGAGCGTATCGCGGAAGCTGTTGAGCGTTGCGATCATCTGGTCGCGCGCGCCTTTCAGAGCGGCGAGGTCGGCCCATTCGCCGATCAGGCAATAGGTCTGGTCGCCGGTCTTGACGATGTGCCCCCGCGCGAGGCCCGGCCAGTTGGCCTTGCCCTGGCGATGGGCATCGAGGAATTCCGCCTCGCGTCCAGGCTTGATGCGGAAGCGAACGACATTGAAGGTAGTCATGGCCTTGATCCGCAGCTCGATGCTGCCCTGGCAGCCGCGGCCGGGGTGTCCGGACCGTGCCCAGAGGAAACGCCTGACGCTATTGCCGTAACGGCAGCTGCGCAATGGCGCACAGGGATAGTGGCGCCCGCCTCCTGCGGAATCTTGAAACAACGAGCAAGCACAGCAGGAGCCTTCCGATGCCCCGTATCCTGACCGTCGGCGCAGCCCAGCTCGGGCCGATCCAGCGCGAGGAGAGCCGTGCTTCGGCGGTCGCGCGCATGATCGAACTGATGCGGCAGGCGAAATCGAGCGGCTGCGATCTCGTCGTCTATCCCGAGGCGGCGCTGACCGCCTTCTTCCCACATTGGTGGATGGATGATGACGCCGAGATCGACGGCTATTTCGAGAGCGCCATGCCCTCGAACGAGACGGCGCCGCTCTTCGCCGAAGCCGAGCGGCTCGGCATCGGTTTCCATCTCGGCTATCCCGAGCTCGCCTTCGAGGACGGCCGCAAGCGCCGCTTCAACACCGCGATCCTCGTCGACAAATCCGGCAAGCTCGTCGGCAAATATCGCAAGATCCATCTGCCGGGGCATCCCGAGTATCGGCCTGACGCCGTCTTCCAGAACCTCGAAAAGCGCTACTTCGAAACTGGCAATCTCGGTTGGCCTGTCTGGGAAACCATGGGCGGCCGGCTCGGCATGATGATCTGCAACGACCGGCGCTGGCCCGAGAGCTACCGGGTCATGGGACTGCAGGGCGTCGAGATGATCGTGCTCGGCTACAACACGCCCAAGCACAATCCGCCGGCGCCGGACCATGATCGGCTCGGCAACTTCCATAACCAGCTCGTCATGCAGGCCGGCGCCTATCAGAACGCGACCTGGGTGGTCGGCGTCGCCAAGGCCGGGCTGGAAGCCGGCGTCGACCAGATCGGCGGCTCCTGCATCATCGCCCCGACCGGCGAGGTGGTGGCGCAGGCCGTGACCGAGGATGACGAGCTCGTCGTCGCCCGCTGCGATCTCGACCTCGGCAACAGCTACAGGAACTCGACCTTCAACTTCGCCAAGCATCGCGAACCTCAAGCCTACGGCATGATCGTCGAGCGCAAGGGCGCGGTGATCGCGTGAACGCAGCTGGCGCATGCGCCGCATTCCCATGGCGCGGGCGAGAACCGGCTCTGATCAGGCCAAGGGCTCGACGATGCCGCGTGCGCTCGTTGAGCCAATGGATGCGGCGCCTCGACAGGAGTGATGCAGTGTCCCCCGATCCCCTGAACAAGGACTGCTTTTTCCCGCCCAAGCTGGCCCAGCACGACGCAGCCGCACGAGGGCTCTCGGGCGGCCCGCAGAACGGCGGCATGTCGCATGTCCAGCGCATCCATCTCAGCGTCGGACAGTACTATTTTCGCTTCTGCGATTCGGCCCGCTTCGCATCGGACCCGATGCGTGCCGCGGCGGGCGGCTGGTGGGCCGAATACGACGTCTTCCTCAAGGTGAAGCAGGCGGCGCGGCGGCAAGGGACGATCCAGCGCTATTCCAACATGGTCGGCTCGTCGCGGCTCGCCTATGCCGCCAAGCTCTACTTCGCCATTCCCTATGAATGGGGCGATTGCGGTTCGCTCGTGATCGCCCGTCTCGACGATCGCCTCGACGCCTTCAAGGGGCGCGGCCTGCCTGCTTATCTCGGCGGGGCCGATCCGCGCGACGGCGGCGCGAAATACATTCCCATGCAGGACCCGTCCATCTCGCAGCTCTATATTCCTGAGCTGCATAACCACTTCGCCAAAGCCTTCTCTATTATCCAGAAGGGCGCGACGGCCAGCTTCGCCTGAACGCGACGCTGCCGCCCGCCCGGTTTCCCGATGGAGCTGTCATGACTCACGATCTCATCCTCAAGGGCGGACGGGTGATCGACCCGTCGCAGAAGCATGACGGCGTCATCGACGTTGCATTCACGGATGGGAAGGTCTCGGGCTTCGGCAAGGACCTGAAGGGCGCCAAGGAGATCCGCGATGTCTCCGGCTACATCGTCACGCCGGGCCTGATCGACCTGCACACCCATGTCTATTGGGGTGGCACCTCGCTCGGCATCGACGCCGACGAGTTCTGCCGTGCCTCGGGCGTCACCACCTCGGTCGACACCGGCTCGGCCGGGCCCGGCAACTGGCCGGGCTTCCGCAAGCACGTCATCGAGAAGAGCCAGGCCCGCATCCTTGCCTATCTCCACGTCTCGCATGCCGGCATCTACGGCTTCGATCATCGCGTCATGGTCGGTGAGAGCGGCGATCTTCGCCTGATGAACCCGATCGACTGCGTCGAGGTCGCCGACAAGAACCGCGACCTGATCGTCGGCATCAAGGTGCGCGTCGGCCTGCACGCCTCGGGGACGTCAGGGACGGTGCCGCTCAACATCGCGCTGCAGGTCGCCAACGAGGTCGGCATGCCGCTGATGTGCCATATCGACCATCCGCCGCCATCCTATGAGGAAGTGATCGGCATGTTGCGCCCCGGCGACGTGCTGACCCACGCCTTCCGGCCGTTCCCGAACGCGCCCTCGACCGCGCAGGGCACGGTAAAGCCCGAGGTGCTCGCCGCCCGCAAGCGCGGCGTCATCTTCGATATCGGCCACGGCAAGGGCTCGTTCTCGTTCAAGACGACGCGCGCCATGCTCGCCAACGGCTTCGAACCGGACGTGATCTCTTCCGACGTACACAAGCTCTGCATCGACGGCCCGGCCTATGATCAGGTCACCACCATGTCGAAGTTCCTTTGCATGGGCATGAGCCTGAACAATGTCGTCGCCGCTTCGACTGTGAACGCCGCCATGGCGTTGAAGCGTATGGAATACGGCTCGCTCAAGGTCGGCTCGCTCGGCGATGCGACGGTGCTCACCATCAAGGAAGGCAAGTTCGACTATGTCGACGTCGTCGGCGAGCACCTCATCGGCGACCGCAAGATCGTCTCCGAGGGCGTGGTGCTGAAGGGCGCCTGGTGGCACCCCAAGCGCAGCAACAAGTTCAGGAGGGTCGAGGCGGCGTAGGACAAAGCGTCATTCTCGGGCGAAGCGAAGCGCAGACCCGAGAATCTCTGGACGAGAGGGGGCTGATTGGAGCCTTCTGCGGCCTGAGATGCTCGGGGCAAGCCCGAGCATGACGTGCGAGTCGCAATGAACAACTCCCCACCCTCCTGGCGCGCCATGGCCGCCGCCGACCTTCCGGCCGTGATGGCAGTGGCGGCGCAGGTGCATCCTGATTATCCGGAAGGCGAGGCGGTCTTCGCCGAACGCCTCGCGCTTCACTCTGCCGGCTGCCTTGTGCTGTCGGGCGGAGAGGAAATCGGTGGCTATGTGCTGAGCCATCCCTGGCGGCTCGGACAGGTGCCGGCGCTCGACAGCCTGCTCGGCACTGTGCCCGATGATGCAGACGCCTATTACATCCACGACCTCGCTCTGTTGCCGGGCGCGCGCGGCGGTGGCGCCGCCTCGATCTGCGTCGACAGGCTGGCGGCCCATGCTCGAACCTCCGGCTTTGACTGCATGGCCCTCGTCGCCGTCGGCAACTCGGCCGGCTTCTGGCGTCGCCGGGGCTTTCGCGAGGCGCATGACGAAGCCCTTGCCCGCAAGCTTGCGAGCTATGACGATGCGGCCCGCTACATGGTTCGCGATTTGAAAGACGATGGGAGAAGCGCATGAGTGCCGATGACAAGCTCAAGGAATTGGGCCTGACCCTGCCGGAGGTGCCGACCCCGGTCGCGACCTATGTCAGCTTCAAGCGCGTCGGCGAGTTCATCTACCTCTCCGGCCAGGGTCCGAAGCGCGCCGACGGCACCTATCCGACCGGCAAGGTCGGCGCCGGCGTCTCGATCGAGGAAGCCTACGAGCATGCCAAGCAGACCGGCCTCGGCCTGCTCGCGGCGATGAAGAAGGCAGCCGGCTCGCTCGACAAGATCGAGGTCGTGAAGCTGCTCGGCATGGTCAATGCCGCCCCCGACTTCGCCCAGCATCCAAAAGTCATCAATGGCTGCTCGGACCTGTTCGTCGCCGTGCTCGGCGAGAACGGCCGCCATGCCCGCTCGGCCGTCGGCATGGGCTCGCTGCCCAACAACATGACCGTCGAGATCGAAGTCATCGTCCGGGTGCTGCCGTGACGACCGCGCTCGCTGAAGAGATCGCCCGCGTCTACGGCACGCCGGCCGTCGTCATCGACCTCGACAAGGTCGAGGCCAACATCGCCAGGCTCCAGGCCGCCTGCGACGCCGCCGGCGTCGCCAACCGCCCGCACATCAAGACGCATAAATCGCCCGAGCTGGCGCGGCTCCAGGTCGCGGCCGGGGCGCGCGGCATCACCTGCCAGAAGCTCGGCGAGGCTGAGGTCATGGCCGATGGCGGCATCGACGACATCCTGATCAGCTACAACATTTTGGGCGAGGAGAAGCTCGGGCGCCTCGGTGCCTTGCAGCGCCGCGTTCGCATGATCGTCGCGGCCGATAATCCCGTCACCATCGCCGGCCTGCCCAAGGCCGCCGAGATCGCCGGGCGCAATCTCGAGGTCGTGGTCGAATGCGATACCGGCCGCAAGCGCGCCGGCGTCGAGACCCCCGGCGAGGCGGTCGAACTCGCCAAGCAGATCGCCGCGTCCAAGGGTCTGACCTTCGCCGGCTTCCTGATGTACCCGCCCGAAACCGGCTGGCCGGCGACGCAGGACTTCCTCGACACCGCCAATGCCGGCCTGCGCGAGGCTGGCCTCGAAGCCGGCATCATCTCGACCGGCGGCTCGCCCAACATCCCGAATATCGGCAAGCTCAAGGGCTCGACCGAGCATCGCTCGGGCACCTCGATCTTCAACGACCGCATGCAGATCGCGGCCGGGGTGGCGAGCCTGGACGACTGCGCGCTGACCGTCTACGCGACGGTCGTCAGCCGGGCCGGGCCGGAGCGTGGCATCCTCGATTCCGGCTCGAAGACGCTGACCAGCGACAAGGGCGGGCTCGACGGCCACGGCTATATCCTCGAATATCCGCTGGCCAGGATCGCGCAATTCGCCGAGGAGCATGGTTTCCTCGATCTCTCCGGCAGCAATGAGCGGCCCAATGTCGGCGAGGTCGTACGGGTGGTGCCGAACCATGTCTGCGTCGTCGTCAACATGGTCGACCGGCTGGTGACGGTGCGTGGCGACAAGTTGATCGGAGAGCTGCCGGTGGCGGCGCGCGGCAAGCTGACCTGATCGACTCTCGTCTGGGAATCACGCCGTCATGCTCGCCCTTGTGGCGAGCATCCACGTCTTGAACACGGCATTGCCCGAAGGAAGACGTGGATGGTCGGGACAAGCCCGACCATGGCGGTAAGGGGAGCTCTTACCCCTTCCCGCGCTCCTCCAGGAACGCCACCAGATCCCGTCTGACCAGCTCGATATGGTCGACGAGCAGGCGGCTCGCCTCCTGCATCGCCCCGGCGTGGCAGAGCCGGATCAGCTCGTTGTGCTCGGTCCGCGCCCGCTCGATCGAGGAGCTGCGCTGCAATTGCAGCCGCGTATAGCGGTCGCTGGTTTGCAGGAGTCCTGCGACGATCGCGAGCGTGCGCGGCTGCGTCGCCCGCGCATAGAGCGCCATGTGAAAATCGGCGTTGAGCAGTCCCCAGCGGCTGATGTCGCGCGCCGCCATCGCCTCCTCGAAGGCCGCTTCCATCCCGGCGACGGCCGCAAAATCCTCTGCCGTCAGCGCCGGTACAGAGCTCGCCAGCAGCCGCGGCTCCAGGAGCTTGCGCAGCTCGAAGACGTCGTTGATCTCATCCAGTGACAGCCCTGAGACGATCGCGCCCTTATGCGGCACGATCCGCACGAACCCTTCCGCCTCGAGCTGGAACAGCGCCTCGCGCACCGGGATGCGGCTGACCTCATAGGCCTGTGCCAGCGCGTCCTGCCGCAACTGCGAGCCGGCGGGGTAGCTGCCGTCGAGGATCTCCTGGCGCAGGCGGTCGAGGATCGCCGAGGACAGGGTGCGGTGCTTCAGGGGAGGGGACATCGGCCACAGCCTAGCTGGTCGCGCTGCGAAAAACCATTGACACGTAGATTTTATACAATCTACAACGCAGCCAGGGGAAGGCAAGCATGAACAACGAAGCTGTCGCGGCGAAAGGCCGCTCCATGGCTGTACCGGAGGCGATCGTCGGATTGTCAGGGCGTCTGCTCCGGCTCGAGCACCGCGCGATCCAGGGCCTGATGTTCCTGCTCTCGGCACTGATCCTGCTCAATGTGGTCACGCGCTACACCGGCTATCCGATCTACTGGATCGACGAATCCGCGGTTTACAGCGTCGTCTGGCTCACCTTCATCGGCGCCTCCGCCATGACGCGCATGCGGCTCGATTTCGCGGTGACGATGCTGACCGAGCGCTTCTCGGCGCGCGGCGCCGCGATCTTCCGGGTGGTCGCGACGCTCGGCGTCGTCCTGTTCGGCATCAGCCTCGGCGTGATGTGCTGGCTCTGGCTCGATCCTGTCGGCATCGCCCAGGCCGGCTTCGACGCCAGGGAATTCGCCGCTGGGTCCTTCAACTTCATCTACACCGAGCGGACCCAGACGCTGAACTGGCCGACCTGGGTGATCTATCTGATCATGCCGATCTTCGCGCTCTCGATGACGCTGCATGCGCTGGCCAACCTGTTCGAGGATCTCGGCCTCGTCGCCAGGCAGGAACTGCCGGGCTTCGCCGCCAATGCCGACGGGGTGGTGAACTGATGGCGATCACGATTGGAGCCTTCTTCGGCATCATGCTGGCCGGCGTGCCGATCGCGCTGTGCCTGTGCCTCGGCGCCCTCATCTACATGGCGGCGACCGGCAACATGCAGCTGCTGCCGAACTACCCGCTGCAGATGTTCGGTGGCGTCGACAGCTACGGGCTGATCGCCATCCCGCTCTTCATCCTGATCGGCGAGATCATGAATGGTGGCGGCATCACCCGCCGCATCGTCGATCTCGCCATGGCCTTCGTCGGCTCGCTCAAGGGCGGGCTCGCCTATGTCAACATCCTCGCCAACATGTTCGTCGCCTCGATCCTCGGATCGGCGACGGCCCAGGTCGCGATCATGGCGCAGGTCATGGTCCCCGAGATGGAGCGCAAGGGCTACGACAAGGACTTCGCCGCCGGCCTGACCGCTTATGGTGGCATGCTCGGCCCGATCATTCCGCCGTCGGTGATGTTCGTCGTCTACGCCGTGCTGGCGCAGGTCTCGGTCAGCGACATGTTGATGTCCGGCATCGTGCCGGGCGTGCTCCTGACCATCCTGTTCTTCCTGATCATCGCCGGCATGGGCTTCGTCTACAACTACCCGGCCGGCGACAAGCTGACCCTGCGCGAGCGTGCGAAGATCGTGCTGAGCTCGGCGCCGACCCTGCTGATCCCGATCGTCATCGTCGGCTCGATCCTTGGCGGCTTCGCCAATGCGACGGAGGCGGCGGCGGTCGGCTCGGTCGCGGCGCTGCTGATCGGCCGCTATTGGACGAAGCAGCTCAGCTTCGGCCAGCTGCCGCAGATGATGCTGCGCGCCGGCGTCTATTCGGCGATCGTGCTCTTCCTCGTCGCCGCCGCCGCAGTGTTCTCCTGGGTGCTGGTCTACGGCAAGGTCCCGCAGAGCGTCGCCGCCTCGATCCAGGCGATCGCCAAGGACCCGGTGACCTTCATGCTGCTGGTCAACGTCATCCTGCTGGTCATCGGCACGGTGATCGACGGCATCCCCGGCCTGATCATGACGGTGCCGATCCTGCTGCCGATCGCGACCGAGGTCTATGCGATCGATCCCCGCCATTTCGGCGTCGTCGTGGTGATCAACCTCGTGCTCGGCCTGCTCTCGCCACCCGTGGGCCTGTGCTTCTTCGTCGCCGCCGCGGTGACGGGAGCAAAGCCCGGCAAGATGTTCCTGGTGACGCTGCCCTTCTTCATCATCTCCTGCGTCCTCCTGGTCCTACTCTCGATCTACCCATGGCTGTCGCTGGCCCTGGTGAAGTGAACCTGTCCGCCAACCAATAAGGGGAGTTCCGTCATGACCATCTCACGCCGTCACCTGATCGCCACCGCCGCGACCCTGCCGATCGCCAAGCCGGCGCTGCTGCTCGCCCAGAGCAAGGATCTGCGCTTGGGCATCCTCACCCCGAACGGCCATCCCTGGAACGTCGCGGCCGTCAAGGTCGGTGAGCGCCTGAAGGCCGAGACCAATGGCCGGCTGAACCTCACGGTCTTCCACTCCGGCCAGCTCGGCAACGAGGCGGCGATGCTGCAGCAGATGCAGTCCGGCGCGCTCGACATGGGCTGGATCATGGCCGCCGAGCTCGGCTCGCGCGTGCCGGCGATCGGCGCGATCACCGCGCCCTATATTGTCGACTCCACCGCCAAGATCGCCAAGCTGGTGCGCCACCCGGTGGCGATGGGCCTGTTCGACGTGCTGCCGCGCGAGACCGGCTGCGTCGGCCTGGCCTGGGGCATCACAGGCATGCGCGCCGTCTTCGCCGCCAAGGAGATCGATGGCGTCGCCGGCATCAAGGGCATGAAACTGCGCATCAATCCGACGCCGGTCTACCGCGACTTCTACCAACTGCTTGGCGCCGCGCCGACCCCGATCCCGACGCCGCAGGTCTTCGACGCCATGACCAATGGCCAGGTCGATGGGCTCGAGGCCGATCTCGAGTTCTCCTGGAACCAGCGCTTCGACAAGGTCTCGAAGACTATCCTGCAGATGAACGCGATCTTCATGCCGGTGATCGCGCTCGCCTCGGGTCGCGTCTGGCAAGGCATGTCGGCAGCCGATCGCGAACTGATCACCAAGACGGTGCGCGCCGCGCTCGACGAGCAGATCGACGCGCTCGCCGGCAACGAGCCCAAGCTGGTCGAGCAGTTCAAGGCGGCAGGTGCCAATTTCAAGCTCGCCAACCCGAAGGATTCCGAGGCCGTCATCGCCGAGTTCGACAAGATCTGGCTGCCCAAGGCGCCGGTGCTCGCCGGATTGCGCAAGGCCGGCCAGTCGATCACGGCCTGATCTTCAGGCTATTATCGTTGCTGCGGGCGATCGGCCCGCAGCCGCATTCCTCCTGCGAGCGGACCTCTGCCATGACCAAGAACATCTTCAGCGGCACCATCCCCGCCCTGATGAGCCCCTGCACCACCTCGGGCGATGTCGACTATGCTGAGCTGGTGCGCACCGGCCGCCATCTGATCGACGCCGGCATGTCGGCAGTCGTCTATTGCGGCTCGATGGGTGACTGGCCGCTGCTGACGGACGAGCAGCGCATGGAGGGTGTCGAGGCCCTCGTGAAGGGTGGCATCCCGCTCATCGTTGGCACCGGCGCGCAGAACCCCAAGCGCGCCGCCGCGCTCGCCGCTCATGCCAAGAAGGCCGGCGCCCAGGGCCTGATGGTCATCCCGCGCGTGCTCTCGCGCGGCTCCTCGCTCCAGGCTCAGCGCGCCCATTTCGAAGGCATCCTGGAAGCGGCGGTCGACCTGCCGTCGGTGATCTACAATAGCCCCTATTACGGCTACGAGACCAAGGCCGACCTGTTCTTCGCGCTCAACGAGCGCTTCCCGCATCTCGTCGGCTTCAAGGAGTTCGGTGGCGGCGCGGCGCTGACCTATGCGGCCGAGCACATCACCAACCGTGATCCGAAGCTGACCCTGATGGTCGGCGTCGACACGCAGGTCACCCACGGCTTCATCCGGTGCGGCGCCAAGGGCGCGATCACCGGCATCGGCAACGCCCTGCCCAAGGAGGTGCTGCACCTCGTCGCGCTCTCGCAGAAGGCGGCCGCCGGTGACCCGCAGGCCGAGCGCGACGCGCTCGAGCTGGAGCGGGCGCTCTATGTGCTGTCGTCCTTCGACGAGGGAGTCGATCTGGTGCTCTACTACAAGCACCTGATGGTGCTGGAGGGGCACAAGGCCTATGGGCGTCACTTCAACGACGCTGACAGGCTCTCCGACGCCCAGCGCAACTATGTCGAGACCGAGTGGCGCCGCTTCAAGAGCTGGTACGCCAAGTGGGCTGCCGAGGGCCGCGCTACCAAGGCGGCGTGACCAGAGCCGTCATTCTCGGGCGGCGCGTAGCGCCGACCCGAGAATCTCATGACGAGAAGGCACTGGTTTCCGAGATGCTCGGGTCAAGCCCGAGCATGACGATCGGCTCCGCCGACCGTCACTCCGGATGCCGCGCATTCCACGCCGCAGCGTACTCCCCGCACAGCCGGTCGAGCTCGGCCCGGTCGGTGACGCCGGCAGGCCGCGCCCGCGAGGGCGAGGCCAGCTGGAACGGCACATAGCGCTGATGCGCCACCCGCCAGATCCGGCGCAGTTCGGCGAGCGGATCGGCATGGTCGTCGACCCGGATGTCGAAGCTCGGCACCGGCTCACTCGCCCAGATCCGGATGGCGCAGGATTGCCGGCCGCGCTTGTCACCGCCGGCCTTCTCGCCGGCTTCGAGCGCCACCAGCAGGCGTTCGTCGAAGTCGAGCCCCGAGTTCTCGACATAGGCCTTCAGCGTCTCCTGGACGACTTCCGGACCGGCCAGCATGTTGCCGGCGACCGAGACCTGCGGCCCGTTCACCGCCCCGCACCAGTCGATGCAGGCATTACCGGTGAAGGATGCGGTGCGGCCGTCGCGGTCGATCAGGTGGAATTGCCGGTGCGCCCGGCCTTCATCTGCAGCGGTCAGGTTGGCGATGATCTCGACCGAGGAGCGCCCTTCCTGCAGCAGCCGGAGGCCATCGACCCCGTAGAGCGGGTTGACGAAGGCCTGCGTCGCGATCGCACCGACCCTGCCGCAGCCATAGGGCACGCGCGAGCCGACGGCGAAGGCGCAGGTCGAGACGGCGACGCCATAGGCGCCGGTCGCGGCATCGCGCGCGACGATGGACCAGGTCATAGGCTTTTTCCTCAGCGGCCGGCGGCGTAGGCCTGCATCAGACGCGGCGTCGCGGCGGCACGCAAGAGCCCGTTGGCGCTCTTCTCGGCTGCGGTGAGACGCCCGACAGTCCAGGCCGGAGCCCGCTCCAGCTCATGCCCGCGGCGGATAAGATCGGCCAGGACAGCCTCGCCGACGCTCTCTTCGACCGCGAGATGGCCGGGCCGCGCCTCGCGCGGATAGAAGGTCGAGGGGAAATGCTGGGTGTGGAACAGCGGCAGATCGATCGCCTCCTGCAAATTGAGCCCGTGATGCACCCGGCGCAGGAACATGCCGAGCTGCCATTGTTCCTGCTGGTCGCCGCCCGGTGTGCCGAAGGCGAGGCGCGGCTGCCCGTTCTCGAAGGCGATCGTCGGGGTCAGCGTCGTGCGCGGGCGCTTGCCTGGCGCGAGCGAGGATGGCAGCCCCTCTTCGAGGAAAAAGGCCTGGGCGCGCGAGTTCAGCGGGAAGCCGAGCTCGGGAATCACCGGCGAGGATTGCAGCCAGCCGCCCGACGGCGTCGCCGCGACCATGTTGCCCCAGCGATCGATCACGTCGATATGCACGGTGTCGCCGCGCTGCGAGGAGGCGACCATCGAGGCCAATGTCGGCTCGCCGACGGTCGCGCTGGTCGCGGCGCCATGCTGGCCGGCGATCCGGATATTGGCGAGCGCCTGCGCGACCTGGGCTTCGAAGCCCGGGACCGCGCCCGGGCGGATCTCCTTCGAGGCCTCATTACCAATCAACTCGCGGCGGCCACGGGCGTAATCCTCCGACAGCAGCGTCGAGAGCGGCACCTTCACGAAATCCGGGTCGCCGTAATAGGCTTCGCGATCGGCGAAGGCGAGCTTCATCGCCTCGGCGACATGATGGATGAATTCGGGGCTGGCCGGGCCCATTGCCGAGAGATCGAAGCCTTCGAGGATCTTCAGCGTCTGCAGGAAGACCGGGCCCTGACCCCAGGGGCCGATCTTGAAGACCTCCCAGTCATGGTAGGTCACGCTTGCCGGCGCTTCGTAATGCGGCGTCCAGCCGGCCATGTCCTGCGCGGTGAGCAGGCCCTTGTGCCGGCGGCCGGTCGAATCCATCGGCGCTTGCGTGCGGCAGAAGGCGTCCATCGCCTCGGCGACGAAGCCCTTGTACCAGGTGTCGTAGGCAGCCTGGATCTGCTTCTGGCGATCGCTGCCGGCGGCTTCCGCCTCGGCGAGAATACGCTTGTAGGTGTTGGCGGCAGCCGGATTGCGGAAGAGCTCGCGCCCCTTCGGGGCGTTGCCGCCGGGGAGATAAACCGCGCCCGATGTCGTCCATTCATTCGTGAAGAGGTCGCTCAGCCCCACGATCGTGTCGGAGACGCGCGGCAGCATCGGGTGGCCGTTCTCGAAATAGCCGATCGCCGGCTCCAGGACCTCGCGCAGCGGCAGCCGGCCATGGTCGCGCAGCATCGTCATCCAGCCGCCGAAGGCACCGGGGATCACAGTCGAGAGCAGGCCGTCGCCGGGGATGATGTCGATGCCGAGGTCCTTATAGGCCTTGATCGTCGCGGCCGCCGGTGCCGGCCCCTGGGCGCAGAGCACTTCGACCTTCTTCGTCTCGGCTGAATAGAACACCGCCGGCATGTCGCCGGCCGGCCCGACGAGATGCGGCTCGACCACCTGCAGCACGAAGGCTGCGGCGGCGCAGGCGTCGAAGGCGTTGCCGCCCTTCTCCAGCATCGCCATGCCCGACGCGGTCGCGAGCCAATGCGTCGAGGTGACGACGCCGAAGGTGCCGAGGATCTCGGGGCGGGTGGTGAACATGGGTGGTTCCTTAGGCAGTAGGATCAGGATTCTTTGGGATCGAGCGCGTCGCGCAGGCCGTCGCCGAGCAGGTTGAAGCCCAGTACCGCCAGGAAGATGGCGATGCCGGGCGCTACCGACATCCACGGCGCCTGCTCCATGAAATTCTTGGCGACGTTGAGCATCTGGCCCCAGGACGGGGAGGGCGGCTGCTGGCCGAGGCCGAGGAAGGAGAGGGCGGCTTCGAGAATGATTGCCTGGGCCATGAACAGCGTCGCCTGCACGATGATCGGCGAGAGCGTGTTGGGCAGGACGTGGATCAGCATCAGGCGCAGATCGCGCGCCCCGACCGATCGCGCCCCCTCGACGAAATCCTCGGCCTTGACCGTCATCACCTGGCCGCGCACCAGCCGGATGAAGATCGGCACCGCCGAGAGGCCGATCGCGATCATCGCATTGGTGAGCGAGGGGCCGAGGATCGCGGCGAAGGCGATGGCGAGGATCAGGAAAGGGCAGGCGAGCAGCGCCTCGGTGACGCGCGAGATCGCGATGTCGACCCAGCCGCCATACCAGCCGGCGGCAAGGCCGAACGGAATGCCGATCGCCAGCGCGATCGAGACCGAGACGATGCCGGCAAGCAGCGAGGTCTGCGCGCCATAGAACAGGCGCGAGACCTGGTCGCGGCCAAGCTCGTCGGTGCCGAACCAGTAGAGTTCCGAGGGCGGCTTGCGGATCGCGAGGAAGTTCGATTTCAACGGGTCGGCCAGCGGCAGGATCGGCGCCAGGATCGCCAGCAGGACGAAGGTCAGAACGAGGGCTCCGCCGATCAGTGCCGAGCGGTTGCGTATCAGCCGTCGCAGCACACCCGGGCGTGTCTGCAAGGGCCCGGTGGCGCCTGTCTCGATCGTGGCGCTCATCAGGCGTTCCTCAGGCGCGGATTGGCGAGGATATAGAGCACGTCGGCGAGCAGGTTCATCAGGATGAAGCCGAGCGCCGTGCACAGCACCACGCCCTGTACGACGCCATAGTCGCGGTTGAAGACGGCATCGACGATCAGCTTGCCGAAGCCGGGGATGGTGAAGACCTGCTCGGTCAGCACGGCGCCGGCCAGCAATTCACCGAACAGCAGTGTCGACAGGGTGATGATCGGGATGAGTGCGTTGCGCAGCGCATGGCGGTGGACGACGGTTTCCTCGTCGAGCCCCTTGGCGCGGGCGGTGCGGACATAGTCGGAGCGCAGCACTTCGAGCATGGCCGAGCGGGTGTGGCGCATGATGAAGGCCGAGAGCCCGCCGCCGAGGACGAAGGCCGGCATGATCAGGCGCTCGATTGCGGCCTTGGGATCGACGAAGATCGATTCGAAGCCCGAGGCCGGCAGCCATTTCAGCTCCACGGCGACAACAAGGATCAGCATGATGCCGAGCCAGAAATTCGGGATCGAGAGGCCCGACAGAGCGAGCGCGCTCGCCGAATAGTCGACGATCGTACCCTTGCGCCGCGCCGCGATGATGCCGGTTGGAAGCCCGATGATGAGCGCGATGATGATCGAGGCGGTGGCGAGCTGGATCGTCACCGGCAGCTTCTGCAGGATGAGGTTCAGCACTGGCTCGCCGGTGCGCAGCGAGCGGCCGAAATCGCCTTGGATCACCTGGCCGAGCCAGGCGAAGAACTGCACCACGATCGGGTCGTCCATCCGGTAGATTTCGCGCAGGCGGGCGATCACCTCGGGATCGCGCTCCTCGCCTGCGATGACGAGGAACGGATCGCCCGGCAATGCCCTCTGCAGGGCGAAGACGAACAGCGACACCAGGAACAGCGTCGGGATCGCAATCAGGACGCGGCGGCCGATCAGCGCGAACATGGCTGCCGGTCACCGTTGCAGGCCGGGAAGGGAGCGCGGCTGCGCTCCCTAGACTCGGGTGAACTTCTCACGACCGCTTCAATCCCGAGAGCCGGATCATCCCGTCGGGATTGATCACGAAGCCCTGGAGGTTGGAGCGCAGCGCGAAGAAAACGGTCTGGTTGTAGAGATAGACGATCGGCAGTTCGTCCTGGAGGATCTTCTGCGCCGCGTCATAGCGCTTCTTGCGCTCGGCGACGTCGTAGAGCGTGCGGGCCTCGTCGAGCAGCTTGTCGACCTCGGCATTGGAGTAGCGCCCGTCGTTCTGGTTGCCCTTGGTCGTGACGAACTGGTGGATGTTGCCGTCGGGATCGATGCGGCCGGACCAGCCGATCCGGCTCATCTGGAACTTGCCCTGCTGCTGGTCGCGCAATTGGCTGGCGAATTCGGTCGAGCGGATCTGGACGTCGATGCCGACCTCCTGCGCCATCGCCTGGATGACCTGGCCGAGCTGGGCGTCGACCGGATTGTTGGTGACGAAGAGCTCGACGCTGACCTTGGCGACGCCGGCTTCCTTCAGCAGGGCCTTGGCCTTGGCGACGTCGCGCTCCGGCACCGGCAGGGCGGCGGAGAGATACTGGTTGCCCGGGTTGAAGGGCTGGTTCATCGGCTCATAGAGCCCCTCGAACACGACCTGGCTCAGCACCTTGCGGTCGACGGCGAGCGAAAGCGCCTGTCGCACTCGCTTGTCCTTGCCCATGGGCTGGTTGGCGGCCTCGCCATGGCTGGTGTTGATGGTGATGCCCTGGTAGCCGAGATTGGCCGTGCTCTCGATCTTGAGGCTCTTGTCGGCCTTGGCCGACTTCACATCGGTCGGCGCCAGGCGCTCCAGCATGTCGAGCTCGCCGGCGCGCAGGTTTGCGAGGCGGACCGTGGTGTCGGGAATGGCGCGGTAGACGATCCGGTCGAACTGGTACTTGTCCGCTTCCCAATGCCCCTTGAACTTGTCCAGCACGATCCGGTCGTTCTGGACGCGCTCGACGAACTGGTAGGGGCCGGAGCAGATCGGCTTGGCGGTGATGTCGGGCCCGAGGCTCTTCGGCGACAGCATCATTCCGGCGCGATCGGTGAGCTGGGCTAGCAGCGTCGCATCGGGGCGCTTGAGCTTGAGGACGAGCGTTGCCGGATCGGGCGCGCTGACGCTCTCGACCGAGGCGAGCTCGGACTTCCGCAGCGAATCCGGCAGCGTCATCGCTCGTTCGAGATTGGCCTTGGCCGCCTCGGCGTTGAACGTCTCGCCGTCATGGAATTTTGCGTCGGTGCGCAGCTTCATCGTCAGCGTCAGCCCGTCGGCCGAGAACGACCATTCGGTCGCGAGCCGCGGGATGATCTTCAGCTCTGGATCGATGTCGACGAGCCGGTCGCACAGGCCCATGAAGACGATGCGGCCGACGAAGGTGCGGGCCTTGTGCGGATCGAGCATGTCGGGGTCCTCCTGGAGCCCGATCCGCAAGGTCGATGGTGATTGGGCTTGTGCCGGAAGCGCGGCGAGGCCAAGCATGGCCGCCGACGCCAGCAGAACGATACGTTTCATCGCTGTTCCCCTCATCGTTGTTTTGCTTTGACCTGGGCCCGTTGGCCGAGGCTCCATCGCTCTTGCGGCGATCCCGGAGCCCCGCGGGAGATTTTTGTTTGGTCCCATTCGGTACCAAGCTGGCGCATTTTTCGGTGATCGTCGATAGGCTCGGCTTGCCCCCGCCGAGCGTTGCCGCGAACATTCCACGACGCCGCGATTGGCGCAATGGATACAGTATGACGAATACCAGCCGCCGGCGCCTGCATGGCGGCAGGGCGGGCAAGGCCTGTCGCCGCTCGCACTAATTTTGGTATGCAAGATTTTCGCCGCGGATCGCTCATATGGTCGTGGGGAACGCAAGGAAAGGTCGAACGATGCTGCTGGGTGTGATTGCCGACGACATGACGGGCGCGACCGACGTCGCCCTGATGCTGAACCGCGCCGGGATGCGCACGGTCCAGGTCATCGGTGCCCCTGCCGCCGGCGCAACCCTGCCCGAGGCCGACGCCGTCGTCGTCGCGTTGAAGTCGCGTACCAATCCAGTCGCCGAGGCTGTGGCGGATTCGCTCGCTGCCTGCGAGGCGCTGCTGGCGGCCGGCGCGCGGCAGATCCTGTTCAAGTATTGCTCGACCTTCGATTCGACCGCCAAGGGCAATATCGGCCCGGTCGCCGATGCGCTGATGCAGCGCCTCAATGCCCATCAGGCGATCGTCTGCCCGGCTTTCCCGGCCAATGGCCGCTCGATCTTCCAGGGCTACCTCTTCGTCGGCGAGGTGCCGCTGCATGAGAGCTCGATGAAGGATCACCCGCTGACCCCGATGCGGGATTCCAACCTGATGCGATTGATGGGCGCGCAGACCGCGCACAAGGTCGGGCTCGCCTCCTATGCTTCCGTCAACCAAGGCGCCGCCGCCGTCCGCAAGCGCTTGGCCGAGCTGGCGGCCGACGATGTGCGCTATGTCGTCACCGACGCGCTCGATAACGGCCATCTGATGGTGCTCGGCGAGGCGATTTCGGAGCATGTGCTGCTCACCGGCGGCTCCGGCATCGCCATGGGCCTTCCCGAAAACTTCCGCAAGACTGGGCTGCTGCCCTGGCGCGAGACCGCGACGCATCTCTCGGCACCGGCCGGCCGCGCCGGCATCATCTCCGGCAGCTGCTCGACTGCGACACGCGGCCAGATCAAGACAGCGCTCGCGGCCGGTATCCCGGCACTGAAAGTCGATCCTCTGGCGCTGGCTGGCGGGCAGCAGACGGCGAAGGAGCTGGCGGATTGGGCCCTGGCTCAGCCGGCCGACAAGCCCTTCCTCGTCTATTCCAGCGACGACCCGGCCGAGGTCGCTTCGGTGCAGGACAAGCTCGGCCGCGACAAGGCCGGCGAGATCGTCGAGCATGCTTTCGCCGAGGTCGCTCGGCTTCTGAGCGCCGGCGGCGTCACCCGCCTGCTCGTGGCCGGCGGCGAGACCTCCGGCGCGGTCGTGCAGGGTCTTGCCATCCGTACGCTGGAGATCGGGCCGGAGATCGATCCCGGCGTGCCCTGGACCCGCGTCGTTGACGGGCCGGAGATGGTGGTGGCGCTGAAGTCGGGGAACTTCGGCGCGCCCGATTTCTTCCTCAAGGCCTGGGAGCTGTTGAAGTAGCGCGATCGTGTCGCGGCCTGTCGCGTTTGCACTGCGGTAAACTCGTATAGGATGGCGCTGGTAGCAGGCCTTGGGGGTGCAGATGGCGTTTCTTGGCGATCTCCTGACTAGCGTCGCCGATCGCGGCCGGGCGCTGATCAATTTCGAGCGCTTCGCCTCGAATCGCCGCCGACCGCTCGACAAGCTCTGCGAGGATCTGCTCTCGGGCCGCGGCGAGGCCTCGGGCATGGCGCTGGCGCAGGCCGTGCTCGACGATTGGGAGCAGCTCGACGAGCCCGGCCGGCTCGCCTTCTTCCAGCTGCTGCAGGAGCGCTTCGGTCCTGATCGCGAGCGGCTCGACGCCGCGCTGGAGCGTTATCGCGACAATCCCGACGCCGAGGCGATCGGCCAGCTCCATCTCGCCTCCGAGCCGCGCCGGCAGGAGCTCTTCCGCCGGCTCAATCTCGCGCCCGGCGGCACCCATGTGCTGGTGCGGATGCGTGAGAGCCTGTTCGAGGCGATGAAACAGGAGCCGGAGCTCAAGGCGGTCGATGCCGACTTCCGGCACCTGTTCGGTTCCTGGTTCAATCGTGGCTTCCTGGTGCTGCGCCGCATCGACTGGACCACTCCCGCCAATGTGCTGGAGAAGATCATCCGCTATGAGGCGGTTCACGCGATCAAGGACTGGGACGATCTGCGCCGCCGGCTCGAGCCAGCCGACCGGCGCTGCTTCGCCTTCTTCCATCCGCAGCTCATCGACGAGCCCTTGATCTTCGTCGAAGTGGCGCTGACCCGCGAGAGCCCGAGCCGCATCGTCGACGTGCTGAGTGAAGCGCGCGAGGTGCTGCCGGCCTCGTCCGCGACGACTGCAGTGTTCTATTCGATCTCGAACTGCCAGGAGGGGTTGCGCGGCATCTCCTTCGGCAATTTTCTGATCAAGCAGGTCGCCGAGGATCTGAAGCGCGAATTGCCGGGGCTCGACGTCTTCGTCACGCTGTCGCCGGTGCCGGGCTTCGCCCGCTGGCTCGGACCGGCGCTGGCGGAGCCGGCCGAACTGGGCCTGACCAATGAGGAAGCGGCGCTGCTGATCCAGGCGCCGGCCGAGATCGCGAAGCAGGACGAGGTCACCAGTGCCCGCCGCGACAAGCTCCTCGGCCAGATGATGGCGCAGTACATGCTGCGGGCCCGGACTTCTTCGGGCCGTGTGATCGACCCGGTCGCGCGCTTCCATCTCGGCAATGGCGCGCGGCTGGAGCGGATCAACGTCGGTGGCAATCTCTCCGATCGCGGTCTGCGCGAGTCGCATGGCGTGATGGTCAACTATCGCTACGAGCTCGACGACATCGAGACCAATCACGAGGCCTTCGCCAGCCGCAATACCGTGGTCGCTTCCTCCTCGGTGAAGAAGCAGTTGCGGCCGGCCAATAACTGACCAAAAACAACGGAAACGCCTGAAAGGACCCGAAATCATGGGCAATCATCTGTTCGACCTGATCAAGGCCCGCATGCCGGCGCCAACCGCGCCCTTCGCGTTCCTCGATGACGGCCGGACCTATACTTACGCCGACATGGTTGCGGTCTCCGCCCGCTTCGCCAATGCGCTGGTGGCGCTCGGCGTGAAGCCGGGCGATCGCGTCGCCGTCCAGGTCGAGAAGAGCATCGAGGCGCTGATGCTTTATCTCGGCACCGTTCGGGCTGGGGCGATCTTCCTGCCGCTCAACACCGCCTATACCCCGGCCGAGATCGAATACTTTCTCGGCGATGCCGAGCCGGCCGTCTTCGTCTGCGATCCCGCCAAGTCGGAGGCACTGAAGCCCTTCGCCGACAAGACCGGTGCGAAGCTGGAAACGCTCGGCGTCGGCGCGGGCAGCCTGCTCGACAAGGCCAACGCTGCTTCCGGCGAGTTCGCCGATGTCGCCCGCGGTGCGGACGATCTAGCCGCCATCCTCTACACCTCCGGCACGACCGGGCGCTCCAAGGGCGCGATGCTCAGCCATGACAACCTCGCCTCGAACGCGCTGGCGCTGGTCGACTACTGGCGCTTCACCAAGGGCGACGTGCTGCTGCACGCGCTGCCGATCTTCCACACCCATGGCCTCTTCGTCGCGACCAATGTGATCCTCTTCGCCGGCGCGGCGATGATCCTGCTGCCGAAGTTCGACCCTGAGCAGGTCTTCAAGCACTTGCCCAAGGCGACCAGCATGATGGGCGTGCCGACCTTCTATGTCCGCCTGCTCCAGGACCAGCGCCTGTCGAAGGAGGCGGTGAAGCATATGCGCCTCTTCGTCTCCGGCTCGGCGCCGCTGCTCGCCGAGACGCATCGCGAATGGCGCGAGCGCACCGGCCACGCCATCCTCGAGCGCTACGGCATGACCGAGACCAATATGAACACCTCGAACCCCTATGACGGGGACCGGGTGGCGGGCACGGTCGGCTTTCCGCTGCCGGGCGTCTCGGCGCGCGTCACCGATCCGGAGAGCGGCAAGGAGCTCGTCCGCGACGAGATCGGCATGATCGAGGTCAAGGGCCCGAACGTCTTCAAGGGCTATTGGCGCAATCCCGAGAAGACCGCAGCGGAGTTCCGTCCGGATGGCTTCTTCATCACCGGCGATCTCGGCAAGATTGACCCGGCCGGCTATGTCCACATCGTCGGGCGCGGCAAGGACCTGATCATCACCGGCGGCTACAACGTTTATCCCAAGGAGGTCGAGGCCGAGATCGACGAGATGCCGGGCGTGATCGAGAGCGCCGTGATCGGCTGCCCGCATCCGGATTTCGGCGAGGGCGTCACCGCCGTGGTGGTGGCCAAGGCCGGTTCGGAGATCTCCGCCGCAGGCATCGCCAAGGCTCTGGAGCAGCGCCTAGCCAAGTTCAAGTTGCCGAAGCAGGTCTTCATCGTCGCCGACCTGCCGCGCAACACCATGGGCAAGGTCCAGAAGAACCTGCTGCGCGAGCAGTACAAGGACATCTACGCCAAGCAGCTCAAGGCGGGGGAATAGGGGCCTTTCGTACTTGAATTCAGGTCGTCCCGGGTGAGTGAAGCGCAGACCCGGGACCCATGCCGGAACGGTTCAGGCATGGATCCCGGATCAGCCCGCTTCGCGGCTTGTCCGAGATGACAGCGTCGGTCAGGTGCCGGCGTGCACCGACGTCTTCAGCTCGATCGTCTCGCCATCGGCCGGGATCAGCAGCCGCTCGCGGCCGATGCCGCGGGCCTCGGCCGCCTCGCGCAACGCCTGCCGGCTGACGCTGGCATGGTCGAGCGCTTCCATATGGACGGCGACGATCGTCGCCTGCGACGCCTGCTCGGCCAAGTCGAGCGTCTGCTGCGCATCCATCACGATCAGCGTGCCGTCCCAGAGCGCGCCGCAGGAATGGGTGACGATCACGTCGGGTTCGGCCTTGGCGACGGCCTCCTGCAGCGGCGGATAAAGCACGCTGTCGCCGCACCAGTAGATCCAAGGCTCGCCCGGCGCTTCCAGGGTGAAGCCCATCACCTTGCCCATCACCTCGATGACCGGCCCGGTGCCGTGCTGCGCCGGCTGCGGCTTGACCACGATCGGGCCGATGCGGACGAAATGGTCGAGCGGCTCGACATTGGTGAAGCCGGCCGCCCGGATCGCCTCCTCGTTGCCGGGCTGGCAGATCAGCGGGATGTCCTTCGGGATACGCGCCTTGGCGACATCGTCGAAATGGTCGGCATGCAGATGCGAGACGATGACATGGTCGACACCGGCGAGGATCTCCTCGATCGGCTCGGGCAGGTCGACCATCGGGTTCTGCGACTTGCCGGCGATCGAGCGGCGGCTGAGTTTCTCGCCGAAATCCGGATCGATCAGCAGGGTCTTGCCGGCATAGCTCAGCTTGAGCAGGGCGTTGCGCAGGAGTTTGAGCTGCATGGCGGCTCCGCAGAAGGAGGGGTCGGTCCACCCGATCCTTCCCGGATGCCGCCGCTGGCACCAGTTCGAATTTGTGAAGCAAACTGCATCGCGGCGTTAGGTGCCTGCATTTTCAGGGAAATCTTCCACTGGCAGGTGTCCGGCCGATGAATTCGCCTCCGACAAGCTGCTGACACGGGAAAATCCCCGCGAGCAGCTATCGATATTGTGTCCTGCCAGAGGCCGCTCAGGCCGCGAACTGGCCGTAGGGCACGGTATTGCGGGCGGTCCGGAGCGCGCTTGCCCACCAATGCAGCTGGCCGAGCATGGTCGCCATTGCTCGCTCGGCGCGATCGGCATCGCGCAGGCGGCCGGTCTCGTCGAACTGGTCCCAGGCATTAGCGAAGCAGACCCCGTCCCGGATCGTCGCCGCGTGCAATTCGGCGAAGACAAGGCGCAGTTGCTCGACGGCGCGCAGGCCGCCCGAGACGCCGCCATAGGAGACGAAGGCGATCGGCTTGCCGCGCCATTGCGCGCCCGTGCCGTCGATCAGCGCCTTCAGCGGAGCCGGGAAGCTGCGGTTGTATTCGGGCGTCACCACGATGAAGGCATCGGCCCGGCCGAGCCGTTCCGCCTGTTCGGCGAGGTCGTGGGCGCCGGGGTCGACGCTCTCGACTGAGAAGGGGCCGTCGCCCTCGATCTGCGCGATCGTCCAGCCTGCGACCTTGGTGCACAGGCGCCCCTGGCGCGTGCTGCCATAGATCACGGCGACCTTGATCTGGGGGATGAGCGGGCGGTGCATGGGATGGCTCCGGGGGGCTGGCGATGCAGCGGAGCGACCTCTATAAGACCTCAAGTAAGGTTAAGGTCAAGCGTCATGAAGCACCCAGCCCGCAATCCCTTCACCGACGATCTCAGCGTCGGTCAGGTCGCGAGCCGCAGCGGCATCGCCGTCTCCGCGCTGCACTTCTACGAGGCGGAAGGGCTGATCCGCAGCCGCCGCAATGCCGGCAACCAGCGCCGCTATCCGCGCGAGGTGCTGCGCCGCGTCGCCATCATCAAGGTGGCGCAGCGCACCGGCATCCCGCTGAAGACCATCCGCGAGGCCTTCAAGGCGCTGCCGCAGGAGCGCACGCCGACGGCGGAGGACTGGAGCCGGCTCTCCGCCGCCTGGAAGGAGGAGCTTGAGCATCGCATCGACCGGCTGACGCGCCTGCGCGACCACCTCACCGATTGCATCGGCTGCGGCTGTCTCTCCGTGAGGAGCTGCCCGCTGCACAATCCCTGGGACGAGCTCGGCAAACAGGGCGCAGGGCCGAGGCTGCTCGATCCGGATTGACGCCGGCTCACTCTGCCTTGTGCAATTTCGCCAGCGGAAACCGCGCCACATCCGCCAGCAATTCGACGAAACCCGCGGCCTGGAATTCGGCCGTCGCCTTGCCTTTCTCGGCGGTGGCGAGGCTGGCATCGCCCGCCGCGCCGGACGAATGAACATCCTGCGCCATCCAGGCAAAGGGATGGGCTCCGGTCGGCCTCAGCCATTTGTAGCCCTCGTCCGCCATCTCGACCGTCCTCGGCACGAAGCGGCCGGCCTGGCTCATGTCGACGAGATCGGGCCGAAAATGCAGCATCAGCGAGGTCTCGATGTCGCCGGCATGGATGCCGTGCTTGGCGTCCATCTCGTCATAGAGCCCGGGCGGCAGGCCGAAACTGCTCCAGGAGGTCGAGACCGCGAACACGCCCTGGCTGACGCGGAGTTCTCGCGCCACAACCTTCATCGGGTCGACATTGCCGCCATGCGAGGTGACGAGCACGAGCTTGCGCAGGCCGGCGCGCTTCACGCTCTCGCCGATTTCGATCCAGCTTCGGATCGCGCTGTCCCAGGAGATCGTCAGCGTCCCCGGCGAATGCAGATGCTCGTTCGACTTGCAGATCGCCTGGGTCGGCAGCACCAGCACATCGAGCTCGGCCGGAACCTGCGGCATGGCGAGCGCCAGCATCGCGTTCATCACGGTGGTGTCGACCGAGACGGGCAGATGCGGGCCATGCTGCTCGATCGCCGCCAGCGGGAGCACGGCGATCGTCGCATCGGGCGAGAGGCCGGCGAAGTCGGTGGTCTTCAGGTCGCCCCAGAAACGCGCGCTCATGTCGTCTGTCCTTGCCGGCGGCAGTTCATAGCCGGTTGATGTCTTCGCATTCGAGGATCGGCTTGGGCGCGCCCACGCGGGCGGCCTTCAGCATCGCCTTGCCCAGCCGTTCGGTCGAGGTGACGTAGCGCGGGAAAGTCCGCTCGAGCCAGGGCAGGAGCGGGGCCGTAATGGCATAGCCGATACGGTAGAGCGTGGTGCGCGAGGTGATGCCGTGCATCGGGCGGATGCCGGCGGGCCGGAAAATGTAGACCGCCTTGAACGGCAGGCGGAGCAAAGCGTTCTCGGTCCTGCCCTTGACCCTGGCCCACATCACGCGGCCGCTCTCGCTGCTGTCGGTGCCTGCTGCGGAGGTATGGACGAACGCCATCGCTGGGTTGAGCCGAACAAGCGTCCGCGCCGCGGCGAGCGGTATGTCATGGGTGATCCGGCTGTAATCGGCCTCGCTCATCCCGGCCGAGGCGACGCCGAGGCAGAAGAAGCAGGCATCGAAACCGGTGAGCTCTGCTTCGATCGCCGAATAGTCGGTGAGGTCGGCATGGACGATCTCGCGCAGCTTGGCGTGGCTTTGGACCGTCGCCGTGCGGCCGATCGTGACGACCTCCTCGACGCCGGGGTCGTGCAGGCACTCGCGCAGAACGCCTTGTCCAACCATGCCGGTGGCGCCGAAGATCAGGGCTTTCATGGCGAAGACGTTTTCAGCTGGATTTCCCGCCGCAGGACATCACCGGAGACGGCCTTGGCTGATCACAGCATAGCCGGCGAGCGGCGCGATGGAAGCGCTGCTGCCGCCTGTGTGCAGAACGCTGGCGCACATTCACATGACGGCCTTGGCCGTGGCATACAAGCTGCTTGCCGGCCGCAGGTATCGCGCAGCCCGGCGACAGGTTCGCGACATGATGGAGGGGGTTCGGCCATGACGATGAAATATCGCCTCGACCGGCGCGCTGCGCTCGGCTTGCTCGGTGGCTCGGCCGCCTCGGTGCTGATCCCGGTGCCCGGCGCGCGCGTCAACGCCCAGACCCTCGACAAGGTCAGCTACCAGACCAACTGGCGCGCCCAGACCGAGCATGGCGGCTTCTACCTCGCCGCGGCCAACGGCATCTACAAGAAGTACGGCCTCGACGTCGAGATACGCCCCGGCGGTCCGCAGCAGAACCCGACCCAGCTCCTGCTCGGCGGCCGCGTCGACATGATCATGGGCAATTCGCTGGAGGCGCTGAGCTTCGCGCAGGAGAACCTACCCTTCCTCTGCATCGCCTCGATCTTCCAGAAGGACCCGCAGGTCCTGATCTCGCATCCCGGCCAGGGCAACGACACGCTCGCCGCCCTCAAGGACAAGCCGATCCTGATCGCGGCGCAGGCCCGCGTCGGCTTCTGGCCGTTCCTGAAGCTGAAATTCGGCTATCGCGACGAGCAGATCCGGCCCTACACCTTCAACATGGCGCCGTTTCTCGCCGACAAGAAGCTGACTCAGCAGGGCTTTTTGTCCTCCGAGCCCTTCGTGATCCGCAAGGCCGGCGTCGAGCCGGTCGTCCATCTCCTCGCCGATGCCGGCTTCGAGAACTACAACACCACCATCACGATCTCCCGCAAGATGGTGCAGGAGAAGAAGGAGATCGTGCAGCGCTTCGTCGATGCGACCGCCGAGGGCTGGGCTGAGTACATGAAGGGCGGCCCGAACATCGCCGCCGCCAACGCCCGGATCCTGAAGGACAATCCCGACATGGATCAGGAGAAGATCGATTACGCTCTCAAGGTGATGAACGAGAACGGCATCGTCGTCTCCGGCGACGCGCGCACCCTCGGCATCGGTGCCATGACCGATGCGCGCTGGGCGAGCTTCGCCAAGACCATGACCGAGGCCGGCGTCATCCCTGCAGGCGTCGACGTCAAGAAGGCCTACAGCCTGGAGTTCATCAACAAGGGCGTCGGCAAGCCCTGAGAAACGTCATGCTCGGGCTTGTCCCGAGCATCTCTTGCCGGAGATTCTCGGGTCTGCGCTCCGCCCGAGAATGACGGCCTTTTGCAAACTGGATCATCAGGCCTTTGGACACAGCCTATCTGAGCACACCTCCGGCGACAGGCGACAAGAGCGGAACTCCGCTCGTCTCGATCCGCCGGGTCTCGAAGCAGTTCGCCAACGGCACCATCGCCGTGCGCGACGTCGATCTCGACCTCGGCGCCGGCGAGTTCGTCAGCCTGCTCGGCCCGTCCGGCTGCGGCAAGTCGACCTTGCTGCGCATGATCGCCGGGCTGGGCAGCCCGTCCACCGGCACGATCGACTGGCCCGGTGCGGGCGAGGGTAAATCGGAGCGCGATCTCGGCTTCGTCTTCCAGGACCCGACGTTGATGCCCTGGGCCAATGCGCTCTCCAACGTCATGCTGCCGCTGGTTCTGAAGCACGTACCGCGGCGGGAGGCCGAGGAGCGCGCGGCCGAGATGCTGGCGCTGGTTGGACTGAAGGGTTTCGAGAAATCCTATCCGCGCGAACTCTCAGGCGGCATGAAGATGCGGGTCTCGATCGCGCGCGCTCTGGTGATGCGGCCGAAGATCCTTCTGATGGACGAGCCTTTCGCCGCGCTCGACGAGATCACCCGCCATCGCCTCAACGACGACCTCCTGAACCTGTGGTGGCGCGAGCGCTTCACCGCCGTCTTCGTGACCCATTCGGTCTTCGAGTCGGTCTATCTCTCGCAGCGCATCGTGGTGATGGCGGCGCGGCCCGGCCGTGTCATGGCAGATCTCGACGTCTCCGCGCCCTATCCACGCGACGAATTGTTCCGGACCTCGGCCGAATACGCTCACCTCTGCCGGCTCGCCTCCGGCAAGCTCAAGGAGGCGATCGGCGCATGAGTTCTCCATCCGCGACCTCCGTGCCGCATGACGGCACCGACGCCGAAGCCCGCCCGCTTGCCCTCGCCGAGCCGACCATCCTCGGCCTGCCGGTCAGCTTCTGGCCGCGCATCCTCGCGCCGATCTTCGTCGGCATTCTGGTGCTCGGGCTCTGGGAGTTCGCCGTGCGCTGGAACGAGGTGCCGTCCTATGTGCTGCCCGGGCCGCTCCTGGTCGGCCAGACGCTGATCGCCGACTGGGGCACGCTCTCCACGTCGCTTTGGGTCACCTTGCGCATCACCTTCATGGCGCTGGCGGCGGCTGTCATCGTCGGCGTCACGCTCGCGGTGCTGTTCACCCAATCGAAATGGCTGGAGATGGCGCTTCTGCCCTATGCGGTGATCCTGCAGGTGACGCCGATCGTCGCGATCGCGCCGCTGATCATCATCTGGGCCGGCGACATCAACCTGTCGCTGCTGATCTGCGCCTGGATCGTCGCCTTTTTCCCGATCCTGTCGAACACCATCCTCGGGCTGAACTCGGCCGACCACAACCTGATCAATTTCTTCCAGCTCCACGGCGCGACGCGCTGGCAGACCCTGCGCCATCTCAAGCTGCCGGCGGCGCTGCCCTATTTCCTCGCCGGGCTGAAGATCTCGGGCGGGCTCGCGCTGATCGGCGCCGTCGTCGCCGAATTCGTGGCAGGGACGGGTGGTTCGGAGTCGGGATTGGCCTACCGCATCCTCGAGGCCGGCTATCAGCTCAAGATCCCGCGCGTCTTCGCCGCGCTGCTGATGATCTCGCTCTCGGGCATCGCCATCTTCCTGGCGACCAGCCTGGTCTCGCACCTCTTGCTGCGACGCTGGCACGAGAGTGCGCTGAAGCGCGAGAACTGAGCGCGGAGAGGACCTAGCCGAAGAAGCGCAGTCGGTCTTCGACCGGCAGCGAGCCAATCGCCCGCAGATCAGCCTCCGAATAGCTGAACTCGATCCGGGCCGAGCTGGCTGGCGCTGGGATGGAGATCGTCTCGGCCGCTGCGCCGACATCGGTGAAGGCGATATCGTCCTCGGCGGCCTGGATGCTGCCGCGTCGGCGATAGGACTGCGTCGACAGCCGCAAGCCGGCCTCGTTCAGGGGCGCGCGCTGCTGCGTGCCTGCCTCGACCACGTCGATGTCGCCGGGATCGGTCGCAGCCCGTGGAGCGAGCGGCGTGCGGACCTCCGTCGGCACGGCGGGGACTTGTGGCGGCGCGTCAGCCAGGGTGTAGCCGGTATCATCTACCGCTGCCCGCAGGCTCGCATCGAGCATGGCAATGGTGTCGGCGACCTTTTCGATCTGGTTGGCGCCAGCCTCGATCACCGTGGTTGCGCCATAGATCTCGGTCGCACGTCGGTCGAGCCGGTCGCAAAGGTCCGGCTCAGAGCCCGACTCGCGCAGCGTCCAGGCGATTTCCTGGATCGCTTCCGCCGACTCCAGGATGCCTGATGCGGTCTCCTGAATGCGGGCAGACAGGCGCGAAGAACTGCCGCTGACTCCGGCGCGGTCGAGGTCGTCGCGCAGTTCGGCGATCGCACGCGCCGTTTCCGAGAGGTCCGGGGCAAGCTCCGTCGCCGCGATGGGAACGGTGCAAAGGCGCTCGAGACGGGCGATCGCCGAAAGCACCATCTCGGTGTCGGCCTGCCGGTTGCGCCTTGCATACTCGGCCAGGAACCAGCGACCGCGCCCCGTTTCCATCACGGCGGCGGCGATCGCGTCATAGTCGGCCGCGCTCAGCGGTGATAGCGAACGCGCGTCGCTCATGGCCAGGCTGCTCTCCATGGGCTGGCCGAATCGCGTTTCGCCGGCCGAAGATGCCCCCTGCGAACTTGCTGATGATTCTTTAAGAAATCGCTGCCACGGGCATGTCACCGCCTCTCCGGTCCGGATTCTCGCGCCTGCTGGCTGTGCGCCTGTCGCTCATGCACGCGCTGAATTTCCTCGGCGTCGGCTTCTATTTGCCGTTCTTCCCGGTCTGGCTCGGCTCCAAGGGGCTGAGCGATGTCGACATCGGCTATGTCTTGGCGATCCCGATCCTGGTCCGCGTCTTCGTCGCTTCATCTGTGACCGGCCTCGGTGACCGGTTGCGCCCGAACATCCTGCTGGCGCTGCTCAACGCGCTGGCGGCAATCATCTATTTCGCTCTGGCGCAGCAGGCGCTGCTCATCCCGATCGCGGTGCTGACCGCGCTGAGCGCCATCGCGTTGTCAGGCGTGGTGCCGCTCGCTGATGTCCTGACCACCGAGCAGGTGAAAGCCGGGGCGCTGAAGGATTATGGCCGCGTCAGGCTCTGGGGCTCGGTGACCTTCGTGCTCTCGAACCTTGCCGGCGGGTACCTGATCGCGCGGTACGGTGCCTGGCTGATCCCGTTCGTCCTCGCCGGCAGCAGCTCGCTCGCGGCGCTCGCCGCCCTGCAGGCACCCTCTCCGCCGGGGGGAAGCTCGCCGACGATCCGGCAGGGTGCATCTCCTGCCGGTTTCAAACTACCCTTCTGGCTCGCGGTCGGCGCGGCGGCCTGCGTCAACGCCACCCATGCGGCCCTCTATGCCTTCGGTTCGCTGCATTGGCGCAGTCTCGGCTTCAGCGACCAGGCGATCGGCTGGCTCTGGGCGGTCGCGGTCCTTGCCGAAATCGTGGTCTTCCTCGTCGCCGGCAGCATCGCGGCACGAGGCCTCGCCGGCCTGCTCTGGATCGCGCTCGCGGCGGTGGCGGCGGCGCTGCGCTTCGGGATGATGAGCGCCGATCCCGGCCTCGCCGTTACCTTCCTGCTGCAACTCCTGCACGGCGCCACTTTCGGCTGCGCCCATCTCGGCTCGCTGGCGGCGCTTTCGGCGCTCGCTCCGGAGGCCCGGCGTGCAGCAGCGCAGGGCCGCTTGGTTGCCGCCGGTGCACTGGCGATGGGGCTGACCACTATTTTCTCCGGCTATCTCTATCGTCTGTTCGGGCCGGGCGTGTTCCTCGCCATGGTGCCGGTCGCGCTACTCGGGCTCATCCTGGCGGCGCTTGCTATCCTTCGGGCACGCGGCGATACAGGCCGTGGGGGCCGAATCTGAGTGTGGGAGCTGGCGATCCGTCATGGCTGTCGTCGACGACGCTGAGCCGCAGGCGGTCTATCGTGATGATGGTGGCGTTCTCGTCGTGGCGCTGGCCGGGCGCTGGAGCGTGGGACGAGCGCCGCGTCTCGAGGCCCTGACGAGTGAGCTGGTCGAGCGCATCGGCAGCGTGCGCCAGGCCCGACTCGATCTGTCGGCAATCGAGCGCCTCGACACGCTCGGCGCCTATCTGCTCGGGCAGGTCAAGCAGGAAGGCGAGGCGAAGGGGGCGTCGGTCGAGCTGACCAGCCGCCGTCCCGAGCACGAGGTGCTTCTCGCCGAGGTCGAGCGCGACGTCACCGATTATCAGCCGCCGGTCCGCCCGATTGGCCTCGTCACTGTCCTCGTCGACATCGGCCAGGGCGTGATGCGCTTTGGCCGCGATCTGGCCGGTGGTGCCGTCTTCCTCGGCGAGGTGATGGCGGGCTGCGTCGGCGCCTTGTTCGGGCCAAGGCGGTTCCGTGGGCCGTCGCTGGTCAATCAGGTCGAGCTGATCGCCTTCAACGGCGCGCCGATCATCATCCTGATCTCGTTCCTGGTCGGCTGCATCGTGGCGCAGCAGGGCATCTTCCAGCTCCAGCGCTTCGGCGCCACCGCCTTCGTCGTCAACCTGACCGGCATCCTCGTCCTGCGCGAGCTCTCGGTGCTCCTGACCTCGATCATGGTCGCCGGCCGTTCGGGTTCTGCCTTCACTGCCGAGATCGGCTCGATGAAGATGCGCGAGGAGATCGACGCGCTCCGGGTGATGGGGCTCGACCCGATCGAGGTCTTGGTCGTGCCGCGCATCCTGGCGCTGATCATCGCGCTGCCGATCCTGACTTTCATCTCGGCCATGTCGGGCCTCGTCGGCGCCGGGTTGGTGAGCTGGCTCTATGGCGGCATCGGCCTCGACACCTATCTCGATCGCCTGAAGTCGGTGATCACCTGGCAGCATTTCGCCGTTGGCCTCATCAAGGCCCCGTTCATGGCGTTCGTGATCGGCCTGATCGCCTCGATCGAAGGTCTGGCGGTCAAGGGTTCGGCCGAATCGCTCGGCCATCAGGTGACGGCGTCGGTGGTGAAGGCGATCTTCATGGTCATCGTGGTCGACGGGCTTTTCGCCATGTTCTTCGCCTCGATCCGGATGTGAGGGGCGGAGCGATGCTCGACAGGCCTTCTCAGACTGGCCCGCGCGGGCCGCAAGGTGCCGCCGGGCCGGAGCCCGAGGCAGTGATTCGCGTCCGCGATCTCAAGGTTGCCTTCGGCGACAAGGTGATCATGGACGGGCTCGATCTCGACGTGATGCGCGGCGAGATCCTCGGCTTCGTCGGCGGCTCCGGCCAGGGCAAGTCGGTGCTGACCCGCACCATCCTCGGCCTGGTGCGCAAGCAGCGCGGCACCATCGAGGTCTTCGGCGAAAACGTCGACAAGCTCGATCCGAACGGCCGACGCCGGCTCGAGCGCCGCTTCGGCGTGATGTTCCAGCAGGGGGCGCTGTTCTCGGCGCTGACCGTCAAGCAGAACATCCAGGTGCCGATGCGGGAATATCTCAAGCTCTCGCCAAAGCTGCTCGAAGAGCTTGCCATGC
Source organism: Allobosea sp. GW821-FHT10B12 (assembly GCF_059415545.1). Lineage (NCBI taxonomy): Bacteria > Pseudomonadati > Pseudomonadota > Alphaproteobacteria > Hyphomicrobiales > Alloboseaceae > Allobosea > Allobosea sp. GW821-FHT10B12. The sequence continues at coordinate 889,331 of NZ_JBWKNL010000001.1, forward strand.
TCAAGGTCGAGATGGTGGGGCTGAAGCCCGATGCAGCCGACAAGGTGCCCTCGGAACTGTCCGGCGGCATGATCAAGCGCGCGGCGCTCGCCCGGGCGCTGGCGCTCGATCCCGAGATCGTCTTCCTCGATGAGCCGACCTCGGGCCTCGACCCGATCGGCGCCGCCGAGTTCGACGAACTGATCATGACGCTGAAGCAGACTTTGGGCCTGACGGTGTTCATGGTAACCCATGATCTCGACAGTCTTTATGTAGCTTGCGACAGGATTGCCGCCTTGGCGGACAAGCGTGTCATCGCGGTCGGTCCGCTCGCCACCATGCTGGCCTCCGATCATCCCTGGCTGAAGGCGTATTTCGGCGGCGAACGCGCCCGCGCCCGCATGCCCGATCAAACGAGGACGTGACGGACGCTCGCGATGGAATCCCGTGCGAACTACGCCCTGGTCGGCCTCTTCACGCTCGCGGTGATCGCGGCGATGTTCGGCTTCGTCTACTGGTTCGGCAGCGGCGGCGGCGGCCGCAAGCAGGATGTCCGGGTGATCTTCACCGGCACCGTGACCGGCCTGGGGCGCGGCTCCAGTGTGCTCTTCAACGGCCTGCGTGTCGGCGAGGTTAAGCAGATCGGCCTGCAGCCGGATGACCCGCGCCGCATCTTCGGGGTGATCGAAGTCGACAATACGACGCCGCTGCGGGTCGATACCCGCGCCCGCATCGAGGCGCAGGGGCTCGCCGGTGTGGTCGCGCTGCAGCTGATCGGCGGTGAGCCTGATGCTGCCGTGCTGCAGGCGAAGCCTGGCGAACCGCTGCCGACCATCACCGCCGAGCGTTCCGAATTTCAGGATATTATCGAATCGGTCCGCAATGTCGCGAAGAAGGCCGATGAGGTGCTCGGCAACCTCGACGGGCTGATCAAGGAGAATTCCGGCTCGATCACCAACACCGTCCGCAATGTCGAGAAGTTCTCGCAGGCGCTCGGCGACAACTCCGGCAACATCGACAAGCTGATGACGAGCTTCGGCCAGATCGCCGACACGATCGCGCCGCTCTCGCAGAAGCTCGGCACGCTGAGCGAGGAACTGACCGGGGTCGTGCGTTCGGTCGATCGTGCCAAGATCACCGGCATCATCGACAATGTCGACAAGTTCACCGCGGCGCTGGGTGGGTCCAGCAGCGAGGTCTCCAAGGCGGTGAAGGACGTCGCCTCGATCACCGACAAGCTCAACCGTGCCGCTGATCAGGTCGAGGGCGTGCTCAAGGCGGCGCAATCCTTCCTGAACACGCAGGACGGGCAGGGCGCTTTCGCCGAGGTCGCCAATGCCGCGAAGTCGATCCGGGTGCTGGCCGATAATCTCGACAAGCGCACTGCCGAGATCACCAGCGGCATCAACCGCTTCACCGGGCCGGGGCTGCGCGATCTCGAAACGCTGGCCTCCGACGGCAAGCGCACGCTCGGCGATCTCAACCGCGTCCTGCGCAATGTCGAGCGCAATCCCCAGCAGTTCATCTTCGGCGGCCGTCCGCCGCTTCCCCAATACAGCGGATCGCGCTAGCCCGTTATGACCATGCCGATTCTGCCCCCGCTGCTTCGTGGCCGTCTGCGCGCCCTGTCCATCGCGGCGGCAGGCTCGTTGCTGCTGGCCGGCTGCGGCGGCGGATCGGCGCCGACGACCTACGACCTCTCGGCGCCACGCGATTTCGGCCGCATCGGCGGGGGTGGGGGCGTGCTGATCGTCGCCCAGCCAACGGCGGTGCAGGCGCTCGATTCCGATCGGCTGATCGTCAAGGATTCGAGCGGCGCGCTTTCCTTCCTCGGCGGGGCGCAATGGGCCGACCGGGTGCCCAATCTGGTCCAGACCCGCCTGATCCAGACCTTCGAGAACGGCAGCCGCATCGCCGCCGTCGGCCGGCCGGGCGAACGCATCGTGCCCGACTTCCAGCTCAACACCGATATCCGCGCCTTCAATATCGACGCCGCCAGCGGCCAGGCCGTGGTCGAGATCACCGCCAAGCTGATCGGCGATCGCACCGGCAAGGTCCAGCGTGCCAAGCTGTTCTCGGCACGCGTGCCGGCGGGCGCCGAAGGGGCAGGAGCGGCGCAGGCCCTCGACCAGGCCCTCTCGCAGGTGCTGATCCAGATCGCCCGCTGGGCGCGCTGAGGGAACAAGCCTGGCAGCCAGAGGCACTCTCCAACGCCCGCTAGCACAGAAAAAGGCCGCCAATTGGCGGCCTTTTCATTCTTCGTTCCTGTACGCGGCTCCTTACTCGAAGCGCCCGCTGGCATGGGCCAGCATGGTGTAGACCTTGCCGGTCTCGGAGGTCAGGTAGGTCTTCGCCACCATCGAGTCTCGGTCGTCCTTGGCCGCTTCGCCGAGCAGGCGCTCGAACTCCTCGATATAACGGTCGACCGTCTGCTTGAACTCGATGTCGCGACGGTATTTGCGCCGGATCTCGTCGAAGGTCTGCTGGCCCTGCAGGGTGTAGAGCCGGCGGGTGAAGACGTTGCGCTCGCCGCGCTTGTAGCGCTCCCAGAGCTCGACCGCGGCGTCATGGTCGATCATCCGGGCGATGTCGACCGAGAGCGAATCGAGCTTCTCGATGCTGTGCGCCGTCGGCTTGGCGGCCTCGGGTGCCCGATCGTCGCGCGAGGCACGGCTGAGCAGGTCCGAGAGCCAGCCCGATTTGGCCGGAGCGGGCTCGGCACGCTGGACCTCGGGCCGCACCGGCTCGGGCGCCGGGGCAGGACGCGCCTGGACCTTCGGCTCGGAGCGCGCCGGCTCCGGCGTCGGGTCGATCGAGGCGCGCAGCGGCTCGGTCAGCACCGGCGCACTCTGCACCGCGACGGACGAGGTGCTGACGACCGGTGCGGGCTGCTGGTAGGCAACCGCCCGTCGCTCGCCCTGCGGGCGTGCGACGTCGCTGCTGCGGCCCGAGCGCGAGACGATCTCGGTCAGCTCGTTGAGCGCCTTGATCTGGTCGGCGACGACGCGGCGCATGGCGGCGGTCGACTCCTGTGTCTCGCGCGGGAGCTCGAGCACGCCCTTCTTGAGTTCGGTGCGGGTCGTCTCGAGCTCGCGATGGATCTCCGCCGACATCGAGCGCATGTCCTCGGCGGCGCTCTGGAAGCGCTCGGTGACCTTGCCGAGCTCGCCGGAGACTTCGTTCACCACCTCCTCATAGGCAGCCCGCAGCGCCTGTGCCGTGACCTCGCGCTCGCGGCCGCTGGCGGCGCGGATCGAGTCGAACTGCTGGGCGATGGCGCTGCTGGTCGATTCTGCCGCGTCGCTGAGCACGGTGCTGAGCTGGCGGGTGCGCGTCTCGGCATTGCTGAGCGATTCATCGAGGAGCGACGAGAAGGAGCGGGTAATCTGCTCGATGTCGTCGGTGCGCGTGGCGATCAGCCCGTGCAGGTGCTCCAGCGATTCCTTGCGGTCGGCCAGGACATTGCCGACGCGCGCCTCGACCTGCTCCAGCCGCTGCGCGACGGCGTTGAGCGCCGCGGCATTGGCCTGCGAGGTCTCGGTCATCGCCGAGCCCTGCTCGTCGATGCGGGAGATCAGTGCCACGGTGTCACGCAGCGTGCCTTCCGAGTAGCCCTTCAGCGCCGTGATCTGGCTCGCCACCTGCTCCGACGTGCGGTTGGTCTCCTGCACCACCGTCGAGAGCACGTTCTGCAGCTCCTCGACACGGCCCGACAGGCTGCCTTCGACCGCTGCGAGGTTCTTGTTCGCGCCGGTGACGATCTGCTGCATCAGCTTGTTGGCCTCGCCGAGGCGGCCCAGCATGCTGCCGAGCTCGCTGCGCAGCTGCTCATTGGTCTTGAGCAGCGCCTCGACCGACTGGTTGGTGCCGCTCTCGATCGTCTCGCGCAACGCGCCCGAAGCGAGGTCGAGCGCCTGGCTGATCTCGGTGCCGCGCTCGCGCAGACCGGCAACCACGGTGCTGCCGCGGTTCTCGATGTTCTTGACCAGGGCGTCGCCGATGCTGGCGAACTGGCTGGCGAGGGTGGCGCCCTTCTGGCCGAGCGCATCGATCACGCCATTGCCGCGTTCGTCGAACAGCGCGCGGATTTCCTCGGTGCGCGCAGTCAGCGTGGAGTTCATCCCTTCGGATTGCTCCGCCAGCGTCCGCGCCAGATGCCGGCTATGCTGGTCGAGCGTGTTCAGCATGTCGCCGCCGCGCTCATCGAACAGGGCGCGCAGCTCCTCTGTGCGGCCGGAGAGGGCGGTGGCGATGCCGTCCGAGCGCTCCTGCAGGATCTGGGCGATCTGGCTGCCGCGATGGCCGAGCGCATTGAGGATGCCGCCGCCGCGCTCGTCGAACACGGCGCGCAGCTCGTTGGAACGATCGGAGAGCGCGGCCGCGATGCCGTCCGACTTCTCCTGCAGCGTCTGCGCGATCTGGTTGCCGTGCTGGTCGAGCAAGGTGATCAAGCCGGTGCCCTTGTCCTCGAACAGGGCGCGCAGCTCATCGGTGCGGGCGCCCAGCGAGCCGGCGACCGAATCCGCCGTGACTTGCAGCGTCTGGACGATCTGGTTGCCGCGCTCGTCGAGCAGGGTGATCAGGCCGGTGCCCTTGCCCTCGAACAGCGCGCGCAGCTCCTCGGTGCGGTCGCCGAGCGAGCCGGCGATCGAATCGGCGGTGCCCTGCAGGGTCTGGGCGATCTGGCTGCCGCGCGCGTCGAGCGTGCCGGAGACGGTGTCGAGCCGGTTGACGACGCGCTCTTCGAACCGCGCCACGCTCTGGTCGAGCGTGTCGGCGATCTGCAAGGCCCGCCCGCCCAGCGTCGCATTGATGCTGTCGGCCTTCTCGGCGAGCGTCTGTGTCAGCGCCTCGCTCTTGCTGGTGACGATCTCGCCGATCTCGTCGGCCTTGGCGGTGAGCGCGCGGGTGACCTCGCGCCCGCCCTCGGCCATGACCCGGGCGATGTCGACCGTGCGTTCCACTAGCGCCTCGTTGAGCGCCGTGGCGCGCGAACCGAGATTGCCGTCGATGCGGTCGATGAGCCCATCGAGTGAGGTCGCGATCTCGGCGCTCTTGGCGCTGGAGCGCTCCTCGAAGGTCTTGATCTGCGTCTCCATGGCAGCGGCCGCTTCCTGCGTGCGGGCCATCATGGTCTCGGCGGCGTGCTGCGAGCGCTCGCCGATCCGCTCGGCCAGCGCCTGGCCTTCCTCGCCGAGCAGCTTCTCGACCTGGCCGAGGCGCAGCGTCACCGAATCGGTGAAGGAGCGGGCGTCGTTGCCGAGCTTGGCCGCCAGCGTGCCGCCACGGGTGACGATAATCTCCTCGAAGGCACCGAGGCGGGCGCCGATCGAGGTTTCGATCTCGCGGCCCTGGACGTCGAACAGGCGGTTCAGCGCGTCGTGCTTGCTGGCGAGCGACTCGTTGAGCGCTTGCGAGCGGGCATCGACCGAGCGCAGCAGCGACTCGGCGTTGGCGGCGAGCGCCTGGTTGACGCGGCCACCCTGCTGGGTGAGCGCGACCACCACGTCCTTGCCGGTCGCGGCGAGCAGGCTGCTGGCGCGTTCCGCTTCGGTCGTGAAGGTGCCGCGCAGAGCGTTCGCAGCTTCCGAGACGCGGTCGGCGATCTCGCGGCCGTCGACATTGATGGCGTCGGAGAGGGCCTTGGTCGCATCGTCGAGGCGCGTGGCCAAAGCCTGGCTCTGCTCGCCGATGAGGCCATGGACCTCGCGACCGGTCGCGGTGAGGCCGGCGATGACGGCATCGCGCTGCGTACCGAGCAGGGCGCCGACTTCGTCGCCGGCCTGGCCGAGGCGGGCGATGAAGCCGGTGTGCTGGTCGTCGATGACGGATTTTGCCGTCTCACTGGCGGCCAGGATCTTGGCGGCGAGCGCCTCGCCGGTCTCGTCGAGCCGCTGATGCGCGGTCCCGCTGGCTTCGGCCAGGCGGTCGATCAGCGCATTGCCGCGCTCCGCCAGCAGGCCATGGACCGAGCGGCCGACATCGGCGACGCGGGTGACGAGGGCCTGGCTCTGGCCGGAGAGCAGCTCCTGCATGTCCTGGCCGGTCGCGATCACGCGGCCGCTGAGCGCCTCGCCCTCGGCGATGAGCAGGTTGCGCACGCTGGCGCCGGCATCGGTGAGCTGCATCACCAGCGTCTCGCGCTGGTCGCCGATCGCGGTGTGGACCTCGGTGCCGACATCCGACAGGCGCGCGACCAGGTTGTCGCCGCGCTCGCCGATGGTGGCATGGACCTCGCGCGCCACTTCCGACAGCCGGGCGATGAGCCCGTCGCCGCGCTCGCCGATCGCGGCTTCGACGTCGCGGCCGGCATGGGCGACGCGGGCGACGATGCCCTCGGCGCGGTCGCCGAGCGTGCGATGAATCTCTTCGGTGCTGTCGGACAGCCTGGCGACGAGGCTGTCGCCGCGCTCGCCGATCACGGTCTCGACGCTGCGGCCGGCATCGGCCACGCGTGCGACGATGGTGTCGGCGCGCTCGCCGATCGCGTGCTCGACGCTCTGGCCGATCTCGGCCATGCGCAGCACCAGTCCGTCGCCGCGCTCGCCGATCGCCTCCTGCAGGCGCTGCCCGGTCTCGGAGAGACGGCCGACCAGATGGTCGCCCTGCTCGCCGATCGTGCTGCGCACTTCGTGGCCGAGATCGGAGAGGCGGGTGACGAGGCTGCTCGCCTCCTCGGAGAACAGGCTGTGCACGGTCGCGCCGACGGCGGAGATCCGCGCGGTCAGCTCCTCGCCGCGCTCGCCGATCAGGCTGTGCAGGCCCTTGCCGGCCTCGTCGAAGCGCAGCGTGATCGAATCGGTCTTCTCGCGCAGCAGGTTGTCGACGGTCTGGACGGTGCCTTCGAGCTTCTCGACTAGCGTCTCGCCCTGGCTGGCGATCAGGCCGTGGACGGTGTCACCGGCCTCTTGGATGCGGTTGACGACGAGTTCGTTCTGCTTGCCGAGCAGCATGTGCACGCCGCGGCCGACTTCGGCGAGGCGGGTGGTGACGCTCTCGCCCTCGCTGCTGATCGAGCTGCGCAGCGTCTCGCCGGTCTCGGTCAGGCGCAGGGTCAGGCTGTTGCTCTGCGTGTCGAACAGGTCGACCAGCGTGCGCCCGCTCTGCTCGAAGCGCTCGGCGACGGTGGCACCGCGCTGGGTGATCTCCTGGGCGAGATTGTCGCCGGTGCTGCGCAGCGTCTCGTTGACGGTCTCGGCGCGGCTCGCCAGCGACTCGACGACCTGGGCGCCGGTCTCGCTGATGGCGCGGGTGACGTCGCGGGCGCCGGCGGTCAGGCCCTCGGTGAGCACGGCGCCGGTGCGCTCCAGCGAGCCAGCGATCTCCTGGGCGCGGTTGTCGAGCACGGCCGTCACCGACTGGCTCGCATTCGTCATGCGCTCGCTGACATCGTGCGAGGTCGATTGCAGGCGCTCCACGAGATCGTTGCCGCGGCCGCTGATCTCGTCGACCATGCGCTCGCCGGCATGGCCGAGCGCCAGCGTGATCTGGTCGCCCTTGTCGGTCAGGCGCGAGGTGACGCGCTCGCCGGCCTCGGCCACCGCCTCGGAGATCGAGCGGCTGGCGGTTTCCAGATCCTTGGTGATGCTTTCATGCGCGCCGCTGATCGCGAATTTCACGCGTTCGGCGTTGCCGACGACGGATTCGCGCTGGGTTACGAGCTCGTCGATCAGCGAGCGCAACCGGATCTCGTTGTCGGCATAGGCGCGTTCGAGCGTCGCGATCTCGCCGCGCACGATGGTCTCGAGTTCGCCGGCGCGAGCGACGGCACGCTCGATGCCGTCGCCCATCGCGGCGACCTCGCGGCGGATGGTCTGGCTGAGCGACAGGACGGAATCCGTCGCCACCACTTCCGGCTCGGCCAGGCGCAGCGCCACCTCGGTCATCGCGCGCGAGACCAGCCGCATCTCCTGGGTCCGGCGATAGAGCGCCGCCAGCACGAAGAAGAACACCACCGGCGTACCGGCACCGAGCGCCAGCAGCGCCCATTGTCCCGGGCCCCAGGCGGCCATGCCGGCCGGCAGCCCCTCGGTGAACGAGCCGTAGCGGCTGACCAATGTGAAGCCGACCCCGCCTGCCCAGACGAGGGTGGCCAAGGCCGCGAGCCAGTAGGGCCTGCCGGAGGGGCGCACGGCGAAAGCCTGGACGAGCGAGGACGAATCCCGGCGGTCGTCATTGGCGACGCGGCTGGTATCCGGAGCGATCGCAGGACGGGGTGGGGCGGGAAGCGGCTCGGGCGCGGTCTCGGCGCTGGCCGGTGCGCTTTCGACGCGCGGCAGCTCGATCTTGAGCTCGTTTTCCGCAGTCGACGGCAACCGCGGCTCGAAGAGAGCCTCGCCCTCGCTCTTCGACGGATCGAGCCTCAGCGCCTCCTCGATCGCCGACATCGCCGCTTCGGTCGGATCCTGGAGCTTGTTTTGCCGGGTCATGAATGCCGCCTCGCTACGCTACTTGCGACGGGCGGAGATGTCCGCCGCAGAGCGGGAGCCGGCAGCCTCCAGCCGGATCCCTCAAGCGACACGACGCCCATCGTTTACTGTCTCGAAGGGTAGTTGAGGCAAGCAGTGATTGAAACCCGTTTGAGCGTCTGATTCACAAACGTCGTTAACGCCTCATTCACCATAACGGCGCTTCATCAGGGGTCAGAAGGCTGCATGCGTTCCGCAGCTTGAGAGAAAACCGAGTCCCCCATGCCCCAGACTGCCATCGATCTCGTGCATCTGTCCCGCCAGACCGGCGGCGATGCCGAGCTGGAGCGCGAGCTGCTGACGTTGTTCGCCCAGCAATGCGCCCGCCACTTGCGCGCCATCCATGCCGGTGATGCCATCGCCCGCCGCGACGCCGCCCATACCCTGAAAGGGGCTGCCCGAGCGGTCGGAGCCTGGCAGGTGGCGGAGGCCGCCGACCGGATCGAGCAGCAGCTAGGCCAGGTCGGCGAAGCGCCGCGCGAGGATGCGCTGGACGCCCTGACGCTGGCGGCCGCCGAGGCGCGCGCGGTGATCTCGCGCCTCGACTGCGCGGCCTGACGTCACAGGAATGCTGGGGGGATACGGTGGTTATCGCCGTTTCGCCCGCATTCGAAATCCTCTAGAGACGAAGTGCTCGCGAGCCCCTTCGCGGGCAATGTCCCTCTCGCGAACCTGCCCGTGGCACCGCCAGGAAGCCCGGCCGGTTCCTCCCGATCGCGCCCGCCGCGCAGCCGTCGCCAGGCGGCCGGAGTTCACGATGCCGAAGATCACTTACATCGACGCCCAGGGCACCAGCCGCACGGTCGAGGGCGAGACGGGCTCGACCGTGATGGAGGTCGCGGTGCGCAATGGCGTGCCGGGCATCGAGGCCGAGTGCGGCGGCGCCTGCGCCTGCGCTACCTGCCATGTCTATGTCGACGAGGTCTGGACCGAAAAGACCGGCCATGCCGAGCCGATGGAAGAGGACATGCTCGACTTCGCCTTCGACGTCCGCCCGAACTCGCGCCTGTCCTGCCAGATCAGGGTGCGTGACGAGCTTGACGGCCTCATCGTGCGTACGCCGGCGCGCCAGGGCTGAGGCCTGGGTTACCGAAGCAACACAACCGTCTTTCCGGGGCTTCGCACAGCGAAGAGCCCGGAACCCAGAGCCGATGCCGTTTTGGGAGAGGGCTTCGACGTCGGTGTCTTCCTGACGACGTACATCGGTTCTGGGTTCCGGGCTCGGGCCTTCGGCCCGCCCCGGAATGACCGACGCGCTTCCTATTCCGCCGGAGCCGCCGCCGGCGCGGCGAGCGTCGTCTCGTGGCCGGGGGCCGGGTGGCGCGGCACCAGCAGCGACAGGCTGAGCGAGACGCTCGCCACCGCAGCCCCAATATAGAAGACGATCGCTGGGTCGCGCAGCCAGATCAGGCCGAAGGTGATCGGTAGGAACACTGCGGCGATGTGGTTGATGGTGAACGCAACCGCCGAGGTCGGCGCGATGTCGGCGGGATCGGCGATCTTCTGGAAATAGGTGCGTTGAGCCAGGACGAGCGTGAAGAAGACGCCGTCGATGACGAAGAGCGCGCCGGCGACGAGCCCGCCCGCTGCGCCGAACTGGCCGTGGCTGGCGAGAGCATAGCCGACGAAGACCGCAATCAGCGAGACGTTCTCGAGCTGGATCGTCGCCCGTTCGCCGACCTTGCCGACGAGATGGCCGAGCAGCGGGCCGGCGAACATGTTGATGCCATAGGTCACCAGCAGCAGCGTCGCGGTCGCGGCGACGTCGTAGCCGAAGCGCTCGACCAGGAGGAAGCCGCCGAAGGCCATGAAGATCTGCCGGCGCGCGCCCGACATGAAGGTCAGGGCGTAATAGAGCCAGTAGCGCTTGCGCAGCACGAAGCCCTTGTTTTGCGGCACCACGCCCTGGAAGCGCGGGAAGAGCAGCATGGCGGCGGCCGTCAGCGCCATGGTGAGAAGGCCGGCGCCGAGAAAGACGTGGACGTAGCTCGGTTGCCAGAGGCGCCAGATCAGCGCGATCGAGCCGAAGGCGATGAGCTGTGCCACTGCCGAGGCGCCGGCGATCTTGCCGAGCAGCCGCGGCGCCTCCGACTTGGGCAGCAGCTGCAATTGCAGCGATTGCTGTGCCGTCTCGTAATAATGGAAGCCGAGCGACATGATCGTCGTCGTCAGCAGGAGGCCGCCGAGGCTAGGGAAATAGCCGGTCAGCGCCACGCCGAGGCCGAGCGTCAGCAGGCTGAGATAGGCCAGCATCTGCTCGCGCATGATCCAGAACAGGATGATGGCGGTGAAGGCCAGGAAGCCGGGAATCTCGCGGACCGATTGCAGGACGCCGATGTCCTGCCCGGTGAAGCCGGCCGCTTCCTTGGCGAAATTGTTCAGGAGCGCGCTCCAGCTGGCGTAGCCGAGCCAGTTGAGGAAGGCGAGCACCATCAGGAAGGCCGCCGGCGAGCCGAGAAGGCTCTGGCGCGGGGCAGGAGAGGCGGCTTCGCTCATCATATCCACCGGAAAACAGCGTCTGGCGCAAGGCGCGGCGGCGGACTGTCGGGTTCCGCGCCGCCGCCGTCAAATTCCTTCGCCGCCTGCCAGGCATGCACCGGCCTGATTGATCGACCGCAAGGACACCGGTGCCTCCGCCGGCGATAATCGCGGCACCGGAGCAGCTCGCGACGACGCGAGGCTCTTCCCTTGGAGGAATATGCTCCGACATAGTGTGTAGGCGTCGGTGCCGATCGTTCGACCATGCGGCCGGGCGGACCACGCCGGAGGAGGATGCGATGTACAAATCGATTCTGGTACCGGTCGATCTCGCCGAGGCGGAGCTGGCGGGCCCGGCCATCACCGCAGCCGAAGGCTTCGCTGCCCAGTCGGACGGTTCGATCAGGCTGGTCTTTGTCCGCTCGCTGGTGCCGATCACCTATATGGAATTCGTGCCGGCCGACTTCGACGCCGGCCAACAATCCGAATCCGAAGCCAAGCTCGCCGAGATCGCCGCCAAGGTGAACCTGCCGGCCGAGCGCGTCTCGGCCAAGGTCCTGGTCGGCTCGGTCCATGGCGAGGTGTTGGCCGAGGCTGACGCCAGCGGCGCCGACCTGATCGTCATCGGCTCGCACGAGCCCGGCATGCTGGCCTATGTGATCGGCTCGAACGCCTCGACCATCGTGCGCCGGGCGAAGTGCTCGGTGCTGGTGGTCAGGTAGCGGGCGTCAGGCCGCCTGCCGGCCCGGGACGAGATCGTCTGGGACCTCGCCGCTCGCGAGGTCCCGCGGCCGGTTGAGCCGGATCATCGGCCAGACCTGCCAGAAGGAGGCGGCTGCGAGCACGAGCCCCAGCCCCGCGGCAGCGGTGGCGCCCTGCTGGAGGGCGCGAAGGCTGAAGAAGGTCAGCATCACCATCGCGCCGCCGCCGGCGAGCGTGAGTGCCAGCCAGAGCAGATAAGGCTTGCCGGCGAGGAAGCGCGCCTTCGGATTGGCGCGCCCGATCGCCACCGAGAGTGCCGTGACGAAGGCGTGATAGCGCGCATCGTCGCGGTCGATGTCGGTGAGCGAGCGCCAGGACAGGTTGCCGAAAGTGATCGTCTTGCCGTCGCTGAGCCGTAGTTGGGTGCGGAAGCCCTTCGATGAGACATTGCTGGGCGCATAGATGAAGCGCACCTGCTCGACCGCCGAAAGCCTGACCTGATCGACCTTGCGGGTCGAATCGATCTCCAGCATGTCGCCCTTGAGCCGATAGGCGATCTCGAAGCCGATCGGCCGCGGCCGCTGGCGCCAGAAGGGCAAGGTGGTGTCGTCGCCGGTTTGCATGGCTGCGACGCTTAGCGGGTCGGCATCTCCTCCGCTAGATGGGCCGGGCACCAGGTTCGCGGCCGGCGCGCTAGGCTCCCCAACCGGGGAAACGATCGGGCCGCAGCCAGGCTTGCTTGGGATTGCCGTCTCCGGACAGCACGGCCTCGACCAGCCAGCGCGCCGTCGCCGGCGCTGCGTGCATGCCGATCGAGCCCAGCCCGCCATGGATGAACAGGCCCTCGACCGCGGTCCTGCCCGCGACCGGCAGGCCGTCCGGGAGCATCGGCCGGTTGCCGGGGTAGACGTTCTTGACCGGTGGGGTTCCGAGGCCGGGCAGCATGCGCAGCGTCCGCTGCGCGATCCGGCTCGCTATGTCGGTATTGCGCAGCAGGTCGCGGAAGGCGGGCTGGAGCGAAGCGCCGAGGCGCGCGTCTCCGCCCTGCATCGGATTGAGGCAGATGGCTTCGACCATCGGCCGGTCGTCGCGCTGGTCAGCGACGTCGGCGAGGCCGCCGAGATCCATTCTCCGGCCGAGCTCTTCCTGGCTCGGCCAGGTCAGCTCCTCGACGATCCAGGGCAGCTCGAAATCGAGCTTGCCGAGCTGGATCAACCAGCCGCGTCCGGCGGTGAAGGGCAGGCCGGGAAGCGGCTCATCCCCCACGGTCCGCCGCAGCAGGTCCGACATCCACAAGCCGTTGGCGATGAAGACGAGATCGGCGGGAATGATGCCCTGGTCGGTGAGGACGCCCTGGACCTTGCCGCCACGCGAATGGATCTGGGCGACGCGCAGGCCGGTCCGGATCGTTGCGCCGGCCTCGCGGGCGGCGTGCGCGAAAGCATGCGTGGCGCCCATCGGCTCCAATGTCCAGGCGCGGTCGACGGAATAGGCTCCCGCCACCCTGAAGCCGATCCGCGGATAATCCCTCGCCAGCTCCGCGCCCGACAGCTTCTCCATCGCCACGCCGGCTGCACGGTAGCGCTCTGCGGCGGCCGTGGCCTGCTCGAAGCTGACCTCGTCCTCTGAGATGAGCAGATGGCCGATGCGGCCGAATTCGAACGGCACCGGTCCGTCGGCGAGCTCGGCGTAGATCCCGGCGCAGGCGTCGAGCAGGTCGACCACTGGCCTCTCCGGGCCGCTGAGCAGGGTTCCCGTGTTTCGGCCCGAGGACTCGGCGGCGATCATGCTCTGCTCGATCACGACGGTTCCAACGCCTCGGCGCGCGAGCTCGTAGGCGAGTGTGCAGCCGGCGATACCGCCGCCGATGACCACGGCGTCGATGGGTTTGGTCGCGCTGCGCTGGTCTGACATGGCCAATCTCCTCCTAGGTTCGTACACTGGTATTCTCGTATACGAATATACTTATATCCCAAGCGGCGCACCTCTGCTAGACCTGCCGGGTGAACCGGAGGACGTCGCTTGCTCGGACTGGCCGAAGCGCTGAAGCAGAAGCCGCAGACCGTGGCGGAGCAGGTTGCCGGCGTTCTGCGCGAAGCCATCGCGGATGGAAGTCTGGCGGCGGGAACTGCGCTTCGTCAGGACGATCTCGCGGAACAGTTCGGCTTCAGCCGGATGCCGGTCCGTGACGCTCTGCGCCAGCTGGAGGCGGAAGGCCTCGTCTCGATCCATCCGACCAAGGGCGCTCATGTCGCCGCGATGGATGGGGTCGAGATCGCCGAAATCTATGCGCTGCGCGAGCTACTCGAATGCGAAGCGCTGCGCCTCTCGGTCCCCGCCATCGCAGAGGCGAAACTCGACGAGGCGGACGATGTGCTGCGGCGCATCGATGCCGAGCCGGATGTGGGCCGGTGGGGCGCGTTGAACAGGGCCTTCCACCTCGCCCTCTACAGCGCCTGCGGCAATGGCCGGCTGCTGACCCTGATCGACGCACACCACAATGCCGCCGATCGCTATGTCCGCATCCTGCTGTCGAACTTCGACTATCGCAGCCGTTCCCAGGCCGAGCACAGGGAGCTGCTCGCGGCTTGCCGGCAGCGCGACGCGGGCAAGGCGGTTCACGTCCTGCGTCAGCATCTGGTCGAGGGCAGCCAGACCCTCGTCGCAGCTATCGAAGGGCGCACCCGGCCGGCCAAGCGCTGATCGGCGCTATCGCGTCAGCGCCTTCATCGCGCCATCCAGGCCATCGAGCGTCAGCGGGAACATCCGCCCGCCCATCAGCCCGCCGATCTGGCGGATCGACTGGGTATAGCCCCATAGATGCTGCTGCACGGGGTTGAGCCAGACCGATTTCGCGAAACGCTCGGTCAGCCGGCGCATCCAGACCTCGCCGGCCTCCTCGTTCCAGTGCTCGACCGAGCCGCCGGGCATGGCGATCTCATAGGGGCTCATCGAGGCGTCGCCGACGAAGACGAGGCGATAATCGGCCGGATAGGTGCGCAGCACGTCGAAGGTCGGGATCACCTGGTCGTGCCGGCGCCGGTTCTCCTTCCAGACCCGCTCATAGGGGCAGTTGTGGAAGTAGAAATGCTCGAAATGCTTGAACTCGGCCCGCGCCGCCGAGAACAGCTCTTCGGCCAATTCGATATGCCAGTCCATCGATCCGCCGACATCGAGGAAGAGCAGGACCTTGACGGCGTTGTGCCGCTCGGGCCGGAGCTTGACGTCGAGATAGCCGTGCTTGGCCGTCTCGGTGATGGTCTGGTCGAGGTCGAGCTCCTCGGCCGCGCCGGTGCGGGCGAATTTGCGCAGGCGGCGCAGCGCGATCCGCAAGTTTCGCACGCCGAGCTCGCGCGTGTCGTCGAAATCCTTGAACTCGCGCTTGTCCCAAACCTTCACTGCCCGGAAATTGCGGTTCTTGTCCTGGCCGATGCGGATGCCTTCGGGATTGTAGCCATAGGCGCCGTAGGGTGAGGTACCGGCGGTGCCGATCCATTTCGAGCCGCCCTGATGGCGGCCCTTCTGCTCGGCGAGGCGCTGCTTCAGCGTCTCCAGCAGCTTTTCCCAGCCGAGTGCCTCGATCTGGGCCTTCTCCTCGTCGGTCAGGAATTTCTCGGCGAGCTTGCGCAGCCACTCCTCGGGAATGCCGACCTGCTCGAAGGCCTCGCCCAGCGTCTCGACGCCCTTGAAGACTTCGGCGAAGACGCGGTCGAAGCGGTCGAGATGCCGCTCGTCCTTCACCAGGCAGGTGCGGGCGAGATAGTAGAACTCGTCGACGCGGTATTCGGCGAGATCGGCCTCGGCGCCTTCCAGCAGCGCGAGATATTCGCGCAAGGTCACCGGGACCTTGGCGGCGCGCAGATCGGTGAAGAGGCGGAGGAACATCGCGCTACTGTGGCCAGCAGCGCTTCTAGGTCAAGCTGCGGCGGCCTAGGGCCGGTCCCGATCAAGCTGCGAGGCAGGCTGGTCGGATCCGGCTCTGGGCCGCCGCGGTCCGACAAGGCTCAGGCGACGGCGTCGGCCAGATCCTTGGTGACCTTGAACTTCACGACCGTCTTGGCCGGAACCTTGATCGTCGCGCCGGTCGACGGGTTGCGGGCCTCGCGGGCTTCGCGCTTGGCAGCGGCGAGCTTGCCGATGCCGCCGAGCGTCACGTCGCCGCCCGACTTCAGCGTCTTGGCAACCACGCCGGCGAGCGAGCCGAGAATGGCCGAGACATCGGCCTTGGTCTTGCCCGTCTCGTCAGCGATCGCGGCGATCAGTTCGTTCTTGGTCATGAAAACCTCCTGAGACCAATTCTGTTTAAATTGACGTCACGCCGAACCCCAACGGGCTTCGGCGCGTCGCGGCGAATCGACGCGCTATCGCGCACGAGTTCGCCATTTGCCATGCCTGCCGCCGGAACACGACGGCATCGGCCGTACATACGCACAGCAATCGGCTTCGTTCCTGTCAAAAGCCGCGAAATTGGGGCGGTTTTCACCAGCTTTGTGGAGCGATTGACAAGTTGCCTGTAATTATTTGAAGCTTGAAATAATTTAGGGGAGCGGAACGCGGCATGAAGGCCATCATCATCGGCGGCGGCATCGGGGGGCTGTCACTGGCCCTGATGCTGCACGCGCGCGGCATCGCCGCGACCGTCTACGAGCAGGCGAGCGAGATTCGCGAGGTCGGCGTCGGCATCAACACGCTGCCGCATGCCATCCGGGAACTGGCCGAGCTCGGCCTGCTGCCGGCGCTCGATGCGGTGGCGATCCGCACGCGCGAACTGATCTATATGAACCGCTTCGGCCAGACCGTCTGGCGCGAGCTGCGCGGCCTGCATGCGGGCGCCCCGGTTCCGCAGTTCTCGATCCATCGCGGCAGACTCCAAAGCGTGATTCGCGACGCTGTGATCGAGCGGCTTGGGCCGGACGCGATTCGCACCGGCCGGCGCCTGCAGGGCTTCCTGCAGGACGAGGGCGGCGTGACCGCGCATTTCGCCGATGCGAAGCTGGGCGAGGGCGGCGAGACGGCGCGGGCCGACATCCTGATCGGCGCCGACGGCATCCACTCGACGGTGCGCGCGCATTACTTCCCGAACCAGGGCGGGCCGCGCTGGAACGGCGTCCAGATGTGGCGCGGCGCCTGCGACTGGCCGGCCTTTCTCGATGGCGAGAGCATGATCATCGCCGGCGGCATGGCCGGCAAGCTGGTGCTCTACCCGATCGCCGAAGGCAGGAAGCAAGGCACGCGCCTGACCAACTGGGTCGTCAATGTGCGTACCGGCGACCCTGCCAAGCCGCCGCCCAAGGAAGCCTGGTCGAAGGCCGGGCGGTTGGAGGACGTGCTGCCTTTCGCCAAGCGCTTCACCGTACCGGGGGTCGACATCCTCGCCTTGATCCAGGCGAGCGGGACCTTCTGGGAATATCCGATGTGCGATCGCGACCCGCTGCCGCGCTGGACCCATGGCCGGGTGACGCTGCTCGGCGACGCCGCCCATCCGATGTACCCGGTCGGCTCCAACGGCGCTTCGCAGGCGATCCTCGATGCACGCTGCCTTGCCGATCTCCTCGTCAAGGCCGAGCACCCGCGCCATGCGCTCGCCGCCTATGAGGCGCAGCGCCTGCCGGCGACAGCCGAGATCGTCGCGATGAACCGCGCCGGCGGGCCCGAGCGCGTCATCGACGCGGTCGAGGCGCTCGCGCCCAACGGCTTCGACGATGTCGAGCGCGTGCTGCCCTATGGCAAGCGCGAGCAGATCGTGAAGGCCTATGCCGGCAAGGCCGGCTTCTCGGCGGCGCAACTGGCGAAAAGCTGAGGCTGCTTCAGCGCTCTTCGGCTCGAACCAGCGGCGCGATCCGGTCGACCCGGTTGGTCCAGATGCCCGGGATGGGCCGGCCGAGGGCGCTCAGCTCCTCGGCGCGGTCGATCCCAGCGGAGCCGTCGCCGCCGACCAGCGGGCCGGCGACGATGACCTCGCTGCCGGCGACGCGCATGCGGGCGGTGAACCGCGCCGGCCAGCCCCAGATCCAGCGCGTGTAATTTGACGGGATCAGCAGCAGCTGCCGCTCGCAGGATTGTGGCGTCAACCCGGCCCAGCCCAATGCGAGATGGTGGATGAGGCAGCGCTTCTCCGATTCCTTGGACATGGTTCGCAGGGTCGGGATGCGCTCGCGCAGTGCCGTGATTGGTCGGTCGCCGCCATAGGCCATCAGCAGGGACCGTTGCGCCTGAGGGAGCTTGAGCAGGCGCTCCGCCAGCATCTCGCCCTCGCGCGGATCGTTGCTCTTGACGTTGATCAAGAGGCGCCGGTCGGGAAAGCGCGCCAGCACCTCGTCCAGCGACGGCATCAGGCCGATGCCCTTGCCACGAAACGGATAGGTCTTGCCACCATCGGCCGTATAGCCATGACCGATGTCGAGCGCCTTGAGCTCGGCCAGCGTTCTCTCGCGGGTGACGCCCGTGCTGTTTGTCCGGCAGTCCAAGGTCCAGTCGTGGATTACTGCGAACTGCCCGTCGGTGGTCGGGTGGATGTCGAACTCGACGATGTCGGCGCCCGCGACGAAGGCCGCGTCCATCGAAGCGATGGTGTTCTCGAGATAGGAGTGCTCCGGCGGATTGATCCGGCTCGCGGTGCAGGTCGTGTCTGTGACGCCGCTCGATGGGTAGGTCTGCGCCAGCCCACGATGCGCCAGCAGGACCGGGCGCTCCGTGGGAGCCGAGGCCAGGAGCGAGGTGTTCTGCACGAAGGCGGTGATGCCCAAAGCCGCGGCCACAGCGCCAGTTGCAAGCCAGAATCGTTTCATCGCTATCCCCTCGAAGAGGGCGCGATGTCTGCTTCGAAAGCCGGCAAAATTCAGCCGGAACTCAGGCGCCTTCCGTCAACTCGACGATACGCGCCTTCAGGGCTGCGTTCTCCTGTTCGAGCCGGCGCAGGCGCCGCACCAGATCGAGCGGGATCGGCGCGTTGTCCTGTTCGGCCGCCGTGGCGAAGACGACGCCTATGCGTTCGCGGTCGCGCCAGCGACTGCGCACCATCCGGCTCTCGCGCTTGAGCGGGAAATAGAGCTCGAATCGCTCGGGCAGGGTCACGCTGTGCGGGAAGATCAGCAGTGCCCCGTCTTCCGACAGGTTGCGGACCAGGCAGTCCAGTGTCGACTGGCGCTGGTTGAAGATAGCCTTGCCGCCGATGAAGGTGCGGCTCCGGATTGCCTGGCGGCGTTCGGTGTAGGCGGGCGTGACGGGCATGGTCCAGGCACCTGTTCTAGCTCAGGTTGCAACTATGCCCGCGAAAGCTCGCGGTTGCAGCAGTAAGCTTTGCTTAACCTTAATTGTGGCGCTGTCCTGCCCGAACTCGATCACCAGCGGCCATGATGCCGCGATCTCAACGCCAGCCGGGCCCGTAGCCGCCATCATAGCCGCGCCGGCCATAGTAGTCGCGCCGGCGGTAGTAGCCGTCGTCGTAGTCGCGACCGCGTGAGTAGCGATAGTCCTGGCCGTAGGCGCCGATCTGGCCGCGCGGACCGCTGATCGGGTAGCAGCCGCGCCGGTCGCAGCCGCTCTTCGTGTAGACGCCGGTGCGCAGGTCGATGCAGCTGTTCTGGTCACAGCGCATCTGCACCTGCTCGATCGGCGACGCGACAGGAGCGGGTGCCGTCAGGGGCATCGCCACGGCTGCGCTGGCGGCGAACAGCGGAAGGGCAAGGACGAACAGGGCAGTTTTCATGGAAACCTCCTCTGCAGATGGTTCCATTTTGCCGCAAGGCGGATGAACGCAGGCTGCATGATGGGCAGACGGTACACTGCTCCGCCATGCGATTCGGCATCTGCAGGCCGAACCGAACCCAGGCCTCGCGGTTCCGATATGCAATCGCCCGGGCCGCCACCTTGAAGGCGCGCCATCGGCCCGGCTCGTCGCAACGGGATCGTGCGGGGCCGCTACCCGTGTGGAACTGTCGCGGGCGTCAGGCGCCCTCGGGCGGTGGCGGCAGGAAGTCGATCTCGTAGCGCGCCGACAGGGCGACGACCTCGGCTGGGTTCTGCTCCTTCATCGAATGGATCGCCCAGAACAGGTCGTAGAGTCGTCCCGTGGGCGCGACCCAGAACAGGCACTTCACGGTGGACTCGCTCTTGTTGAACAGCCCGTGCGGAATGTTGCGCGGCAGCTTGATCAGGTCGCCGGGCAGGGCATGCGATTCCTGGCCGTCGAGCACGAGGTCGAGCCGGCCCTCGAGCATGTAGATGAACTCGTCCTGCGTCGGATGGATGTGCGGCGGCACGAAGGTGCCGGGCGGGAAGGTCGCGTGCCAGGAGAAGCTGTCCTCGCTCAGCATCTTCGGCACATAGGTCTGGCCGAGGATGTTCCAGGAGATCGCGTCGATCCCCTCATTGGCCCTGGTCACGCCGGCTGTGAGCGGTTTCATCGTTTTGCTCTCCTTCAAAGATGCAGGAAGCGGTCCTTGACCGCGCTGTCGCTGCGCAGATCGTCGCTGCTGCCGCGCCAGGCGACACGGCCCTTCTCCAGGACGACATGCCGGTCGGCGATCTTCGCCAGCGCGTCGACGTTCTTGTCGATCACCAGGATCGACTCGCCCTCGGCCTTCAGCGCAGCCAGGCAGGACCAGATCTCCTGCCGGATGATCGGCGCCAGCCCCTCGGTCGCCTCGTCGAGGATGACGAGCTTGGGATTGGTCATCAGCGCCCGGCCGATCGCCAGCATCTGCTGCTCGCCGCCGGAGAGCTGGTTGCCGCGATTGGACTTGCGTTCCCTGAGCCGCGGCAGGAAGGCGTAGACGCGCTCCAGCGTCCAGCGCGCCGGGCCGAAGCGGCTGGCGGCGGTGGCGATCAGGTTCTCCTCGACCGAGAGCGTCGGGAAGACCTGCCGCCCCTCGGGCACGAGGCCGATGCCAGCCTGCGCCAGCCGGAACGGCGCACTGCCGGTGAGGTCGACGCCGCCGAAGCTGACGCGGCCGGCGCGCGGCCGGATCAGCCCCATGATGGCGCGCACCGTCGTGGTCTTGCCCATGCCGTTGCGGCCGAGCAGGGTCACGACCTCGCCGGCGCCGACCGCAAGATCGACGCCGAACAGGATCTGCGCCTCGCCATAGCCGGCATCGAGGTTTTCGACGGTGAGCATTCAGCCCTCCTCGCCGAGATAGGCTTCACGCACGGCCGGGTCGGCCCTAACGACAGAGGGATCGCCCGAGGCGATGACGCGGCCATAGACCAGCACGGTCACAGTGTCGGCGAGCGCGAACACGGCCTCCATGTCGTGCTCGACCAGCAGCATGGCGTAGCGCCCTTTGAGGCTCTTGAGCAGGGCGATCAGGCGCTCGCCCTCTTCCTTGCCGACGCCGGCGAGCGGCTCGTCGAGCAGGATCGCCGCCGGCTCCAGCGCCAGCGCCATGGCGATCTCCAGCGCCCGCTTCTCGCCATGCGACAGGCTGCCGGCGGGAACATGGGCGCGCTCCGAGAGCCCGACCGCGTCGAGCGCGGCGCGGGCAGGGCGGTTCAGGCGCTCGTCGCTGGCGGCATTGCGGAAGAAGGAGAGCGGGCGCGTCGCTTTGGCCTGCACGCCGAGCGCGACGTTCTCCAGCGCCGAGAGCGAGGCGATGGTCGAGGTGATCTGGAAGGTCCGCGCCAGGCCGTGACGGGCGCGCTTCTCGGCGTTGAAGGCCGTGACGTCCTGGCCGCGGAAGCGGATCGTGCCGGCGTCCGGCTGGAGCATGCCGGAAATCTGGTGGACCAGCGTGGTCTTGCCGGCGCCGTTCGGGCCGATCAGCGCATGCAATTCGCCGGGCGCGACGGCGAGGCTGACGCCGTCGGTGACCTTCAGCGCGCCGAAGCATTTGCGCACACCGTCAAGGACGAGGACGGGCTCAGCCATGACGCGCGCCCAGCTTGCGCAGCATCCCGACGATGCCGCCGCGGGTGAACAGCACGAACAGGATGATCATCGGCCCGAAGATGACGCGCCAGTGCTCGGTCAGGTGCGAGAGGGCATCCTCGGCGATCAGATAGGCGATCGCGCCGATGATCGCGCCGTGCAGCGAGCCGACGCCGCCGAGCACGGCCATGAAGATCAGTTCGCCCGAGCGCTGCCAGGACATGAAGGCCGGGCTGACGAATTCGGTGTGATTGGCGAGGAAGAAGCCGGACAGGCCCGCCAGCATGCCGCTGATCACATAGGCGATGAGGCGCACGCGGGTGACGTCGAAGCCGGTGACGCTGGCCCTGGTCGGATTTTCCCGCGCTGCCCTGAGCACCCGGCCGAAGCGCGAGGCGACGAGGCCGCGGACCAGGAGATAGGCAGCGCCGAGTGCGATCAGCACGCTGTAATAGAACGAGGTCCGGCTCGCGAACGGGTTGAAGCCGAGGACAGTGCTCTTCTCGTAGAGCGTCAGCCCGTCATCGCCACCATAGGCGGAAAGCGCCTGCGCCAGGAAATAGACCATCTGGCCGAAGGCGAGGGTGATCATGATGAAGGCGACGCCGCGCGTGCGCAGGCAGATCGCTCCGGTGATCGCACCGAACAGGGCGCAGACGGCGAGGATCACCGGCAGGATCACGAGCGCCTCGATCTTGCCCTCGGTGATCATGATGCCGGTGACATAGGCGCCGATGCCGAGGAAAGCGGCGTGGCCGAAGGAGACGAGCCCGCCGACGCCGAGGATGAGGTCGAGCGAGAGCGCGGCGATGGCGAAGATCAGCGCCCGCGTCAGCAGAGCGAGCCAGCCGGCCGGCATGCCGATAGAGACAGCGAGCGGCGCCAGGGCGAGCAGCAGGAACAGGATGGCTGGCAGCAGCACCTTGGCGCGCTCGCGCGGTGGCGCGACGCTGCTGACTTCGGCTGTCGTTGTGGCGGTGCTCATGTCCGGCCTCGCGCCGGCAGCAGGCCTTCCGGCCGCACGAACAGCACCACCGCCATCAGGAGATAGATCAGCATCGAGGAGAGGGCCGCGCCGGTCGCCCGCGCCGAGGGCGCGCTCATGAACAGCCTGAGCAGGTCGTTCATGAAGGAGCGGCCGAGCGTATCGACCAGCCCGACGATCAGCGCTGCGACGAAGGCGCCGCGGATCGAGCCGATGCCGCCGATGACGATGACGACGAAGGCGAGGATCAGCACGGTGTCGCCCATGCCGGGCTCGACCGAGAGGATCGGCGCCGCCATCGCGCCGGCAAAGCCCGCCAGCATCGTGCCGAAGGCGAAGACGATCATGAACAGCTTGCGGATGTCGACGCCCAGTGCCGAGACCATCGGGGCATTGGAGGCGCCGGCGCGCAGCAGCATGCCGGTGCGGGTCTTCTCGACGATGAACCAGAGCAGGGCGCCGACCGCGAGCCCTGAGCCGATCAGCGCGAAGCGGTAGGTCGGGTAGAGGATGCCGTCCATCAGCGCGACATTGCCGGTCAGGAATGCCGGCAGCGGCACGGAGAGGGGCGCAGCGCCCCAGATCATCTTGACGCCCTGGTTGAGCAGGAGGATCAGCCCGAAGGTCGCCAGAACCTGGTCGAGATGATCGCGCTCGTAGAGATGGCGGAAGACCAGGAATTCCAGCGCGAGGCCGAAGACCAAAGCCGCTGCCAGCGCCAGCACGAGGCCGAGCACGAAGGAGCCGGTCAGTCCGACGAAGGTCACGGCCAGATAGGCGCCGAGCATGTACTGCACGCCATGGGCCAGGTTGATGAAATCCATCACGCCGAAGACCAGCGTCAGCCCTGCCGCCACCAGGAACAGCAGGATGCCGAACTGCAGCCCGTTCAGGATCTGGACGATGAGGAGGCCGGTGGTCATGGCAAAGCTATCCCGTCATGCTCGGGCTTGACCCGAGCATCTCGTGGAAGGAGATCCCCGGGTCGAAGCTGTGCTTCGCCCGAGGATGACGCTTCGCGTCACTTCAGCGTGCAATCCTTCGCATGCGGGTCGGCGTAGTCCTCGAACACCTTCTGGGCGATCTCGGTCTGGAACTTGCCGTCCGCCCGCTTGGCGACCTTGACCAGGTAGAAGTCCTGGATCGGGTAGCCATTGGTGTTGAACTTGAACTTGCCGCGCAACGAGGTGAAGTCGGCCTTCTTGATCGCTGCCCGCAGCTTGTCCTTGTCGGCTGTGCCGCCGGCGGCCTTCACCGCCGAGTCGATCAATTGCGCCGCGTCGAAGGCCTGCTGGGCATAGGAGCCGGGCACGATCTTGTAGGCGGCTTCATAGGCCGCGACGAACTTCTTCGTCTGCGCATTGTCCATGTTGGGCGCCCAGGTCATGCCGCCGAACATGCCGACCGCCGCGTCCTGCTGCGCCGGCAGGGTCGACTCGTCGACCGTGAAGGCCGAGAGGAACGGCACCTTGCCGGTCAGGCCCGCCTGCGACCACTGCTTGACGAAATTGACGCCGAGGCCGCCGGGCAGGAAGGCGAAGACCACGTCCGGCTTGGCCGAAGCGATCTTGGCGAGCTCGGCCGAGAAATCGAGCGCGTTCAGTGGGACATAGACCTCGTCGAGGACCTCGCCCTTGAAGTAGCGCTTGAAGCCGGCGAGCGAGTCCTTACCGGCCTGGTAGTTCGGCGCGATGATGTAGGCCTTCTTGTAGTTCTGGTCCTGGGCGTACTTGCCGAGCACCTCGTGGACCTGGTCGTTCTGATACGAGGTCACGAAGAAGTTCTGGTGGCAGGCCTTGCCGGCCATGGTGGACGGGCCGGCATTCGGGCTGATCAGGATCGCGCCCGAGTCCAGCACCGGCTTGGCGATCGCGCCGAGGATGTTCGAGAACACCGGGCCGACCACGAAGTCGACCTTGCCGCCCTCGACGTAGCTGCGGACCTTGCCGACCGCGACGTCGGGCTTGAGTTCGTCGTCGATCACGGTGATCTGCACCGGCACGCCGCCGAGCTTGCCGCCATTCTGGTCGACCGCGAGCTGGAAGCCGTCACGGACCTGCTGGCCGAGTGCGGCCGCCGGCCCGGTCAGCACGCTGACCACGCCGATCTTCAGGGGCTCCTGCGCCTGGGCGGCGGAGAGCCCGAGCGCGAGCACGCCGGCGCCAAGCGACAGAGTGAATTTGAGCGTCATATCCGATGTCCTCCCGGGACGTGCCAGATGCGACCGCCGGCGGGGTTCCCCATCCCTGTCCATGCGGTGTCGGCAGCCATATTGTTTCAAGCTTAAAATATCTGCAAGGGGGTTCCTGCGGGTAATTTTTGTTCGTGTGCGGAGAGCGTCATTCTCGGGCGTAGCGAAGCGCAGACCCGAGAATCTCCGGACGAGAAGGCGTTGATCGGCGCCTCCTCCGGCCTGAGATGCTCGGGTCAAGCCCGAGCATGACGTGTCCTTCGCTTACGCCTGCACGCCGTCGACGTACCAATCCATTTTCGACAGCATCTCGTCCGAAGCCGGCTCGCCGACCTTGAGGCGCAGCGTGCCCTTCTGGTCCTTGAGCTCGCCGGTGAAGGGGTGGATCGTGCCGGCGACGATACCCTTCTGGAGCTCGTCAGCAGCGGCGCGGGCGGCCGGGGTCACGGCGTCATTATAGGGCGCGAGCTTGACCATGCCGTCCTTGATGCCGCCCCAGACGTCGCCGCTCTTCCAGCTGCCGTCCATCGCCTCCTTGACGCGCTTGATGTAGTAGCCCGACCAGTCGTCGACGATCGCCGAAAGCTGGGCCTTCGGCGCAAAGGCCTTCATGTCGGAGGCCTGGCCGAAGGCGAAGACGCCGCGCTGCTCGGCCGCCTGCAGGGCCGCCGGGCTGTCGGTGTGCTGGCTGATCACGTCGCAGCCCTGGTCGATCAGCGCCTTGGCGGCGTCGGCTTCCTTGGCCGGGTCGTACCAGGTCGAGGCCCAGATCACCTTGGTCTTGAAGTTCGGGTTCACCTTCTTTGCTGCGAGATGGAAGGCGTTGATGCCCATCACCACCTCCGGGATCGGGAAGGAGGCGATGTAGCCGGCCTGGCCGGATTTCGACATATGCCCGGCGAGGGTGCCGATCACGGCGCGGCCCTCATAGAAGCGGGCATTATAGGTCGCGACGTTCTCGGCGCGCTGATAGCCGGTGGCGTGCTCGAACTTGATCTTCGGGAACTGCTTGGCGACCTGGATCGTCGGGTTCATGAAGCCGAAGGACGTCGTGAAGATCAGCTGATCGCCGGCCTGCGCGAGCTGGCGGATGGCGCGCACCGCATCCGGGCCCTCGGCGACGTTCTCGATGAAGCTGGTCTTGATCTTGTTGCCGTATTCCTTCTCCAGCGCCTTGCGGCCCTGGTCATGCGTCCAGCTCCAGCCATGGTCGCCGACCGGGCCGACATAGATGAAGCCGACGCCGAACGGCGCCTGGGCGCGCGCGCCGACGATCGGCAGGGCCGAGCTGGCAGCGGCGCCGGCAAGAAGCGTGCGGCGGGTGATGATGGTCGACATGACGGTGCTCCCCATTGTCGGTTGCGGCGTCGTCACGACGCCGGGAAAGGCTTGCCGAGGCAGGCGGGCGCGTCGCGTCCGCCGGTGCGTCCTCCTAGCGACATCATGGTCAGAACCACAATCGTCGCAAGGTAGGGGGTCATCGCCAGAACCTCCGGCGCGATGAAGCTCCAGCCGGCGGCCTTGGCCTGCAGTTCGAAGGTCGCGACCGCGCCGAAGAGATAAGCGCCGGCGAGCAGCCGTCCCGGCTTCCAGGCGGCGAAGACGACGAGGGCAAGCGCGATCCAGCCGCGGCCGGCGGTCAGCCTGTCGGCCCACATCGGTGTCAGCGCCAGCGAGAAATAAGCGCCGCCTAAGCCCGCGAGCGCGCCACCGAAGGCGGTCGCTGCGGTGCGGATCGCCAACACGCGATAGCCGATGGCATGGGCCGAGTCGGCGTTCTCGCCGACGGCGCGCAGGGTCAGCCCGGCCTTGGTCCGGCGCAGGAACAGGCTGACGGCGAGGACGAGCGCGAGCGAGAGATAGACGATCGCGTCATGCCCGAACACGAGGCGCAGCCAGGGATGGGCGGCATAGTCGGCCGGGAAGAGCGGGCCGAGCCGCGTGATCGTGCGCCCGACGAAGCCGGCGCCGATCAGCGAGGAGGCGCCGATGCCGAAGATCGTCAGGGCAAGGCCGGTCGCGACCTGGTTGGAGCCGAGCCCGAGTGTCAGCAGTGCGAAGATCATTGCCGCCGCGACACCGGCCAATGTCGCGGCCAGGAGCCCGAGCGGGACGCTGCCGGTGGAATAGGCGACCGCGAAACCGGCGACCGCACCGCAGAGCATCATGCCTTCGACGCCGAGATTGAGGACGCCGGCCTTCTCGGTGATGAGTTCGCCCAGAGCTGCGAGCAGGATCGGCGTCGCCGCGGCGGCGAGCGTCATGAAGATCGAGACGAGGATGGCGGCGGTCATGACGCCACCTTCGCCGGCCGCGTCTTCCAGGCGAGCCGGTAGCGCACCAGCACATCGGTCGCGAGCAGGAAGAACAGCAGCAGCGCCTGGAACATGCCGGTCGCAGCCGAGGGCAGGCGCACCGTGCTCTGGGCGATCTCGCCGCCGACATAGGTCACCGCCAGCACCAGCGCGCCGAAGACGATGCCGGGTGGCGAGAGCCGACCGAGGAAGGCGACGATGATCGCGGTGAAGCCGTAGCCGACCGGGAATTGCGGGGTGAGCTGGCCGAATGGCCCGGCCGCCTCGAACAGGCCGGCGAGGCCAGCGAGGCCGCCGCCGGCGAGCAGCGCCGCCCAGGTCACGCGGCTGGCGTCGAAGCCGCCATGGCGGGCAGCCGCCGGCGCGCGCCCGACGA
This sequence comes from Allobosea sp. GW821-FHT10B12, assembly GCF_059415545.1. Taxonomy (NCBI): domain Bacteria; kingdom Pseudomonadati; phylum Pseudomonadota; class Alphaproteobacteria; order Hyphomicrobiales; family Alloboseaceae; genus Allobosea; species Allobosea sp. GW821-FHT10B12. The sequence continues at coordinate 916,693 of NZ_JBWKNL010000001.1, forward strand.
CGCGCACCGCGTAGCCGGCGATGGTCTTGCTCATGACGAACCAGGCGATCAGTGCAAGCAGGATGGCGAGCGGCACGCCGAAATGGACGAGCGAACCTTCCGCGACCGCCGGCAGCGTCTGGCTGGCGCTGAACATCTTGGTCTGCGGGAAATTGAAGCCGTCGGGATCCTTCCACGGGCCACGCACGAGGTAATACAGGAACTGCACCGCGACATAGGTCAGCATCAGGCTGGTCAGGATTTCGCTGACCTGCAGGCGGATCTTGAGCAGGGCGGGGAGTGCCGCATAGGCCGCGCCGCCGGCAACGCCGGCAATTGCCATCGCCGGCAAGATCCACCAGCCCGTCATGTCATGGGTCAGCAATGCGACGCCGGTGCCGGCGATCGCGCCCATGACGTATTGCCCCTCAGCGCCGATGTTCCAGACATTGGCGCGAAAGCCGATGGCGAGGCCGAGCGCGATCATGATCAAAGGCGCCGCTTTGACGCCGAGATCGGCCCAGCGCTGCGGCTCGATCAGCGGCGTGACGAAGATCGCCGTGACCGCGCGCAGGCCGTCATAGCCGATCGCGCCGAAGACCAGCATGCCGGTCAGCATGGTGAGCCCGATCGCGATCAGCGGGCTGAGGTACAGCATCGCCTTGCTGGGCTCGCGCCTGCGCCGCCATTCAAGCATGCGCCGGCTCCGCGTCATGGCTCTCGCCGTGGATGCCGCCCATAAGCAGGCCGATCTCTTCGAGCTTTAAGCCCGCGACGGGTCGCGCCGGCGACAGCCGACCTTCATTGATCACGCAGAGCCGGTCGGAGAGTTCGAGCAATTCGTCGAGATCCTGCGAGATCACCACGATCGCCGAGCCCTGCGCGGCAAGATCGACCAGGGCCTGCCGGATCGCCGCTGCGGCGCCGGCATCGACGCCCCAGGTCGGTTGCGCCACCACCAATACGTCGGGTTTCTGCCCAATCTCGCGGCCCATGATGAATTTTTGCAGGTTGCCGCCGGAGAGCGAGCCAGCGAGTGCCGCCGAGCCGGTGGTGCGAACGTCGAAACGGGCGATGACCTCGCCGGCATAGCGTTCGACCGGCCCCTGGCGGATCAGCCCGGAGGGCGCGAGCGGCAGGCGATGGCGCGCTGTCAGGACGACGTTCTCGGCCAACGAAAAATCCGGGACTGCGGCGTGGCCATTGCGCTCCTCGGGCACGCAGGCGAGGCCGGCGGCACGGCGGACTCCGGCATCGGCAAGGCCGATCGGCCGGCCGTCGAGCTTGATCGCATCGGCGCGCCCAGCGAGGTGTTCGCCCGAGAGCGCCATCAGCAATTCGGCCTGGCCGTTGCCGGCGACGCCGGCGATGCCGAGGATCTCGCCAGCCTGGGCGGAGAAGGAAATGCCTTTCAGGCTGGTGCCGAAGGGCGGTTCGCCCGGCATATCCAGGCGCTCGATGCTGAGCCGCGCCGCGCCCTGCTTATTGGCGGCTGGTCGCTGGAGGTGTTTCAGCTCGGCGCCGATCATCAATTCGGCCATGTGCTGCGTTGTCTCGGTACGCGGGTCGCAGGCTGCGACGACCCGGCCGGCCCGCAGGATCGTCGCGGCCTCGCAGAGCGCTTTGATCTCGTGCAATTTGTGGCTGATGTAGAGGATCGAGCAGCCCTCGCTGGCGATCTGGCGCAGCGTCTCGAACAGGCGCTCGACCTCCTGCGGTGTCAGCACCGAGGTCGGCTCGTCCATGATCAGCAGCTTCGGCTTCTGCAGCAGGCAGCGCACGATCTCGATGCGCTGGCGCTCGCCGACCGAGAGCGTGTGCACCGCGCGATCGGGATCGAGCGGCAGCGAATAGCTGTCGAGGATCGCTTTGATCCGCGTCTTCAGCTCCTCGGCGGGAACCGTCTCGTCGAGGCCAAGCGCGATGTTCTCCAGCACGGTCATGCCGTCGAACAGCGAGAAATGCTGGAAGACCATGCCGATGCCGAGCTTGCGCGCCGCCTTGGGCGAGGCGATCTCGACCGGCCTGCCGTCGAAGCTGATCTGCCCCTCGTCGGCGCGCTGCACGCCGTAGATGATCTTGACCAGGGTCGACTTGCCGGCGCCGTTCTCGCCGAGCAGGGCATGGATCTCGCCGGGGCGGACGCTGAGGCTGATGTCCTGATTGGCCTTCACGCCCGGAAAGCTCTTCGAGACATGGGCGAGCGCCAGGCGCGAAGGTGCCGTCTGGTCAGGCGGCTGCGTCATGGCGGTTCCGTGTCCTCGCGCGTCTCGTGGCTGTCTCGCCAAGCAAGCAGCGCACCAGCTCGGCACTCGTCAAGGCGGCGATCACCTCCGGACGCTTGTCATGCACATCCGATCCACCGATCGGGCAGGTGAGCTGCATCGGTGCCTTATTACCGGGATGGCGGCGGCGGAAGCTCGCCACGAAGCGGGCACGCTTCGTGGCGGAGCCGATCATGCCGACATAAGCGGCATCGCCGCGCAGCAGCGCCGCTTCGGCCAGGCGATAATCGAGCGCGTGGCTATGGGTCAGGACGACGAAGGCCGAGCCGGGCCGGGCGCTCGCGAGTGCCGTCTCGGGATCGTCGAGCTGCAGACAGGCGACGGTTGCCGGCACATCGTCGAACTGGCCGGGCCGATCGTCGATCAGGGTCACGGCGACCGGCAGCAAAGCGAGGCTTCGTGCCAGCGCCTTGCCGGTATGGCCGGCGCCGAAGATCAGCACCTGAGGTCGTTCGGCAGCTGCTTTCGCCTCGCTCTGCTTCAGCGCCTCGAGATGTGCCGGCGTCGCCCGTTCCATTGCGACCCGGACGCGCCCACCGCAGCACTGACCCATTTGCGGACCAAGCGGGATGTCGATCAGCTGCTGCGGCCCACCGCTGTCGAGAAGGATACGGGCGAGGTCGATGCAATGGAATTCGAGCTGGCCGCCGCCGATGGTGCCGGCGCTGCCGCGGGCGCTGACGATCATCATCGCGCCTGCCTCGCGCGGCGTCGAGCCCTGGGCCTCCGCGATGCGCACGATGACGGCGCCTTCCTTCAGGTTCGCGGCGAGGAAGTCGGCGGGGGTCATTGCCCGTCCTCCGCCAGCGCTCGCACCCGCTCGACCGCGTCGAGCACCCGCTCCGGCGTCGCCGGCGCGTCGAGCTGCGGGCAGAAGCGGTGGTCGCCGACGCTGGCGACCGCATCGGAGAGCGCGTGCAGCACGCTGATCGCCAGCATCAGCGGCGGCTCACCCACGGCCTTGGAGCGATGGATGGTGTGCTCGCGATTGGGCGCCTTTTCCAGCAGCGCGACGTTGAAGATGCGCGGTCGATCGGAGGCGACTGGAATCTTGTAGGTCGAGGGCGCGTGCGTCTTGAGGCGCCCCTTCTCGTCCCAGACCAGCTCCTCGGTGGTCAGCCAGCCCATGCCCTGAATGAAGCCGCCTTCGATCTGGCCCTTGTCGATCGCTGGGTTCAGCGAGTTGCCGCAGTCATGCAAGATGTCGACGCGCTCGACCTTGTATTCGCCGGTCAGTGTGTCGATCGCGACCTCGGCTGCGGCGGCACCATAGGCGAAATAGTAGAACGGGTGGCCTTTGCCTGCCTTGCGGTCCCAATGGATCTTTGGCGTCGCGTAGAAGCCGGTGGCCGAGAGCTGGACGCGGGCCATATAGGCTGCCTTGACCAGCTCGACGAAACCGATCTCGCGTGCGCCGACCTGCACCCTGCCGGGCAGGAAGGCGATTGCCTCCGGCTTCTCCTGCCAGTGCTTGCAGGCGAAAGCGGTGAGCCGCTGCTTGATCGTCTCGCAGGCGTCGAGCGCCGCCATGCCGTTGAGGTCGGAGCCGGAGGAGGCTGCGGTCGCTGAGGTGTTCGGCACCTTGCCGGTCGTCGTCGCCGTGATCTTGATGTCGCCGAGCCCGATGCCGAAGGCCTGCGCCACCACCTGCGCCACCTTCTGGTAGAGCCCCTGGCCCATTTCGGTGCCGCCATGGTTCAGCGCCACCGTACCGTCCGTGTAGACATGCACCAGTGCGCCGGCTTGATTGTACCAGGTCGCGGTGAAGGAGATCCCGAACTTGACCGGCGTCAGCGCGATGCCGCGCTTGATCACCGGGCTCTGCCGGTTGAAGGCGCGGATCGCTTCCTGCCGGGCGCGGTAGTCGCAGGAATGTTCGAGGTCGTCGATCACCTCGGCGGCGATCATGTCCTCGACCGGCTGGTGATAGGGCGTGATCTCCCGACCTTCGCCGCCATAGAGATTGCGCTTCCTCACCTCCAGCGGGTCGAGCCCGGTGGCGTAGGCGACCTCCTCGATGAAGCGCTCAGCTCCGACCATGCCTTGCGGCCCGCCAAAGCCGCGGAAGGCGGTGTTCGAGACCGTATGGGTGCGCAGCGGCTCCGAGCGGGCCCGCACCGCCGGGTAGAAATAGCAATTGTCCATGTGGAAGAGGGCGCGGTCGGTCACCGGGCCGGAGAGGTCGGCGTTCCAGCCGCAGCGCGCGGCATAGATCGCGTCGACCGCATGGATGCGGCCGTCATCGTCGAAACCGATCTCGTAGTCGACGACGAAATCGTGGCGCTTGCCGGTGATGACCATGTCGTCGTCGCGGTCGGGCCGCAGCTTCACCGGCCGCTTCAGCCTGCGGGCGGCGAGCGCGGCGACGCAGGCGAAGAGATTGGCCTGCGTCTCCTTGCCGCCGAAGCCGCCGCCCATGCGCCGGACCTCGATCGTCACCGCATGCGCGCCGACGCCGAGCACCTGCGCGACCATGTGCTGGACCTCGCTCGGATGCTGCGTCGAGCACAGCACCAGCATGTCCTGGTCCTCGCCGGGGATGGCGAGCGAGATCTGGCTTTCCAGGTAGAAATGATCCTGCCCGCCGATCGCCATCGAGCCTTTCAGCCGGCGCGGGCTTGCGGCGAGGGCCTGGGCGAGATCACCACGCTCGAGCTTGAGCGGTTCGGTGACGAGCTCGGAGCCGGCAGCGCGGGCGGCGGCGACGTCGAGCAGGGGAGGCGCCTCGTCATAGGTCGCCTTGGCCAGCAGCGCGGCGTGGCGGGCCTGCTCGCGCGTCCCGGCGACGACGGCGAAGAGCGGCTGGCCGTGATGCAGGATATCGCTCGTCGCGAAGACCGGCTCGTCATGCTTGTGCGTCGAGGAGATGTCGTTCGCGCCGGGAATGTCGGTTGTGGTGAGGACCGCGAGCACGCCCGGCGCGGCCTCAACCGCCGATAGGTCTAGCGACAGCAGTCGGCCATGCGCGATGGTCGAGAGGCCGAGGCAGGCATGGGCGAGGCCGGCGGGTTCGGCGATGTCGTCGACATAGAGGGCTTCGCCGGCGACGTGCTTCTCGGCGGAATCATGCTTCAGCGGCGAGCCGACGATCGGTAGCGTCGCCATGGCGTCGAGCCGTTTGCGCGCGTCAGCCATAGGCGGCCTCCGCCAGCAGGCCGGCGACCCGGGTCGAAGTCTGAGGCGTCGTCGTCTCGATCAGGAAGCGTCGCAACAGGTTGCCGGCGACCTTCCGCCGGTATGCGGCCGAGGCCCGCATGTCGGTCAGCGGCGTGAAATCCTCAGCCAGCGCGGCGATAGCTGCGGCGACCGCGGCTTCGTCCCAGGAGCGGCCGAGCACGGCGGCTTCAGCCGCCTTCGCCCGCTTCGGGATGCCGGCCATGCCGCCATAGGCGAGCCGCGCCTCACTGACACGGCCGGCTTCGTCCAACGTCAGATAGAAAGCCCCGCAGACTGCCGAGATGTCCTCGTCGAAGCGCTTCGAAATCTTGGAGATGTGGAAGAGCGCGCCTTTCGGCAGCTTCGGCACCTGCACCGTTTCGACGAACTCGCCGGGTTGCCGGTCCTGGTTGCGGTAGTCGAGGAAGAAGGCTTCGAGCGGCAGTTCGCGGCGTTCCGCGCCCTTGCGCAGCACGAGAGTCGCCCCGAGCGCGATCAGCGCCGGCGGCAGGTCGCCGATCGGCGAGCCATTGGCGATGTTGCCGCCGATCGTACCGGCATTGCGGACCTGCTCGCCGCCGAAGCGGCGCATCATCTCGTCGATCTGCGGCGAGATGGTCGCCAATGCCTCGCGCACCGCGATCTGGTTGGCCATGGCACCGAGGCGCAGATGGTCGTCTTCGTCGGAGATCATGCGCAACGCGTCGACCCGGCCGAGATAAATCACCGGATCGAGCCGGCGCATGCCCTTGGTAACCCAGAGGCCGACATCGGTGGCGCCAGCCACGAGCGTCGCCTGCGGATGGGCGCTGACGAGGTCGGCGAGCGCGGCAACGGTGGCGGGGGCATAGAACTGGCGCTCGCCGTCGCCGATCGAGATCGTCTCGCCATCAGCGAGCGCCTTCAGCCGGGCGATGGTCGCGGGAATCCCTGCGACGAAACGGTCCTGCTCACGCTCGGCAGCATCCATGCGCTGCGCCGCCGCGATGATCGGCTCATAGCCGGTGCAGCGGCAGAGATTGCCGGCAAGAGCATCCTCGATGCGCTGCACCGAGGGCGCCCGCTCGTTCAGCCAGAGCGCCAGCAGCGACATCACGAAGCCGGGCGTGCAGAAGCCGCATTGCGAGCCATGGCAATCGACCATCGCTTGCTGCACTGGGTGGAGCGCGCCGTCCGGACCCTTCAGATGCTCGACGGTCAGGACATGGCAGCCGTCCAGCGTCGGCAGGAAGCGGATGCAGGCGTTGATAGCCTCATAGCGCAGCCGGCCGCCCTCGAGCCTGCCGACGACGATGGTGCAGGCGCCGCAATCGCCCTCGGCGCAGCCTTCCTTGCTGCCGGTACGGCGCCGGTCGAGCCTGAGCCAGTCGAGCACCGTGTGGGTCGGATCGCAGGTAGCGATCTCGACCAACTCGTCGCCGAGCAGGAAACGCACGCTCTCACGCATGGCGGTCTTGCCGCTCGCAAATCGGATTCATGCCCCAAGATTAGGCACGTTCCCGGCTTGGCCGGAAGCTTTGATTTGGTGCAGATATGATCGCGATTTGAGCCGGAGCGGCGAGCCTTGAGCAAAGACGGTGCGGTATCGGCCCTGCGCGGCCGGCTTCTCTGGTTCGTCGGTGATCCGCACGCGGTCGGCGAGGCAGCGCATCGCTATGTCGAGGACGGGTTGCTCGTCATCGAGAACGGCCTGATCAAGGCTGCCGGCGAGGCGAGGGATCTGCTGCCGACGCTGCCGGCCGGCGCCGCCATCGCCGATCATCGTCCGCATCTGCTTATGCCGGGCTTCATCGACGCCCATCTCCATATGCCACAGACGCAAGTGATCGCCTCCTATGGCGCGCAACTGATGGAGTGGCTGAACAAATACACCTTCGTCGAGGAGCAGAAGCTGGCGCAGCAAGGCCATGCCGAGAAGCTTTCCGCCTTCCTGCTCGATGAACTCTTGGCGAGCGGCACCACCACCGCGGCGGTCTACTGCTCCGTACACAAGCAATCCGCCGAAGCCTTCTTCACCGAATCGCACCGGCGCAACACCCGCATGATCGCCGGCAAGGTGATGATGGACCGCAACGCTCCGCCGGCGCTGACCGATACGGCCGAGAGCGGCTATGCCGACAGCAAGGCGCTGATCGAGCGCTGGCACGGCAAGGGCCGCCAGCTCTATGCGATCACGCCGCGCTTCGCCGTGACCTCGACGCCGGAACAGATGGTGGCGTCGCAGCGGCTGGTCGAGGAGCATCCCGACTGCTTCGTCCAGACCCATATCAACGAGAACCGGGCCGAGATCGCCTTCGCCAGGGAACTCTACCCCGCCGCCGCCGACTATGCCGGCATCTACGAGGATTACGGGCTGCTGGGCCATAAGAGCCTGCTGGGCCACTGCATCCACATGACCAAGCGCGAATGGCGCGCCTTCGGCCAGCATGGCGCGGTTGCGGTCTTCTGCCCAACCTCTAACCTCTTCCTCGGCTCCGGCCTGTTCGATTGGCAGCGAGCTCGGCATGAGGGCGTCAAGGTCGCGGTCGCCACCGATATCGGCGGCGGCACCTCCTACTCGATGCTGCGCACCATGGCCGAGGCCTACAAGATCCTGCAGTTGCAGGGCCAGTCGCTCTCGGCCTTCGAGGCGCTGCACGCGATCACACTCGGCAATGCGGCGGCGCTCGGCCTCGACCAGCTGATCGGCTCGTTCGAGCCAGGGCGCGAGGCCGATGTCGTCGTGCTCGATCCCGCCGCGACGCGGGTGATGGCGCACCGGCTGGAGACGGTGCGCGATCTGTCGGAAGAACTCTTCGTGCTGGTCACGCTCGGTGACGAGCGCAATGTCGTTGCGACCTATGTCGCGGGAGAGCGGGCGGAGCTGCCGTCATTCTCGGGCGCCGCGTAGCAGCGACCCGAGAATCTCTCGCAGGATAGGGCGCATTCTTGTCCTGAGATGCTCGGGTCAAGCCCGAGCATGACGCGCGTTCAGCCCAGCACGCCGCCCTTGCGGGCATGGTCCAGGTAGATCTCGCGCAGACGGATCGTCGCCGGGCCAGGTGCGCCGTTGTGGATGCTGTGGCCGTCGATCGTGGTTACCGGCATGACCAGGCTGGTGGCCGAGGTGATGAAGGCTTCCTCGGCATCGAGCGCCTCCTCCAGCGTGAACTCGCGCTCCTCGAAGGAGAAGCCGCTCTCAGCCAGGAAGGCGAGCACGGCCGTGCGGGTGATGCCGGGCAGCACCTTGTGCGAGAGCGGGCGCGAGATCAGCGTCTTGCCCTTGACGATCCAGGCGGTCGACGAGGCGCCTTCGGTGACGACGCCGTCCTCGATCATCCAGGCCTCATGCGCGCCGTTCTCGGCGGCGAACTGCTTGGCCAGCACGGGAGCGAGCAGGTTGACGCTCTTGATGTCGCGGCGCGCCCAGCGCAGGTCGGGCGTGCTGACGACCTTGATGCCGGTCTTGGCCAGCGGCGTATTGGCGAACTGGCGCGCCTGGGTGAACAGGACCAGGGACGCCTTCACGCCCTTGGGGAAGGGAAAGTCACGATCGGCGGCGCCGCGCGAGACCTGCAGATAGATGCTGCCTTCGTCGAGGTTGTTGCGGGCGATCAGCTCCTGATGGATCGCGATGAGCTCGGCGCGCGAGCAGGGCAGCTCGAGCCCGATCTCGCCAGCCGAGCGCTCCAGCCGCGCCAGGTGCGCGTCGCAGTCGACCAGCTTGCCACCAAGCACGGCCGAGACCTCGTAGATGCCGTCACCGAAGATGAAGCCGCGGTCGAAGATCGAGATCGTCGCCTCTTCCTCGGGAAGATAGGCGCCATTGACGTAGACGGTGCGGCTCATGGGGAGGGTCTCATGCGGGAAGGACGGACCTTCCTAGCCGAGCGTGCCGCATGAAGCGAGATATCATGCTGGCTTGCCGACCGGCGTCGGATGCAAGGCGAAGCTAGCTGGCCGTCTTCGCCTCGAAATGACGGTCGCGGAAGGCGCGGACCTTGGCACGGTTGCCGCAGACCGCCATCTCGCACCAGCGCCGCAGCCGGTTCTTGGTGGTGTCGAAGAACAGCCAGCCGCAATGGTCACCCTCGCATTGCTTGATGCGGGCGAGGTTCTGCTGGGTCAGCACGGTCAGTGCCGACAGTGCGATCGGCCCACGGATCGCCTCGCTCAGCGTCTGGCTCGAATCCCAGCGCCAGACGAAGCCGTCGCCGAAGGGCGAGAGCTTCGCGCAGGCGAGGCAATGCGCGTGGATGGCGGCGAGTTGAACCCGATCCTCTTCGCTCGGCGACTGGCGGCGAGAGAGGGTGGTACCGATCCGGTAGATCGTGTCGCGCAGGTCGAGTGCCTCGCCAAGCAGGCGAGCCGCCAGTCCGGCGTCCGCCTCGACCGCAGCAAGTGCTACGTCCCGGTCGCTGTCGCTGATCACCTTGGCATGCCGCGCCCAGATCACGACGTCGCGCCCCTCCCGCAGATGCTCGAGCTCGTTCGGCCCGCCGCGATCCGAGGTGGTGTTGGTGAAGTCGAAGGCGAGTTCGCTGGCAACGAGCGGCAACGATCCGGCCCGGCTCGGGCCGCCTGTACGATCGATCATCATGTAACCAGCTATCTCAGATTTACAGGTTAATGCAAGCGACGTAGCGTCCGGCCACGGCTCGGACCGTGGAGGAGAACGGATATGAGGACCAATCTGATCGCGATGCTCGCCGCAGGCGCATTCGCGATGTCGCAAGGCGCGGCGCTGGCGCAGGTCAAGCTCGGCGTCGCCGGCCCGATGACCGGCGCAAGCGCCGCCTTCGGCGCGCAATTGAAGAACGGGGTCGAGCAGGCGGTGGCCGACATCAATGCGGCCGGTGGCATCCTCGGCCAGACGATCGTGCTTTCGAGCGGGGACGATGTCGGCGATCCCAAGCAGGGCGTCTCAGTCGCCAACAAATTCGTCGGTGACGGCGTCAAGCTCGTCGTCGGCCACTTCAACTCCGGCGTCACCATGCCGGCCTCGGAGGTATATGCCGAGAACGGCATGCTGATGATCAGCCCGTCGGCGACCAATCCGAAGATCACCGAGCGCGGCCTCTGGAACGTGTTCCGCACCTGCGGCCGCGACGACCAGCAGGGCGTCGTCGCCTCCGGCCACATCGCCAAGACCTTCAAAGGCAAGGTCGTGGTCGTCGTCCATGACAAGACGACCTATGGCCAGGGCCTTGCCGACGAGACCCGCAAGGGCCTGCATGCCGCCGGCATCAAGGAAGTGCTCTATGAAGGCGTGAACACCGGCGAAAAGGACTTCTCGGCACTGGTCTCGAAGATCAAGGCGGCCAAGGCCGACCTGCTCTATTGGGGTGGGCTGCACACCGAGCTCGGCCTGATCGTCCGCCAGATGCGCGACCAGGGCCTGACGACGGTGGCGATGGGCGCTGACGGCATCACCTCCGACGAATACGCCGTGATCGGCGGCCCGGGCACCGAAGGTACCCTGATGACCTTCCCGCCCGATCCGCGCAAGCGTTCCGCGGCGGCCGAGGTGGTCAAACGCTTCGAGGCCAAGGGCATCAATCCCGAGGCCTACACGCTCTACTCCTATGCCGCGGTCCAGATCATGAAGCAGGCGGCCGAGCAGGCGAAATCGCTCGATCCGAAGAAGATCGCCGCCGCGATGCATTCGGGCATGACGTTCAAGACCGTGCTCGGCGACATGTCCTATGACAAGAAGGGCGACCGCACCAATCTCGACTACACCGTCTACACCTGGAAGAAGGGGACGGACGGCAAGATCAGCTATGTCGAGAACTGACGGCTTGAGCTAGCCGGTGTCGGTGGCCTCCCCTGGCCGGACACCGATAGGGCGCCGCTTCGCTCCAGCGAGGCGGCGTTTTTCGTTTCAGCACTTCAGCGCCGCCGCGATCAGGCGCTGGGTGTAGCCCTGCTGAGGTGCCTCGAAGATTGCTTCTGTCGGCCCGCGCTCGACCACTCTGCCGTCCTTCATCACCATGATCTCGTCGGCCATGGCGCGCACGACCGCTAGGTCGTGGCTGATGAAGAGATAGGAGAGGTCGTGCGTCGCCTGCAGCTCCTTGAGCAGGGCGACGATGCTCTTTTGCACGGTGCGGTCGAGCGCCGAGGTCGGCTCGTCCAGCACCACCAGCGCGGGATGCAGGATCATGGCGCGGGCGATGGCGATGCGCTGGCGCTGGCCGCCCGAGAACTCGTGCGGATAGCGGTTGCGTAGCGCCGGGTCGAGGCAAACCTCGGTCAGCGCCGCCGCTGCTCGCCGCTCGCGCTCGGGACGCGACAGAGCTGGCTCGTGCACCAGCAGGCCCTCGGTGATGATTTCGCCGACGGTGAGGCGCGGCGAAAGCGAGCCGAACGGATCCTGGAACACGACCTGCAGGCTGCGACGCAAGGGGCGCATCGCGGCACGGTCGAGCGGAGCCAGCGCCCGATCCTCGAAGCGGACGATCCCGGAGGAGGGCAGCAGCTTGAGCAAGGCGCGCCCTAGCGTCGATTTGCCCGAACCGGATTCGCCGACGATGCCGATTGTTTGGCCGCGCCTGACGGTCAAGTCGACGCCGTCGACGGCGTGCAACGTCACCGTCTCGCGCTTCAGGAAGCCGCGCGACAGGTCGAAGGAAACGCGCAGGTCGCGGGCTTCGAGCAGGACGGGCGCATCCGGCGGTGGCGGCGCCTTGTGGCCATGCGGCTCGGCGGCGAGCAGCGCCCTGGTGTAGGGGTGCTGCGGTGCCTCGAAGATCGCCTGCGCTGGGCCGCTCTCGACGACGTCGCCGGCCTTCATCACATAGACGCGTTCGGCATATTTGCGGACGAGGCCGAGATCGTGGCTGATCAGGATCACCGCCATGCCGAGCCGCTGCCGAAGCTCGGCGATCAGCGCCAGGATTTCCGCTTCGATGGTGACGTCGAGCGCCGTTGTCGGCTCGTCGGCGATCAGGATGTCGGGGTCGTTGGCGAGCGCCATCGCGATCATCACGCGCTGGCGCTGCCCGCCGGAGAGTTCGTGTGGATAGGAATCGAGCCGGCGCTCCGGATGCGGGATGCGCACCAGCTTCAGCAGTTCCAGCGCCCGCGCCCGCGCCGCCTTGCGCGACAGGCCCTGATGCTTGCGCAGGGGGGCCGCCATCTGCGTGCCGATCCGGAAGAGCGGATCGAGCGAGGTCATCGGCTCCTGGAAGATCATCGCGAGCTTCCGGCCGCGATAGCTGTTCAGCACCGCGGGCGGCAGCTTGAGAAGATCGACCTCGCGATAGCGAATCGCGCCAGAAACCTCACCATTGCTGGCGAGGAGGCCCATCGCCGCCATCACGCTCTGGCTCTTGCCGGAGCCGGATTCACCAACCACCGCGACGAACTCGCCGGGGCCGACATCAAGGTCAATACCGCGCACCGCCTCGCACGGGCCGTCATTGGTGCGGAAGCGGACCTTGAGGTCGCGTATGGCGAGGATGGGGTCGGCGGTCATAACCGCTTCCAGCTTGCAGTGGTCGGCGTCGACGCGCCCTCTCCCCCCTTGTGGGGGAGAGTTGGAGAGGGGGGTGTGCCACCCTCGACATAGGTCCAGCCTAGCGCGGAGAGGACTGCGGGTGCGATACCCCCCTCCCAACCCTCCCCCACAAGGGGAGAGGGCTCCCGTGCCCTTGTCGGCCATCGCTGAGGAGCGAGATTGCGCTTCATCTCAGCGATCCCTCGGGTCGAGCGCATCGCGCAGGCCGTCGCCGAGGAAGTTGAGCGAAAACAGCGTCGTCACCAGGAAGGCTGCCGGGAAGACCAGCATCCACGGCGTCGCCTGGATGGCGCGGGCGCCGTCGGAGATCAGCACGCCCCAGCTCGTCATCGGTTCCTGCACGCCGAGGCCGAGGAAAGACAGGAAGCTCTCCAGCAGGATCACCTTCGGCACCAGGAGGGTGACATAGACGATCACCGGCCCGAGCGTGTTGGGGATGACATGGCGCTTCAGGATGCCGCCCGTCGAGACGCCGAGTGCCTCGGCCGCCAGCACATAGTCTTGCCGCCTGATCGAGAGCGCCTGGCCGCGGACGATGCGGGCCATGTCGAGCCATTCGATCGCGCCGACGGCGAGGAACATCAGGATGAAGTTCCGGCCGAAGAAGACGACGAGCAGGATGACGAAAAAGATGAAGGGCAGGGAATAGAGCACGTCGACGATGCGCATCATCACCATGTCGATGCGCCCGCCGAGATAGCCGGCCGTCGCGCCATAGGCGACGCCGATCACCAGAGCGACGCCGGTGGCGAGCAGGCCGATGGCGAGCGAGACCCGGCCGGCGATCAGGGTGCGGGTGAGTAGGTCGCGGCCATTGGAGTCGGTGCCGAACAGGAAGTACTGGCGCTTGATCGGGACCTCGAGCGTCAGCCGGCGGCCCTCCTGCTCGTTGGTGGTGATGAAGGGCGTACCGAACTGGTCTGAGCGATCGAAATAGACCAGCAGGCGCTGGTCGATCGGCCGCTGCGCGGTCAGCACCAGTTTGACGCGATCGCCTTGCGCCACGACCTCGCTGGGCGTCGCCCTGATGCGAGACGCGATGCGCTGCACCGCGCCGGGCAGGGCCTCGGCCTTCGGGTAGGAGGACAAGCTTGCCGGAACGCGGACATAATCCTGATAGACCTTGTCGTAAGGGTGTCCGGTCAGCAGCGGGCCGACGATGCAGGCCAGCATCATCAGCGCCAGCACGATCAGGCTCGCCACCGCGGCGCGGTTGCGCAGCAGGCGGATGCGAGCGTCCTGCCAGAGCGAGCGACCGATTGGTGGAGTGGGACAGGCGGCAGCGTCGCTCATCGCTCACTCCAGCCTGACGCGCGGGTCGAGCAGCGCGTAGAGCACGTCGACCACGAGGTTGAAGAGCAGCACGAAGATCGCGACGACCACGACCGTGCCCATCACCAGCGTGTAGTCGCGGTTGAGCGCGCCTTCGACGAAATAGCGCCCGATGCCGGGAATGGCGAAGATCGTCTCGACCACGACCGAACCGGTGAGCAGGCTCGCCGCTGCCGGTCCGAGATAGGAGACGACTGGCAGCGCCGCGCCGCGCGCTGCATGCAGCGCGATCGTCGTGGTCGAGAGGCCCTGGGCTCGGAGCGTGCGGATATGGTTGGCGCGTAGCGTCTCGATCATCGCCGCGCGCGTCATCCGGGCGATCACGGCGATCTGGGGCAAAGCGAGCGTCACGATCGGCAGCACGGTGTTACGGAAGGCGCCGCCATTCCAGCCGCCGACCGGCAACCAGGCCAGGCTCAGGCCGAAGACGATCTGCAGCACCGGAGCGACGACGAAGTTCGGGATGGTGATGCCGGCGGTGGCGAAGCCGATCACGGCATGGTCGGCCGCGCCGTTCTGGCGAAAGGCCGCGAGTGCGCCGAGCGGTCCGCCGATCGCGAGCGCGAGCAGTAGCGCGCAGGCACCCAGCCGCATCGAGACCGGCAGGCCCTGCGCGAACAATTCGGCGATCGAGAAGTCGCGGAAATAGAAGGACGGGCCGAAATCGCCGCGCAGCAGGGCTGCGAGATAGATCAGGTATTGCTGGAACAGTGGCTGGTCGAGCTTGTAGATGCGCCGCAGGTTCTCCATCACCTTAGCTTCCAGCGGCTGTTCGAGATCGAACGGCCCGCCCGGTGCGACGCGCATCAGGAAGAACGAGATCGTCACGATCACGAACAGGGTCGGGATCGCGGCGGCAAGACGGCGCAGGATGTAGGTGAGCACGGGCTTGTTTCAGGCCCCTGGCCGGATCGACCAGGGGCCGCTGTCTGCTATGGCTTCAGGCTCATGAACCGCGTCGGCAGCGCGCCGCGCAAATTCTGCTGGAATCCCTGCACCTTCGGCGAGACCAGGTTCTTCGAGGAATAGTAGAGCACCGGTATCCAGGGCACGTCGGCGGCGAGGATCGCGTCCGCCTCGCGCAGGATCGCAGCGCGCTTGGCGATGTCGATCTCCTCGGCACCCTGCTTCATCAGCGCATCGAATTTCGGGTTGTTGTACTTGCCGGAGTTGAAGCCGGTATTGTCGCTCTGGAACAGGAACAGGAAGTTCTGCGGGTCGGAATAATCGCCGATCCAGCCATAGCGGGCGATGTCGAAATCGCCGCCGTCGCGCAGCAGGGCAAAATGCGTCTTGCCGTCGGTGTTGATGAAGCTGGTCTCGACGCCGATCGCCTTCCACTGCTCGGCGATCGCGATGACGGTCCGGCGATTGTTGTCGGTGGTGTTGTAGCGCAGCTGGACCCTGAGCGGCATGCCCGGCCCAAAGCCCGCCGCGGCGAGCAGCTTCTTCGCCTCGTCCTCGCGATCGAGCGGCGAGGTTCCCTTGAAGTCGGCTTCGGCGCGCTCGCCGTAATTGCCGATGTTCGGCGGGATCACGCCATAGGCCGGCAGCATGGTGCCGCCCCAGATCTCCTCGGCGATGAACTCGCGGTCGATCACCAGCGAGAGCGCGCGGCGCACCCTGATGTCGTCGAACGGCTTCTTGGCGGTGTTGATGATCAGGAAATAGGTGCCGAGATAGGGCGAGATCCTGACCTGCTCCTTGCCGAGCTTCTCGCGCAATTGCTGGACCTGATCGGCCGGAATGTCCGAGGTCATCTGCAGCTCGCCGGCCTGGAAACGGCGCGCCGCGGCGGAGAAGTCGGGCGTCGGATAGTAGATGACGGTGTCGATCTTGACGTTGGCGGCGTCGTGGAAGTTCTTGTTCTTCTCCAGCCGGATATGCGAGTTCGGCACGAACTCCTTCAGCGTGTAGGCGCCGTTCGAGACCCAGTTCTCCGGCTTAACGAAGTCCTTGCCGAATTTCTGCACGGAAGCCGGATGGACCGGTAGTCCGGTCTGGTGCGTCAGCAACTCCAGGAAATAGGGCGTCGGCCGTTCCAGCGCGATCTCGAGCGTGCGCTCATCGATCGCCTTGACGCCAAGGTCTTCGAGCTTGGTGCCTTCGCTCGCCTTGTTGATCTTCTCGGCATTGCGGACGGGATAGAGGATGTTGGCGTATTTCGCCCCGGTCTCCGGATTGACCATGCGCCGGAACGAGAAGACGAAGTCACCAGCCGTGACCGGATCGCCATTCGACCATTTGGCGTTGGCGCGCAGCTTGAAGGTGTAGCTCTTGCCGTCCGGCGCCATCGTCCAGCTTTCGGCGACGCCGGGGACGACCTCGCCGTTGATATGGTGGATCACCAGGCCCTCGGAGAGGTCGCGCAGCAGATGCGCCTCGCTCACCGTCGAGGTCTTGTGGGAATCGAGTGTTTCGGGGTCGCCATCATTGCCGCGATGGAACACGACCTGCGCCATGGCGGCGCCGGCACAGGCAATCGCAAGAAAAAGGCCGCTCGCCAGCGCGAGCGGCCGGATGGCGCGCCGGATTCCGGACTGACGATGGATCTCACGCATGAGCGCTCTCCGAACGTTTCGCACGGGCCCCTTTCCCGCTCCTGAAACGAAGTATGAGCCTATCGTGCGCCGCCCGCCAAGAGCGAAAAGGCGGTATCAACCGCTGAGCTTAAGTCACTGGCCCGCTTTCGAAAGCTGGCTCAGAAACGACCTCAACAGAGCCTCCCGCAAGGTCAGCCGGAGGCTGACCGCCCTTGCGCCTCGGCAACCGCGACCGCGGTCATGTTGACGACGCCGCGCGCCGTCACATTGCCGGTGAGGATGTGCACCGGCTTGGCGGCGCCGATCAGGATCGGCCCGACCGGCAGCGCATCCCCCAGCACCTTGGCGAACTGGTAGGCGATGTTGGCGGCGTCGAGATTGGGGAAGATCAGGACGTTGGCGACGCCCTTCAGCTTCGAGGACGGCAGCACCCGGTCGCGAATCGCCGCGACGAGGGCGGTGTCGGCCTCCATCTCGCCGTCGCATTCCAGCTCCGGCGCGCGCTCCTGGATCAGCTTGACCGCCTTGCGCATCTTGATCGAGCTCGGCGTGTCGGCCGCGCCGAAATCCGAATGCGAGACCAGGGCGATCTTCGGGGTGATGCCGAAGCGCTCGACATGGCCTGCGGCGAGGATCGTCATGTCGGCGATCTCTTCGGCAGTGGGATCGTACTTCACATGGGTGTCGGCCAGGAAGAAGGCGCCCTTGTTGGTGATGATCAGCGTCATCGCCGCAATGTCGCAGACGCCGGGTTCGAGCCCGATGATGTCGCGGATATGGCGCAACCGCGAGAGGAAGCGCCCTTCCAGGCCGGTGATCATCGCATCGGCCTCGCCGCGCGCCACGGCGAGCGCCGCGATCACCGTGTTGTTGGTGCGCACCAGCGAGCGGGCCGCCTCGGGCGTGATGCCGCGTCGGCCGGCGATGTCGAGATAGGTCTGGACGTAGTCGCGATAGCGCGGATCGTCCTCCGGGTTGATCAGCTCGCAATCGATGCCGGGGCGGATCGTCAGGCCGAAGCGCTTGACGCGGGTCTCGATCACCGAGGGGCGGCCGATCAGGATCGGGATCGCCATGCCTTCCTCGATCGCGATCTGGGCGGCGCGCAGGACGCGCTCGTCCTCGCCTTCGGCATAGATCACCCGCTTCGGATCGGCCTTGGCCTTGGCGAAGAGCGGCTTCATCAGGAAGCCGGAGCGGAAGACGAAGCGCGATAGGTCCTCGCGATAGGCCTCCAGGTCGATCAGCGGCTTCTTGGCGACGCCGGTCGTCATCGCCGCCTCTGCCACCGCCGGTGCGATGCGCAGGATCAGGCGCGGATCGAACGGGTTCGGGATCAGCGAGGTCGCGCCGAAGGTCGAGGCCTCGCCGCCATAGGCGCGCGCCGCCACGTCCGAGGTCGCCTCGCGGGCGAGCGCTGCGATGGCGCGCACGGCAGCGAGCTTCATCGGCTCGTTGATCGTCGTCGCCTGCACGTCGAGCGCGCCGCGGAAGATGTAGGGGAAGCAGAGGACGTTGTTGACCTGGTTCGGATAGTCCGAGCGGCCGGTGCAGATCATCGCGTCGGGGCGGACGGCGAGGGCATCCTCGGGCGTGATCTCGGGGTTGGGATTGGCGAGCGCCAGGATCAGCGGCTTTTGCGCCATCTCCTTGGCCATCTCGGGCTTGAGCACGCCGGCGGCCGAGAGGCCGAGGAAGACATCCGCGCCGCCGATCACCTCGGCGAGCGTGCGCGCTTCTGTTTCCTGGGCATAGACCTCCTTCCAGCGGTCCATCAGCGTGTTGCGGCCCTTGTAGACCACGCCGTCGAGATCGGTGACCCAGATGTTCTTCCTGCTGGCGCCGAGCTCAACCAGGAGGTTGAGGCAGGCGAGCGCGGCAGCGCCCGCGCCGGAGACGACGATCTTGACGTCGCTGATCTTCTTGGCCGCGAGGTCGAGCCCATTCAGCACGGCGGCGCCGACGATGATGGCCGTGCCATGCTGGTCGTCATGGAAGACCGGGATGTTCATCCGGGCCTTGAGTTTCTCCTCAATCTCGAAGCACTCGGGGCCCTTGATGTCCTCGAGGTTGATGCCGCCGAAGGTCGGCTCCAGCGCGGCGACGACCTCGACGAACTTGTCGATGTCCTTCTGCTCGACCTCGATGTCGAAGCAGTCGATGCCGGCGAACTTCTTGAACAGGACGGCCTTGCCTTCCATCACCGGCTTGGAGGCGAGCGGGCCGATGTCGCCAAGGCCGAGCACGGCGGTGCCGTTGGTGATGACGGCGACGAGGTTCTGGCGCGAGGTCAGCTCGGCCGCCTGGCCGGGATCCTCGACGATCGCCTCGCAGGCGGCAGCGACGCCGGGCGAATAGGCCAGCGCCAGGTCGCGCTGGTTGCCGAGCGGCTTGGTCGCCTGGATCTCGAGCTTACCGGGCTTGGGAAGGCGGTGATAGACGAGCGCGCCCGAACGAAGGTCCGCCGACAAGGTGCTCTTAGCCATCCCCACGCTTCCTCTGCGCTGCCGTTGTATGTTGAGCAGGTCGCGCGGAAAGGGGGTGGGCGTCAAGCGGGGGCGGGCGGCGAAAGACTTGTGCCGTAGGAAGAACGGGACCGGGTTTGGCGCGTAAACACGCGGGGATCGACCAAAACCGCGGGGGGCGCGCGCCCCGTGAAACAGCCGTGAAACAAAACTAAACATTACAAAGAAATAATGATTTCAAGGGCCTCCGCTGTTGCAGACTGCCTCTTGTCGCGCACCGCCGATTTGTCTCGGCGAGCGTCTTCGGGAGGGGTTGATGGAAGCGACGCGATCCGCCTTCGAGGAAGTCGTCTCGTTGCGGCAGGCCAAGCAGCTGATTCAATGCATGGCGCATGAGCAGAGCTTCCTGCTGCTCTCGCCGCCGGGACTTGGCAAGTCGGAGCTGGTCTATGAGGCTGCGCGCGAGGCGGGTCTGCCCTGCCGTTCATTGCTCGGCACCCAGATAGCCCCGGAGGACGTCAGCGGCATTCCGCGCATCGTCGGCGAGCGCTCGGTCTTCTGCCCGCCGCGCGTGCTGCTGCCGGAAAAGCCGGAGCCGTTCTGCCTGTTCCTCGACGAATTGCCGGCCTGCTCGCCCGACGTCCAGAAGGCGTTCTATTCGCTCCTGCTGGAGCGGCGGCTGGGCGAGCATGCCCTGCCGAAGGGCACCTGGGTCGTTGCCGCCGGCAACCGCCTGCAGGACCGCGCTCTGGTGCGGGCGATGAGCTCGGCGCTGGTCAACCGCGTCACCATCCTGCAATTGCGCGTTGATACAGCCGACTGGCTGGCCTGGGCCCAGCGCGCCGGCGTGCGCGCCGAGATCCGCAGCTTCATCGCGACGATCCCCGACGCGCTGATGCGGCCGGTGCCGGCCGAGCCCGTGCCGTTCTCGACGCCGCGCGCCTGGACGCTGCTGTCGCGGGCGCTCGACATGGCCGACAAGGCCGGCTTCCTCAGCAACGAGCTCAGGCGCGCGCTCGCCTTCGGGCGGCTCTCGCCGGAGGACGCCGTGGTGTTCTGCGCGCTCGCCGAGGATGCGATCGGGGCGGTACGTCCGCTCGACGAATACCTGCGCAAACCCGAGTTGCTGCCGAAGGGCGATTCGGCCCGCTGGTTCATCCTCGACTGCATCCGCCAGTTCGTCAGGGACGGGCGCGCTGAGGGCATCAAGCCGGCGGTGATCAACCGCTTCCTGCGCAGCCTGTCGCATGAGCACCAGCTCCTCGTCCTCAACGACATGGTCGAGACCTGGGGGGCGCTCGGAGCGGACCGCGCCATGTACGAGATCCTGCGCAAGGTCGCGGCATGAGCCCGGGGCCGGAGCTCTCGGCTACCGACCGCGCCACCCATGTGCGGATCATGCGGGGCCTGCGGCTGGTCACGGCGCCGTTCCCGCATCTGGCCGGGCTCGCAGCTGCCGTGCGCGTCGAGATCGACGAGCGCGTGCCGACCATGGGCGTCTTCGCCTCTGGCCGGCTACTGGCGAACCCGGCCTTCACGGCGAGACTCTCCGGCGACGACCTCGTCTTCGTGCTCGCCCACGAGCTGCTGCATCTGGCGCTGCGGACCCATGACCGCGCCCGCGGCAGCGCCGCGCTCGAGTTCAACTACGCCCACGACTACATCATCAACGACATGCTGCGGCACGCGCTCGGAACCACCAAAATCCCGGCGGGCGGGCTCGACATGCAAGGCGCCCGCGCGCGCTCGGCCGAGGATATCGTGCTCGAGATGCGCCGCACCGGCAGCTACATGTCCTCGCGCACGCAAGTCTGGGAAGGGCAGGCGGTGACCGTCGAGCAGGTGCTCGGCGCAGCGCGTCAGGCGCCTGCCGGCGCGATGGGCGATGCGCTCGACGCCCAGCGCGAGCGCGAGCTTTTCCCTGAGGACAGCGCCGACCAGGCCGAGCGAGCGCGGGCGGTCCGTGATCTTGCGGCCCGCGGCATGGTGCTGGCGAAGGCGATGGGCGCCCTGCGCGGCAGGGGCGACAGCGCAGGCGGCCAGCAGCAGAGCGTGCGGGCGCAACGCGGCTTCTTCCACACGCCCTGGCATGTCGCGCTCCAGGCCTGGCTTGAAGGCGCAGCGCCCGGCGAGCGCACCTATACCCGCGCCTCGCGCCGCGGCAACGACCATGGCGACGTCGTGATGCCCGGCCGCAAGCGCCACTCCTGGATGCTCAACGTCATCCTCGACACCAGCGCCTCGATGGGCGACGACATTCCGAAGGCGCTCGGCGCCATCGCCGATTTCTGCGATGCGGCCGGGGTCGACGAGATCCGCGTCGTCCAGTGCGACACCGTCGTCACCTCAGACGAGGTGCTTTCTCCGGCGGCGCTCGCCGACTACCAGATCAGTGGCTATGGCGGCAGCGACCTGACGCCGGCGCTCGCCGCTCTGGCAGATGACCCGCGCGTGAGCTCGGCGATCGTCATCACCGACGGCGACATCACCTATCCGAGCGAGGCCGTCCCTTACGCGGTGCTGTGGGCGCTGCCGAAAGCGTCAGCCTCGTTCCAGCCGTCCTATGGGCGGGTCGTCGTCATGCAAGCGGGAGGCGCATCGTGAAAGTCGTTCAGGATCTCGTCGCCTATTTCGACAAGCGCGGAAAACTGTCGCGCCGGCAGCTCAAGCAACTGCTCGATCAGAACTCCATCGCTTCGGACGCGCCGACCAACATGCACGGGCTCTGCGAGAAGGTCGGCGCCGTCTACTATTTCCGCGTCACTGGTGTCCTGGAAGGCCAGCTCTGGGGCACGGACATCTACAGCGGTGACTCGACGATCGGCGCTGCCGCCGTGCATATGGGCCTGCTCAAGCCGGGCAAGAGCGCCGTCTTCAGGATGACGGTGGTGACGCCGCCAGAAGAGTTCCCGGGCACCGAGCGCAATGGCGTCACCAGCACCCAGTACGGGCGCTACCAATATGCCTGGCAGCTCTCGCCGATCTGAGCCGCAGCTTTAGGCCGCCAGCGCGCCGACGCCGCCGTCGTGCAGATGACAGGCCGCGACATGGCCCGTGGCGATCTCCTTGAGCGCCGGCCGCTCGACCCTGCAGCGCGGCCCGGCCTGCGGGCAGCGCGGGTGGAAATGGCAGCCGGAGGGCGGGTGCAGCGGCGAGGGGATCTCACCCTTCAGCGGGGCGAAGCGCTTCTTGCGGGCCGTGATCGACGGCACATTGGCGAGCAGCGCCTGCGCATAAGGGTGCTGCGGACCCTTGAACAATTCGCTCGCCGGCGCCGCCTCGACGACGCGGCCGAGATACATGATCACGACCCGGTCGGAGAGGTGCCTGACCACCGAGAGATCATGGCTAATAAAGAGATAAGTCAGGTTAAGTTCGTCGCGCAGCTTCATGAAAAGATTCAGGACTTGGGCCTGAATCGATACATCAAGTGCGGCGACGCTCTCGTCGCAGACGAGGAACTGCGGCTTGACCGCCAGCGCCCTGGCAATGCCGATGCGGGCGCGCTGGCCGCCGGAGAACTGGTGCGGATAGCGGCGGCGATAGGTCGAATCGAGCCCGACCCTGTCGAGCATCTCGGCGACATAGGCGTCCTGCTGCGCCTTCGGCACCAGCCCGTGCACGACCGGCGCCTCGCCGACGATGTCGGTGACGCGCAGGCGCGGGTTGAGCGAGGACATCGGGTCCTGGAAGATCATCTGGATGGCGAGCGTCGCTGCCTTCCGCTCCTCGGCCGACATCTCGTCGGTGTAGCGCCCGCGCCAGGAGACGCGGCCGGAACTGGCATGGTGGACGCCGGCGACGACGCGCCCGAGCGTCGACTTGCCGCAGCCGGATTCGCCGACCAGCCCGACCACCTCACCCTGGCGGATCGAGAGGTCGACGCTGTCGACGGCGTGGACCGTCTGCTCGCTGTAGTTGGCGCCGAGCAGGTTGGCGAATTTCGAGGCGGCGTCGAGCGGCTTGGTGAAGCGCTTCGAGACGCCTTCGAGCGTGAGGATTGGCGTGCTCATGCCGCGACTCCGGCGAGGTTCAGCGGGTGGTGGCAGCGGGTGGCGCGCTCGCCCGGGAAGGGGGTCGCCTCAGGCGCGATGGCGAGGCAGTCGGCCTGCGCATAGTCGCAGCGCGGTGCGAAGGCGCAGCCTTGCGGCAGGCGCGCCAGCGAGGGAGTCGAGCCCCTGATCTGGCGCAAGGGCGCGCCGGGCTCACCCTCGGCCGGCAGCGAGCCGAGCAGACCATTGGTGTAGGGGTGGAGCGGGGTGTCGAGCACCGGATCGACCGGGCCGGTCTCGACGATGCGGCCGGCATACATCACCGCGATCCGGTCGGCGAGGCCGGCGACGACGCCGAGATCATGGGTGATCCAGACCAGTGCCGTGCCCGTGTCGGCGCAGAGCGACTGCATCTCGGCCAGGATCTGGCTCTGGATGGTGACGTCGAGCGCAGTCGTCGGCTCGTCGCAGATGATCAGCGGCGGGCGATGTAGCAGCGCGATCGCGATCGCGACGCGCTGGCGCATGCCGCCAGAGAACTGGTGCGGATAGGCGTTGAGCCGCTCCTCGGGCGAGGGGATGCCGACCTTGGCCAGCGCATCGCGGGAGCGCTCGCGGGCCGCCTTGTGCGAGACCTTGTCATGGGCGGTGACGGCCTCGATCATCTGCGTGTCGACACGCAGGACCGGGTTCAGCGTCATCATCGGGTCCTGGAAGATCATCGCGACTTCGCGGCCGCGGACCTTGCGGAAGCCCTCCTCGTCGAGCCCGACCAGCTCCTTGCCGTTGAGCTTGATCGAGCCCTCGACGATTCTGCCGGGCGGATCGATCAGGCCCATCACCGAAAAGCCGGTGACCGACTTGCCCGAGCCGGACTCGCCGACGAGGCCGAGCACCTCGCCACGATTGACCCGGAAGGAGACGCCGTCGACCGACTTCACCGTGCCGGCGCGGGTGAAGAAATGGGTTTTCAGGTTGGTGACTTCTAGGACGGGGCTCATGGCTTTTGCTCGCCGCTGGCGTCCGCCTTGTCGAGAAAGGCGCGGGAGCCCTCTCCCGGCACGGGGGAGGGTTGGGAGGGGGCAGCACCGACGCTGGTCAATCGTGGCGCCGGCCCCCTCTCCAGCTCTCCCCCGTTCCGGGAGAGAGAGTTGGTTCCTTCGCCATCACGGGTTAGCGGTTCGCTGCTCATCGTTGGCAGGGCGGCATAGGCACTTGGATCGAGTTCATTACCCAGGGCCGCCTCGATCGTCAGCATGACGCTCTCGAACTCGTTCATCACTTGCCAGTTGCTGAAGCGCAGCGTGCGGTAGCCCTGCTCGGCGAGCCAGGCGTTTCGCTGCTGATCGGTTGCCGCCTGACGCCCCCAACTATGTTGATCGCCGTCGACCTCGACGACCAATCCGGCAGCTTTGCAGAGAAAATCTGCGATGTAGGGACCGATTGGCGCCTGTCTGCGAAAATGAGCGCCGCTGCGATGAGCCTTGAGCCCGGCCCAGACACGTTTCTCGCAACCAGTCATATCGCGACGCAGGCGGCGCGCTTTGTCTCGCTGCTTCGGGTCGACGTAGGTCGGCATTGTTGCTGCCCCCTCCCAAACCCTCCCCCGTTCCGGGAGAGGGCTTTGCGTCGCGGTTCCGGCGAAAACTGGAACAGCGATCATCGTCACTTCTCCAGCCGCGGGTTGAGCACGTCGCGCAGGCGGTCGCCGACCAGGTTGATCGAGACGATCGTCATCAGCAGGGCAAAGCCGGGGAAGACCGAGATCCAGTAGCTGCCCGAGAGCATGTACTGGAAGCCGTTGGCGATCAGCACGCCGAGCGAGGGCTCGGTCTGCGGCAGGCCGACGCCGAGGAAGGACAGCGTCGCCTCCAGCGAGATCGCATGGGCCGTCTGCACGGTGACGATGACGATCACCGGCGCCAGGCAATTCGGCAGGATGTGGCGGAAGACGGTGCGGGCATGGGACAGGCCGAGCGACTGCGCCGCCTCGACATACTCCTTGCGTCGCTCGACCAGTGCCGAGCCGCGCACGGTGCGGGCGTAGTAGGCCCACTGCACCATCACCAGCGCGATGATGATCTTGTCGACGCCCTTGCCGAGCGCCGCGACCAGGATCAGCGCGACCAGAACCGACGGCAGCGAGAGCTGCAGGTCGACGAGGCGCATGATGATGGTCTCGGTACGCCCGCCATTATAGGCGGCGATCAGGCCGATCGCCGCGCCGATCGTCGCCGCCAGGATGCCGGAGAAGGCGCCGACCATGAGCGAGATGCGCAGGCCGTAGAGGATGCCCGAGAGCAGGTCGCGGCCGACGCCGTCCGAGCCGAGCCACATGGTGAAGCCCTCGCCGGAGACGGCGCCCGGCGGCTGGCGCGAATCCATTACGTCGACGCTGGCGAGATCATAGGGGTTCTGCGGCGCGATCAGCGGGGCAGCCAGAGCCAGCAGCACGATCAGCAGGAAGAGGGCGAGCCCGAACAGCGCCAGCCGGTCCTCGGTGAAGGAGCGGACGAAGCGCCGGAACGGCGTCTCCTCCTTGGCTGGGGCGGCCGGCGGCGTGACCGCGGCGGAGGGCAAAGCGGTGTCGCTCATGATGTCGCCTCCGTCAGACGCACGCGGGGATCGAGCGCCGAATAGATCAGGTCGACCAGGAGGTTGATGGTGACGAACAGCACGACGACGACCATGACGTAGGCGACGATCACCGGCCGATCGAGCCTTGTAATCGCCTCGAGCAGCAGGCGGCCGATGCCCGGCCAGGCGAAGATCGTCTCGGTCACCACCGAGAAGGCGACGAGCGAGCCGAACTCCAGTCCGAGCACGGTGACGATCGGGATCATGATGTTCTTGAGGATGTGCACGCCGATGATCCGGCTCTGCGACAGGCCCTTGGCCCGGGCGAACTTGACGTAGTCCATCAGCGCCGCCTCGCGTGCGCCAGCCCGCGCCAGGCGGATCACCAGCGAGATCTTGAGCAGCGCCAGGTTGAAGGCGGGCAGAGCGACATGCTGCCAGCCCTTGAGCGTCAGCAGTGAGGTCTCGATGCCGAAGATCGAGACTGTCGGCCCGCGCCCCGTCGCCGGCAGCCAGCCGAGGCTGACCGCGAAGGTCAGGATCAGCATCAGGCCGACCCAGAAGGTCGGCAGCGAGAAGCCGAGGATCGAGACCGCCATGATGAAGCGCGACAGCCGGCTCTCCGGCTTGAGGCCGGCATAGAGGCCGAGCGGCAGGCCGATCACGATCGCCAGCACCAGCGCGACGAAGGCGAGCTCGAGCGTCGCCGGCATCCGGTGCAGGATCAGCTTGATCGCGGATTCGCCATGGACGAAGGAGCGGCCGAGATCGCCCTGGGCGGCGTTCTTCAGGAAGACCAGGAACTGTTCCCAGATCGGCCGGTCGAGCCCGAGCGCGCGCGCCGTCTCGGCGATCTGCTGCTGGTCCATCTCGGGCGAGATCAGCATGTAGATCGGATCGCCGACGACGTTCACGCCGAAGAAGACGATCACGAGCATCGCCGCGATGACGAAGAGGGCTTGCGCCAGGCGGCGCAGGACGAATGCCAGCATGGTCCGGTGCCTTCCGCATCGGAGTGCGGAACGCCACCCCATCCGGCAGGGCCGGTGGGGTGGCAGCTTCGCATTTCAACAAGAAAAGAGTGTCGCGCGGTCAGGACCGGGCTTCAAGCCGGTCCTGACCAGGATCGACGGAACCGGTCAGTCCTTACGAATGCCGGTCGCGAGCGTGTACTCGTCGGTGCGGGCCTGGACCTTGACGCCCTTGCGCGAAGCCCAGGTGTTCAGCTGGTAATGCGTCGGGATCAGGCCGACATCGTTCATGCTGATGTCCATCGCCTCGGCCAGGGCGGCGTCGCGCTTGGCGTCGTCGACGGTGCTCAGCGCCTCGACGAGCTTGGTGTCGAAAGCCGGGTTGGAATAGCGGCCGCGATTGGTCGCACCCATGCCCTTCTGCGGATCGAAGGTGGCGAGCAGCGCCTTCAGCGAGTCCGAGGATTCGCCGGTGCCGGCGCCCCAGCCGACCAGGATGAAGGAGAACTCCGGCACATTGCCCTGGCCGCCCTGCGAGGCGCGGGTGAAGAAGTTCGCCGACGGCAGCGTCTCGACCTCAGTCTCGATGCCGAGGCGCGAGAACATCTGCGCCACCGCCTCGATGATCTTGGTGTCGTTGAGGTAGCGGTTGGTCGGCCCGTGCAGCTTCATCTTGAAGCCGTTGGGATAGCCGGCCTCGGCGAGCAGCTTCTTGGCGCCGTTGAGGTCGAAGGCGACCGGCTTCAGCTTCTTGGAGGTGCCGAAGAAACCGTCGGGCAGGAGCTGGCCGGCGGGGATCGCCTCCTTCTCCATGATGCGCTCGACGATCGCCGGGCGGTTGATCGCCATCGACAGCGCCTGGCGGACCTTGAGGTTGCGCAGCGGATTCTTGATCTCTGAACCGTCCTTGCCCTTGATGAAGGGCGAGACCTCGCGGAAGTGATCCATGTGGAAATAGATCACCCGGTTCGAGACCGTGCTGGCGACGCTGAGCTTGGCGTCACCCTTGAGGCGGGCGACGTCCGAGGTCGGCACGTTCTCGATCACGTCGAGGTCGCCGGCGAGCAGCGCGGCGACGCGGGTCGGCGCCGAGGTGATCATCCGGAAGGTGACCTTCGACCACGGCTCCTTGCCGCCCCAATAGCTTTCGTTCGGGGTCAGCACGACGCGGTCGCCGGCGACGTATTCGGCCTGCTTGTAGGCGCCGGTGCCGCCGGTGGTGCACTTGCCGAGGTTGAAGTCCTCGGTGGTGGTATCCTTGCACTTGGCCGGGATGATGCCGAAGGTCGAGAGGTCGGTCGGCACCAGCGGCGCCGGCGCCGCGGTCTTCACGCGGACGGTGAAGTCGTCGACCTTGGTGAACTCCTTGCCGCGGACATAGGCGGAGAAGCTCGACGGGCTCTTCGGCACGTTCGGCGCGCGCTGCATGGTGGCGATCACGTCGTCGGCCGTGAACGGCGTGCCGTCATGGAACTTGACGCCCTGGCGCAGCTTGAACTCCCAGGTCGTGTCGTCGATCGCCTTCCAGCTCTCGGCGAGCAGCGGCTTCAGCGCCTGCTTCTCGTCCTGGCCGACCAACGGCTCGTAGATGTGCCGCGACAGCATGTTGTTGGGCGAGACGTTGTGATAGTGCGGATCCATCGCGCTGAGCTCGGCCGACAGGCCGATCTTGAGCTCCTGGGCCGATGCGAGCCCGGTGATGGTCATGACCGGAGCCGCCAGAATGGCGAGCTTGAGAGCTTTCAGCCCGTTGGCGCTGAACGTTTTCATTCCGAACCTCCCGATGGCTTTAAGGCGCCATCTTTAACAACTGAGCCGCGGGTGGCGAGTCGCCGGATTGGCCGGTCTGCCCCTGATCTCGCCCGGTCGGGCTTGTAGAACGATTTCATATACCTGTAAATTATACGGCACGCGCTATGATATAACTTCGCTGCATAGGCGGATGCGGGGCGCGGATAGGGGCCGGACGCGACCATGGTGAACACGGCGAGCGCCAAGCGGCGGCCTCCGAGCCTGCGCGAACTCGAAGTGCTGCAAGCTATGATCGCGACCCGCAAGACCGTGGCAGCAGCACAGATGCTCGGCATTTCGCAGCCGGCAGTGTCGCGGGCGCTCGCGGCGCTGGAGGCTCATGTCGGCCTCCCCCTGTTTTCGCGCGAAGGCGGCAGGCTTGTGCCCACTGCAGACGCCTTTGCGCTGGACGCGGAGGCGCAGCCGATCTTCGCAGCGCTCGACCGGCTGAATCGATGGCCCGGACAGGCGGCTCAGGCGAGCGTGCTGCGCATCGCGACGCCGCCAACCCTGGCCCAGCTCGTCCTGCCGCCGGTGCTGGCGGAATTCCGTCGGCAGGAGCCCGATGTCGTCGCCAATGTCGAGATCGACACCAGCTCGACCGTGATCACGCAGGTTGCCGACCGAGCAGTCGATCTCGGGCTCGTCGACATGACGGCATCACATATCGGCATCCACGGCGAAGTCATCCGCGAGGCAGTCGCGCATGTCCTGATGCCGGAGGGGCATCGACTTGCCGAACGCGAGGTGCTCGGACCGCAGGACCTCGCCGACGAACCCATCATTGCTCTTGCGCGGCGTTTTCCCGAGCGCATCAAGGTGGAGCGGGCCTTCGCCGATGCTGGGGTGACCCTTCGCCTGGTCGGGGAAGGCACGGCAGCCGTCTTCGTCGCCGAGATGGTCCGGCAGCGCGTCGGGCTGGCCTTGCTGAATCCCTTCCCCCTGACGCTCGGCGGCATGCAGGGGCTGGTGGCCCGTCGTTTCGCGCCTGCCATCGCCTATCGGACGATGCTGCTGTTCCCCTCCGCCGGCTCCGTCGTGCCGGCGGCGCGCCGTTTCGCTGATCTGCTCGTCTCGATGCAGCCCGAGGACGGCCTGACCATGCCGGTGAGGTAGCGCGCCTCAGAACGCCTTGAAGGTGATGATCGTGTGGGTGTCGGCAATCTCGGGGATCGACTGCACCTTCTGCGCGACGAAATGGCCGATATCGACATCGGCCGCGACATGGAACTTCGCCAGGATGTCGTAGTTGCCGGCAGTCGAATAGATTTCCGAGGCGATCTCGCGGTCGGCGAGTTCGCTGGCGACCTCATAGGTCTTGCCGAGCCTGCATTTGATCTCGACGAAGAAGGTCTGCATCGCGCGCTCCGGAATCCTGTCGCCTCTGGATAGAGCCTGTTGCGGGCGGGTCAAGCGCCGGCGAGTTCGGCGATGCGGCGCGTCATGGCGCTTTCGGGATCGGGGATCGTCTCCAGCACGGTGAAATGGTTGGCGCCGTCGATCCCTTCATAGCGGGTGCGCACGCCTTCGAGGCCCCAGACATCAGTCAGCCGCCGGCTCTGCTTGAGATATTCGGCGCTCTCGGCCCCGCCGACGACCGCATCCATCACCAGCCCGGACGGCGCCGGCCAGAACAGTGGGCTCTCGCGTTCCGCCCCCTCGTGCGAAAGGCCGAGCGCCTTGTTGATGCTGGTTTCGGTCAGCGGCTTCAGATTGTAGAGGCCGGAGATGCCGTAGGCGGCCGGGACGATCTGCTCAGGCAGCTCCGGGTCGACATTCTTCCAGTCTGTCGCCAGCAGGCAGGCCGAGAGCTGGCCGCCGGCCGAGTGCCCGGCCGCGACCACCGGCAGGTTATAGCGCCGCCAGATCGCGGCGGCGGCTTGCTGCAACTCCCAGACGATGTGGCCGACCTCGACCTGTGGGCAAAGGTCGTAGCCCGCGACAGCAACCGGGACGCCGCGCAGGTTCAGCCCGCGCGCCATGTGCGAGAAGAAGCTCGGATCGAGCGCCTGCCAGTAGCCGCCATGGATGAAGAGCACGATCGCCTGGCTCTTCACTGCCTCCGGCTTGAACAGGTCATAGGTCTGGCGTGGGCCCTCGCCATAGCGGACGCCGAGCTCGCTGACGGCGACCTCGCGATAGGCCGCCGCATCGCGGGCCCAGCCGGCGATGATATCGGGATGCTCCGGCACGCGGGCGCGATTATTGTATTCGGTCTCGTAGTCGACGGACATCGGATCCTGATCTTGCTGCGCCTCGGCTATAGCCGCCGGCTCGGTTCAGGAGCAGTTTGCGCCATGCGCACCCGGCCGGTCGAGGTCTTTTGACAGAGGCCGCGGCAAACGCGACAAGACGCAGCCTCGATCGCGCCGGAGCCGCCCATGGACAACCCTGTTCTCGCCGAAGTCACCCGTGGCAGCACCGTCGAATCGCGCCATCGCGGCTCGGTGATCGTCGTCGATGCCGACGGGGCCGTGGTGCTCTCGCTTGGCGATGTCGAACGTCCGGTCTTCCCGCGCTCGGCGGTGAAGGCGCTGCAGGCCTTGCCGTTGCTCGAAAGCGGCGCCGCCGATCGCTTCGGCCTCACGCTGGCGGAGATCGCGCTCGCCGTCGCCTCGCATTCCGGTGAGGAGCGCCACGCCGAAACCTCGCTCGCCATGCTGAAGAAGGCTGGCCGCGACGCCGCCTGCCTCGAATGCGGCGCGCACTGGCCGATGGGGGAAGCGGCGGCGCGCGCGCTCGCCAAGGTCGGCCGCGAGCCTAGCGCGCTCAACAACAACTGCTCAGGCAAGCATGCTGGTTTCGTCTGCCTGTCCTGCGGCATCGACGAGGATCCGGCTGGCTATGTGAAGGCGGGTCACAAGGTGCAGCAGGCGGTGCGCGCCGCGCTGGAGGAGGTGACGGGCGCTGCCCATAAGGCCGAACTCTCCGGCACCGATGGCTGTTCGATCCCGACCTATGCCGTGCCGCTGAAGGCGCTGGCGCTCGGCTTCGCCCGCTTCGGAACCGGCAACGGTTTCGGTCCCAAGCGCGCCGAGGCGGCGCGGCGTATCCGCGAGGCGGTCGCTGCCAACCCGTTCATGGTCGCCGGAACCGGCCGCTTCGACACCCGCTTCATGGAGGTCTTCGGCGCCCGCGCCTTCATCAAGACCGGGGCCGAGGGCGTCTATTGCGGCACCTTGCCGGAGCTCGGCTACGGCATCGCGTTGAAATGCGATGATGGCGCCGGCCGCGCCACCGAGATCGCCATGGCTGCGCTGGTCGAGCGCTTCCTGCCGCGGCAGGGAGGCGACGAGGAAGCGTTTGCACCGTTCCGCGAGACGGTCATGAAGAACTGGAACGGCATCGAGGTCGGCCGCGTCCGTGCGGCAGAGGCGCTGCGGCCGCGCGCTTGACGGTGATGGCATCCAGGCGCGACGCTTGCCGCCCACCTTCGGTTCCGCGCGATGCCGCCTGCTGCCGTACCAGCTGAGAGTTCCATTGCTACAGGCCGCGCCAGCTCCTTCGGCCGCGACCTGCTGGCCGGGCTGACGCTCGCCGCGATCACCATCCCCGAACAGATGGCGACGGCCAGGCTTGGTGGCTTCGAGCCGCAGATCGGTTTCTACGCCTTCATCGCGGCGACGCTCGGCTTCGTCCTGTTCGGTGCGAGCCGCTTGCTGACGGCCGGTGCGGATTCGACGATCACCCCGATCTTCGTCAGTGGCCTCGCGGCGCTGGCCGCTGGCGGCGCGATTCCGCCGGGCTCGGCGACCCTGCTCGCGCTGCTGGTCGGGCTCGCACTTGTCGTCGCCGGCCTGCTCCGGCTCGGCTGGATCGCCGATCTTCTCTCCGTGCCAGTGCTGACCGGGTTCCTCGCCGGCATTGCCGTCCATATCGCCGTCTCGCAATTGCCCGGCCTGCTCGGCATTCCCGGCGGCGGCCATCACATTGCCGAACAGCTCTCCGCACTTTGGCGCGGGCTTGGCAGCATCAACCTGATTTCGCTGGCGATTGGGGTCGCGACATTCGCGATCGTGAACCTGTGCGAGCGCTTCGCTCCGCGCGTGCCCGGTGCGTTGCTCGCGCTCGTGGGGGCGACGGCTGCGGTCGTGCTCTTCAAGCTGGAGGCGCGCGGTGTTGCCGTGCTCGGCGCCTTGCCGTCAGGCTGGCCGAGCTTCGCGCCGCCCGAACTCGACTGGGCCGATATCCGCAGTCTCGTCCCGCTCGCGCTCGTCATCGCGCTGGTGGTGATGATGCAGACGGCGACGGTGAGCCGCTCCTTCCGCGATCCCGATGGTGCCGAGCCGAAGGTCGACCGCGATTTCATCGGGCTGGGCGCAGCGAACTTCTTTGCCGGGCTCGCAAGCACCTTTCCCGTCAACGCCAGCCCACCGCGGACGGCGGTGGTTGCCGAGAGCGGCGGACGCTCGCAGCTCGCGGCGGTGACGGCGGCGCTGATCGTGCTTGCGCTTGCGGTCGCCGGCGGCTCGCTGCTGGCGCAGGTGCCCGTGGCGGCGCTGGCCGGCGTGCTGCTGTTCGTGGCGCAGCGCATCGTCCGAGTCGAGGTCATTCGGCGCATCGGCAGCCAGTCGCGGACCGAGTTCGCACTCGTCTTGCTCACGGCGCTCGCCATCGTCTGGCTGCCGGTCGAGACGGGGGTCGCCGTCGGGATCGGCCTGTCGCTGCTGCACGGTGTCTGGATGACGACGCGCAGCGAGCCGATCGAGCAATTGCGCATTCCCGGCACGACGATCTGGTGGCCGCCCGAGCCCGGCCATCACGGCGAACAAGTGGCGGGTGTGCTTGTGGTCGCCTTTCCGGCGCCGCTGCTTTTCGCCAATGCCGAGATCTTCCGGCGCGGCGTGCTCGGGCTGCTGACAGAGCGGAAGCCG
The DNA here is from genome assembly GCF_059415545.1 of Allobosea sp. GW821-FHT10B12. Taxonomy (NCBI): domain Bacteria; kingdom Pseudomonadati; phylum Pseudomonadota; class Alphaproteobacteria; order Hyphomicrobiales; family Alloboseaceae; genus Allobosea; species Allobosea sp. GW821-FHT10B12. Next base: position 950,159 of record NZ_JBWKNL010000001.1, read on the forward strand.
AGGCTGCTCGTGCTCGATGCCGGCGGTATCCCCGCCATCGACTATACGGCGGCGCAAGGCTTGCTCGCTGTCGCCGATGCCTGCCGAGAGCTGGGCGGCAGCTTCGCGATCGCCCGGGCCGAATCCGTACGCGCGCTCCAGGCGTTGCAGGATTTCGGCGTGGTCGCCGAGATCGGCGCTGAGCATGTCTTCCACAGCGTCGAGGAGGCGGTGAGGGCGCTTGCGCCGGCCGCGAAGGAGTTGTCATGAGCTATTCGGTCGAACCGCGCCTGCACCCCGTCGCCATCGCCGAGCTGAGGCCGACGCAGATCACCGTCGGCCTGCGCGAGGTCGAGATGAAGCGCATCCATTGGCGGGCCGAGCGCGAGGAGAAGGGCGCCGACTTCCTCGGCCGCCACGCCGTCCCGGTCGTCATCGGCCCCAAGCGTCGCCTCTATCTGATCGATCATCATCACCTTGCGCTCGCCTTGCAGCTGGAGGGCGAACAGGAGGTGCTGATTGCCGAGGTCGCCGACCTGTCGCGGCTCGGCAAGGGCGAGTTCTGGAGCGTTCTCGACAATCGCAGCTGGATGCATCCCTTCGATGCGGAAGGCCGACGGCGCAGCCAGGACGAGATCCCGCGCAAAGTCTCCGGCCTCGTCGACGACCCCTACCGTTCATTGGCGGGCGCGCTCCGGCTTGCTGGCGGCTATGCCAAGGCTGAGGCTCCGTTCAGCGAGTTCCTCTGGGCCGACTTCCTGCGCCGCCGGATCAAGCCCGCCCTGGTCGAGCGGTTCTTCGCCAAGGCGCTACGCAAGGCGCTCGATCTCGCCCGGTCGCGGGAGGCCGAGCATCTGCCTGGCTGGTGCGGTCCTTCGGACTGAGCGTCAGCCGACCGCGTTGCCTTCGATCCGGATGCCGGTAGCGCGCTTGTCCTCGCCCCTGGTCAGGTCGCCGGTCACGACCTTGCCGTACTCGGTGCCGACCACCGCGCCGAGCTTCGCCTCGTTGATCACGTTGTTGGCGATCAGCGCATTGCGCTCCTTCGGGATGAGCGAGACCGAGATGCCGATCCCGGTGCGCCGGACGACATTGCCTGTCGCCACGAGATTGCGCATCGCCCAGGACCAGCCGAGCGAGATGCCGACCTCGCTGGCGTTCTCGATGACATTGCCGGTGACCGCCGCCTCGGCTTCGACATGCACGCCGAGGCCGCCAACGGGCTCCTTGCCCTTCGGCGCCAACCCCTTCTGCGCATTTCGGATGATGTTGTTGGCGAAAACCGAAAGACGCCCACCATGGTCGAGATTGGTGATGTTGGCGCCCTGCGCGCAATCCTCGACGAGATTATTGGCGATGATCGCACCCTCGAAGGCGAACTCCGAATAGAGCGCGGTCTCGCCGCAGCGGCGGCCCTGATTGCCGAGGATCTGCACGGCGGAGCCGGAATTGTTGCGGATGAAGGTCAGCGCGCAGTCGCGTAAGCTGTTGCCTTCGACGATGACGCCGCCGGCCCGGTAGAGGCTGATGCCGTTGCCGTTCGGCCCGTCGCCGCCGGCATCGCTGCGGATGCGGTTGAGGCGGTTGCCGCGGATGAGGCTCTGGTCGTCACCTGGCTGGCTGCGCCAGAGCTGGATGCCGTTGTTGCCGCAATCCTCGACCGTGTTGGCCTCGATCGAGAGACCGCGCGAGTCGAGCGAGAACAACGCCGAATCCCGCATCGAGCGGAAGCGGTTGCGCTCGATGCGCCCCGCGGTGCGATGGAGCGTCAGCCCGACCGAGCCGGCATTGGCGAACTCGCAGTCGGACACAGCAAGGTCGAGCACCTCCTCGACAGCGAAGAGGCCGCTGCGTTGGCCGAGCTTGATGTCGAGCCCATCGAGCACGATCCCGGAGACGGCAGCGCGCTTGATGCGCCGCGCCACCAGCAGCGGCCCGGCCTGTGCGGCGACGAACTGGGTCGCACCGGGAACGCCGATCAGCCGGGCATTCTCGGGCAGGACGACATTGCTGATGCGATAGCGGCCGGGCGCGACGATCAGCGGAGCATTGTGCTTGGCGGCTTCGACCAGGGCAGCCTGGAGGATACGCGACTGATCTTCAGCCGCGCCGGGACGGAGGCCGAACTGCGCCGCCTCGAGCCCGAGCGCGCCAAGCGGCGCCGCGCTATTCACCCGCGGGGCCTGTGCCAGAGCGGGACCGGCGCAAGCCGCCGTCGTGCCGAAAAGGGCCGTCCGCAGCCAGTCGCGGCGCGAAAGCGTCATTGGAGCCTCCATCATGGCCGGAGGCTTTCAAAATGCGTGCCGTCAGCTAGCTCACAGGCCGAGCGCCTTCGCGATCTCGTCGGCCGCGGCGGTCGGCGCCATTTCGCCCGCCGCGACGGCGGTTTCAAGCTTCGGCGTGCGCGCCTTCAGCGCTGGGTCGTGCCGGAGCTTGGCCTGCAGCCGATCCTGTACCATCGCCCACATCCACTTGACGTCCTGCCGTCTGCGCTTCTCGGCGATCAGGCCTTTCGCCTCGAAGCGCGCACGGTGCTCCTCGATCTTCGCCCAGAGCGCGTCGAGCCCCGCGCCGGTCAGGCCGGAGATCGTCACCACAGGCGTCGACCACAGCATCGAGGCGGGGGCGAGGATATGCAGCGCCGCCTTGTACTGCGCGGCCGCGGCGCGCGCGGCGGTCGCGCCCTCGCCATCGGCCTTGTTGACCGCGAGCATGTCGGCGAGCTCGATGATACCCTTCTTGATGCCCTGCAATTCGTCGCCGGCATTGGGCAGCATCAGCACCAGGAAGAAGTCGGTGAGGTCGGCGACCGCCGTCTCCGACTGACCGACGCCGACGGTCTCGACCAGGATGACATCGAAGCCGGCGGCTTCGCAGAGCAGCATGGTCTCGCGCGTCTTGGCAGCGACGCCGCCGAGCGTGCCGGAGGAGGGCGAGGGGCGGATATAGGCGTTGGGATCGACGGCGAGCTGCGCCATCCGGGTCTTGTCGCCGAGGATCGAGCCGCCGCTGCGCGTCGAGGACGGGTCGACCGCGAGCACCGCGACCTTGTGGCCCTGTTCCGTGAGATAGCTGCCGAGCGCGTCGATCGTCGTCGACTTGCCGACGCCGGGCACGCCGGTGATGCCGACCCGGATCGCCTTGCCGGTATGCGGCAGGAGGCGGGAAAGCAGGGCCTGTGCCTGTTCGCGATGATCGGCGCGCCGGCTTTCGGCGAGCGTGATCGCCCGCGCCAGCGCCGCGCGCTCGCCCCTGAGAATCGCATCGCCGAGCGCTGTGAGGTCGACCATACCCGCTGGTAGCAAGAGAGTGTTCGCAGCGGAAGCAACGCTTTTTTGCCGACGGCGCTCCATCGAGGCTCTTGCTAACAGGCGGGGACGGTGAGACGAGTCGCGCGGGGTGCGGAGAGTCTGTTGCGTGTCCGGCTTACGGATTGTCGTTCTCGTCTCGTTGGCGCTGGTGCTTGCCGCCTGTGGCGGCCCACCGCGCGTCCTGGTCGTGTCGTCGGCTAGACCCGAGGACACAGCCGGCACGGTCAGCATCTTTGTCGCGACCTCGCGCGCCTCGACCAAGCAGCCGGAATATTTCAGTGGTGAGCGCAGTCCGGCGGTCGCCTTTGCCCGGCTCGATATTAGCGTCCCGCGCAGCCACCAGGTCGGCAAACTCGAACTCCCGGGCAGCGTCACGGCTGCCGGCGATCCAGCCAGCCATTTCACCGTCGGTGGTGTCAAACTCCTCTCCGAGCCGGAGATGTTGAAAGAAGTGAAGGGGGCGGTCGCTCAGCGGCCACAAGCCGACCGTGAGGTGCTCGTCTTCGTCCACGGCTACAACACCAATTTCGCCGACGCCGCCTTCCGTTTCGCCCAGATCGTCACCGATTCCGGCTTCAAGGGCGTGCCGGTGCTGTTCACCTGGCCATCGCGGGCGCAGCTCTTCGCCTACCCCTATGACCGCGACAGTGCCGATTTCTCGCGCGATGCGCTCGAGACCGGTTTGCGCGTCATCGCTCGCGATCTCGGCGCCAACCGCTTCGACATCCTGGCGCACTCGATGGGGACGCTGCTGACCGTCGAGACCTTGCGCCAGGCGGCGATCCGCGGCGACGGCAGCTTCGGTGGCAAGCTGCGCAATGTCATGCTGGCCGCGCCCGATATCGATCTCGACGTCTTCAAGACCCAGCTCGCCGCGATCAAGCGGCCGGTTACCGTCTTCGTCTCCTCGGATGACCGCGCGCTCGATTTTTCGCGCCAGTTCGCCGGGGACAAGGCCAGGCTCGGGGCCATATCGGAGAAGGATGCCGAGATCGTGGCCGATCTCAGCCGCGCCGGCGCAAGGATCATCGACTTGTCGAAGGATCGCAGCGGCGACGACTACAACCACGGCAAGTTCGCGACCACTCCGCGCGTCGTCCAGATGATCGGACAGCGGCTCGGCGCCGATGGCCTGGATGGCAGTACACTCGGCATCGGCCGCACTGAATCGCCGGACTTCGTCGCACGTGACAAATAGCTGCCTAATTCTGGCCGCGTTGGTCTGGCCTTAAGGGTTTCGCGGCCAGAAGGTCCGCGCACCCCCATTTCCGGACCTAGCCAGTGAATTCGCCTTCGCGACACGCCGTTTCACGCCGCTCCTTCGTCGCCCTGCTCGGGGCGGGGTTGGCCGGCTGTGCGCAGAGCGAGGCCTCTATCTCGCCCTTCGTCGGGCCGGCGGATTCATCCAGCTTCGGCAAGGAGCCACAGCTGCTCGTCGCCACGACGCGCAAGCCGACCGGCGATCGCGCGCCTTATTTCGGCTCCGAACGCGGCAGCGGCTTGACCTTCGCCGAGGTCAGGCTGTCGGCGCCGGGCCGCGGCGTTGCCGCGCAGGTGAGCTCTGTCGTCAGCGGCGACTGGGCCGTGCTCGGCGTGACCCGCCGCAGTGCCAGCGATGCTGCCCGCGCCTTCTCGGAGGCCGCGACCGGCCGCGACGTGCTGCTCTATGTCCACGGCTTCAACGAGACCTTCGAGACGGCCGCCCGCAGCGCCGGCCAGCTTTCGCATGCGCTCGCCTTCGAGGGGCGCACGGCGCTGTTCACCTGGCCGTCGGGCGGCGGTCTGCTCGCCTATGCCTATGATCGGGAAAGCGCGCTCTGGTCGCGTGACGGCTTCGTCCAGACCCTCAAGGCGCTGGTCGCCAACCCGACGATCGGGCGGATCAACATCGTCGCGCATTCGATGGGCAGCTTCCTGACGCTGGAAGGTCTGCGCGAATTGCGCGATTTCGAGGGGCTGTCCGACCGGATCGGCGCCGTCGTGCTGGCTTCGCCCGATGTCGACATCGACGCCTTCGAGCAGACCGTGCCGCGGCTCGGCCCGATCGCCCAGCGGATGACGGTGATCATCGATCCCGGCGACAAGGCGCTGGCAGTCTCCTCCCGCCTTGCCGGTGGCGTCGCCCGCGCCGGCGCCGCCGACCGCGAACGGCTGGAGCAGCTCGGCGTGCGCGTTGCCGATACCGCCGGCCGTGGCTGGAGCCTGCTGCGCCACGACCTCTTCCTGACGAACAGCGAGGTGACGCAGGTCGTGCGGCGAGCGATCGACCGGGCGCGCTCCTGAGAACGGAGGCCAGCGCCTCCGTTCCAGGTCCTTGTCGCGTCAGCCGGCGGGCTTGAGCGTGATGACCGAGCGGGCCGCCTTCTCGATCGCCTCGCGGGAATAAAGCAGCGGCGCATAGTCACCGGCGGCCCAGAGCGGCGCGAGATCGCGGTAATGCGGGCTGTAGGCGTCGCCCGACTGCCCGGGCGTGTTGATGAAGCGGCTCTCATCCCAGTTGCCGACGTCAAGCACCATGCGGAACGAGGCGCCCGCGGTCACCTTGAAGTCGGAGATCCGGTAGGAAGCAGCGCGCGGGCTGAAGGCCGAGCCGCCCATGGCGAGCCGGCCGACATTGAGCTGCGCCCGGTCCGGGCCGCCGGCGAGCGGTGAGAGCGCGTGGTCGAACTGGGCATGGTGGATCTTGCCCCAGTTCCAGCCCGCGACATCCGGTCCGAGCGACTGGCGCAGCTCCTCCATCGCCGCTTTCAGCGTCTCGAGCAGCAGGGCGTCGCGTGCCGCCTTCGGATCGGCGCCGAGCGCGCTGTCGGGGGCTTCGAGATAGGCGACCACCGCAGCGACATCGAGCGGACCGATCACGCCGCGCGCCTTTTCCGGCACGGCCTTTGCCGTCAGTGCGCGGCCGAGATGTTTGCTCATCCAGACCTCGGAAAGCGCAGCGGCGGCGCTGTCGACCGCCGTCTCGTGGTTCCAGCCCTTGATCAGCTTGAGGCCTTCGGCGGTGACCGGATCGTCCGAGGACAGCGGCGCCAGCAGGGCGGCGAGCTTGCGGCCATTGTCGGAGCTGTCGTCGTTCTGCAGCGCCATCGCGTCGGCGAGCGTCACCTTGCTCTTGGTGCCGAGCACGGCCTTGATCCGGTTGATCCGCGAGGGGTCGGACCATTCGTAGCCGATGCGCTTGACCAGCAGCGGATGGTCCTTCGGGATGTTCATCTCGTTGGCGGTGGCGAAGAAGCCCTCGGTCGGGTTGTAGGTCTCCGGTAGCTCGCCTGCTTTCAGGAAGCCGGTCCATTCATAGCGGCCATCGCCGGGGACCGGCATCAGGCCGTCATGGTTCGGGCGCTGCGGCGCCCGCCCGCCGACGATCCAGCCGATATTGCCCTTGTTGTCGGCATAGACCTGGTTCTCGGACGGCGCCCCCCATTCGGCCATCGCCTTCTTGAAGCCGGCCCAGTCCTTGGCGGTCATGTACTCGGCCGAGTTGAAATAGGCCGAGGTGCCTGGCTCGAACCAGACCGTGCGGATCGCGAAGGCGCGCTTCTCGTCGGGCTCGGCCTTCATGATCGGGCCGTGGCGGGTGAATTTGAGCGCGACCTGGCGCGGCGCCTCGCCCTTGACCTCGATCGCCTCGTTGACGGTCCGCATCTCTTCCCAGCCGCTGCCATAGCGATACTGGTTCGGATTGGCCGGGTTGGTCTCGTAGACGTAGAGATCCTCCTGATCGATCGCGAAGATCGTCAGCCCGAAGGCGATCTCACCGTTGTGGCCGATCGAGATGCCCGGCAGGGCCGGCTCACCGCCGCCGATCACCGACAGGCCCGGTGCGTTGAGGTGCACGACATAGCGCAGCGACGGCACGCCATGGGCGCGATGCGGGTCGTTGGCCAGGATCGGCCGGCCGGTTGCAGTGCGGTTCGCAGCGATCGTCCAGTTGTTCGAGCCGATGGTCGAGATGCTGTCGCCGGCCGCGGCGAAGATCGCATCGCGGTCGAGCGCGGCGCGCTTCTCGCCGGGAGCGGCGAAGGTGACCTCGCGGGTCGCGAGATTGTAGTCGTCGAGGATATCCGGCTTGATCGCGCAGGGATCGAGCCCTTCCGGAACCTTGGTCTTCACGCTCGGCTCCAGCACGCGCCGGAAGCGATCCGCCTCGATCCCGGCGGCGCAGGCGACGCGGGCGCGCACCACCTCGGACATCACGTTGCGGGTCAGGCCATGGCTGCGGATGCGCACCACATCCTCGGCGCTCCAGCGATCCGGCAAGGTGCCGGAGACGCGGAAGTCGAGCGGCAATGGCTGCTTGCCGGCCCGCACCTCGTCGACTCGGGCATTGATGCCGGCGACGAAGGCGTCGGTATAGGCCTTGGCGTCGGGGCCATAGGCGGCCCATTCCTTGTCCATCTCGCCGCGATAGAGGAAGAGCCGGGCGGCACGATCCTGCGCGACATAGGACGGGCCGAAATCCCTCGCGAGCAGCCCGAGCCCGCGCTTGCGCCAGAGGTCGATCTGCCAGAGCCGGTCGCGCGCCGCGTTGTAGCCTTGCAGGAACAGTGCGTCGCGGCTCGAGGCGGCGTAGATGTGCGCCACGCCCCATTGATCGAGGATCAGCTCCGCCGGCCCCTGCAGGCCGGCGACGGTCTGTTCGGAACGCTTCACGGCGCTGGACAGCTCGGCCCTGGCGGGCAGGCATCCGGCGATGGTGACGACGGCAATGGCAAATAGCGACGCTGCGCTGTGGGCGCGATCTGCTCTGCTCATGGTGTTCCTCCGTGCGGCCCGTCTTTGGCGACAGTCCTTACGGAGGAGCTTAGGGGGAGAGCGGAGGCTGGCCACCGGCCATGACCACATGGCGGCCCTGCCGCGCCGGCATGTGATCTGGAGCGTTCCTTGCGTGGTTGGACGCTCAGCCCTCGCGCTCGTCCCACTCGCTGCGCAGCAACGTCGTCACATGTTCGATCGTTTGCCGTCCGTCGGCCATGCAGCGGCTGGGAACCTCGCCAGCGGGCCGATACCCCAGTTTGCGCTGCATCGCCCAGGAGTTCTCGTTGCCGTCGAAGTAGCCGTTGATCAGCTTCGTCAGGCCCAGTTCGCGGAAAGCGAACCGGATCTTCCCCTCGAACGCTTCGCGCCCGTAGCCGCGTCCCTGGTAGCCGTTGGCGATCCAGATTCCGCCGCCACCCGTCGCGGCCGTCCGATCGACCTTGTTGAGGCTGATCCCGCCGATCACGCGCTGCTCGGACTTAAGATCGATCGCAAACTCGTAGGCAGTCGGCTGGGTGCTCGCGCTCGCCACCTCTTGGCACCGCCTGACCCAGTCCCTGGCATGCGCTGTCGAATAGGGATGGGGGACGAAGGCCAGCCACCTTGCGACCTCAATATCGTTCAAGCCCAGCGTGAGCTGTTCGATGTCTGCTTCGCTCCAGGGGCGGAGAACGAGGCGGGAGGTTTCAAGTCTGATGTCCACGACGTTGCAGCCTTATCGTCTCGAAAAATGCTTCTAGAGCGGCGGCAGGCCGACCCGCTTCTTGATCGTCGCCAGGGCGAAATTGGATTCGACCGACTGGACGCATTTCAAGCGCGTCATCTTCTGCTTCAGGAAGCGCTCATAGCCCTCGATGCCGTCGGTCAGCACCCGCAGCAGATAGTCCTGCGAGCCGGTCATCAGATAGCATTCCGCCACTTCGGGCCAGTTCTCGACCGCCTTTTCGAACTCGGCGATCTGCTCCGTGTTCTGCTGGCTGAGCCGGACCGAGACGAAGACGCTGAAGGGCAGGCCATAAGCCTTGGGATCGACGATCGCCGAATAGCCCTTGATGACGCCGGTCTCCTCCAGGCGCTTCAATCGGCGCAGGCAGGGCGTCGGCGACAGGCCGACCTTCTCCGACAGGTCCTGATTGGTGATGCGGCCATCCTCCTGCAGGAGGGTCAGCATGCGGCGGTCGATCGTATCGAGCATGATCTGCTCCTCCGGGCGTTCAAGCGAGCAGGAAGCTGCAAAATCTTGCTCTAGAGCACGGATGATCGTTCATGCAATGGCCTTAGGATCGTCCTAGGCTCGCGTCGCGGGGCCGCGCTGGCCGGCGAGGAGGCAGTCATGAGCGACGACAACTATCACAAGGACCGGATCGCCAATCGCCGGCTCCACCCTGAGACCCTGATGATGGGCTATGGCTACTCGCCTGCCATGTCGGAAGGCGCGCTCAAGCCGCCGGTCTTCCTGACCTCGACCTTCGTCTTCGAGAACGCCCAGCAGGGCAAGGATTTCTTCGACCTGACCGCCGGCCGCCGCCAGCTCAAGCCGGGCGAGAAGTCGGGCCTGGTCTATTCGCGCTTCAATCATCCCAACATGGAGATCCTCGAGGATCGCCTGGCGATCTGGGACGAGGCCGAGGCCTGCGCCGTCTTCGCCAGCGGCATGGCCGCGATCGCGACGACCTGCTTCGCCTTCCTGCGCCCCGGTGACACCATCGTCCATAGCCGCCCGCTCTATGGCGGCACCGAGACGCTGCTGAAGAACCAGATGGGCGCCTTCGGCGTCACGCCTTTCGGCTTCACCGACGGCGTCGACGTCGCGCAGATGCGCAAGGTCGCGCAAGACGCCGCCGCCAAGGGCCGGGTCGCGATGATCCTGGTCGAGACCCCGGCCAACCCGACCAACGGCCTCGTCGACCTCGCGGCCTGCAAGGCGATCGCCGATGAGTTGGAGAAGAGCCAGGGCCATCGCCCGCCGGTGGTGGTCGACAACACCATGCTCGGGCCGATCTTCCAGAAGCCGCTGAAGCACGGCGCCGATCTCACCTTGCTGTCGCTGACCAAATATGTCGGCGGCCACAGCGATCTCGTCGGCGGCTCGATCAGCGGCTCGAAGGCGCTGGTGCGGCAGGTGAAGAGCTGGCGCGGCTCGCTCGGCACGCAGCTCGATCCGAATTCCTGCTGGATGCTGATGCGCTCGCTCGAGACGCTCGACATCCGCATGCACCGCGCCAATGAGAACGGCCGCAAGGTTGCCGACTATCTGCGCAAGCATCCGAAGATCGCTAGGGTGCATTATCTCGGCGATCTCGCCGAGGGCGATCCCCGCAAGCCCGTCTTCGACCGGCAATGCGTCGAGCCCGGCTCGACCTTCGCTTTCGACGTCAAGGGTGGCGAGAAGGAAGCCTTCGCCGTGCTCGATAACCTCCAGATCATGAAGCTCGCCGTCAGCCTCGGCGGCACCGAGACATTGGTTTCGCATCCCGCCGCGATGACCCATTCCGGCGTCGCCCGTGAATTGCGCGAGGAGATCGGCCTCACCGACGCGCTGATCCGCATCTCGGTCGGCATCGAGAACATCGAGGACCTGATCTCGGATCTCGCCCAGGCGCTCGACGCCGCGTGAGGGCAGGGCGACGCCGCATTCTCGTCGCGGCGCTCGCCGCCACGCTGCTCGGCGGTCCGGCTTTCGCCGAGCCGCAGACCGAGAGCGTGGCCCAGACCATCTGCCGCCTGATCGAGGGCGCCGCGAAGACGCACGACCTGCCGGTCGCCTTCTTTACCCGTCTGATCTGGCGCGAGAGCAGCTTCCGGCCGAACGTCGTCAGCCCGGCGGGAGCGCAGGGCATCGCGCAGTTCATGCCGGGCACGGCGAACGAGCGTGGCCTCGCCGATCCATTCGATCCCGAGGCGGCGATTCCGCATTCGGCCGCCTTCATCGCGGCGCTGAAGAACCAGTTCGGCAATCTCGGCCTCGCCGCAGCCGCCTATAATGGCGGGCCGAACCGGGTCGCGCGCTGGGTCGAGCGCGGCGGCATGCTGCCCTATGAGACGCAGGCCTATGTCCGCTTCATAACCGGCCGCGGTGTCGAGGAATGGCGGCTTGGCGCCGGCGAACTTCCGCCGCCGGCGACGCGGGAGGAGACCGATTGCCTCGCCACGGTCGCCTCGATCCGGATCACGACACCGGCCGTGCTGGTCGAGGGCGCCTATGGGCCGTTCGGTGTGCAGCTCTCAGGCAACACCTCGAAAGCGCGCGCCATCGCTTCCTATCAGCGTGTCGCCGCGCGCTTCGCCTCGTTGCTATCAGGCAAGCCGACCATGATCCTGGGCTCGGCCGTGCCCGGGCGGGGCAGGGGGCGCTTCTATCGCGTCAGGCTGCCGGCCCAGAGCCTGCGCGAGGCGACATTGGCTTGCAATCGACTGCGGCAGGCCGGCGGGGCGTGCCTGGTGCTGCGGAATTGACGAGACGCGGTGTCGTTCCGGGGCATCGCGCAGCGATGAGCCCGGAACCCAGAACCGATGCCATTTCCGGAACTAGCGCTGCGGTCGCCATGGCTAACGATGGGCCGCGTCGGTTCTGGGTTCCGGGCTCGCTGCTGCGCAGCGCCCCGGAATGACGGCGATCGTTCACCACCCCACCCGCCCCCAGCCCGGCAGCTTCAGCGCTGGCCGTTGCAGGTCGAAGCCGGCGACTAGCCCGAGCAGGTTGATCTCGACGCCCTCGACCCAGCCGAAGGTCACTCCGGCGAGCCCGTAGAGCGAGGCCTGCAAGCCGGTGCGGCTCGGCGTGAAGCCGGCATAGAGCCCGCTCTCGCGCCAGTCCTTGCCAATCGCGGTCGGCGGCAAAGCGCGGCCGAGCTCCGGCACCTCGGCGAGGACGTGCTGGACGAAGCTGTTCGAGTTCGGCCCGGGCCAGGCGGCGTAGGAGCCGTAGTCACTGTAGCCATAACTCTTCACGGCGTCGCGGATGCGCGGGATCAGCAACTCTGCAGCTTCGCCCCTGATTTCGCCGACGAGCTCGGGGACATTGCCATACCAGCGGCCATCGGCGACGCGGACGTTGACGCGCACCGGGTTGCCCCAGCCGACGACGTCGAAACGGGTATAAGCTGAGGCGCCCTTCTCCTTGACCACCACCCAGGAGTGATGGGCGAAGACGCCGCGCCAGCGCCCGACGCGGGCGGCGAAGATGTGAACTGTCGCCTCGGGCGCGATGGCGGGGGCGGGCAGGAGCGCGGCGCTCGACCAGTCGGCACGGGCCCAGTCGGAGGCCAGCGGCTGCAACTGCCACCAGGCGGCATGAGTGCCGAGCGGCAGGAGAAAAACGAGCGCGAAGAACAGGAAAAACCGTCGGATCATTCTTCTGCGGAAAATAGAGGGCGAGGCGGGGCCGCAACAAGGCGCGACGGAGCGTCGCCGATCACGAAATCGAGGTTGAGGCTTGGCTACAAGCTGTTAGCTTGCCCGCGCGAAATCTAGAGGAGGGGCAGATTGCGCACTTTGACGTCGGTTATGCATAGCTTGGCCGCTGCGGCGGCTCTCGGGCTCGCTCTTGCGGCCGGCCCGGCAGGAGCGCAGGAAAACAAGGAACTGCGCATCTTCAACTGGTCGGACTACGTCAATCCGGAGGTGCTCGACGCCTTCAAGAAAGAGACCGGCATCACCGTCGTCTACGACACCTTCGACCAGATGGAGACGGTCGAGACCAAGCTGCTCGCCGGCAAGACCGGCTACGATCTCGTCGTCGTCACCGCATCCTTCCTGCCCAGGCACATCCCGCTCGGGCTCTATACGCCGATCGACACCGCCAAAGTCCCGAATCTCAAGCACGCCTGGCCGGAGATCAAGCAGCGCCTGTCGAAATACGACCCCGGCAACAAGTTCGCCGTGAACTATATGTGGGGCACCACCGGGATCGGCTACAACACCGCCAAGATCAAGGAGCGGCTCGGCAACGACGCCGTCATCGACAGCTGGAGCATCGTCTTCGATCCGGAGAAGCTGAAGAAGCTCTCCAATTGCGGGGTGCATGTGCTCGACGCGGTCGAGGAGATGTTCCCGGCGGCGCTGCGCTATCTCGGGCTCGATTCCGATTCGAAGAACGAGGCCGATCTCAACAAGGCTGGCGAATTGCTGCGCAAGATCCGGCCGCACATCCAGAAGTTCCATTCGTCGGAATACATCAACGCGCTCGCCAACGGCGATATCTGCCTGGCGGTCGGCTATTCCGGCGATGTGCTGCAGGCGAAGAAGCGCGCCAGCGAGGCCAAGAACAAGGTCGAGATCGCCTATTCGATCCCGAAGGAAGGCGCGCTGATGTGGTTCGATTCCTTCGTCATCCCGAAGGATGCCGGCAATCAGGACGCGGCGCTGAAGTTCATCGACTTCGTCAACCGGCCCGAGATGGCGGCGAAGAACTCGGACTTCATCCAGTACGCCAACGGCAATATCGCCTCGAAGCCGCTGCTTTCGGCCGAGGTCCGGGACAATCCTGGCATCTATCCGCCGGATGCGGTTATGGGCCGGCTCTATACGATCACGCCCTACGACCAGAAGACGCAGCGGGTGGTCAACCGGCTGTGGACTCGCGTCAAGAGCGGCAGGTGAACCGGCCTGAGGCTGCTGGAAGGCGCGCCTCGCCGGGCAGCGTCCGGCGGGATTTCCAGCCCTGGAACGATCCGGCCGCCAAGCCGCTGGTCGAATTCCGCAATGTGACCAAGCGCTTCGGCGCGGTGGTCGCGGTCGACCGGCTGTCGCTTTCGATCCATCAGCGCGAGTTCTTCGCGCTGCTAGGCCCGTCCGGGTGCGGCAAGACCACGCTGATGCGGATGCTCGCCGGCTTCGAGCAGCCCGACGAGGGCGAAATCCTGCTCGACGGCGTCGACATTACGGCCGTGCCGCCGCACCGGCGGCCGGTCAACATGATGTTCCAGTCCTATGCGCTGTTCCCGCATCTGAGCGTCGGCGACAACATCGCCTACGGGCTGAAGCGTGAAGGCTTGCCCAAGGTGGAGATCGCTGCGCGCGTCGACGCGATGCTTGGGCGCGTGCGTCTCAAGGGCATGGAGAAGCGCCGGCCGGACCAGCTCTCGGGCGGCCAGCGCCAGCGCGTCGCGCTCGCCCGCGCGCTGGTCAAGCAGCCGAAGCTCCTCCTGCTCGACGAGCCGCTCGGAGCGCTCGACAAGAAATTGCGCGAAGAGACGCAATACGAGCTGATGGACCTCCAGGCCGATCTCGGCCTGACCTTCATGGTCGTCACGCATGACCAGGACGAGGCCATGACCATGGCCGACCGCATGGCGGTGATGGATCATGGCCAGCTGCTGCAGATCGCGCCGCCTGACCTGGTCTACGAGGCGCCATCCAGCCGGTTCGTCGCCGAGTTCGTCGGCGACATCAACCTCATCGAGGGTAGGGTCACCGCCGTCGCGGGCGATCTCGTCACGCTGGAGAGCGGGCCCGCCGGCGTGATCGAGCTCGACGAGGATGCGCCGAGCTGCCGGCCGGGCGATGCGCTCACTGTCGGCCTGCGCCCCGAGAAGGTCGCGCTCAGCCATGAAGAGCCGGTACAGGACGTCAACAAGGTCGCCGGCGAGATCTGGGACATCGGCTATCTCGGCGACATGACCATGGTTCAGGTCATGGTCGGCGGCGACGAGGGCAAGCTTTTCAAGGTCTCGCTGACCAACCGCACCAGGCGGATCGAGCGGCCGTTCGCCTGGGAAGACAAGGTCTGGCTCTCCTGGGACGTCGAGGCGGGCATGGTGCTGGCGTCGTGAGCGCCATCTGGAACCGCCTTCGTCTTTCCGGGGCAGCGCGTAGCGCTGAGCCCGGAACCCAGAGCCGATGCCAGATGTCGGAAGAGTGCGGCGTCGCTTTCGCTCTTTCGATGAAGCGCATCGGTTCTGGGTTCCGGGCTCGCTGCTGCGCAGCGCCCCGGAATGACGGCGGAGCGCTGTGGTGAGCACGCCGGTTCCCCGAGGTGCCGGGACGGGGCGCGGCCTCTTGGTCGCGGCCATTCCCTATCTCTGGCTCGTCGCCTTCTTCCTTGCGCCCTTCGTGATCGTGCTGCGGATCGCGCTTTCGGACGCCGCGACCGACCAGCCGCCTTATGCGCCGCATTTCCCCGGCATCGGCCAGCTCGGCGAGTTCCTCGGTCAGCTCGATCTGGAGAATTTCCGCCTGCTCGGCGACGACCCGCTCTACTGGCAGAGCTACCTCTCCTCGCTGCGCATCGCGGCGCTGACCACGCTGATCGCCCTCGCGATCGGCTACCCGCTCGCCTATGCGATGGCGCTGGCACCGAAGCGCTGGCAGGGCATCCTGCTCGTCCTCGTCATTCTGCCGTTCTGGACCTCGTTCCTGATCCGCGTCTACGCCTGGATCGGCATCCTGCGGCCAGACGGGCTGCTCGACATGGCGCTGATGGGTATCGGGCTGACCAACGAACCCCTGCGCCTGCTCAACACCGATGCCGCCGTGCTGATTGGCATGGTCTATTCCTATCTGCCCTTCATGGTCCTGCCGTTGTTCTCGACCTTGCAGAAGCTCGACGGCACCTTGCTGGAAGCGGCCTCCGATCTCGGCGCGACGCCGCTGATCACCTTCCTGACCGTGACCTTGCCGCTCTCGATACCCGGCATCCTCGCGGGCTCGGCCCTGGTCTTCATCCCGGCGATCGGCGAGTTCGTCATTCCCGATCTACTGGGGGGATCCGATACGCTGATGGTCGGCAAGGTGCTCTGGAACGAGTTCTTCTCCAACCGCGACTGGCCGCTGGCCTCGGCGGTGGCGATCGTTCTGCTCGTCGTGCTCGTCCTGCCGCTGATGCTGCTGCAGCGGGCGAGGGGAGCAGCCCGATGAGGCGCTTCGGAGCCTTCCATCTCGCCGCGCTCGTCACCGGCTTCGCCTTCCTCTATCTGCCGATCGTCGCCCTGATCGCCTATTCCTTCAACGCTTCGCGGCTGGTGACGGTCTGGGGTGGTTTCTCGACGCATTGGTACGGCGCGCTCATGCGCAACGAGCCCTTGCTCGATGCGGCCTGGCTGACGATCCGCGTCGCGCTGGTCTCGGCGACGCTTGCCACGGTGCTGGGGACACTGGCCGCGCTGGCGCTGGCGCGCTACCGGATTTTCACCGGCCGCACCCTGTTCTCCGGCATGGTGATGGCGCCGCTGGTGATGCCGGAGGTGATCACCGGCCTGTCGCTGCTGCTGCTCTTCGTCGCTGGTGATGTTGAGCGCGGCTACTGGACCGTGGTGATCGCCCACGCGACCTTCAGCCTCGGCTTCGCCTGCATCGTCGTGCAGGCCAGGCTCGCCGGCTTCGACCGCTCGCTGGAGGAAGCCGCGCGTGATCTTGGCGCGACGCCGGTGGAGACCTTCGCGACGGTGACGCTGCCGCTGATCTGGCCGGCAGTGGCCGCCGCCTGGATGCTGGCCTTCACGCTCTCGCTCGACGACCTCGTCATCGCGAGCTTCACCACCGGCCCGGGCGCGACGACCTTGCCGATGCGGCTCTATTCGGCGATCCGGCTCGGGGTGACGCCCGAGATCAACGCCGCCTGCACGATCATGATCGCGGCGGTGGCGGTCGCGGTGATCGGAGCCTCCCTGCTGATGAAGCGGGACGCGTTGGCGGGGCGCTGAGCTAAACGGACGCTGAACGTCCCGCTCAAAACCGGTTCAGCCGAGCGGCGCGATAGTGCGTGCCAGAGCGGGAAGCGTTTCCGCTCCGGCACAAGGAGACATCACGATGTTTCGCACTCTCGCTTCTGCCGGCCTCATCGCAGCCGCCGCGCTCGGGATCAGCGCGGCATCGCCCAGCAAGGCCGAGGCCGGCGTCCTGATCCAGCAGGCCTATTATGACGGTCCGGGCTATGGCTGGCGTGCGCCGCCGGCCTATGGCTACTGGGGCGTGCCGCGCTGGCGTCGCCACTACGAGGGCCCGCGCTTCTACGGCCCGCCGCCCCCGCCGCCGCGCTACCACCGCCGCTGGCGTGAATGGTGAGGCCTGAAAATGAGCGCAGCGCGGCGGATCACTCCGCCGCGCTTTTCTGCGCGTAGCCGAGCCGCTGGTTGAGCTCCTCCAGCAGCTTCTCGGCTGCATCCGCGATGACAGTGCCAGGCGGGAAGATCGCCGAGGCGCCGGCCGCGATCAGGGCGTCGAAATCCTGCGGCGGGATCACGCCGCCGACCACGATCATGATGTCGGGCCGGCCGGCCTTGGCGAGCGCAGCTTTCAGCTCCGGCACCAGTGTCAGATGGCCTGCCGCCAGCGAGGAGACGCCGACGATGTGGACGTCATTCTCGACGCCTTGCCGCGCCGCCTCGTCCGGAGTGGCGAAGAGCGGGCCGATATCGACGTCGAAGCCGAGATCGGCAAAGGCCGAGGCGATCACCTTCTGGCCGCGGTCATGCCCGTCCTGGCCCATCTTGGCGACGAGGATGCGCGGGCGGCGTCCATCCGCCTCCTCGAAGGCCTCGCACATCAATTGCACGCGCGTCACGGCAGGGTTCATCTCGCCGACCTCCCGCTTGTAGACGCCCGAGATCGCCTTGATCTCGGCGCGGTGGCGCCCGAAGACCGTCTCCATCGCCATCGAGATTTCGCCGACGGTCGCCTTCGCCCGCGCTGCCTTGACGGCGAGGTCGAGCAGGTTGCCGTCGCCTTGCGCGCCGTTGGTCAGCGCGGTGAGGGCGGCTTGCGTCTCCGCCTCGTTGCGCTCGGCTTTGAGCCGCCGGAGCTTGTCGAGCTGCTGGGCGCGGACCGAAGCGTTGTCGACCTTGAGGACGTCGATCGCCGCTTCGTTCTCGGGCTTGTAGATGTTGACGCCGATGATCGCCTGCTGGCCGCCATCGATGCGCGCCTGCGTCTTGGCGGCAGCTTCCTCGATCCGGAGCTTGGGGATGCCGGCCTCGATCGCCTTGGCCATGCCGCCCAGCGCTTCGACCTCCTGGATATGGCCCCAGGCCTTGGCCGCGAGCTCGGCGGTGAGCCGCTCGACATAATAGGAGCCACCCCAGGGATCGATGATCCGGTTGGTGCCGCTCTCCTGCTGCAGCACGATCTGGGTATTGCGGGCGATGCGGGCGGAGAAATCGGTCGGCAGCGCCAGCGCCTCGTCGAGCGCGTTGGTGTGCAGCGACTGGGTGTGCCCCTGCGTCGCCGCCATCGCTTCGATCATGGTGCGCGGCACGTTGTTGAAGACGTCCTGCGCGGTCAGCGACCAGCCCGAGGTCTGGCAATGGGTGCGCAAGGGCAGCGACTTTTCGTTCTGCGCGCCGAAATCCTTGACCAGCTTGGCCCAGATCAGCCGCGCGGCCCTGAGCTTCGCCACCTCCATGAAGAAATTCATGCCGATGGCCCAGAAGAAGGAGAGCCGTGGGGCGAAGACGTCGACGCCAAGACCCGCCTGCTGGCCGGCGCGGATATACTCGACGCCGTCGGCGAGGGTGTAGCCGAGCTCGAGGTCCTGCGTCGCTCCGGCCTCCTGCATGTGGTAGCCGGAGATCGAGATCGAATTAAACTTCGGCATGTTCGCCGAGGTGTAGGCGAAGATGTCGCCGATGATCCGCATCGAGGGCGAGGGCGGGTAGATATAGGTGTTGCGGACCATGAACTCCTTGAGGATGTCGTTCTGAATGGTCCCCGAGAGCTTGGCCGCCGGCACGCCCTGCTCTTCCGCCGCGACGATATAGAGCGCCAGCACCGGCAGCACGGCGCCGTTCATGGTCATCGACACGCTCATCTGGTCGAGCGGGATGCCGGAGAACAGCGTGCGCATGTCGTAGATCGAGTCGATCGCGACGCCGGCCATGCCGACATCGCCGCCGACGCGTGGATGGTCGCTGTCATAGCCGCGATGGGTGGCGAGATCGAAGGCGACCGAGAGGCCCTTCTGCCCGGCGGCAAGATTGCGCCGATAGAACGCGTTCGAGTCCTCCGCCGTGGAGAAGCCGGCATATTGCCGGATCGTCCAGGGCTGGTTGACGTACATGGTCGGGTAAGGGCCGCGCAGATAGGGCGCGATGCCGGGAAGCGTGCCGACGAAGGGCAGGCCGTCGCGATCGGCGGCGGTGTAGAGCGGCTTGACCGGGATGTCCTCCGGCGTCTGCCAAAGCTCGCCCGTGCTCTGAGGAGCGGCCGCGCTCGCCGCGGCATCGGCGAAAGCGAGCTTCGTGAAATCCGGGATCGCGGTCATGGCTTGCTCCCGTCTGGCCTGTCCCACCAATGGTGGAAATGATGCACCGGTCCGTGGCCGCGGCCAACCTTGACCGTGTCCGAGGCCGCGATCGCGGCCGAGATATAGCTTTTGGCCAGCGCCACCGCTTCGTTGAGCGCGATGCCGTGGGCAAGGCCGGAGGCGATCGCCGAGGAGAGTGTGCAGCCGGTGCCGTGGGTGTTCTGGGTGGCGATGCGCGGCGCGACCAGGCGCTCGCGGCGGCCATCCTTGCCGATCAGGATATCGACGCTGTCGTCGCCGGTGCCATGGCCGCCCTTGACCAGCACATTGGCTGCGCCAAGAGCGAGCAGCGCCTCGGCTTGCTCTGCGGCGGCATCTTCCGTCTCCGCCATGGCGGTTCCGAGCAGGGCGGCTGCCTCTGGTAGATTGGGCGTGACGATCGTGCAGAGCGGCAGCAGGCGGCGCTTCAGCGCCTCGATCGCATCTTCCTTCAGGAGGCGCCCGCCGGAAGCCGCGATCATCACCGGATCGAGCACGATGTTCTTCGCGTTATGGCGTTCGAGCCCGTCGGCGACGGTCTCGATCAGCTCGGCAGTTGCAAGCATGCCGATCTTTACCGCATCGACCGCGAGGTCGTCGAAGACGGCGTCGATCTGCGCGGCGACGAAATCGGCCGGCACCGGATGGATCGCCGTCACCGCGGTGGTGTTCTGCGCGGTCAGCGCGACGATGACGCTGGCGCCATAGACCTGGTGCGCGGCGAAGGTCTTGAGGTCGGCCTGGATGCCGGCGCCGCCGCTGGAGTCGGAGCCCGCAATGGTGAGCGCGATCGGCATGCTTATCCCTTGTTCGTGCTGACTGGGGATATGGCGATCGCCAGCGCATCCTGCAGCACGGCGATGGCGTCGCCGCCTGCGAAGACGAAATTCGTCACACCGGCCTCGCGCAGCGCCGCCTCCTGCTCGCCCGGACGGCCGGCGAGCCAGACCGTGGCTCCGGCCGCGATCAGCGCCTTCGCTGCAGGGATCGCCTCGGCGGCATAGGCCTCGTCGGAGCCGCATAGGCAGGCGAGCTTCGCGCCCGAAGCATGGAAGGCCGCGACGAGCGCGTCGAGATCGGTCGCGCCGGTCTTGGCGAAGCCGTCGCCGGAAGGCGCAGCGATGCCGCCGGCCTCGAACAGGTTGCGCGCGAAGCCGGCGCGGGCGGTGAAGCCAGCGATCGAGCCCAGCGTGGCAAGGAAGGCCGTGGGCCGCTCGCCGGCAGCTTCGGCGATGTCGGCGCTGGCGCGCAGCGCCTCGAACGGTTCGGCCAGGCGGATGCTCGGCAGAGCTTCGACGGTGACCGCGCCGGTTGCCTCACCATTCGGCCGGGGCGCCGGAGGCGGTGCCAGCACCGATACCGAGGCCTCCGACAGGTTCGGGAATTCGCTGGTGCCGGTGATCGGCTCGCGCCGGATCGCGATCGCCTTGGCCCGGGCATCGCGCTCACGCGACAGCCCCTTCTGGATATGGCCGTTGGCGAGGGCGCCGACGATGCCGGTCAGGTCTCCGGAGCTTTCCGCTTCGAGGTCCTGGAACTTGCGCCAGCCCTGCTCGCACAGCGCCTGCGTCAGTGCCTCGAAGCCGCCGGCTCCGGCGGCCGGGTCGGCAACGCGCCAGAGATTGGCTTCTTCGAGCAGGATCAATTGGGTATTGCGCGCAATGCGCCGGGCGAAACCGTCGGGCAGGCCGAGCGCTGCGGTGAATGGCTGCACGCCGATCGAATCGGCGCCGCCGACGCCGGCCGAGAAGGCAGCGATCGTGCCGCGCAGCAGGTTGACCCAGGGATCGCGCCGGGTCAGCGAGCGCCAAGCGGTCTCGGCATGGATGAAGACGGGCTTCGGATCGAGGCCGCAGGCGCGCTGCACCCGGTCCCAAAGCAGGCGCGCGGCCCGCAGCTTGGCGATGGTGACGAACTCGTCGGCATCAGCGACGAGCGTGAAGGAAATGGCGTCGCGCGCCTCGGTGAGCGGGATGCTTTGCGCCTCCAGCAGGCGCAGATAGGTCACGGCCGTCGCCAGCACGGCTCCGAGCTCCTGCGCCTCGGTCGCGCCGGCCTCATGCCAGATCCGGCCATCGGCGGCGAGGAACGGGCCGGCGAAGCCGCGCCTCTTCAGATTGGCGATCGTCTCGGCGATGCGTTTGCCGAGCTCGGGTAAGGAGGGGGTGAGCGCTCCGGTGCTCGCCAGCACGCCGATCGGCTCCATGCCGAAATCGATCTGGAGGGAGGAGGGGGTATGGCCGCGCTTCTCGGCCAGATCGGCCAGCAGCAGCGCCTGCTTGCGCCCGCCGGGGGCCAGGTCAAGACGCAGGCGGACAAGGTCGAGCATGACGCCGTCGAGCGCTGTATCGAGTGCTTCGACGGATGTTGCGGTAAGGCCGAAGCCACGCGCCGAAGGCGCACCGGCGAAAGCCAGGCTGAGGGAATCGGCGCCGCCTTCCAGCTCCGCGAGGGCGAGCCTTGCCGCCTCGGTGGCTTCCGGATGATCGACGCGCGCAGCGACTCGCCAGCGCCCAGCTTCTGCGCGCAGGGGGCGTGCGCCTTGTTCGGATGCCGCCTCGTAGAGCGGTTCAATACGGACGCCGTCCGTCGTCCGCCCGACCAGCTTCTTCTCGAAATCGGCGCCCTTCAGCACCTTGTCGACCGCCGCGCGCCACTGCGCTTCGCCCGGGGTGGGGAAAGCATCCATGAAGGGCAGGTCGGCGAGGACTGTCGAGGTCATCAGCAACGAACTCCTTGCACGCATTCCTCCCGCCATATCCATCAGGCGATCGAAGACGCGCCAATTGGCGGTCCATTGTGCAACCGCGAAGTCCTGATTGCCATGGCTCGGCGCGAACGCAAATGCCCCCTTTGTCGGAAAGCCGTGCCGAAATGCCTATCCCCGCGACAGGGAACGCCTATGCCTGCAAACGAAAACGCCGCCCGATAGGGGCGGCGCTACCGTAATTCGAGGGGGTAGTTCCGCTCAGACGAACTGGCCGAGACCCGGGATCGCGCCGACGATCGCGCCCATCGTGTCCTCGCCCGCCTTCTCGCGGCCGACCGCGAACATTTCCTTCGAGACGCTCTGGATCTGGCCCATCGACAGGCCGGCGCCCATCAGCTGGCCGCCGAGCGCCATGACGCCGCCGCCACCGCCCATCATGCCGCCGATCGTGCCGAGAAGCCCACCTTTAGCTCCGCCTTCCGCTTCGGCGAGCTCCTGCGCGCCCGGCAGTGCCGCCATCAGCTGGCCGATCTCGGCCGCGGGACCTTCCTTCTGCAGGAAGGCGAGGATGATGCCGATCGCCTTCTGGGCCAGCGACTGGTCGAGGCCGGAAGCGGCCATGATGCGGGAGATCAGTTCATCCATCGTGCGGTCCTCTGGTACTGAGTCTTCTGGTGCTCTCAAAATAGTTTACACATAAACTATCTCGGATGGAAGCGATCTTCATGCTTCCGCCCCACTTCTCGTTTCGCTACACCCTTTCCACGACCTTATGGCAACGGAACAGACGCGACCATGGCGGATGACGGCACGATCCTGATCGGCAAGAGCGAGAAGCCGGAGGTGCTGCTGCTCAAGCTCGCCAACCGCCACGGCCTGGTCACCGGCGCGACCGGCACCGGCAAGACGGTGACCTTGCAGGTGCTGGCAGAGGGCTTCGCCAAGCACGGCGTGCCGGTCTTCGCCGCCGACATCAAGGGCGACCTCTCCGGCATTGCCGCGCCCGGCAATTCCAAGCCGCCCTTCGTTAAGCGCGCCGAGGAACTCAAGCTCAAATACGAGCCCGACCAGTTCACCACCGTGTTCTGGGACGTGTTCGGCGAGCAGGGCCATCCGGTTCGCGCCACGATCTCGGAGATGGGCCCGCTGCTGCTGGCGCGCCTGCTCGACCTCAACGACACCCAGGAAGGCGTGCTCAACATCGCCTTCCGCATCGCCGACGAGCAGAAGCTCTTGCTGCTCGACCTCAAGGACCTGCGGGCGATCCTCGCCTTCATCGCCGAGAACGCGCAGGAGCTGACGACCAAATACGGCAACGTCACCTCTGCCTCGGTCGGCACCATCCAGCGCGCTCTGCTCGTGCTGGAGAACCAGAAGGGCGACCTGTTCTTCGGCGAGCCGGCGCTCGACATCAACGACCTGATGAAGACCGACCGCGAAGGCCGCGGCATCGTCAACATCATGGCCGCCGACAAGCTGATGGCCAATCCGCGGCTCTATGCCACCTTCCTGCTCTGGCTGCTCTCGGAATTGTTCGAGCAGCTGCCGGAGGTCGGCGACCTCGACAAGCCAAAGCTCGTCTTCTTCTTCGACGAGGCACATCTGCTCTTCAACGGCGCGCCCAAGGCGTTGCTGACCGCGGTCGAGCAGGTGGTGCGCCTGATCCGCTCCAAGGGCGTCGGCGTCTATTTCGTCACGCAGAACCCGCTCGATATTCCCGACACGGTGCTGGCCCAGCTTGGCAACCGCGTCCAGCACGCGCTGCGCGCCTTCACCCCGCGCGATCAGAAGGCGGTCAGGGCCGCGGCCGAGACCTTCCGGCAGAACCCGAAGATCAACACCGAGCAGGCGATCACCCAGCTCGCCGTCGGCGAGGCGCTGGTCTCGACGCTGGAAGGCAAGGGCTCGCCGACCATAGTCGAGCGCTGCCTGATCGCGCCACCGATGGCGCAGGTCGGCCCGATCACGCCGCAGGAGCGGGCGCAGTGCATGCGCGACTCCGGCTTCACCGGCAAATACGACACGATGGTCGACCGCGACTCGGCCTATGAGGCGCTGATGAAGCGCAAGGGCATGAATGCCGACGGTTCGCCGGTCGAGGCCTCGGCGGAAGGGGGCGGCGGCATCCTCGACACGATCGGCGGCTGGCTCGGCGGTGGCGCTCCCCAGCAACGCCCGAAGACTGGCCCGGGTTCGCGTGGCGGCCCGCTGCCGCAGAGCATGACGGAGAAGATCATCACCTCGGCTGCGCGCTCGGCTGCGACCTCGATCGGCCGTCAGGTCGGCAACGCCATCCTGCGCGGCGTGCTCGGGAGCCTCACGGGCGGGCGGCGATAATCAATCTGCCGTCATGCGCGCGGACGGCTGGTATCGTCCGCGCGACTGGGCATGATGGCGCCACCGGAATCAGCCTCCAGTGAGCGCCATGTCCCAGCTTCCCGCCATCCTCTCCCGCCTCGACGCCGATCTCGACGCTTCGCTGGCGCGCCTGTCGTCCTGGCTCGAAATCCCTTCGATCGGGACCGATCCGGCCTTCAATCCGCAGACGCGCCAGGCAGCCGAGTGGCTGCGGGCCGATCTCGAAGGCCTCGGCTTCAAGGCCGAGCTGCGCGAGACCGGCGGCCATCCGGTCGTGCTGGCGCATCGCCCGAAGCCGGGCGCGCCGCATGCGCTGTTCTATGGCCATTACGACGTCCAGCCGGTCGATCCGCTCGAACTCTGGGACAACGATCCGTTCAAGCCGGCGGTCAAGGAGATCGAGCCGGGGCGCAAGGCGATCCTCGCGCGCGGCGCCTGCGACGACAAGGGCCAGGTGATGACCTTCATCGAGGCGATGCGCGCGACGCTCGCCGAGACCGGCGACCTGCCGATCGGCCTCACCATTCTGGTCGAGGGCGAGGAGGAATCCGGTTCGGTCAACCTGCCGGGCTTCATCAAGGCCAATGCGGCCGAACTGAAGGCCGATTTTGCACTGGTCTGCGACACCGGCATGTGGGATCGCGTTACGCCGCTGATCACCTCGACCCTGCGCGGCATGGTCTATCAGGAGGTCAGGCTGACCGCCGCCGACCGCGACCTGCATTCGGGCATGTTCGGCGGCGCCGCCGCCAATCCGATCCATGTGCTGACCAAGATCGTCGCCGAGATCCATGACGAGACCGGCCGGATCACCATTCCCGGCTTCTATGACGGCGTGCACGAGCCGACCAATGCGCAGAAGGCCGAATGGGCCGATCTCAACCTGACCGAGACGGAGTTCCTCGGCCAGATCGGGCTGAAGCACTCGATCGGCGAGAAAGGCCGCATGCTGATCGAGCAGATCCAGTCGCGCCCGACCTGCGACGTCAACGGCATCTGGGGCGGCTATACCGGCGAGGGCTCGAAGACTGTCATTCCGGCCAAGGCCTCGGCCAAGGTCTCCTTCCGCCTCGTCGGCGACCAGGATCCGGAAAAGATCGCCGCCGCCTTCCACCAGTTCGTGCGCGAGCGGCTGCCGGAGGATGTCACCGCCGAGTTCATCGGCCATTCCGGCTCGCCGGCGCTGGCGGTGCCGGTCGATTCCCCGGTCCTGCACAAGGCGCGCAAGGCCCTCGCCGAGGAATGGGGCGGCCGCGTCGTCAGCATCGGCAGCGGCGGCTCGATCCCGGTCGGCGGCGACTTCAAGCGCACGCTCGGGCTCGACACGCTCTTCGTCGGCTTCGGCCTCGACGACGACCGCATCCATTCGCCGAACGAGAAATACGATCTCTCCTCCTTCCACAAGGGCCAGCGCTCCTGGGCCCGCATCTTGCAAGCACTCGCCTCATGAAATCAGTCTGTGTCTTCTGCGGCTCGAGCCCGGGCCATGATCCCGTCCATGCCGAGGGCGCCCGCGCCATGGGCACGGCCATCGCCAAACGCGGCCTGACGCTGGTCTATGGCGGCGGCGCCGTCGGCCTGATGGGCATCGTCGCCAATGCCGCGCTCGAAGCCGGCGGCGAGGTCCATGGCGTGATCCCGCGGGCGCTGCGCGAGAAGGAAGTCGGCCACAACAAGCTGACCAGGCTCGACGTGGTCGAGACCATGCATATCCGCAAGGCGCGCATGGCCGAGCTCTCCGACGGCTTCATCGCCATGTCCGGCGGGATCGGTACCTTCGAGGAGATCTTCGAGATCTGGACCTGGAGCCAGCTCGGCATCCACGGCAAGCCGCTCGGCTTCCTCAACATCGATGGCTTCTACGACGCGCTCGCCGCCTTCCTCGACAACACGACGAAGGCCGGCTTCATGTGGCAGGCCCATCGCGACATGGCGATGATGGAGACCGACCCGGCGGCGCTGCTCGACAAGATGGACGCCTACAAGCCGCAGACCCAGATCAAATGGGTGGAGAAGTCGGAGGTTTGATGCCTCTTCTGATAATAGGAATTTTATCCTTGACATCGTGACGCTGATCGGGTAGAGATCAGGAACGCTCACGAATTGCGCCTGAGACGAACGAAGCCGCCGCGCTGCCCAGCCGGCGGCTTTTGCGTGTCCGGGCCGAGCCGAGGTTCCGATGACCGACGAGACTGATGAGACCGCCCCGGCTCGGCCGGCGGTGAAGCGCAAGCCCGCGCCGCGCGGCCGCAAGGCCGTGATCAGTAAGCTCTGGAAGGCAGCGCAGACGCAGCTCGAAGCGCATGAGGCACATCTGGCCGAGCTACCTGCGGGCGCCGCCGCGAGCGAGACCGACGCCAAGACGCTGGCGACGCTCGCTCGCACCGTGCGCGAGCTGGTCGCTCTGGATTCTGCCGCAGCGGGGGAGGGAGGAAAGTCCGAGGATGAGCCCAGCCCCGCCGAAGGATTGCGCCGGGTCGATGAGCTTCGCAGCGAGCTTGGACGCCGTCTTGCGGCGCTTGCCGCCGAGGAGGCGGGCGCGACTGGTGCGTCGCCTCATGGAGACGGCCTCACCTGAAGAGCAGCCAATTATTCTGACGACTTGGGCCGCGTGGGCGCGTCCGGATCAGTTTCCCACCTTCCATGAGAGCTGGTTCAGCTGGCTGGTCCTCGGTGGCCGAGGGGCCGGCAAGACCCGGACAGGCGCCGAATGGGTGCGCGGGGCCGCACTGGGGCGATGGCCGTTCGCGGCCGAACCCGTCGGCCGCATAGCCCTTGTCGGCGAAACGCAGGCGCAGGTTCGCGACGTGATGATCGAGGGCGTCTCCGGACTGCTTTCGATCCATCATCGCTGGGAAAAGCCGATCTGGTCGCCATCTCGGCGCCGGCTCGAATGGGGCAATGGCGCGATCGCGCAGGTGTTCACCGCCGAGGATCCGGAAGGCCTGCGCGGGCCGCAATTCGGCGCCGCCTGGTCCGATGAACTGGCGAAATGGCCGAACCTTCAGGAGACCTGGGACATGCTGCAACTCGGCCTGAGGCTCGGCGACCGGCCGCGCCAGGTGGTGACGACGACGCCGCGTCCACTGCCGTTGATCAAGCGGCTGCTCGACGACCCGCGCGTCGCCGTCAGCCGGGCCGCGACCAGCGCCAACCGCTTCAACCTGGCGCCGAGCTTTCTAGACAGCGTGCAGCAGGCTTATGGCGGCACGCGGCTCGGCCGGCAGGAGCTCGAAGGCGAGATCGTCGAGGAAAGTGCCGATGCGCTCTGGAGCCGGGCGCTGATCGAGGACTGCCGCGAGCGCGAGGCGCCGCCGCTGGCGCGGATTGTGGTGGCGGTCGACCCGCCGGCGTCTTCGTCCAAGCGGGCTGACTCTTGTGGGCTCGTCGCAGCCGGGATCGACCGTGACGGCATCGGCCATGTGCTGGCGGATGCGACGCTGGCCGGCGCCAAGCCACATGAATGGGCGCAGGTCGCCGTCGCGCTCTATCGCCGGCTGGAGGCCGACGCCTTGGTGGTCGAGGTCAACCAGGGTGGCGAGATGGCGACAAGTGTCATCCGCGAGGTCGATCCCGGCGTGCCGGTGACGCCGGTAAGGGCTTCGCGCGGGAAATTCCTGCGGGCCGAGCCGGTGGCGGCGCTCTATGCGCAGGGCCGGGTGCGCCACGCCGGGGCTTTCCCGGCGCTGGAGGATGAGATGTGTGACTTCGGCCCAACCGGCCTGAGCTCAGGCCGCTCGCCCGACCGGCTCGATGCGCTGGTCTGGGCGCTGACCCATCTGATGCTCGGGCCGAAGGGCCGGCCGCGGGTGAGGGGGCTTTAGCGCCCGCCCATCGCAACAACAGCGAGACACTAATGCTCAATTTCCTTCGCAGCCTGCGCGGTCTCACCGCGCCGGAACGGAAGCGCTCGCGCGTCGGGCCGCTGATCGCCCTGCACGAGGCCGGTCGCCCGGTCTGGACGCCGCGCGACTATGGCGCCCTTGCAAGGGAGGGCTACCAGCGCAATCCGGTGGTGCATCGCTGCGTCCGGCTGATCGCCGAGGCGGCGGCGCAGACCCAGCTGATCGCCAAGGTCGGCGAGCGTGAGATGCCGGAGCATCCGGCGCTGGCGCTGATCGATCGGCCCAATCCGCGCCAGGGCGGCATCGCCTTCCGCGAGATGCTCTACGGTCACCTGCTCGTCGCCGGAAATGCCTATGTCGAGGCGGCAAGCATCGGCCGCGAGCCGCGCGAACTCTATGCGCTGCGGCCCGACCGGATGCGGGTGGTGCCCGGCCGTGATGGCTGGCCCGAAGCCTATGACTATTCGGTCGGCGCGCAGACGATCCGCTTCAGCCAGGACGAGGGCGCGCTGCCGCCGATCCTGCATCTGTCGCTGTTCCATCCGGTCGACGATCATTACGGTCTGTCGCCGATCGAGGCGGCGGCCTGCTCGCTCGACGTCCACAACGCTGCCGGCGCCTGGCACAAGGCGCTGCTCGACAATGCGGCGCGGCCGTCCGGTGCGCTGGTCTATGACGGGCCCGAAGGCGGCACGCTGACCGAGGCGCAGTTCGAGCGGCTGAAGCAGGAGCTGGAGGACGGTTTCCAGGGTGCGCGCAACGCAGGGCGGCCGCTGCTGCTCGAAGGCGGGCTCGACTGGAAGCCGCTCTCATTGTCGCCGGCCGAACTCGACTTCGTCGCCGCCAAGGGCGTCGCCGCCCGCGAGATTGCGCTCGCCTTCGGCGTGCCGCCGCTGCTGCTCGGCCTGCCCGGCGACAACACCCATGCCAATTTCGCCGAGGCCAACCGCGCCTTCTGGCGCCAGACGCTGATCCCGCTGGTCAGGCGCACGGCGCAGTCGCTGGCGCAATGGCTCGGCCCGGCCTTCGGCGATGCGCTCTCGCTCGAGCCCGATCTCGATGCGATCGAGGCGCTGGCGGACGAGCGGGAATCGCTCTGGCGGCGGGTCTCCGCAGCTGGGTTTCTCAACGAAGACGAGAAACGCGAGGCGGTCGGCTATGGCCGCCGGGAGGTGTCGTCATGAGTCCCTTCGATGAAGCCGCGGCGGGGATCG
This sequence comes from Allobosea sp. GW821-FHT10B12, assembly GCF_059415545.1. Taxonomy (NCBI): domain Bacteria; kingdom Pseudomonadati; phylum Pseudomonadota; class Alphaproteobacteria; order Hyphomicrobiales; family Alloboseaceae; genus Allobosea; species Allobosea sp. GW821-FHT10B12. The sequence continues at coordinate 979,552 of NZ_JBWKNL010000001.1, forward strand.
TCGCGCGCGGCGATCTCGGCCATCTCGCGCTGCTGCTCTGGGCCTTCTGCGCCTCGGGGCTCGCGCTGTTTGCCCTGCGCGAGCTGATCGCCGCCAACCGGCGCTTCGACGAGTTCGTGCGCGAATTCGCCCGCTTCAATGCCCGCTACGAGGGAGGGGATTCATGAGCAAGACCGGTGGCAAATCGCCGCCCAGGCCGGCTCCCGCGGCTGTCAGGTCGGGCATGGCGCCCCGGCCCGGCCGCCAGCCGCGCGAGGTGTTCGGACGCTTCTTCGAGACGCTCGGACAGCTCGACGCCAGTGGTCGTAGCGGGCGGGGAGGGGCGCGATGAGAGCCGTTTCGCCTCGTTATTCCGCATTGGCGCGGGAGGCCAAGTTCCTGGCGCAGCCGCTGGCCCGGGTCGAGCCGGACGGCGCTTTCGAGGGCTATGCCAGCCTGTTCCGCATCGCCGATCTCGGCAAGGATGTGGTCGAGCCCGGCGCCTTCCGCGACAGCCTCGCCCGCCGCGGCGCCGCCGGTATCAGGATGCTCTGGCAGCATGATCCGACGCAGCCGATCGGCCGCTGGCTCGAACTGCGCGAGGATTCGCGTGGCCTTTATGTTCGAGGCCGGCTCTCGCTCGCCGTGGCGCGGGCCCGCGAGCTGCATGCGCTGATGCGCGACGGCGCGGTCGACGGGCTTTCGATCGGCTTCCGCTCGCAGCGCGCCCGCAGCGAGCCGCGCAGCGGGCTGCGTCGGCTGGAGAAGGTCGACCTCTGGGAGATCTCGCTCGTCACCTTCCCGATGCTGCCGCAGGCAAGGGTCAGCGCCGTCAAGGCGCTGCGCCCGCCCGGCCGCGCTGTCTTTGCCTGAAACCAACCTGAAGCCGCAGAACCACAGGAGATTCCATGACTGCGCTGAACCAGGCTCCCGAGACCAAGGCGACCGGCGAGGCCGCCGCTATCTATGACGATCTGCGCTATACGCTGGAGGCCTATCGCTCCACCAATGACGAGCGGTTGGCCGAGCTCGAGACCCGCATGGGCGGCGATGTGCTGACCGGCGAGAAGCTCGCCCGCCTCGACGACGCGCTCGACGAGACCCGCCGCCGGCTCGACCGGCTGAGCCTCGACAGTCGCCGCCCGGCGCTGGGCGTGAACGAGGATCGCGACCCTGCGGTGGCCGAACACAAGACTGCCTTCGCGGCTTACGTTCGCCATGGCGAGGCCACCGGGCTGAAGCGGCTCGAGGCCAAGGCGCTTTCCGCCGGCTCCGGCCCGGATGGCGGCTATCTCGCGCCCTCGACGGTCGAGGGCGAGATCCTGCGCCGTCTCGCGACCGTCTCGCCGATCCGCTCGATCGCGACGGTGCGCACCATCTCCTCCGGCACCTACAAGAAGGCGTTCTCGACCACCGGCCCGGCCTCCGGCTGGGTGGCGGAGACGGCGGCGCGTCCGCAGACCGGCACGCCGACGCTGGCCGAACTCTCCTTCCCGGCGATGGAACTCTACGCCATGCCGGCGGCGACGCAGACCCTGCTCGACGACGCCATCGTCGACATCGACCAATGGATCGCCGAGGAGGTCGAAAGCGCCTTCGCCGAGCAGGAGGGAGCGGCCTTCGTCAATGGCGATGGCGTCGACAAGCCGAAGGGCTTCCTGGCTTATCCGATTGTCGCCGATGCGAGCTGGAGCTGGGGCAACATCGGCACGCTGAAGACCGGCGTCGCCGGCGCCTTCGCCGCCTCGAACCCGTCCGACACCCTGGTCGATCTCGTCTATGCGCTGAAGGCCGGCTATCGCCAGAACGCCAGCTTCGTGATGAACCGCAAGACGCAAGCTGCGGTGCGCAAGTTCAAGGACTCGACCGGCCAGTATCTCTGGCAGCCGCCGGCCGCTGCGGGCGCGCAGGCGACGCTGCTCGGTTTCCCGGTCGTCGAGGCCGAGGACATGCCGAACATTGCGACCGACTCGGTCTCGATCGCCTTCGGTGACTTCCGGCGCGGCTATCTCGTCGTCGACCGGGCGGGCGTACGGATCCTGCGCGATCCCTACTCCGCCAAGCCGCATGTGCTGTTCTACACGACCAAGCGCGTCGGCGGCGGCGTGCAGGACTTCGCCGCGATCAAGGGGCTGAAGTTCTCGGCCTGACCGCGGCTAACGCCCGAACCACCAGCTGTAGCTTGCGCTCGGGCGGGCATTCTCGCCCGCCTGGCGCGGCTCGTCGCCATAGTTGAGCAGCCGCTCGCTCGCCTCGGCGATCCAGGCACGGTGGTCGTTGATCGGGGTGATCGCGGTGAAGCCGCCGCAGATCAGCTTGACGCGCGAGCTCAAGGGGCCGCTCGACCAGGAGACGATGCCGACGAGATCACGCGATCCGGGCGGACCACGTAGTACTGGCCCACCGGAGTCGCCACGGCAGGCGCCGGCGCCGAGGATCTCGCCACGGTTCTCGGTGTCGACCGCGACCTTGACCGTGTTGGCAGTGGTGTAGTTGCCGGCGTTGACCAAGGTCACCTCGCGCAATGTGCGCGCGGTCTTCTTGTTCGTCTCCGAAGCGAGGCCGAAACCGGCCATGGTCACGGTCTCGCCCTGCCACAGGCCGCTGCCGAGCGTCAGCGGCTGGATGTCGGCCGGCAGCGGCGCGGCGAGACGCAACAGCGCGAGGTCAGCGCCCGGCTGGGTGCGCGGCGTCGTACCGGGCACGAAGGTCGGGTGCGGCAGCACGGCCGCGACGGCATGCGTGCGGTTGCGGAAGCGCTTGTCGAGGCTGATCACGCGGACTGATCCGCCGGTCATCAGGCAATGCGCTGCCGTGACCACGAGTTCGGAGGAGATCGCCGCGCCGGAGCAGAGCTCGCCGCGGCTGGTCTCGACCCGCAAGGTCGAGGCGCGCACGCCATCGACCGCGCGCGACTGCACGCCGCCGATCACCGCTTGTGCCGGCACAGTCATCTGCAGGCCGGCGCAAAAAGCGATTGCGGCGGTCGCTGCGCGCTTGGAGGAGGTCATGGTCGAGGCCATCATTGCCATGGTGCCAGTCTAGGGTTTGCTGCAGCGCAGTCCAGTGCTCTTCGTAGACAAGGGCGATCAGGGAGCAGTCGTCCAGTCGGCGCTCTCGCCCCAGCCGGACAACGTGCGATCGATCCAGCTACGCTGCGGCGCGACGAGAACGCCCTGGCTGAGCAGGCCGCATTGCTTGCCTGATGGTCCGGTCGACCAGCTGGAGACGGCGACGACGCCGTCCGAGCCCGCGAGGATCGGTCCGCCGGAATCGCCCTGGCAGGCGCCGGCGCCGGGGCGCTTGCCGCCGGTCGCCGGGTCAGAGGCCCAGAGCAGGATCTTGCCGGGCCCGTAAGGTTCGACGGTGGCGAGCGAGGCCGAACGGTAGGTGCCAGTGGTCTTCGCCTCGCCCTCGCGCGCGACGCCGTAGCCTGCGAGCGTGACCGGCGATCCGGCTCGCGGCAGGCCACTGTCGACCAGCGTCGCGGTCGAGAAACGCGCCGGCAGCGGCGCCGCCAGCCTGACCAGGGCGAGGTCGATCGAACGCTGCCGGTTCGTGACGGACTTGGCGTTGAATTCGGGATGAAGGGCGATCGCCGCCGGCTCGATCAGCACGGGCTCGCCGCCATCGCGCCAATGGATGCGCAGGTCGACGCGGGCATCGGCGCAATGGGCGGCGGTGAGGATGGTGCGGCGCGACAGCACGATGCCGGTGCAGACGCCGCCCCGCGCATTCAGGATCATCAGGGTCGCGCCGGCGAGAGGGCCACCCTCGCGCCCGCCGACCACCGCCGAGGCGGGCCAGGGCGCAGCGAGTGCCGCTGCCAAGGCCGTCAGTGCAATCGCCGCTCTGCCACGCATCGAACCGTCTCCGCTGTCGGGCCGGGCTCGATACAGCATCGCTGGCACTGTTCAAACCGGAAAGAGGAAGGACCATGACGCCGCTCGCGTTGACGCCGCCGGCCATCGAGCCGGTCTCGCTGTCGGAAGCCAAGGACTTTCTGCGGATCATCGCCGATGACGAGGACGAATTGCTCGGGACCTTGATCACGGCGGCAAGGCTGATGATCGAGGCCGCCTCCGGACGCCTGCTGATCGAGCAGGGCTGGCGAATCGTGCTCGATGCCTGGCCGCAGGGCGGCGAGATCCGCCTGCCGCTCTCACCGGTGCGCAGCCTCACCGCTGCACGCGTTCATCCTGCCGTTGGCGCTGCAGAAACGATTGTGCCGTCGTCACTGACTCTGGTCGAGGGGGCCGATCCACCGCTGATCAGAGTTACCGGGCCGGTGCCGATGCCCGGCCGCGCCCATGGCTCGGTCGAGGTCGACCTCGTTGCCGGTTTCGGCGCAACGCGCGATACGGTGCCGGCGCCGTTGCGGCAGGCCGTGCTGCGACTCGCCTGCCGCTGGTTCGAACATCGCGGCGACGTGGTCAGCCGTGATGCACTACGGCTGCCGGCCGAGATCGCCGCACTCGTCGCGCCCTTTCGCCGCGTGAGGCTGTGATGCTCCGCGAGACATCGAAGGGACGCCGCCCCGTCGGCGCACTGCGCCGGCGCCTGCTCCTGGAGGCGCCCGTCGAGGCGGCGGATGGCGCCGGTGGCCAGTTGCGCAGCTTCGAAACGATCGCCGCCGTCTGGGCTCAGGTCGAATGGCTTTCGGGCAATGAGCGTTGGCGGGCCGAGCGGCCTGAGCAGGCGATGAGCCACCATATCACCCTGCGCTGGCGTGCCGGAGTCGATGCCGGCCAGCGCCTGCGTGATGGCGACCAGGTCTTCGAGATCCGCACGGTCGGCGATCCCGATGGCGGTCGCCGGCGCCTCGTCTGCCTGGTCGAGGAGGTGAGCCGATGAGCGACGCCATCCTGCCGCTGCGGCGCACCATCCACGCACATCTCTCGGGTGATGCCGGGCTGACGGCCCTGATCGGAGCGGGCCGCATCCATGACGAGCCGCCGCGTGCCTTCAGCGGGCTCTACATCGTCCATGGCGAGGTCACGGCCGAGGACTGGTCGACCGGCAGCGATCGTGGCTGCGAGCAGAAGTTCTCCCTGACAGTTTGGGCCGGGGAGAGCGCCTCCTCGCGCAAGGCGCTCGAGGCGGCAGCGCGCATCGTCGCCAGCCTGGAAAGCGCTGCGCTCGCACCGGAGAGCCACCGCCTGGTCAATCTCGGTTGGCTCTCCTCGAAGCTCGCCCGCGATCCCAAAACCCATCTGCCGACCGTGACGCTGACCTTCCGGGCCGTCACCGAGGCGCTCTGACCCCTACGAAAGGACCGCCGATGCCCGCCCAGAAAGGCAAGGACCTGCTGCTCAAGGCTGCCGATGCCGGCGGCGGCTTCGTCACCGTGGCGGGCCTGCGCGCCCGCCAGATCGCCTTCAATGCCGAGGCAGTCGACGTCACCCATGCCGAGTCGGCCGGGCGCTGGCGCGAATTGCTGGCGGGCGCCGGCATGCGCCGCGCCAGCATCAGCGGCGCCGGCATCTTCAAGGACGAGTCCTCTGACGCGTTGGTACGCCAGATCTTCTTCGACGGCGCGATCCGGGACTGGCAGGTGATCGTGCCCGATTTCGGCGTGATCACCGGGCCGTTCCAGCTTTCGACGCTCGAATATCGCGGCGACCACGCTGCCGAAGTCACCTTCGAGCTGTCGCTAGAATCGGCCGGCCAGCTCAGCTTCACGCTCGCCTGAGGAACGCTCGCATGGTCAATCGCTACAGGGGCGAGGTCGCCCTGATGGTCGAGGGGCGGGCGCTGCCGATGCGGCTCACTCTCGGCGCACTCGCCGAGCTCGAGGACGCCTTCGCGGTCGAGAATCTGCCAGCGCTGGGCGAACGCTTCGCCGCCGGCCGGCTCTCGGCCCGCGACATCACGCGCATCCTCTCAGCCGGCTTGCGCGGCGCCGGCGGCACGATGGCCGTGGACGAGGTGGCGGCGCTCTCTTTCGACGGCGGGCTCAACGGCGCCATCGCCGCGGCGATCGCACTGCTCGAAGCCACCTTCGCGCCGGCAGGCGAGGGGGTGGAATCCCGCCCTCATGCGCCGCCGGCGGCTTAGGCGCTCCGGCGGCGATTCCCTTTCCCTGGCGCGAAGTGATGGCCTTCGGGCTCGGGCGCCTGCGCTGGACGCCGGACGCCTTCTGGGCCGCGACCCCGCGCGAGATCCTCGCGGCGATCGGTGCTCATCGGCCATCTCAGATGAGCGAGGCACCTCCACGGGCTGCGCTCGATGCGCTGATGCAGGCCCATCCGGACCAGCTTTCCCGTGACGACGATTGGAAGGGCTGCATCAATGGCTGACGAAGACGGTTCTCCCTCATTCGATTTCGGCGGCCTGCGCACGCTGAATACGCTGACCCAGAGTCTGACGAAGGCGTCGCAGGCCTTCGGCAAGTCGATCACCACGGCTTTCGCCAGCGGCATCGTCGAGGGCAAGCGCTTCGAGGACGTGCTGCGCAGCATCGGCACCTCGCTGAGCCAGAGCTTGCTTAAATCGGCGCTGAAGCCGCTGCAGAGCGCGATCTCGAGCTGGCTCGGCTCCGGCATCAACAGCCTGGCCGGGCTTTTCAGCGGAGGCATCGGAGGCGGTGGCGGCAGCCCGCCAGTGACGTTCTTCGCCGATGGGGGCGTTATCGGAGCGCCATCCTATTTCGCCATGGGGCGCGGGCTCGGGCTGATGGGCGAACGCGGAGCAGAGGCCATCATGCCGCTGTCGCGTGGTCCCGACGGCAAGCTCGGCGTGCGGGCAGGCGGCGGCGAGCGGCGCCCGGTCAGCGTCACCGTCCAGGTCTCGACGCCTGATGCCGACAGCTTCCGCCGCTCCGAGGCGCAGGTCTCGGCGGCGATCGCGCGCGCGGTGGCGCGCGGCAACCGGGCCCTCTGAGCCCCGCATGACGACAGGACAGGGAGGGGCGGCATGAGCGGCTTCCATGAGGTGCGCTTCCCGGCGGGAATCGCCCGCGGCGCACGTGGTGGGCCGGAACGGCTGACCCAGGTCGTGACGTTGGCCTCGGGCCGGGAGGTTCGCAACAGCCGTTGGGCGCATTCGCGCCGACGCTATGACGCCGGCTTCGGCATCCGCACGCTCGATGCGCTGGCCGAAGTCGTCGGCTTTTTCGAGGAAAGGCGCGGCCGGCTCTATGGCTTTCGTTGGCGTGACCAGCTCGACTGGAAGAGCAGTGCCCCATCTGCGACGCCCGCAGCGAACGATCAGCAGATCGGCGTCGGCGACGGCGCGACGCGGGTCTTCCAGCTCTGCAAGCTCTATGGCGGCCTGCATGCGCCCTATGTCCGCCGCATCACCAAGCCTGTCGCTGGAACGGTGCTGATCGCTGTCGACGGTGTCGCACAGGCGCAGCCGACGGCCGTGTCCTGCGATCACGCCAGCGGTGCAGTCACCTTCGTCGTCGGCCATGCCCCGCCTGCCGGCGCCGTCGTCAGCGCCGGCTTTTCCTTTGACGTTCCGGTTCGCTTCGACACCGATGCGATCGAGGTCGACCTGTCGGCCTTCGAGGCCGGTGACATCCCCAAGATCCCGATCGTCGAGATCGCCGACTAAAGGCTTTGCCATGCGGATATTGTCCCCTGGGCTCGCCGCGCATGTCGCCGGCGAGGCGACTACGCTGTGCCGGTGCTGGAGCCTGACCCGCGGCGACGGCACGGTGCTCGGCTTCACCGATCATGACCGCGATCTATCCTTCGACGGCATCCTGTTCCGCGCAAATGCCGGCCTGGAGGCGGCCGAATCCAGCTCCGAACTCGGCTTTGCGACCGGCGGCGGCGAGGTGCTCGGAGCCCTGGCGGCGAGCGGGCTCAGCGAGGCGGATCTGTCGCGTGGCCTTTACGATGATGCCCGTGTCGCCCTCTGGCTGGTCAACTGGGCCGACCCCGGCCAGCGCACCTTGCTGGAGACGGGTTTCGTCGGCGAGGTGAAGCGCAGCGACAGCAATTTCTCCGCCGAGGTCCGCGGGCTCGGCAAGGCCTTCGACGAAGAGCGCGGGCGGCTCTACACGGCGACCTGTTCCGCTGATCTAGGGGATAGTCGCTGCGGTGCGCCGGTGCTTCCGGCTCCGGGGATGGTGGCTGCCACAGACGGCCGGCTCACCATCACGGCGCCGGTTCTCGGCGGTTTCCAGGACGGGCATTTCGGCGGGGGACGGCTGACGTTCCAGGCAGGCCAGAATGTCGGATTCTCGACCGAGATCCGCAGCCATCGCAATGCCGACGGTGCCGTCGTTCTGCAACTCTGGCAGGCGGCGCCGCGCCCGATCGCGATCGGCGACTTCTTCATGGCCTTCCCCGGTTGCGACAAGCGCTTTGCCACCTGCCGCGACAAGTTCGGCAACGGCGTCAACTTCCGTGGCTTCCCGCATCTGCCAGGGAACGACTTCATCGTCGGCGGCACCGGCGCCGGCAGCCCCGGCGCAGGTCCGTTCGACGGCGGGAGCCTGTTCCGATGACGGGCATCGATGTGTCACGGGAGCGGATTGTCGCCGCCGCGCGCGGCTGGCTCGGCACGCCCTATCATCACCAGGCCTCGCTGCGCGGCGTTGGCTGTGATTGCCTCGGCCTGGTGCGTGGCGTCTGGCGCGACCTCTATGGCGATGAGCCTGAGCCGACGCCGCCCTATTCGCCATACTGGGCGCAACAGGGCGCAGGCGAGACACTGGCGCTGGCAGCGGAACGCCATCTCGTTCCGGTCGAGCTTGAAACGGCACGTCCGGGCGATGTGCTGCTCTTCCGCTGGCGCGCCCATCTACCGGCTGCACACTGCGCCATCCTGACCGACGCAGACCGCATCCTGCACGCGCATGACGGTGCCGCGGTCGGCGAAGTAGCCTTCACCGGCTGGTGGCGGCGCCATCTCAGCCATGCCTTTGTCTTTCCGGAGCTCGATGCCTGATGGCCACGCTCGTTCTGCAGGTCGCCGGTTCGGTGCTCGGCGCGGCCGTCGGCGGTCCGTTCGGTGCCATGATCGGCCGTTCGCTCGGTGCGATCGCCGGCGCGAGCCTCGACCAAGGTCTCTTCGGAGGCGGGGGCGGCACGCGTATCGTCGAGGGTCCGCGCCTGAAGGAGGTCGATGGTCTCGCCTCGACCGAAGGAGCGCCGATTCCGCGCGTCTACGGCCGGGCCAGGCTCGGCGGCCAGCTGCTCTGGGCGACGCGCTTCGAGGAGGAGGTGACGACCACCGTCACTCGTACCAAGAGCGGCGGCAAAGGCGGTCAGAAGGCGCAGAAGACCTACGAGACCACCTATAGCTACTACGCCAACCTCGCAGTTGCGGTCTGCGAGGGGCCGATCGCCTTCGTGCGACGGATCTGGGCCGATGGGCGTGAGATCGACTTCAACGCTGTGACGCTGCGCATCCATCGCGGTTTCGAGAACCAGGAGCCGGATCCGCTGATCTCAGCCAAGGAGGCCGGCGCGGCTCCGGCCTATCGCGGTACCGCCTATGTGGTGTTCGAGCGCTTCCCGCTCGCCGATTACGGCAATCGCGTGCCACAATTCTCCTTCGAGGTGGTGCGCGCGGTGCCGGGGCTCGGCGAGATGATCCGTGCGGTCACTCTGATCCCTGGGGCGAGCGAATTCATCTACCAGCCGACCCTGATCAACCAGGAGCCTGAAGCCGGCGTCACCATCGCCGAGAACCGGCATCAGTTGCACAGCGTCACCGATATCGACGGTGCGATCGGGCATCTGCTGGCGCTCTGCCCTTACCTGCGGCGCATCTCGCTGGTCGTCAGCTGGTTCGGCGACGATCTGCGCGCCGGTTCCTGCACCATCGCGCCGCGCGTCGAGATCGCCGACAAGAACACCCCGGATGCGCCGTGGCTGGTCGCTGGCCTGGATCGGGCAAGCGCGCGCATCGTCAGCCAGTCGAGCAGCCGACCAGCCTATGGCGGCACGCCCTCGGACGAGAGCGTGATCGCCCTGATCCGGCGCTTGCGCCAAGTCTATGGGCTCGAAGTCGTTCTCTATCCCTTCGTGATGATGGACGTGCCGGCCGGCAACGCGCTGCCCGATCCACACACCGGCAACGCCTCCCAGCCGCCCTATCCCTGGCGCGGCCGGATTACCTGCTCCCCGGCTCCGAGCCAGTCCGGATCGTCCGACGGAACGTCGACCGCGGCCGACCAGATCGCGAATTTCCTCGGCACCTCGACTGCAGCCGATTTCTCGCTCGATGGCGACAAGGTCGTCTGCGCGCGGCCGGACGAATGGAGCTTCCGCCGCGCCGTGCTGCATGCGGCCATGCTCGCCAAGGCGGCCGGCGGGGTCGAGGGCTTCATCATCGGCTCCGAACTGGTCGGCCTGACCCGGGTCCGAGCGGCATCCGGTTCCTATCCCATGGTCGACGGGCTCGTTGCGCTTGCCGCCGAGGTCCGCACCATTCTGCCGACGCCGGCCAAACTGACCTATGCGGCCGACTGGACCGAATATGGCGCCCATGTCCGCGATGGCGGGCAGGAGGTCCGCTTTCCGCTCGATCCGCTCTGGTCGAGCGCACACATCGACGCGATCGGCATCGACTACTACGCCCCGCTCTCCGACTGGCGCGATACGCCCGACCATGCCGATATCGCCGCCGCGCGCGGCCCTGCCGACGTCGATCATCTGCGCAGCAGGCTGACGTCTGGAGAAGCCTACGACTGGTATTATGCCAGCTTCGCCGGCCGTCAGGCCCAGACGCGCCTGCCGATTGCGGACGGCGCCTTCGGCAAGCCCTGGATCTTCCGCCAGAAGGACCTGCCGAACTGGTGGCTGAATCCGCATGTCCAACGCTTTGGCGGCATAGAGATCGGCGCGACCGGCTGGCTTCCGGGCTCGAAACCGATCTGGCTGACCGAGATCGGCCTCCCAGCAGTCGACAAGGGCGGCAATTCGCCGAACGTCTTCCCCGATCCGAAATCGATCGATGGCGGCTATCCGCATTTCTCGACGAGGGCGCGCGACGACCTCGTCCAGGCGCGCGGGCTGGAGGCGATCCTGTCGGGCTTCGATCCTGCGCTCCCGGGATTCGATTCGCAGCGCAATCCGACTTGGCTCTCGCTCGGCCAGCGCATGGTCGATCCGGCCAACATCTTCGTCTGGACCTGGGATGCCAGGCCGTTCCCGGCCTTCCCGGATCTGGCCTCGGTCTGGGCCGATGGAGCGAACTACGAGACGGGCCATTGGATCAACGGCCGGCTCGAAGGCGTAACGCTCGACCGGCTGGTACGAGCGATCCTGACCGACTACGGCCTGCCCGCACCAGAGGAAGTCGCCATCGACGGCTTCGTCGATGGTTTCGTCCTCGATCGGCCGATCTCGGCGCGGCAGGCGCTCGAGCCGCTGGCTCAGGCATTCGGGTTCGACGCTGTGATGTCCTCCGGCAAGCTCGCCTTCCGTGGTCGCGCGGCGACTGTCGCGCGTGCTTTGTCGACCGACGATCTCGTGCTCGATCGCGACGGCCAGCCCTTCGAGCTGCGCCGGGCGCAGGAGAGCGAACTGCCGCGCGAGCTGCGCCTCGTCCATATCGATGGCAATAATGATTATCGCCAGGTGACGGCCCGTTCGCGGCGCCTGGCCGGAGCCTCGCGCCGGGAGAACGCCGTCGAATTGCCGGTGATCACACGCCGTGGCGAAGGGCAGCGCCTCGCCGATCAGCGGCTGCAGGAGATCTGGGCCGGCCGCGAGACGCTCGAGCTGGAGCTGTCGCCGCGCTGCATCGGTCTCGAAGCGGGCGATGTCGTATCACTCGAGCTTGCAGGGCAGTCGCGCCTGTTCCGGTTGACGCGCATCAGTGACGGCCCGACGCGGCGTGCCGAGGCACGCGCAGTCGAGCCGGCGATCTATCGCGGCGCGGCAGCCGGAGCGGGAGACGGTGAGCGCTCTCCGAAGGTGACGCCGCGGGTCGCCGGACGGCCGGACGCTCTGATCCTTGATCTTCCGATCGCGCGGGAGACGCCGCCGCCGCTGCAGTCGCTCGCGGTTTTCGCCGATCCCTGGCCCGGTGGGCTGGCGATCTGGCGTGCCGCCGAGGGCATGCCGTTCGCTCTGGCCGGCATTGTGGCGGCGCCCTCCATCATGGGCGAGAGCCTGACGGTGCTCGCGCCCGGGCCGCTCTGGCGGACCGATCGGCACGCCTCGGTCGATGTCCGCTTGCGTGGCGGCAATCTCGCCTCCATTGCCTCGGAGGCCGCCTTGGCGGGTGCCAACGCGCTCGCGTTTATCGATGCGGCAGGGGAGGTCGAGATCGTGACGGCGGCGCGGGTCGAACTGGTCGGAGCGCGGACATTCCGGCTGTCGCAGATGGTGCGCGGGCTCGGCGGTTCGGAGGTGGCCGCGGCGCGGACCTTGGCTTCGGGAGCGCGCGTCGTCGTGCTCGACGGTGCGGCGGTCCCGCTGACGACGAGCCTCGACGATGTCGGCCGTCATCTCCGATATCGGATCGGCCCGCCCAATGCCGATGTTGCGGCAGCATCGATGCGCGAGCTCTCCGCCACGGTCGGGACCGCACCATTGCGGCCGCTGGCGCCGGTCCGCCTGCGAGCCTGCCGCTCGCTGTCCGGTGTCGCCTTGAGCTGGATCCGACGCAGCCGCGTCGGTGGCGATTCCTGGGAGGCTGTCGAGGTACCACTGGGTGAGGAGATCGAACACTATCGCGTGACGATCCGTGCCGGCGACGACATCGTCAGGGTCTTCGAGACAGGTGCAACCACGGTGCTCTACGAAACGGCGCAGGAACTCGCCGATTTCAGCGGCCCTCAGAGCGCGCTGGATGTCGAGCTGGTACAGCTCAGCGTCGTCGCGGGACCGGGCTTTTCCCGGCGTGGACTCGTCACCGTTCGCTGAGCTAGCCTCACGCTGATGTTCATGGCGCATTCACGCGTACCGGGCTAGCCCAATGGCGATGATGCTGCTCGACCCTAACGTCGCGATTCTCGCGCTCGTAACCGCCACCGCTTCACCGGTGGAACCGGTCGATTCGCCGCCGCCGATCTCCTGCCTGTCGGCACAGGAAACGCGTGAAGCGGTGTCCGACGGCAAGGTCATGCAGCCCGCAGCGGCCTCCCGCCATGCTCGCGAGGCCGCGCCCGGCGAAGTCTTGCGGATCAGGCTCTGTCGCCAGGGCGACGAGTTCATCTATGTGGTGACGACGATGAAGCGCGACGGCCGCGTTGCCCGGGTCACGCTCGACGGCGCCTCGGGCAAGGTGGCGGATATCCGCTAGTTCCGCTATTTCCCGTTCCTGATCCGCCAATCGGAGAAAAGCCGCCGTGCGACTGCTCGTCGTCGAGGACGACAAGGACCTCAACCGCCAGATCGTCAATGCGCTGGAGAACGCCGGCTATGCCGTCGACAAGGCTTTCGATGGCGAGGAGGGGCTCTATCTCGGCGAGACCGAGCCCTATGACGCGGTGATCCTCGATCTTGGTTTGCCCAAGGTCGACGGCGTTGCGGTGCTGCAGGGTTGGCGCCGGGCCGGCAAGACCATGCCGGTGCTGATCCTGACGGCACGCGACCGCTGGAGCGACAAGGTCTCGGGCTTCGACGCCGGCGCGGACGACTATGTCGTCAAGCCGTTCCACATCGAGGAACTGCTCGCTCGCGTTCGTGCTTTGCTGCGTCGCGCCGCCGGCCATGCGACCGCCGAGTTGATCTGCGGTCCGGTCCGCCTCGACACGCGCGCCAGCCGCGTCGTTGTCGACGGCAATCCGGTGAAGCTCACCTCGCACGAATACCGGCTGCTGGCCTATCTGATGCACCATCAGGGGCGCGTGGTCTCGCGCACCGAACTGGTCGAGCATCTCTACGACCAGGACTTCGATCGCGATTCCAATACGATCGAAGTCTTCGTCGGCCGCCTGCGCAAGAAGCTCGGCGTCGACGTCATCGAGACCGTGCGCGGGCTCGGCTACATCGCCGCAGCGAAGGCCTGAGCACTGCCATGCCGGTCACGCGGCAGCGCTTCTCGCTCGGTGCCCGGCTCTTCATCTCGGCCGCCATCTGCTGTGCGCTGGTGCTGATCCTCGCCGGCTTCGGCCTCACCACCTTCTACCGGCGCGCGGCCGAACGTGGCTTCGACGAACGCCTCAGCGTCTACATTAAGGAGCTCGTCGCCGATCTCGCGGCACCGCCTGAGGCCGAGCGCCAGGCGATCGGCGATCTCGGCGAGCCGCGCTTCGACCTGCCGCTCTCCGGCTGGTACTGGCAGATCATCCGGCTCGACGGCGAGCGGCCGAGCGTGCGTACCTCGCGTTCCCTCGTCGGTGGGCAGTTGCCGAAGCTGCTCGACCAGAACCTGCAGCCGAATACGCGCGGCCTGCGCGAGAGTTATGTCTCCGGCCCGGACGAGCGGGGCCTACGCGTGCTCGAGCGCGAGATCGATGTCGGCGAGGACGGCCGCTTCACGGTCGGGGTCGCCGCGCCGGCCGATGAGATCGAAGGCGACATTCGCGACTTCCGCTTCGCCCTCACACTGACCTTCCTGTTCCTCGGGCTCGCCCTCGTCGCTTCGACCATCGCACAGGTCCGCTTTGGCCTGCGCCCGCTGGCGCGCCTGCGCGCCGCGGTCGGCACGGTACGCACCGGCGAGAGCACGCGCATCGCCGGGCGCTATCCGCCCGATCTTGCCCCGCTGGCAGGCGAGCTCAACCAACTCATCGACGCCAATCGCGAGATCCTGGAGCGCGCCCGCACCCAGGTCGGGAATCTCGCCCATGCCCTCAAGACGCCGCTCAGCGTGATGCAGAACGAGGCCGAGGCCGGGCAGGGCGTCCTGTCCCAGACAGTTCGCCACCAGACCGCGATCATGCGCGATCAGGTGCAATACTATCTCGACCGGGCCCGGGCGGCCGCCCTGTCCGGCGCGCTCGGCGGCATCTGCGAAGTCTCGCCCTCGCTGGACGCCTTGATTCGCACTTTCGAGAAGATCGCGCAGGGCAGGGCGATCGAGGGCAACCACACTGTTCCCGCTGGCACCCGCTTTCGCGGCGAGAAGCAGGATTTCGAGGAGATGCTCGGCAATCTGCTCGATAACGCCTTCAAATGGGCGCGTACCGAAGTGCAGGTCAGCCTGGCGCCGGAAGCGCAGATGCCGGAAGGGCGTCTCGTTCTGCTGATCGACGATGACGGCCCCGGCCTTCCGGACGAGGCCATGGCCGAAGTCCTGAAGCGCGGCCGCAGGCTCGACGAGACGACGCCGGGTTCGGGGCTCGGCCTATCGATCGTCGTCGATCTCGCCAAGCTCTATGGTGGTGGCCTCTCGCTGGAGCGTTCGCCGCTCGGCGGCCTTCGGGCTCGGCTCGTCCTGCCGGCGGTCTGACGTCGCATTGCCCGCGTGACCCTTTGTCGCCATCTTCGGACATGAACCGACACCTTCGAACGGCTATGAACAGCGAATGCTGATCTGGATCATCTTCGCGGTCATGACCGGGGCCGCGGTCATGGCGGTGCTCTGGCCGCTCGGTCGCCGGGCTCCAGTGCTGTCCGTCGATACGGCCGGGGCGACCGCGCTCTACCGCGCCCAGCTTGCCGAGATCGATCGCGATCTCGGTCGCAAGCTGATCGGCATCCCTGAGGCCGATGCGGCCAAGGCCGAGGCGGCGCGCAGGCTGTTGCGCGAGACGGCGTCGGAGGCCGCTCCTGCCGGTGAAAGCGAGCCGGCGCTGCGTCGCCGTCGCGCGGCCTCTGCGATCGCGCTCTCCTGCGTGCCCCTGCTGGCGCTGCTGATCTACGGCGCCTATGGCTCGCCTAGCGTCCCTGACCAGCCGCTCGCGGCGCGGATGCAGGGCAATCCAGCGCAGGATTTCGAGCTGGCGCTGGCGCGGATCGAGTCTCATCTCGCCACCAACCCGACCGACGGCAAGGGCTGGAACGTGCTCGCCCCGGTCTATCTGCGCCAGGGCCGCTTCGAGGATGCCGCCAAGGCCTTCGCCAATGCGATCCGCTACGACGGAGCGACGACCGAGCGGCTGGGTGGTCAGGCTGAGGCGCAACTTCTCGCTGCGGGCGGCGTCGTCACTGCGGCGGCGCGGGAGAGCCTTGCCGAGGCATTGAAGCTCGACCCGGCCAATCCGCGCGCCCGCTTCTTCATGGCGATCGCGCAGGAGCAGGATGGGCAGGCGCCGGCCGCGATCGCGTCGCTCAAGGCCCTGCTCGCCGATGCGCCGGCTGACGCCCCCTGGGCGGCGACCGTCCGGGCGCGCCTTGATGGGCTGGAGCGTACGGCAGCGCCGGCCGATGCGATCGCCAGCCTGCCCGAAGCCGAACGCATGGGTGCGATCCGCGGCATGGTCGAGGGCCTCGCGGCGCGGCTCGCCGAGGGTGGCGGCAGCCTTGCCGATTGGTCGCGCCTGATCCGCTCGCAGGCGGTGCTCGGCGAACGCGAGGCGGCGCAGAAGTCGCTGTCGACGGCTCGCCAGCGTCTGGCTTCCGATCAGTCGGCAGCGCCCGCTCTCGACGGCTTGCGCACCGAACTCGGCCTGCAGGAGGCCGCACCATGACCATTCAGGCCGGTATCCCAGTCACGCCGCCGCGCAAGCGCTTGACCCGCAAGCAGCGCCGCCTCGTCGTGATCGCCTCGGCCGGCGTCGTCCTCGGCCTTGCCGCTGGCCTCGTCGCTTATGCGCTGCGGGATTCGATCGTCTTCTTCTACGGACCGACCGAGATCGTCGAGAAGGGCCTCACACCCGGCACGCGGCTGCGCCTTGGCGGCCTGGTCGAGACCGGTTCGGTCGAGCGCGGCGCCAACCAGCGCGTCGGCTTCGCCGTCACCGACGGCAAGACCAGGACCATGGTCAGCTATACCGGCCTGCTGCCCGATCTCTTCCGCGAAGGGCAGGGCGTCGTCACCGAAGGCGTGCTCGAGGCGCCTGGGCGGTTCCGCGCCGACTCGGTCCTCGCCAAGCATGATGAGACCTATATGCCGCGCGAGGTCGCCGACGCATTGAAGAAGCAGGGCCATTGGCAGCCCGGCGAAACCAAGCCCGGCGCGCCTGCTGCGCCGGCCACGAAATAGGGCCGCGCCTGTGTTCGTCGAGATCGGTCATTTCGCTTTGGCGTTGGCGCTCGGCGTCGCGGTCGTCCAGACGATCGTGCCGCTCTGGGGCGTGAGCCGGAACGATCCCGCTTTGGCCTCGGTCGGCCCGGCCGCGGCGATCGCCTGCTTCCTGCTGGTCGCGCTCTCCTTCGGCTGCCTGATGGCGTCCTATGTGGTCTCCGACTTCTCGGTCGAGAACGTCGCGGCCAATTCGCACTCGACGCAGCCGCTGATCTACAAGCTGACCTCGGTCTGGGGGAACCATGAGGGCTCGATGCTGCTCTGGGTCCTCATCCTCGTGCTGTTCGGCGCACTGGTCGCGCTGTCGCGGCGTTCGCTGCCGGCGAAGCTGCGGGCCGGCACGCTCGCGGCGCAAGGCAGCGTCAGCGTCGCCTTCCTCGCCTTCACGCTGCTGACCTCGAACCCGTTCCGGCGGCTCGTCCCGGCGCCGGGCGAGGGGCAGGACCTCAATCCGATCCTGCAGGACCTCGGCCTCGCCATCCATCCGCCGCTGCTCTATGTCGGCTATGTCGGCTTCTCGATCACCTATGCCTTCGCTGTCGCGGCGCTGATCGAGGGCAAGATCGACGCGGTCTGGGCCCGCGCCGTCCGCCCATGGACCCTGCTGGCCTGGACCTTCCTAACGCTCGGCATCGCCATGGGCTCCTACTGGGCCTATTACGAGCTCGGCTGGGGTGGCTGGTGGTTCTGGGACCCGGTCGAAAACGCCTCGCTGATGCCCTGGCTCGCCGGCACGGCGCTGATCCACTCGACGGTGGTGATGGAGAAGCGCGACGCGCTCAAGGTCTGGACGATCCTGCTCGCGATCCTGACCTTCTCGCTCTCGCTGCTCGGCACCTTCATCGTCCGCTCGGGCGTGCTGACCTCGGTGCATTCCTTCGCCAGCGACCCGCAGCGCGGCCTGTTCATCCTCGGCATCCTGATCGCCTTCATCGGCGGCTCGCTGGCGCTGTTCGCCTGGCGCGCGCCGCTCCTGAAGCAGGGCGGCCTGTTCGCGCCGGTCTCGCGGGAGAGCGCGCTCGTCGTCAACAACCTCTTCCTGGCGACGGCCTGCGCCACCGTCTTCATCGGCACGCTCTACCCGCTCGTGTTGGAGATGGTCACCGGCGACAAGATCTCGGTCGGCCCGCCCTTCTTCAACGCCACCTTCGTGCCGCTGCTGGTGCCGCTGCTGCTGCTGCTGCCGATCGGCCAGACGCTGGCCTGGAAGCGCGGCGACCTGCTCGGGGCAGCCCAGCGCGCCCAGGTCGCCTTCGGTGTCGGCGTCGCCACGACGCTGGCCATCTTCGCCTTCGTGCGCGGCGGCCCGGTGCTGGCGCCGCTCGGTATCGGCCTCGGCGTCTTCCTCGTCGTCGGCGCGTTCTGGGAAGTCGGCGAACGTGTCGTCGGCCGTGCCAGCGGCGCGTCGGCCATTCTGTCGCGGGCGAAGGGCCTGCCGCGCTCGGCCTGGGGCACGGCGCTCGGCCATGCCGGCGTCGGCATCAGCGTGATCGGCATCGCCGCTGTCGCCTGGGGCACCGAGGCGATCGGCATGCTCAAGGTCGGCGAGAGCCTGACCAGCGGCCGCTACACGGTGACGCTGGAGGCGGTGACGCCGCGCACCGGGCCGAATTATCGCGAGGACGCCGCGCGTTTCCGCATCGTCGCCGATGGCCGCGAGCTGAAGCCGGTCGAGGCGATGAAGCGCATCTATACGGCCCGTGCCATGCCGACCACCGAAGCCGGCATCCGCACCGTTGGTCTCGGGCAAGCCTATATCAGCCTGGGCGAGCCCGACGACAGCGGCGCGATCGCGGTCAAGCTGCATGACAAGCCGCTCATCCTGCTGATCTGGATCGGCGCGCTGGTGATGGCGGCGGGCGGCGCGCTCTCGCTGACCGACCGGCGCTTCCGGTTGGCTGCGCCGCGACGCGTGGCGGTGCCGGCTGCGATGCCGCAGGCGGCCGAGTGAAGCCGGTGCGCGCTCTCCCGCTCCTTCTCGTCGGGGTGCTGGCCTTCTCTGCGCCGGCCCTTGCCGTGCAACCGAACGAGGTGCTCAAGAACCCCGCGCTGGAGCAGCGCGCGCGGCAGATTTCCTCCGGCTTGCGTTGCCTGGTCTGCCAGAACCAGTCGATCGACGATTCCGATGCGCCGCTCGCCAAGGATCTGCGCGTCCTGGTGCGCGAGCGGTTGACCGCCGGCGACAGCGACGGGGCCGTGATCGATTTCGTCGTCGCGCGCTATGGCGACTTCGTCCTGCTGCGCCCGCCAATGAATGCGCGCACGATAGCCCTTTGGGCGGCGCCCTTCCTGATCGTGCTGTCCGGAGCCGTCTTCCTCTGGCGCAGGCGCAATCGGAGCGTTGCTCCGGCCAGCGCTGCACTCACTGCCGAAGAGCAGGCGAGGCTGGACGAACTGATGAAGCGCGGCGATTCCTGAGCAGGCTTAGACCGAGATACCGCACTGCCGGTGCATTTCGCCGCTGATCGACGGCGTGAGATAAGCGCCCCACGTCATCCGGCCGGCACGTAGCGAGGACGGGCCAACGCTGGCCTGATTGGCAAAAACCCGTGCAAAGCAAGCAGCGGTGGGGCCGGAATAGCCTCGTTTCGCTGCGATCCTGAGGCCGGCCTGGTACGCACCGCCACGATATTGCGATGTGACTGGACCTGACTGCTGTCGCTTCTGCCTCAGATCGCCGAGCCGGTCGACGCCGCAGCGGCGTTGCAGCTCGGCGTTGTAGGCCTGTGTCGAGGCGGCGAACCAGCTTCTCCGGCCGCCGGGTTTCTCGACGACCACCGCATGCCTGGCGAAGACCCGCCCATAGCAATCGGCGTTGTCATAGCCGCGGCGCTGCGCGAGGCGTACTCCGGTTTCATAGGCGGGCAGGTCCTGCGCCAGCGCGCTGTCCCCGGCGAGCAGCAATGCGGCGAGGGCCATGTATCCAATCGCGTGTTTCATCTCGGCCTGCTCTTATCGCGCGCATCGAGAGTAGGGAGCATTGTGACCGAGCCGGCGTCAAGCCGATCCCTAGCCCAGCGCCTTGCCAACCTTACGAAACTGTCATCATCGGGCGAAATCCAGGTAAGGCACCGCCCGTCATGGTCCACCTCACGAAGCAGGGAAGGCCCTGCCTCCCGCATCGAGGTGAGAACCATGACCACCCAAGAGAACAACACCCCCGAGACCGCCACTCGCACGCCCGCCACCGCCCGCTCGATCCTGAAGCGCGGCGCGATCGTCGCCGGCGCCGCGACGCTGAGCATCGGCCTGATGGCCGGCCTCGCCGACAATTTCCTCAACACCCACGGCGCCGCCAATGCGCAGCCGGTGCAGCTCTCCGGCCTGCAGCAGACGCAGCTGCCGTCCTTTGCCGATGTCGTCGACCGGGTTAAGCCCGCCGTCGTCTCAGTTCGCGTCAAGGCCAAGGTCGTCGCCAGCGCCAATGACGAGGGCGGCCCGGCCGGTATCGAAGGCCTGCCTCCCGGCCATCCGCTCGAGCGCTTCCTCCGCCGCTTCGGCGAGGAGGGCATGGGCCCGCGCGGGCCGCAGCAGCAGCCGCGCCTCCAGCTCTCGCAGGGCTCGGGCTTCTTCATCAGCCAGGACGGCTATGTCGTCACCAACAACCACGTCGTCGCCAATGCGGCCGAGGTCCAGCTCGTCACCGATGGTGGCAAGACGCTCTCGGCCAAGGTGATCGGCACCGATCCGCGCACCGATCTCGCGTTGCTCAAGGTCAACGAAAGCGGCAACTATCCCTTCGTCCAGCTCGCCTCGGGCAAGCCCCGCATCGGCGAGTGGGTGCTCGCGGTCGGCAATCCGTTCGGGCTCGGCGGTACCGTCACGGCAGGCATCGTCTCGGCGCAGGGACGCGACATCGGCTCCGGCCCCTATGACGACTTCCTGCAGATCGACGCGGCGGTGAACCGTGGCAACTCCGGCGGTCCGACCTTCAACCAGAAGGGCGAAGTCGTCGGCGTCAATACCGCGATCTACTCGCCGTCGGGCGGCAATGTCGGCATCGCCTTCGCGATCCCGGCGGCCACCGTCCAGAGCGTCGTCGAGCAGCTCAAGGAGCACGGCTCGGTCGCCCGCGGCTTCATCGGCGTGCAGATCCAGCCGGTCACGGCCGAGGTCGCCGACGCCATCGGCCTGAAGGATGCCAAGGGCGCTCTGATCGCCGAGGCGCAGGCCAATGGTCCTGCCGCCAAGGCCGGGCTGAAGCGCGGCGACACCATTCTCGCCGTCAATGGCGAGAAGATCGCCGATGCCCGCGAGCTGTCGAAGAAGATCGCGACCTTCGCGCCGGGCACCAAGACCAGCCTGACCATCTGGCGCGACGGCAAGGAGCGCGAGGTCTCCTTCGAGGTCGGCCGCCAGCCGGCGGCCTGACCCGGGGCATCCAAGTTGGGGCATGCTCTCGCGCGTAGCGTCAGTTGATCTGCGAGAGCGTGTTCCAGGCGGATGGTTTCTCCCGGCTGTCACGTCGCCCCCTGCCGGGAATGCCAGCCGTCACGGCGGCAGGTCGGATCGTCACCTCCGGCCTGCCGCTTTTCATTTCGTTGGGCTAGTTTGCAGTCATGCGACTCCTGATCGTTGAAGACGACGCCGAAGCGGCCGCCTATCTGGTCAAGGCCTTTCGTGAGGCCGGCCATGTCGCCGACCACGCCCCCGATGGCCTGGAGGGCTACGCCATGGCGCAGGGCGGCGGCTATGACGTGCTCGTGGTCGACCGCATGCTGCCGCGCATGGACGGGCTTTCGGTGATCCGCTCCCTGCGCGAGCAGGGCGAGACGGTGCCGGCGCTGATCCTCTCTGCGCTCGCCCAGGTCGACGACCGGGTGAAGGGCCTGCGCGCCGGCGGCGACGACTATCTGCCCAAGCCCTATGCCTTCTCCGAGCTGCTCGCCCGCGTCGAGGTGCTCTCGCGCCGCCGCGGCGCGCCGGCCTCCGAGCCGACCACCTATCGCGTCGGCGATCTCCTGCTCGACCGGCTGGCGCATCGCGTCACCCGCGCCGGCGAGGAGATCGTGCTGCAGCCGCGCGAGTTCCGCCTGCTCGAATACCTGATGAAGCATGCCGGGCAGGTCGTGACCCGCACCATGCTGCTTGAGAACGTCTGGGACTATCACTTCGACCCACAGACCAATGTCATCGACGTGCACGTCTCGCGTTTGCGCTCGAAGGTCGACAAGGGCTTCGAGCATCCGATGATCCACACCATCCGCGGCGCGGGATACATGGTCCGTGACACAGCTCGCTGATGGCAGGGTAAGCGAAGCGCCGCAGCCTTCCGGCCGCCTGCGCTTCCTGCCGCATCTCGTCCGCACCACCGCCTTCAAGCTGACGGCGATCTATCTCGTCGTCTTCGCGGCTTTCGCCATCTTCGTGCTGGGCTATGTCGCCTGGAACGCCAAGAACCTGCTCGACGACCAGATCCGCTCGACCATCGACGCCGAGATCCAGGGGTTGGCCGAGCAGCAGCGCCTCGGCGGCATCCGGAGGCTGGTCCAGGTGATCGAGCGGCGCTCGCGCGGGCCGGGCGCCTCGCTCTATCTCGTCACCACCCCGCTGGGCGAACGCATCGCCGGCAATATCGAGGCGCTGCCGCCGGGCACGCTCGATCGCCAGGGCGAGAGCGAGATCGAGTATGCCCGCTCCTCCGAGGCGCTCGACCAGACCAACCACGCCATCGTCCGCGTCTTCATGCTGCCGGCGGGCTTCCGCCTGCTGGTCGGCCGCGACGTCGAGGAGCGCGAGCGCCTGCGCGTCGTGATCAAGCGTGCCGCCGGTTGGTCGGTCCTGCTCGTGGTCGTGCTCGGCTGCTTCGCTGGCTGGTTCGTGGCGCGGCGCGTACTGAAGCGCATCGATGGCATGAACGACACGGCCCGCTCGATCATGGCCGGCGACCTCAAGGGCCGGCTCGCCATCGCCGGCACCGGCGACGAGCTCGACCGGCTGGCCGGCAATCTCAACGCCATGCTCGATCGCATCGGCGAACTGATGAGCGGCATGCAGCAGGTCACGGACAATATCGCCCACGACCTGAAGACGCCGCTGACGCGCCTGCGCAACCGTGCCGAGGAGGCGCTGCGCACGGCGCAATCGCCCGAGCAATTGCGCGCGGCGCTCGATGGTTCGATCGAGGAGGCCGACGGGCTGATCCGCGTCTTCAACGCTCTCCTGATGATCGCGCGGCTGGAGACCCGCCAGATCAGCGACAGTATGGCGCCGCTCGACCTCGCTGAGATCGTCGACGGCCTCTCCGAGCTCTATGAGCCGCTGGCCGAGGAGGCAGGGCTCACTCTGTCTGCCTCCGTCGAGCCCGGCCTGTCGCTCACCGGCAATCGCGAGCTGATTGGCCAGGCGCTCGCCAATCTGATCGACAACGCCCTGAAATACGGCAAGCCGGAAGGCGATGCGCCGGCGACCGTCGCAGTCACCGCGCGGCGGGTCGACGACAGGATCGAGCTCGGCGTTGCCGATCACGGCGCCGGCATCCCGGAAGCTGATCGCGGCCGCGTCCTGGAGCGCTTCGTCCGGCTCGATCAGAGCCGCAGCAAGCCCGGCTTCGGACTGGGGCTCGCGCTTGCCTCGGCGGTAGCGCATCTGCATGGCGGCGCGATCCGCCTGTCGGACAATGCGCCAGGGCTCGATGTCGTGATGTCGCTGCCGGTCAGTCCTCCTCCTGTGGACAGCCCTGCCGTGGAGGCGCCTGCGGGCTCGACATCGCAGCCGGACGGGGCAGGGTTCCAGTCGGCTTGATGAAGGGCTAAGGCTCGCTCAGCCGGTCGACGCGGAGGTCAGTGTGGGCGAGCCCTTATGCGAACGCCTGAAGGCGGCGCCCGTCCTGCCCGCCCGCGGCAAGGTCGAGGCGCTCTGGCGCGAGGAGCTGATCGAACGCCTGTTCGATGCCGAGGCCGGTGAACGGCTCGTCGCGCATCTTGCGGGCCATGAGGCCTCGGCCACGCTCGTCGCAGGCATCCTGGCGCATTCGCCTTTCCTCACCCAGATCATGCGGCGCGATCCGGAGGGGCTGTTCGCCTCGCTGACAGTCGCTCCGGAGGAGCGCCGCGACGCGCTGCTGGCGAGGATCGCCGCCTTCGCCACGCCGGAGACCGCGACCGCCGACCTGATGCGCGAATTGCGCCGTTTCCGTCAGGCGATGGCGCTGCTGATCGCGCTCGCCGATATCGGTGGCGTCTGGCCGGTCGAGATGGTGACTGCCGCTCTCAGCGCCGCCGCTGACATGGCGGTGAAGCTCGCCAGCGAGCATGCGCTGCATCAGGCCGCCGGCCTTGGCCGGATCGAGCTTCCCGATGCGAGCGAACCCGGCAAGGGTTCCGGCCTTGTCGTGCTGGCACTCGGCAAGCATGGCGCCGGCGAGCTGAACTACTCGTCCGACATCGACATCGTCGTCTTCTTCGATCCGGAGATGGCCGAGGCCGCCGGCGTCGGCGAGCCCACCAGCTTCTTCGTCAAGCTGACCCAGCAGATCGCCCGCATCATTCAGGAGCGCACGCCGGACGGCTATGTCTTCCGCGTCGACCTGCGCCTGCGCCCCGATCCCGGCTCGACCCATGTCGCCGTCGCCCTGCCGACCGCCTATGCCTATTACGAGACGGTCGGCCAGAACTGGGAACGCGCCGCGATGATCAAGGCGCGGCCCGTCGCCGGCGACCTCGAACTCGGCCGGCGCTTCATCGCCGATCTCGCTCCCTTCATCTGGCGCAAATACTTCGACTTCGCTGCCATCGCCGACATTCATGCGATGAAGCGGCAGATCCAGTCGGTGAAGGGCTTCGAGACGCTCAGCCTGCCCGGCCACAACGTCAAGCTCGGCCGCGGCGGCATCCGCGAGATCGAGTTCTTCGTCCAGACCCAGCAACTCGTCTTCGGCGGCAGGCGCCCGGCGCTGCGCGGGCCGCGCACCCTCGACATGCTCGGCGAACTCACCAGGGAGAACTGGATCAGCCCGCAGGCGCGCGACGAGCTGACGGAATCCTATTGCTGGCTGCGCACCATCGAGCACCGTTTGCAGATGCGCCATGACGAGCAGACGCAGACCCTGCCGACCGACGCTGCCGATCTCGACGCCTTCGCCCGCTTCTGCGGCTACCCCTCCGCCAAGGCCTTCGGCAAGGATCTGGAGGCGCATGCCAGGCGTGTCGAGGGCCACTACGCCCTGCTGTTCGAGGATGCACCGAGCCTCGCCAGCGAGGCCGGATCGCTCTCCTTCACCGGGACCGAGAACGACCCCGAGACCTTGGCGACGCTGGGCAAGCTCGGCTTCCGCCAGCCGGCGACCGCAGCGGAGACGGTGCGCGGCTGGCATTTCGGCCGCCGCGCCGCCGTCACCAGCGCCCGCGCCCGCGAGGTGCTGACCGAGCTGACGCCGGCGCTGCTCGTCGCGCTCGGGCGCACCACCGACCCCGACGGCGCGCTCGCCCATCTCGACAATGCCTTCGTTCGCATGCCGGCGGCGGTCGAGCTTTTGACCCTGCTGCGCTCGCATGAAGCCCTGCTGCAGCTCTTCGCTGAGATCCTTGGTAGCGCGCCGCGTCTCGCCAGGGTCGCCGCGCTCTATCCGCATGTGCTCGACGCGGTGATCGACCCCGCCTTCAGCGCCCCCCGCCACGATGCCGAGCGGGTAGCGCAGCGCGTGCGTGCCATGGTTGGCACGCCGCCACCCAGCGTCGAGGACGGGCTCGACCGCATGCGCGACGCCGCCCGGCAGGAGAACTTCCTGGTCGGAGCCCGGCTGCTCTCCGGCGTGGTCAACGCCGAGCAGGCGGCGCAGGGCTATGCCGCGGTGGCGCAGGCCTGCATCCGCGTCGCCTTCGAGGATACCCGCGCCGCCTTCGCCGCCGATCATGGCCTTGTCGCGGGAGCGGAAGCGGTCGTGCTCGGCATGGGCCGCCTTGGCGCCGGCGAGCTCACCCCCTCATCCGATCTCGATCTGATGCTGCTCTACGACCGGCCGGAGGACGCCGAGGCCAGCGACGGCAAGCGCCCGCTCGACCCGGTGACTTGGCATGTCCGCTTCACCCAGCGCCTCGTCGCGGGGCTGACCGTGCCGACAAGGCGCGGCACGCTCTATCAGGTCGACATGCGGCTGCGGCCTTCCGGCAACAAGAGCCCGGTAGCGACACAATTCGGTGGGTTCGAGGCCTACCATCAGGGCGAAGCCGAGATCTGGGAGGAGATGGCGCTGACCCGCGCCCGCGTCGTCGCTGGAGATGCCGGCCTGCGGGAGAAGGTCGAAGCCGCGATCCGGCAGATCCTGCTGCGCAAGCGCGAGCCGGCCAAGGTCGCCGCTGCCGTCGCCGAGATGCGGGCGCTGATCGCCAAGGAGAAGGGCGAGAGCGACGCCTGGGACCTGAAGCTCGCAGCCGGCGGGCTGACCGATCTCGACTTCCTGGCGCAGTACCTTGTGCTCGCCCATGGCCACGGCCATCCGCAACTGCTTGCCCGCACCACGTCGGGCGTCTTCGCCGCGGCGCGCGACACCGGAGTCATACCTTCCGAGGACGCCGAGCGGCTCGCCGGCGCAGCCCGCTTCATCGGTGACGTCCAGCTCTGGCAGCGCTTCGCGGTGGAGGAGGGTTTCGATGCCAAGGCTGTGCCGGATCGGGTGATGCGCCGGATCGCGACGGCGGTCGGCCTGCCCGACGCCAAGATGCTGAAGGCCGAACTCGACGAGACGCGCGCTGCCGTGAGGGCCATCTTCCGGCGTCTGTTGGGGACGGGGCGAGCGTCCTGAACGGCGCTGCGCTCTACTCCGCCGCGAGAGAGCCGGCCGCGCCGCTCTGCTCCATTCGTGCGCCCTTGGTCTTTTGCGACGGCGCGCGCACGACCCGATTCCGGCCCTCCTGTTTGGCGCGGTAGAGCGCCGCATCGGAGTTGGCCAGCAGGTCTCGGCTGGAGTTCGAGGTCACCGGGACGCAGGCGACACCGAGGGAGGCGGAGACCTGGGCTCCGTTCAGCTCCGACAGGGCTTCGATGCTGGTCCGGATGCGCTCGGCCTTTGCCGCTGCCATGTCGAGCCCGCAATTGGGCAGCACGACGATGAGTTCCTCACCGCCATAGCGGCAGGCGATATCGGTCTCGCGCAACTGGTTGATGATCGCGGCGGCCGCATCGCGCAATACAGCATCGCCTTTGGCATGGCCGTGCTGGTCGTTGAGCCGCTTGAAGTGGTCGAGATCGATCATGATGACCGACACTTCGGTCCTCTCGCGCTCGGCCAGGCGGACGACGCGTTCGAGCGCATCCTCCATGTAACGGCGATTGTAGAGACCGGTCAGAGGGTCGCGCAGGGCCTGGCTGCGCAGCTTGTCGCGCAGGGCGATGTTGGAGAGTGCGAGCGACATGGCGTCGGCCAGAGCGGTGCCGATGCCGGCGGCGGCTTCGAGCCGCTGATCCGCCTCGGGGCCGCTGCAGTAGAGCTGGAGGAGGCCGAGGATTTCGCCGCGTGCGATCATCGGGATCTCGAGCGCATGATCGCTGACGATGTGATGTTCGCAGCAGAGTTTGTGCGAGCCGGGTCGGTTGGCGTGCGGCTTGCCGCGCTTCAGGGCCCAACATTGCTGCAGTCCGATCGAGTCGGGCAGCGCCTCGAGATCCTCGCGCCCCCATGTCGTCGAGAGGGCCAGCCGGTCGCGCGAGTTGTTGAAGACGTAGAGCGCGCCGCCGAGATCGGGAATGAGTTCGGCCGCAGTCGCGCGCAGGACGGCATTGGCGTCGCCGTGGTCGAGCGCGCTCTGCAGCATTTCAGTCATCCCGAACAGACGCGAAACCTGCTCGCGTGATGAGTTGGCATTGGCGACGGCCAGATCGCGTGCCTTGGCGTCCCGCGTACTGCTGCGCGAGGCGCCGGCGAAGGCCAGGATACAGAACGCGCCGGTCAGAATCTGCAGCCCGAGCACGATGCTCGTCGCGTGCGTGATATTGCTGTTGAGCGAGGCTTCGATGGCCTCCTTCCTGGTCAAATCCGTAAAGATTGCTCGGGTCAGGATCGTGACGTTGCGCTCGATCCCGCGAGCGACATAGAGCGACTGCGCGATGTCGGGCTGCTTCGCCGAGATGGCAGAAACGATGTCGGCCCAACCGGCTTTGAGCGCGGTTACGATCACTTGTGTCGACACTTCCTCGGTTCCGCGTACCGCGGTTTCGGGAAAGCTGTCGTCGCCGAAAGTATTCAGGCGGCTGAGCGCCTGCGCATATCTGAGCAGATTGGGTTCGCTGTCGCGCCTGATCATCAGATCGGCGACTGCGGCGCCGGTCTCCATCACGGCCTGGCGCGCCACGCGCAGGGTCCGGGTGCTCTTGCGCACCTCCTCTACTCTGATCTCCTGATGGCCGATATAGGCGAACCCGGAAATGACGAGGGCGATCATCAGGGCGAGGAAGGCGATGGTGACGGCCGCCGAGCGTCCAAGTGCCCAGCCGGCTCGCTGAGCGGCTCGCGGATGGTCTGTGTTGAACTGGGCCTGCATCGATCCACGCCTCGTGGAGACCCCCCGGCCAGCCGCCGATATGAGCGTCGTAGATCGAGGCTTGCCGCAGGCGAGTTTAGGCTTCGTCAAGGTGCGCGGTTAAGCGATGCCTAAGATGGCGGCGACATTTCGTGCCATCTCGGGCGGCGGCCGGCGCTCGCGCGCCCGTCAGGCCGCCTCCGCGACGGCTCCGTCGGCATGATGCCGCAGCGGCAGGTGGACCATCACGATCGTGCCCGAGCCCATGATCGAGCGGATCCGCAGCGAGCCGCCATGCAGCTCGGCCAGCGAGCGGGCGATGGCGAGGCCGAGGCCGGAGCCGCCATGGCTGCGGATGAGATCGCCCTCGACCTGCTCGAACGGGCGCCCAATCCGGCCGAGCTTCTCGCGCGGGATGCCGATGCCGCTGTCCTCGACATAGAGGTTGAGCGCGTCGGGCGCCGGCTTGACGCGTACGGCGATCTTGCCGCCCTCGGGCGTGAACTTGATGGCATTGTCGACGAGGTTGCCGACGATCTGGAAGAGGGCGTGCGCATCCGCTTCGAGGCGCAGATCGCTGCCGAGATCGCTGGTGAGCGAGAGCCGCTTGTGCGTGATCGCCTCGCGGTGGCAGTTGATCGCTTCGCCGACCACGAGGTCGAGCGCGACATCGGTCTTTTCGAGTTCGAGCCTGCCGGCCTCGATCCGGGCCATGTTCAGGATGTCGTTGATCACCGCGAGCAGGTAGCCGCCGCTGGAGCGGATGTCGCGGACATACTCGACGTAGCGCTCGGAGCCGAGCGGGCCGAACAGCCCGTCATCCATGATCTCGGAGAAGCCGAGGATGGCGTTGAGCGGCGTGCGCAGCTCATGGCTCATATTGGCGAGGAATTCCGACTTGGCGCGGTTGGCGCTTTCGGCGGCGGCCTTCTGCTCCAAATAGAGCTCGGCCAGCTCGGCGAGCTGCTGCGCCTGCGCTTCGAGCTTCTGGCGCGAGGCCTTGAGGTCGGTGACGGTCTTGAGCAGCTCGTGCTCGGAGCGGGTCAGGCGCTCCTCCTGCTGCTTCAGCATGGTGATGTCGGTGCCGACCGAGACCGAGCCGCCATCCTTGGTGCGGCGGCCGTTGATCTGCAGCCAGCGCCCGTCCGAGAGCTTCGCCTCGTAGGACTGGCTGCCGGAGCCGGCGCGCGCGCTGCGGACCGGCTCGCGGTCGATGCTCGGCTGGGCGCTGTGGCTCATGATCTGCTCGTAGGCCGTGCCGGTCTTGACCAGCTCGGGCGACAGCATGTGCAGCTGCTGGTACTTGGCATTGCAGAGCACGAGCTTCTGCTCGGCATCCCAGAGCACGAAGGCTTCCGAGATCGCCTCGACCGCGTCGCGCAGGCGGGCATCGGCGGTGGCGGTGCGGGCGGCCATGCGGCGCTGTTCGGAGATGTCGACGACGATGCCGACGAGATGCTGGGCGCCGGTGCGGCGGTCGGTGACCAGCTCGGCCCGTGCCTTGAGCCAGACCCATTCGCCGGAGGCGTTGCGGACGCGGAATTCCTGGTCGAGATGATTGGTCTCGCCGCGGCTGACCGCATCGGCCAGGCCGTAGAGGTCGGCGTCCTCGGGGTGGATGAAGGCGTTGACCTCGCCGAAGGACATGAACTCGCCGGTGCGATCGTAGCCGAGCATCGCGTACATCGAATCTGACCAGTACATCCGGCCGTGGGCGAGGTCCCAATCCCACAGGCCGCAATGGCCACGGCTGAGCGCCGTGTCGATGCGGTCGCGGACGCAATCGCAATCCTCGTCGGCGGCGCGGGCGCGCCGGGATTGAAGGACGAAGGCCGCGGTGATGCCGGCGAGCACGATCGCCGCCGAGCCGAACAAAACCAGGATCGAGCGGCGCCGCTCGTCCCAGGTCGACAGCGCGCGCTTCACCGGGTGGAGCACCGCGACCTGGCCGAGGGGGGCGGCGAGGTTGCGGACGGTGGCGAGCGTCTCGATCCCGCCCGGAAGCGTGATCGGCATCACGCCGGCGCGGTCGGCGAAGACGGTGAGCGCCTGCCCGGGGCCGAGCAGGTCGGTGAGGCTGCGCTCGCTCGCGCCGATCGTCGGCTCGCCAGCGACCAGGCGACCGCTGGCGTCGCTGACATAGGCGATGCGGCCGCGGCCGGCGATATGCTTGGTCGTCAATGCCGTGAGGGCGGTCTCGGGGTGTTTGTCGTCTTTGGAGGCTAGATCGAGTTCGCGCACAAGCAACGCGGCGAGCGCCTCGAGGTCCATTGCTGCATCATCGAGCGCATCGTCGCGCAGTGCACTGGTTTGAATGTAGGCACCGAGCGCGAGGAGCAGGACGAAGCCGGCCACCAGCGCCGGAATGACTTTCCGGAAGGTCGGCTCCAGCTGTTCGAAGCGCTGATAGAGCGGATGCGTAAGGGATCGTGCTACGCCTAGAACTGAATTTGCGCGCACGTGTGCGCAAGCCGCGTCGGCACGCGTCATGCCCGTCCCCCTTCGGAAGCGATGTACCGTCAGTAAGATCGGGAGACGTGCCGCATCTCCGAATCACAGTCAGTTGAATCCGAGGGACTCGCTTTGTCTAGCGGAAACTTCGTCCTGACAGTGGTTTTGCGCGCCCTGGTTGTAGTGGCGAATCGGTTGAATCCTGCGCGCGCAGGACTTCGTTAACCTTTGGCGGCGCAGGCGGTTAACGCGCGATTCTCGGGGGGTATGCGAGCCGGCACCAAGGACCTTCCGATCGGTCTCGACGCCGGCTTCTTTCAACCATGACAACGTGCCAATGGCGCCGGCTCAGGCCAGCGAGCGGGCCGCGATGTCCGCCACGTCTCGCGACAGGTTCGGGGTGGCCCCGACCATGCGCAGCGCCGCCTCCGCCTTGGCCCGGCGACCGGCCTCCAGCATGCGCCAGCTCTTGAACGAGCCGAGCAGGCGCGAGGCGACCTGGGGATTGGTTCGGTCGAGCGCGATCACGATGTCGGCGACGAAGCCGTAGCCTTCGCCATCGGCCCGGTTGAACTGGGTCAGGTTCGCCGCAAAGCCGCCGATCAGGCCGCGCACCCGGTTCGGATTGCCGAGCGAGAAGGCAGGGTGGCTCATGAGCCCCTTGACCCGGGCGAGGGTGCCATCCTCCGCGATCAGCGCCTGCGCCATCAGCCATTTGTCGAGCACGAGCGGCTCGCGGGCATAGAGCTCGCCAAAGCGCGTGATCAGATCCTCACGCTCGGCTCCGGGGATCAGCGTCATCGCGGCGAGTGCCGCGAGCCGGTCGGTGAGGTTGTCGGCTTCGGTGAATTGCGCCAGCGCCAGCCGCGCGCCCTCGGCCGGAGCTCCGAGCGCGAGCAGCCCGAGCGCTTCGTTGCGCAACGCACGCCGCCCGGCCGGCGCCGCGGCCGGCGAATAGGGTCCGCGCTCGGCGAGGCTGTCGCGCAAGGCCGCGAGCTGGCCGGCAAGCGCCACGCCGATCGTGGCCGAGAGCTGGCGGTGGGTGCCGTGCACGACGTCCGGATCGACGTCCCGACCGATCTCGCGAGCGATGTCGGCCGGGGCGGGCAGGCGCAGAACCTGCGCGGCGAAGGCCGGATCCGCCAGCGCCGGACCGGCGAGGAAGCCCGAGAGCACCCCGGCGAGTGCCGTCGCGGTCTCGCCCAGCGTGGAATGATCGCCCCTGCCGGCACGTACCAGCGCCCGTGTCGCCACCGTCTGCAAGGCCTGCCAGCGGTTGAAGGAATCGCTGTCGGCCGTGAACAGCGTCAGGAGCTCGGCATCGCCGAGGTCGAGCTCGAGCCGGACCGGTGCCGAAAAGCCGCGCAGCAGCGACGGCGTCGGCGGCTCCGGCAGATCGGTGAAGGTCACGGAGAGCGAAGGCTGGTCGAGCACGACCACGCCGCCAGCTTTCAGCGTCGGCGAGATGCTGGTGAGCGGCAGGTCGCCGTCCTTGCCGACGAGGCCGAGCGCGACGGGAATGACGACTGGCTTCTTCTCGGGCTGGCCGGGCGTCGGCGGCGTCGATTGCGCCAGCTGCAGCGTATAGCTCTTCGCTTTCGCATCGTATTTGCCGGAGGCGACCACGGTCGGCGTGCCCGCCTGCTCGTACCATCCGGCGAAATGGGCGAGGTCCTGACCGGAGGACTCGACGAAGCAATCGAGGAATTCCTCGATCGTCGCGGCAGTGCCGTCGCAACGCTGGAAATAGAGGTCCATGCCGCGGGCGAAGGCGTCCTCGCCGATCAGAACCTTGAGCATGCGGATCACCTCCGCGCCCTTTTCGTAGACCGTCGGCGTGTAGAAGTTGTTGATCTCCTTGTAGGCGCGCGGCCGAACCTGATGGGCGAGGGGGCCGGCATCCTCGGAGAACTGCGT
Organism: Allobosea sp. GW821-FHT10B12; assembly: GCF_059415545.1. Classification (NCBI taxonomy): domain Bacteria; kingdom Pseudomonadati; phylum Pseudomonadota; class Alphaproteobacteria; order Hyphomicrobiales; family Alloboseaceae; genus Allobosea; species Allobosea sp. GW821-FHT10B12. The sequence continues at coordinate 1,012,398 of NZ_JBWKNL010000001.1, forward strand.
CGAACGCAGCGTGCGCACATCGGCGATGCGCTTTACCGGGCGCGAGCGCTCGTCGGAGGAGAATTCCTGGTCGCGGAAGACGGTGAGGCCTTCCTTCAGGCAGAGCTGGAACCAGTCGCGGCAGGTGATGCGGTTGCCGGTCCAGTTGTGGAAGTACTCATGCGCGATGATCGCCTCGATCGAGGCATAGTCGCCGTCGCTCGCCGTCAGCGGGTCGGCGAGCACATATTTGTCATTGAAGATGTTGAGGCCCTTGTTCTCCATTGCCCCCATGTTGAAGTCCGACACGGCGACGACGTTGAATACGTCGAGATCGTAGTTGCGGCCGAAGACGCGCTCGTCCCAGCGCATGCAGCGCTCGAGCGAATCCAGCGCCCAGCCGGCGCGCCCGGCCTTGCCCGGCTCGACATAGACGGCGAGCTCGACCTTATGGCCATCAGCCGTGACGTAAGGCTGCCGGACATGGTCGAGCTTGCCGCCGACCAGCGCGAACAGATAGGCCGGCTTCGGGTGCGGGTCGTGCCAGACGGCGAAATGGCGCTCGCCGCCAGGCAGTTCGGCCGCGGCGACGAGGTTGCCGTTGGAGAGCAGGACCGGCGCCTGCGTCTTCTCGGCCTCGAGGCGGACCGTGTAGACGCTCATCACGTCCGGCCGGTCGAGGAAATAGGTGATGCGGCGGAAGCCGTCCGCCTCGCATTGCGTGCAGTAGACGCCGCTGGAGCGGTAGAGCCCCATCAGCTTGGTGTTGGCGCTGGGGTCGAGCGTCGTCTCGATCCGGAGCGAGAAGGCCCGCGCCGGCGGCGCCTGGATCGTCAGCCCCTGCGGCGAAAGGGAATACAGCGCCGGATCGAGCTGGACCTCGTCGAGCAGGATGGAATCCGGCGTCAGCTCGTCGCCATCGAGGACGAGCGGCGCGCCGGCATGGCCGGCCGGGTTCGGCCGCAATTGCAGCAGCGCGCGCACCCTGGTCCGCGTCGGATCGAGGACGATGTCGAGATCAACAGTGTCGATCAGCCAGTCGGAGGGGCGATAATCCTCGAGGCGGATCAGCGGGGCGTCTTCGGCGCGCATGGCAGGCTCGCTTCCTTCAGTCGCTTTTATCTATGAAGCCGGAGACGACGACGGAAGCCGTCAGGGCAGGGCATAGGTCTTGTCGTTGGATACCACCGCCGGTTCGGCATGACTGACCAGGCGGCAGACATCCGGCCGGGCCTCGCGAACCTTGCGCTCGATCCTGTCGACGGCCCTATGCACGGCGGCGACGTCGAGCGCAGCATCGGCCCGGCAGTGATAGTTGACCACCAGGCCGTTGCGGGTCTCGCGCACGCGGACGCTGTGGATGTCGCGGATCGGGCCGCCGGCATCGGCCAAATGGGCCGCTTCCTGGGCGATCGCCTTGCCGATCGCCTCGACCACCTCCCAGGGTGCGTTGTGGCCGGAAGGCTGGCCGGTCTCCATCGGCTCGATATGGGTGTCGACCTCGGTCTCGCCGCCGAACTCGGCGCGGATCGCGTTCTCCAGCCTTGTGGCGATCTCGTGGGCCTCGCCGAGCGGAAGCACCGCGTCGACCTCCATGTCGAGCGAGACGGCGAGCCGCTCGCCGATCGTGTGGACGCTGACATGGTGCACCGGCACCTTCATCTTCAGCGCGATCAGCAGCACCCGTTCCAGCGCCGTCTCGTCGTCGACCTGGACCGGGTTGGCGGTAACGGTCAGCGCCGAATCCGGTTCGACGACCGCCAGGGCCCGCAGCAGGTCATCCTTGATCGCGCTGACGCGGTCGAGCGGCAGGGTCCGCGAGACCTGGATGCCGATCTCGCCCTGCACCACGCCGCCGGCGGGCCGCAGCCTGAGCCATTCGACATTGACCACGCCGGCAACGCCCTGCGCCGCTTCGCGCAGGCGCTCGGCGACGCCCTTAGGCGCGGCGTCGATCAGTGTATCGACTGTGCGCCGGCCGAGCTTCACCGCGGTCGCGATCATGAACACGGCGAGCGCCAGCGCCGTCGCGCTGTCGGCCATCGGCACGCCCATCCGCGTCAGGATCAGGCCGAGCAGCACCAGCGCCGTGCCGACGAAATCGGTGGCGAAATGCAGCGCCTCGGCGGAGAGCGCTTCGCTGCGGGTCTCCTTGGCGACCATGGTCAGCGTGCGCCAGCGCGTCGCGTCGACCATCAGCGAGAACAGCAGCACGCCGATCACGATCGGCGTCACCGCGACATGCGGCTCGCTGCCGGTCCACAGGCGGTTGGCCGCTTCCCACAGGATTGCGCCCGAGAGCCCGAATAGGATCGCGGTCTCCAGCAGCGCGGCGAGCGCCTCGAACTTGCCGTGGCCGTAATGATGCTCGTCATCGGCCGGCTTGTCGGCAGCGCGCACGGCGAACCAGGTGAACATGGTCGAGCCGATGTCGATCAGCCCCTGCAGCGCGTCGGTCATCAGGGCGAGCGAGCCCGATAGGATTGCGGCGCCGAATTTGGCGAGCGTCAGCACGACGCTGGCGATCACCGACAGCGTCGCCGCCTTCTGCTTGACCCGGGAGACCTCGGCGGGTGACACCGGGCCGGCCGGGTTCGGCGTGCGATCCTGCGTTTCGCTCATGATAGGTCCGCGCGAGCCCTCTTTGATCGTGGCCGGGTTTGGCCCGATCCATCTGCCAGATCAACCCCGGGAGACAAACGATGCGCTATCTAACCGAGCCTTCGAGGCGCACGTCGTCCTAGATAAAAATGTGCATAGGGCCTCTCAAATCGGCATAGGGCGAAGATCTAGCGTGAAGCGCGTTTAGGTTGCGGCTATGCACTTGGGGGTGGGGGAGCGCTAAATGAAAAAGCATTGGCCGCTAGGCGCATTCGTCGCTCTGGCTCTCCTTATTGTCACGGTCGGATGGCTCCTGCCGCTAATGCCCGAGTGGATTTGGCCTAGCGCCAACAAGCGCGAGTGGGCCGAACTCGGACCGCGCGGCGATCTTTTCGGCGGCTTCGTCAACCCGCTGTTGAGCTTCCTCGCCTTCATGGGCGTCATGTACTCGATCTATCTGCAGCGGTCCGATCTGGCGGAAAGCCACCGTGAGGCTCAGCGGCAGTAGTTCGAGAACACTTTCTTTCAGATGCTGGCGGTTCAGAACCGCATATTAGAAAGTATTGAGTATCCGGCTCCCCATGAAGGCGAAAAGATTAGGGGGAGGGAATGCTTTTCGGAATATATGAGTCGGCTGAGAGAGCAATTTAATCGCAGTTTGAGTGCGAATGGTCCCACGGAGTTGCAAAAAATTCAGGACGCATACCGCACGTGCTGGCAGTCTTGGAGAAAAGATCTAAGTCATTATTATCGGTATTTGTATAATTTTCTCAGATTTATTGATGAGGCGCATTTGCCAAGGCTGAGTTACGATGTCGTTGACCCAAAAATAAAATATACACGAATTTTGAGGGCGCAGTTGTCAGATTTTGAGCTCGCTCTGCTGTTTTATAACGTGCTCTCGGAAAAAGGTCAGAAGATGCGGGTATATGTCGGCAGGTACGATATGCTCGACAATTTACCGCTCGATCTCATACAGCCAAACGACCACTTAGAGCTGCGTGATGGCATGGGAATGGTTGGGAAGCTGTTGCCCCGTCCAGAAGTATAATTAAAAACAATCCTATACGACTTTTGGCTGGTTGCGACTGAATTGCTGGCAGGTTCCATCGATGAAGCAGGTGCTCAATGAGTGAACAGGTTCCGCCCGCACGTATCGGCGCCGCCCGGCGCTTTTTTGACAACATCGTTGATCCAGGCGAAGGCGGCGCAAAGCTGGCGCTCTACAGGCTGTTCTTGGTCGCGGTTAGCGCGGTAACGATCGCATCCATGGTCTATCTCACTCTCACGCTGGCCGGCGTGAAGTTTGATAAGCTCGGGCAGGCCGGCGATTTTTTTGGAGGGTTTCTGAACCCGGCGCTTACATTTCTGACATTCACCGGCGTGCTTATCACCATTGTTCTTCAGCGAGCTGAGTTAAGCCTTACAAGGGCGGAATACGCACGTGCAGCGACTGCCCTTGAAGCTCAACTTGATACACTTAGACAAAGCAATTTTGAAGCGACATTCTTTCAAATGCTCGGGTTATATAACGGGATTGTCGAAGGAATCTCAATGTCGGGATCGGGGAAGGTGGGGCGTCAAGCATTTATTTCTCTCGTAGCCTATTTGAGAACCAATATCAGTCACTTTGAAGAGCATTCAAAGCAGCCTAGGCTAGAGAATTTAAAGAATGGCTATCGAGTGTTTCACGGTGATCATCGACAAAATGTTGGACATTATTTTCGATATATATTCAACATACTCAGATTTATTGACAATTCAGCAATCGGGGACAAATATAAATACACAAGGATTCTAAGATCTCAGATATCTGATCAAGAATTAGTGCTGTTATTCTATTACAGTGTGAGCGATAAAGGTAAAAGAATGAAAAAATTGGTCGAAAGGTACATTATGTTCAACAACCTTCCTCTGGAACTATTGCTAGCTCCCGGCGATGAGCGGCATCTCGATGAGATGGCGTTCTCGACTTCATTTGATTCGAACGATGAGGACGTGCTTTAATAACACATGACTTCTACCAGCGGCGATGCAGCGGCGAAATGCTCCGATGGGCGGCCGCGTGGTACGCCCTTTAAGCTTGGCCAATCCGGCCGGGATACCAAAAGATGCCATCAACCTCTCCATGCGGTGTCGAACGTGGCAGCGTTTCGGAGGTCTACGCCGCGTACTATTATCAGGCGCTAGCCACCGCCAGTCTGGAAAGGCTGCTACGGGCCGTGCTAACCAGTTGCAAGATGGTCACCGTTCAGGTGTCGGAATTAGCAAACAGTTAGAAGGGCTTAGAAAAATTATGCGCTATCTCCACACCATGGTTCGCGTCACCGACCTCGATGCCGCGCTCGATTTCTATGTGAACAAGTTCGGCCTGGTCGAAACCCGCCGGATCGAGAACGAGAAGGGTCGCTTCACCCTCGTCTTCCTCGCTGCGCCCGACGATGCGGCTGCAGTCAAGGAGCAGGGCAGCCGCGGCCGCCCGACGCTGGAGCTGACCTTCAACTGGGATCCGGAAGTCTACACGGGCGGGCGCAATTTCGGCCATCTCGCCTATGAGGTCGACGACATCTACGCGACCTGCGACAAGCTGATGAAGGCCGGCATCACCATCAACCGGCCGCCGCGCGACGGCAACATGGCCTTCGTCCGCTCGCCCGACAACATCTCGATCGAGATCCTGCAGAAGGGCGATCCCAAGCCGCCGGCCGAGCCGTGGCTGAGCATGCCGAATACCGGGGCTTGGTGAAGGCATAGCAGCAGGGCTTGCGCGTACAGCGCACCTGCGACTAGCGAGGGAGCCGCGACCGCTCGGGTGAAGGGCGGCGCGGCGGGAGGCTGGCCTTGACCAAGATGCTGTTCGGCACGCTCGATGACGGCACGCCGATCCACGAGGCCGTGCTGCGCTCGGCCTCCGGAGCAGAAGCGCGGGTGATGGAATGGGGTGCGGTGCTGCGCGATCTCGTCGTGCCACTGCCCAATGGCGGGCGCCAGCGCGTCGTGCTCGGCTTCCCCGACTTCGCCGACTATCCCAAATACTCTCCACATATGGGCGCGATCGCCGGCCGCTTCGCCAACCGCATCGGCGGCGGCCGCTTCATGCTCGACGGTGTCGAATACCAGACCCCGCTGAATGAGCACGGCCGCAACTCGCTGCATGGCGGCGGGCAGGGCTTCGGCAAGCGGCCCTGGACTTTGGTGCAGCACGACGAGGCGAGCGCGATATTGGCGCTGGTCTCCCCCGCCGGCGATGCCGGCTATCCCGGCACGCTCGATCTCTTCTGCCGCTACAGCCTCACCGGGGCTGCGACCTTGCGGATCGAGCTCACTGCGACGACCGACGCGCCGACGATCGTCAACCTGGCGCATCACTCCTATTTCCGCCTCGACGATGGTCCGGACATCCTCGACCACGAGTTCGAGGTCCGCGCCAATCTGATCACCCCGGTCGATGCCGATCTGATCCCGGACGGCTCGGTTGCCTCGGTAGCCGGGACCCCCTTCGATTTCCGAAAGAGCCGGCCGATCCGCTTCGACAAGCCGGACGGCTCGCGCTTCTGGTACGACCATAATTATCTGCTGCGCCGTGACCGCCGCGAGCCGGCGGCGGCGACGGGCCTCGAACTCGCCCATGCCGCGACCTTGCGCTCGCGCCGCTCCGGTCTTGCCATGGAAGTCTGGACCACCGAGCCGGCGCTGCAGGTCTATGACGGCTTCAAGCTGGATACCCCGGTCGCAGGGCTCGACGGAGCGCCATACGGCGCCTGCGCCGGGATCGCGCTCGAACCGCAGCATGTGCCGGACTCGCCCAACCTCCCGCATTTCCCCTCGACGGTGCTGCGCCCCGGCGAGGTCTATCGCCAGATCAGCGAATTCAGGTTCGGAGCGTAAGTCGCATGGCCGGTGTCTTCTGTTTGGGTATCGCGACGCTCGACTATGTCTACAGCGTCGAGCGCGTGCCCAACCCCGGCGAGAAGGATCGGGCGCGCGATCTTGTCGTCACCGGCGGCGGTTGCGCCGGCAGCGGCTCGGCCGCGATCGGCCGGCTCGGCGGTAAGGCCTGGCTGGCGACGCGCCTGGGCGACGACGCCGTCGGCGACACCATCGTCGCACAGTTGCAGCAGGACGGCGTCGACACCTCGCTCTCACCGCGCTTTCCCGGCCTGCGCTCGCCGGTCTCCTCGATCTTGATCGACGCCCAGGGCGAGCGCATGGTCGTCTCCTATACCGACCCGAAGACGCCGCTGACGACCGACTGGCTGCCCGATGCGCTGCCGGCCGGCTGTGACGGCGTGCTGGTCGATACCCGCTGGGGCGAGGGCTCGCTCGCGGCGCTGCAGCTCGCCCGCCAGGCCGGCGTGCCCGGCGTGATCGATGGCGACCGCCAGCCGACCCATCCGGAGATGGTGACCGCCGCCAGCCACGTCGCCTTCAGCGAGAAGGCACTAAGCGAGATCTCGGGCGGGCAGGAGCCGCGGGCGGCGCTGGAAGCACTGGTGCGCGGCGCGCAGAACTGGCTTGCGGTGACGCTCGGCCCGCGCGGCGTGCTCTTCATGGAGAATGGCGGCATCGCCCATCTGCCGGCCTTTCCGATCGAGGCGGTCGATACGCTCGGTGCCGGCGATGTGTGGCATGGCGCCTTCGCGCTGGCGTTGGCCGAAGGGCAGGGAGAGCGCGACGCGGTACGCTTCGCCTCGGCGGTAGCCGCGATCAAATGCACCCGCTTCGGCGGCCGCGCCGGTACCCCGACGCGCGATGAGGTCGAGCGCTTCCTCGCGGCGCATTGAGGCGCGGGAACTTCGCTGCCCTTCGGCGGTAGATGGCGAGACCCCGAACTCGCCGGAGGAAAGCCATGGCCAGCAGAAACCTTCACGACATCGCCGAGAAGATGCGCGACATCGACATCGCCTTCCTCACCACGCGGACGGATGGAGGCGAGCTCGCGGCGCGGCCGATGAGCAACAATTCCGACGTCGAGTACGACGGCGACTCCTTCTACTTCACCGAAGACTCGACGCGGATGGTCGGCGATATCGAGCGCGACCCGACGGTCGGACTGCAGTTCTCCAGCAAGGACGGCTTCTTCGTCGCGGTCGAGGGCCGGGCCGATCTGATCCGCGACAAGCAGGCCTTCGCCGAGCACTGGTCTCCCGATCTTGACGCCTGGTTCAAGGAGGGCGTCGACACGCCCGGCCTGGTGATGATCAGGGTTGGCGCCCAGCGCATCAAATACTGGGATGGCGAGGAGAACGGCGAAGTCAGCTTCTGAGGCTGTACTGCCTAGAATATGGGCAGGTAGGCCGTGGGCCGATCTTGCGAGCCGGCGCATTGCGCGGAAAACTGCGCCGGATCGTCAGAGCCTCCCATGTTCGCGCCCGCGTTGCCGCAATCACCCGAACCGATCCTGCCGGACTATGTCCGCGCCGATGGTGGCGTGCGCCTGCGCTTTGGCAAGGTCGGCGCGCGCACGATGCGGCTGGAGGTCGCCGAGAGCGGCGGCTACCGCGCCCGCTTCCCGACCGCCTATGACGAGCGTTGCGAAGCTGTGCTGATCAACACCGCCGGCGGCATGGCCGGTGGCGACCGCGCCGTCACGCGGATCGCCCTCGAACCCGGCGCGCAGGCGGTGGTGACGACGCAGGCGGCAGAAAAGATCTATCGCAGCCAGGGCAGCCAGACGCGGGTCGAGACCCGCGTCGACGTCGCAGATGGTGCCGAGCTCGCCTGGCTGCCGCAGGAGACGATCCTGTTCTCCGGTTCGCGCCTGGCGCGCAGCCTCGATGTCGCGCTCGTGGCCGATGCCAGCTTTATCGCTGCCGAGACACTCTATTTCGGCCGCGCCGCCATGGGCGAGAGCCTGTCGCGCGGTCATCTGCACGACCGCTGGCGCATCCGCCGTGACGGAAAGCTGATCTTCGCCGAGGATCTGCGGCTCGACGGCGCCATCGACGCGACCTTGGGTCGCAAGGCGATCGGGCAGGGCGCGCGGGCCGCCGCGACGGTCCTCGCGGTGGGGCCTGGTCAGCCGGAAAAGCTCGGCGAAATCCGCGCCTTGCTCGCTGATGATCCCACCTTCGCCGCGGTCGAAGCCGGCGCCGGCACGCTCGACGGCTTCCTTCTGATCCGCCTTCTCTCCGCCGACGCACAGGCGCTGCGTCGCGCCCTCGTCATGCTCCTCGGGCATCTGATCGGCCGTGCGCTGCCGCGCACCTGGTCAATCTGAGGAGAGCGTGATGCTGGCAATCCAGGGACTGAAATGCGTCTATGATACCGGCTCCCGCGGCTGGGCGATCGAGCTCGCGCTGAAGGGCGAGGGCGAGGAAGCCGTGCGCCGCTTCGATGTCGACGGCCCCGAGGATGCCGAGATGCTGATCGAGGCCTTCGACGAGTCGACCTCGAGCAGCTTCGATCCGGCGACGGGCGAGATCGTCTTTGCCTATGAATACGCCACCCTCGACGACGAAGACGAGGATGAGGACGAGACCGACGACGAGGCGGACGAGGAAGAGGACGAGGACGCCGAAGTCGCTGAAGACGACGAAGACGAAGTCGCCGAGGACGAGGACGAGAAGGTCAAGGCATGAATCTGACGCCGCGCGAGAAGGACAAGCTCATCATCGCCATGGCTGCCATGGTGGCGAGGCGAAGGCTCGAGCGCGGCGTCAAGCTCAACCATCCCGAAGCCGTCGCGCTGATCACCGACTTCGTGGTCGAGGGTGCGCGCGACGGCAAGTCCGTCGCCGAGTTGATGGAGGCGGGCGCCCATGTCCTCTCGGCCGATCAGGTCATGGACGGCATCGCCGAGATGCTGCACGACGTCCAGGTCGAGGCGACCTTTCCTGATGGCACCAAGCTCGTCACCGTCCACGAGCCGATTCGCGGCTCCAAGGGCAGGCTGAAGCCGGGCGAGGTCACGACCCTGCCGGGCGATCTCATTCTCAACGAGGGCCGCGAGAGCCTGACGCTCACCGTCTCCAACACCGGCGACCGGCCAATCCAGGTCGGTTCGCACTATCATTTCTTCGAGGCCAACCCCGCACTCGCTTTCGAGCGCGAGAGGGCCAGAGGGTTCAGGCTCGACATTCCCGCCGGCACCGCCGTGCGTTTCGAGCCCGGCCAGACCCGCGAGGTCAGGCTCGTCGCGCTCGCTGGCAAGCGCGAGGTCTATGGCTTCCGCCAGGAGGTCATGGGCAAGCTGTGAGGCGGCGCCTGAGACCGCATTTGCGACGAGATTCCGCTTCAGCGTTGTGACATGGCGTCGTCGGCTTCCGCCGGCCGGCGGTACCTGCCATGCTCGAACCATCCTCAGGCCAGGCCGCGATGCAAGACGACGCTGTGCTCCCGTCTCTCCCGACGCTCGAAACCGGCAAGGGCAAGCGTGGCGTCTGCGCCATCAGCGGCGCCGAGCTCAGCCGCAAGAGCCTGATCGCGCTCGGAACGCTGCGGCCCTCGCTGGTCGAGCATATCCGGCGCGACTTCCCCGATCTCGACGATCACAGCCTGATCAGCCTCAAGGAGCTGGCGCGCTACCGTACGCGCTATGTCGAGGAGATCCTGCGCGAGGAGCACGGCGAGTACACCGATCTCGACCGCGAGGTCGCCGAGAGCATCGCCCGGCAGGAGACCATCGCGGAGAACGTCGAGGACGATTTCGAGGAGCATCGCACCCTCGGCGAGCGTCTCTCGGATGGGCTCGCCAGCTTCGGCGGCTCATGGGCCTTCCTGATCAGCTTCGGCGTGGTGCTGTTCGGCTGGATGGCGCTGAACATCGCGATGGCGGCCAGCGCCTTCGATCCTTACCCCTTCATCCTGCTCAACCTCGTCCTGTCCTGCATCGCAGCCATCCAGGCGCCAATCATCATGATGAGCCAGAAGCGGCAGGAGGCGAAGGACCGCCTGCGCTCCTTCAACGACTACCAGGTCAACCTCAAGGCCGAGCTCGAGGTCCGGCACCTGCACGAGAAGATCGACCATCTGATCACGCGGCAATGGCAGCGCCTCGCCGAGATCCAGCAGGTCCAGCTCGAAATGCTGCAGGAGGCGCAATTGCCCAGGCGCAAGCCGAAACGACGCAAGAAGCCGGTGGCGAAGAAGAAGGTGGCTGTGGTTGCGGCAGACACAGGGGCTGAGGGAAGCGAGCCTTCGGGAGGGCGCTCCGATGCATGACGACGATCATGTCCTGCGCGACCAGATCGCGCTGGTGACACATGCGGCAGGCTTTGCCGCGCGCGTCCATGCCGGCCAGACCCGCAAGGGCGGGAGCAGTCCCGCCTTTATCCTGCATCTCGCCGAAGTTGCCGATCTCCTGGCCAAGGCGCTGGAGCAGCCCGATGCCGAGCTGGTCGCAGCGGCCTGGCTGCATGACGCCGTCGAGAAGACGAAGATCACGGGCGATGAGATCGAGAGCCTCTTCGGCCCGCGAGTTGCATCTCTCGTTGCCGAAGTGAGTGACGACAAGAGCCTGCCGGAGGCGGAGCGGCACCGCATGCAGATCGAGACGATCGGCGAGAAGAGCGAAGCGGCCCGCCTGCTGCGGCTCGCCGACAAGATCAGCGGCCTGCGCGAGCTGGCGGAAGACCCGCCCGTCGGCTGGGACCAGGCGCGTCGGCGCGCCTGGCTGCAGTTCGCGAACGATGTCGCCGCCGGCTGCCGCGGTCTCAACAGCCCGCTCGACCTGTTGTTCGACCAAGCCGCTGCCGCTGCAGCCAGAAGCATTGACGATATGCCGGCTCAGCCGGCTGGTTGACGAGGATAGCCCATGCCCTTCGCCTTTCCGCGCAATGCCTATGCCGCGATGTTCGGTCCGACCACCGGCGATACCGTCCGGCTCGGCGACACCGAGCTCGTCGTCAGGGTCGAGAAGGATTTCACCACATATGGCGAGGAGGTGAAGTTCGGCGGCGGCAAGGTCATCCGCGACGGCATGGGCCAGAGCCAGGTCAGGAACGCCGACGGTGCCGTCGACACCGTCATCACCAATGCGCTGATCCTCGACCATTGGGGCATCGTGAAAGCCGATATCGGCATCAGGGCTGGCCGCATCTGCGCCATCGGCAAGGCCGGCAATCCCGACATCCAGGCCGGCTTCGGCAATTTTGCGCCTGACGAGACGATCGTCGTCGGCCCCGGCACCGAGGTCATCGCCGGCGAGGGCAAGATCGTCACTGCCGGCGGCTTCGACAGCCATATCCACTATATCTGCCCGCAGCAGATCGAGGATGCGCTGATGAGCGGGCTGACCACCATGCTGGGCGGCGGCACCGGCCCGGCCCATGGCACATTGGCGACGACCTGCACGCCAGGCCCTTGGCACTTAAGCCAGATGATCAAGGCCGCCGACGCCTTCCCGATGAACCTCGCCTTCGCCGGCAAGGGCAATGCCGCACTGCCCGGCGCGCTGACAGAAATGATCGAGGCCGGCGCCTGCGCGCTCAAGCTGCACGAGGACTGGGGCACGACCCCGGGCGCGATCGACAACTGCCTCTCGGTCGCCGACGAATACGACATCCAGGTGATGATCCACACCGACACGCTGAACGAGTCGGGCTTCGTCGAGGACACGGTCGCGGCCTTCAAGGGCCGCACCATCCACGCCTTCCACACCGAAGGGGCGGGCGGCGGCCATGCCCCTGACATCATGAAGGTCGCCGGGCTGCCCAACGTGCTGCCCTCATCGACCAACCCGACCCGGCCGTTCACCGTCAACACGCTCGACGAGCACCTCGACATGCTGATGGTCTGCCATCACCTGTCGCCGTCGATCCCCGAGGACCTCGCCTTCGCCGAGAGCCGCATCCGCAAGGAGACGATCGCCGCCGAGGACATCCTGCACGATCTCGGCGCACTCTCGATGATGTCGTCGGACAGCCAGGCCATGGGCCGTATCGGCGAGGTGATCACCCGCACCTGGCAGACCGCCCACAAGATGAAGGTCCAGCGCGGCCCGCTGCCGCAGGATGCCGGCACCGGCGCCGACAATTTCCGCGCCAAGCGCTATGTCGCCAAATACACGATCAATCCGGCGATCGCCCATGGCATCTCCCGCCATATCGGCTCGGTCGAGGTCGGCAAGCTCGCCGATCTCGTCGTCTGGTCTCCGGCCTTCTTCGGCGCCAAGCCCGATCTCGTCGTCAAGGGCGGCTCGATCGCCGCAGCTCCGATGGGCGACCCCAACGCCTCGATCCCGACGCCGCAGCCGGTGCATTACCGGCCGATGTTCGGCGCCTTCGGCAAGGCGGTGACCGCGACCTCGCTGGTCTTCGTCTCGCAGGCCGCCATGGCGAACGGCCTCAAGGGCCGGCTCGGCACCGACAAGGAGATGGTCGCGGTCGAGAACGTGCGCGGTGGCATCTCCAAGAAGAGCATGATCCACAACGACGCGACGCCGGACATCCAGATCGATCCGGAGACCTATGCGGTGGTGGCTGACGGCGAGCTGCTGGTCTGCGAACCGGCGAAGGAGCTGCCGCTGGCGCAGCGGTATTTCCTGTTCTGAGCGGCCAAGACAGCGGGAACATCGCCTGCCACCTCCACGTTCCCTCCCATCAGATCAGGGAGGCACCCATGGCTAAGTCCAAGACAGCAGGCCCCAAGGGCCAGCAGCCGGAAGCGCTTGCGACCTTTGCCGCCAGCGCTCGCAATGACGGCAAGAAGCCGAAGGAGATCGGTCTCGAAGCCACCAGGACGACGAAACCGCTGAAGACATCCCCTGAAAAGAAACAGGATGCAGCGACGAAGGTGCTGCGCGAAGGCGTTCTCGGCAAGGATCAGGGCGCCGACAGGGCCATCAACAAGCTGCCGGACCGGACCCGGCGGCATTGAGCTCGGGCTTGCTTGGCCTTCGATATTGACACTTGGCGGGCCTCTCATTCTTGTAGACGGCTAAATAAAATCAGCCGTCCAGGGAGGTTGCCTTGCTCCGTTCGTCTCACGCTGCCGCACTTGCTGGCGTCGCTCTCGCCGCCCTCGCGACGCCCGCGGCCGCCCAGGGCCAGGTCACCGTCTACTACTCGATCCTCGAGGAGCAGTGCCGCGAGGGTGCCTCGATCTTCGAGAAGGCGACCGGCATCAAGGTCCAGATGGTGCGCAAGTCGACCGGCGAGGTCTATGCCCAGGTCAAGGCCGAGGCGACCAATCCACGCGGCGACGTCTGGTGGGGCGGGCCGGGCGAGCCGCATCTGCAGGCCGCCGACGAGGGCCTGCTCGACGAGTACAAGTCGCCGAAGCTTTCGGAACTGCATGATTGGGCCAGGCGCCATGCCGAGCAGTCGAAGTTCCAGACTTCGGGCATTTATCTCGGTGCGCTCGGCATCGGCTACAACACCGAGACCTTGAAGAGCAAGAAACTGGTCGAGCCCAAATGCTGGGCCGACCTGCTCGATCCCAAGTTCAAGGACGAGGTCCAGGTCGCCGATCCCAGCTCATCCGGCACGGCCTATGTCTTCCTCGCCACCACTGTCCAGCGCCTAGGCGAGGACAAGGGCTTCGAATTCCTCAAGAGCCTGCACAGGAACATCAGCCAGTACACCAAGTCCGGCATCGCCCCGGTGAAGGCGACGGCCCTCGGCGAGACGGCGGTGGGCATCGCCTTCATGCACGACATGCTGACGCAGAAGCTGCAGGGCGCGCCGATCGGCATCGTCGCTCCTTGCGAGGGCACCGGCTACGAGACCGGCTCGGTTTCGGTGATCAAGGGCGGCAAGAACCCGGAAGCGGCGCGCAAATTCGTCGATTTCACGCTCTCGCCTGAGGCGCAGGACATCAACGCCAAGCTCAAGATCAACTCGATCCCGTCGAACAGGAATTCCAAGCTTTCGCCTGACGCGCCGAAATTCGAGGAGATCAAGCTCATCGACTACGACACCCCGCGCTGGGGCAGCCCGGCCGAGCGCTCGCGCCTCCTGAAGAAGTTCGACGACGAGGTGAAGGGGCTGCCGCGCTGAGGGTGATGTTGATTTAGTAGCACAAACCTCAGTTTGTGCTACTAAATCGGGATGCAGCGCATTCCGCTCAACATCCAGACGCTTTACGCCGATCTGCAGCAACAGGTCGAGACGGCGTCATCGGACGAGGCGACGGTCGTGGCGACGACTGTCGCCGGCATCCGCTATCTGCGCCTGCAGCGCTGGGTCGGGACGAGCCGCACAGTCGAGCATCTTGGTCGCGCCGATGATCCCGACGTGCTTGCGCGCGCCGAGGCCGCCCGCACCGAGATGGCGCGACGGGAAGAGCGCCGCCGCCTGGTCGCGGCGCTGCGGCGCCTCATTCCGGGCCCGACCGCTGCGCTGGGAAAGGTGGCCGATGCCATCGCCCATGCCGGTCTGTTCCGGCGCGGCGCCGTGTTGGTCGGCACGGCAGCTTATCAGTGCTATCCGCCACTGCTCGGCGCCGTCCTGCCGGCAGCGACGGTGATGACGCAGGACCTCGATCTCGCCACGGCCGATCTGGCGCTTGATGCGGATGTCGAGAGCGAGAGCATGCTGACGATCTTGCGGCGTGCCGAAACCAGCTTTTCCGCCGTACCGGGGCTCGACCCGAAAGCGCCATCCTCGCGCTTCCGCAACGCGCAAGGGTTCGTCGTCGATCTGTTGACCCCACTGCGTCGTCGCAGCGACCGCGACCCGATGCCTCTCAAGGAGCTCGCCGCCGGCGCGACGCCCCTCCAGCATCTCGACTGGCTGATCGCGGAGCCGATCCCCGCGGTCGCTCTGCACGGCGCGGGTGTTCCGGTGATGTTGCCCCAGCCGAGCCGTTTTGCGGTTCACAAGCTCATCGTCGCGCAAAGGCGCGGCGCGCATGAGATCATCAAGAGCCGCAAGGACCTCGCACAGGCGAGGGCGATGATCGAACTGCTGCGCGCCGACGCTCCCTATGCCTGGCAGGATGCGCTGGGCGATGCCATGCGACGTGGCCGGGATGGTTGGTCGAGGCCGATCGAGCGCTCTTTGGCAATGCTCGGCCTCGAACCTTGAATCAGCGTACCGGCGGCGCGTACTGCAGGCCGCCCTGCGTCCACAGGCGGTTCATGCCGCGCGGCAGGTTGAGCGGCGATTTGGTGCCGAGATGCCGATCGAAGCTCTCACCGTAATTGCCGACCGCCTTGACGATGCGCACCACCCAGTCGTTGGAGAGGCCGAGGCCCTCGCCGAACTTGCCCTCGGCGCCGAGCAGGCGCTTGATCTCGGGATTGGTCGATTTCGCCATCTCCTCGACATTGGCCTGGGTGATGCCGAACTCCTCGGCGTTCAGCATGGCGTAGACCGTCCAGCGCACGATATCGAACCAGCCGTCGTCGCCCTGGCGGACCCAGGGACCGAGCGGCTCCTTCGAGATCATCTCGGGCAGCAGGTCATGCTCGGCCGGGACCTTGAGCTTCATCCGGTTCGCCGCCAACTGTGACAGGTCGGTGGTGTAGGCGTCGCAGCGGCCGGCCTCATAGGCCTGGATCGTCTCGTCGAGGCCGGCATAGGCGATGACCTCGTATTTCATGCCGTGATTGCGGAAATAATCGGCGAGGTTGAGCTCGGTGGTGGTGCCCTGCGCGACGCAGATCGAGGCGCCGTTCAGTGCCTTGATGTCCTTTACGCCGGTGCTCTTGCGGACAAGGAAGCCCTGGCCGTCGAAATAGTTGATCGCGGTGAAGTTGAGGCCGAAGCCGGCGTCGCGGCCGAGCGTCCAGGTCGTGGTCCGCGAGAGCACGTCGATCTCGCCGCTTTGCAGCGCCGTCAGCCGGTCCTTCGAGGCGAGCGAGATGTACTTCGCCTTCTCCTGGTCGTTGAAGATCGCCGCTGCCAGGCCCCGGCAGAGATCGGTGTCGAAGCCGCGCCATTGCCCTTGCGCATCCGGCAGCGAGAAGCCGGCGACGCCCTGGCTGGTGCCGCAGACCAGGTGCCCGCGCTGCTTGATCCGCTCCAGTGTCGTCTGGGCCTGGGCAGCGATCGGAAGCGCCGCCGCGAGGCAGAGGCCCGCCAGAGCGCTGCCGAAATTACGGGCGCGGTGTGCTGAAATTCCGAGCATGAGAATCCCTTGATTATTGGCCCGCCGATCTAACCGCGCCTGCGCTGAGCGAGCCAGAGTTATTTATTTGGCTAATAGACTAGGTGCTGCATCCAAACCTGTCTCTGCCGCGTACTGAATGGGCCTGTAACTCTGGAGCTCTGTCCGGCATGTCCGATCCCGTCCTCGTCATCGCCCGCGCCAGGGTCCTTTCCACAGAGCGCGAGCGCTTCGTCGCGGCGGCGCGCGACTGCATTGCGGCAACGCGTCGCGAGCAGGGCTGCCTCGGCTACGACATTTGCGAAAGCCTCTCCGATCCCGGCTTTTTTCTCAGTGTCGAGAGCTGGGAGAAGCGCGCCGATGTCGACCGGCACATGCAGCAGACCCATCTCCAGGCCTTCCTCGCCATCGCCGGGACTTGCGTCAGCGCCGCTCCGGTGATCGAAGTGGTGGAACCGCGATCGGTCGATCGCCTCTGATCCATCACGCCACGGGTTTCGTCATGCAGCGCGCCATCTCCGTCGTCCGCAAGGCCGCGGTCAAGCAGGACCGGGTCGTCGAGACGCTGACTCTCGACCATGAGGACCGCAATCGCCGCCGCGTCGCGCTGAAAGGCGATGGCGGGCAGGACATCCTGCTCGACCTCGACAAGCCGACCGCGCTGAACGACGGCGACGCCGTCAAGCTCGAGGACGGCTCGCTCGTGCTGATCAAGGCGGCGGCGCAGAAGCTGATCGAAATCACCGCCGAGAACCCGCTGCGGCTGGCGCGTGTCGCCTGGCATATCGGCAACCGCCACACCCCGGCCGAGATCACCGCGACCGCGATCTATATCGAGCACGACCATGTGCTGGCCGAGATGGTCCGCGGCCAGGGCTGCGCGATGGCCGATGTCGAGCGGCCATTCCAGCCGGAACGCGGCGCCTACGACCATGATCACGCCAATTGCGGCCATGACCATCACGGTCACGATCATCACGATCACGGTCATGAGCACGGCCACGACCACGACCATTCCCATGCCGGCCACAGCCATGATCATGGCCACGAGCATCATCACGGGCACGAGCACGCCCACGGCGCCGCCTGCGACTGCGGCCATGACCACCACCATCATGACGACCACGGCCACAAGCACGATCATGGCCATCACGGCCATGAGCACGGCCACAAGGGCCACAAGCACGATCACTGAGCCATGCAGGGCGCGCTGCTGCCCCTGATGGTCTGGCTCTCGCCGGCCTTTCCGGTCGGCGGCTTCGCCTACTCGCACGGGCTGGAATGGGCTTTCGAGACCGGCGATCTCACTGATGCCGAGGGCCTCGCCGACTGGCTCGATGCCCTCGTCGAGCACGGTGCGTTGCGCAATGACCTCATCCTCTTCGTCGCCGCCTGGCGTGCGAGCGGGGAGGGCGATGTCAAGGCGCTACGGGAGATCGCGGAACTGGCGCTCGCTCTGGCGAACTCGGCCGAGCGCCGACTGGAGACGGTGACGCAGGGCAACGCCTTCGTCTCGGCGCTTGCCGCCGCCTGGCCCTGCGCCTCAATCGACGCGCTGCGCGCCGCCTGGCCGGGCGATGTTGCCTATCCCATCGCGGTTGGCGTCGCCGCCAGCGGCCATGGCCTGCCGCTGGCGCCTTCGCTCGAGGCCTTCGCGCTCGCCTTCATTGCCAATCTCGTCTCGGCCGCCGTCCGGCTCGGCATCGTCGGCCAGACCGACGGGCAGAAGGTCATCGCCCGGCTGACGCCGGCCTTGCGCGAGGCCGCGGTCCGGGCGGAGGCGATGGCGCTCGACGATCTCGGCGGCTGCGTCTTCCGCTCCGACCTCGCGTCGCTGAAGCACGAGACGCAATATTCGCGATTGTTCCGGTCTTGAGCGGCCGCCAATGGGCTCAGAGCTTGTAGCCTCGCTTACCCAGTTCGGCCTTGATCTTTGCTTCGATGGCCGGGGCGCGAGCCGCCATCGATTGCTGCAGGGTGACAGCAAAGCGCGCCGAGAACTCGGACCCCAAGCGTGCCTGTTTCTTGCCGACGGGGCTCAGGACGAAGGAACGGAGCTGCTTAAGTTCATCGACCTCGAAGCGCTCCTCATAGAAGCGCGCTACGATCTTGGTGATATCGCTCATCATGGGCTCTACTTCGCCGCGTACAATGGGCGCCATTGAAAGTAGAACCTGTCGAAATTCCTCGGATTTATTCGGGGAGTTGCGGACGAATTGGTCGAGCGCAGCCAGCGAAAGCTGATCAAGGTTGACGCTTTCGAGCCCGGCCTGAGTGATCTCGACCGCCAGCGCCCGCTTCTCGTCGGTCGGATTCGTCTGGGCAACGCTCTCGCTCGCCAGCATGCCGCTTGCGATGAATGCGACAGCTGCTGCCATGGCGCGCACATGATGGGCCGGGTTGCCGAAAAGACGCATCATCTTCCTTCGCCTCCCGGATGCGCCATCGCTCGTGACTGTCGCGAGCGTTTCGCGTTACGACTTTGGCCGTTCCGGCAACGCTACGTGTGGCGCATGCAAATGACAATCCAGAGGCGAGCTCACTGATGACCTCTGCTGTTGCACTCGCGCTGGCGCTCGTCCTGGCTGCCATCGCCGCGCTGCATGCCTATTGGGGCCGGGGCGGTCTCTGGCCGGCGGCGAGTGAGGACGAGCTGATCGCCACCGTCATCGGCAATGCCAGGGCAAAGCGCATGCCGTCGCCGGGGCTCTGCTTGCTTGTCGCGCTGGCGATTGCTGTGACGGCCATCTGGCCGCTGCTCCTTGCACCGGTATCCGATACGGCGACCCTGCGCCCGCTGCTCAAGTTCGGCGGCTTCGCGATCATGGCGGTGTTCTTGCTTCGCGGAATCGCCGGCTACCTGCCGGCCTGGCGGCGGCTGCATCCGCGCGAGCCTTTCGCCAGCTATGATCGCCGCTATTACTCGCCGCTTTGCCTGCTGATCGCCGCGGGCTATGCCGTTCTGCTCCTGCAAGGACCCTGATCGATGACCAGCTCTCCCCACGGCCCCTTGCGTGTCGGCATCGGCGGCCCGGTCGGTTCCGGCAAGACCGCGCTGATGGAAGCGCTGTGCAAGCGCATGCGCGACCGCTACGAGATCTGCGCCATCACCAACGATATCTACACCAAGGAGGATGCCCGTATCCTCACCGTCTCCGGCGCCCTGCCGGAGGAACGGATCATGGGCGTCGAGACCGGTGGCTGCCCGCATACCGCAATCCGCGAGGACTGCTCGATCAACCTCGCGGCGGTCGCGGAGATGCGCGGCAAGTTTCCCTCGCTCGACCTGATCCTGATCGAATCCGGCGGCGACAACCTCGCCGCGACCTTCTCGCCCGAGCTCGCCGACCTGACGATCTACGTCATCGACGTCGCGGCCGGCGAGAAGATCCCGCGCAAGGGCGGCCCGGGCATCACCCGCTCGGACCTGCTGGTCATCAACAAGACCGACCTTGCCCCGCATGTCGGCGCGGATCTTGCTGTGATGGACCGGGACTCGAAGACCATGCGCGGCAAGCGCCCCTATGCCTTCACCAATACGCGGGCGGGGGAGGGCGTCGACCTGGTCGTCGATTTCATCGAGACCGCCGGCGGCCTGAAGGCGCCGGTCCTGAGCTGACGAGGACTTCATGATGACGATGCGTGCGACCGGACTCCTTGCCATGCTGCTGACCCTCGCCTCTGCTCCGGTCTTCGCTCATACCGGCGCCGGCCCGATCGACGGCTTCGTCCACGGCCTGATGCATCCGCTGACCGGGCTCGACCATCTGCTGGCCATGGTGGCGGTCGGCCTCTGGGCCGGCCTCATCGGCGGCAGGGCGCGCATCGCCTATCCCGCCGCCTTCGTCGGCACCATGGCGCTGGCCGGCGTCTGGGGCATGTCGGGCGGGGCGCTGCCGGGCGTCGAGATCGGCATCGCCTTCTCGGTGATCATCCTCGGGGCTGCGGTCGCGCTGAAGGCCTCGCCGCCGCTCGCCGCGGGCACGCTCGCCTGCGGCATCCTCGGCATCTTCCACGGTTTCGCCCATGGCGCCGAGCTGCCGGAGAACGCCAGCGGCCTCGCCTATGCGACCGGTTTCATCCTCGCGACAACCGCACTCCACCTTGTCGGCATCCTGCTTGCCGGAGCGCTTGCGGTCCGCGCTCCGCTTCTCGCCCGTGTCGCCGGCGGCGGCCTTGTCCTTGCCGGGCTTGCGATCCTCGCCGGCTGAGGCGGCGTCATCGCCATGTCATGAAGAGCAGCCAAGCGCGCCGTCCTTTCAGCGACGGAGGCGGGGCATGAGTCTGCATATCACCGGTGGCGAGGTGCTGACCGACGCGCTCGTCCGTGCCGACCTGGCCACGGAAGGCGAGACGATCGTCGAGCTCGATGGCGCTGCCTCCGCTACGGCGCTGCGCCTCGATGCAACCGGCCTTTATGTCCTGCCGGGCATCGTCGACTGCCATGGCGACGCCTTCGAGCGCCATATCATGCCGCGTCCGGGCGTCGCCTTCGACATCGACCTGGCGCTGCGCGACGCCGACCGCGCCATGCTGGCGAGCGGCATCACCACGGCCTTCCACGGCGTCACCTGGTCCTGGGAACCCGGCCTGCGCGGCGCTGAGAACGCTCGCCGGCTGGTCGAGCGGATCGCGGCGCTTAGGACCGAGCTTGGCGCCGACACCCGCTTCCATCTGCGCCACGAGACCTTCAACCTCGCTGCCGAGGCCGAGATCATCGACTGGCTCGGCTCCGGCCGTGTCGGCGTGCTCGCCTTCAACGACCATACCGGCGGCATCCTGAAATCGAGCAGCCGGCCGGGCAAGATCGCCAAGATGGTCGAGCGTACCGGGCTGACGCATGAGGATTTCATGGTGTTGGCCGAGAACGTCTGGAACCGCAGGGACGAGGTGCCGGGCTCGATCGAGCGACTGGCGGCGGCGGCGCGCGCGGCCGGCGTCCCAACCATGTCGCATGACGACATGACGCCGGAGATGCGGCGCTGGTATCGTGGCCTCGGCGTCACCGTCGCCGAGTTTCCGATCAACGAGGCGACGACGCGCGAGGCCGCAGCCCATGGCGAGGCGATCGTCTTCGGCGCGCCGAACGTCGTGCGCGGCGGCTCGCATCTCGATTGCCCGGCTGCCGAGGCGATGGTGCGCGAAGGGCTCTGCACCATCCTCGCCTCCGACTACTACTATCCGGCACTGCCGCTCGCCCCCTTCATCCTCGTGCGCAAGGGCGCGACGGACTTCGCCACCGCCTGGCAGCTGGTCTCGCAGGGGCCTGCCGCGGCGCTCGGCCTCTCAGACCGTGGCGTCATCGCGCCGGGCAAGCGCGCCGACCTCGTCCTCATCGCACCGGGGCTGCAGCCGCGCATCGTCGCGACCATCGCCGGCGGCCGGCTGGTCCATCTGGCCGATCAACGCGTCCTCGCGTGATTTGAGCCGATCGGTAGCGGAGGCACGCACGCGATTTTGCTTCAACCTCGCGTTGCTGCTGAATTTGAGTATTATATATCTGGTAATAAGACTGGCTTGCAGCAATCTTGTCTCTCAAGAGCTTTTGTGACCGCAATTCGTTGAGTCGGATTGCAGCTATTAATAGACGAGGGTGAGAGAAAAAATGAAGAATATCTCCCGAAGAGATGCTTTGGAGGCTGGAATTGCTTTCATGACATGGGTATTTAGCAAGGGAGATGCATTCGAGGCTGAAATTAGAAATTTTTTTGAAAATATAGATCTGAGTTGGTCGGAAATTATAAAAAGAGACCCATTTAATGATGGAACCATTGATGTCATAGCCAAAATAAGAAATGCGTTTTCTGATAAAAAAGATTATTTATTTCATTGGTTTGAAGTTGGTAGAAATACAATATTTGTAATGAATGTAGTCGGAACGGGCGCGGAGCGATCCCTTAGTGCTGCCGTTCTGTCGGGGTACCGTAAATATTTGGAGGATGCGGATATTGGAATTGTGGATCGTGATAGATTTGAGGAAATGATGTGGGGGCTTGAAGCAGAAAGTATAGAAGAAAAATCAAAAATTTTAAGTAAATTTAGAGAGAAGCTACGAGAATTGGCCTTTCAGCAAGATAAAGCTATGACTCAGGATATAAAGAAAAATAATAACCCATGGTTGTCTGGGTCATTTTATTTATTTACGGCAATCATAATTGGTTGCTTATTTCTAGTCTCTGCTCAATATGTTTCAATTTTGTATATACCATTTGCAATAATAGCAATAATTCTTGTTTTGACCGTTGTTGGTGCCTTTCAGATAATAAATGACGGGAAGCATAGTGAAGAGGGTTTTTTAAGATTAATGTCTCTTGCGCTAAGAAACTTACCAGACACCGTAGGATTTAGAAAGGATTCAAGCCGTAAGTAATATTCTAGTATTGAGTATTTTGCTATAAAAATGCTCATAATAAAATGATACTAAAATATCAAATTGCAATGATTGTTTAGATTAAATATCATCACCGTTGTTCACTGTATATTTCACGCTGGCAAATGTCATCTTCGAGACGTGCAGGTAATTAGCCCCATTAGGCAGATGGTGTCGTCGAGCATATTCTTAGCGAGGTCAGCCGGGATGCACCAATGCCCTAGCCGGCGGCCTGCGCGAGGCTGATGACCGGCGGCTTCTACGAATGGAACTGCTGCTACGAATATACGCCGCTGACCGAGGCGGGGTACGTGCTGAGATAGCCGGGCGGTTTCGCCGGCAGGCCGCTGCTCAGGACCGAAACGCAGCTGCGATTGCCGTGAGCGTCGCCGCCGCGCGCGGTTGGCTGACGCTTGAGTGCAGGACGATCGGCCGGGTCGGCACGGCGGGAAGCGCGAGGCGGGTTCCGATCTCGCTGAGGCCGGTCGGCGCGGCCTGTCGGGCGAGCAGGGCGACGCCGAGGCCCGCCATCGCGGCGGCGCCGACTGCGGCGGCACCTTCGCCGGTGAACGCTTCGCGCCATGGGATGCCGGCGGCTTCCAGTGCCTCGATAGCCATCAGGCGCAGCTTGCACGGCTCCGGCTGAGCCGCCAGCGGCAGCGGTTCGTCTCTGGCGACCGGGACGTCCGGGGCGCAGAACCAGCCGAATTGCGCGTCCGTCAACAGCTCGCCGTCGCGGCGGCTCTCGTCGTAACGCAGGGCAATGACCGCATCGAGGTCGCCCGCGTCGTAGCGCTGGAGAAGCGCGCGCGTCGAGCCGATCCGCAAGTTCAAGGTCACGCCGCCGTCGCGCTTGCCCGCAGCCTGCAGCAGGCGGGCGAGATCCGGCCCGACCAGATGGTGCGTGATGCCGACCGAGAGGCGAACGCTGTCGGAGGAAAGCGCATCGGTCGCCCGGCGGTGCGCGGCCAGAAACTCGCGTGCGGGGGCAAGGAAGCGCTCGCCGGCGGAGGTGAGGGTGACGCGCCTCGGCGTCCGTTCGAGCAGGCGCTGGCCCAGCCGCTCCTCCAGGCGGCGCAAGCGCAGCGAGGTGGCAGCCTGGGTCGTGTTCAGCAGGCCGGCGGCGCGCGTGAAGGAGCGGTGCTCCGCCACGAGGACGAAGGTCTCGACGGCTTCCGGGTCGAGCGTGAGGCGCATTTCCATAACAAAGTGATATCATTGAAACTGAGGGCACGACAGTTTCGATCGCTTTCGGATCAGTGTTTTGTCACGGCAGCCCCTAGCCAGAGTCCAGCTGCCGATGTCGAAGACAGGTCCGAACCTCGCTCCCGAAGCGGTCGCGAGCCATGCCGAGACTGACCCCTATATCTGGACCGTGCTGACGGTGGCGGTCGCGACGCAAACGGCGGGCTCGTTCGTCTCGCAGGGGGTCTACATCCTCGTCCCGTTCTGGCGGGATGCGTTCGGCGTCTCGCTCGCCTCGGCGGCGCTCGCTGTCACCGCCATGAACGGCACGCAGATCGTGACGATGTATTCGCTCGGCCGCGCGATCGATCGCCATGGCGAGCGGATCGTGGTCGGGCTGGCGATGCTCGGCATGGCACTCGCCATGGCTGCGGCCGCCTTTGTCGACGAGCTGACCGGGTTGTTGGTCTGCATGGCCTTCCTCGGCGGCACCTACGCTGCGGTACAGCCGGGCGGGACGCGGGCGATCATGCGCTGGTTCCCGCCGCGGCATCGCGGCCTTGCCACCGGCTTCCGCCAGGCGGCGGTACCCCTGGGCACGATGATCGCAGCCGCCGTACTGCCCCTGCTCGCGGTGCGTTTCGGCCTGCATGCGGCGGCCTGGTCCAGCGCGACGGTGTCGCTGCTCGGCGCGCTGCTGTTCCTGCTCTTCTACAAGGAGGGCGAGGCGGTGGGGGCCAAGCGCGAGATGCCGCTGCCTCTGCGCGAACTGATCCGGACAGTCGGTGAAAGCCCGCAATTCTGGCCGGTGCTCCGCCTCGGCATCGCCATGTCGGCCTTCCAGTTCACCTTCACGGCCCACGCGATCGGCTATATGGCCGACGCCCTCGCGCTCGGCATGCTCGGCGCGGCGAGCCTGTTCGCGCTGGCGCAGCTTGCGGGGATTCCCGGGCGCGTCATGCTGCCCTGGCTCAGCGACAGGTTCAGGCCCGGGCGACGCTCCCAGTCCTTCGCCGTGACCGCGCTCCTCGGGGCTGGCGCTGCCGCGGTGCTCGCTGCGCTGCCGGCGGCCGTCCCGGCGCCGCTGGCGGCGGTGGTCCTCGTTGTCTTCGGCATCTTCGGGATCGGCTGGTTCCCGCTCTATCTGCTGGGGATCGCCGAGATGGCGCCGCGGAGCTCGATTGCCTCGACGGTGAGCTTCGCCTCGACGCTCTGCCTGTTCGTCATGGCACTGGGCCCTTGGATATTCGGCCTGGTCGCCGACCAGTTCGGCTATGCCTGTGCCTGGGCGCTGCTGATTGTGCCGGTCGTTGCCATGGCGTTGCCGCTGCTGAGGGCGCCGAATCGGCCGGTCGAGCGCTGAGCCGAGGCCCTTGCCTCAGGACAGCTCTTTCAGACCGGCCGGCGTCTCGATCTGCACGCGATAACGCTGTTCGCTGCCACGTACATCCAGCCAGCGTCACCCATGGCGCCAGGAAGTATCGTCGTTTGACTATTTGCGTAACGCAAGCAAATATTAGGACCATGAACTCAGATCAGCGCGTGAACAATCTGCTCGGCGCGTTCGTCATTGCACTGGCTGACGCAATGCGGATCAATATCGAGAATGCTTCAGGCCAAGGCGTCACGGCAGCGGCAGCACTTGCCACCGTGCTCGCCTTTCCGGACAGGCCGATAGATCACTTGCGGAAGATCGTTGGACTCTCGGCCGCGGGGACCACGCGCCTTGTCGACAAGCTGCAGGCCGACGGGTTGATCGAGCGCCGTGCGAGCTTGGATGACGGGCGGTCCCGTGCGGTGCTGTTGACGCCGGCCGGGACCGAGAGTGCGGAAGCGGTATTGAAGGCGCGCCGCTCAGCTTTTTCGCGTGCTTTGACCGTGCTTTCGACGCGCCAGCAAGAGCAGCTGGCGGACATGCTCGACGCGATGTTGACCGCTCTGACGCCAGACCGGGCAACCTGTGAGCTGACTTGCCGACTGTGCGATATCGCCGCGTGCCCCCAAGACATCTGCCCAGTTGAGCTTGCGGCGTTGCGCGCCGAGAGGAGTGACGTGAGTTCCCGTAGAGAGGAGTAAAGATTATGCCGAAGTATCTATTCGCCTATCATGGCGGCAGCATCCCGAAGACCGCCGCCGAAAATCCCGAGCTGATGACGGCGTGGCTGAACTGGATGGACCAGCTGGGTGAGGCTCTCGAGGGCAATATCAACCCGATGGTCGCCAGCAAGACCGTCCACCCAGACGGTGCAGTCAATGATGATGGTGGGCCAAACCCTGTCGTCGGGCTGAGCTTCGTCACGGCCGATGACATGGAGGCGGCTATTCGCATAGCCAAAGCCTGCCCCCATCTCGCTGCAGGCGGTTCGATCGAGATCGCGCAACCGGTCAAGGTGAAGCGCGATCGGTCTTGATGATCGAACGATCTGTCAGGCTCCTCAGCTCGCATACCCCTTGACGCTCGCAAGCGCTGTCATCACGCCGCGCAGCTCCGCCAGGCCGCGTAGGCGGCCGACCGCCGGATAGCCCGGGAACGAGCCCTTCTTGGCGTCGTCGAGCAATTCGTGGCCGTGGTCGGGGCGCATCGGGATGCGCCAATGCCGCCAGCCGCCGGCCTTGCGCCGGGTCTGCTCGGCCATCAGCGCGTCGACCAGGGCGACCATGTCGGTGTCGCCGCCGAGATGCTCGGCCTCCATGAACGAGCCGTCCGGATCCTTGGCGACATTGCGCAGATGCGCGAACCAGATCCGGTCGGCGAAGCGGCGCGCAATCGCCGGCACGTCGTTCTTCGGATTGGCGCCGAGCGAGCCGGAGCAGAGGGTGAGGCCGTTCGACGGCGAGTCGACCGCGCCGAGGATGAAGGCGATGTCGTCCTCGTTCGAGCAGATGCGCGGCAGGCCGAAGAGCGGCCGCGGGGGGTCGTCCGGATGGATGCACATGCGGATGCCGACCTCTTCGGCGGTCGGGATCACCGCTTCGAGGAAGCGCTTCAGATTGGCGCGCAGGCCGTCATGGCTCATGTCGGCATAGCGCGCGAGGATGCGCTTCAGCCCTGGCACGTCGTAGCGGTCATAGGCACCGGGCAGGCCGGCCATGATGTTGGCCATCAGCTTGGCCCGGTCTGCTTCCGAGGAGCGTTCGAACCACGCCTTGGCCCTGTCCATCACCTCGGCGGAATGACCCTCGTCGGCGCCCGGCCGCTGCAGCATGAAATGGTCGACGACGACGTATTCGTGCAGGTTGAAGCGCAGCGCCGTGCCGCCGCCCGGCAAGGGCTGGGCGAGGTCAGTGCGGGTCCAGTCTAGCACCGGCATGAAATTGTAGCAGACCACCTCGATGCCGCAGGCGGCGAGGTTGCGCAGCGACTGGCGGTAATTGGCGAAGATGGTTTCGAGGTCGCCTTCGCCGATCTTGACGTCCTCGTGGATCGGCAGGCTCTCGACCACCGCCCAGCGCAGGCCGAGGCTCTTGTCGGCTTCGATGATCGCCTTGCGCTTCTCGATCTCCTCGACGCTCCAGACCACGCCATAGGGGATCTGGTGCAGCGCGTTGACGATGCCGCGCGCACCCGCCTGCCGGGCCTGGGCGAGCGTCACCACATCGTCCGGGCCGAACCAGCGCCAGGTCTGTTCCATCGTCGTCTGTCCTTTTTGGGCTGCCGTCTGTCGCGGCGTCGTCAGGTGGGTTTGCTGAGCCCGCCGCTCGCGGCGAAGGCTTCGACATGGTCGCGGGCGATCGCCTCGATCGCATCGAAGACGGTGCGCAGATGCGCACGCATGGTGCGCTCGGCCTTCGCCTCGTCGCCGGACGCGACCGCGGCGGCGATCTCGCGGTGCTCGCGCAGGATCATGTCGGACCAGCCGCTCGTCTCCAGCGACAGGCAGCGGACACGGTCGAGTTGTGCCTTGACGCTCTCGATCAGGCTCCAGACCGAAGGGTGGCCCGAGAGCCGCGAGAGCTCGGCATGGAAGGCTTCGTCGCTGCGGAAGAAGCCCGCCCGGTCGCCATCGGCCAGCGCCTGCTCCTGCGTCCGGATCAGAGCGGCGAGGGTCGTTCGCCCGTCCTCGTCGATGTTCTTCGCCGCCAGCGCGACCGTGCGGCATTCCAGCGTCTCGCGCACGAACTGGCTGTCATAGACGGCGGCGAGGTCGATCGGCGCGACGAAGGTGCCGACCTGCGGCACGACGACGAGGAAGCCGTCCTCGACCAGCCGCTTGAACGATTCGCGCACCGGCGTGCGGCTGACGCCGAACTGCAGCGCCATACGCGCTTCCGAGATCGATTCACCCGGACGCAGCACCGCGTTCAGGATGTCGCCGCGCAGCGCCCGGTAGATCTGGTCGGTGCTCTGTCTCGCCGCGGCGATGCCCATTGCCAAGCTCTTGTTCACTAGTATACTAGGATACCGGCCCAAACGGAGGCGTCAACTCCGAAAGCCGCGAATTCAGTAAGCGCCGGTGCTAAAAGTGCTGCAAGAGCGCGCTTTTCACGGGCTGGGGAAACAGCAGGCGGCGAACCCGCCGGGAGGGGAGAACATGGTCCAGGATACGATCCATCGCCGCACATTCCTCGGCGGCGTCGCTGGCATGGCCGGTCTCGCGGCTGCGCCCGGCGTCTTCGCCCAGGGGCTGAGGCTGCCGACCTCGCCGGTCGCGCTGTCGATCGTCGACGTCGCCGGCAATCTGGCGCTGACCCAGAAGGCCTTCGAGAACTATCGCAAGGCCAAGCCGAACCTGGTCTCGCGCATCACCTTCACCAAGGCGCCGGCCCCCGAACTGCCCGGCAAGATCAAGGCGCAGCAGGCGGCGAACCGCGTCGACATCGACATGGTGCTGACCGGCACCGATGCGCTCTCGGCCGGCGTCGAGCAGGGCCTGTGGATTCCGCTGCTGCCGCAGCAGGCCGGCGCGCTGCCCAAGCTCGGAGAGATCTATCTCGACGGCGCCAACAAGATGCAGGGCCTGGCGAGCGGGCAGGGCGTGGTCGTGACCTACTACCCCTCGGGGCCGCTGCTCGAATACATGCCGGACAAGGTCAAGACCGTGCCGACGACGGCGCAGGAGCTGCTCGACTACACCAAGCAGAACAAGAACCGCTTCTTCTATGCCCGCCCGGCCAATTCCGGCCCCGGCCGCACCTTCATGATGGGCCTGCCCTATATCCTCGGCGACAGCGATCCGAAGGATCCGGTCAAGGGCTGGGACAAGACATGGGCCTATCTCAAGGCCATCGGCGAGAACGTCGAGTATTACCCTGCCGGCACCGGCGCGGTGATGAAGGAGCTCGGCGAGGGCTCGCGCGACATGACGGTGACCACCACCGGCTGGGACATCAATCCGCGCGTTCTCGGCGTCGTGCCGAAGGAGGCCAAGGTCGGCGCGATCAAGGGCTTCCACTGGGTCACCGACGCGCACTACATGTGCATCCCCAAGGGCGTCGGCGACGACAAGCTCGCCGTGTTGCTCGACCTGATGAGCTTCCTGCTCACCAAGGAGCAGCAGGCCTACACCTATGACGAGGGCTATTTCTATCCGGGCCCGGCGGTGAAGGGTGTCACGCTCGACATGGCCCCGGAGGACAGCCAGAAGGCGATCAAGGAATTCGGCCGGCCCGAATACGAGAAGCTGATCGCCGAGGCGCCGCTGGAGACGCCGCTCGACCCCGACAAGATGGTCGTCGCCTTCCGCATGTGGGACGAGCAGGTCGGCGGCGCCAAGCGCAAATAGCCCCTGCCGAGATCACGAAGCAGGCCGGTCCTTGACCGGCCTGCCGCCTTGCTGTCGCCTGCCTTCAGCCGACCGCCCATCCGTTCCAACTCGATGGTCCTTCATGTCGATACATGCCGCGAATTTCCGCGAACTCAGGCTCGACCGGCTCTGCCGCGACTTCGGCACGCATAATGCCGTCAAGGACGTCTCGCTGACGATCAAGCAGGGCGAGTTCATCGCGCTGCTCGGCCCATCCGGCTGCGGCAAGTCGACGACGCTGAACCTGATCGCCGGCCTCTTGCCGGCGACCGGCGGCGGCATCTGGCTCGACGAGAAGCGCATCGACCCGCTCCGCCCGGAAGAGCGCGGCTTCGGCATGGTCTTCCAGAGCTACGCGCTCTTCCCGCATATGAGCGTCAAGAAGAACATCGGCTTCGGCCTGAAGATGCGCGGCATCGCCAAGGCCGAGAGCGAGCGCCGCGTCGCCGAGGCCGTCGCGCTGGTCCGCCTGCAGGGCCAGGAGGCGAAGCTGCCAGGCCAGCTCTCCGGCGGCCAGCAGCAGCGCGTCGCCATCGCCCGCGCCATCGCGGTCCAGCCGCCACTCGTGCTGATGGACGAGCCGCTTTCCAATCTCGACGCCAAATTGCGTCTCGAGATGCGCGCCGAGATCAGGCGCATCCACAACACGCTCGGCGCGACCACCATCTACGTCACCCACGACCAGGAGGAGGCGCTCTCGCTCGCCGACCGCATCGTGGTGATGCGCGATGGCGAGATCCGCCAGGTCGGCGGGCCGGAGGACCTGTTCTCGCGGCCCGATCATCTCGACGTCGCCGAGTTCATGGGCTTCCGCAACAAGGTCGCCGGCCGCGTCGCCTCCGCCACGGCGGAGTTGGCTACGGTCACGGTCGGCGAGGTCGGCGTCGCCGGGCGCGTCAGGTCGCCGGTTGCGGCCGGGCAGGGCGCCCATATCTCGATCCGCCCCGAGGACCTGCACCCGGTGGCGGATGGCGCTCCGGGGCTCAAAGCCAAGGTCGTCTCGACCGAGTTCCACGGCCGTGAATTCGTCGGCTTCGCCCGCATGGCGGACGATACGCCGCTGACCTTCCTCGCCGAAAGCCGGATCGCGCCGGGCACCGAGATCCGCCTTTCGGCCGCTCCGGATCGCGTCCTCGTCTTCGGAGAGGGCGCATGAGCACTCTGTCTGGCGCGGCGCCCGGCACCGCCGAGATTCCGCTCAAGCAGCGCCTCGCCGCGCGCGGCCTCGACGGGCTGACCCTGCTCGTCCTGCCTGCGGTGATCTTCCTGCTGGCGCTGTTCATCTACCCGTTCTTCTACGGGCTCTTCCTCTCCTTCACGCCGAAGGCGGGCGGGGCGCTGGCCAACTATCAGCGCTTCTTCTCGGATTCTTTCCTTTACGGCACGATCGCGACAACGCTTTGGCTCGCCATGCCTGTGACGATCGTGACGCTGCTGCTGGCGATCCCGATCGCCTTCCGCGTCCGGCTGATGAAGAACCAACGCCTGCTCACCACCATCCTGGTGATCCCGATCACGCTCGGCACCGTGCTCGTCGCTGAAGGCTTGCTGAACTATCTCGGCCCGCAAGGCTGGTTCAACCGCACGCTGATGACGCTCGGCATCATCTCCTCGCCGGTGAAGCTCCTGCACAATTACTGGGGCGTGATGCTCTCGCTGGTCATCACCGGCTTCCCCTTCACCTTCCTGCTGACGCTGTCCTATCTCACCGGCGTCGACCCGGCGCTGGAGCAGGCCGGCGCGACGCTCGGCGCCGGACCCTGGGAGCGCTTCAAGCACATCCTCTTCCCGCTGCTGCTGCCGGGCCTCGCGATCACCTTCTGCCTCTCCTTCGTGCAGGCCTTCTCGGTCTTCCCCTCGGCGGTGCTGCTGGGGGCGCCGGCGGGACCGACCCGCGTCATCTCGATCGCCGCCTACCAGGCCGCCTTCGAGGAATACGACTACTCGATGGCCTCGGCCGTCGCGATGATCATGGGCATGGTCCAGCTCGCGATCGTCGTCGCAGTTCTGGGCCTGCGCGGTATGCTCTATCGCGGCCCGGCCGGCGGCGGGAAGGGCTGATCCGATGGTCAAGGACACCCGCCTCTCGACCAAACTCTGGGCCGCTGCCAATTGGACGCTGATCGGCTTCTTCATCGTCAACCTGTTCGGCATGATCGCCGCGGTGGTGACGAGTTCGTTCTCGACGCGCTGGCTGCGCTCCTGGCTGCCGGACGGCTGGACGACGCGCTGGTATGGCGCCGCCTGGGCCGAGTTCCAGCTCGGCGACGTGCTGACGGTCACCTTCCAGATCGTCTTCCTCGTCGTCTTCCTCTCGGGACTGATCGGCGTGCCGGCCGCCTATGCGCTGGCGCGGCGCGACTTCCCCGGCAAGAAGCTGGTGATGCTGCTCTTCCTGCTGCCACTTCTGGTGCCGCCGATCACCTTCGGCATCCCGCTGGCGACGGTGCTCTACCGCACCGGCCTTGCCGGCTCGATGTCGGGCGTGGTGCTCGCCAATCTCGTGCCGACGGTGCCTTTC
Organism: Allobosea sp. GW821-FHT10B12; assembly: GCF_059415545.1. NCBI lineage: Bacteria > Pseudomonadati > Pseudomonadota > Alphaproteobacteria > Hyphomicrobiales > Alloboseaceae > Allobosea > Allobosea sp. GW821-FHT10B12. Next base: position 1,044,790 of record NZ_JBWKNL010000001.1, read on the forward strand.
GTCATCCTGGTGATGATCCCGTTCATCGAGCAGATCGACACCAAGATCGAGGCGGCGGCGCGCGTCTTCGGCGCCAACACCTTCAAGCTCTTCATCCACGTCCTGCTGCCGCTGCTGATGCCCGGCATCCTCGCCGCGCTGCTGCTCGTGCTGGTCCGCACGATCGCGATGTTCGAGCTGACCTTCCTCACGGCCGGCCCGACGAGCCAGACGCTGGTGGTTGCGCTCTATTACGCGGTCTTCGCCGCCGGCGTGCGCGCCGTGCAGTCGATCGACGCCATGGCGGTGATCTACATGGTGACGACGCTGGTCTGGCTGGTGATCGCGCTGCGCTTCGTCAACCCGACGCAGATCGTCGCGCGGGCGAAGCGGTAGGGAACCTCGGAGCCTATCCTGCATTCATCCGCAGCCGGTCGAGCTGCGGAGGCGCTGAATGGTCACGAAGGGCAGGGAAGGCGCCAATGCGAGCCAGGGCCGCCTGCGCCGTGCGACCATCTACGATCTCACCATCCGCCGCGTCAGGGTCGGCCGCAATTTCGGTTATCGCGACGCCGACGGCGGCAAGATCACCGACGAAGGAACGCTCGCCCGTATCCGCTCGCTGGCAATCCCGCCGGCCTATGAGGATGTGCTGATCGCCAGTGATCCGCGCGCCCATCTCCAGGCCGCCGGCCGCGACGATGCCGGGCGCATCCAGCATCGCTATCACCCGGATTGGGAGAAGGTGCGCGAGCGCCGCAAGCTGAAGCGCCTCGGCCGCCTGATCAATGCGCTGCCGAAACTGCGCGAGCGCATCGCCGCCGACCTCAAGGACCGCACGCTCTCACGCGCCAAGGCGCTGGCCTGTGCCGCCGCGGTCATCGATCGCTGCCATATCCGCGTCGGCAACGAGGTCTATGCCCGCACCAATGGCAGCCATGGCGCTTCGACCCTGCTGAAGCGCCATGTCGATGTCTCCGGCAAGCATGTCACGCTCGCCTTCCGCGGCAAGGGCGGCAAGGACATCACCTGCGGCCGGGACGACGCTCCGCTCGCGCGCGCCCTGACCCGGCTGAAGACCATCCCGGGCAAACGCCTGTTCCAGTACCGCGCCGAGGACGGCTCGGTCGCCGCGATCAATGCCGCCGACATCAACGCCTATCTGAAGGAAGCGGCGGGCCTGCCGATCTCCAGCAAGGATCTGCGCATGCTCGCCGCCAATGCCGCGGCGGCCGAATTGCTGCTCTCGACCGACATCGCCGCCAGCGAGCGCGGCCGTAAGCGCCAGCTCGCCGACATCATGCGCGCCATCGCCGAGCGGCTGGTCAACACGCCAGCCGTGGTGCGCAAGAGCTATGTCCACGCCATCGTCGTCGACGCCTATGCAAGCGGCCGCCTCAGCCGGGCCTATCGCAAGGCGCGCAGCCGCGGCGGCTGCTCGCGCATCGAGCGGGCGCTGGGGTTGCTGGCGGTGTGAGCGGGATGCATGGCCGTCTGCCCTGGCCGGGCGGCGACAGGGGTTGAACCCGCCGGCGCACTGGTGATGCTCGAAGCAAATCACCCGAGGAAGCGCCAGGCATGTTTCTCACCAATTCCGACATGGTCGAGCTGATCGAATTGCGTCATGCCCTGCATCGCGCGCCGGAGATCTCCGGCGAGGAGCGCCAGACGGCGAAGGCCATTGTTGACTTCCTCGCCCCGAGCGCGCCCGACCGGATCGTCACCGACCTCGGCGGCCATGGCGTCGCCGCGATCTATGAAGGGGCCGAGCCCGGCCCGACCGTGCTGGTCCGCTGCGAGCTCGACGCCCTGCCGATCGAGGACCTTTCCGGCGTGCCGCATTCGTCGCAGGTGCCGGGCAAGGGCCATCTCTGCGGCCATGACGGCCATATGACCACGGTCGCGGCGCTGTCGCGCGGGCTCGGCCGGCAGCGGCCACAGCGCGGACGCGCCATCCTGCTGTTCCAGCCGGCGGAGGAGACCGGAGCGGGCGCTGCCGCGGTGATCGCCGATCCGAAGTTTCCGGAGATCGCGCCCGACTTCTCTTTCTCGCTGCACAACAAGCCCGGGCTGCCGCTCGGCGCTGTCCGGATCTCGGAAGGTCCGGCCAATTGCGCCTCGCGCGGCCTGAAGATCGTGCTGACCGGCCACACCTCGCATGCGGCGACGCCGGAGCATGCGGTCTCGCCGATGAAGGCGCTCGCTCGCCTGATGCCGGAGCTGACCGCGCTCGGCCTGGGCGGCGCGCTGGAGGGCAATTACCGCCTCGTCACGGTCACCCATGCCAGCATGGGTGAGCCGGCCTTCGGTATTACCCCCGGCCGCGCCGAGCTCTGGGCGACCTTGCGCACGCTGAATGATTCCCTGATGGGCTCGCTCTGCGCCGAGGCCGAGGCGCTGGTGCGCGACGCCGCTTCCGCCGGCGGGCTCTCCGTGTCGATGGATTATCACGACGTCTTCCATCATTGCGAGAACCATCCCGAGGCGGTGGCGCATCTGCGCCAGGCCTGCGACGAGGAGGGCATCGCGCGTGGCGAGACGCCGCCGCAGCGCGGCTCCGAGGACTTCGGCCTGTTCGGCCGCTCCTCGAAATCGGCGATGTTCCTGCTCGGCTCCGGCGAGGACACCCCGCCGCTGCACAATCCCGATTACGACTTCCCGGACGCAATCATCGCGCCCGGCGCTCGGGTCTTCATGCGCACGGTCCGCAATTTGTTGGGTTAAGGAAAAGGGCGTCATTCTCGGGCGAAGCGAAGCGCAGACCCGAGAATTTCCGGAACGAGATGCTCGCGCCTGCGCCCGAGCATGACGCGCCCCTGCTGGATCGTGCTATGCGGCGCCTCGAACACAAAAGAGGTGCCCATGCGCAGGATCAGGATCATCGGCATCGGCGCCGGCAATCCCGAGCACGTCACGATCCAGGCAGTGCGGGCGCTGAACAGCGTCGATGTCGTCTTCGTGCCGGACAAGGGTGCCGAGAAATCGGCCTTGCGCGCGCTGCGCGAGGAGATCTGCCGGCGCTATATCGAGCATGACAATTGGCGCGCCGTGCCGCTTTCCGTGCCCAAGCGCGCCGCTGCGGGCGACGATTACCGCGGCAGCGTCGACGATTGGCATGCGGCGCTGGCCGAGAGCTATGAGCGCCTGTTCCGCGAGGAGCTCGACGAGGATCAGACCGGGGCGCTGCTGGTCTGGGGCGATCCTTCGCTCTACGACAGCACGCTGCGCATCATCGAAGCCGTACGCGCTCGTGGTCTGGTCTTCGACTATGACGTCATCCCCGGCATCACCAGCGTCCAGGCGCTGGCGGCGGCACATCGCCTGGTGCTGAACCGCATCGGCGAGCCGGTCACCATCACCACCGGCCGCAAGCTCGCCGAGGGCGGCTTTCGCGACGAGGCCGGCAGCACGATCGTCATGCTCGACGGCGAGCAGGCCTTCGCCAGGATCGATCCGGCTGGTCTGGACATCTGGTGGGGCGCCTATCTCGGCGCGCCGCAGGAGGTGCTGGCTTCCGGTCCGCTCGTGGAGGTCTCTGACGAGATCGCCCGCACCCGCGAGGCCGCTCGCGCGCAGAACGGCTGGATCATGGACACCTATCTGCTGCGCCGGCGGGAGGGTTGACCCTCGGCGTTTGCCGTTAGGCCACCATACCGGTATAATGTCGGTACGGCGGGCCGAAGGAGTTTTGCTCATGGACGTCCAGCTCCGGCTTCGCGATCCGATCGCGCCGCAGCTCGTCGCGGCCCTGCGTCAGGCGATCATTGCCAGCGAGCTCAGGCCCGGCGAGGCGCTGTCGGAGAAGGAGATCGCCGGCCGCTTCGGCGTCAGCCGGCAGCCGGTGCGCGAGGCCTTCATCAAGCTCTCCGAGGCCGGGCTGGTGCAGATCCTGCCGAGCCGCGGCACTTATGTCATGAAGATCTCGATGCGCGAGGTCGCCAATGCTCGCTTCGTGCGCGAGGCGGTGGAATGCGCACTGGCGCGGGCAGCGAGCCGGTTGATCGATCCCGCTGGCGTCGCCCGCCTACGTCGCCTGATCGCCGAACAGGCCGCTGCCGCTGGGCGCGATGACTATTCCGGCTTCACCGTACTGGACGAGGCCTTCCATCAGGCGATCGCCGAGATCGTCGATTGCGACTATGCCGGCAAGGTGGTCGAGAGCGCCCGGGCCCAGACTGACCGGGTGCGCTATCTCTCCTTGCCCGGGACCTCGCCGATCCCGCTGCTGATCACCCAGCACAACGCCATCGTCGATGCGCTCGAAGGCGGCGATTCCGATACCGCTGCGACTGCCATGCGCATCCATCTGCGTGAGATCCTCAACGCGCTGCCGCGCATCGCTGCCGAACACCCGGAGCTGTTCGAGGACGAGGAGTTGCCGGTCCATACGACAACGCTGCATCAGCCATAGCAGGGCTCCTCGCCGCGCTGTCATTCCGGGCTCGTGCCTGCGACATGCGCCGCAAAGCGAGCGCTACGGTCGGGTATCGCCCCGCTGCGCCGCCTTGATCAGCGCCTCGGCGACGCGTTCATAACCCTCGGCCAGGATCGCGGTCGCGACCCGGACATGTTCGGTCGGCCTCGCCGCGCATTTGCTGCCGGGCAGCACCGCGATGCCGTGAGCCGCCAGTGTCACCAGCGCGAACTGCTCGCTCTCGACGGGAACCCAGATGCACAGCCCGTCGCTCTCCGGCATGACGAGCCCTCGCTCCCCCAGGCTAGTGACCAGCGCCTGCCGGCGTTGGGCGTAAACCGCGCGAGCTTCCTCGACCCGCCGGCCGGTCTCGGCATCGGTCAGCAGCCAGGCAGTCGCGGCCTGCAGCAGCCGGCTGGTCCAGCCCGAGGAGAAGCTGCGATAGGACTGGATCTGCCGGATCACCATGGCCGGTGCCGACAGCACGGCGATCCGGAGGTCCGGCCCCAGCGATTTCGAGAAGGAGCGGATATGCACGACCCGCTCCGGCATCGTCGCGCCCAGGCTGATCGGCGGGTGGATCGAGACGTCGCCGAGGCCATCGTCCTCGATCACCAGCGTATCACTGCCGGCGAGCACCCGGCCGAGCTCGGCCAGCCGTGCCGAGCTGACATGCTGACCGGTCACCGAATGGGTGCGTGGCTGGAAGATGAAGGCCGACGGGCGCCGCTCCAGCGCGGCCGCGAGTTCCGAGGGCAGGGGGCCTTCAGCATCGCGGCCGACCGGCAGGATCTCGGCGCCGAGGTCCTCGATGATGTCGAGCAGCCGCATTGCGGTCGGATCCTCGATCGCGATGCAGGAGCCGGGCAGCACGGTCGCGTGCAGCACCGAGTAGACGGCGTTGTAGCCGCCATTGGTGGCAAGGAAGGCGTCCGGTCCATAGGGCCAGTGCGGCACCACCGCCTCGCGCAGTGCCGGCAGGATCGGCGTGCGCTCATAGCTGTTGAGGTTCTCCGCCGTTGCAGCCCGCGCCAGGGCCTCGGCCAGAGGCGGCATCAGCGTGGCGTCCGGGACCGCCAGCGAGAGGTCGAGTGCGTCCGGCCCGAAATCGGCGACGCTGGCCATCCGTGTCGGCCGCGGCGTCGCATTGTCGCCGCTGACCCAGGCGCCGCCGCGCCCGCGGCCTGAGACGATCTTCTGCCGCTTCAGCTCGCTCCAGGCTTCCGAGACCGTGCCTGGGCTGACGCCGAGCCGGAAGGCGAGCTCCCGCACCGTCGGCAGCTTCGTCCCGACCGGCAGCAGGCCGGAGCGGATCATCTGGCTGAGGTCGAGCGCGAGGCCGCGCGCGGTGCGCTGCGTCAGGCGGCTTGCCAGCCAGGAGGCGTCGGGTTCGTCGGTCATCGACTCAAAAATAAATGTTCAGGAACGTAATAGCGATTGATCAGCCAAAATGAACATTTAATCTCGCCGCTGTCCAAGGTTTTCCGCATAGCGAGGCTGTCGTTTGAAACCTGTGATCCGGCTGGCCCTGCGCGACTGGGACTTCATCACGCCGCTGTTGCTCGGCGATCTCGCGTCCGACCGTTTCGAGCTGAAGATCGAGCGCCTCGCCGCGCTGCCCGACGACTTCGCCAGCGATCCGCGTTTCGACGCCAGCGAGATCTCGTTCAGCCGCTACACCACCGGCCGAGCCCGCGGCGAGACCGGCGTCGTCGGCATCCCGAACTTCATCATGCGCGGCTTCCGCCATCGCTGCGTCGTCACGGCAGCCGACAGCAAGCTGACCCGCTTCGACGAACTCCGCGGCAAGCGCATCGGCATCGCCGGCTGGCAGGATTCCGGCAACACCTGGACCCGCGCCGCAATGGCCGCGGCTGGCCTTGGCATCGACGATGCCTTCTGGGCCGTCAGCCGCCTTGCCGCCGACCATCCGATCACCGATCGCGTCGGGCGTTATGCCCGACCGGGCCGGATCGAGGCGCTGCCCGGCCAGCCACCCTTGCTCGACCTGCTCGCCGCTGGCGAGATCGCGGCGGTGCTGATGCCGTTCATGCCGCAGGGCTTCTTCTCGAAAGGCTCGCGCTTCCGGGCGCTGCTGCCGGATGTCCGCGCCGCCGAGCGCGACTATTTCGGCAAGGTCGGCTTCGTGCCCGGCATGCACATCATCGGCATCAAGCCCGAGCTTGCCGCCCGCGAGCCCTGGCTGCCGCAGGCGCTCAGCGATCTCCTCGACGAAAGTGGGCGGGTCTGGCTGGAGAAGCGCCGCCGCTATGCCGACACCACGCCCTGGCTGATCGACGAGCTGGTGCGCAGCGGCCATGATCTGCCCGAGAGCTGGAACGAGAGCGGGCTTGCCGCGAACCGGACGATGATCACCGCGTTCATCGAGCAGCTGCACATCCAACAGCTCGCCGAGACCGACCTGACGCCGGAGACCCTGTTCCCGGCCGCCTCCGCGCTGGAAGGAGCCATCTGATGAAAGCCGCGCTCGGACAATTCGCCGTCAGCCGCGAATGGCAGGAGAACCTAGCCACCTCTGTCCGCCTGATGGGTGAGGCCAAGGCTGCCGGCGCCGACCTGCTGCTGCTGCCGGAAGGCATCCTCGCCCGCGACATCACCGATCCCGACATCGTGCTCAAGACGGCGCAGCCTCTCGACGGTCAGTTCATGCAGGGCGTCCTTGCTGCCAGCAAGGGCTCGGCGCTGACGACGCTGTTCTGCATCCATGTGCCGAACGGCAAGGGCCGCGTCTTCAACATCCATGTCGCGGTCCGCGACGGCGCGATCGTCGCGGCCTATCGCAAGCTCCATCTCTACGACGCCTTCTCGGCGCTGGAATCGACCAATGTCGAGCCGGGCACCGAGGTGCCGCCGCTGCTCGAGATCGCCGGGCTGAAATGCGGGCTGATGACCTGCTACGACGTGCGCTTCCCCGAGCTCGCCCGGCGCCTGGCGCTCGACGGCGCCAATGTGTTGCTGCTGCCGGCCGCCTGGGTGCGCGGCCTCGGCAAGGAGGCACATTGGGAAGTGATGGTCACCGCCCGCGCGCTGGAGAACACCTGCTACGTCATCGCCACCGGCGAATGCGGCCCGCGCAATATCGGCGCCAGCATGGTGGTCGATCCGCTCGGCGTCGCCATCGCCCGCGCCGGCGAGGTTCCGGCGCTGATCTATGCCGAGATCGACCCGGCCCGTATCGCCGCGGCACGCGCCGCGCTGCCGGTCCTCGCCAATCGCCGCTTCGCCGGCCCCGAGCTCGCCGCCTAAGAGCGGGCCGCTGATCTACTGAAAACCATAAAAAGGGAACGTCGCCATGAACATGATCGTGAAATTCGCCGGAGCCGCCGCGCTGGCTGCGGTACTTCTGCAGGCTCCGGCCTTCGCCCAGGATGCCAGCATCAAGATCCCCGAGCAGAAGGTCGACGAGGCCCTGCGCGCCAAATTGCCGGAGGCGATCCGCACCGCCGGCAAGATGATCTCGGTCAACAACGGCTCCTTCCCACCCTATGAGATTGTCACCGACGCCAAGACCATGACCGGCGCCGCCGCCGAGCTCTCCGACGCGATCGGCCAATTGCTCGGCGTCAAGATCGAGCATGCGACGGTGAGTGGGCTTGCTGCGGCGCTCAGCGGCATCGCTTCCGGCCGCTACCAGTTCGCCATGGGCCCGGTCGGGGACTTCAAGTCGCGCCAGGAGTCGAACGACTTCGTCGATTATGTCCGGGAGTTCGTGATTTTCGCGGTGCAGAAGGGCAATCCGAAGGCGATCGCCAGCCTCGACGACACCTGCGGCAAGAAGATCGCGGTGATGTCGGCCGGCTCGGCCGAGAAGGTGATCAAGGCGCAGGCCGAGAAATGCGCGGCCGAGGGCAAGCCTGCGCTGGAGGTGATGTCCTTCACCGACCAGCCGACCTCGATCCTCTCGGTCCGTTCCAGGCGCTCCGACGGCTTCTTCTCCTCGCAGGCGCCGCTGACCTATTTCGTCCAGCAGGCCAAGGGCGATCTCGAGCTCGCCGCGGTCGGCAAGGCCAACGGCTTCCAGGACCTGTTCCAGGGCGCGGTGGTGCCGAAGGGCTCGCCGCTCGGCGAGGTCCTGCTTGCATCGATCAAGACGCTCAAGGCGAACGGTACCTATGAGGCGATCTTCAAGAAATGGGGGCTCGACAACAACATGATCGGTGAGCCCGGCATCAACCTTTCGAAGAACTGAGCGGGCAAGCCATGAGCAGCGCGGCTGAGCCGATGCACGACCGGCAGGCGACGCTGCGCGACGTCGCCAACGCCCACCGCCCGGTCGAATGGGGGCGCTGGCTGACCTGGGCCTTCGTGCTCGCGGTCGCCGCCAATTTCGCCTGGATCGTCGCCTGGAACCCGAATTTCGGCTGGCCAGTCGTGGCGCAATGGTTCACGGCCGAGTCGATCCTGCGCGGGCTCTACGTCACGCTCGGCCTCACCGTGGTGGCGATGGTGATCGGCGTCATCATCGGCCTCCTGCTGGCGATCGCCCGGCTCTCCGACGATCGGCTGTTCAGCGGCCTCGCCGGTCTGTTCATCTGGTTCTTCCGCGGCACGCCGCTGCTGGTCCAGCTGATCTTCTGGTACAATCTCTCGACGCTCTTCCCCGAGATCTCGATTTCGATCCCGTTCGGGCCGACGCTGGTCAGCTGGCACACCAATGACCTGATCACGCCGATGACGGCGGCGATCGCCGGCCTCTCGCTCAACGAGGCCGCCTATATGGCCGAGATCATCCGCGGCGGCCTGCTCTCGGTCGACAAGGGCCAGACCGAGGCGAGCGACGCCTTCGGCATGACGCGGGCGCGGGCGCTGTGGCGGGTGATCATCCCGCAGGCGATGCGCTCGATCGTGCCGCCGACCGGCAACCAGCTGATCAGCATGATCAAGGCGACCTCGCTGGTCAGCGTCATCGCCATGGCCGATCTGCTCTATTCGGTGCAGGCGGTCTACAACCGCACTTTCGAGGTCGTCCCGATGCTGATGGTCGCGGTGATCTGGTATCTCATTATCACCACGGTCCTGAACATCGGCCAGGGCTTCATCGAGCGCTACTATGCCCGCGGCGAACGCGGTGCGACGGAACGTATGCCGGTCATTGCGGAGGCGACGCCATGAGCCGGATCGCGAGCGAGGGCGCGCCGCTGGTCAGCGCCCGCAACGTCCACAAATCCTTCGGCCACAACGAGGTGCTGAAGGGCATCGATCTCGACGTCATGCCGGGCGAGGTCGTCGTCGTGCTCGGCCCGTCCGGCTCCGGCAAGTCGACCTTCCTGCGCTGCATCAACCATCTCGAGGCGATCCAGCGCGGCTCGATCATGGTCGCCGGCGAGCAGATCGGCTACCGGCTCAGTGGCGAGCGGCTGATCAAGCTCTCGGCCCGCGCCATCGCGGCCCAGCGCCGCCAGATCGGCATGGTCTTCCAGCAGTTCAACCTCTTCCCGCACATGACGGCGCTGGAGAACATCATCGAGGCGCCGGTCGGCGTCCATGGCCGCAGTCGCAAGGAAGCGACCGACTACGCCATGGAGCTGCTCGCCCGCATCGGGTTGACCGAGAAGGCAAACGCCTATCCGCGCCAGCTTTCCGGCGGCCAGCAGCAGCGCGTCGCCATCGCCCGGGCGCTGGCGATCCGGCCGAAGCTGATGCTGTTCGACGAGCCGACCTCGGCGCTCGATCCCGAGCTCGTCGGCGAGGTGCTTTCGACGATGCGCGATCTTGCCGGCCAGGGCCTGACCATGATCGTCGTCACCCATGAGATCGGCTTTGCCCGCGAGGCGGCCGACCGTGTCGTCTTCATGGATGGCGGCCTCGTCGTCGAGCAGGGCCCGCCCGAACAGGTGCTGGCCAATCCGAGCCATCCGCGCACGAGGCTCTTCCTCAGCCGCTTCATTCGCGAAGCGGCCTGAGGGATCGCAACCCTTCAGGGTTATCCCCTGGCGCAAGCGCGCCGGGCTGCCTTGGCGGCCCGGCAAGGCGCCTTGGTTAATGTTAAACGATCATTATCAGATATCCGAATATCTTGATGGAAAGAGGTGCGAAGACCGGGGAGACTGAGCATGGGCCGTCCGCAATCGCCGCGGCAGCGCTTTCGCCTGACAGGTGTCGGCGCGGTCATCGGCATGGCCCTGACGGCCGCCGTCGCACTGGTCGCCGCGGCCGGCGCCTTTTCGACGCAGCGGCTCGGCAACCGGATTCTGACCGAGACCATCGCCCGCGAAATGACCAGCGCGCAGGAAACCTTGCGCACCAGCCTGGACAGCGAGATCAAGCGCGCCGTCTCCATGGCACATGTCATCGCGAGCAATGCCCAGATCCAGGCGCGTTTCGCTGCCGGTGATCGAGACGCCCTGGCCGCGGCAACTGTCCCCGGCTTCGCCGCGCTGAAGGCGAATGACGGCGTCGTCCAGCTGCAGTTCCACGTTGCGCCGGCGACCTCGTTCCTGCGCGCGCATCGTCCGGAGAAGTTCGGCGATGACCTGTCTTCCTTCCGCTTCACGGTGGTCGAGGCCAACAAGGCGGGCAAGCCGGTCTTCGGCCTCGAGAACGGCGTCGAGGGCCTTGGCGTGCGCGGCGTGATGCCGGTGCGTTTCGAGGGGAAGGCCGTCGGGACGGTCGAGGTCGGACTTAGCTTCGGCCAGGCCTTCTTCGACGCGTTCAAGAAGATCTCCGGCAACGACATCGCTTTCTTCGTCCTGGCCAATGGCGAGCTCAAGCGCTTCGCCTCGACGCTTCCCGATGACGGCCTGCTCTCGCAGGAGGGCTTGCGTCTCGGCCTGGGTGGGACGACGGAGGTTCAGCGTCTCGCCATTGCCGGGCGCGACAGCGCCATCGTCTACGCGCCGGTCAAGGACTACCGCGGCGATGTGATCGGAGCCTATGCGCTGGTCTCCGACATCTCCGCCCTGAGCTCGATCATGGATGCTGCGCTGTCGGCCTCGGCCCTGGTCGCGCTCGTCAGCCTGATCTCGGCGATCGCCTGCGCCTGGATGCTGAACCGCTGGATCGCCGCCCCGGTGCGCGGCATGACCAGCACGATGACGGCGCTGGCGCAGGGCGATCGCGACGTGCTCGTTCCCTCGCTGTCGCGTCGTGACGAGATTGGCGAGATGGCGCAGGCGGTCGATGTCTTCAAGCGCGCCGCCATCGAGAAGGAAGCCATCGCTGCTGAAAGGCGTCATGCCCAGCAGGAGGTCGAGGCCCAGCGCCATTCCGCCGATGCCGAGCGGTCGCGTAACGAGGCCGAGCGCCAGGACGCCACCGAGCAGCTGGCGGTGGTGGTCTCGGTGCTGGGGACCGGCCTGGAGCATCTCGCCAATGGCAATCTCGGCTATCGCATCGATCAGCCGGTGGCAGCCGCCTACGCCAAGTTGAAGGACGACTTCAACGCGGCGATCGGAAAGCTGCGCGACACGATGCGGCGGATCGCGACGAGTACCGAGAGCATGAAGGCGGGCGCGGGCGAGATCAGCCAGGCGGCCGACGACCTCGCCAGCCGCACCGAGCAGCAGGCTTCTTCCGTCGAGGAGACCGCGACCGCGCTCGACCAATTGACCGCGACCGTGCGCCAGACCGCCGAGGGTGCGCGTCAGGCGAGCCTCGCCACGACCCAGGTCAAGGGCGAGGCCGAGCAGTCCGGCCAGATCGTGCGTGAGGCCGTCGCCGCCATGAGCGGCATCGAGAAATCCTCTGACGAGATCTCGCAGATCGTCGGCGTCATCGACGAGATCGCCTTCCAGACCAACCTGCTCGCCCTCAACGCCTCGGTCGAGGCGGCGCGTGCTGGCGATGCCGGCAAGGGCTTTGCGGTCGTCGCCTCCGAGGTGCGCGCGCTGGCGCAGCGCTCGGCGGATGCGGCCAAGGAGATCAAGGGGCTGATCACCGCATCCAGCGTCGAGGTCGAGAAGGGTGTCGCGCTGGTCGGCCAGACCGGAACGGCGCTGGAGCGGATGTCGGGCGAGATCACCCGTGCCACCTCGCTGGTGGCCGAGATCGCCTCGGCTGCGCAGGAGCAGGCGACGGGCCTGCAGGAGGTCAACACCGCGGTCAACGAGATGGACCAGGCGACGCAGCAGAACGCCGCCATGGCCGAGCAGTCGACCGCAGCCTCCCAGGCCCTGGCGCAGGAGGCCGACAGGCTCGCCGCGCTGGTTTCCTATTTCAACCTCGAGGCGCCCGAGGCATCACGCGGGCAAGCCTCGACGAATCTCGCTGCGCGCCACGCAGCCTGAAAGGCGTCAGGTGCGAGGAGGCAGGGCGTGGCTGCAACGTCACGCCTTCCCGCGCTTCTTCCCAGCCAGCGCCAGATTGTGGCTCGCGTGAAGGGCCGCCATTTTTTCGATCAGCTCGATCGGGAGCGGCTCCTTCTTCGGCAGCTTAAGCGCCGACTTCGTCTTGGCGTAGCGCGCGAGCTCGTCCTTGAACGCCTCGAAGGACGGGATCGGGGGCGGGCAGGAGAGCGAGTAGTGGTCCTTGTGGGCCGAGACATAGAAGATCCAGCCGCCACCATGGCGAAAGGCCGGGATCTGGTAGCTGATGACGCTTTCGGCCTCCGGAACGGCCCGCCTGATCGCGGCGCATATGGCCTCGACGCCAGCCCTGTTCTCGTCGCTGAGGCTGGCGAGGTAGTCGTCGATCGTCTTGAAGTCGGTCAGGGCCATCGGGGTCTCCTCGGTTCAGATGCGCTCGCGTCGCGGTTTTTGGCGGGCCGTTCACCTCGGCCAGCAGCCCAGGGCGGTGGTGGCGATGCGATCGAGCTTCGCATGATCGGTTCCATCACGCGTCAGTAAGAATCCCACGCTCGGTGAGGACCTGACCGCAGGATCATTCCTGTCATGCAATGGCGCACGGTGAGGTTTGCTGGCTCCGGTATCGAGGGAGAGTTTCATGAACACCAACGCTGCGCTTTGGACGGGTCGCGTCCTGACAGGGGTCTTTGCGCTCTTCATGCTGGGCGCATCCATCTCGCCCAAATTGCTGCGCATGCCGATTGCCGAGGAGACGATGGCGCAGCTCGGCTGGCCGGCCGGCTATGCCTTCATGATCGGCCTGATCGAGCTGGCGTGCCTCGTGCTCTACCTCGTCCCGCGTACGGCCGTGCTGGGCGCGATCCTGATGATGGGCCTGCTGGGCGGCGCGATGGCGACGCAAATCCGGGTCGGAAGCCCGCTCTTCAGCCATGTGCTCTTCAGCCTCTATCTCGGGCTGTTCATGTGGGGAGGCCTCTGGCTGCGCGACCGCCGGCTGCAGGCCCTGTTTCCCTTCGCTCGGGAGTCGTCCGACATGGCGTCGGTCAAGCGGTAACGTCGCGAGACAGGCTGGGCGGCGCCGCTAGCCGTCCAGCTCCTTGGCGCGTTCCAGCGCGAGCTTGGTGCCCTTCTCGACGAAGCCGGCGATCAGGTCGAGCTCCTCGACGCTGTACTGCGCCATGATCGCCGCCGATCGCTCTGCCATCGGGATGAAGAGATTCTCGATCGGCCTGACCGCCTCCGGCACGATCCGGACCAGGACCTTGCGTCGGTCCTGCGGATCGGCAGCCCGCTCGACATAGCCCTTCCTGGCGAGGCGATCGATCAGGCCGGTCACGGCGCCGCTGGTCAGCTTGGTGTGCTCCATGATCTGCCCGGCGGTCACGGGACCGGCCAGCAGGATCAGGTCCAGGCATTCGAGATCGACCGAGGCGAGGCCGACCCGCTTGGCGACCGCCTGGCTGTGCAGGGCGCTGGCGGCGCCCATCCGACGCAGGACCGTCGTCAGGCGCGCGATCGCCTGGTCTTGACTTGGAAGGGCCATTCGTCACATATCTTAGTTGCAAAGATAATTAGCTGAAGAGATAATTCCATGGATGCGGTCGTGCTGTCCACGGCGCTGACGGCGCTTCTGGCCAATATCGGATTGGGCGGCGGCATTTTCGAGCATGGCGTCGTCGACCGGGCCTGGCCCCGCAAGCCGGAGATCGTCCAACCCCGCAAGGGCGGGATCTGGCGTGCCGGGTTCTGGATTCCAGCCCATACCGCCTTCGAGCTCGTCCTGCTCGTCACGCTCTATCTCGGTTGGGGCAATGACGGAGTCCGCCGGGCCTTGCTGCTGGCTCTCGCCGCGCATGTTGTGCTGCGGCTCTGGTCGGCCTTCGACATGATCCCGAAGGCGATCGCGTTCGAGAAGGCGGAGACGGTCGATGAAATCGCCGCGCGCGACTGGACGAGGCGCAGCCTGATGCGGTTTCCGCTGGCATTGCTCACCAGCCTCGCTGCGCTGGCGGCTTTCGCTGCGGCCTGTGGCTCGACGTTGGCGTGATATAGGGGGAGGGGCGCAGCTCGGGCTCGTTCAGGCCGGCATCGCGCGGGCGGGTTCGTCTGCCTCGCCGTAGTCGGCGGAGGGCACCAAAGCCCTCCGCACTCGTCTCGGCTTCTAGCTCCAGAAGCCCGCCTGGTGGTCGCGCGGCGAGAACGTTTCGGTGTCGTCCTGCTGCTGCGCTTCGTGGTTCTCTTCGTGGTCGTGCTCGGTCTCGAGCGCACACTCACAATCGTGCCTTTCCAGCATGGATCGCTCCTTTCGAATGTTGGGGAGGTTGCTTGAGGCACGTGTTACATATGAACAATTGTTGCAGTGCACAAGGCGCGTGAGCGGGTGCGACGCGATCTCGCCGACTTGTGATGGGACTACCGGGACCAGAGCTCTGATATCGTGCGGTATCAGCCGCTGTCGCCCTGCTTCGCGCCACCGACCGTCGCCGATTGGCTGGCTGCGGCCCGATCAAGGCACTCGGCCATCTGAGAGGTTCCCCAGGCGAACTTGGAGCATTGTGCCGTTCCCAAGGTCAGGTTCCGGGCGACTCCATTGGGTTGGTCGGAGCCGCCGCAGCCGGAAAGAGCCAGGGCAATGATGATCAGCGTGAAGCGCATGTCGTTCCTCCTGGGGATGGCACAATCGACCAGCCATTCTTGGCGGTAATGCGATCTGCGGGAGTTTCGGTCTTTCCGGCGATTCAGGCGCCGACAGGCCGCTTGAGTTCTCCTCTTTTCGCTTGGTTGCCTCGCATGGAGAGAAGGCTGTGCCGCTGGCCGTGCGTGAACCGCATTTAGCCCCGTCAGATGCTTTGCCGTGTCGTCCGACTGATGTCAGGCGAGGGGAGGCCAAGTGGGGATTGCTCCATCGTCATTCGCCGTCGTGTTGTTGCCTCACCTAAGCCGGCAAGGTGAAGATGAACGTCGCGCCGCGCGGCTTGTTTTCTTCGACCCACAACCGCCCGCCGTGTGACTCGACAATCGAGCGGCAGATCGCCAGGCCCATGCCCATGCCATGCTCCTTCGTGGTGAAGAAGGGCTCGAAGATCCTGTCGGGAAATTCGATGCCGGGGCCGTGATCGCTGATCTCGACTTGCACCGAATCCCCGAGGCGGCGCGCGCGCACGCCGAGCGACCTCTCATCCGCAGCGGCGTCCGTCGCTTCGATGCCGTTGCGCATGAGGTTGACCAGCACCTGCTGGATCTGGATGCGGTCCAGCGTGATGAGTGGAAGTTCGTTCTCGACGTCGAGATCGACGTGGACCCGCCGCCGCGCCGCTTCGTCGGCAATGAGCTTGCGCGCCTCCTCGATGACGCTGCCGAGAACCGTGCTCGTCCTTGTCTCCACGGACTGCTTGAACAGGGCGCGGATCCGGCTCACGACGTCGGCGGCGGCATTGGCGTCGCGGATGATGCGCTCCACGGTCATCTGTGCGCGCTCGAGATTGGGCGGTGCGGCCGTGAGCCAACGCTGGCAGGCATGCGAATTCGCCACGATAGCGGCCAGCGGCTGGTTCACCTCATGGGCGATCGAAGCTGAAAGTTCGGAAAGACTGGCGGCCTGTGTCGCCTTGGCCAGTTCGCTGGAGGCGCGCCGCAGCGCCTCGTCCGCCTGCATCGCGCGCACCTGATCCTCGATGTCGATCGACATCGAATACCATTGCGCGATCGTTCCATCCTGATTCCGCACCGGCTCGGCCCGAGTCTCGAGCCAGCGATACACCCCGTCCGCGCCGCGCATGCGATATCTCATGGTGTAGGCCTCGCCAGTGGCGACGGCCTGGCCGAGCGCCGCCACGACTTTGGCAGCATCATCGGGGTGGACGAAGTTTTCGACGGCCGGGCGCAGTCGGCTCGTGCCGGCTGCGCCTATGTCCGCCAGATCCACGCCGATGAAATCTGACAGCCGCTTGTTGAAGAAGATCGGCTCGCCTTTGGGTGACAGGCGCCTGATATACACGGGAAGCATGTCGACGAGCTGTGCGAGCTCGCGCTCACGGTCGTGCAATGTCGATTCTGCACGTTTGCGTTCGGTCAGATCCAGAACGTAGGCGACCCCTTGCGCGGACTGCCCCTCGAAGCGGGCTGCACCGACCAGCACCGGCACACGGCTGCCGTCTTTTCTTAAGTATTCCTTCTCGCGAGCCTGCAATTTGCCCGTTTCCTTGAGCTCGTTCAGCTCATTGCGAACATGCTCGCCTTGCCACTCCGGAGGCGTCATATCGAGCCATCGCAGTCCCGCCTGCAAATCCGCGCGGTCGTACTGGACCATGCGGAGAAACGCGTCATTGGCGTCGATCAGCCGTCCGTCCAGGTCCCAGATCACGATCCCGATGATATCGGACTCGACCAGTCGCCGAATCCGCGCCTCCCGCTCCTGAACATCGCTATAAAGGCGCATCTGATCGTCGATATCGATGGAAACGCCGTACCATTCGGCGACCGCCCCGCTTTCATCACGACGGGGCTCCACCCGGCACTCCGCCCAGCGATAGGCGCTGCCCTTCTCGAGCCAGCGAAACCGCATGACTGCGGCGTCGGCAGTTTCAAGACAGGTTCGCATGGCCCGTTGCACCTCGGGGCCGTCTTCGGGATGAATGAGCTGATTGACCAGTTCCAGGATGTTTGATGCC
This sequence comes from Allobosea sp. GW821-FHT10B12, assembly GCF_059415545.1. Classification (NCBI taxonomy): domain Bacteria; kingdom Pseudomonadati; phylum Pseudomonadota; class Alphaproteobacteria; order Hyphomicrobiales; family Alloboseaceae; genus Allobosea; species Allobosea sp. GW821-FHT10B12. The sequence continues at coordinate 1,062,117 of NZ_JBWKNL010000001.1, forward strand.
TCGAGCGGCGCGAGGTTCGGGACAACGGCATTGAAATGGTCCTGATACCGCTTGTTGAAGTACAAGGGCCTGCCATCGGGCGTCGCGCTCCAGATGCGGACGGGAAGCGTGTCGATCATTTGCTGAAGCTGCTGCTCGCTGCGGCGCAAAGTCAGTAGCGATTGATGGTATTGGCGGGATATGGCAGCCACGACCAGCGCGGAGAAAGCCGAAATCGCCAGAAAAAGCTGCAGCATGATCTGTCGGTGGCGCTGCGTCTCGGGGGCGCCGGCGAACTGGCTGTCGCCGGACAGCGTGAAGGCCGCGGTTATCAGCGCGAGCAGGGCGAGGCTGACGGCGGCACCTCTGTATTCGAACCGAACCGCAGCCCACAGCAGCGGCGGCATGACGATATAAGCGAAAGGCAGGTAGCCGCCCAGGGACAGCGCGGCGACACCGAGCAGGATCACCCCGACGACGAAAGCCTCCAGCCAGCGGGCGGCTGAAAACCGCACCTCGCCGCGCCAATTCTGGAAAACGGCCAGCGCCAGCGGCGCCACGATCAGAACCCCCGTCGCATCCCCGATCCACCACAGCGGCCAGGCCGCCGCGAAGGAATGCGGCTTCATGTTGAACCATGCGAGGGTCGCGCTGCCCACCGTCGCGCTCAGGATCGGGGCGATACCCGCAGCCAGGGCAACGAATGCAAGGACTTCCTGCAAGGTTTCCAGGCGCACCGGCCGCTTGCAGGTTCTGGTCACGAGCCAGGCCGCAACCACGGCCTCGAGCGCGTTGCCGGCATTGATCAGGAACGCGACCGGCAGCGGGTTGTGAAACCAGACGAGATTGCTGACGAGTTCGGCCAGGCAGGCCGCAGCGACCCACCACGGCCAGCTATAGCCCGATGTGACGATCAGCGTCGCGACAAAAAGCCCGGCCGGAGGCCAGATGGAAATCCCCGTCTCGGGCACAATCGCCAGCGACTGTGCAAACGCACAGCCTAGGACATAGGCCACGACAAAGAGACCGAGGCGCCGGAGTTGCGGGCGGTGTGACCAGATTTGCGACCATCGGTCCGGCTGCCGATCGTCGGCTTCGCCATGTGAGTTGGACGCTGTCGTCACTGGCCGCTCCTTCGCCGTGAGGCAAGCCCGGGGACTATCAGCCGTCGTATAGCACCGTTCTCGGTACCGCGTCGGCCAACTCAGGAGGGTACCCATCGGGACGCAGATGACGATGCGGGGAACGGGAATGCGCTTCCGAACGACGCGTCGCACGCCAGGAAATTGACGATCAAGCCGAAACGAAAATCGTAAGATAGGAATGACGCGAGATCGAACAGGGCGTGGGAATCGGATGCGGTCAGATCGGCTCGATCTGACCGGCGAATCCGTCCCTTGTTTTATCGTTTGAAGAGATCATGTTGCGATCAGCTCAGCCGCGCCGGCTGATCGGGGCAGGCCCTGGCGTTCGTGATCGCGTTCTGATCGGGAATGTTCCAGATCTCGACGCTCCCGAGCCTCGTGAACGATCTGCCGCAATTCGTCTGCAGCAATGTTGTCGCGTCTCATCACGAGCTGGATGATGGGCTCTGCCAGCAAGTCTTCGAGCGTTGGTTCGGGAGGCGAGCGCTCCATGATCCGTTCCCTCGTTGGGCTTGAGTCCACGGGAAGGTCTGCTCAGAGGCATCAGCAGCGTTCCGGGGACGGGCGCGACAGCAGACCCGCGCATCCGCCCCGCTGTTTGGCCTCGTCTATCGCGAGCCGAGGGATTTGCCGCTCGTGTCCGGAGCCTTGCGACTGGCGACGAGCTGCGCGGCGGCGATCGTCGCCACGCAGAGCCCGATCACGGTATGGGTCCACATCGGCCCTTCCACCGATTTGAAGCCGAGCAGGAACGGTGCGACGACCGCCCAGCATCCCAGGGTCAGGTTGGACCATTCGATCCAATGTCCGTAGCGGACGAGCGCCAGGGCCGAACAGCAGGCGATCAACAAGCCGACAATGCCTGCATTCCAGGCCGCTGCAGGCAGTTCGGTGAACCAGAAGGCGGCGCAGGCCAGGCCTGCGCCCAGAACGAGGTTGGTCCATTCAAGACCTTTGCTCGGTACTTCATTTGCCATGTTCTTCTCCTCAAATTCGAAATCCTTCGAAATCTCAAATGTCCATTGAGATTGAAGGCTCGATCAGGGTGAAGAATTCCAGCTCACTGAGCTATTCTACGCAGGCATCTCTCAGGCGATGCCTATAGCGAGCACGGCTGGTCGCCGGGATTGTACGGCTCGTGCCGCGGCATAGGTATTGAGCCACATAAAGTCGTCTCTGCTGGCGGCAGCTATCGCATTGAGGATTTTTGACGTCCTGCACTAGACCATCGGACTGGTTGGGCGGCCCAATCACGCATCGGCCGGCACTTCCGGGCCGTAGCTGCTCCCGCTCCTCTGCTCGACATTCGCCTGAAAACTGGCGCGCGGCAGGGTGACGCGGAATTCCGCGCCGCCCTCGGCCCGATTGGCTGCAGCTATCGCGCCGCCATGTGCGGCGACGATGGATTGGCAGATCGCGAGCCCGATGCCCATCCCTTGCTCCTTGGTGGTGAAGAAGCCATCGAAGATGCGGCTGAGATGTTCAGGCGGAATACCCGGCCCGTTGTCGCGCAAGAGGAAGATGATGGCACCTGTCGCGTCGATGTCGGTCGATACCGTGATCTCACCATCGCCCCGGCCCTCGACCGCCTGCACTGCGTTCATTAGCAGATTCACCACGACCTGCTGAATCTGGATGCGGTCTCCGGTGATCGTCGGAAGCCGACGTGCATAGGAGGTCGTGATCCTGATGTTGCGCGTCTCGATCTCATGACGGACGAAGATCAGGCTTTCCTCGACAACGTCGTTGAGCGCCAATGGAGCGGGCTGAGGCGCCTGCTTCGCCGCCATGCGACGGATGCGTTGTACGATGTCGTCGGCGCGCCTGGCGCTGTCGGCGACGCGGGTCGTGAGCTGTCGGACCTTGCCGATATCTGGCTCGGCGCGTGCGAGCCAGCGCAGGCTGGTCTCGGCGTTGGTCATGATGGCGGCGAGCGGCTGATTGATTTCATGCGCGATCGAACTGGTGAGTTCGCCCAGCGTTGAGATGCGCGCGGCGCGGCTGAAATCCGCCTGGACCTGGCGAAGCTGCGCTTCCATGCGCAGCTGCTCGGTGATGTCCTCGAAGCTGAAGATGGTGGTGTCGAGCTTGAGCAAGGGTTCGGGATAAGTCACCGAGACCCGCACGTCGAGCACGCGGTCGTCGAATGTCCGAAGCTTCGTGAATTCACTGTGGTGCTTGAACCCGCTGAAGCGGCCGATCATGACTCGCCGCAGCGTTTCCGGGCTTTCGGCAAAGAGATAGCCGACCGGGCGGACCAGATCCTGCTCGCCGGCGCCGCCGATGAGATCGATCGCGCTGCGATTGACGTCGGTGACCATGACCGTCGCCGCCGCGAACTCGACGAGTTCGGGATGCTCTCGCAGGTAGTGGTCGAAATCGCCGACGCCGGCCGCTCGCAACTCGGCGTAGATCTTGCCCATATGGCTCGCATCGACCTGCCAGAGCGCGATCGGCATATGGTGGATGAGCTTCCGGTAGCGCGCTTCGCTGGCGCGAAGGAAGGGGTAGGAGCGATCATCGTCGGCAATTCCGGTCACCATGATGTACAGGCGCCCGGGCTGCGCCGCGTCCGCGCGCCAGACGGTGGTCATCGGATCGCGCAATATGCCCACATTGGGGAGCTGCCCTTGGCAACTCGCGCCATCGGCCCGGGCGAGGGCCGCGACGATCAATTCGCCGAGGATCGTCCGGCTCGCCAACGGCCAGAAGGCGGCGACCGACTGGCCGGCCATCAGCGCTCGTCCGCGATTGCCGCCTACGAGGCGGGCTGCGCGCTCATTGACCTCGACGATGCGCGCCGCCTTGACGAGGGCATGATACAGCTCTTCGCGCTTGGCTTCGTCGGCCGGGTCGCGCTGGTCGGCGATACGCGCGAGAATTGGCTGCGCCGGCGTGATGTCGATCTCCCAACTCGCCGCCATCCACCCGTCGAGCGTCGAACTGCCGCCTACGGGGGATGAATCGCTCTGGGAAGCCGGCCGCGCGAACTCGATCGCCTCGCGCGGCTCGCCCGACGCGTCATAGCGAAGGTGGCGCCGCACATCGGCGACAATGGTCTCGCCGCTGTGCGAACGCCTCTGAATTCGCCCTTGCCAGACGCCCTCCTGCAGCAATTGCGTCAGAGCCCGCTCTTCGTCGTCGACCGCGAGTCCCAGCTGGGTCACGTCACGTCCGGTCATCGCAAGCGCCGGCCACCCGAACAGCGCCTCGGCCCCTGGATTCCAGTAGCGGATTCTGCCGGCGGCATCGAATGCGACGATGCTCTCCGAGGCCAGTTCCGCAATTGCGAACTCGCTCGGCACATGCGGCTCCACGTGCACGTCGGCCACCTCTAGCGCGCCGGCTGCTGCGAGCGATCGCGATCGATCGCAGCATTGATGGCTTCGAGCAGGCGTTCATCGGCTACAGGCTTGCTGAGACAGGCACTGGCTCCCAGCGCATGCGCCTGCAGGCGGATCTGGTCGTCGAGCACCGACGAGAGGACGATCACCGGCAGGCCGGCGGTTTCGGCACGAAGCCGCTCCATGAGCTCGAGCCCGTTCATCGCGGGCATGCGGATATCGGTGACCAGGCAGTCGAAATCATGGACGCCACGGTCGGCAAGGAAGGCCGCAGCACTGTCGAATGTGTAGCTGACGAACCCGGAAACGATCAGCAGATCGCCGAGGGCTTCGCGGACTGGCTCATCATCGTCCACTATTGCGATAGTCGACAGATGACCCAAGGGGCGACATCCTTTTCACGCGGCCGACAGGCCACGGGCTCCAGAGGAAATGACTTGCCTCGGCAGTCGTGGCCAGGACCCGATTGCTTGCGATCCATGTTTGTTTTCTAGGCAGCGCCCTGTCGGTCCGCCACTACACGAATGGATAGGCTTTCCACTCCCGGGTGATAGCCATCGCTGCGGCCCAGGCGCGGGTATCCGGAAGGCCGCGAGACTGCGGCCAAAGGATTGCTGAGGCGAAGCCGTCCGGTCCGGGCGATGCGACACTGCAGGTTCTCAGGGCCAAGCCACATGGCTTGGCCCGAAATCGCAATACTCCGGCTGGCCTCTAGGCCGGTTCGGTCCTGACCCGTGAAGCGGTCAGTAGTCCCACCAGGCCGGCACCCAACGGAAGAGCTTGCCCTCGGCGGCCACGCGGCCGACGGACGGAAACGGCATATGCGTGGACACCAGCCAGGCGCCGGTCTCCACCAGTTCCTGCATCAGGCGCAGCCTAACCCGGGTCGCCTCCTCGGGGTCGTGTTCGAAGCCGTTGTGCCATTCGGGGTGCTCGAACGAGACCGGGAAGATGGCGTCGCCGCAGAACATCAGCCGATCCTTGCCGGACGCGATGCGGACCACGCTGTGCCCGGGCGTGTGGCCGCCGGTGCGGGAGACGGTCACTCCCGGCGCCACCTGCTGGTCCTGCTCGAAGGTCCGCAGCTGGCTGCGATACTCCTTCAGAAAGCGCGTCGAGGCGCTCCGGGCGATCTCCGCGAGCGCCGGCGGCATGCCGGTGCGGGAGAAATCGGGATCTTCCCAGAACTTGGCCTCGGCGGCGGATGCGTGGACCCGCAGGTCCGGACGCAGCTGCTGTTTCACGCCGTCGACGAGCAGGCCGCCGACATGGTCGAAATGCATGTGGGTGAGCACCACGTCGGTCACCGAGGCCAGGTCGACGCCAGCCGCCGCCAGTCGCTGACCGAACAGCCCGGCCCGTGTGAAGTCCGGGACCTCGCCGCCAATGCCGCTGTCGATCAGGATGGTCTGGCCGCCGCTGCGCACCACGACGGCGTTCAGCGCCCAATCGAACGTGTCGTGCGCCAGGAACGAGCGGTCGAGCCAGGCGTCCCGGGCGGCCGGGTCGGCGTTGGTGGCCATCGACTCGGCCGGCGGCTCCAGAACGCCATCGCTGATCACCAGCACCTCGATCTCGCCGACCCGCACGGCGTAGCGCGATGGGACGAGCTCGCCGCCCTTCGGCCTGCCAAGCTGTGAGGTTACGTCTGCGTTCACCTTCATCTGATGCTGACCCATATCTTTCTCCTGTTGATGTCGATAGCTTTGGCCACGGCCGTATCGGCCACTTCCGTCGCTGCTATTGATCGATGTGCACCGCCATGGACGGCCGCTTGGCGACTGAGGTGTCGCAAGGTCCGCTCACGCCGAGGCCTGCATCGCCGAGATCATCGTCATTGGGATCGCCTGATCCGCACGTCGCCGAGCGCTTCGTCCATGAGGCGGCGGATGGTGCGTGCGCAGCGGCCGCACTTCGCATTGCAGCCGAGACAGCCATAGACCTGGCTGGGCGAGCGCGGCGCTTGCGCCTCGACGGCGGAACGGACGTCCCGTTCCCTCAACACGTTGCACGAGCAGACGATCATGGCGCGATGGCTCTCGACGGCGAGGTTTTCGGGAAGCTGTCGCGGCACCTGGAGCCGCGTGCGTCACCTGCCGATACGATCGGTATCGGCAGGTGACGCGACGTGGCGCTTTGCCGTTGACGGTGTCGCTTGTCGGCGCCGGGCCGCAGGGCCCGGTTCGATATCGCTGGCCCGACAGGCGATCAGTAATCCCAGACGACCGGCACGCAACGGAAGACGTCGCCATCGACCGCCACATGGCAGATGGAGGGGAAGGGCAGGTGAGTGGCCACCAGCAGCTCCTTGTTCTCCGCCAGCTCCCGCAGGAGACGGACCCGAACGCGCGCCGCTTCTTCCGGATCGTGTTCGAAGCCGTTGTACCATTCCGGGTGCTCGAACCCGACGTGGAACACGAGATCTCCGGCGAAGGTCAGCCGGTCACCGCCGGAGGCGAGGCGGACGATGGAGTGCCCCGGGGTGTGGCCGCCGGTGCGCTGGACGACCACGCCCGGCGCCACCTCGACCTCCTGATCGAATGGCCGCAGCTGGCCGGCATATAGTTTCGCAAACCGCTTGGCGGCGGAGCGCAGCGCATCCGGGAAGCCGTCCGGCATGGAGACGTGCGAGAAATCCGGGGCCTCCCAGAACTTCAGCTCGGCGGCCGCCACGTGGATCCGCAGATCCGGACGCAGCTGCTCCTTCACGCCGTCGACGAGCAGCCCGCCAACATGGTCCATGTGCATGTGGGTCAGCACCACGTCGGTCACGGACGCGAGATCGATGCCGGTGGCTTCCAGCCGCTTGATCAATTGCCCGGCCCGCGGCAGGTGCAAGTCCGGATCGAAGCCGAGCCCGGCGTCGACGAGGATGGTCTTGTCGCCACTGCGCACGACGACCACGTTCAGCGCCCAGTCGATAGCGTCGGGCGGCAGGAACATGTCCTTCAGCCAGGCCTGCCGAAGGGACACGTCGACATTGTGTGCCAGCATCGCGGTCGGCAGCGGCAGCACGCCATCGCTGACCACCAGCACGTCGATGTCGCCGATCTTCAGCGCATAGCGCGACGGCACCAGTTCGTCGTGCCCGGATTGGGCCGAGGTGTTTTCGAAGCTCATCTGAGCGGTCATGTCTGTCTCCTGCTGATCGCCTTGCTACGGCCGGATCGGCCACTTCCGTCGCAGGCTTCCTTGATTGGCGTGCTCGCATCCAAGGGTAGCCACGCGCCGTTGGCCGGGGACGTTGCACCGCCGCCACCGGCGCAGCCATCGAACGGAAGCCTCGGTCGGACTGTGCGAAGGTCTATGGCGGCCTCGTTGCGGGCATGGGCGATCCACCGCAAACGTCGGGAGGCGCCGCTTTGAGCGGCGAGCAGCGGCTGTGCCTTCCGCATGTCGTCGGTACACCGGCGCCCAGGGTGAGGCTCGCTCCGAGAACGCGATATCAGTGGCCGCGGCCTCGATGCAGACGATGGTGCGCGCCGCTTGGCACCCCAGCGCCGAGGGCCTTCGGGGCCTGTGTGAAGGCCGCGTCCGGCTACCGGCAGATCCAACGGAGTGACCGATGTCCAAGACCATCATGCTGATCCATGGCGCCTGGCTGAATGCGCGGAGCTGGGAGGGCTTCAAGGCCCGCTATGAAGCGCAGGGCTACGCGGTCATCGCCCCGTCCTGGCCGCTCGACGACCGTCCGCCGGCCGAGCTGCGGGAGGCTCCGGACCCCGCACTCGCGAAGGTCGGCATCAACGAGGTCATCGACCACTATGATCGCCTCATCCGCGCGCTGGCCGAGCCGCCGATCCTGATCGGGCACTCGTTCGGCGGCACGATCACCCAGCACCTGCTCGACCGCGGCCTCGGTGCGGCCGGCGTCATCATCGACCCTGCGCCGACCTCCGGCGTGCTGGTCGGCTGGCAGACCATCAGGTCGACCTTCCCCGTCTTCTTTTCCTGGGGAAGCTGGCGCCGCATCATGACCATGTCGCGCGGGTTCTTCCGCACACGCTTCGCGCAGACCGTGCCGCCGGACCAGGTCGACGCCATGTACGAGCGCTACATCGTCCCCACCCCCGGAAAGATCTATTGGGACGGCCTGGTCTCGGCCGCGGGCAAGATCCGCTGGGACAACCCCGATCGTGCGCCTCTGCTGCTCATCGGCGGCGGCATCGACCTCATCGCCGAGGCCAGGATGACGCAGGCCCTGTTCGAGAAGCAGAAGCAGGCGCCGTCGCAGACCGAGCTCAAGATCTATCCCCGCCGCTCGCACTGGACCTGCCTTCAGGAGGGCTGGGAGGAGGTCGCGGATTTCGCCCTCGACTGGGCGGTACGGAACGCCCGGATCGCCAACATTCCGAATTCGAGCCGGCGTTCGCGTCGGCAGGCGGTGTTGTCCGGCTCGGCATAGGCCGCGGCGCGGAGCCGCCGTTCCGAATCGATAGCTGACGCGTTGCCGGCCGGGGGGCGCCCGGCCGCAAGGCGTCAGCTCGACCACATGCCGGGCGCGACCATCGCGCTCAATGCGACAGGAGGAGGGGCACGTCGCAGTCCTTCAGCAGTGACTGTGTGACGCCCCCGAGCAGGAGCTCGCGCAGCCGCGAATGCCGATAGGCCCCGGCCACGATCAGCCCCGCTCCCAGCTCGGCGGCGCGCGCCTTGATGACGTCGGCAACGTCTCCATAGGCAGCCTCGGCGAGCTTGACCGTGACTTTGATCCCGTGCCGCGCCAGATGCGGCGCCAGCTCCGTTCCGGGGAGCGTGCCCTTGAGCTCTCCTTCGCCGGCAACCGACAGGATCTCGACCGCTTCCGCCGCCCGCAGGATGGGGAGGGCGTCGGCGACGGCGCGCGCAGCGCTCGCCCCGCCATCCCAGGCGATGAGCACCTGCCGGGCATCGAAGCCGGCATGGGCCGGCGGTACGACGATCAGCGGCCGGCCGCTGTCGAAGAGCACGGCTTCGATCAGGCCGCGATCGATTTCGGACACGGAGGCCTCGGCGTCGAGCACGGTGACATCGGCGACGCGGGCGCGGCTGACCAGCCGGTCCCGCATCTCGGCGAAACCGGATTGCTCGCTCTCGACGGTGGAGACCACGCCGGCGAAATCGGCTTCCGCTCTGGCCGTCTCGGCGAGCGCCGCTGTGAGCTTGGCGATCCGGCGGTTCTCGGACGACATCAGCGCGCGCCCGAAATCGGCAACCGCCGAATAGGGGATCGCATAGCGCCGCGCGGCCGCCTCCACCGTCAGATGCGCATCAGCCAGCTTGGCCAGGGACAGCGCATAGGCAAGTGCGACATGGGTTTCCTGAAGTCCCTCTTCGGTGATCGCGACGAAAACACTCTTGATGCCGGTCAACATATCGCCCTCCTGATGTGGCTGAGCCGCGCCCGCCGGGATTCGGCCGATCACATTGGCCTTCATCAGGCTACAAACGACTGGGGCAGTTGACCCTCTGGCCAGATGGCCCGATCGACCTATGTCCGGGGCGGCATGATCTGCCTCTTCCGAAAGGCACTCCCCAATCTGCGGATGCAGGCACCCTAGACCTTCGCATCGCGTGACAGATGCTTCCGTTCGATAGTCTGGCCCGCCGCTCCGTCGCACTGTCCGCAGCGAAGGCAGTCGCCGGCAACCCATGTCGGCCGCATGCGTCAATCTGGAAGGGCCGCAACGATGCACAACGACATTCCGCACGCCGTCGCTGGCTCCCGCCGCGATGTCCTGGTGGGCGCCGTGACCATGACCGTCGCCGCCGGTCTGGCGGGAGGCGCGGCCGCCCAGAGCAACAGAGGGCAGAGCGATCTCTCTCTCGACTCGAGCAAAGGAACGACGATGAGCACGATCACCACCAAGGACGGCGTGGCAATCTTCTACAAGGACTGGGGTCCCAGGGATGCTCAGCCGATCGTCTTCCACCATGGCTGGCCGCTGAGCAGCGACGACTGGGACGCCCAGATGCTCTTCTTCCTCGGCAAGGGCTATCGCGTCATCGCCCATGACCGGCGCGGCCATGGCCGTTCGGCACAGGTCAGCGACGGTCACGACATGGACCACTACGCCGCCGATGCCGCCGCGGTGGTCGACCATCTCGGACTCACCGGCGCTACCCATGTCGGACATTCCACCGGCGGTGGGGAAGCGGCCCGCTACGTCGCTCGCCATAGCCGGGGGCGCGCCGCCAAGCTCGTCCTGATCGGTGCGGTGCCGCCGATCATGGCGAAGACGCCGAACAATCCCGGAGGGCTTCCGATCGAGGTTCTCGACGGTTTGCGCACCGCTCTGGCGAGCAATCGCGCCCAGTTCTACGTCGATTTCCCTTCGGGTCCCTTCTACGGCTTCAACCGGCCGGGCGCGAAACCCATCCCCGGCACGATCCAGAACTGGTGGCGGCAGGGGATGATGGGGAGCGCCAAGGCCCATTACGAAGGCATCAAGGCGTTCTCGGAGACGGATTTCACCGAGGACCTCAAGCTGGTCGGCGTGCCGACCCTCGTCATGCACAGCAAGGACGACCAGATCGTGCCGTTCGACAATTCGGGACCGCTGTCGGCGAAGCTCCTGAAAAAGGGGACCCTCAAGGTCTATGAGGGCCTGCCGCACGGCATGTGCACGACGCACGCCGAATTGGTGAATGCCGACCTCCTCGCATTCATCAGGTCATAGGCTCGCGCTGCGCCTCAGCGAGAGCCTGATCGCCGGCCGGCCCGCCCCTTGCCGGTCGGCGATCACCCTTTCAGCCTCAACGCGAACAGAGGCCCCCCTCGGCGCGCCCGACATCCAGCGATAGACGCCATCGGCGCGACGCAGGCGATACTTCATGGAGAAGGGCTCGCCCGTGCGCCTAGCCTGAAGCTTACGGGCACACGATCGCGACACTGGCGCGGGGCCATCGATGGCGGCCATATCGTGCGCCTTCCCATCGCGTTCCCTGGCTCCAGTTCCATCACAGGAGGTACCGGTTATGGACTTCACTCACGAAAGCCGGACTGTCGCCGCAGCGGTCATCACGATGGCGCTCTTCAACGGCGCATTCCTGTCGCTCAACGGCCTTTTCATGATCATCGCGCCGCTGGCCTGGTACGAGCTGGTGCCGGGCGTCACCGATACCGGCTTCTTCAACCAGCATTTCGTCCGCGATATCGGGATGATCCAGCTCTTTCTCGGCATCGCCTTCGCGATCGGCCTCGCCGTGCCCGAGCGCCGCGTCGGGCTTTGGGGCGCCGCGACGGTCTGGCTCAGCGCGCATGCGCTCTTCCACTTCTGGGAGGTCGCGATCGGCATCTGCTCCCCCTCCGTCATTCCCCGCGACTTCCCGGCGGTGACGATGCCGGCTCTCTTCGGGGTTGTGCTGACCTCCTGGGCGATTCAGCGCCTGCCGGTACAAAGGCCCGCCACATCCGACCGGCCAGGATTGCGGCAACCGGAGGCGGAAAGATGAAGATCGTCATCGTCGGCGGCGCCACGCTGGTCGGCTGGAAACTGGTCAGCATCCTGCGCCGGAAAAGGCATGATGCCCGGGCTGCCTGGCCAGCTTCCGGCGTCGACACCGTCACGGGCGAAGGCCTGGCCAAAACCCTTGCAAGCGCCCGCATCGTCATCGACGTGGCAAATCCGCCCTCGTTCGACGACCAGACGGCGCTTCAGTTCTTCATAACCTCCAGCCGCAATCTTCTCGCCGCGGAGGTGGCCGCCGGGGTCGAGCATCACGTGGCGCTGTCGGTGGTCGGCTCGGATCGCTTGTGCGAAAGCGGCTACTTCCGCGGCAGGATGGCCCAGGAAGACCTGATCACAAGTTCCGCCCGCAAGAGGGCAGCCTGACGCCGCAGCAGCCCGAGCACGCGTCTCATGGATTTCCATAAGATGCGACTCCACCATAGCGGGATTAACCTGGACGGTACTCGGTTGGAGCAACCGCTGATGTACGTCCGGTCGGACCGCCCTCGATTCCCGCACCTGGCGCTGTTTTATCTGGCGTATATGCTGGGGTGCGGCTTCGCTCAGGCGCTCGCGATCGTCCCTGGGATCACGGTTTCGATCTGGCCTCCGGGCGGGGTTTTCATCGCGACGCTGATCCTCACCTCGCCCTATAGCTGGCCGTGGTGGATCCTGAGTGGCTGCCTGGCCGAGATGACGGCGCAGTTCCTGTGGTTCCACAGCCCGCTGCTCGCGGGACTGCTGATCTATATCGGCAACGCCCTTTGCGCCGTCATCGGCGCAACGCTGGTCAACCGAGCCTTTGGACGCCCGGTTCGGCTGGAGACCTTGCGGGAGGTTCTCGCATTCGTCGTTCTGGGCGCCGGTGTCGCGCCCCTCGCCAGCGCCACCGTGGGCAGCGCGGCGCTCGCCTGGTTCGGCGTGAAATCCCAGACCTTCGCGAGCGTCTGGCCGCTGTTCTGGATCGGCGACGCCACCGGAATCCTGCTCGTGGCGCCGCCGGCGCTCGTCGCGATCCAGCACTGGCGGAACCGGACGCAGATATCCGCGATGCAATGGGCGGAGGCAGGTGTCCTGGGGCTGATCTTCCTGGGGGTCGCCGCGCTCGCCTTGAAGCACGACTTCCTGCTCTCCGCCTACATCATCATGCCGCCGATCCTCTGGGCGGCGGTGCGCTTCGAATTCAAGGGCGTCGCCGTCGCCTTGAGCCTGCTCGCCCTTGCGACGATGGCGCTCACCCTATCCGGCAGCAGTCAGTTCATCGGCGATGCCGAGACTCAGCGGCAGAAGCAGGTCATGCTTCAGCTCTTCCTGGCGATCTCGGCCTTCTCGGCGCTCATCGTGGCGGCGATATCCCGGCAGCACCAGCAGGCGCTGCTCTCGTTCCAGCACAGCGAACGCTCGCTGCGCGGCCTGCTCGAGACGCTCCCCACCTGCGTCTGGTGCACGACGCCTGATGGCAAGCCGACCTATTTCAGTCCGCAGTTCCGTGACTTCGTCGGCTTCAATGTCAGCGAGAAGGGCGATGACTGTGCTGCGCAACTGTCGAGCCTTCTGAAGACGATCATTCATCCGGACGATCTGGAAACCGTCAGGGCACAGTTCGCCCGCTCTCTGGCCACTGGCGAACCCTATGCGCAAAAGCATCGGCTGCGGCGCTTCGACGGAAAGTATCGCTGGGTCGAGACGCGCGCGAACGCCATGTGCAACGGCGACGGCGCGATCGTGCAATGGAACGGCGTCTTCCTCGACCTGGACGATCAGGTCCGCTTCCACAACGAGGTCCAGGAGCGGGAAGCCAGGATTCGGCGACTGGTCGATTCCGACATCATCGGGATCACCATCTGGGACATGGACGGCTCGCTGATCGAAGCCAATGACGCCTTCCTCGACATGATCCAATACGACCGCGCGGATTTGCAGGCGGGGCTTCGCTGGTTCGACATGCTCACTCCCGAAGGACAAGAGGAGCATGTCCGCGAGGAGATCGAGGAGCTCGCTCGAACCGGCAAGATGCAGCCTCGCGAGAAGGAGCTTTTCAGGAAGGACGGCAGCCGGGTGCCCGCACTCGTCGGGGCCGCCCTGTTCGAGGGGCAACCGACGCAAGGCGTCGCCTATATTCTTGATGTGAGCGAACGCAAGCGCGCGGAAGCAGAGCAATTGCGCGTCGAAGAGGAACTGCGACGCAGCCGGCTGCAGCTTCAGCAGCTCATCGATACGGTGCCGGTCATGATCGATTGCGCCGCCCCGGATGGCGAGCCGATCTACCGCAGCCGACGGCTGCGCGAATTCCTCGGCTATGAACTCGAAGAATTGGACGGCGAGGGCAAGTCCCGCCTCGCCGGCACCCTCGACGCAGGAGTCCATCCGGATGACCTCGCCGGGGTCAAGGAGAACTATGCCCGTTCATTGGCGACCGGCGAGCCATATGCCCGCATACACCGCCTGCGGCGCTTCGACGGCGAGTATCGCTGGGTCGATACCCGCGCCGTGCCGATGCGCAATGCCGACGGCGCGATCGTGCAGTGGAACATCACCTGCCTGGACATCGACGGCGAAGTCCGCGCTCAGCAGAAGCTGCGGCTCGCGCAAGAGAGACTTGGCCGCGCGAGCCAGCTCGCCAGCCTCGCCGAGCTCTCGGCCTCGATCGCCCACGAGGTCAACCAGCCTCTGGCGGCGATCGTCGCCAACTCCCTTGCATGCAATCGTTGGCTCTCGGCCGACCCTCCGAACCTTGCGCGTGCGAAGCTGACGGCCGAGCGCATCATCCGCGACGCCAACTCCGCCGCCGATGTCGTGAGCCGCATCCGCGCTCTGTTCAGGCAATCCACGCAAGCCAAGAGCGCGACGGCGCTTGGCAGTGCCATAGCCGAAGCGCTGGCGCTTGTTGCCGAGGAGGCCGAGCAGCGCTGTGTTCGCATCGATACGGAGATCGAGAACGATCTGCCGCCCGTGTGCCTTGATCGTGTCCAGATCCAGCAGGTGCTGATCAATCTCATCCGCAACGGGCTGGAAGCGATGGACTCCACCACCGAGGACAAGGTTCTCGGCATTCGTGCGCGTCGGCTAGGAGATCTCGTGCAGACCGAGATCAGCGATCACGGCCCCGGAGTCTCGGCTTCCGGCAGGATATTCGAGCCGTTTTTCACCACCAAAGGCAACGGAATGGGCATGGGGCTGACGATTTGCCGATCGATTGTCGAATCTCGTGGCGGTCGACTTTGGGCAGACAAGAACAAGAAAAACGGAGCGCTGTTCATCTTTACCTTGCCGGTGGAACTGAAGGCGGCGCCATGACGATGACGAGCGATCCTATCGTGTTCATTGTTGACGACGATGCCCGTATGCGTGAGGCGCTCGGCGAGCTGCTGGCGTCACACGGCATGCGCTCGGAAGCGTTCGGATCGGCCGGCGACTATATCGGTGCCGCAAAGCCGGAGGTTCCGGCCTGTCTCATCCTCGATGTCGAGCTGCCGGACATCAACGGCCTCGAACTGCAGCGGCAGATCGCGACCGGCGATCATCCGCCGATCATTTTCATCACCGGCCATGGCGACATCCCCTCATCCGTCCAGGCCATCAAGCACGGCGCCGTCGACTTCCTGACGAAGCCGTTCAGCGACGGAACCCTTCTGGCGGCGATCGACGCCGCAATTGCGCTGGATCGGGACAGGCGATCCGAGCGCGCCGAGTTCGGTGCGCTGAAGCAGCGCTATCTCGAGCTGACGCCGCGCGAGCGCGAGGTGCTGCCGCTGGTCGTGAGCGGCCTTCTCAACAAGCAGGCGGCCGCCCAGCTGGGTATCAGCGAAGTCACCCTGCAGATCCATAGAAGAAACGTGATGCAGAAAATGGCTGCCGCGTCGCTGGCCGATCTCGTCCGGATCGCAGAGAGGCTGGAAATTCCGATCGCGCACTCGCGCCGAGCGGGAAGGAGCTGACCGTGACGAAACGGAGACCTGTCGTGGCGGTCGTCGATGACGACCCAAGGGTGCTCGAAGCGCTCGAGGAACTTCTGGAGTCTGCGGGCTACGCAGCTCGGACCTTCTCGTCGGGCCAATCGCTTTTGGCCGATGGGCCATCCGGCTTCGATGTGCTGATCACCGATATCGGGATGCCGGACATGGACGGGTTCGAGCTTCGTGACGCGGTGACGAAGGCGTGTCCGGGATTGCCGGTGTTCCTGATCACGGGCCGCCACGAGATTGCCGATCAAAGCCGGGCGCTGGGCATCAGCGGCTTCTTCCGCAAGCCCTTCGATGGGCAGGCCCTGCTGGCGGCTATTGACGATGCCTTACCTGGACAAAAAAGGAGGGTGAACAATGAAAACTAGCCAACAGAACCTGCGGGGGGCCGAGGCGTTGCGGACGCAGCGGCCTCCGGAAGCCGAGCCCTTGGTGATCATCGTCGACGACGACGCCGCGGTTCGCGAGGGGTTGTCCGAATTGATCCTGTCGGCGGGCTTCCGGCCGGTCAGCTTCCCATCGATCGGCGAAGTGCTCGATTCCGGCGCATTGGACAGCCCCGGCTGCCTGATCCTCGATGTGCGCATGCCGGGAGCGAGCGGTCTCCAGCTGCAGCACCAGCTCGTTCAAAGCGGCAATCGCAAGCCGATCATCTTCCTGACCGGGCATGGGGACATCCCGATGACAGTCCAGGCGATGAAAGCCGGCGCCGTGGATTTTCTGACCAAGCCGGTGAGGGACCAGACCCTGCTCGACGCCGTGACTGCCGCGATTGCGGCGGATACCGTGCAGCGGGCCGAGACTGCGATCACCAAGCGCAGCATGGAATATCTGGAGACGTTGACGCCGCGCGAACGCGCGGTTCTGCATGAAGTCGCGCGCGGACGCCTCAACAAGCAGATCGCCTTCGACCTCGGCATCAGCGAGGTCACCGTCAAACTGCACCGCAGCAACGCGATGCGGAAAATGCACGCGACCTCGCTCGGCGAGCTCATCCGCGCCTGGGAAGCACTGCCTGCCGAGGTCCGCGAGGCGCGTCCGGCCTAGGCGGGCCATGCCGAGAAAGGCATGCCGCCGGCCGCCAGTTTGTCTGGGTTGATCTGACGCGTCTGCAAACGGCTAACCACCGGTGCCAGGATTCTTGGCGGATCCGGCCCTAAACCAACGGATAGGGTTTCCATCCCCCCGGACGATAGCCGCTACTGACGCAGCCTGGATAGATAACTCAAGGAAATCACGCGGATTTCTTGAATTGCAGCGATCACGGAGGATCTCCATGGCAACGTCTTCGCCCCATGAATCGCTCGGGACTTCGGAACGCGGAATCATCGCTCGCCGCACGTTCCTGAACTTTCTGGCCGCGAGCCCGCTCGCCGCGACCCCGATGGTCTCCTCCACGATCGCATCGATCCTGGCGTCCGTGCCAAATTCGGCCTTGGCCCAAAGCTACGATGTGCTGCGCAGCTCGGCCCGAACGCTCGGTCCGGACGGGGTCATCACCGCGGCCGGGGACGCGCTGAACGTGTTCGAGTTCGAACCTGCGGCGAAGAAGGCCGTGCTGGCCCAGGAGGCCCCGGCGCATTGGGGCTATCTGGAAAGCGGCGTGGATGGCGACGTGACGCGCGATGCCAATCATACCGCCTATGCCCGCTACAATATTCGCGCGAAACGGCTGATTGACGCACGCAAGGTCGACACCAGCGTGAAGATCTTTGGCGAAACCTGGCGCAGCCCGATCTTCCTCTGCCCCGTCAGCAGTCTCGGCGCCTTCGATGCGGAGGCGGGTGTGACAGCGGCGCGTGCGGCCGGCAAGCGCGGGCACCAGATGATCCTCTCCACCGTCGACAACGCCAGCATCGCCGATGTGAATAAGGCCCATGGCTCGCCGGCCTGGTTCCAATTGTATCCGACGGACAACTGGGCCGTGACGCAGGCATTGGTCAGTCGCGCCGAGGCGGCCGGGTCTCCGGCCATCGTCCTGACGGTCGACCGGCAAGGCGGCCGCAACACCGAGACCCTGTTCCGCATGCGGCGCCAGGATCAGCGCGACTGTTCGGGCTGCCACACGCCGGGCTTTGCGAACGAGGTCAGCCGCAAGGCGAATTTCGCCGGGATCGACGTGTCGAAGGTCGGGAACCTCTATGGCACCGGCATGACCTGGAGCTTCGTCGACCGCCTGCGCGGGATCGTCAAAGGCAAGCTCCTGCTGAAGGGCATCGTGACCGCTGCGGACGCCAAGGAGGCGCTGCGCCATGGCGTCGACGGTCTTCTGGTCTCCAATCATGGCGGGCGCGCCGAAGAGAGCGGACAGGCGACGATCGCTGTCCTGGCCGAGGTCGTGGACGCAGTGAACGGCCGCATTCCGGTCCTCGTCGACGGTGGCGTGCGTCGCGGCACCGATGTTCTGAAGGCTCTCGCCGTCGGCGCCGCGGCCGTGGGGATCGGTCGCCCCTATGTCTGGGGCCTTGCCTCCTTCGGCGAAGCCGGCGTCGACCGCGTGCTCCAGATCTTCGACGACGAGTTCATCACCATCATGCGCCAGACAGGCGCGCTCAATGTCGGCCAGATCACGCGCGATACGGTGACGCGCGCCTAGGAGGCTGCTCGAACCTTCCAAGACCAAGAGATCTTGGCTGAGTTTTCCGTCATTCCGGGCACGCCGCTTCGGTCGTGCGGTTCCGGAATGACGAGACCTGTCAAAGCTCACCGACGGTGACCGGTCATCGCCGCTTCCGTCGCGCAGGCCCTGCATGCCTCCGCGGAGCAGGGCGCATCGGCACAGGACAGTATCGCCGCCGAAGGACTGGTGCTTCCCGCTCCAGGCCGCGCCCCTGCGGTTGGTATTGACCGCACTGCCTCATCGGAAGCCAAACAAGATGTCGCCCTATCCGGAGGTGTAGAGCAACACAGCCAGCGCATAGCTTCTCGCTATTCTTGCGGCCGATTGAGGACTCTGCCGCCCAGATCGCAGAATGCCGGCAAACGCCTGACCAGTGCAGGGCGCCAACGGCCAGAAGCTGATCAAGGAGGAATTCCATGTTCACACGATTTGTCTCGGGCCTCGCTTTGACTGTGCTCGCGATCACCGCGGTTCGGGCCGAGGAGCGGCCGGCCGGCAAGATCACGACGGTGTTCGATCGCCCGCTTCCGCATGTCCCCGGCAAGAGCTTGCGGGGCGTGCTGGTCGAATACGGGCCGGCTGCCGGCTCGCCCGCTCACACCCATGCGAAGTCCGCCTTCATCTATGCGACCGTCCTCGGAGGCTCGGTCCGCAGCAGCGTCAACGGCGCGCCGGAGAAGGTCTACAAGGCCGGCGAGAACTGGCTCGAGGAGCCCGGTGCCTTCCACGGCGTCAGCGCCAACGCCAGCGACACCCAGCCGGCACGCATCCTGGCTGTCTTCGTCGTCGACACCGCCGAGACCGAGCTGACCCGGTTCGTCAAGAAGTGAGCCGGTCGCAGCCTTCGGCATTCAACGGGAACAGGACCATGGATCCCCTCGATGAGAAGAGCGCCGTCCTCACCGACGAGGGCGCTGCGAGCGCCGCCCCTGCCGCGCGGCCCGGCAGGAAGAAGAAGGTCGTCGGGCTGCTGCTCTGCCTCGGCGCGGTCGCGGCGGGCGCCGCCGGCTGGGCCAAGGCCCGCTCCGGCGGCGAGGCGACCGACAACGCTTACATCCGCGGCGACCTGACCGCGCTTGCGCCGAAGATCGCCGGCTATGTCACCGCGGTCGAGGTCGAGGACAACCAGGCGGTCAAGGCCGGAGACATCCTGTTCCGGATCGACGATGCCGACTATCGCGCCAAGCTCGCGCAGGCCGTGGCGAACGTCGAGGCGGCGCAGGCGCGCGTCACCAATGTCGACGCCGAGACCAGGCTCCAGCATGCCTTGGTCAAGCAGGCCGAAGCCCAGAAGCAGGCCGCCAGCGCCGAGGTGACCCTGGCGACGCGCTCGCAGGGTCGGCGCCGCGAGCTGATCCGCAGCAATGCGGTCAGCCAGGCCCTGCTCGACGAGAGCGACGCCGCCCGCTCGCGCGCCGAAGCCAACCTGTCGGCCGCCTCGGCGACGATCGAGGCGCAGCAGCAGCGCATCGCCGTCCTGACCACGCAGCGCGAGGCCGCGCTCGCCGCGGTGGCGCAGGCGCAGGCCGCGCGTGATCTGTCCCAGATCGATCT